>CAWKPI010000003.1:0-135000 GCA_963851455.1 uncultured Nitrospiraceae bacterium
GAGGTTCGAGTGGGTGAATGAAGGGATGCCGTTAGTATTTCGACATTATGATCGCCTTGCTGTCGAAATGGCCAAAGTGCAACAGCCCCCGTCGTTATTCTGCTCTATAACCCATCCGCGTATGAAATTTATCGAGATGTGAGGGTGGATCGCGATCCGGAGACGGATCGCGTGTCCGAATTCCAAAGGCGAGCCCTTAGCAACTATGCCGCGAAGAATGGCTGGATGTTTGTGGACCTGACTGCCTCACTCAGTGATGAGGTGGCACGAGGGACGTTTGGATCTATGGCAACTATGATCGGGGACATTGGTCTCCTCAAGGAACCCGGGTCGTTGCGCCGGTGATTGCGCGTGAATTATCCAAGGCCTTGAGACTCGAAGACCGACCGGCCCATCCATCGGCTGCCGAATCCCGAACATCAAGCCCATGGATGACCGGGCAAGAACCTATGACCAGGTTTCGGACCCGTTTGTTTTTCGGTACGTCGTCATTGAATTTGTTAGCTTATCGCCCCTTTCGCCACCCACTGTTAAATTTCATACTTCCGCTTCGCCGCACACGAACCTCTAGAACCAGCCAGAGCATTACTCACACAAAATAGTGCGAAACCGCACGGACTGTGTACTTTCGCACTATTTATGTGCTATACCTTCTCAGGTGAATTTTTAATTCACTTACTTATCAATGGCTTACGTTTTCACCTAATTCTGAGTCTCTAAAAATGGCATTGATAATATTGCGTCGTTTCGCCAATCGAACATGCTGTGCTCTTATGGTCTTTTTGTGCTTCTGTGTAGTGATGCAGATGCTAGGGGTGCCCCTTACGATGTGGAACCTCGGGGAGGCGGATACAGCCGGCGAGAACCTAGGATTTCAATCCCACCATCCACCTCGCGATTGAATCCATGGATCATGGTCACCACCTTAGAAATGGACCGACAAAACCCATACATCCTCCTTCTCCTTCATACTCTATTCCATCCACCCAAGTCGCCACAGTAACTCTACCTTTTGCTCAAATCCAGCTGACACGCTAGCGGTTCGGCATACCTGGTCAGAGAATGGGTGGGCCCTATCCGGCCTGTAAACGTGCAACTACCTTATTGAATCAGGCTAGTTGTCGATTATGCGTGAGGGTCGAGCGCACGGATTAAGAAAAATAACAACGTCATCCGTGACATTGGTTTCACCATGCCGCTGACTCTTTTAGAGCGTGTTCTTTTCTAGGAGGGCCCATGCTCCCGTCGTTTACGCCGCAGAAATGGCGACGATTCTGGCGAATCAGTCTGGTCGTGGTGCTCGTGTGGTTGATTTTGCTTGCTCTGCTCATCTGGCATGTACATCTGAGCAATGATCTCGGGGCCGTGAGACAGTGTGAATAAGGCTCAACTCTCCATCTTTTTATCTCTAGTAAATTCAATAAAATGCCCCCCAAACAAGGGTTACCAGCACGTTTTTGTGCGTTGTCAGCCACTCTCTCCGCGACTCACTCAGCCTACGCACAATTACGTACTTAAAGCAATTCGCCTAATAACCTATTTGCCTAGGGGACTCCCCAGGTCACAGACAGTTTTGCATCCTCCTATACTCCACTCACAGTTGCACTGGTCCGAAGAATGCACTCCATTGAATTCCAGGAGGAGTTACAAAATGAAAAATGCAACTCTGCTGTCCTCTCGATTGCCTCTGTGGCAGGTCTGGCGGGTTTAGCGAGCGCGAGTCCGATAGAGTTCGACGAATACAAAAATCATGGACAATACGTGAGCGAAGTCGCAAAGACGAAGCCGGGTCCTGGAACTGAAAACCATGGATACTATGTGAGCGAAGCCGCAAAGACCGGCGGATTGAATTCGCTCAATGTTCAGGGCACCACAGTGCAAAGTGTTCCTGAACCAGGATCTTTACTACTGCTCGGGGCGGGACTTCTCGCGTTGGTAATCTGGCACCGTCGTTCTCGTCGAGGCTGGGCGGCTTAGACTCATCGCTGATCAACGTGGTTACTTTGATCGTATTATGTGCTTGGTGCGAATAAGAGGGAAGGCCATCCATTATTCGTAAGTCGAGCTCGCTAGATCATCCTTCTCCGGCCTGGGAAGTCCAATCCCATGGCATTTGCCAGGCACATCGCGATCAAGTTCTCGCAAAATTCATTGCCGAATCCTAGCATCTACCCCGTGCATGCCTAAGCGTTGAGTTGAGGACCAGTCTGTACAGGGATTGCATCTACAATCCAGCTTTATTACTTCTATGAGCGGCCTTTGCGCTCATGCCATCGTGCCGCTTGCTGAACCAACATGCTCACAATAATCGCGTTATCCCCGGTCCCTTTCGACTTCAGCAAAGTCTTTAAGCCTGGTTGCCTCGTCTCTAACTCATGGACCATGCGTGCGGCCGATTGCAGCTTCGTCTCTAAATTGTTCCCGTAGGCCCGCTCCAGCTTCGCATATTCGGTGTTGGCGTAGGCTTCTAATTGCTTTTCACTCATCTTGTGCGTGGTCTCGACGACTTTCCCGATCGCGTTGACCAGGCTATTGCCAATCTCCCCCGGCAACCCCGCGTCACTCATCCAGGTCCGGGCAGGCGTATCGAATTGCTTCAATTCCGGCGCTTTGATCAGTGACTTTCCTTTAATTCCTAGTGCAAACACCCATAGCTGTTCTACTTGATCTAACTAGGCTAGGTGATGTTACGTGCATACACTTCCCGATGGACGAGGCCTCTCAGACATCCACTTATTCGGAATCTGAGCAATACCCGTCGCCAGTCTGTCGCGCGCCGGGCGGAGTCGCACCACCGACATGCAGACCTGCAGCCTACGCCCCTGGGGGTACGGAGGGAATCCTGGCCCCGGGAACAGATTAGAAGTCCTATTGGTGACAATGCGCCCCGAAGGAACCAGCGGTTCTCGGTTGCACACGAGTAACACCGAGCTGTTTATGCTGGTCCTTGCCGGATCCGTGAGGCTTGTGAGGAGGTGTTACACCAATTAATAACCTGAGAGTCGCAGCTGAGTCATATAAGAGTGATGTCGATTGTCTCTGAATCCATTTGTAACACCGGAGGAACCAAATATGAGAACACGAAAGAAGCTGGCGACATTCCTGGCTGCGCTGTTCGGTGCTGCTCTGCTATTCGGAGCAGGTACAACGGCACACGCCTTATCGATCACGTATGGCCCGGACTGTGGCAGCGGCAATTGCTTCGGCTCAGTTTATACCCTGAGCACAATTGACGCTAACACGGTGGTGGGTGCCACTACGACACAGTATGATTTCCTATACACCGTGAATACGACCGGCTACACCGGAGCCGGAACAGGGTTATATGCGATCGCATTCAAGTTGGCTAATGAAACCGATATATTGAGTAGTACTCTGCTCAATCCGACGAATGGCTTTAGCCAACCGGTGTTTGGCGATTTGTCTGCGGGCGGGTGTTCTGGTCAATCAAGTGCCGGGTTTATCTGTTCCGCTGGGGGTCCTTTGGGAGTCGGGTCCGTCAATGGAAGCACATACTCATTTACGTTTCGAACAGTTTTGAACAATGGCACACTGTTCGGCGACCCGAATCAATGGACGATCAAAGCCCAGTATGCCGTTGGAACGAATTTTCCACAAGACTCAAGAGGCTTAACGTCGGTGACCGGTGGCGTTCCCGTGCCGGGGACGTCGCTGATGTTCGGTCTCGGCGTGGCACTCTTTTTCGGGTGGCATCACCGCTCACGGCACCAGCTAGGGCGTGGGGACTTCGCAGCGTAAGGATGCACTTGGAGTAAGACTGGGCTCTCACTGGCTAGCGCTAAGGTCCCCTCCATTTGTGGATACGTTATTTCCCGCGCTTGTTTCGTTGGCATCAGCGCATCCTCTGTTTCGAATGCATACTGTGCTTGGTGGTCAGTGCAATGTTTAACCTCTATTACGTGGCATCATTTTCGACATCCCACAGGCTATCCAATATCCTCTGCACCGCGGCTGACATGCTGGATTGCTCTACCTTTGGCGTGTAGCTAGCCAGCTGGAGCAGCCAGATACAAGCACGCATGGTACTGTCTTCCAATTCCTTGCGTGCCTGAGCATTCCCTTTTGCCGCTAACTGTAGCAAGACACGACGATGTTCCCCTTCTTGATTCAGTCGTGTACCTCAAACATCCTTTCAAGGTTCTACGGCATCCATGGCCTTTGCGACGCTGCCAGAGTACCGAGCACAGGGGGCTGCTGACCAACTGTCCCGTTTGGGGGAGCTAGCTCAGCGCCTTTTCGACAGCATCATTGGACAGCATGATCACGGAGAGTGTAAGGATGCTTATCAGCAGGAGTAAAAACCAGACGAGCGCCCAGTCACCCCGCCATTGGGTCGACGAGTGGACCGCAACTGCAACCCGAGGAGGGAACGCCTCAACTGTGGGTCGGTCGATGATGAGGCCATGTTCCTCCTCTCTACCTTCTTGATGGTGCTATTCCCTCCCTCGGCAAAGGCAAGCCCCATGCCTTTTTGGGAGGTGTCCGATAATCGAGGACAACAGAATTTCCTAGGCTAGATACCGCTAGCAGTTTCTCCAAGGCAAAAGAACCTTTGGTTCATGGGATAACTTGTCATGGGTTTGGGGCAACTCTTGCCCCTTTTGAGAGCCCGCTCACTCCAACGTAGGATAGTCACCGCAGCGCTCGCAGGATACCATGTGAACACCTCAGGCGGGGCATTGCAAACGTGCTCATCAAAAGAAGGTGCGGTATGAGGCTGGGTTTACTAGGCTACATGCTGATTCTCTCTACCGGAGTCTCGGGCTGTACTGACCATCGGTACGAAGGGACGGTCAAATGGATCAAAGGACTACAGTTCGGCCTTGTTCTCGATACGAGTCAAACAATAATGCGTTAATTTCTCACTGAAAGGATATTCATGCAGCAGGGCGAAGAATTTCGTACTTTCTCCAGTGCCTGTGAACAGTTGCTCTTCTCTCATCGGACGAATAGACCACTCCCAGAGAAAGAAGCCCGCATCGTGGAATTCTACTGCAAGGAAATACTCGCGAAGATTGCGAAGTCCTTGCCAAATCGTCCGCTACCAAACACTCCTTGATATAAAACATGCTAACCACTGAAAACCGCCTTCTGCTGGGCATTTAAACTCTATTGACGCCAGCTTCTAAGTGCCCAGACTTCTTTTCCACGCGGTGGGGATTACGCCCCGGTATTCGACAGGCGTCACTCGCAACGAGATGTGCCCGTCTTGCACACTAAGTTTCTCCACCGGCCCTTTCGCTGGGGCGAGGTGGAGTGAATGGTGGAACCTTTTCCCTCCAAGCGGGCACGACCTTATTAACGGGCGCAATTACAGGTGCAAGCGTACGGGCAATTTTAACTTTTTTTATGGTCCTACGACTTCGGTGGGGGGGTTCTTTTCAGGCCGCCGCGCTCAACCCTCAGCTTCTCGCACATTTTGGATTGCCTGCTGGTGCCCTCCCATGGTGGGGAAACGGACATCAACACGACTATTGGCCAAAATAAATAAGTCAATTCATTGCCATACGTAGGTGTCGCCTCTAGGTGCTGGCGGCTCTAGCTTCTCCAGCCGTTATCATAGAGTTGAACCCGCTTTGCCGTGTATTCGTCCCTCCCACCTGTTCACGACCGGGGCCATCATGACCATTCATCATCTGAAGAATCTACTCATCGAGTCACTGGTTCTTGGGGCATTGTTATTCTACCTTGCCATGATGGTCGCGGCGCTGGTCGGCCTGGCAAGCTGGATCTTGGGAGGACAAGAAGTTTTACTCAAGGCATCGTGGGTCGGCTGGTGTGCCACCATTGCCATGGTCCCCTTTGCTCTGCGCATTATTTTTGGACCTGACACCAGCGTCATTTGCAACCACTGCAGGACATGGATGGCAAGCTGGCTGAAGCACCGACGGGGGAAGCTCCCCCAGAAGGAGCAACGCCAGCATCCACAGAAGGAGCAACGCCAGTTTCCTCGCTATCCCGTGAAATTTCCTGCAAGGCTTGCCACTGACCACCGTCCCTGCGGGTTTGGAATGATCGGAGATTTATCGGTGAGAGGGTGCAGAGTCCAGAGTAAAACTACCGTGGCGCGCGGTGATTTTGGCAAGCTGCTTATCAATCTGCCTACTGGGATTACTCCATTAACGGTCTCACTCACATCGGTTCGATGGGTGAACGGATATGAGTGCGGCCTAGAGTTCATTCTCATGGACCGGGATGAACAGGGCTGTCTCAACCGCCAACTCGAGCCGGTGGTCGCAGTGCTACCTTAATCTTTGGGCCAAATAAAATTTATTCCCCTTCACCACCACCGAATCCCTTCCTCGTGCCACACATCTAATAACTCCTGTTTACTGCAGCCTGTGTCTAATAGCGTTCGGCTCTTGCGCCTGAATAGGTAATCCTCCTACAATACCTCCGCCGATTCACTATGAACACTTATACCTTTACACCTCTCGTACGCCGTTACCGCTCTCCCTTAATGGATTGAGCGATTACCAGCCAAGGGTCAACAAGGATTTTTTCTTGCTTGCAAAGAGGTACCAATGCGATTCATGGCTTTTATTGGACATGCGTTGATACCTATGCCCACACCGCAAAGTTACATAATGAAGGCACTGCTAGCAGCCCTCGTCCTTCTCGGCATAACCTCTTCTTACGGACGAGCAGAGGAGCACGAGCAGGCCCGCGAAACCTCACGCCTGCTCGCCATCCTTTTTGATTCTGGGCGTGTTGTAGTCGGGATGAACCAGGAACTCATTAACGACCCATCCAAGGGTGATAAAGGTTTTACCTCGGCTGTCTTTGAAAAACAGGTCTTAGCGCTTTTTGAACAACGAACTGGCATCAACCTTTCCATTCCAAGCGACAAGATCCCAACCATGGCCCAGCCGCTCCTTGCTCGACTATTAGAAGAGAGCAAGAAAACCATCGACAGTTATCAAACGCCGATTAATATTCCTGGGATTCGGTATAAAGGGCTTATTCCTGCGACCTTTGGGACTGAGACAGCCGCACGTTTTCAGTCCTGGTCCGGCATCTATCTTCGACAAATCGCTCCCGAACAGTTTTTGAGAAACCCGAAAAACAAACCAGACCAGTATGAGGCAGCTGTGCTCAAATCACTTGCTGAACAGGCTTCTCGCCTCGGTGAACTGAAGGCAAACTGGGAGGTAACTGATGGTGGACAAACGCTGCGTCTGGTGCTGCCCTTGTACTACAGTAAAGCATGTCTAGATTGCCATGGAGAACCAAAAGGTGAGCGAGACATTTCAGGGTATCCTCGGGAGGGCGGGAAAGAGGGCGATCTTGGCGGGGCAATCAGCGTCAAACTTCCATTAAAGTGAGCGCATGACAGCCCCAAAGGCGCCCATGTCCATCGAAGCAAGCGAGGGTCTCAACAGGTAGGATTTGTTGCAATTTGTAGAGTATTCGATAAACAGTCACCCTTAGCTTACTTTCCAGAAATCGCACTTAGCCGCTAAGTAGCGAGCGGACAACCTCCCATGACCGGGCAACTCCTCGAGTCTCTTCCTCGAATCGGATCATCCCCTGTGCTTCATGGAGACTGATAACCCGGTCGGCTTGCCCACGGAGCTGGTCGAGGCAGCGCCGGCCATGGTGCGTCAGGATGGGAGCCTGGGGGCACAGGCATAGCAACGTGTACCCCTGTTTTGCCAAGCGCTGGATTGCCTCCATCATACGGCCAAAGAGACGCAATGCTTCTTGTTCCGGTACTGCCTGGTCGTAAAAAGTGTCAAAGAGACCGGACAGGACAGCCATACGAGCCTGATATCGTTCCAGCGCGGTGCCTAGACAATCGGAAACCAGCCGTTCCATTTGATGACAGGTAAAGGCGCGGGCAACATGCATCATGGTCAGTACCGTGCCTGGCTGTCGCCGATGAGCACGGACCAGTCCTTCCATCAGAAATGGATCGAAGGTATTTGCGCCATCGAGATACACGACGGGGTCTCCGTCCAATACCCGCTCGGTGGCCGCATAGAGACCTACTGGATAGACGAGCGGATGGCCATAGAGCAGGAGCAATCGGTCATCTGAATGAACAGTCACTTGAGCGTGGCGCAGCGCCACAAACTCATCTCGAACCGGCTTGCGTCTGCGGCGTAACGTGGGCGTGTGACGCTGACGTTCAACAAATGGCAGTTCTGCTGTCTCCATGCCTGCATGCATACCGCACCTCGCTTATCCGCAGCATCCCCCCGCAAAGACTTGCCGTTGCTGACAGGCAATCCAACAGGCCTGACAGAGGTCCACCGTGGAATGCGTGAAGCCATCCACGCACTCAATTCGCCGTTCGACGATGAGCCCGCAATCGGCGCAGGGACCGGCTATCTGTATCTCAATGTCTGGTTGTTGTGCCAACATAGTCCACCATCTTCGTATTCGGCCGAACCTGCCTGTTACAGACAGCTGACATAAACTCGCTGCCTTGCCGGAAACCTATCAGATTCTTCCAGAAGCGCTCCGTCAGCGAATGCCCCTTGGCCTGCCGCAGCTCCCATTGCATATCTCGCAACCGTCCATTCATCGTATCGACCGTCCGTTCGAGGTCCATTAACCGTTCCTTCGTCGCTGTCATTTCTCTACCTCCCCTTCACTTAGATTGCGCAATGCCGGATGACTCCTATCAGCACCCCTTCGATATGAAACTCGTCCGACGGCCTCACGATAATCGGCTGCATCGCCGCATTGGCCGGATGCAGTTCGATGTGCGTCTCCTTTTTCAAATAGGTTTTCATCGTCGCTTCACTGATTGACCAGTGCGACGACGGTTTGTCCGTTCTGCGCCGTCTCCTGTTTGCGCACGATCATCAGATCGCCAGGAAGAATGCCGTCGTCTTTCATGGACTCACCTTTCACACGAAGCGCAAAGGTATTCCCACCTCGTAACATGCTGGGCGGGACATCGATCAGTTCAGACTGTGGTACGGGTTCAATCGGTGAACCGGCTGCGACCATCCCCGCCATCGGAATTTCCGATACACGGCTGAGTTGATCGATGCGCCACTTCACCATTCCGGGAATTCGCCGCATCCCAGCTTCATATCGCGCCACCGACACCCGGGTCGTCCGTAACGCATCAGCCAATTGCTGTTGCGTCAGCCCCAATCTGTTCTCGAACGCGTTTGAGATCGGTCGGCTTCATGATGTAACCAATGGTTACACACAGAACATGCCCTTGTCAAGCCCCCACATTGGTCTCCATATAAATGGTGAAGAAAATGCTGTGACAGCGCGTGCTCTGTGCATAACCAGGTGAAAAGACAAGCCAGACACGGAGTATGCAATTCACACGTGAGGGAATACCGCCGCCAGCATAGGAATAACCATTTGACCATTTGTTTTGAGGAACCCACCACAAGATATAGGGGCGTGAGTCAGACGTTAACCAATGCCTAAAATATAGGCAATCAGGTCGTTTCCAGGATGAAATGGACCGGTTTAATCAACGGTCTCATCGTTACACACAGACTTATCCACAAAAGCTGGGGAGAGTAAAAACGAGGTCAGAATTTGAATGTTTGTTGCCGTTCTCTCCTGGTCGGCGTACAATCCGCCACCTGCCATCCGATTAGGAAAGACATGAGGCGTTTCCTCTTGCTGCTGATGACCCTCTGCCTCCCGCTTACCGCTTTCGCCGGCAATATCAAAGACACCGACCTCATCACCAGCAACACGTTTTTCTTCCACCCACCACGCAGAACACGGTCTTTATTCAAACGCGTAATTCGTCCGACAATCAAGGCGTGTCTCTTACACGATCTCGGTTCACGCTTGACCGCAAAGGGCTATCAGATCATCCAAGATCCCAGCGCGCCCATTACATCGTGCTGGCAACATCGTCTATTGCAACATCACCAAGCCGGAGATGCCGGTGGAGACACATGGTCGCAGGCGGCTATGGTTCCGGATTCGGCTCCTCGATGATGGGCGGACTCAAGGTTTGACCGGTATGGCAAGCATGGCCGGCCCGCAAGGGGCGCTGGTAGGGGCCGCCGCGTCGATGGGCTGAGCGCCATTGAAGGCATCGGAAGCGCCGTCGGCAGCCTGTTCAGCGGGCCTATCGACACCCAAGATGCCGGACGACGTGAATTATGCCTGCGTTGCAGACCTGCAGATTACCGAACAGGGGGGCACCGCGTCGGTCCCTGCCTCTACGAATCCGGGAACGGGCCTGCAACCGGGCGTCTACCAGACTGCGTCTCGCTGCCGATGTGCATCAGAAGAAACTGGATGAAGCGGAAGCGACTCCGTTGTTGCAGCAACGACTGAGCGCGGCCGTGGCAGGGAATTTTTGATCATGTACTCGTCTCACGTATTCCTCAGCGTTCGCTATTCCTGCTCGTGCTTTCCACCGGCTGTTCAAACATCATCCGTTCTGGCCTGATGAACAGCAACACGGTCTTCCTCGATCCCAACATGAATCGCACGATCTTTCTTCAACTTCGAAATACGTCAGAGAATCAGACACGTCACGCTCGAACGAGATCCAGAGCGAAGCTGACCACGAAGGGCTACCAGCTGATGAAGGACCCCGAGCAGGCGAACTATTGGATTCAAGCCAAGGTCGTCTATTGCCACAAGGCCGCAGAGGGTGTAACACCGGAATCCGTCGCCAAGGCGGACTTCGGCGCCGGCATCAGCAGCGGCGGGACCGACGATGGTCTCTGCCAATAATACGACGCCGGGCGGCGATGCAGGCATCGCTGGGATGAGCGGGATGCCCGGTTGGAAATATGAGCGGGATGGACATGAATGCCATGATGGCGCAGGCCATGGCTGAAGTGGCATGCAGGGTGGTTTCCCCGGTATGCAACCGCCTCCAAAAGAAGAGGGCGTGACCTATCTGTGCGTCACCGATGTGCAGATTACTGATCGAAAGATCGGCAAACCCTTTGGTCAACCGATGGGCGGACAAGAGGCCGGCGTTCCTAAAGTCCAGCAGATGCGGACGGTCGGCCATGTGCGGCAAAAAGACTTGGACATCCCGGAAGCCACGCCGATTATTACGGAAAAAATGAGTACCGGTATCGCCGGTCTGTTCTAACGTCCTTCACACTGATCGCGGCACCAAATGCACCGCGCCCGCTTTGATCATCGCCACAACGGGTGAGCCGGACTCCAGCCGGAGTTCCTCCTGTGCGCCTCGTGTGACCATCGCGACAAGCGGAAACCCGCAGTCGATCTTCACGTGGACCATGACCCCATGCGGGATGATCTCACTCACTTTTCCACTAAGATGATTGCGCGCACTGGTCATCCCACTCCCCGCCTGTTCCAACACCACATCTTCGGCACGGATACAGACGAATACCGGTGATCCGATTTCGTCCGAGCCCAAGCCGATGAGCGACGTCCCGTTGACATGGACGGTAGCCAGTCCGTTCGCTTGCTCGGTCACATGGCCTTGCACAACGGTTTCGACTCCCACAATCTGTGCGACCGCCGCATTCTTCGGCCGTGAGAATACCTCCTGCGGCGGACCGACTTGTAACACCTGCCCGTCCCCCATCACCGCCATGATATCGCCCAGCGTCAGCGCTTCCGCCCAATCATGCGTCACGATAATTGAGGGCAAGGCTAAGTGTTTGAGCAGACTCCGGAGCTCTCCTCGGAGTTGCAACCGGGTCGGCACGTCCAACGCGGAAAGTGGTTCATCCAACAAGAGCAACTGTGGGCGAGGCGCGACCGCCCTCGCCAGTGCTACTCGCTGCTGTTGTCCACCGGACAATTCACGAGGTCTTGCGTCTTCGAGCCCACGCAATTGAAAGAGATCAATCATCTCATCGACACGCCTGTTTCGATCGACGGCTGAAAGCGCACCTAATCCATACGCGATGTTTCCCGTCACGCTGTAGGTGGGAAACAGCGCATATTCTTGCGGCATATAGCCGATCTGTCGCTCTTGCGGAGAGATGCGAAGCTTTGCACGCGTGTCGAGCCAGGTTCTCGAAATAAAGCGGATCGTCCCCCGCTCCGGCCATTCCAATCCGGCGATGGACCGGATGACCGTTGTTTTTCCTGACCCCGACGGGCCAAAGAGGACGAGTGCGGTGGCCTCCTGAAGCCGGATACGTCAGCGCGGCGCTGATGGGCGCACGACCGGGAAAGGTCTTGGTGATGTCGATGGCTATTTCTGCGGCCATACCGCCCAGACTTTCCGATTCATGGCATAGACCAACAATAAGACGACATAGGAGACGATCAAGAGAAACAGCGCCGTCTTCGCCGCCCCGGCATAATTGAGCGCTTGCACCTCATCGTAGATATCGATCGAGACTGTTCTGCGTCACGCCTTCGATATTCCCGCCGACCATCAACACCACGCCGAACTCTCCCAGCGTGTGGGCAAAGCTCAACACCGCCCCGGTGATGAGCCCTGCCGTCGAGAGGGGCACGATGAGTTTGAAGAAGGTCTTCGGCTTGGACAGTCCCAACGTCCAGGAGGCTTCGATGAATTTCCGATCGACCTGCTCAAAGGCAGTCGCAAATGGCTGGACGGCAAACGGCAAGCTGTACAGAATCGAGGCCACGAGCAGCCCTTGAAAACTGAACGGCAGCGGCTGACCGACGATATCCGTGTAAAATCGCCCGATAGGACTATGCGGCCCGATGGCGACAAGAATATAAAACCCCAGGACGGTCGGCGGAAGCACCAACGGCAACGCCACAATGGATTCGACAAAAAATTTCCAGCGCCACTTTGAAAAGGTCAGCCAGTAGGCAATTGGCAGTCCGATGACGAGCAACGCCACCGACGTCAGGCTTGCCAGTTTGCACGTGACCCAAATCGCCGTCCAGTTCACAATGCGGCCTTCACGCTAGGGAGATTACCTGAACTCGGCGACATGGTAGAAAGCCGGCATCTGGAAAGTCAACGCAGGCTACTTCCCAATCATGACTTCAGTCGCTTTCACGGCAACCGTGACCGAATCATTGACCTTCAAGCCCATATTCTTGACCGAGCCTTCTGTGATGGCCGCAATAAACTCAAGAGTGCCGACTTTCACGACCACTTCCGCCATCGCCTGGCCTTCGGTGATGCGGGACACCGTCCCCTGAAATTGATTGCGCGCGCTGAGCTTCATGGTGTGCTCCTTTGGTTGAAAGGTTGATGGACCGCTGACGAACTCACTTGGCTTGATCGAACCCGATCATGAACCCCTCCGGTCCGGCCACTTCAAATCGAGAGACCTTTCGATCGCCGCGCATGACGTCCGGCTTGAACCGAAAACGAACGATTTTGCTCCGATCCGCCTCCGCAAGTTGAGCAATCGAAGAGGCTCGGTAGGCCCGCTCGATCTCTTCCTGTACGGCCTTGACATCCGACACCCGGAAATTCAGTTGCACCCATCCGGTCGGACGAACCGTGCGAAGGTCCTGGCGCACGACGATGAGCACCCCCCGGTAACAATATCCGCGGAGACGATCTGCCTGGGGATGATCCGCATGTTGAACAACAGGGGCCTGCAGCACGATTTCAAAGAATTGTTCGAAGAGACCGATGTCGGACGTTTCCAGCTGCACACCATCAAATCGATCCAGATCTGCCGGGTCCTGACTCCCTGCCTTGCAAACATGCGCCTGGGAACCAGCGTCAGTCTGATGATGCCGGGACTGCGGTGGTTCCTCTGCCCATGCCGTCGAGGCAGCCAGAAGGCACGCGCTCGCACTCATCAATGAGAAAAGCCTGCCCATGCGTTGCGCCGTCATTTGCATCGGAATTGAATCCCCCAGCGACGACCGGTGATTTCCCCTTCTTGGCCTTCCACGCTCGACATGCTGCTGTATCCTTTCATTTCTCCGTCGCGCACGACGAGGTATCCAGCCGGGCACTTTTTATCCATGAGTTTCAACGCCTCTTTTCGATGGGGTGATCCCATCGGACCGCCTCGATCTTCCTTGAACAAATACGTCACTAATCCCCCGTTCTCCGTTTCATGCGTGAGTTGCACAGCATCGGAACAACCGGCGAGCAGAGCAGCGGCCGCGCAGATCCAGAGCGCGAGCGCCCTATTGGGAAAGCGTAAACCCATAGCGCGTCATGATCTCCTGTCCTTGCTTGCCTTGCATAAACTCCACGAACTGCTTGGCGGTCTCCCGCTGTTTCGATGATTTCAAGATGGCTGCGCCCTGTTCCAGCGGAGGATGCGCATCACTGGGAATTTCCCAATAGGTTCCCGCGGCCTTCATGGTCGGCGCCAGTGCCAGGGAGAGCGCGATCACGCCGATGTCGCAGGCGCCGGATTCAATGAACTGCGCCGCTTGGGAAATATTTTCTCCCAACACCAGCCGGTCTTTGGCCTGTTCATAGACCTTGAAATGTTCCATCGCTGCGACGGCCGCCCGCCCATACGGAGCATGTTTCGGATTGGCAATCGCGATTTTTTTGATGGCGGGATCTCGTAACACCTCCAATCCCTTCGACACATCCCGATGAGAGGTGTGGTTCGTCCAGAGGACGATCCGGCCGACCGCATAGCGATACAATGAGCCCGGCACAATCAGACCGGCCTCTTCCAGTTTTTTCGGGTATCCGATGTCCGCTGAAAAATAGAGATCGAACGGCGCGCCGTTTTGGATTTGCGCATAAAAGTTTCCGGATGATCCCAACGACAACTTGACATGGTTGCCGGTTGCCTTCTCATACTCAACAATCAGTTCCTTGATGGCAAAGTTCAAATCTGAGGCAGCGGCAATCGCAATCTCTTCGCCGAACGCCATGCCGGACACACCCATATGAAAGACAACGCAAGCGATCAATACGATCCAGCCCGCGCAAGAGATTCTCTGCAGGTAAGACTTCAGCCCGTTCATATAGGCGTCCCTCCGTTATAGATTCTGAAAGACGAGACAAGGCGCTGCAATCGACAGATCGATACGCTGGGGGTCGACCACCACATTCACCACATCCCAGGGCTTACTCGGCTGCCGTACACCTACCACCGGACCATAGCTCTTGATGGTCCACTCTTCGCCATGAATTTTTACCGTATAGACGATTCCTGCTTCTGCATGCTCCACCAGCACGATCCGTCCGATCCAGCGATTCCACCGCTGCTTACTCCGGCGGAATATCCCGCCTTCTACACGAACGGCCCCGGCAGGAATCGTAGCGACCACTCGCTGTCCGACGACAAATAGTCGCTCATTTTTCATCGCCCATCTCACACGAAGATCCGTCCGTTCCCCGACCTTGATCCGGACGCCGGTTCGGACAAGTCCCACATACTGGGATTGAATGACCCCTGCGACCCAGTTGATGATCGTACCATCCGCACGGACGCTGCCACTGCCGATCCCCAAGGCCGGCACGGTGCGTTCACCTGCATTCTGCGTCGAATGATCCTTGCTTATCACTGGTTGCCTCCCCTGTTCAGAAGAAAATTTGCAATTGCACACGAAGGGCATTCTCGATCAACGTGCCTCCTCGGGCGTCAAGAGGCACCAGTCCTGACGGATTCACGGCACCAGGCGGTTGTGTCGGCAAGGGGGCGCTGCGGCCGATCGCATAGCCCCCCGTGCCCATCGCCATGTTGGTGTACGTCAGCATGAGCTGATAGTCATACGTCCCAAAGGGAAACCAATTGAGCGACGCGTCCACCTGTTTAATCAGGTCGCCGGCCGCATTCGTGTCTGGATCCCAATACGAATAACGCGCCGCGACTTCGAGCTTACGGGGGATCAAATAATAACCGGACTGCACGTACCACCCGGTCGCGTTCCCCAGCAGCCCTGGCGTCACGGTTGTGCAGGCCCCTGCCGCATTAAATTGCAAACAAGGCGCACCTTTAAATGTCCGTTCAATATTCTTGAAGTACCATTCCCCTTGCAGGGAGAAGCCTCTATACTTGTACACGCCATCAAATGCGTACGTCGTATAATTCACGACTCCCCATCCCAACTGACGTCCGTTGCCGAACGTCGCCAATTGGCGGCGGAAATTCAAATTGGCCAGATCGATACCGACAAACGCATTGTCGGTACTGGTATTGATTCCGGGGTTATAGGCCAATCCACCGCCGACAGCCATTTGTGGTTTTTCAGAGTAGGCCAAATCTCCCTCGCCATAACCGGGTCGTCCTAAGATGTTCCACTGGAGTCTTCCCGCGTACATGAGTTTGTCGATCTCATTGCGAAAGTTCGCGTTGAGATTGCGTGAGTTGGTGGGACAACCGGCGGGAGACGGAAAGGGATTGCCACCAGTTTGTCCGCCCGGACATCCCGGAGTGGCTTCTTCACTGTCATATGTCCCGTACCGATTGAACAACGGCCCTGCACCGTTGAAGATACCGAGATAGTAATTCACAGGATAAATTTCATCGTCGTTCATGATCGTGAGGCCGATATCCCGCCGGTTTAAGCCGCTGGCCGTAAAGGCATCCATCACAGGAGCCCTCTCGGCAAACTGCATCGACGCCGTATTATTGATCTGAGAGCGATTGAAAAAGACTTTGTATTGACCCACTTGCACATTCAAGAGCGGAAGGTGCGTGCTCAGAAAATAATAGTCCAGCAAGTTGGCGGAACCAGGCGTCTGGGCGTTCTCGGCAGTTTCAAACCCGAGCTGCAAGAAGTACTTAAAATCCGGGCTGAGAAGATGCCCGAGGAACAACAGCCTGGCCCGTCGCAAATTGAATTGCGAGGCAAAATCTTCAGAACGATTGGCACGGTAGTCGCCGAAGACGCCTAACAGTTCCGGAAAATTCTTTGCATCGCCGGGGTTTCTCCAGGCCTCGTTTCTCCAACGGGTGGTTTCGCGCAACTGCAAGCGTCCGCGGATCTTCAGCAGAAACGCATTATCGTTCATCGAAAAATTGAAGCCCCGATCGTACCAGAGCTTAAAACTCGGCTGCATCAGATAGGCGCGAGCTTCGGATTCTTTGATCGCCTTGTCGCGTTCCTCCTGAGTAATGATCCCCTTCTCGTAAGCCCGCTCCAGTAGGAGTCGTGTCGCCGGATCCATACTTTCGACGAACACATATTGTCCGTCCTTTTCCACGAGTCTCCCCGAGTCGACCGCGTAGGTAGGACATGTCTGCAGGATAAAGAGGATCAGCCCAGTTAAAACGATGACGACCTTGGTTTGGCGAATAGACTGTGGGATGTCATCAAATATGCTTCGCACTCTCATGACCCTTCCTCCACGAAGAAATTGAAATGAAAGGTATAAAGTTTCAGATGGCTTCAGCCCACTTTTTGTTGCTATTTCGAAGAGGCGGGAATGGCAGCCTTCAAAAATTCCCGGAGCTGCACGGCCTGCCGACTGCTCGCCGGATCTGTCTCCCAGAACCGTCCCGGCTCGAAGTACAGCAAGTAGGTTCCTGGAAGAGGCGGGGTAGCGGGATAACGGAGATCCCACTGTTCTGATTTCCTAACGGGAAATTGCGCGTGATAGTGCTCGAGCACGAGGTGAAGGTACGGTTCCCTCATGGCGATCCAACCGGCAGTCGTGTCACGTTCAGAAGCCGGATTCATACCGGGAGCCAGCACTTGAAAATAGACTCGCTCGTCGGGAGCTGCCTTCTCGAGCCCTTCAACCAGGAAGGGAACAACGGCTTGCATTTCATCGGAGCGGAAAATCTTCTTCGGCGGCACTTCTTCAGCGAACCACCGCAGCGGCAACCTCTGTTTTTCACGGAAGGAAAACCCAGCGAGGACGGCGGAGAGTTCATCGGTTCGAAGTTGCACGGGATGTGTGTATGTCAAAGCGTCTGGATCCCGTTGGAGTGCAACGACGACGCGCCGATCCTCGTGGATCACCGTGGTCGTATAAGGAAGCCGAGCGCAACCACCCGACATGATGCCCACGAGCAACATGCACATCAGAGGGCCGTATAATCGCGAGAACCCCATTCGACTACACATCACTATCCTCCTCTCGAATGACCGATATGCCTGATGATCATTACCTCTTCATGGACTGGCTCTGTGGAGGCGGTGCATAGCCGAGGCGCTTGAGCTCCGCCTGGGCCTCAGCAGACTGTATGAAGTTAAGGAACTCCTCGCAGAGGGCGCGATTGGGACAATAGCGTTCCATCGCCATTGAGTGGATCACAGGTGGAATCGTGCCGCTTTCAGAGACGGCCACAATACGGATACGTTGGCTCTCCTGCATGGCGTCAGGTCCGAAGAGAATCCCGACATCGGCCTGACCATTGAGGAGATGATCCAACACCGAGCGTGTGTCGCTCGCCCTATCCAATCGGCTCTCTACATGCCTCCAGACTCCTAATGTCGTCAGCAGTTGCCTTGTCTTTTGCCCGAGCGTGGTCAGATCTGGATCACCGACCGCAACCCGCAATGTCTGATTCTTGGCCAAGGCTTCGAACGACGTCGGCGCATCCACGAGCGCCTCGGGAACAACCATGACCAGCGGCACCTCGGCATAGGCTCGTCTTGTGCCGGGCAGGACATAATATTTCTGTTCCAGGCGAGTAATGAGTTCGTCGCCCCCTGGCGCCACGAGATGAATGGGGCCGGAGCCGATGAAGTATTGGCCTTTCGCGCTGTTTTCCATGCCGGCGATGGTTCGACGAAGATCAAGACCTGAATCGAGATACAGCCGCACTCGGACGTCTGGATGCGCGGCCTCGAACTGGCGACCCAATGCTTCGACGGCAATCGCGACGCTCGGCGACGTCGCAATCACCAACGACTCCATAGCCGAAGCGGAATGTGTCAGGACGGAGAACAGGATCAACCCGCCACACACAAGCCGAAAGGCTGTCATTGCAGTCTCCTTCGCTTGAACGCCGTCATGATCGCAAAGTGTGAACCTTTCCGGTCTCCCGCATGTCGTAGCCACCCATGGCTTCGATCTCCGTGCGGAATGATCGACTGGTCATGGCATCGAACAAATTGGCGAGGGTTGGATGAGTCCGCAGATACGTCTTCGGTACAACAAGATCGTAGCGCGCAGATTGCAGCGGCACAAAATCCAAGCCGAACAGGTGAGCCGCCGATCGAATGCCGATACCGACATCAGCCTGATTGCCCGCAATGGCCCGAGCCACTTCGAAATGAGAGGGAACGGTTTTCTCGTATCCCTGTACCTGAGTACGATCGAGACCCGCCGCTCGCAAACGCTGATCGAGCAAGAGGCGAGCTCCGGATCCTTCCTCACGATTAATCAGTGTCACGCTCGGTTCGGCGAGATCGGCTGCTGTGCGGATCGACTTCGGATTTCCAGGTCGAACGAGAAATCCTTCTTCCCAAGTCGCAAAGGTCACGACGTCGTATGCCGCGCCTTTTAACGCGCGCTTGAGAAAGGGCAGGTTGGATTCGCCGCTGAGAGGGTCGAAGAGGTGCAACCCGGCCACATGAACTTCGCCCCGCTGTAAGGCATGAAGCGCCGTCATGCTTCCCATCGTCCAGCCGATCACGGAGGTCTGGTCTTTTTGCCGCCGCATGTGTTCTCCGGCAAGCACAATGGCCGGATCGCACCCCGCCACGGAAATTTCTTGTTCGATCGCCCGACGATCCCGTGAGAGCCGAACTCGAGCTTTTAATCCCGATCGGTGCCCCACTGTTTCAATCAAATATCCATCGGCTGGAACCGTGTACGACAACACTTCACCGAGTCCGGTGACAGGACGAACGATCGTGCGAGTTCCAACCGTCGCTACTTTCACACGGACGGGTGCGGTTTCAGAACCGTGCTGTAACGGAGATCCAAGAAATGCTCCCTCGATCACATCATTCGACTCTGCGAGGCTGAACAAGTCTTCAACGCGACAGGCAAGAACGGATGCCAACCGGAGCGCCACGGCTGTAGTCGGGAAGATAGAAATCAGATTCGATGGCGGAGACTGCTTGCCTAGTGATCCCAGACTTCGTGGCAAGTTCACCTTGGGTGAACCCGTGCGAAATGCGGACGTCTTTTAGGCGATTTTGAAAATGATGCGAGGGCTCAGCTCGATGTTTCTGACCCATAGATACAGAGCAGATAGCATCTATACTTGCTAATAGTCAAGTATACTGTCTCATTTTTTCATGATTTGTTAAGCTTTTTATGTGAGCATGATGTTGCTATTGCAATTGCTGACCATGGGATAAAAAATAATTGTTGACAATATTGATAATGTTACTTTATAGTTGAACAATCAATGTTCATCGGAATACTGTAGTTTAACTGCTTCGCCTGTTTCGCAGAACAAGAGGTCTGAAAATGGGACATAGCACTCAATCCGATCAGTATCAGACAAGCAACGTGGAGCAGGCGATCCTGCTTGCCGTTAAAGGGCTTCGTTACGGCTCGGTGGAGATCGTCATCCACGACTCGAAAGTCGTTCAGATCGAACGCAAAGAAAAGATGCGGTTTGGCGGCGATGTCTTGAAACATCAATGAGCGCAATCTCTTTACCGATCGGTTTGCCAAGGAGGCATTAACACGTGTCGGTAGCCAGCCAACCGGCTACCTAAATACTGTCATCATACCGCTCACGATAAGAACTGACCGGACCACCGGAAGTTCCCATGTCATGAAGGAGACGCGACATGAGAATTTCCGGTTTGTTTTATTCTTGTCATGACGGCGGCCACTTGATCCTGATGGGCTACCCCGAGCACGCACAGCTGTTGAAGAGGGACAGTTCGTCAAAGAAGGAAGGAAGATGGGAATACTACTCGAGCGAAGATCCCGGCCTGAAATATCTGTACCTCAAAGGCACTCATTTCCGAGGAGGAATATAACAAAGGCCTTCGCATGTGTGGAAACGAAGGAACGTCTCGCCAAGCCGAATTTCAATATCGACGTCAACAACGGGTTGAACATCCGCGTCGGTGACAAGATTCTTTTTAAAAATGCGGCTGCTGGCGCAGATTCGTTACACCTACAGCACCTACAATAAGGCCTGGGGATCCGTCGGAGACTCAAGGAATGAAGAAATTCTGGGAGGCCAGGTGGAATTTCGAGCATTCAGGCGCCGAATCCGATTCGAGCCAGTTTCATGGTTCCTCGCGCGCGCCTTCAATTCATGGGTTATGCCTTTGATCCCGATTTTCGCTACAACGTCTCCTTGCAGATGGATTCAACGCCATCGAATCAAGAAGGAAGCAACGGCAAGAGCCGGACTCCTGGACGCCTACGTCTCGTCCTGGCATATCCCTTGGGCCAACTATTCAACTCGGACAACAACAGGTCTGGTTCAATCGTGCACTCATCAGTCCGATTGCCACATCAAGTTTCGCGGACAACATGATCGTACAGAACGTGTTTGCCTCCAACCTCCAGAACAGCCGCGACATCGGCATCAACATTTTGAGCGACGAGGAGCAATACAAATTCAATTACGCGTTCGGTATGTGGGGAGGCGTCGGGCCGAATTTGGCACGGGATGGAACATCCGTGAGCCAAAATGTGTTGCCGCCAACGGGCGGCGGCGGCGTCAATTCAGGAGTCACTCGTACCTACAACTATGACACCCGCTTCATGAGCGGCGAACTCATGTACACCGCCCGGCTGCTGTACAAAATCGCGGGCAACCCAGGATACGGCTAGGGAGACATTTTGAATTCCCGGACGCCGCAGGCGGCCATTGGTTTCGGTTACGCCTATGACCCCGCCCAGAACTATCTGAGCTCGACACGCTCCGATATCGTCGACCGTGCCTACCGCCAGGCTGTCACTAAGGCCATGAACGGACGACTTCTCGGCGGAGGCATTTACGATTTTCAGACCTACGAAGTGGATTTCGTCGCGAAATACCAAGGATGGTCGCTCCAGACTGAAGGATATTATCGGCACCAACGGGTCAGGAATAAAGATAGTGGAACTCAGCCATTTGACCTGACCACGATCCCGCCAACCTCGATCCAGGGTCCCCCGGTGGATCTCGGTCAAGCGTGGGGCTGGTACGTCCAAGGCGGGAAATACCTCATTCCCCGAAAACTCGAACTCGCTCTCCGCTATGGGGTGCTGGATCCTTCAACGAAACAGAAACATGACCTCACCTAAGAATTCGGCGCCGCCATCAATTACAGCTTCGACGGCACGTACAACAACCGGCTGGTCATCGACTACTCCAACATCACCATGGGAAGCGGCGGGCGTGCCCCTGATCGCTTTCCGTTTGAAACGCAACCGGGATTCGGTCAAAAACTGGTCGAAAACCGCATCAACGTGCAGTACCAGTTTTATTTCTAGCAAGCGAATTGACACCTTAGAACACATGATGAGGATAACTATGAAAAAGCCTCGACCTGTTGCATCGATTTATTGTCCTCCTGAGCCTCCTTGCCTTGTTGGTTTGGACGCCCATCGTGCCTTTGCGCAGCCAGAAACACTGACCATTGCCGCGGCGAATAGCCTCAGAGATGCCCTCCGAACACTGCTTCCCGCTCTTCGAATCGCAGCACCCGGAAGTGACCGTCCGTGTCATCTACGGTCCCTCACAATCTCTCCGCAAACAAATCGAGGAAGGGGCGCCGGTAGATGTGTTTCTGCCGTCTCTTGTCCGAAGAAATTGATCAGCTCGAAAAGAAAGGGTTGGTCATTCAAGGCACCAAACGTATCTATGCCGGCACTTCGCTCGTCTTGATCACAGGTCCCGTGCTCCCCGCTCCCGATCCGTTCCATCGAAGATCTGCGCACGATTCCCGTGCGGCGTATCGCCGTCGGCGATCCCGAAGACTTCATCGGTGGGGAAAGTCGCGGCGCAATTTCTGAAATTCAGCAAGCTCGATCCCACACTCAAGTCCCAATACGTCTACGGCGAACATTCCCGTGCCGTGCTGGATCTTGTCGCCAAAGGCGAGGCCGAAATCGGCGTCGTCTATCGGACAGACGCCATAACGGACAGCCACGTGCGCATTCTCGATACCGCGCCCGCCGAATCCCATTCACCGATTCATTACGGGGTTGCGATTGTTTGGACGGCGAGGAACATTTCGGGGTCCGGCGACTTTATCGAATTCCTTCTTTCTTCCCGGACTCAGGAGGAGTTGAAAAAGTATGGGTTCGATCAGGCGATAGACAAAACCGGGTTGGTACTGCGACAGGAGGTGAAACCATGAAGGACTGGACAATATCCCACAATCAAAGTGTCGGGTGGTTCATCTGGCCGCTGTTCGTCATGATTGGATTGATGGTTGGTGCTGGTTGCGCCGGCGCTCCTCACACGCCGACAAAGATCATTTACGAATCGGGACGAAACCAGGTTCGCCTCGAGAAAGACCCCGAATCAACCTCAAACGACGCACCCGGCAAATCTCTCGCCGGCAGAAATCGGCACGTTACTGCGAAGTGTTCGTACTTGGGAACGGCGCAACTTCATTCACCGACTGATTTCCGGTGAGGCCGACAAGACTCGAGCGTTTCGCAATGAGGAGATTACGTTACTGGCTCCCGCGCTCTCAAAGGCGCTGGTGCAGGCCGCACCGGACGAACGCGCCTATTTTCACCTCAGCCATGCCACCGATCAGGGAGAGGAGGAGAGCACCACAGGCTGGCTGTCGATCCGAAATGGAACTTTGTACCTCTCACTCAGCGAGGTGCATGATCGACATGGGCCGGAACCGGACATCGGCAAGTATGACCGCCAGATGCCGAACGTGCCGGAGCGATCGGCAGCGTTCGACGCCACATTCGAGCCAGAGGAGTACCTGATCAAGGTGAAGTCCGGAGGAAAACTGTTTGCTCCCGACCAACGGGAAGAACTCCAAATCAAGTATCGGGAAGCACTTGCCGCGCTTCCCACCTATCCCGGGCTGGAACCGCGTCAACCGATCAAACCGTCACAGCCTTGAGTTCTCGTGAGCCTGCCCGCTCTTGGCTGGCCGGCCGGAAGAGGATACGCCTCATAATGGAATCACTCGTTCAAACCAGATCTCATATCGGCATTGTCGCTGGAACTGCTTCCCTTAGGCCTCCTCACCGCATCATCGCGCTGGTCTCAAGATACGGTCGGCGTCCTTGCGTTAGGACTCCAGACGCTCCCCAGCGTCTGCTGGGTGCCGCTGGCACTCCTCTGGTTCGGACAGACCGAATCCGCCATGTTGTTTGTCGTCGTGATGGGCACGCTCTGGTCGCTGATCATTGCGACCGACAACGGCGTGCGAACGATTCCGCCCATCTATACCCGTGCGGCCCGCAGCATGGGTTCGGCCGGATTACATACCTGGACACATGTGGTCCTGCCGGCGGCTCTCCCCTTCCTACTAAGCGGCATGAAACAGGGATGGGCCTTCGCCTGGCGCTCCCTGATGGCGGCGGAAATCTTCGTGACGATTCTCACCGGATTTGGCCTTGGACATCTTCTGCATTATGGACGGGAGTTGAACGCGATGGATCAAGTCATCGGCGTCATGCTGGTCATCGTCGTCATTGGGCTGGTAGTGGATAAGTCGCTCTTCGCTCCAATTGAGCGGTTTCTGCACCGCCGATGGGGTACTGCACGGCAGTGATGTTGAGCCCGTTCATTTGGACACCCGTTTGCTTCCTATGATACGGTAGCGACATGAACCGCTCTACCACGGGCTGGTTTCGCGATCTCTCCATCGGCCAAAAACTTCTCATCTCGTTCGGACTGATTCTGTCGCTCCTGGCATTGAGCTTGACGGCTCTGCTGTTCTATCTCGGCCGTATTAATAGTTACGTCGATCGACACAAGCGTATTACCGTCCCTGCCATTGTCACGGCGGCCAACATGAGACGTGAGGCGTACGAGTTGAAGTTGGCTTTGCACCTCCTCAGCGAGCGCACTTCACCCGATTCGATGAAGGAAACCATCGCCAGCCTCAACCGGCACACCGCAAAGATCACGAGTGCACTCGAGTTGTACAAGGACACGCATGCCGCCCGTACGCACCCCGTCCTGTACGGAATGTTGGCGGATCATCATCGGCTCGATCTGGCGGAACAAGAAGATCGCGCGATCGAAGATATTGCCACTTCGCTCAACACGTTGATGAAGAACTGGAAGGACATTCCGGCGGAGACTGACCGCCTGATGACACGCGTGACAGACAGTCTCGATCAACTCGTGGATGCTCACACGCAGATCGACATCGAAATGAAGCATGAGGGCGATCGGCTGCTTGGCCGTGCCCGTCTGATTGCGTTGTCTCTCGCTCTGTTGTTGGCTCTGGTCATCGCCGCCACCTACGCTCTCGCCACCAGACACATTGCCCGCCCGCTCACAACACTGGCCGCCACTGCCGACCGCGTCGCACATCACGATCTCTCCGCCCAATTCACACCCTGGCCCAGCCGTGACGAAGTCGGCACGCTCGCCGCCTCCCTGAACTCCATGCTCTCGAGCCTGCAGGAGCGCGGCGCCGCACTCATGCGCAAGACAAAAGAATTGGAAGCCTTCACCTATTCCATCGCGCACGATCTCAAAGGTCCGCTCCGAGAAATTGAAGGCTTCTCCTCGCTGCTGGAGAAGCAGTTTGCGGACAAGGGCGATCCTCAGGTGCAGCATCACCTCACAGTAATCAGGCAGTGCGCCCTTCGTCTCACCCACATGATCGACGCGCTGCTCAAATATTCTCGACTCGAACAGCAGGAATTACCGAAGCAGCGTTTTAATATTCAAGAGATGGTCAGCAGCCTCGTCAATGACCGACTCAGTTCGGCTCAACACTCGAAGCCGATAATCCGTACCGACCTACCCTTTTCCGAACTGCAGGGCGAGCCGGTCAGCATCCGACAGGCGATTGCCAATCTTCTCGATAACGCCATCAAATTCTCACGACACCACAGCCGTCCGGAAATTCATATCGGCGGGAACGAAACCGCCACAGAGCGGATCATTTCCATTCATGACAATGGCATTGGATTCGACCAGACCCAATCAGAACAAGTCTTCGGGCTCTTCGAACGGCTTCACGGTCCGAACGATTATGAAGGTACTGGTGTCGGTTTGGCGATCGTGAAACTCGTGATGGACAAACATCAGGGACGGGCTTGGGCAGAATCCGAACTCGACAAGGGTAGTACGTTTTTTCTGGCATTCCCCAAACAGGTTCCATGATGCGCGCGCTGATCATCGACGACGAAGAATATGTCAGGCTGGTCCTGGAACACACGCTCCGGGAAGAAGGCTGCGAGGTCGCCTTAGCCAAGCACGGCAAGGCCGGCATCGAGATGCTTCAATCTCAGACGTTCGATTGCGTCATTACCGATCTGCGCATGCCGGGCATCGACGGACTGGGAGTCTTGACATGGGTGAAAGAGCACCAGCCCGGCCTCGACGTGCTGATGCTGACCGGCCACGGGGACGTGAAGGATGCGGTCGAGGCGATGAAGCAGGGCGCATGGGATTTTCTCATCAAGGACACGCCGTTTGACGGAACGGCGGTCAAAGCCGCCCTGGCGAAGCTGCGAACCGTCCGCACCTTACGACAGGAAAATCTTGCCGCACGTCGAGGAGGCTATACCCGTGACGTCATCGTCGAAGGTTCAAGCGAAACCTGGACGACTATGAAAAAGCAGGTTGCGCAGGCCGCTCGCTCAAGGGCTCCTGTGCTCATTCAGGGAGAAACCGGTTCGGGAAAGGAAGTCGTCGCGCGTCTCCTGCACGATCTCAGCGGCAGAGCCATCGGACCGTTCCTCGCCATCAACTGCGGAGCGATGAACCGTGAACTGCTCGAGAGCGAATTGTTTGGGCATGAGAAAGGGGCGTTCACCGGCGCCACCGGGACGAAGATCGGGCTCGTCGCCGCGGCTGAAGGAGGGACACTGTTTCTTGATGAACTGGGCGAGATGCCGGGATCAATGCAAGTCAGTCTCTTACGGTTTCTTGACCGAGGAGAGTACCGTCCTGTCGGCAGTACGAGAACGTTGCAGGCGGATGTCCGCATCGTCGGCGCGACTAATCAGGACATCCAAGAACTCGTCGCGCAAGGTCGCTTCCGGGAGGATTTGCTCTATCGCATCAATACCGTGACCCTCCGTGTACCATCGCTGCGTGAGCGCAAGGAAGACATCCCCCTTCTGGCTGAACATTTTTTGTCCAGCATCCGTGCCGCAGGCTCGCCGACACGATCACTGTCATCGGAAGCCATGGAGTCACTGGTTTCCTATCATTGGCCCGGCAACATCCGGGAATTGCGCAATGTCGTTGAACGCTTGATCATGATGAGCTCAGGTAAGGGACCTATTTCTCGCGAGGAGCTGAAGGCTGTCCTGCCGAAACCATCAGGCAGTGTCCAGTCAGGCGATCTCTCGAATTGTTCCCTCGACGAGATCGAACGATTGCACATCCAACGCGTGCTCGAGGCGAGTGATGGGAACAAAACCCAAGCTGCCAACACTCTCGACATCGACTACAAAACGCTCCTCGCGAAACTGAAGAAGTATGGCCTATAGATTTGACGATCCATGAAGGCTACCATCCATCGAGTATCGACGCAGTTCACTCACACCAAGGAGGATAGGATGACCCGCCTGGCTTCGCTCAGTCTATTCATTGCCTGTTCGCTCATGATCCCGGGCGCGGCGCTCTCAGCGCCTGCAAAAAAAGGATCGACGGTCAAAGAAGTGAAAACGATGTCTGAAAAGGCTCAGACCGCTCTAGCTCTCAGTGCGGCGCCGGCACGTATTGCCAAAGAAGCCGGCGTCATGATCTACGGCGCCGACGGCAAACTGACTGAGGTGAGAAAGGGCACCAATGGTTTTACCTGTATTCCGACGGTCATGAACCTGCCGGTCCCCGATCCCATCTGCATGGACGCAGCCAGTAACCAATGGATGACCGACATCACCAGCAATGCGCCCAAACCATCCAATACTGTTCCCGGTATCGCCTATATGGCTCGGGGAGGATCGCATTTTGAAAAAGGTGGCAAAGTCGTGATGTCCGGCGAAGGGGCGAAAGTGGTCAAGGAGCCGCCGCATTGGATGATCATGTGGCCGTTCGATCCGGCAACGTCGAAACTGCCGACAGTCCCCAATCCTTCTGGCGTCTACATCATGTTCGAGGACAGCCCTTATGCACATTTAATGGTGTATCAGGATCCGAACAAGATGAAGTAGACCTTTTGCCATCAGTCCCTCCAGTCACCGGCGAAGAGGCATGCGGTGAAGGTTCGCGACAAAGAGGAGCAAGCCGTAAATCTGGCAAAGGTGCTCGACAACGCGCTATCCATACCCGGACTTCGCACGAGAGTCGGCATCGATCCCCTCGTGGGACTGGTGCCGATCGTCGGCGATGTTATCGTGACGATCGCCGGCGCAGCCATTCTGATCATTGCGAGGCAGCTACAAGTTCCTTGGGACGTACAGCTTCGGATGTCCTACAATCTATTCAAGAACGGGCTGATCGGCGCAGTGCCGTTTGTCGGGGATGCGTATTCCTTCTTCTTCAAGAGTCATCAACTCAATGCGGCCATGTTGGTTCGCTCTATCAAGCGCGGTGAAGACGGGAAATGCCTGCTCCAGACTCAACCCATGAGCATAGTCGATGTGGCGGCTTTGGCGTTGCTGATCGTCCCCATCATTGTCTTGACGTTGGTTACAGCCATCTGGTTCTGGAACCGCAACATCTCCCTGGTGACTCTCATATATCCCCCTCTCTATCAAAGCCGCACTGAATGAGGGACTCGCAGCGCCTGTCCTAATTCCCTTCCGTCATTTCTCCGCGCACAAAATCTCGCGTGGACCAACGCACCCCATAACGCGGAGCTTCACGGCTACGTTCGAAGGCGCCAAGATCCGGCGCGTCTCCATCATAGTCGTCGTTGATATTCGGAAGACGCAAGCCGGCATCGACGGCATTACTCCCGGGATGCAGCATCAACGTACGCGGGGGGTGCATGAACGACGAAAACCGTGGCGGCATGGCAATCTGCTCAACAAACACCGGCACCGTTAGAAGCCGTCCGTGTTGTTCATAAGGCGATTGACCGTGCAACGAATCGAAGCCCTCCCACGTATAGTCGAACTTAAACTCTCCATCCGGACTCCATCCGTTGTAATCGATGCGGGCCAGCTCTATGAACGGCGTCATGTACACGGCCCTGTCGGTACCGATGGTGAGGTTGTTATGAAAGGAAAAGTTGGCGACGTGCTCCCCATATTGCAGCCACGCCCAGCCCGGACGAACCGACGTGTTATGAAAGATGTGAAACCCGCTCGGCCCCTGATTCAACTTGTAGGGAGCGATGGCGGTGTTATAGAGCACGTTGCGAAAGGCATATACAGGGCCCCCCCAGATAGGCTGAAAACTCAGGCCCATTGCCACATTCCCAAAGCGATTGCGAAAGACACGAACATTCCGCTCGCTATAGTCCAGCTCGATCCCATCGTCACCGCCCCACAGCACGTCGTTGCCGTAGAAATCGATCGCACGGTTTGGAATCACCCCAGGCTCTGAGAGACCAAGCGCATCGCCGAACCCTGCCAGTGTGTTGTTGCAGATCACGTGTCCGGCACCCGTCACGACGATCCCTTCGTAGTTCCATGTCCGACCTGTGGTGTCTGGCCAGGCGACGCCGTTGCCTTCCAACAGATTGTCGCAAATGTAGAGACCCGTATTCGCGCCATCCCTCGCGTTGATACCATATGGAACATCATGGATGTGGATGCCGCGCACGACGGCATCATTGACATTCGCGATCTTCATTCCCCATTTGCTCGAGGTGATCGTGACGTCTTCAAAATAGACGTGAGAGCCCGTGATCAGCACGCCGTACTCTGCATCAGCTGAGTTAATGATCGTGTTTTGGCGATTCACCCCCCTCACGATGATCGGATCCGCTACTGTCCCACTTCGTTGCAAGTGGAAAGGTCCCCGATATCGGCCTTCTCCGATCGTGATCACGTCGCCAGGGAGAGCATGGGACAGCGCTGCGGCTAATTTCTCATCCGAATCTACCCAGATCTCTCGCGCAGACGCCGGCTTATCGGACGGCACTTGCCGTACTGAAATCACTCCGGTTCGTGTGGTCGTCCCGCCATCGGGATCTTCAATAGTTAACGACACCTCATAGGTGGCGCCGGCCTTTACATTGAAGATGCTCCCGGCAAACTGCTCGGCGATGGGAAAACTGCTGGGCACAGTCTGAGAGATCGTCTCCCTTCGCACGCGCTGCAAGGGCAGCGCCTCTTTCCAGGTCGAAAACCCCATTTGGCGGTAAAAGACACGGACAGAAGCGTTAAAGTTCTCGTCTCCTGCTAAAACGGGCAAGCTCAGTCCGATTGTTTGAACCGTGGGGGGATCGAACTCGATTTCACCGACAGCGATGGGATGGACAGTGAACGACTGAACCCAGGCGCAGCTTGAGGACAGTAGGAGAATCAGAACCGGCCATGTACGTTTCATTTGAAGCAACACGAATGAAGACTGCTTCACTTTCTGTTTGGATACACTCTCGCCGGTTCTTGGATTAGAGAGAACGGACATTGGAAGAACCGCTAGAGATTACTGCGGGACGAAGGAGCGGTCAAGAAGGTTATTCAGCGCTGAGCGCATGCTATTTCGACTTTTTCATATTCCCGATGAAACCTGGGCCGGAAATCGATCCATCGCCATGGATGATGAAGTCCACCTTCTCCCCTTTGGGGGTGCAATCGAGCAACACCTTATCATTCGTTGTCTTATACACGCACGGCATACTCTCACCCATCATCGTAAACATGGCTTTGCCACCCGACTTGAGGTCGAGCGTCACCATACCGCTCGTGTACGTGCCTTCCATGTTTGGAGCGCTCTGGCTGATGACGGGCATGAACAGGAAGACGGCAGCTACAAGGGAAACCGTCAACACTCTAATGTTCTTCATGCAATCCTCCGTTGATGAGCAGTGCCACTCTCAAAAGCTTAGTTCACACCCGCCTTCGCAAAATCCGGCGCGCCGGGAACTCGTCCTCGCAACAGCCACGTATCCTGATGGACCTGCCACTGACCCTTTACCTTTTGCACATGCACGGACTCCGGCTGAAACTCCACCCACTGACTCCAGCGGCCGCGTTGCCGGAAGGTGCCAGCTCCTACAAGACCGTCCAACAGGATCCCCGGCTCTCCGACCTCACGGCAGGGTGTCTGTTTGAATGACACCTCTCCTGCCCATTCAAATCCATTCAGGCGATCCGACTCGCTCAGATCATACTCACGCACACCTTCTGCCGTGATTTCGCGCACTTGCCGGAGAAATTCAATTGGGGCAAACGAGCTTCCGGTGTTCCTTGCGGTAATCCAGCCTTCCGGTCCTTTGCTCCAATGCTTCATGACTTCCGCCAGCGCAGCACTCTGTGCCTCCCGTTCCATACCGGAACTCTGTGCGGAAGCACCGCCGGAGTCAGTGGAGTCTGATCGGCTGCACCCTGGTGACCAGATTCCTATTGCGAACGCGGCCGCTATCCCCAACAGCATGTTGCTCTTGATCATGACAACCTCCGACTTCTATCGGGCAAAGAGCTCAGCCCATTTTCTACGCCAAACACTCAGGCGCTACGCAACAAACAGTCGAACATTGCGCGTGAGGAGAACCATTTTCCGTACTATACGGATTTTTTCATATTCCCGATGAAACCAGGACCAGTGAGGGACCCATCATCGTGGATAAGAAAGTCCGCCTTTTCCCCCTTGGGCGTACAGTCGAGCTGAACCTTATTGTCCTTTACCTTATAAGTACATGGGATGGTTTCACCCATCATCGTAAACATGGCTTTCCCACCGGACTTGAGATCAAGGGTGACCATGCTTCCGTTGCTGTACGTGCCTTCCACCTTTGACCCACACCCACCGATCGTCGCCACGACGGCAATGACCGCAGCGACAACGACGATTTGGGGACTGATCAGCGTCTTCATATAAGTCTCCTTTCGATAAGGGTGATGACACCATCGTCCGAGAAAGGCAGTGGGCCAATGCCCGCCGTGCCCTCAGAGTTTGGGTTTATGCTGCCTGTTTAGCTCTCTCGATCTCCTGTCTATACTGGCCTTCTGCGATGTCTTGCTTCCACTTCATCGTGGTCTCACCCGCGCGTCTGGTGAAGGGAAGGCTGACGACGCCGATCTGCATTCGGCTGTACAGCTCCGGTAACTCGCTATCCATAAAACGTCACGTTTACAGCGCCGGCTTGTTCTTCTGCGCGCCTTCTTTTTCTTTGATATCACGCATCTTGGCTGCCTCCATCAGATATTTGTGCGAGGCATCCGTCGCACTGCGGTGAAGCAGGCCATTGCCGATGACGACGGTAAGCGCACCGACCACGCCCGGCGCGGAGATTCCAATCGATTGCGCAGAATACAGGCGCGCGTGGATGATGTTGTGGCTCGCGCACTGCTCACCAAGGTAGGCACCCACGACCGCCATGTAGCCCTCTTCAAGCCCTTTTTTGACTTGACCCGAGTCGATTTGTATCTCATGGCCCATGCCCGGCGCATTCGCACCTTCATAGGCAGATGAACTGAACGTCGCTTTCCCTCGGCACTGATTGAGCAGCTCATTCTCATACCCTTGATTATTCGTCTGGTCTTTTAGCCGGTTGCCTTGCGCGTCGTCCACCCAATACAGGTCCTGGACCCCGGTTGCATTGAGGTTGGTTGCAGCGTTTGCATGGCTAATGGGACCGTATTTTTTCTCCAAATCGGCGATCAGGGCCTGCTGGGACGGCGCCGTGTCTTTCGTGAATAGGATGAAGCGGTTGACCTTGGTAACGACCTGCGGGTTCGGCGGCATCGTGAGTGCGACGTAGATTTTTTCAGCGCCAGGCTGCACGCCGCTCTTTCGGACCAGCACTTCATTGATGGCATAGATGCCGTAGATAAGCGGGTCCGGGAGCACATCGTATTTGAGGGTCTCAGGTTTGAACTGTAGACCGCGTGCTTTGAGGATCGCAGCCGCCTCCTTGGCCGGCATGCCGAGTTTGATGCCCAACACATCATACTTACCGACCTGCTTCGCAATCGCCGCCGTGGCCTGCGGCGTACAACAGGCGCCGGGGGAAACCGCTTGTGGCTCCGAAGTTGGCTGTTGCGATTGTTGTGGTGACGGTTGTGGTGGAGGCGCCTGCCCGCGTCGCGGTTGCGACGGCTGCGGCTGCTCAGACTGCTCCTGGGTCGCCTTCTTCATCTTCTCGATGTGTTCTTGCTCCGCCTGCTCGGCAGCCCGCAACATTTTCTCCAAGAAATCCTCTGCGGCCATCGTGCGGCCGACGAGCAGCAGGAGTCCGGCAGATCCAACTGCCATGAAGATCGTGAGCCTCACGAAAATGGATTGGCGTGTCATTGTCTCCTCCTTTTCGTCCAGACCACCGTTCTTGCAATCCTACAGTTTGGGTTTCTCCTGCTGCTTGGCCTTCTCAAGCTCCTGCTTGTGCTTCCCCTCGGCGATGTCTTGCTTCCACTTCAGTGTGGTCTCCCCCGCGCGCCTGGCGAAGGGAAGACTGACGACGCCGATCATCATTCGGCTGTACAGCTCCGGCAATTCGCTATCCATAAACCTCACGATCACAGCGGTGTAATTCGACTGGCACCACTTATAATCGGAGCCGCTAAACGTCATGGGCGGCGGGGACTCGACGAGGCTATCCGCGTTGCCCTCCTCAAAGCCCTCGCATGACCTCAAGGGATCGGTCATCCCAACAGGAGGAGGGAGGGTGACTGGACGGCCCTGTTCATCCATCAGCCACAAGAGGCTTACGATTTGGCTCTCGTCGGTGGTGGTCGGTTTCCCGTTCGACGCTATCGCGCGGCTCTCTTTCCCATACTTCTCGCGCAACGAGGCCAGCAGCGTCTTCTTGGGAATGCCTTTATCGGGGAAGAAATGCTGCCGATAGACCCGCCAGACCGCCTGTTTGTTCGGCGGCAACGTGACGCCGACCGTCACAATATCGGCCTCATCGCCCATCGCGATGGTTTGCTTCGGGGCAGACTGAAACGATGTAATGACTGGTTTCTCGATGGTCGGCAGGTTGATTGACGACACTTGGAGATTGTTTTTGGGGAACTGCCCCTGCAGTTTGGCATGGGCCTCCCGCGCCGGCATGCCGAGTTGGATACCGAGCACATCGGGCAACCCTGCAGCTGCCGCATGACTGGTCAGCACAATGACCATCGCGATGCCGACTATGACTGACCTCAGTACTTTAGACATGACGGGGATGCTCCTTTCTCCTCTTAAAGGAATCCATCAGAACTTCGGCAGGTCGACTTTGCCCGCCTCTTTCAGCTTTTTATCTGCCTGGCCCTGGCGGATTTGATCGACCCACGTGTAGGTGGCGTTGAGACCGACAATGGAAAGTGCAGCCAATCTGGTTTCCATTCCCAGGACCAACGGGCCTTGGGTGTTCAAAGATTCCCCGGCCACGACCCAATCTTCACAGGCGAGGTGTGAGGTGAGTCACGGAGAATGAAGACCGGGGTGGGTTGCAGGATAAGCCTTATGCGACCGGATGATCCGTTCCTTCGTCAGAAAGGAATAGCTCATGAGGCTTATCCTGCAACCCCCCGGGTCTTCATTCTTGTAACGATCAAGAGTGTAAAGAATCCTTTACCAGTTGAATACAGCTTGCTCGGGACAGACATCAATTCGGATCTCCGCACAAAAAGGAGGAGTTCCATGCGGGGTCACCTCCATCGGAGGTTGTGGCTCAAAGGTGGAAGGCACGTACACCAATGGTGTGTGCGACGTGCCGTTGTTGAAGCCGCTGAGTCACGTTCGTGAGGCCGGAGAGGCGGGATTCCTGTTGGACGGTCTGGTGGGGTGCTAGCACCTTTCGAAAGCGCAGTAGGAGGGGGTAGTATCTTAAAGCGCGCGGCTCACGTCAATATCAAGAGATCTACGGAGGGAGAGGCACGCATTCAGCAATGGCCGGCAGCGGCCCTTGCTCCGCCGAATGGGACACCGTTATGATGGCCGGCCATGACGCCGGATGAAGCGCGGGCCCAATACAATTTTCTCCTGACCCTCTGCATTCGGAAAGCCGAGACGTTCGGCCCGTTGGCCTTTGCCTTCCTCAAGGACCACAATTTCAACACCTTAGGCCTGACGCCGGAAGAACAGTTCAATCTCTTCGTCGCGACCGCTGAAGCCTTTGCCGAGGAACCAAAGCGCTACACGCACAAATTGGATTGCCTCCAGAAAGCGCTCGACATCCTGCCGAGCACAAGTTTTTTTGACCCCGAGCTGGCACGACAGATTCAACAGGACATCCAGCGGTTGAAAGCCGAACTCGATCTCTATGCCGCGGCCATGCGACCCGAACGCATCGGTTCCGGGTCGAGCACTCTCCCTCAGCGCATTATCATCGAGACCGATATGCCGGACTACTTTCTCTCGATGGCTCAGCAGCGTGCAGCCGCCTATTACCAGGAGAAATATCGACTCACGAAAGAATCCAAGGTCGCACAGCATTTCACCTCACCAACGCGCAAGTTTGAACCGGACACGACGGCGGTTCACAAAGAGTTCCCAGGAGCCTGCGCACCGTTCGTTGCAGCCAGGACTGGCGCCTGGCACGTCATGCTGCCGTTCGATCTCAAGATCAGCCGATCTCCGGAAGATCCTTTGGATGCCGCCTTGCGCATTTGGTACGCGAAGACGGGTTACTCCTTCCCGCTCCGTTATGAAATGGGACGCCTGTGCAGTTACTATGACGACCAGGTACTCGACATCGACATGATGGATCCCCATTTGCTGTTCGTGTCAGTGTCCCCGTTGAAGGAACGGAATCTAGGCACAGTCGATCGGGCGGTGGCGGACGATGTTCCTTTTGAGATCGGCCTGCCACGCGCCTTCCTTGATGGCACAAATTCGCTCGGTCCTTACGTGCAGGTCGGCTGCAACATCAAGGTCTGGTTCGACGCCGCGGCCGTCAGCTTATTGGTCCAAGGTGCGCCGGATTTGCACGAATATGGCTTAGAAGGGGGAGCGGGATTGTTGACCAGGACCTATGCCTCAGAAAAAACCGCGGCCTATGCCGGCATCGGCAGTCAGCGTTGGCAGGAAGGACTCAGCTTCAACTTCGTGAACATGCATCTACAGTTACTCCCCAACGTGACCGCGGCAGTCGTACCTGCCCATACTCCCATCTTCTCGCTTTACCCTGTCACGGCACGAGGGCAGTACCAACTCACCGATGCCCGTTCCATGACAACCTGATACGGTAGCAGACCAGCGACCCCTTCACGCACACGTTCCGAAATCGAGCTGGCGCATCGCTTCATAGACTACAATCGCCACGGCATTAGATAGGTTGAGACTTCGGCTCTCCGGTCGCATGGGTAAGCGAATGCGCCGCTCATCTGAAAACTGTTTCAATACCTCTGCCGGCAGTCCCCTGGTTTCTGGACCGAACAGGAACACATCGTCTGTCATATAGCGGTTCGCATCGTAGCGTTGAGCGCCTTTGGTCGAAACCGCGAAGACTCGTTTGCCATGAAAGTTTGCCACGCAAGTCTTCCAATCTTCATGAACCTTCACTGTCGCACATTCGTGATAGTCCAACCCGGCGCGCCGCATCTGCCGGTCGTCTAGCGAGAAACCTAATGGTTTTACGAGATGCAGTCGCACGCCGGTGTTGGCGCAGAGCCGGATAATATTGCCCGTGTTCGGTGGAATTTCCGGTTGATATAAAATGACGTCGAACATGCCGATCCTTCTCACCCGCCCGCCCTCGCGGCGCCGCGACGCCGCGTCTTCCCATCTCACCCGCCCGCCCCTCGCGGCGCCGCGACGCCGCGTCTTCCCATCTCACCCGCCCCGCCCTGGCGGCGCCAACGAGCGCAGTGTACCATTGCTTGTCCGGCTTACAACGTCCTATGGTTTCCGCAGAGTTTCCGAGGGCCTCGCATCAAACACTAGGGCGATCCCTAGTCCCTGGAATCGATACACTCACGCCATGCTGAGCCGATGAAATACTCTAGGTCTTGGAGCCACACAGCCGGCCTTTTCAGGCGCACGCTTGCGCTGCTGATCGTGACGGCGGTGTCTGCCATCTGGATGATCCTTGATATTCCACGGGCCTATGGCGAGGACGAGAAGCCGACCCCACTGGCCGGCGAAGAGTATCACACGGAAGTGTTGGGCGAGCCCGTCAATGTGCCGGCCCGAGATCGGAAGAGTGTGACGGCTGCAAGTTTCGGCATCCAGTATCTGCCAGACGGTCCGAGCTTTTACCAGGTTCTGCCATTCGGCGCCTTGTACGTCTGGCGCAACTCGGACGATATGAAACAACGCTTCCGAGGGACATTCTCCGGCCCGGTGAACGATCTCACCATGAACGTCGGCTCGCATTCGTCCAGCGGATGGGAGCTTCGTTTCACGCTCAACACGATGATTATCCCGCTGGGTCGATCCGAATACGTGGAAGGCCAAATTATACGTGACGTGGAAGTAGAGTGGAGTTACGTGTTCGGGGGGTTCGGTATCGCGTATCGGAGGTTATTGGACCCGGGCCATCAGGACAACGCGCTTGAACTTTCCCTCACCTACGAACCAGGCTTTCGCTGGTTCAAAGGCACGAGTAAAACCTCGCCGAATTTCATCGTACCCAACGATACCTATGAAGGCCGCGTGCATGCACGAGTGCGCAAAGACGCGCTGGAGCGCAATCTCATGGAGCTGCCGCATCGGGGATACGCGTTCGGCGGAGATTTCTTTTACGGACATCGCGCTAATTGGGACACCTGGGGCGGAGGTCTGTTCGGCGTCTCGAATGAACGCGAATATCTGATGGGTAGTGTCTTTGCCGTCACGGCGACAGGGGTACCGTTCGTCGACAGTGAGCGCCACCGGTTGGTCGCGTCGGCCTATGCGGGAATCGGAAGGAACCTCGACCGCTTTTCGACGTTTCGCCTGCCAGGCCGACCCACAGGCTATGAATGGGAAGCACTCGCGCTCCCGATGCTACCGAGCGTGGCCTTCAACGAACTGTTTCCTACACGATACGGAGTCGCCCATCTCGAATACCGCTACGAACCTGTGTTCTTTATCTATCCCTACATTCGTGGGTCGTGGGGGATCGTCGAACAACCTCGCTTCAATTCCGATGGCTCTATTCGTTATAAGATGGATCAGATGCCGGCATTGGGCGGTGGTGTCGTAACCGGGGCGCCTTGGCGTTCGCAGGTGGAACTCAACTACAGCTATAACTTCGGCATTTACAGCGATCACAGTGGCGGCCAGCCCCTGCCTGGCCGACATGGCTTCTTCATCTTCTGGTCAAAAGAGTTGTGAGCAACCATTTGCTTTTCCCACCGAATCCTTTCTTTGCGCTGTGTCTCTGAGTAGATAGGCACCAGGGCATGCCTGCGATATAATGAGGTCGTTGAAGTCCTCAGCGACAAAGTAAGAATTTCCATGCGACAAACGCGTATAAAGCGATCATTTTTCTGCATCGCCGGACTGCTTTGTTTGCTCCTGCTGTTCGTATGGACAGGCGGATCATCGGCGCTTGCGGATGATCCTCCGGGTCTTACCGATGGACAAATCATTGAACGTGCAAAATCCGACTGGGAGAGCGGCGCCTTCACCCCTGCCCTCGAAATGCTCGATCAAGGCATTGAGGCCCATCCGGAGGCCCTCACGCTCCACAAATTACGCGGGGATATTCTCGCGACATCACGCGCATCCCAGGAAGCGCTTCAAGCCTATGAAACTGTCCTCGTCAAGCAGCCGAGCGCACTTGACGTCCGATGGGCCAAGTGGAGCCTCTTGGTTCGATCGGGACAAGGAGCAGAATCGATCAACGAGTTACGACGTATTGCCGAAGTCGACGCCCGAAATCCCTTGGTCCATTTTCGGCTGGCGCGTGAACTTCGAAAGCTCGATCGTCTCGAAGAATCGCTCCAATCCTATAAACAAGCCGTGGGGCTCGCTCCCGAGATGCTGGGCTGGCGGCTCGCGCTGGCCCGGGCTCGCTTCGATGTCCTGGATTACGAAGGCGCGGCCAATGACGTTCAATACGTCCTGGATCGAATCCCGCCGGGCTCTCCGCTTGAGCTGCCGGCTAACACGCTCGCCACGGTCTTTCATGGACACTCGCAGGATCGAGGCCGCCGTTTCAATCCCGTCTTCACACCCAAGGACATTAACCCAGACCAACTGAAGGAATGGGCGCTCATGCGTGCGGACGCCTGGAGGATGTTCGTTGCCGGCCGCTACCAGGAAGCCGAGCCGATGTATCGAAAACTGCTTGGCGCTGAATCCGCGTGATCCTTCAGCCACGCATCAATTCGGTCTCACGCTCATGCAGGTGGGAAAATGCAAAGAGGCGCTCACGGTGTTTGGCAAGGTATCCGAGCTCGACCCGACTGAGGACCTCTATTCCGATATTGTCTTTCGGATGGGCCAATGCCTGGTTGAATTGGAACAGTGGGAAGATGCGTTCATGCACTTTCATACTCTCTATACGCAAGCCGTGCAGTTTGAGATGCTAAACAAGGACAATCCGCTCCCGCCTGGAACACGCGTGTTGGACAAGAAAAAACTGATGCGGTGGCTCGACAGAGTCCGCCCTCACATTCCCGCCGAACTGGCAAACATGGATAGTGCGGATACTCCGGCAATAACGCCGCCTGCGAATGCTGCTCCTGCCGCAGGTCCGACCAAAGAAGAAGTCGCTGCGGTGCTCGACAAGCTAAAACCGGAGAAGGCCTTGGAGACAGGAGGGACATTGGTCGGCCGAGACGCCGATTTCAGTTGGTTTCGCTTTGTCATCCCGGCCGGAAAAGTCATGCGGGACGATCTGCCCACCGGACAACACGACTTTATACCCCTCAATCCAGGCGACAGCTTTCCTGCGACGCATCAGGAAATCTATTTGGTCTTTCGGCTCGTATCCGACTCGTACGACGCAGTCCCTCTCGCGACGCAATGTTTCCTGGAGACAGCCGAGATGACGGGAGAGCAACGCACGATCACACAAGACCAGGTGATGATGGCGATGAGCGATCAATCAGGCTACTTCACACTGCCTCCGCCTGAACACGGATGGGCCCCGGGTCTCTACCGCTGCGGGCTATTCGCAGGGGAACGGACCTCCGCTTACACGCAAGCGGATGAAGTGCGCTTCCGCATCATTCAGCAGAACCAGCCGTCGTAATTACCCATGAAATCTATGACGCGTGTTGGCCCTTCGCGGAACGTGAACGAAGCTGCTTCACGACGATGGGGATGCATAGCGGCCATGCCTGACTGCAGAGATATGGAAAGAATTCACACAACTTACTTCGCGCAGCAACTAGCCGAATCAGCCTGACCTTCAGAAGGAAGCAGGCGATCCAAGGCAAAATATACAGGACAAAAACCGGTCACACCGCTTTGAATCAGCGTGATGCCGATCACGCCTGGAAGCAGATACCAGTGCGCACTCACATAGTGTCCCAACGCCACCCCCACCGTCACCAATACCCCAACAATGGTATCGTGCATGCGTCTCTTGTTGTACATATGAGCCTCCTCGTAGCGATTCGCACCATACGACAAGGCTAGTCTCAGTGTCAGGATGAGTCAAGCCATGATCACTTTAAGCCCGGCTCACTCCTATCGAAGCGATTCATCACTCAGAAACCGTACCATGCATGCGCGGGCACTATCAGTGGATCATCGTCATCGAATTTCTGCCACTCACGATCGTGTAGACGACATTCTGAAGAAAGGCCTCCGTGCTATCGTGTCGACAGTCGTCAATTCGACGCGCAGTTTCGCAATTGGCACATAGCGAGCAGCCACTCCGGGTGAACTAGGGGAAGTCCCAATCACACCCAAGATCCGCCTCTCTTACAATAGAAACAAAAGCTCTTCCATTGCTGCTGATCGGAGACTGAATGGCCTTTCGGCTCTCACCTTGGCTGATCCTGCTCACCGCTTTTCTATTGCAGTCGACCGGCTGCGCCACGAACCCCTACACCAAGCGTTGGCAACTCCTCATGGTGCCCCAATCGTACGAAGCCAGTTTAGGTGCGCAGGCCTATCAGGACGTGCTGAGCGATCCCAAGGTCAAAGTATCTCAAAACCCGTCTGAAGTTGCGCCGGTCCAGAGAGTAGCTGCGCGGATTATCGAAGCTGCCAAGAAATCAAAATATGCGGAAGCGGCGAAGGAGTTCAAATGGGAGGTGACTGTTATTAAAGATGACGGCACGAAGAATGCTTTTGCCCTGCCCGGAGGAAAAATCGCCGTCTACACCGGTATCTTCCCTGTGGCTGATAACGAATCGGGTCTTGCGGCAATCGTCGGACATGAAGTTGTCCATGCGCTCGCACGCCACGGATCCGAACGTATGAGTCAGGGAGTGCTCGCACAAATTGGATTGGTTGGCGCGTCTATCGCCATGCAAAGCCAAGGGTTCAGTCCCGTAACCAGCCAGGCGACGATGTCGGCGCTGGGTGTAGGCACACAGGTGGGTGTGCTCTTGCCTTTCAGCCGAGCGCACGAGTCTGAAGCGGATTATATTGGATTGCTCCTCGCGGCGGACGCCGGCTACGATCCTCATGAAGCCGTTCGTGTATGGGAACGGATGCAGCGTTCATCTGATGGAAAGCAACCACAAGAGTTCCTGTCGACCCATCCAGGCCACGAGACGAGGATTAAGCGGCTCACCGAACATATGCCCGAAGCGCTCGCACTCTACAACCAGACAAATAAGGCGCCAGTCGCACAGCTTCCGCCAGTTGACAGCCCGACCGCCTCAACGCCAATCGCGCAACAACAGTAATACGATTCGTTAATTCTTCAGAAAAAGAGCTCCTTCACCCACACGACAGGTTCTTTCCAACGTCACAGGCTGTCGGCTCCCTTAACCTATTGAAATCCTCACGCAAGACCGGCAGGCCTTTTTGTATTGCATGTCGTGCAACCTCTGGAATTTTTCCATTACGCTCTGGAATTTCTCCACAACTCGCTCGGGTTATGTAACTGATCAATCGGATCACCTTACTCTTGCAATATATTGATTATGCTTATTTATTACATTCTACAACTTCTATTTAGTAGCCCGGCACATTCTCTGCTCACAGTCTTCTCTAGATGCCAAACCGCTCATCCATTTTATTGCTTGAAGACAGCCCAGGCGAATGCGAACTGTTCCGCCAGGCCCTCGTCCAAGCTGGGCTCGATGTGGTGCTCTATACGGAACTCGACGCCGAGGCTGCCCTTCATTTTCTGAGAAGCCGAAGGGCTCTCCCTTCATTGACCTTACTCGATTGGCACCTTCGTGACCGGCATGGTGACATGTTCCTGAAACAACTGCGTTCGGAATCTCCCCTCGCCATGATGCCCGTCGTCGTCTTCACCACCTCTGACGATGCTTCTGACCTTGCCGCCGCCTACGCCAATGGCGCGAATGGCTATGTCGTGAAACCGGCCACATTCGACGAGCTAGTCCATTGTATCGGCGATATCTGCCGCTATTGGCTCAATCGTAACCGCACGCCCTATCTGGTTGGAGACCACATGCTGACCCGCGCCGCGCTAAAAAATCCCTACGCCGTCTTTGCCGTCTGCATGATCGCACTCATCCTTGGCGCCGTGTCGTACAAAAAGATGCGCGTGGATATTTTCCCTGAGATCAAGATCCCGACCGATTCTCGTCACCACGTTCTACCGCGGCATGAGTCCCAGCGAGATGGAAGGGGCGATTACGCTCCGGATGGAGCAGCGCTTTGTCGAAGCGAGCTACGTCGAACACATCGAATCGCAGTCGCTCGCAGGCATGAGCTACATCAAGGTCTTCTTCCAACCGGAGTACGGCATCGATGCGGCCCAATCGGAGCTGACGAGCCTGGCTTACAGCATCATCCGCCTGCTCCCGCCTGGCGTCTATCCGCCCTCGGTCTATAAGTTCGGCGTCTCCAGCCTGCCCGATCGGCCTGCTCTCCGTCAGCAGCGAGACCCTGGGACCGAAAGAGATTCGCGACCTCGCGTACTTCACAGTGCGCCAGCAGATCGCCACGATCCCTGGCATTTCGTTCGGTCCCCCGCTGGGGGGCAAAGTCCGGCAGATCACCGTGTTCATGGACCAGCAGCGAATGCTGGCGCGAGGCATCTCACCCTCAGACGTAGTGAAGGCCATCAACGCCCAGAGCGCGATCATTCCCGCCGGCGACATCAAGATCGGCGACCTGGACTACTACGTCTACTCCAACAGCCTCATCGACCTGGTGGAGAAGATCAACGACATTCCCATCAAGATCGTGAATGGCACGCCGATCCTGGTGCGCGACATCGGCACGGCGGCGGACAGCGCGGCAATCCAAACCTCAATCGTGCGCGTGAACGGCCGCGAGGCGACCTATATTCCGATCACCAGGCAGGAAGGCGCCAACACGCTGGAGGTGACAGACGGCATTCGCGCCAAGCTGCCGAAACTGACGGAAATTCCCGCGGGCGCCATCGGTCAAGTTTATCTACGACCAGTCGCTCTACATCCGCCAAGCCATCGCACAATTTGCAGAAGGAAGGGCTACTGGGTGCCGGACTGGCAGGGCTGATGATCTTTCTGTTCTTGCGAAGCATCAAAGCGGCGCTCGTCGTCGGGTTGGCCATTCCCCTCTCCCTGACCGCCGCGCTCGTCGCGCTCTATCTGACGCGGCCAGACCGTGAACATCATGACGCTGGGCGGCTTGGCTCTCGTGATCGGCACCTTGCTCGATAACAACATCGTCGTGCAGGAAAACCTGCATCGTCATCTCGAAATGGGCAAGGACGGCCGATCCGCCGCGGAAGACAGCGCGACCGAGCTGACGCTGCCCATTCTGGTCGCTACGATCTGCATCCTGATCGTCTATCTGCCGATCATGTTTTTCACCGGGCATCATCAAGTATCTCTTCGTGCCGCTGGCCATGACGGTGGCCTTTGCCATGCTGGCGGACTATGCCGTCTCCATGTCCGTCACTCCCGTGATGCTGGCACGGCTCTATCAGAGGGGGCACGGCAACGGCTCGGACGAGGATGGCTCGGCCGGCGAAGGCTGGTTCCGCTACGTGCTGGCGTCTATGAGCCGCTGCTCAGAGCGGCCGTCCGATTCAAAGTCGTCGTGATCTGGCCTGGCCCTGCTCGCGCTCGTCGGCACCGGCGCTACTGCTCATTCCCCGCCTCCACACCGAATTCTTTCCCAAGGTCGATGCCGGCAACTTCACGATGACCGTCAGCGCGCCGGAAGGCTCGCGCATCGAGAAAACCACGGCCATCGTCGCCGAGATCGAACAGCTGGTGCAGGACACCATCCCGAAACAGGATCTGGAAGAAGTGGTCTCGAACACCGGCCTCTACTTCGGCGACGCGGCCCGCTTCGCGCCGAATACCGGCAACCACACGGCCTTCGTGCTCGTGAATCTCGTGACCGGCCATGCGGGGACGACTGACGACTACATTGCGACATTGCGGCACAAAGGTCAGACAGGCACTCCCGGCGTTGAAGTGAGCTTTTCAAACCGGCGGCATCATCAGCGACGTGCTGAACTTCGGCTTGCGCGCGCCGATCGACATTCAGGTCAAGGGACCGAGGCTGGACCTCATTCGCCCCGTCGCGGAGGAGATTCGAGAGAAGGTCGCGCAGGTCGCCAATACGACCGACGTGCGGATCAAACAGGGCAAGAGTTATCCGGAACTGCACGTCGAACGTGGATCGAACGAAGGCGGCCTACTACGGGATCACGCAGGATCGCGTGATTGTGGACGTGATCACCGGCATCAGTTCGAATCTCGCGCTGAGCCCGAACTATTGGCTCGATCCCAAGACGGCCAACGGGTACTTTCCTGCTGGCGCAATATCCGGAACAGTCGCTCACGAAGACCGAAGATCTGTTGAACATCCCGATCATCGGCGCGCGCACGCCGTTGGCTCCGACATCCACGCTGCACGACCGCCGGCACCAGCGGCTCGATCGTGGCGCTGCAGAACACACCCTTTGCCGGACGCAATATGGATCTGTCGAACGGCTTCTATGCTTCCGGCGATGAACGGCGCGGGCCGCCGGTGCTGCTGCGCGATATGGCCACGCTCGATATGAAAACCGGACCGGACAGCGTGGACCACTACGATCTCTCCCGTTTGATCGACGTGCTGGTGACACCGGTCGGGAACGATCTCGGGCGTGTGGCCGGCGAGATCGAACAGGTCCTGGCGACCGTGAAGCTGCCCAAGGACGTGACGATGCGACATCAAGGGCGAAGTCGCCAACATGCGAGGGGCCTTCAGCAACTTTGCTCTGGCTCTGCCGCTGGCCGTGCTGTTGATCTATCTGGTGATGGTCGGATTGTTTCGATCGATGATCGATCCGCTGATCATCCTGGTCGCCGTGCCGCTCGGTTGGATCGGCACCGTGCTGATGCTGCACCTGACCAATACGTCGGTGAACGTGGAATCCATGATCGGCACACTGATGATGATGGGCATCGTGGTGTCGAACAGTATTCTGCTGGTGGACTTCGCCAACCGCATGGTGCGCGCCGGAGCGACAGCGGAACGAGCAGTGCTCGAAGCCGGGCAGGCGCCGCATGCGTCCGATTTTGATGACGGCACTCGCGACGATTCTCGGGCTGCTGCCGTTGGCGCTCGGTTTCGGTGAAGGGAATGAAACGATGGTGCCGCTGGCCCGCGCAGTCGTCGGCGGGCTGGCCGTCTCGACCGTGATGACGTTGTTGGTCGTGCCTGTTATGCATGCACTCGTGCTCGGAAGACGGGACCATCCTGTAGAATCGATGACGCCGGCAGCCACCGAAGAGGAAATCTAAGACGATGTTGAAACCCTCCCTCGTTGTCCTGTTCCTCTTCTTGATTACCGCATCCGGCTGCCAGCGGGAAGAGCCTAAACAACCTGCGAAGGCAGGTGCGACGACGATGGCCGACTCCGTACGAGAACGGCGCCCCTGTTGCTCTCAGATACCCGACCGGTCGATGTGCAGGTCACCAAACCGACGAGGCAGAATCTCGTGTACTCCATCACGCTACCGGCGAATATCGCGCCGCTTTACCAGACGACGCTCTACGCCAAAGTGTCAGGCTATCTGAAATGGATCGGTCCGGACAAGGGTGATGTGGTGAAGAAGGATCAGGTGGTTGCGATCATCGACGCACCTGAAGTCGAGGAGCAGTATCACCAGGCTCTCGCCGACTACAAGATCAAGAAGATCACGTTCGAGCGGTTGAACAAGGTCTGAAGGAGTCGCCGGACGTGATCGCCAAGCAGGACGTGGACGTCGCGGAAGCAGCCTATGAAGGTGCCAAGAACCTCATGCAGCAGCGGGCGGCGCTGCGCAATTACACCAAAGTGCGCGCGCCCTACGACGGCATCGTCACGGCCCGCTTTGCCGACCCCGGCGCCTTGATTCAGATCGCGACGTCGTCGGCGACGAACGCAATTCCGCTCTTCACGATCATGGATCTGAACACGGTCCGCATCTATGCCAACGTGCCGCAGGACGATTCGCCTTGGATCGTGCCCGGAAAAACTAACGTGACCGTGAAGGTCAACGAACTGCCTGATCGCGTCGTATCAGCGGAACGATCACCCGATCGACCCTTGCTCTCGATCCCTCCACGAGAAGCTTGTTGGTCGAAATCGACCTTCCGAATCCCGACCATGTGCTGCGGCCCGGTACCTTTGTCGAGCTGACCATCGGATTACGGGAGATCCCGAACGCGCTGGTGCTGCCGCTGCAAGCAGTGAACAGCGGCCCCAAGGGCAAATCGGTCTTCATCGTTGAGCAAGGAAAGGCCAAGTCCGTGCCGGTGCAAACCGGAATCACGGACGGCAAGTGGATCGAGATCACACAAGGCCTCCAGGGCGACGAAGAGGTCGTGGTCGTCGGCAAACGGCAACTCTTGGACGAGAGTCCCGTGCAAATGTCTCCCTTCCAATTGCCGGAAGCGAAGCCGGCGCAACAGAAATTCGATCGACGTTCGGCCGGTGTCCTGCCTTCACCCCCGTCGAAGGCAGCGCCAACCCAGAAATAGAGCAAGGGCAAAGAACCACCAGGAGGAGGACACATCATGTCTGCCACCATCATGCGAGTGACTCTCTGGATTGTATTCATCAGCGTGGTCGTACCCACCTTCGCTGCGGCACAACCCTCGACGCGTGCTTCGGAACCACCGATGCGTGGAAGCTTTCTTGGCCTGCAAAAGGCCATCGAACTCGCACTGGAAAATCATCCCCTCGTCCAGGAGGCCGGCGCCACATTGAAAGCGGCCACGGCCCGTACTGAACAGGCCCGTGCCATCTACTATCCCCGTATCGAGGCGAACTTCGACACCGCGGCAGGAGCCGGACGGCTGAATCCCCGGTTCCTCGTCGGTGGGTTCCTGGTTCAACAGAATCTCAGCCAATACGTAGGGGGCGTTTCCGTCAGCCAACGGATTTTCGACTTTGGCTTTACACAACACACCGTAGACTCCGCGCATCTGGCAGAACGTGCTCAGGAACTGGACATCAATGCCCGCCAAGCGCTTGTGGTTCTCAATGTGCAGGGCTCCTATCTGACCAGTTTGAAGCACCAGCGATTGGTGCAAATCGCAGAAGAAACCGTCCGTGAACGCGGGATCATCAAGGGCCAGATCGAAGCGCTCTATCGCCAGCAGCTCAAGTCCAAGCTGGATCTGGATCTGGTTCAGGTGGAGTTGACCAATGCGGAGTCACTGCTCGTGAAAGCCCGCAACGGCCTTAAATCGAGTTTCGCTAACCTGAATCGTGCTATCGGTATCGCAGGCGCAGAAGACTATGTCCTGGAAGATCTTCCCATTCAAGTTCGGCCCCAGCGTCCGCTTGATACGCTTATAGGAGACAGTCTTACCCACCCGGAATTTCGTAGGGCGAAAGAACTGACGGCCTCCGCAGAAGCGAAAGTGACGGCCGCAAAACGACAGTATCTCCCCACCGTTTCAGCCTATGCGAGCGGCGGTGATTTTCAGGTCTACGACTCAACTCGTTCGCAAGCAAATCAGACCGGAGGGTGGTGGGCGGCGGGAGGATTTGTCTCTATGCCGTTGTTTACCGGTTTTATGATCGAGAATCAGGTTCGGGAAGCCAAGGCACAGAAGGCCGCGGCGGAAGCCGCGAGCACCAATATCGAGCAAGCCTTAACGCAACAAGTGACCAATTCGTATCTCGACACCATTTCATTCGCGCAACAGATCAAACTCGGGGAAGAGCAGGTGAGAACGTCTCAAGAAGCCTTAAATCTCGCGAAGCAGCGGTACAAGCTGGGCCTGGGATCGATTGTGGAAGTGACGCAGGCGGAAGTGGGACTGACTGCCGCGCAGACGAAATTGGCCGAGGCACAATACGACTATAAGATCGCCGAAGTCACCCTCGCTTATGCTGCTGGCGGCAGCGCACAGCTCCAGATCGATCCGACTGTGCGCTGATACATCGGTCTCCAGTCCAAACTTCTCAGGGAGACCTTCTGAGAGGCGCGAACAACTGGTCAACCGCTATTGAGCCGAGGCGGTAGTGACGGCGGACGGCCACCGACCCATGTCGATGACAAGCTCGTCTTTGTTGTTGGCAAAGAGCGTATCCCAGACACTGCTGCGCTGTTTAATGACGGCTTCAGAAGGTTGAAAGTACAGATCAAATCCCTTGGCCGCTGTAGGGCGCATCGGGTACCGACGGTCGTAGATCATGCCATACGTGGGAATCCCATAGACAATTTGCCAGTTGCCCAGAATAATGTGCAATTCGTTGTTATGAACGTACATCCCGCCCGACGTTATCACTCGTTTGACCGATGTTTGCGGCTGACTCAAATAGAACGTGACCCGTTCATTGTATTTCGCAGCTGCAAAAGCCTCAGCCAACTCCACAGCCAGCAGCGTCACTTCTTCCTCCTTAAACGCCGGCACAATTGGCGCCTCGCCTTGGATCCATTTTTGAATCCAAATGCGATGCTCTTGGACGGTCATGCCGTTGAGAAGGCGTGCGAATTGATCGACTGTAAAGATTTTTGGATGGTTATGATGGCCCGGCGGCCATTCTGGCAGCACCGCGTCGTCTTCCTCCAGCCGGACGTAGTTCACCGGATCTTCATAGATCGTGCGAAAAGGCACGTAGGGAATGGCACAACCGAGAAAAAGCAAGGCTGAGGTCAAGGTGAGGGTGACAACCTGACAAGCTGCATTTCAGACCCTCTCCCATCCGCACCTTAACTGTGGTCTTTGGCCTCAACCTTCACTGATGGTTACCGTCATTTCGACGCGTTCGAGTGGATTGTCGCGGCCGTCGCGTTTCATGTTGACCACTTGGTCGGCCACCTCCATCCCGCTCACCACTTCCCCGAACGCCGTATATTGCCAATCAAGAAAATTCGCATCGGCAACACAGATGAAGAACTGTGAGCCGGCGCTGTCCGGGATCGTTGGCTCTCGCCATGGAGAGCACCCCGCGCTTATGCGGCTTACTGTTGAATTCGGCCTTGATCTTGTGCCCCGGACCGCCCATCCCGTGGGAGGCGCGGTCGGCGATTTTGCTGTTCGGATCGCCACCCTGGATCATGAACCCGGGAATCACCCGATGAAAGGTCGTGCCATTGTAAAACCCTTTTTTCGCCAAATCGGTAAAGTTCTTCACATGGCCTGGCGCGACATCATGAAAGAACTTGAAGACGATGTCGCCGATCGCCTGTCCTTTGCTGATGATGGAAATGGTGGCTCTGATCTTATCGGTCGATTCTGACATTCGTCCGTATCCTTTCTTTCGTTATCGAAAAGAAAGGCGGCGGGGCCACGCCTCCCTCCAGCCCTTGATTGATCGCATTCCAACTTTTGCCATCATCATCACTCCGAAACGCTCCGGCATTCGTACCGGCATAGAGCGATCCGTTATCGGACTCGACGAGCACCTGCACGGCCATGCTGGTCAAGCCGTTATTGAGCGGCACCCATTGCTGCCCTTTGTCGGTGGTTTTGAAGATGCCGTGGCCCGTCGCGACAAACAGCCCCCGGCTGTTGAACAGAATGCCGCGAATGGAATCGTTCGGCAAGGCCCGGCTGATAGGCCGCCAGGTACTGCCGCCATCGGCACTCCGAAATACTCCGCCGTCGAATGTGCCGGCATAAATGCCACCCTCCGGATCGATCGTCAGAACCCGGATAAAATTTTCCATCATGCCTTCGTGATCTTTGAGTCCATGGCGCAAACGCACCCATCCGGTCGAGTTGGCCTTGAATCGCAGGACACCTTGCCGGAGGTTCCGGCATACAGCGTGCCGTCGGCCGATTTCGCCAACGCATGGACGAGAACATCATCAAGACCGGTGGTGACTACCGACCAGCGGTCATCATTGAGCCGATACACGCCGTCGGCCGTGCCCGCATACACGACGTCATCCACGGCCAGCAGGGTTTTAATTTCCTTCCGCTTCAGTCCTGCATTGATGGGCTGCCAGCTCTTCCCTTGATCCGTGGTACGAAATACTCCGCCCCGAAAAGTCCCAGCATAGACTGCTCCATCTTTTGCCGTCGCCAACGATCAGAATAAACGGATCGCTCACGACCCTCGCTCGATTTCGTCCAGGTTAGGCCGCGGTCTTCGCTGCGAAACATGCCAAGCCCAAAAGAGCCCGCATAGACGACGTCCGGTCCCACCAGGGCAAAGGCCTGAATGCTGGCGGCCTGCTGATCGAAAGGACCGTGAGTGCGGCCGAAGGCTGTACTCAGCACTGCCGCACGCTACAGACAAAAGAATCCGTCCTGCACGCGTTACGCATCGCATCATAGAACGTATTCTACCGGACCCGATGGCCGGCTGTCCCTATCGGCAGATCGGGATCCAGCGGCAGATTCAATCCGTCGGTTGGTTTCCGCCCGAAGATCCGCGCGCCAAGAATGCCGATTTCATACAACACCATCAACGGCACGGCCATCAGCAGCATGGTAAAGAGGGTGGCGTCCGGCGTGACGATGGCGGACATAATCAAGGCGCTCAGGATCGCATGTTTGCGATATTTCGCCAGCATCTGGGCGGAGACCACCCCGACCCGAGCCAGGATGGTGAGCACCAGCGGCAATTCGAACGCACATCCGAACATCAGCAGGAATTTCACGTTGAAGTCGATATAGGTGCCGACGCTCAATTGCGGCGTGATATCCCGATCCATGCCGAAGCTGACGAAGAAGTCGATGACCAGCGGGAGAATGACGAGGTTGCAAAAGATCAAGCCGAGAGCGAAGAGCGCCCCCGCCAGCAGCAAACAGCGGAATTCCCCAGCGCTGCTCTTTCGGGAGCAGCGCTGGCTCAACGAACTTCCAGAACTGATAGAAGATGACCGGCAGGCTCGCCAGTACCGCTGCGAGAAACGACACTTTGATCGAGGCGAACAGCGCTTCCGTCGGTCCGTAGAATACCAGCTGGATTGGGGAAAGGACGATTCAGCCAGGCGACCATGTCGGCGGAAAAGGTGAACGCCACCATCAGCGACACCAGAATGGTGGCCCCGATGATGATCAGACGCTTCTTGATGGTCTGAATATGTGCGGCCAGCGGATTGTAGAATCGGCGGCATGACGTCCTGTCCCGGTTGCTGGCGGCAATCTGACCCACAGCAACGCTCCTCAATGCGCGGTGGCGTGCAATCGTGATCGCGATACACGCGGATCAACTCGGCCATTTTGTCTTTCTTCGCCAGCTTTTCTTTCTGCAAATGCTTCTTGGTCAGTTCTTCCGACGGAGTCAACACATGGCGCTTCTGCAACTCATTCAATTCCAGATCGAGACGATGGTGGGACTCTTCCAGTTCACGGAATTCGGTGTTGGATTGGCGCAGCCGTTCCGCAATCACATTGTCCGTCAGCATGTCGCACCTCCTGGTGAGTGATTATTGCAGTGTCTGATCTGGGTCCTCCCTCATGATGGCAAACATCGAAGCTGGATCCCGATTCCGATGACAATCGGGTCCAACTCCATCAACACGGCATCTTCCACGGGATTGTGGTAGTACTTCGGCCTCACGGCTGTCTGACGAAACCCAAGATCCCTGATAGAGGGTTTGCGCGGCACGGTTGGATGCCCGCACTTCGAGCAGGGCGCGATGGGCGGCTTGTGAGAGTCCCGTCTGTAATGCGGCCGTGACTAGGGATCTGGCGATCCCCCGATGCCGCATCGACTCGATGACCGCCAGGTTCATCAGCCGTACTTCCTCAAAGACGATCCAGAAACAGAGATACCCGACAATCGACTCGCGGCACCTTGTTCGCTCCTCCGCCCTGGCTGCTTCGCCAAGAGAAAATGCGCGAATGGGTTCCCGCTCAGCTCTGCTTCTAACATTTTGCGCGTCCAGGGGGCCGAGAAGCAAGCTTCTTCGATCTTCAAAATGTGGGGGAGGGAGATCACAGTGGCCGGCTCAATGGTCCAGGCACCCCTGGTCATGCTTTCCGCCTCGTGCGAGTCCCGGCGAGAGCCATGCGATTCTTGAATTTTCGCGCCACCTTCTCTTGCCGTCTCGCTTACCGGCGAAACACCTCCAGACTGTTCATATTTCAGTTCTGCCTCGGGGCGCTGTATATAAAGGGGGCTGACACCAAGACCGGCCCGCTCTCCCCGTCTGAGTCGAACCATGCCGGCGAGACCGATGGAGACCGCGGAAGGTTTCATGTGTGCTGTTGGTACCGTCACTATCACCGTATGTCCCATCGACGATTGGATCGATGCCTGTTCCTTCTCCCAGCCTTCGCCGTACAGCATGACTGGACCGCTCAGTTGCTTCCCCAATGTGTCTGGAGTTCCGACCTGCTCCGGAACAAGTCGTTCGAGGCAATCATGGCTCGTCCATTGGAACAGGGCCCAGTACAGTTCCCCTCGCCGACTATTCAACACCGGACAGACCGGTGTCGTGGTTCCGCGCAGATTCCACGCCATGCCTTCCAACGTGGGGACGGCAGCCAAAGGCAATTGGGTGATCGTGCGAAATCCCAGTATCGTCGACAACCCGACCCGCAATCCGGTAAAGGAACCAGGACCGATGGACACGACGAGCCCATCGAGTCGTGCGGGAACGAGACCTGTTTCGGAGAACAGTCGATCGATGGTCGGCAACAATAGTTTGGCATGGGATCCGACAGCTTGTTGATCGCGGCGGGCGAGCACTCTCTCCCCATCGAGGATCGCGACGCTTTGCCATGATGTCGCTGTTTCGACTGCGAGGATTTTCATCGTGACCTGCAGCTGTGTAAATAGACCGCTGATTCAATCATTCTACTAACTTTGAGCCAGCTCACTAGGTTTCAGTACCGCGTTCGGGATCAATTCGTGAAAGGTCACCTGCACGCTCCCCTGCCCTCGCCCATCCTCAAGCGAGATCTTAAATGGCCGCAGCAACCGTCCATCGGCCGCAACGGAAGCACCGATCACTTCACCGATTGCCCGAAAATCCTCGTACTGAATGGTTGCATCTACCTCGCCGGTCTCCGTGAGCCGGTCTTCCTTCACGACCAGCAAGGTTTGCCGGTCAAACCACAACCGACGATGAATCGATTGCGTGCCGTTGTTCGATGGGCCGGATATGTCGAGGCGGTAGCGATCCCCCTCTTCGATCAGCGTGGCCGTTTCATTCATGGCGACCGAGCTGGTGCCTAATACCCCACCCATCGCCCAGACACTCAATTGAAAGGGTCGCGCGAGCTTACCCATCTCACTCATGTCTGCGGGATTTCCGGACAACACGCGTCCCATGGTCGGCAAGCGCAGCGTGAACTGATCGTCAGCTTGTACGAACTCAAACAATTCGCTGCCAATTGCCGTGAAACCACGCATCCGCATGGCATTGGGACGGCGATAATACACCGCTCCTTCCACGCGCGTGGCGATGGGAATAATGCCCCCTCGCACCTTCGCGCTGAAGAGCCCCTTCATGGTCTGCATCGCTGCCTCACGCTGACGCAGCAAAGCCGTCAGTTCCTCCGCTGTCGCCTGCTTCAGCTGCACTTCCTCTCGCGGAGGTGCGGTTGTACAACCAGCGACGAGCACGCACAGAATGGAGAGGAGTAACGCAGGACAGGTACTGCGCTTGGAGTGTTTACGCCAGGACCACATCGAGCGCTTCCCCCACTTCATTGATCCCCATCAAGTCAATCCCATCGATCGGCTCGAGCTTGGCCAGATTCCGTTCCGGCAAGAGACAGCGCTTAAATCCCATCTTCGCGGCTTCACGGATCCGCAACTCCGCCTGGCTGATCGCACGCACTTCCCCGCCGAGCCCGACTTCACCCAATACCAGCAATCCCGGCTCAATCGGCACTTCGCGCAAACTCGAAGTGACCGCCGCCACAATGCCCAGATCGATGGCCGGCTCGTCGATGTGCATGCCGCCGACGACATTCACATAGACATCTTGTCCGGACAGATGCATTCCCAGCCGCTTTTCCATGACCGCCAGCAAGAGCGAAACACGATTCAACTCCACGCCATTCGCCATACGCTTTCGGCATCGCATAACTCGTGGACGATACCAGCGCCTGCAACTCGACCAGGATGGGCCGCGATCCTTCAAGACTCGACACCACCACCGAACCCGTACTGCGCTGGGTCCGTTCTGCCAAAAACAACTCGGAGGGATTGCGCGACTTCCTCCAACCCGGAATCTTTCATTTCAAATACGCCGATCTCGTTGGTCGAGCCGAATCGATTTTTCACTGCTCGGAGAATCCGATAGCTGTGGCCCTTATCTCCTTCAAAATAGAGCACCGTATCGACGATGTGTTCCAGCAGGCGTGGGCCTGCGATCGCCCCTTCTTTGGTCACATGCCCGATGATGAACACCGGCACGCCTGCTCGCTTGGCAAACCACATGAGCTGCCCGGCGACTTCCTGCACCTGGCTGATGCTGCCCGGCGCGGACGTGATCTGTTCCGTATAGACCGTTTGAATGGAGTCGACGACCAAGGCCAGCCGGCTGGATTTCCTGCACGGCTTTGAGGATTTGCTCGAGGGAAGTTTCCGCCAGGATCAACAGATTCGGATGCTCGATGCCCAGCCGCTGCCCCCGCATCTTGATCTGCCGCGGGGACTCTTCGCCGGACACATAGAGCACCGGTTCTTCCTTTGAGGCCAACCGAGGAATGCCTGCAGCAACAGCGTCGTCTTCCCAATCCCAGGATCGCCGCCGATCAGGATGACGGCGCCAGGAATCACACCCCCACCCAATACTCGGTCGAATTCGCTGATCTGCGTGAGCCGTCGATCTTCGCCCACAACTTCGATCTCGGCAATCGGCGTCGCCTTGGCCTGCGCCGACTTCATCGCCACAGGGCGGCCCTTGCCGGTCGGCGCCTGCCGCTCTTCTTTCATAGTATTCCAGCCGCCGCAATCAGGACAGCGGCCGAGCCAGCGGGGAGACTGATGTCCGCACGCTTGGCAGGAAAAAACGGTCTTGGCTTTCATGGCTCCGATACCTCTGCAGGAAGGTTTTTGCCCCCTATAATAAGGGAAGGATCCGAGGAAAAGGTAGCCCGGTGGACCAGACGAGGGAGCATCCGGCGCTCCTCGCCGTTACAACTTTTTCCGTACATCCTTCCAGTCTTTGGCCACCTTGGCCTTTCGCGGTGCGTCGCCTTTGGTTGGTTCCGGCACCATCACCGCGTCAAGGCGACGGCGAAGAAACGCTTCGACAAACGCCTTGGAGCGACCGATTCCCGTTTTAATCGTCTTCCAGCCAGCCGCATGCAAATTATCAATCATCGCTCCCACCGCATCGTCACCCGGCTGCAGCACCAACACCAACCCGGGAGGAAATTTATGGGTCTTCAGCCAGTCCCTTGCCTCCACGCTCGTCTGAAAACTGTCCGCGCCGATCGGCAATGGCACCGTGTAGATCGCGCCATAATAGAATTGGGTCAGCTTGCCAAGCTCATCGGCGGCATCCGGAATCGGCTTCAGCTCCGGCTGAATGTTTGGAATAACTCCAGGCAGCGGCCCCTTTGAAAATTCTTCTTCCATCAACGATGCCATCTCTATAACAAGAATGGGGTTACGCCGTTCCCACACAACTAGATTGGCCTCGCCCTCTGACGCGGCTACCCGCGGACTGTTTCCCACACGCGCGCGAACCGATGTGATGCTCTTGACCTTCGGAACGTAGGACAAAAACCCTCGGCCATCCCCGCCGGTCATGGCAGTAGCCACCACCACCCCATTGATCACCAGTTCAATCGGCTCTCCACCAAGCACGGAATGTTTCAATAGCCCCTTTGTGATCAGTTTCGCTTCCACCGTGGCCACTTGATTGGGTGCGGCAAGGCTGTCTTTGACGAGCAATGTGGCTGCGACTTTTTCAGCAGCGATTGCTGAGCCGGCGGCGAAAACGATGATCGGCGGCAATAGGAGGAAGGCTCTACAGATTATGCGGTGCCAAAACTGCATCGGCTGGTTCGCGCTAAGAGAAGATTCTCTTGCTGCGGGCTCGCTCGCGGAACGGCGGTCTTGGGCACGCCGGGCTCGGGCTGGTGAGACCGGTGGCCTTTTCAAATCCTGTTAGGCCCGTAGGGCGGTCAAGACTTCGTCGACGTGCCCGTCGACTTTGACCTTTCGGAAGACGGCTTTGAGTTTACCGTCCGGATCGATCACGAAGGTGCTGCGCTCGATGCCCCAATACTTCTTCCCGTACATGTTTTTCTCTTTGTAGACTCCATAGGCCCTGGAGACGGCCGCATCTTCATCGCTCAACAATGGGAAGGGCAGCCCGAACTTCTTGATGAATTTCTGGTGCGATTCCTTGTCATCCAGACTGATCCCCAGAATGACGCCTCCGGCCCGCAGAATTTGGGACTCTACGTCGCGGAAGTCGCAGGACTCTTTGGTGCAGCCGGGCGTATCGTCTTTCGGATAGAAGTACAGGACGATCTGCTTGCCTTTGAAGCTTTGCAACGTGACCGGTTTGCCATGTTGGTCCGGCAGGGAAAGCTCCGGCGCCTCGTCTCCAACCGCGATGTCCTTGGCCATGGATGAGTCCTCTCTCCGAGCAAAGTTAACGAGGGCCACCACCGAACGTCGGACGGGAAGTCGTCGTCCGATGCTCCTTGGTCACCTTTTCCGTCTGTGGGTTTCCATACTGATGGAGTGCGGGCGAATCCCAAATCGTTTTATCGCCAGGAGCCAGATTGGCTGCTTCCAAGAAATGTTGCCGCGCTTCTTCCGTATCGCCCAGAGAGTACAGGGCAAGGGCATAATTGTAATGTGCCTGGCCCGATTGCGGAGCGGCGGTGACAGCCTGGGAAAAATAATTTTTCGCATCATCAAACTGGCGGCCCTGATAGGCCTGGGTTCCCTGTTCGGTCAAAGCGACCGCTTGCGGCTTCGCACCGGTCTCCAAGGCCAACGGAACAAGCGGCTTCGCTTTGGTCTTTGAGCACGCCACCACGCCGATCAATAACAAGAAGGCTGCAATCACGGATAGGTATTTCATCGTCTCCTCCACTCCAATGCTCTTATCCTTTGACATGTTTTCGCGTTTCTTCTTCGAACGTCTTACGATACAGCACATCCCACTCCGGACTCCCCTCGACGATCCCACGCGAGTAGGAGGCCAATTTGACTCGGACCTTCCGATCGATCTCTTCTTCCTGTACCAGTTCGCTCGCGAGCACCCGCTTGATGTCTTTCAAGATCCGCCCATCGTCGCTCTTGACCTCCACCAAAGGGCTTTTCTTCACCGCTTGTAGAATCACATGCGACAGATGGCTGACCTTATCTTCGCTGAGCATGATTCCACTCGTCATTCAACACGAGTCGACGTGCCTGCCTTTGAAATCATCTCACCGCCCGACCTCTACAGAATAATGCCACGCTCACGAACCAGTTTCTGCTTGATCATCGTGAACATCTTCTGATAATCGACCTGTCCGCTTTCGATTTGCCGCTCATAACCTTTGAGCACTTGACGAACCTCGGCGTTCAATCGATCTTCAATCGACAATTCCTCGGTCACGACATGATCGAGAACCTCAACCAGCGCCTTGTGTTGAGCCAAAAGCGCGACATGGCCTTCCTGGACCAACCGCGCAGCCAGGGTCTCGGCCATGTGCTTCACTCGTTCCTTGGAAAGCCGCATGGCTCACACCTGCTCGACCCGAATCATCGGCGATTCCATCACACGTCGGAACACGGTAGCATCTCCGACAATACGGCCGATCACGTTGACGCGATCCGCCGGCACAGGATCCGGCCCCATACTCATCGGCGTGCGGCCGAAAAAGATCGCCAGCACTTGTCCGGCTCCCCAAAAGGCGACATCGCCGACCTTGACTTGGTTCGTCGCAGTTTCCCGGTAGTCTTTCACGCCGCCGAGCTTGAAGTAAAATTCTTCTCCCCACGTATTGACCGGTGCTTCGACCGGTAGTGCCGCATAGACCTCCTGGGCCGTTTTGGTGCTTTTCAGTTCGGCTTCGACCTGGACCGCCCCAACCGTGATACGAATTTTCTTTCCTTGATCAGCCATTGGACTGCGCTCTCTTTTCCCGTCAAAGCGACAAAAACCCGCGTCCGTCGCGGACTCTAGCTTGTTTAACCAGTGAAATCAAGGCTACAATCGGACACCACACGCTGAGCGACACCTTTAGTATTCGCAAAAGAATTGGCTCTACCGCTGGGCAGAGGCTCTACCAGGAAGGCCTCGCCGATTGGACGCCGTTTCTCGACGATTCTTGGATACCCCGATACCCTCTGAGAAAAAATCTTGGTATGATGAGATCCTTGCCACGGCGTCATCGCGGATTGCGGCAGGGCGGCACCTTTCTTTGTGCCTCAAGAGACGCTGATCATTGACGTCAATACGAAATCTTTTGCCATGCAACTTGTATCGTGTGTCCGCGAAGGGTTGGTAGGTTATGCCGCAAGAGACGCTGCACACACTCCTACGGGAAGAGAATTTGAAGTAGATCCTATGCACACGGACCGCCAGCCAACCGACCTGCTCGTGACATTTTTCGGTAACGCAGCCAATACAAAGCTTGAAAGCTTGGCCCTGTTACCCTGCGAATGGATGATTGTGCGGTCTAGACCCCCATGTGTCGGATTCGGCCCACCCCAACCCAACGATGCGGTGCTCGAATGAAGTCAGAAGCCAGATGGCTCGGCTTCGGGCGAACGGAAACCGGGCATGTACGCCAATCGAATCAAGACGCCTTCGCCGCCATTAATAGCTGCAACTTTTGGATCGTAGCCGATGGGATGGGGGGCCATCCGGCCGGCGATGTCGCGGCACAGATGGCCGTTGATGTGGCGACTCAAAACGCCAAATCACTCGCAGCCAGCCATGATCAACTGTCACACATCTCTGGAGAAGAGTTGGTGGAATGCCTCAACGCGGCAAATCGTGCTATCCATGAAAAAATGCGCGAAGACACTTCGCTCAAAGGAATGGGCACCACCGTCGTGGCCATGATTATTGCGCCGACTCCGACGCCGGTGGCACACATCGCCCATCTGGGAGATAGCCGCGCCTATCGCTTTCACGCGGGTACGCTCACGCAACTCACACGCGATCACACGTTAGTGGCCATGTTGCTTGAACGCCGCTTGATCGACGACGCCACCGCCCGTGCGTATCCTGACAGGCATGTCCTGGCGAAAGGGCTCGGCATGGGTTGTGACATGAAACCCGAATTAACTTCGACACCTCTCACCCATGAAGATCTGTTGCTGCTCTGCAGCGATGGATTGACGAAAATGCTCGACGATGCCGACATCGCCTCTATTCTGTCACAGGTGAGCAATCCACGTCGTGCCTGTCATGATCTTGTCGAACAAGCCTTAACACGTGGGGGAGAAGACAATGTGACTGTCATCGTCTGCGCCTACACGACACCAACTGAGCTTGGCCATTGACAAGGCTCCATTGGCCATGTAGCCTCAACCTCTAGCCACGCGCTGCTTCTTGCGATATATCTGCCTCATCGATCATCAGGGATTCCCGATGTTTCGGATGCGACTTACATTTCTGTGTCTCATGACAGCACTCATGGCCTCGGCGTGCGTCAGCCTGGCCGCGGACGATCAGGGTGCGGAAGCCGCCGTACGCGCCCTCGTGCGCGCGAATGCTGAGAAGGACATCCAGACGCTGTCACGGCTCATGGCTCATGACGCCGACATTACCAGCTATACGATCGGAGGCCGAAAATATGTGGGATGGCCGGACTTCGAACGAGACATGCAGGAAGAGTTTCATTCCGCCACTACCATCGAAATTCCCATTCGAGAACTAAAAGTCTGGACGAAGGGCGATGTGGCCTGGTACGTGATGGAAGTCGACTACATACGAACAGTCGCGCGAGGCAGCGAACCACAGCGCGCGCTGCTCCCTCTGCGCGAAACCGGAGTCCTGGAACGCCGAAACGGAGAATGGGTTCTCCTCTCATGGCATGAATCGTTTCGGAATGCCGGTGGAGCCATTTCCGTCAATGACCGACCATCACCGCTCCCGTCCATGACGCTGGCTTCCACGAGCAGCGTCCCAACCTCAACGGATTTGAGCGGCGAATGGGAAATTCTCGAAGTCGAAGACGATAAGCGGTACACAGCCACCTTGGACAAGGCCGGCAATGGCCCATATACCCAGCATGGCGGACGATTTGTCACCACAAAATTTTCCGACCGGCTCTGGCAGGGTACGTGGCAACAGCCCGGCAACGACCGCGAAGGGGGTTTTGAGATTCTGCTCTCAGAGGACGGCAAAGAAGCCAAGGGAGTCTGGTGGTACAGTAGAGTCGGCACCCATAAGAACATTCCCCCACGCGAACATGGCGGTACCTATCAGTGGAAACGCATCACTCCGGTCCCAGTCACTCCATGATGCTACGAGGAGAGAATAGGACTGGACATCCTTTCAGGCCTCGGCCAAATCCGGCTACGCCTATTCCATTTTCCTTGGAGGCATTATGCATCTGATCGTTCTCATGGCAATCACTCTCCTATGCGGCTCACCGGCTTTTGCAGACGGCGACCATGACCACCATGCCGTTCCGACACTCAAGAATCAGATCACGACGGTCGTCACGATCAAAGACAATACGGTAACGCTCACGTTTGGGCCGATCGACCTTCCGTCGGGCCACGATGGCGACTTGGCGGCCTCTCTGCCCAAACACGTATTTCAGTTACCGAAAGACATGTATATGGTGGGATTCAAGTCATCAGTGTTCACTAAAGACGGCAAGCCGCTTCCCAGAAATTATCTGCACCACATCTTGATGCTTAATAACGACAAGCCCAGCGTCTCCTGTCCCGGAGAGCCCCTCTTTTTTGGCGGCGCGGGATTGGAAATGACCGAAGCCAAATTTCCCGATGGCTACGGCGTGAAACTGGGCAAGGGGCAACACCTGATGTCGGTCGTCGCGTTCTATCACAAGGCCCCTCCAACAAAAGACGTCATGGCCAGTTTCACGATGTATATGGCGCCGGAGTCTGTGCCCGTGAAGGAAATGGAGGTGTATCAGGTCGGAGTCAATGTCGTGTGCTACAGCAAGTTCGCTCAACGAGGTCCTGATCAGACCGATGAAGGGATTGAAATCAGATCCGGTGTCCAGATTCATAACGCGCCACTGAAATTTTCCATGGACGGCTGCGTCAAATTCGCCTACCCGCATGGGCACGACGAACTTTTGCTGATTGCCTTGGAAAACAAGACGAGAAAACAGACACTGCTACGGACGGTGCCCGACGTGGCATTAGATGGAACGTTTTTGGAATTTCAACCGCATCAGGTCTATAAAGATTCCCAGGGATTTTCCGTGACGAAGGATGACGAGTACGAGATGGTGATGGTCCATCACCATCCGCTGCACAAGCCGGAGGTGCAGCATGGAATGGGCAATTATCTGCTGTACATGACCCCGGGAACCTGTTCCAACACGAGAACAGCCAGCGTGCATTAGGGAAGAATCGTTCATTGCACTTCAAATCAGGCTGGAAGTCTCTTTAAATCGTTCAGTCTCTTTGCTTTCGGCCGTCCAATTTTGTTCAGCATTTCGGCCTTCAACGCGATCAGTCCCCTACGAAAGTAGGAGCCATCTCCTCGAGAGCCAGGCTGGGTTTCTTCCTCCCACCTATGTTAAGCACTTAACTACTCCGAGCAGTAGATAGTGTTTTTCCCGCGCCTGCGGATCGACGCGTATCGAGGCGCAGAGATGGCGGCCTGTCCGCTGGGGAACCTGCTTGCTCGGAAGGCGACACAAACCACAGGAACGAGCGCGATGCCGCAGGGCCCTCTCACGATCCTCATCGTTAATGAGCACGCTGAAGAGGTCAAACTTGTGGCGATCAGTGTGCGGGGTTTCTTTCCAGATGTTCGGATCGACATTGCCTATTCCGTCCAAGAAACCGCTGTGATGGCTTCGGCAATGGCTGATGATTGGGCCGTCGTCCTCATCGACGATACCTGCCTTGCCCATGCGCCCCCGACCTTCATCGATGACCTCAAACACCGGTCTCCCTACGCATCTATCATTTTCCAAAGTGCCCGAACCGACTCTGCCTCCGCTCTGCAGGCGCTTCAAGTCGGCGCAGACTTTTTTCTCTACAAGCATTCCCCTGCCTTTCTGACTGAACTCCTCTTTTGCATCAAGGAAGGCATCGACAAGCGTGATTGGCAACTGGACTTCGTGCGGGCGGAAATCCGCCATCGCTTGTTGGTGGATTCACTCGGTGATGTCTTTTACGAACTCGATGCCGAAGGCCGCTTTGTCATCATCAGTCCGAATCTGTCGGCCTTGCTGGGCTACCAGCCTGAAGAGCTGCTTGGCCGTTCATATCACGTCCTCTTGTCGGTGGCCCAGCAAGAGCTCGCCCGTTTTCGCTTTAACGAACGCCGCACCGGTGCGCGTGCGGTTACCGGCTTTGAACTGACGTTGCAAGGCAAACCCACGACTGACGGGAGGATCAACCTTGTGCCGACGGAAATCAGCGCACGGGGCCGGTATGACCCCTCACGACGCTTCATGGGCACAGTGGGGAATATCCGAGATGTATCTGAGCGAAAGAAACAACAGACGACAATCCAAGCGCTCCAGCAACAACTGCACCGGACCGACGAACTCCGCGCACTCGCCCAGCAGATTACCTCACTGTCGAGAGATCTCCAACAACCGCTCGCGACGCTGTTGCGCGAGTCAAAGCAACTCTCCGATGCGCTCTATGAAGTCCACATCACCGATCGCCTTGCCGCATTGACCGGCCATGCGGTCACCTCCGCCCAACTCGGTGAGCGCCTCGTACACCTCATTCAAGAAGCCTCGCGAGGCAGCGCGGGATTCACCATCAATCATCTGATCGCTGACCTACTGGAGTCGTCCTATCCAGACCAGGAAGGCGCGCGCGGTGTCAGGACTGATTTTGCCACATCACTACCTGACTACCACGGTGATCGAGAACGGACCGTTCAATTCTTTCAACACCTCCTTGCCTATGCCCGCACCTACCTCTTTGCCGCAGGGCGATCTCATACGCTCGTGGTCACAACCAGCGGAATCGGCCTCACCGCCTCAGGCGATGCTCCTACCTTGTTCCCGCTCGGTCCCACCAATTTCATTGAGGTGAATATCACGGAAGCTGAACATGAAGAGCTCTCCGGCTCTGCCATCTCTTCCCCCCGGAACCGGTCGACCTGATGGGACTGTATCGGCTGGCCAGAGACCTCGGCGCAACCCTCGATGTGTCGTCACCTGCGACTGGTCCTCTTCACATGACGGTCCGGCTTCCCACCGAGGCCCACCCATCGCCACTAACAACTCAGCCTCCGGTTGCGGATGTTTCTGGCATGCCCCAGACCGTTGAAGCATCGGCACCGACTCAGCCGACCATTGTTACCCAGCAGGCACCTCGACCTGCCGCGACTGAACGCCGCAGTCACTCGCGCGTGCCAACAACGCTCCCGGCGCTCGTCACGATCGGTTCTACCAGATGGAACGGAACTGTCATAGACCTCAGCCCGGGCGGCGCCTGTATCAGACTTCCGAGCGACTTTCCATCGTTCGCGCTTCAGGAAGCCTACATTGTGGCAAGAACGGCAGCAGGAATTTTAGAACTTAGCGGTCTGGTTTATGAGCGAGCGAGCGCATCAAGCTCGCGGCAGGCCATGCCCCCGTATTCACACATGATCACTGTTTTCCATCCGCCCACACAGACAGAGGCCGCGGTCTTTGCCTCGCTTATCGAAGCGGCTCGTGAACAAACGCTCACTTTCACTCTGGAGATTCTTCTGGCCGTCACTCCCAGTGGACCTCAGGAAATCGTGCAGAGTCCTTCTCTTGACTTTGTCGAGCCGGATCGACGAGAGGCACTTCGCATCCCCCTCTCACTGCCTGCTCGACTGGAAACCATGCGCCGGCAGGAACCAGGCACCCGCCTTCATGCACAGGTGATGGATCTCAGCCGTACCGGCGCCTGTTTGCTGGTAAAGGAGCATCCCGAACATCTACAACGCTCCGTCACCATCCACTTTGCTCCGGCACACCGAAACGGTCAGCTTCGTACCCATGACCCTGCTGCCCCGGATACCGCACTCCCCGCAGAGATCGTCTGGTCAGTCCCAGACCCAACGGCATCTAGTATGTTCCATGCGCCTGGCTTGACCTATGCTGCACGGGCCGGGCTGCGTTTTCACCAGCTGAGCCCCTACGCCGAACGAGAACTGAATCGTGTGATCAAACAACATGTGCTCGCCCAGCGGACCAGCGATGCGCTCTCGAGCTCAGCGCTCATCGTCAGCGTACCTCGTGAATGTCGAAATGCGAGAGGCCAAGCGATTGCGATCATAGATGACCATCTCGGTCAGCAGACCGATCCCAGCCTTGCCACGATTATCATCTCCCCCGGGTTCGGACAGACTGCGTTGGATTATGCAGCCTTTTCCTATTATTTAGCCGAGCATCATTTCCGTATTCTCCGCTATGACCCCACGAATTACATCGGCAACAGTGAAGGGGAGCTTCAGCAAACCACATTGCGTAGCATGCAACATGACCTGGGTAAGGTCATTGAATTCGTTCGGCATACATGGCCCCAGGCGCCAGTCATTGTGATCGCGAGCGACCTGGCGGCACGGGCAGTGCTCAAGACCGCCGCGCAAACCAGGCCGCTCGATTTGCTCATTTTGATCAATCCTTCCATTGATGTGGGAAGCATGCTGATGGCCGCGCATGGGCACGATCTCATCGCCGACTATCAGTTCGGCCTACGGCGCGGCATCTGCAATCTGCTGGGCTTGAACGTGAACCTCGATCAGTTTGTCGGCGATCTCATTGCCGGACATTTTTCCGATCTCGAATCGACCTTGGAGGATCTCCGTCTGCTCCGAGCCCCACTGTGCATCGCTACGAGTCCAGCGACTTCCACGGCACTTCCGCCTGCTGATCTTCCGCACGCCTTCATGACGGCGCTGGGTGCTCACAGCAAACTGGTGAACATTTCCACACCGCTCACCGAAGGGGATCTCAATGTCCAAGGATCACCGCCCGCCGCATTCAAACAGCTTCTGAAACAGATCGCCTCCGTACTCCCCGCGACCATCCAACCTCAACCGAAGACGTCGGCACAACCGTATGTGGCACGCCAGCGTCGGATTGAACAGGAATACACCCTCCTTCGGCATGATGCTTCGCAAATCAACCGGGAAGCGCTCTGCGCGGCTCATCTGTCGCAACTCCCTCAAATGGGAAATCTGCATGAGTACAGAAAATTGTTGGACGATCTGTATGGGTTGATGAGCCCACTCAATCCAGGTGCGGTGCTTGTCGATGCTGGGATCGGGCAAAGCGACTTGACGCGTGCGGCACTGGTCAATCACACGTATCGCGCCGGACATGCGAGCTGGACAGGCCGGACCGCTCCACTGATGGTTGGCGTCGGACGCGATGGAGAGGTGATCGGGCAGGCGCGCCATGCCGTACGCGTCTTACAACGTGAACTGGCCACTGGCTTTGTTGGCCGGCTATCGGCAATGCCCCCGCTCACCATCGGCTGGCTTCAAGCCGATTGGACGGATTCGCTTCCGTTCAGGACCGGCTCGTTGGATCGACTGGTGTGCAATCTTTCGCTACCATACGTGCATTCCCCCTTTGCAGCGCTGCGGGAATGGCATCGTGTGTTGCACCCCGAGGGCTCCCTCATTGTCACGACATTCCATGCCCAGACTGATCTCTCCACCCTCTTCCGACGGCACCTCCGACAAGCGAATCAGGACGAATTCAGCGCCCAGGCTCAGCCGCTCCTTCACTATTTCGCCCGTCTCCGTGAAGCAATCCGCCATGGCATCCTGCATACGTTCGATGAAGCCGGGCTTGATGCCCTTCTCAGGCAATGCGGCATGACCGCGTTTCGGATCCTCCCCATCTTCGATGGCCAGGCCCTGGTGGCTATAGTTGGGAAACGGAATTCCTCTAGCTCCATTCGATAGCCCGGTGTATACTGCCTCGCTGTACAACTTTGAACAGCCAGATTGTTTCACGGCATGACAGGATCTGTGTAAGCGAAGAATCCTGCGTAATTGCGCTTAGTCCTCTCTATGAGCGTACGTCCAACCGACATGACCTCTCCACTGGCTACTTCCACTGAGCTGCTGGATTTGGTCACTCGTTTTTCCACCGAGATCGGAGCCATGACCGATTCAGGAGGATTGAGTGAGCGGATCATCCAGGAACTGTGTCGAGCTGGTGCGACAACCCATGGCGCACTCTATCTGTTGGATCGTGAACACGACTGTTTTCGACGCGCCGGTATCGTCGGTCTCCACGCTGAATCTTGTTTTCCTGTCACGCTTTCCCTAACCCACGCGATTCCCCATCATCTGTCCTCGTCTCGAATGATCACCGCCGTCGCGCTTCAACGAGACGCGTCTTTTAAGACTGCTCTCGCGGCGATGCAGGCGGAACACACGCTCGCGCACGTGAGCCGAGGCCGGCTCATCGCTTTTTCACTTCTTGGCGAGGGCCTATCGCGTGAACAAGTGCATACTTCCACTTCTTCACTTCTTAACGCGCTGGCACAAACCGCCACCAACGCCCTGGATACGAGCATGCTCTTGGAGGATCTCCATCGGTCCCATCTCCTTATGAAACGCACAGACCGACTGAAGTCCCTGGAGACCATCGCCGGGGGTTTTGCCCATGAAATCCGAAATCCGTTAACGTCGATCAAAACCTTCATCCAACTGGCTCCTGAACGGAAGGACGACCCCGATTTTATTCGCGAATTTAGTCGAATCGTCCTCGACGATGTCTATCGGATCGAGCGGCTGATCGAGGAAATCCTCGATTATGCCCGCTATATGGAACCCAAGCTGACGGAGGAGGACGTCAACGATATTGTCTCGTCCTGCTTGTATTTCATCGAAGTGAAGGCCGACAGCCTGGGGATCAAGATTGAAAAAGAGTTGGCGTCCGACCTGCCTCGTGTCATGCTGGATCGTCAGCAGATCAAGCAGGTCTTTCTCAACCTGTTCCTGAACGCGATGGACGCGATGGGTGATCTCGGTGGGACGCTGCGAGTCCGAACTCGAAAATTCGTCAAGGCCGGCGGGAAACAGTGGGCTCAGATCGAAATGGAGGATACCGGCCACGGCATCCAGGAAGGAAATCTTGAACACATCTTCGATCCGTTCTTCACGACCAAGCACGAGAGCGGAGAACACGAAGGCACCGGCCTCGGCTTGACGATCGTCCATCAAATTATCCAAGAACATCACGGAGAGATCCAGGTCAAGAGCACGGTGGGTACCGGCACCACATTTCTCGTCAACCTCCCGGCCATTCCATCATGACAGCAAGAAACGGCACGGAATCGAAGTCAAGAAACGAGTGCTCTTGGTCGATGACGAAGCCCGCGTCCGGGCTTCGTTGAAGGCTGTGCTCGAGCCGACCTATGAGGTCATCCAGGCGGCCGATGCCCAAGAAGGGCCTCGATCTGTTTCACAAAGAAGCCCCCCACCTCGTCGTTACTGGACGTGATTCTTCCCGGTACGGACGGGCTGTCGGTACTCCAAGCCCTACGCGCCGAGCAAAACCGCTACCCCGGTCATCATGCTGACGGGCACGAAGTCAGTGAAGACCGCCGTCGATGCGATGAAGCTTGGGCGCGGCGGACTATCTCTCGAAACCCTTCGATGTCGACGAACTCCGTATCGTCGTCGACCGAGCGCTCAATTCACAAGAACTCGAACGCGAAGTCAAACAACTGCGTGCGCAAGTCACTCAGCGCTATGCCTTTCATAACCTCATCGGCAAAAGCCGCCCAATGCAGGAAATCTATGCCAAGATCGAACAAGTCGCGGACAGTCGCACCACCGTGCTGATTACCGGGGAAAGCGGTACCGGCAAAGAACTGGTCGCCAAGGCCCTGCATTACAACAGCGGGCGGCGGGACCGTCCCTTCATTGCGCTGAACTGCGCCGCGCTGCCGGAAACCTTGATCGAGAGTGAGCTATTCGGCCACGAAAAAGGCTCATTTACCGATGCGACCGCCCGCCGTGTCGGCCAATTTGAACTCGCCAACAGCGGCACATTATTCCTCGACGAAATCGGCGACCTCAGCGCCATGACTCAGGCCAAGCTGCTGCGAGTCCTTCAGGAGCGGGAATTCACGCGAATCGGCGGCGTGCAGTCCATCAAGGTGGACGTGCGTATCGTCGCGGCCACCAATAAGAATCTTGAAGAACTCGTCCGCAAAGGGCAATTTCGCGAAGATCTCTATTACCGAATCAATGTCATTGCGCTGTACTTTCCTCCGCTCCGCGAACGTGGAGAAGACGTTCCCCTGCTCGCGAAACATTTCCTGTCCAAACGGATCGAGGAAGAAAGCCGGCCGAGCCAAGAATTTTCCAAAGATGCCGTTGACCTCCTGTCACGCTATCCCTGGCCAGGCAATGTTCGAGAGATGGAAAACATCATCGAGCAGGCCTTTATCTGGTCGAAGGGCTCGGACATCGTCACCCCCGAACATCTCCCGACCATTTTACGCAACGACACGAGATCCTCCTCACTTCGCGACGATACCTTCGCAGGACGGCTGTCACTCGAGAAAGCCGTGATGGAATTCGAACGCGAAATCATCCTCGATGCGTTGAAAAAGAATAACTACATCCAAACCCACGCCGCCACCCAACTCGGTATCAGCCGCCGTATGCTCAAGTACCGGATGGATACGTTGGGCATCGGTCGCCCCGATAGTGAATCTGCTCCCGAGCCAGAACCCTTGGTGCAGGAATAACACTACCCATTTTTCCTGTGAGTGAATTATGCATCAATTAAGCAGTTTCCTACTCTGATTTCTACGTAGAGTCGTCCTTCTAAAACTACATATAGTACTTCCGGTCAAACTCACCACATCTGCTTGACAAATTGCTCATAAATAGCTGAAAAGGAACAGCAATTGCTTGACACAACAGGTGTTTAGGGGTACATGAGCACCATATGATAATGCCTTTCCCCATTGCGGGTGCCAAGAAACACAAGCCAACGGTGCTGGTCATCGACGACGAGGCCGGACCACGCGATGCGCTAAAAGTGATTTTGCGTCCATTCTTCAACATCCAATCGGCTGAATCAGCCCGAGCCGCCATCGATGTATTGAATCATCAGCCGATCGACCTCATTACACTCGATCAAAAACTCCCTGATCGCCAGGGCTTGGACCTCTTACAGGAAATCAAACAAGACCACGCCGACATTGAAGTCATCATCATTACGGGATATGGCAGTTTAAAGTCGGCTATGGAAGGCATTCGACACGGGGCTGCTGGGTATCTGCTCAAGCCTTTCAACGTCACGGAGCTCATCACACTGGTGAACCAGACACTCGAGAAAAAACAGCGGCTCGACTACCTCCGTGATTTTATGCAGTCGTCGACCGGTCTCTGGGGCTCGGAAGCGGACTGTGCTCAGGCATGGACGGATATGCGCACGGGCTACGATGCGATCGGCAAAGCCGGAGGCAATACGTCCCTCTTGAGTGAAGAGCCAACGGACCTGCTGCCGATGCTATCCGATCTTCTCGAAGCGAAGGACCGGCAACTTCTGAACCATTGCAGCCGGGTCAGTTTCTACGCGACCTTGCTCGGCAACCGGACGAACCTGACAGTGAATGAGCAGAAATCGTTGGCGCTCGGCGCTTTTCTGCACGACATTGGAAAAATCGGAAAAGAGCCCTACCGGTTCGCTGACGATGAAATCGTGGCCACCGACAGTACCCACGAACTACGACAGCACCCTGAGATAGGCGCGAAGCTGGTCACGTCACTCGGGCTGCCTGCAGAAGCGAGGCAGATAATCGCGTATCACCACGAACGGTGGGACGGCTCGGGCTATCCGCATGGTCTGAAAGGGGAAGGCATTCCTCATTCTGGCAAGAATCGTCAGTTTAGCCCAAACCTTTGATCATCTCACCGTCGAACTGCCGCAGCGGACGCCGCTCTCAATCGACGAAGCCAGCACGTTCATGGCCGCCCACGCCGGCACCTATTTCGATCCGGCGCTTACGGCGCTGTTCACCCAGGTGGTCCAAGAATGCAAGGCCTCGTTACCGGCTATGGCCATTGCAACCAGCCCTTCCGGACGTCCCGACGCCTGACGTTCCTACCGTTTCCCTTTCGCGCCGGCGATCAATTCCGCCGCCGTATCCCGAACTTTCTTCGTAATGGTCTCGCCGCCGAGCATGCGAGCGATCTCCTCCTCACGGCCGATCCCGTTGAGCGGTTTTACCGACGTCGTCGTCCGTCGACCATCCTGTTCTTTCTCAACGAGGAGATGATGTTCCGCTTGCGAGGCCACTTGGGGCAAATGGGTGATGCAAAAGACTTGATGGAACGAACCAAGCATTCTCAGACGCACGCCCATCGCTGCCGCGGCGGCTCCGCCAACACCAGTATCGATCTCGTCGAAAACGAGTATCGGCACATGATCCGTCTCGGCCAGAACGGTTTTGAGCGCGAGCATAATACGCGAAAGTTCTCCACCGGATGCAATACGACCTAATGAACGAGGCGGCTCTCCCGCGTTGCTGGAAAGTACAAACTCCACGCGGTCACGACCGGTTGTCCCACACGCTTCAAGCCCATCATCGGACGTCATGACGATGTCGAACGTCGCCATTTCCATCTTGACCGCTGCCAACTCGGTCGCGACAAGGCCCGCGAGGCGCTTGGCAGCCTCACGGCGCTTCTTAGTCAGCTGTTTTGCGATATCGCTCAACCGACCTTCCGCCGCGCTCAGCTGTCCCGTCAATTCAGAGACCAGGCTCTGGTGATTTTGCAACGTCTGCAGTTCCTGTTTGGCACGCATGCCGGTCGCCAATACGGCCTCGATTGATCCTCCATATTTCTTCTTGAGGCGCTGAATCAGATCCAATCGATCCTCGACCTTTCCCTGCCTGTCGGGATCTGCCTCCAATCCATCCGCATACGTGCGAAGACGGCTTGCCAGGTCTTTCAGGTGAATCCCCGCCTCGCGGGCCTGTACCTCACAATCCCCCATCGTCTGATCCGTCCGTCCCAATTCCGCAAGCAGACGGCCGACCCGTCCAAGCCGTACCAAAGCTCCCTGCTCATCGCCCTGAAGTTCCACATAGGATTCTTCCGCCAGTTCGCGAAGACGATGCGCATGGACCAATCGCTGACGTTCAGCCTGTAAGGTCATCTCCTCATCAATCAGCAAACCGGCCTGCTCGATTTCCTGTACCTGGAACCGCAACAAATCCTCCAATCGACCGCGCTCGGCTCCCGTTTGACGAGTGGCCTCAATCTGAGCGATTAGGTCTTTCCATTCGCGATACACCGCCTCATACCGATTGCGTAACGGCTCGATTGATCCGAAACCATCGACGGCATCCAACTGTTTAGCGGGAGCCAGCAGCGACTGCTGCTCATGTTGTCCATGGATATCAACGAGGGTACCGCCCAATTCTTCGAGGACTCGAAGGGGACAGAGGCTCCCGTTCAGATATACCCGATGACGGCCGGTTCGGGACAGAATCCGCTTGAGGATGATGTCGTTGTCTTTGGGGCCGATGACATCCTGCGAGCGAAGCTGTTGGAGTAAAGGATGATCGGCCGGAAGGTGAAACGATGCTTCGAGATGGGCTTCATCTTCGCCGGAACGGATCTGTTCGGTGGAGGCTCTCCCACCGACGAGTAAGCCGATGGCATCGATGAGCAATGACTTTCCGGCGCCCGTTTCGCCGGTTAACACCGTAAACCCCGCCTGAAAATGGATATGGAGTTGCTCAATGAGTGCGAAATTGACGATGCGCAGCTCGGCAAGCATCGTGGCGAGTGAGGAGACTCCTTACAGTTCTCTGTTTTGCTAATGACTGATGGGATGGTCAAACAGGTTTTTCAGCAAGGCCGCAGCGAGCGAAGGACCGAGGCGTACTCTTTCCGGTACGTCGAGGTGCTAAGCGATGCGAGAACGAAGCTGAAGGACTGTTTCACCATCCCATTAGGCGGAACCGGCGTGTTGCGCCAGGAGCTGATCAATCATTTCCTTGAATTGCCGCTTTGGTCGAGCGCCGACCAACTTCTCCACCACCTGGCCATTCTTGAAAAAAAGGATCGTTGGAATGCTCATGACTTGATAACGTCCGGCAACTTCCGGGTTCTCATCGGTATTGAGTTTTCGAACCTTGAGTTTTCCGACATATTCATTAGCCAACTCGTCGACAATCGGAGCGACCATTTGACACGGTCCGCACCAGACGGCCCAGAAGTCGACCATCACCAATTCTGAAGCTTTCATGACTTCGGAATCCCATGTTGCGTCTTCAACTTTCAGCGCATTGCCTGCCACGTCGCATCCTCCTTCGAATCACACGGTCCACTGTCTGAACGGGGTGTCATCGTATACCAGCCCTCTTTGAGGAGTCAAACCCCGGTGCACATACCTAGCCAACGGGATCTGTACGTTGAGTCTTTCTGCGCTGCGAAAAGAATGCGTGGAAAACGGCGCGTCATGACGTTGCTCAGGTGCTGTTACCATTGCCAGTCCGGTGGAACCGTAAACCACCACCCCTCGGGCTTGAGTTTTCGCCAAGCCGTTTGCTGGAGCCAGATCACCGCCGTCGCGGATGGATTAAGCCGGGTTGCCAACTCCGCGGTAACATCCGCCTGCTGACGCGCGCAGCTTGAATCATTTCTTTGGCCATGCGCGCCAGGACGTTGGGAGGATCAAGGAGTTCTTCCGGCCCACCCGAGGTCAAGTTCAGGTACAGATGTTCCATCGCTACCCACTGATCCGCCTTAGCCAACGATTCTATATACGCGTCGAGCGCCTGATAGACATACGTGAGGTACAGATAGCTTTCGACAGAGGGATGCTCCTGCACCTCTTGCCGGCACGCTTCCACCGCCCGACGAAAATCTCCTGCGGCCAGAAACGTTTTCGCCCGTTGTAAATTCGTCGGCTGAACAGACGGTATCGGCGCAGATAGTCCTCCGCAACCAGCCCACAGCACAATCACGATGGGCATGGCCCAGGTCGAAAAGTTACGAATGGCCATACTCATCGAGGCGCTCTTCCGACCTCAGGCTGCTGTGGCATCGATTGTGGCCTCCCGTACGGTCCTCCAGGCGCGGCCCATGGCAGACCGCTTTCTCCCCACAATAGCGGGCTGAGAATGTTCTTACCAGGTCGGTTCCGTAGTTCTCGGTCCATCCGATTCCGGTTAGATTCAGCATGAAATTGTACTGGGCTCGGTCAGGAAACTGCAGATAGTACAGCCCCAGCGACCAACACTTGCAGGGATTCTGGTAGAGAGCGACAACATCATACTCCGGGCTCCTGCCGTTCTTGACATCATAATAGCCCTTCGCGCCAACCGTCCATCCCCACGGTGTGCGAAACGCGCCTGCCGCCGTGACAAATTGAATCTCATCGGTCGGGGCATAGACCTGATTAAATGAAATCGGATTCCACATGTCTCCACGGCGTACGCGATTACCATCCTGCGTGAAACGCTGCCCCACTTGGAGATACCAATTAGTTGGACTGCTGAACCCGGAAATCGGTATTGAATTGACTCAATGTCGATGCGGTAGGGATCGAAAAACGCATCGATGGTCAGATACTGGTTAATGGCAGGCTGCTGAACCTGGGACTCGCACCCGCTCCGCGACCAAAACCAAGCGCTGCTGCCTGCTGGACTTGTGTGAATTGGGGATCGTGTTCCCGATCACCGCCCGCATCCAAAGATCGGAAAATTTTTTTCCTTCGATGGCGACCATTGCCGGCTGCAACGGTTGAGTCACGCTGCCAAGGTGGGCTGCACACCAGGCGTAAAATCCCGTGCCTGCGTCTGCACGGCCCCGACCTGGTAGCTCTGGGCCATCGTGAGATCGAGCCAATTGAAGCTGCTGTCGCCATCTTGCTCCAACAGCCGGCTGCGGAGCATATAGGTCATCAGGTTTTTCTTCGGCAGATCGTCGACCTGATCGATCTGCGTCAATTTTCGACTGATCGGTCGGCCGGCACATATTCATAGATGACACTCGGCTCGATGGTATGCAGCAACGCATTGCCCTCGCCCGTTCCGAAGCGGCGGCTCAGCTTCGAGGTCGCATCAATCCCCGCCCAAAAAGTCTCCCGATGCTGACTGCTGAATCTCCTGTACCCCGCGCGTGTAATAGACCTCGCGAACTTTCACTTGAGGCGTGAAGCCCACGATATGGCCGAAATCGAGGACGTCGGTGGAAAGTCCCGGCACGAACATCCATTCGATTTTGCGTAAATCCCTCTTCACGATAGAAGTTCACCGCGTCGCCTCCGCACCGAACAGCAAGGGCGAATTGAAGAGCGAGAGATTCGGCAAATTGTAGCCGATTTCCGGCAGGCGCTGAAACGTATCCGTTCCGCCCGCCTGTAACGGCTGCAGGTATTGACCAAGCAGATACGCGTTCCCATAAGCCAGCCGCTGCGTTAGCGAGCAGATTCGATTCGTTGCTCGGCAAAGCCCGCTGGGCTCCCGAGTTGCTCAGTTGCTGCAGGTAATCGGGATCCGTTACAAAATTCGCTTTGACGCGCATCAGCAGGTCCGGCGTGAATTGCTGAGTATGGGTTCCGGTGATCAGCGCCCGGGCTCTCTTTCGCATCCTCCCCGGATGTCGTATCGACGCCTGACACATTCGGTAACTGCGTCTGTTGCAAGTAACTCACGTACCATTGCCCACGCGATTTCCGGTCCAAGGCATACCGATATTCAAAATCGCTGCCATACCCAAGCTTGCTGTAATACGAGGGTGAAATCGTCAGATCCTGACTCGGATTAATGGCCCAATAAAACCCTTGCTGATAGTGCAATCCGAACCGATTGTCGTACCCGGGGCTGGGAATGAGGAATCCAGTCTGCCTGGGCGAGAGCGGATAGGTCAGCGTGGGGATCGGAATCACCGGCACATCGTTCACGCAAAACCAGCCACCCTTAAAAGCGAGCTTGTCTCCGGCGTTCAGGTCAAGATCCTTGAACTGAAACCGCCAGGCCGGCGTTTCCCCTTCCGGCGCATCGCAGTTCGTAAACCGCCCCTCTTTCACCCGATAATGGTCTTCCGAAAACCGTTGGATGAGACGCCCGTCCACCGTCGTATTCGTGGATTTGAGATACACCTGTCCGTGCGTGACCACCCCGGCCTCGGTATTCACGTTCAATTCCAACCGCTCGCTAATAATATCGGCTTTAGGATCTTTCAATCTGACATGCCCCGTGGCGATCATGACGCCGGGCAACGCTTGGATGGTCAAGTGATCGGCGGTGAGATGCACCGGGCCTTGGTCGACCACGACCGAGCCTTCTGCTTCATAGATGTCCTGATCTTGAAGATAATCAATTCGATCGGCTTTCACATCGAGGGGAAGCGATCCGGATCCTGATGGAGTGGGAGGATCTACTGCGCTGCCTGCATGAATCTGAATTGGGAGCAGGAAACTGACAAGCAGGACACCGGGGAGACGGCCTATCACTCGCGTGAGGCCTCCCGCCATGTCAGCCCCGAAGCGGAGAAAGCCCACAGCCACGTAACAATGCCTTCACATCACCCACGAGCATGAGCGAGCCGGTCACACAGATCAGATCCTCCGCCGTGCCAACTGTCTGGCTTGCCCCAACGCATCACTGAGGACGTGCCTTCGAAAAGGGGCGAGGCCACATATCGCTGAGGGCGATCTGTAATTGCTGGACGGTCGCCGACCGCGGCAAATCCGCCTGCGTCAGCACCACCTCATCCACCAGTTCCTTCAGTGGGTCGAAAAATCCCCGATGATCTTTGTCGCGCATCATGCCAAGAACCAGGATCACGCGACTGTCGGGATGCGATACGCGAAACGCGCGCAAGTAGGATGCCACCGCGACAGCCGCTGCAGGATTATGGGCTCCATCCAGCACCGTCAAGGGGTGCCGGCCGACCACTTCCAAACGTCCCTCCCAGTGAACGCTCCTGAATCCTTCACGTACGGCTGTCTCTTCTATCACTAATCCACTTGCGCTGGCCGCTTCCAATAGCGCCAACGCACAGGCGGCATTATCAAGTTGATGTGCCCCCTCTAATGCGCAGGACAGATCGTCATAGCGAACGAGGCGCCCGGTAAAGGAAAAGCGGGCAGGCGTCTGTCCCGAAACTTCAAACTCACGTCCCAGGCGGATTAATGGGGCGTGCCGCTCCCTTGCAACCTTCTCGATCGCTCTGCCCGCCTCATCCGAAACGCGCCCGACGACCACCGGCACGTTCGGCTTGATAATACCGGCCTTCTCGAAGGCGACCGAACTCAACGTGTGTTCCCAAATATTCCTGATGATCCAGCGCAATCGTCGTGATCGCACAGGCCATGGGCGTCACCACATTCGTGGCATCGAATCTTCCCCCCAACCCAACTTCCAACACCGCCACATCGACCTGTGAATCGGCAAAATGTTGAAAGGCCATCGCCGTCGTACATTCGAAAAACGTCGGCGACATGTCCGGTTCGCAGAGAGCCTTAACTCGTCCGTTAGCCTCGCGACGTCCGCTTCAGCAATCATCTCGCCATTCACCCGGATCCGCTCTCGAAATTCAATCAAATGGGGCGAGGTATAGAGCCCCACGCGATACCCGGCCGTTTGTAAAATCGCCGCTGCCATGGCCGCGGTGGAACCTTTCCCATTCGTGCCGGCAATGTGCAGCGTGCGGTACCGGGTCTGTGGCATGCCGAGTCGGCCGACTAAAGCCGTCATCGTCTCAAAACCCAGCTTAATGCCGTGCTTTTGCAGACTATACAGATAGGCAACGGCAGAGGAATAGGTCATGGTCTGGTCGGGAAGATCGAAGAACTAAAAATGGGCGACGAGGGTGCTGAGAGTTTCTTTCAACTGTTTGCGCTCGACGATCATATCGATCATGCCATGCTCAAGCAAAAATTCCGCTCGCTGAAATTGGTCGGGCAGCTGCTGTTTAATGGTTTGCTCGATCACTCGCGGACCGGCAAATCCGATCAGCGCTTTCGGCTCGGCCATGATGACATCCCCCAACATGGCGACGCTGGCCGTGACTCCCCCGAACGTCGGATCGGCCAACAGACAGATAAACGGGAGTTTCGCCTCGCCCAGCTTGGCCACAGCGGCAGAGGTCTTGGCCATCTGCATGAGCGACAGAATCCCCTCCTGCATCCGGGCGCCTCCGGAAGCCGTGACCAATAAGACCGGCAGACTGGCTTCCATGGCGCGATCGATCGCCCGGCAAATCTTTTCGCCGACGACCGACCCCATGCTGCCCCCCATAAAACTGAAATCGAACACGCAAAGCACCACGCGACGGCCGTTCATCATGGCCCTTCGCCGATCATCATGGCATCTTTTCGCCCGGTCTTTTCCTGCTGGGCCTTCACAGCGCTCCTTGTAGGATTTCGTATCGTGAAAATTCAGCGGATCCTAGCGGTCCCAACTCCGCGTCCCACTCTTTGAACGTCCCAAAATCGACCAGGAGCGCGATGCGCTCCATGACCGAGATCGGAAAATGGTAGTCGCACTTCGGGCAGACTTTGTTATTCCGCTCGACTTCTTTGCGATAGACGATTTCCCGGCAGTGGTTGCACTTGAGCCACATCCCCTCCGCGACCTTGGATCGCTTTGGAGGTTCCGGCTCCGCGCTTTTCTGTTTTTTAAACCATGCCATTTACTTACTCCCTTCCACTTATCGCCGAACGGAGAATAGCACAGCATCTCACATGACGCACGTAGATTCCCTGCTTGAGTCGACACAATCTGCTCAAGACAGTGGCTCGCCCATGAGAACGCGATAGATCATGGAGAGACCGAGCCCCACACTCCCAAACTCGCCAGTCCCTGCACAGCAAGAAACACCGGCTGCCCAAGGTAACGACCACACCACCGGAAGACTCAAGACCAGCCCGATCAACATCATGCCCAAGATCGATCCGCAACCGAACACCGCGATGTACATCAACCTTCCATGACACTGAGTGCCGAGACGACAACGAGAAACAACAACGCCGCGGAACCGGCCAGACCATGGGCCATCCCGATACAGAGCGGGCGAACGGACTCTCGCCACCAGTGGCATGGCCGTGATCCGCGACAGCGATGGCTATGCAGGTGCACATGTCTTGCGCCGTCATGATCGTGTTGATGCATGTGCCACCGTTCTCGGACCAGCTTATGCCCAGCAGCCCGCCCAGCACGACGAGCATGACGCCGACCCAAACTCTGCGGCCAATGCGAACGGTTCAGGAATCGGTACACGGAGCACCAACACCACCGCCCCCACAAGCAGCAGCACCACCGTATGGCCCAACCCCCAACTCAAGCCGACCAGGCCCGAGGCGCGCCACGAGGGCCGTTGCGCAAGCACCGTTGATACGGCGGCGAAATGGTCCGTATCCAAGGCATGGCGAAGCCCAAGGACGAAACCAAGCATCAGGATTGTCACATATGATGATTCAACCATGGACTGCCTGCACGTTTGACGATCTAAGACAGCCGCAAGATCTGAAGCGATCGGAACCGACGACCGCTGCGAGAGTGGCGAGAACCACTGCTGTGAATTCTTCTGTGACGGTCAAAAGGGCGCATGGTTCACCATCTGATTAGCCGCCTCGGGCGTGCATTTCCAGATGTGGATCTTCGCGAAGTTGATCAATTCCGATGAGCTCCGGATTCGCGCAACCCGACACCTTCCAGTGCCTTGCGCTCTTCTGCGCCCCGGTCGCGCCGGGACTTCCCAGCCGGCCCGAATCAAGGCCCGCATGTCCTGATCCGAGATGCCCGGCGCGAAGGGGCTTCCGCAGATCCGTTCCGGTCGTCGCATACAGACAGCGATACCACATGCCGTCGGCGGTGACACGACTCCGATCGCAGGTCGAACAGAACGGTGTCGTCGTCGACGGAATAATGCCAAAGGTCGTCCCGTCCGGCAAGACGAATCGCTGCGCGGGAGCCGATCCCCGCTCCGGGCACCGGCTCAATCTTGCCATAATACTTGCTCGAGGATTGTCAGTATCGCTTCGCGAGAAAGCACTTTTTCAGGGACCCACTCATTGGCCCCGCCGACATCCATATATTCGATAAACCGAACTTCCGCCTGAAAGTGTTTGCCAAACTCGATCAGCGCGACCAACTCATCGTCATTGAAGCCCCGAATCGCCACCGTATCGAGCTTGAGGCCGGTGAATCCCGCGCGAGCGACTGACTCAATGCCTTCCAACACACGCGCAAACTCATCACGGCGAGTCAGTTGACGAAACCGTTCCGGTCTCAGCGTATCCAGGCTGACTGTGACACGATGCAGACCGGCCTCATACAGCGCTTCGGCTTGATCCGGCAAGCAAATGCCGTTCGTCGTGAGCGCGATTTCCTGAATGTCGCCGGTTTTGGAGCAGCAGACGAATCAGCCGGGGAAAATCGCGACGAAGCAACGGCTCTCCGCCGGTCAGCCGCACCTTGTCCACGCCGAGATCGGTGAAATAGCCCGTCAAGCGTCGCCATTTCCTCGAAGGTCAGCACATCTTCGCGCGGGAAGCCAGACATAGTCTTCTTCCGGCATGCAGTACGTGCAGCGGAGATTGCATCGATCCGTCACGGACAGCCGCAAACTTTTCAGCGGCCGGCCGAAGGTATCACTGACTGTGGACAGAGCATCTTCTCTTTGACTGGGCTCATTCATCACGGGGGCGCGTCCTCAAGCTGAAGTCTCTTTACGGGTGTTCTTCCACCCAGACTTCACCTTTCGGTGTGTGTTCGAGTTTCCAGATCGGCGTGATTTGCTTCAATTCATCGATCGCCCATTGCAGGCCCGAAACGCCTCTGCCCGATGCTCGGCCCCGGCGACAATCAGCACGATATTCTCACCGATCGTGATTTCGCCGTACCGATGGAGATCAAGAACTCGATAATGTCGAAATCCTTCAACGCCCGCTCGCGGATCTCGCGCAGCTTCTTCTGCGCCATCCCCTCGTAATGTTCGAAGGTGATGCTATCGACATCCCGTCCCTTTGGACCGATCTCGGGCCGTGCCGAGAAAAATCGAGATGCCGCCGATCCGCTTCGACCGGCTACGCACCCGATTGATCTCCGCGATCGACGGAGAAATCTTCCCGCTGCACACGAACGAACTGGCTGTTCATCGATGACCATTGGTTCCATTGGTGCTCCACCGGCAAAAGGAGGCAGCAAGGCGATTTCATCGCCTTCTTGAATTTCAGTATCCTCGTGCGCAATCTCCTGATTCACCGACACCAGGACTTTTTTCTTATGAATCAACTCCCCGATTGCGGATAGCCGCTTATTGACAAGCTCGACCAAATCTTTCACCCGATTGGCCATTCGCCAGTGCCAGAGAAAGGGACCCCTGATTCCCCGCCAGCACTTCGTCATGCCGAATAGTTGACGTGATCATACAATATCGCAGGATGCTCGGATGCTACCTCGTATACGTGCCCGACTTCCCGCCCGACTTTGAAAGCAAACAGACATCGCTGAAGCTCATTCCGCGATCGATTGCTTTGCACATGTCGTAGATCGTGAGCGCCGCCACCGAAGCCGCCGTCATAGCCTCCATCTCCACCCCGGTCTGCCCGGTCGTTTTGGCGGTCGCGATCATGGTGATCGAACAGCGGCCTTCACGATCCGGCTGTGATTCTTCTTTGAAGGAGATATCGACGCTGGTGAGAGGAAGAGAGGATGGCACATGGGAATGAGGTCAGGGGTCTTCTTCGCCCCCATCACCCCGGCGACCTGCGCAACGGCCAGGACATCGCCCTTGGCGATCTTGCCGCGCTGAATCTTTTCAAGGGTTTCCGGCTGAAGATAGACTGTCGCCTGCGCCGTCGCCGACCCGTTCGGTCGAGTCCTTCGCGCTGACATCGACCATCCGCGCCCGGCCCGACTCGTTAAAGTGTGTGAACTCAGCCATTTTCCTCGCTGAATCAGCCATTTATGGTTTGCGACGATCGGTAATTATATGAGGGGGTGAAACAGCGAGTCAAGGAGGAGAATTGAAGCGCTGTTCTGCCGATGGCTTCCAAAAATGACCCTCTCGAATGAGGGCGCCCTAGAACTTCCCTCCCCCCTCAGTCATCCTCTAAGGTTCGATGAAAAATGGCCGCGCGACTTGTGCCGGAGAATCAAGGAGCCAGCCCGTCGCCGCTTTGGCGAGAAGGAAAGCTGGTACTGACCACCGCTCCGCGGTCGCTAGACCGCGGGGACGGGAATACCAGAGGGTTTCCACCGCCAGAGCCAGACGGGCGCTTAGCAGGCACCGGAGCGCGGACCGTTTCCATCGGACCTCTCACCCCTCCTAACGACCGGTTGACAGCTCCTCTTGCCATCCCAGACAATGACTTATGGCTGACAAAATCGTAATCGAACGGTTGGAATTTCAAGGGCGGTGCGGCATCATCCCTGAAGAACGTCGCCGGCCTCAACCTTTGGCCATCGATTTGGAATTGGACTTGGAGACGGCATTGGCCGCCTCCTCTGACTGCATCACGGACACGGTCGATTATGCACAAGTGACAGAACATATCGTCGAACTTGGAGCAAAAGAAGACTTTGCACTGCTTGAAACCTTCGCCGAAAAGCTGCTCACCATGCTTTTCACGGAGTTCCCTGTCAGTCGCGCCAAGCTATGGCTGCGAAAGTTGGCTCCTCCTCTCGAGTATATGATCGGATCGGTAGGAATTAAGGTGGAACGGGCCCGTGGGGCACACCATGCGCAGCAGGCGGATTCCGCGCCTTCTCGTTTCGTGACACAGCAATTGCATCGCTTGCCAAAAGGCCGGGCACTGGACGTGGCCTGTGGAAGCGGGCGCCACACCCTGTATCTGGCCAGCCATGGATTCGAGGTCGAGGCGATCGATCGAGATGCAGAGAATCTTGCGAAACTTGCCGCGACGGTCAAGCAGCGGCACCTCACCCAAGTGACGGTAAAACAGATCGACCTCGAACGGACCACCGAGGAACGGCCTGAGTTTCCACCAAACACCTATGATGCCATTGTCGTCTGTTTCTATCTCCATCGTCCCCTCTTTCCTTGGCTGATCGAAGCCTTGAAGCCTAATGGAGTCCTGCTCTACGAGACCTTCACCATCGACAATTACGTTCGCCGCCGTCATCCCCGCCGCTGGGAGTTCTGTTTAGCGCAGAACGAATTACTACGGTTGACTTCTTCCCTGCGGGTCCTCTCCTATGACGAAGGCGAACATGAGGGAGGACCAGGCATGGGCTCGGTGTTCACCGTGCAACTGGTTGCCCAGAAGCCAGGACCAACTGTCCATCTGTCCGAGTCGCCGTGAGTCGGATCGACCTCCATCTTCATACGACCCATTCAGACGGAAGCCTCAGGCCGTCAGAGGTACTCGCACTGGCGAAAGCCGCCAATGTCAGTGCACTCGCCATTACCGACCACGACATCACAACCGGCATCCCCGAAGCCCTGGCCACGGGTCAAGAGCTCGGCATCGAAGTGATTCCCGGTGTCGAGATCAGCTCCTTTGACGGCAAGAGCGAACTGCACATCTTGGGGTATTGCCTGAATTGGATGGACGAAGAATTTAATTGTCAACTGGCCACCCTCCGCGCCAGCCGTCATCGTCGCAACCCACTTATCATCGAGCGACTTCGAGCCGAAGGACTGGATGTGACGTATGACGAAGTGAGGGCCCTTGCGGGCACCGAGTCGGTCGGGCGTCCTCACATCGCCCAGCTGCTCATGCAAAAGAAATATGTCACGTCCGCCAAAGAAGCCTTTGATCGCTACCTGGCAGAGGGGAAGCCGGCGTATGTCGCCCGCGAACTGCCGACACCAGCCGAGGCGATCGGTTGGATCAGAGAAGCCAGGGGCGTAGCGGTGTTGGCCCACCCCACCTGGGTCAAAGAAACCGGCGAGGGTTTTCGGGCCTGCATTACGAGGCTGAAGGAGGCAGGCCTTGGCGGCGTTGAAGTGCATTACAGCACCCACAGCAAATCACAGACGGCCAGTTACTTAGAATTAGCTCAGCGCCTCAACCTACTGGTCACCGGGGGCAGCGATTTTCACGGTATGACGAAGCCAGATATTGAGGTCGGCTACGGGCGTGGAGATCTCAAAGTCAGTCCCCGGTTGCTGGAGCCTCTCAAAGAAGCGGCCGCTCAGCTCTAATCATCCCTAAACCTCGCAATTTTCCGCCAATTCGTTGACTCTCCGATCCCGTCCGCTACACTGAGAACCATTCACGTCTTCGCAGTGGAATACCATGTCAAAAAGCTTGCACTGGATTTTCCCCCATGCCACCGGCATCCTTGCAGCTCTACTGGCGGGCACGCTGCTCAGCAGCATGACCTGGGTTGAGTTTTTCAGTATTCCTCTGACACCGATAACCGGTCCGAGTGCGGTGCGCTTGCTCGCTGATGCCATCGCGCTCGGACTCGTCATTTCTTTCGCCGTGACGGCGTATGAGCAGCTTCCTGACAATGGTCGAGGATCGAGTTTTTTCAGAACAATCCTGTTTCCCTTCATCGCAGTGATCGTCCTGATTTTCGCTGGAAAAGCGCTTCGTGCGAACGGCCTGCCGCTGATCCACCAGATCGGCCTTTCCAATTTTCTCCAAGGTTATACCGTCGCGATGGTCGGGTCAGGATTATGGCTGACCGTGGTCTGGCTCCGCCATCTCGACCTGTTGCGCAACGCTTTTGCGTCTCCTCCGTCCACCCGCAAGCCTGCCCGCGCAGTCCTCGAAAACGAGCCGGCACTATCCGACAGCAGCGACGCGATCCCGGCTCAGCCGACCGAGAAAGTCCAGGCGGTCGGCATCAACGGTCAATCTCCGGCTATCTTGGGGCGCTACAAGATCCTCAAAGAGCTCGGACGCGGCGCCATGGGACTGGTGTATTTAGGGAAGGATCCGACGATCCAGCGCTTCGTCGCGATCAAGACAATGCGCCTGGATCAAACGGACGAAAAAGAAAAGCTGCAAGAGATCAAAGCCCGTTTCTTCCGCGAAGCGGAGTCGGCTGGACGCCTTTCTCATCCCAACATCGTCACAATCTACGACGCGGGCGAGGAGCACGATCTTGGCTATATCGCTATGGAATTCGTCGAAGGGAACTCGCTTAAGGACTGGTCGCGCAAGCCAACTCTCCTGCCGCTCACAGATATTGTTCAAACTCTCGCCTCTGTCGCCGATGGGTTGGATTATGCGCATCAACAGGGCGTCATACACCGCGACATCAAACCAGCCAACATCATGATCACGAAGGATCGGTTGGTGAAGGTGATGGACTTTGGCATCGCCAAGATGGCTTCAAGCAACAAGACCCAGACAGATGTCGTTCTCGGCACGCCGACGTACATGTCGCCGGAACAGATCGCCGGCAAGAAAGTCGACGGACGGTCGGACGTGTTCTCTCTCGGCGTTGTCCTGTTCGAGCTGTTGACGGGACAGCCCCCCTTCACGGCGGACAACTTATCGGCTCTCCTGTTCGCCATTGCACACAATCCGCATCCTGAGCTCCAGACGCTTCGCCAGGACCTTCCACCCATGATTCAAGAAATAAGTAACCGCGCGCTACAGAAAGACCTGCCTCAGCGCTATCGCAGCGCAGGAGAGTTTGCTCAAGACCTCCGTGCCTGTCTGCACAGTCTCGCGGCCTGAGGAGGAAGCGCTCTTGGCGATCGAAACGCTCCACAGCGCCAAGTCCGACATCGGACGCAAACGCCCCCACAACGAAGACTGCTTCAGTGCGGATCCGGCGCTAGGACTCTACGTTATCTGCGACGGCATGGGGGGCGGCAATGCAGGCGAGATAGCCAGCCGCATGGCGATCGATACGATCTTGACGCATGCAAAAGCGGCGGCCGGTAGGACCGCTTTCGAATTAATCGGTCCAGTCGACGCCAATCTTTCTCCTTCTACAAACCAACTCGCCAGCGCGATCCGCGCCGCAAACGAAGTCGTGCATAAAGCCTCTTGGGAGCATGCACAATATGCCGGCATGGGTACCACGGTCGTCGCGATTCGCCTCACGAATCACTATGTATCGATCGCACACGTCGGCGACAGCCGCCTGTACTTGATTCGAAACGGCGCGATGCAACCACTGACCTCCGACCATTCCTGGGTAGCGGAACAAGTGGCGCAAGGATACATGTCAGAAGAAGAAGCGGAGCGGTCTCCGCGACGCAACATCGTCACCAGAGCGCTCGGCGTCGAAAGCACCGTCGAGATCGATCTGGCAGAAATGCCGCTGCTCAACGGCGACCTTCTGCTGATGTGCTCCGACGGCCTCACACGAGGGGTCCGCTCGGAGGAGATCCTCCAGACCATCGAGCTCGACAGCGACTTGGAAGCGAAAACGGACCGATTGATCTCAATGGCCAATGAAGCCGGTGGAGACGACAACATTACGGTCTTGCTGGTGGCCGTTCAGCGGACGACCGATCGACTCTGGCAGCGGATCAGTCAGCGTTGGTTTTTAAAAGCCTCTTAAACTTACAGGAGCATGCATCATGGCCTACTCGATCATTGAATCAGCCAAACTCCTCGTCAAACTCCATGGCCACGGCTCACGCACGATCGATCTTGCACGAGACAGCTTCACGATCGGACGAAAGGTCGACAACGATCTGTCTATCGACGATCATACCGTCTCGAGCCATCATGCCAAGATTGTACGGGTGCAATCGGTTTATTTTGTGGAAGACCTCAAGAGCACGAACGGCACAACGTTGAATGGAAAACCGATCGAGCGAGCCCAGCTCCACGACGCAGATGTGATTGCCATTGGCCAACATCGGATCATTTTTCAGGACCATGCGCCGGGTCTTGTCCTCACGGCATCCGCTCCGTCGACCGACATGGAGAAAACGATGGTCATCGACAGCAAAGACCTGCACTCAGGCGTCTCATCGACGACGGCCAAAGTGCTCGTGACTTCCGGAAAGACCGACCGTTTGGAATATCCCCTCACCAAGCCGTCTAATTTGATTGGCTCCCAGGAAGGCGCGGCCATACATCTGACCGGATGGTTCGCTCCAAAAATGGCGGCGTTGATCACCCACCGCGGAGGCGCTTACAGCATTAGCTGCTCTCAGGGAAGCAAGAAATTGCTGGTGAATGGGAAGGAGGTGTGCGGACAACAGCAGTTGAAAGACGGCGATGCAATAGAAGTGGCTGGCGTGTCAATGACCTTTTATGTGGTGTCACCACAACACAAGTAGATCAGAACAAGACCTCTTTACTGCTTGAAGTAGACGGTTCCCTTCGGAAGTGTCTCGTAACAGCGGTCGGACAATTCCTGCGCATGCTCCTGAAGACATTGCAGCACCTGCCTGCCTCCAGGCTTTACAGCTGAACAAAAGCGATTCATGTCGACCTCACAGGCAGCCGTCAATCGGCTGCGCTCTTCTTTCCACTTTACAAACCGTTCACGAAGCTGCAATTGGCAGGACGCCGGCAGCTGTTGCATGCGCCTTTCCAGACATTGCTTTCGTGCAAGCCCTTCCGGCGATTCAGGACATAACTGCTCGGCCTCGGCCTCACAGCGCAGTCGGGCCACCTGCACAGCGCGTGGATCCAGGCGGGCTACAGCCGATGGGGCTGCGGTGGGCTGACTCCGCTCAGGGGGAACCGGTGGAGCAGGAGGCACACCGGGAATAGAGAGATCGAGCGTTGGTTCAGGAGGAGTTTTGAACATCGCGACGGAAGCAGTCCCTTGCCGTGGGGAAGGTTCTTTGGCCGAGAGTTCTTGCTGCGATGGCAGACTACTGACGATCGCCATCCACACCAGACCAAGCCCCATAAATGTGAAGGCTCCGGCCAGGAAGCGAACGGACGCGTGCTGCTGAGCCATGACACCCCCTTGCATGACGAGTTCTCAGCATAGGACAAAGCCTTGAAAAAATCGACGAAATGCGCCGATTCGACTGAGTAATGGTCCCGGCGCGCTGAGGCTAGGCAGGTGTGAAGAGAGGTTTTACAACTTGCCGCTTAGTTTTCGGGTGCTTCGACAATATGGTTCTCAAACCTCGTGCAGCCTTCGGCCAGCAATCGGTTGGTCAGCATTTCTCCTGGCCATTCGATCGGCAGGTCTGCGGTGAAGACCCAGACGTCCGGTGAAGTCCAGACAGGGCCATGCTCATCGGGCAATTCGGGATCGAACAAGTCCGTCCAGACCGGCATATACACGCCGTTCCCGCATTGCGTATGGAGATGGACGACCGTTCTGGCACGCACGAGCGGATCGAGATCCCGCCAGACCGCCGCAGTTTCGTCGGCCAGGTGATGGAGCCGGACCGCATTTTGTGCGTCGAACATGGCATAGGCCGCATAGACCGGAGCCTCGATCGTATCGGGGGCAAGGGCCAGTTCGGGACATTGCTCCACCAATCCTTCCAACAGGGCGCGACGATGCGGATCTTCCAGGGAATCCGGCAAGCCCGCGTCAGGCACACCGATTAACTCAAAAAAGAGAAAGGCCGTGTTTTCGACTGGCGGATATAACCGGGCGGCGATCGCGTGCGCACGCTGCGACTCAGCCACCGTGCTGAGATGATCATTCAAGGTTTGCAGGCTCAAGGCTTCCAATGTGGCATCGGTCAACAGCCGCGGCTCCACACGGACCACAGTTCCAGCGGACAGCCTCAGATGTCGGTGCAATACCTCCGCCGTGGCAACCGGATCGATTTTGAGCTTTAAGGGATGCGAGAGGTTGGCTTGAAGCGGAAGTTCCAGCGCCGCCATGACAGCATAGGAGAGTTTTTCGTCGACCGGGCCGTCAAGCATGATGGAACAGGAGGCCTCGGCGACCAAATCAAACAGCCATTCCGCCATGTCTTCATCGAGCGCTGCTAACACCGTCATCAGATCGTGCTCGCGCCCCTGCTCGAGGAAGGCTTGCAGCGTATCGATCGCCGCATCGGTATCCCCGTGGTCATGCCGGCGCGCATTGATGAGGTGAATCAAATCTCTTGTCAGAGGATCGGGACGAGACCAACTTTGCATGAGATACTCCTGGGCGACTTCCATGTTGCCAAACTTTCCGCGCAGGAGCAAGCGCTCGAGCGGTTTAGACGGATACATCGTTTCGAGCTCGCATCCATCTGGACGCCTTACTCTCCTATTACCTTCACCAACACGCGCTTGCGCCGCCGACCGTCGAACTCACCATAAAAAATCTGCTCCCAGGGTCCAAAATCCAACCGGCCCTCCGTAATCGCGACGACGACTTCGCGCCCCATCAACTGCCGCTTGATGTGGGCATCGCCGTTGTCCTCTCCGGTGTCGTTGTGGCGATAGGTGTCTTCATGTGGTGCCAGCCGTTCCAAGAAACGATCGTAGTCCTGCAACAACCCCTGCTCGTCGTCGTTGATATACACGCTGGCCGTGATATGCATGGCATTGACTAACACCAACCCTTCTTGTACGCCGCTCTTTTTGACGATCGTGACGACCTGGGGCGTGATGTTGATATACGCGCGGCGTGTCTTGGTTTCGAACCAGAGTTCTTCGCGGTAGGATCGCATAGCCATCAATCCAGTCGGCTGCATTTTGCGTCCCACGGGGAGAAAGATTCAAGCCCTTGTCTTCCCGTGGATATCGTCAAACAGACATCCCGGAGACTATAATATTGTATGGTCTCTTCGCGCCCCGCTCCATCGTCCTCGCCACCGGCTTCTCCTGTTCCTCGCTTATCGCCCCAAGCGAAGATTGTCCTTCGTCAGCGGTACTTCGTCAAGAATGAGAAGGGGTCGGTCTCGGAAACGACATCACAACTGCTGTGGCGCATTGCTACCGACATCGCTCAAGCGGAGCAGCGATACCCCCTTGCCGTTCGTCTCCCTCAAGCCGCACGGCAATTCTACGAATCCATGGCACGGCTGGAATTTCTCCCCAACTCCCCGACACTCATGAACGCCGGACGGCCGCTTCAACAACTGGCCGCCTGCTTCGTCCTGCCGGTTGAGGATTCGCTGAGTTCGATTTTGGATGCGGTGAAACAACAGGCACTGATCCATCAATCGGGAGGCGGCACAGGATTTTCCTTCAGCCGCCTACGTCCCCATGACGACCTCGTCGCCTCAACCCATGGCATCGCCTCGGGACCGATCTCCTTCATGCGGATCTTCAACTTGACGACCGATGTCATCAAGCAGGGCGGGACCAGACGCGGAGCGAACATGGGCATCCTGCGTGTCGACCATCCAGACATCCTGGACTTCATCGCCCTCAAGCAAAATCCGACAGAAATGAATAATTTCAATCTGTCGGTCGGAATTACCGCAGGTTTCATGCGCGCGCTCGAACATCGGCAGAGCGTGTCGCTCGTGAACCCACGAACCGGCAAAGCGACCAAACGCCTCACAGCGCAGATGCTGTTCGACCGCCTCGTCGAGGGCGCGTGGGCCACGGGTGAACCGGGCGTCATCTTTTTGGACCACATCAATGCGGCCAATCCTACGCCCAGGCTTGGTGAGATTGAAGCGACGAATCCCTGCGGTGAACAGCCTCTGCTGCCCCACGAATCTTGCACACTGGGCTCGATCGATGTGTCAAAGTTCGTATTGCAGACCCGCACCAGACCCACGGTCGATTACCAGCGCTTAGCTGCGACTATCGCGCTCGCCGTCCGTTTCCTCGATAATGTGATCGACCGAAACCATTACCCGCTTGCCGAGATTGAGACGGTCACCCTTCGCACGAGAAAGATCGGGCTCGGAATCATGGGCTTTGCCGATCTCCTCATTGCCCTGCACATTCCCTACGATTCCGAGGCCGCCATCGACCAGGCGACCTCACTCATGGCATTCGTGCAGTCGCAAGCCCATCACGCCTCGCACCAACTCGGCTTGCAACGCGGCCTGTTTCCGGCCTATCGAGGCAGCCGGCTCCAGGCTCAACATGATCGGCGGCGGAATGCGACTGTCACCACCATCGCACCCACCGGCACCATCAGCCTTATCGCTGGATGTTCACCTGGTATCGAGCCGCTCTATGGAGTGCAAGTCAACCGCCGCGCTCTGGAGGGGCTGATGCTGACAATGTTGCATCCGTCCTTTGCACGGATGGTCCGTACACACGGTCTCGACCTCGAGAAACTCCGGTCCGATCTCTCGGCCAATCCCTCGATTCAACATGTGTCGCGTATTCCCGAACCGATCCGGCGGCTCTTCGTCACTGCACATGACATAGCGCCGGCGCAGCACGTGCGTATGCAGGCCGCCTTCCAGCGGTACAGCGACAGTGGTGTCTCGAAAACCATCAATCTACCCACGACGGCAACGAAAGCTGACGTGGCCGAGGCCTTTCTTCTCGCCTATCGACTGAGATGCAAGGGATTGACTGTCTTTCGCACCGGAAGCCGAGAACATCAAGTGCTGTCCTGCTCTCCGACACAGCCGTGTTGACGCCAATACCACAGAATTCTTTAGGAAAATTGACAGTCTCAGTTGATGGTGATAAGTAGTCCTTCAGACCACTCATGACGCGCCAACTGTTTTATCGCTGACGCAGGAGGTATTTGATGGCTGTGCTCGCAGGGAACCTGACACCGGTCGGGAATCCTCTCCAATGGTCGCTCCTCTTCGCGCGCCAACCCGAGCCGGATTTGGAATTTACAGAAGAGGAACTCGATCAGACCACCGCCACCAGGCCTCTCTCTCCGAAACCGGGAAAGAAATCCAGCGGAGGACGGCCGCTGCTGTGGATTCTTCTGCTCGCATTGGTTGCAGGAATTGGATATCTCGCGCTGGAACCGGAGCAATTGACTGAATGGCTGGCTCCATTTCTGGGTGAGAACGCGCCGTCCGAACCGCCTCCCATCGCCATGCGTCCGAAGCCTGCACCTCCAGCGCCTGCTGTACCGGCAACGCCACCGACTCCTCCTGACGCAGCTCCCACGCCTGCGCCCATAGCCCCGTCCGCCACTGCGCCGGCGTCCCCTCCTCCATCGCCTGCGCCAGCTCCCTCCGCGTCTATGCCTGAACCGACATCCGCACCGGCCAGCATGGTGTCCTCTCCCATGTTTGGGGAGGGACAAAAAGTCACAGCCGTCGGCAATCCGACCATTCCGGCTGAAATGATTCCGCTCTCGCTAGACCCGGAGGGAACGAAACCAGGCCCTGTCGTGCGGCCCGGCGTCACTCTTAATGTTCTCGACGGAGATCTCCAGCCGACCGGCTGGGTTTACTCCGTTCGCACCGACGATGGCGTCAAAGGTTGGATCTCGGAAAAGCGGTTGCGCCTGAAGTTTTAAGACAACTTCTCACTCCTGCATCGTCACAGAGACCGAAGGATTCTTCGGCTTTCTTTAATTGCCCCTGTGCTATAATTCGCGCCAAACTTCCAGCATCATTCATCGCCGCACTCCACCGGTAGTATGTCGACACTCCGGGCTCTCATTTTTGACTTCGACGGCGTCATTGCCAATACCGAACCCTTGCACTTTGCCGGGCTGCGACAGACGCTGAGGGAAATCGGCATCGAATTGACTGAAGCCGAATACTATGCGGACTATCTTGGCTACGACGATCGTGGTTGCTTTATTGCCGCACTCTCAGCCAATCACCGCCCCATTGATCCTGCCGACATCACGCAACTGATGAAGCGGAAAGCTGTGGCCTACCTCGAATCCGTCAAGCACCATCAAGTGATTTTCCCCGGTATTCCGGAGTTCGTGCGTACTGCGGCACGCGTCTATCCATTGGCCATCGCCTCAGGGGCTCTGCGGCATGAAATCGAGTACATCTTGGAAGAAGCAGGTCTGAGAGAAGCGTTCTTGCATATCACGAGTGCGGAAGACGTGACCAAGGGCAAGCCTGACCCACAACCATTCCTGGTGACATTGAAGGCACTCCAACAACACGATGTCAGCCTGACGACGTCTTCGTGCCTGGTCATCGAGGATTCACTGCCTGGAATTCACGGAGCCAAAGCTGCCGGCATGAAAGTACTGGCGGTGACAAACACGCACACCGTGCAAGACCTGCACGAAGCCCACGCGATCACCCACAGATTGAAAGAGACGAGCCTGGAAGACGTGCGCAGGCGTTTATGGCCAGCGGCATAAGGATGTTGGTTTTATGAGAATTTGTTCCCTCGTCCCGGGAGCCACCGAAGTCGTCGCGATGCTGGGATTATCGGATCACCTAGTCGGCATCAGTCATGAGTGCGATTATCCGCCGACTGTCCGTCAGGTTCCTATTATGGTGAACCCGGTTGTCGACCACGAAGTCATGGGGAGCGCCGACATCGACCGCCGGGTCAAGGCACTCGTGTCGTCGGGTGAACGACTCTACAGCTTACATGAACAAGCCTTTCTTGACGCCCGGCCCGATGTCATCCTGGCTCAAGACCTCTGCCACGTCTGCGCCGTGGCTCCGGATCAACTCGAACAAGCCATTCAAATGCTCCCGTCACGGCCCCGTTTGGTCACGCTCAAGCCTGCTTCACTCTTCGACGTCATCAACGATATCGAACGGATTGGAACAACCCTGGGCGAACCTGCACTAGGACGTGAACTCGCCCAATCGCTCCTTAGACGTGTCGCCGCCATTCGCGCCCAATCGTCAATCCCGACCAGACCGCGGGTCCTCTGTCTCGAGTGGCTCTCCCCGCCGTACATTGGTGGTCATTGGGTGCCTGAACTGGTGCATCTCGCCGGGGGCCAGGACGTGATGGGACAGGCCGGTCAGCCTTCGCGTCAGGTCACGTGGGATGAGATTCGTTCCGCGGCACCAGATGTGGTCGTCGTTATGCCTTGCGGATTTTCGGTAGCCCGCACGGTATCCGAACTTATGGCTCTTTGCCGAACTGACAATGACTGCTCGCGTGCCCTGACGTCATGGCCTAAAACCTACGTCGTCGATGCCAGCTCTTATTTCAGCCGACCGGGCCCTCGCCTCGTCGACGGTGTGGAACTGCTGGCAGACGTCCTCTCCGGAAACATTGCTCCTCACTGGGACTCTTCTATCATTCGTGACATGACCGGATCTGATTATCTGACAGGCCAGTCTGTATGAGCATGACCTCGACGGATGCCCAAGCATTTTGCACCGATCTGACGAAGCAAAGCGGAAGCAACTTTTACTATTCCTTTCTCTTTCTCCCGCAGGCTCGACGCGATGCCATGTACACGGTCTACGCCTTTTGCAAAGCGGTCGATAGTGCGGTCGATGAACCGCCCCCGGGCAGCGATCCTAAAGAAGAACTGCGGCGCTGGAGGGCAGAGCTCGAGGAAGTGTACGGGGGCACGCCCACCTGGCCGATCATGATCAGCCTAGCCCATCATGTCAAACAGCTCTCGATTCCTAAGGCCTACTTCGAGGAACTCATTAAGGGCGTGGAGATGGATCTGATGACGACACGGTATGGGACGTTCGATGAGCTGTCGCTCTATTGTTATCGTGTCGCCTCTGTCGTCGGGTTGATCTGCCTGCACATCTTCGGTCCTGTGTCGCCCCACGCCCAGGATTATGCTGTGGATCTTGGCATGGCCTTTCAGCTCACCAATATTCTGCGCGACCTCGGCACGGATGCTGAACAGGGCCGCATTTATCTTCCCCAGGAAGATCTTGCACATTTTGGGTACAGCGAGACGGATCTTCTGCAACGACATGAGAACCCGCAACTTCGAGAACTCGTCCGCTTCGAAGCCAGGAGAGCCCGCGACTTTTATGTCAAGGCGCAAACAGCGCTGAGCTGTCTTCCCAAGAGTGACCGGCAGGCGCTGAGCGTCGCCGAAATCATGCGGGCCGTGTACTCGCGTATTTTGGAACGCATTGAACGTCCTGACCATGCCGTCTTCGGGCCCCGGGTTCGCCTCTCAACATCCCATCGTCTGGCTCTTGCAGCCGGTGTATGGATTCGATCGAAATTCTTGTGACGCCACCCGACCGTCAATCCGTCATCGTGCTCGGCGCAGGACCGGCCGGACTGACGGCGGCCTATCGACTGGCGCTTCATGGCCTGCGCGTCACCTTGTTGAATCAATCTCTTAAGCTTGGTGAGCATCTCAGACGTGAAAGTGACCCTCCGGTCTCGATTCTGGGCTGTCACCAGAGCACCTGGACCCTGTTACGTTCACTCGGAGTTCAGCCGACCCACCCGCTGTTCGCCGAGGCCCGGCTGGAATTTCTGTTACCGGATGGCCGACTGGCCGGATATCCGACATCTCGATTACCAACTCCACTCCAACAACTCTTTCGCATCGGGCGATTTACGGGGCTGTCGTGGGGTCAACGCTGGAAACTCCTCTCGTCGCTGGAACAGATCTGGGAAGGCTCGCTCCTGCTCGCCACCGATCTCGAACAACGCACTGCGCAGAACTGGCTCGAATCGCTGGTCCAAAGCCGATCCTCTTTGCAGGCCATTTGGAATCCGTTGGCACGCTGGCTCACAGGCAATGCTATCCAGCAGCTGTCTGCCGATGCGTTCGTCACGGCGGTGAAACCGTTCTTGCTGTCACACGCCGCCAACAGCCGTATTTGGGTCCCCCGACAGCCTTGGGCTCGCACCTTCGTGCAGCCGATTTCGGACGCCCTCGCCAAAACAGGCGCAACGCTTTCTTTGGGAACGCAAGCGGTACGATTCGACTATCAGGAAGATCGGATCACTGGCGTACGCTTGAAGGACGGAACTTCCCTGCAAGCCGATTGGTACGTGGCAGCCATCGCGGCTCATCAGCTTACCCCCTTGTTGCCGGAACGTTGGCTCACCCGCTATGCCTATTTTCAGCATGTCGTCGATCTCCCCAGCATACCTTGCGCAGTCATCCAGGTTCGCACGGCAGAAATCATGACGGCGCCACGTCACATCCTGATCGGCGCAGGACCATTTCCGTGGATTGCCTGTAAGCCTTCTGAATCAAACTGCAGTCTCGTCGCTACGTTGACGTTGCCGCAGGACCAATGGGTGATCGACTCCGAACAGCAGGTATCCACACTCCTTCGCTCGCTTCACCTCCTCCGAGCGGGCCATCAGCTCACTGAATTCAGGCAGTACGAGACGGCCCATGCTGTGTTGGCCCTTCCACCGGGCACAAAAGTCCGGCGCCCCATTCAGCGAAGCCCGATTCCCAATCTGCTACTGGCCGGAGCCTGGACCGACACGGGCTGGCCAGCCAACCTGGAAAGCGCGATCGCGAGCGGCGAGCGCTGCGCCGAGATCGTCATCGGCCACCAGCCCGCTTAAACTCTGTAGATAGACGTCTGCTGCCCGTCAGTCTAGTCTTACCAATTTTCTGCGTTGACAACTTTTTTTGCCCCTCATAAGATGCCCTCGCATCGAACCACTATCGTGTCACAATTATGACGCTCCAAGAACTCGCAAAATCGCTTCACAACTGCCAGCAGTGCAAGCTCGCCAAGTTGGGCCGGACGCAAGTGGTGTTCGGGGTTGGCAATCCTCATGCGAGTATCATGTTCGTGGGTGAAGCGCCGGGGTTCAATGAAGACCAGAAAGGCGAGCCTTTTGTCGGCGCAGCCGGAAAACTCCTGAACGATCTGCTGGCGTCAGCCAATCTTTCACGCGATCAGATCTACATCGCCAACGTCATCAAATGCCGGCCACCGAACAACCGTGATCCGGAGCCGGACGAGGTCGACACCTGCAAGCCGTTCTTGATGCAACAGATCCAGATGATCCGTCCCAAATTGGTCTGCACCTTGGGCAATTGGGCAACGCAGACGTTACTGGAAAGGAAGGTCGGAATTACCAAGGTAAAAGCGCAGGCGTTTTACATGAAGGACTTCGTGATCTTTCCCCTCCTCCACCCGGCCGCGGCCTTACACCAAGGCAATCTGCTCGATACGTTGAAAGAAGATTTCAAGAAGCTGAAGGAATTTCTCGACCGCCACTCCCAACCGGCCCCCGCCGAAGCCACAGCGCCGGCCGCACCGGTCCTCAATATTGAATCCCCGCAGCCCGCCCAAATGGATCTGTTCGGATAGTTGGGCTGCTTGCTCCGGCGATGGATAAGACCCGCATGGCGCTGTCGCCGCTTGGCTCCGCAACTCGTTCCGTCCTGGATTGCATCCGAACGGAACTCGAACAATGCTCGCCATCGCCTTCGGCGCCCGCACCGATAGCGCCATGCAACCCATCGCAAGTCGCCGCCAGCCCAACTATCCTCCCTTGACGAGAAGATAGTGCGTTTCTTGCCATTGCCACTTGTCACGCTTGGTCTGGGCTGTTGCCGCTGTTCACCGGATGAATCGGGACACAACTCAAGTTACCGGTTCCTTTCTCCAATGACGCCCGCGGTTCCTGACCCGCGCATCATCGCTCTCTGCTGAGCCTCGCGGATCTCCTCCTCAAAGTCGCTCGGGAGGATCGTGGCCGCCGATGGCGGGATGAATCGGGACACAACTTGCCGCAGCGAGTGGCCGTTGCTCTTCCGTTGCAACGGCCAATCTATACTGTTCGAGGCTTGGCGAGCTTACAGGTTTGGAGTGAGCAAGGCGTAGTTGGGTGATTCAGGAGGTCTTGAGGGGGCGCGCATCCTCCCGAGCGACAGTTCCCTGCTGGCAAGAAGCAGCGCGGGCGGCCTGTACTGTTTTGTTACGCTTTCGATTTGATGGATGGGGACGAATCTGACTCTGCTGCCTCGCCGCCTTCTTCGTCGGCAGGCTTGTCTTCTTCCGGCACATCGAACCACTGCACCAACATGTCATCCCACCAGGCTGCATCGACCTCTGGCCCGGGATCGCTTCCCAAGAAGGCAACATCGTCCTTGGTGATATCAGTTCCCACCTCTTTGGGCTGGAACTTGGCTCGGTCGATGACTTCCTTGGTCGCATACCCTCCGATAATCCAGGAATCCGGGTCCGCACGGAAAGACTTATACGCCTTCAACCCGATTTTCAGATACACGAAGATCTGCTGTTGGACCGGATCCGCCACGCCGGATTGGGGCAGGCTCAGCGTCTTCTCAATTTTTTTGCGCCAATGCCGATCGTCATAACGCGACGTGATCAGCTGTAGCATTTTCTTTCCGAGTTCGGCATCAAGTGGCATGGTGTTTCTCCTAACTTCCCTCCTCCTGGTTCAAGGGCACGATATCGTCAATTCCGGCTTCCTCCAACACACGCGTTGCGGAATCATGCGCTCCTGCCAGCACATAAAAAAACAAGCCGTGATATGTTCCGCCGAATACAGCTCCCAGCAACGATTCCTTTCGGAACCGATCGAGTACGATGGCGTAGTCTACTCCTCGCTCTGTTAACACAGATTCAGCCCTAGTCGCTTCAAAGAGACTACCTGCAACGAGCACTAGATAGACCGGATCGGTAAACCACTCCGCCTCACGGCGCGCCACATGTTCTCCAAAAAAGCAGAGACATCTCCATTTCTCAAAGATTCATCGACCATACTTGGCCGTGAAAGAGGCCTTTCCCAAGACATTCTGATTCAGATAGAAACCCGCCATGGCACCCGATGCCTCTTTGTTCAAAGGAATCTGATCCACTTTCAGCGCGTACACGGTAAAGACATATCGATGAGGTTTATCACCAGGCGGAGGGCAAGGACCGCCATAGCCAGGCTGACCAAAATCTGTCATGGACTGTATGCTGCCTTGTGGCGCTCCTCCGCCATCCGGTTTGCCGGCACCCGCTGGAAGCGATGTGGTATCCCGAGGAATGTTGAAGATGACCCAATGCCACCAGCCGCTTCCGGTCGGCGCATCAGGATCATAGACCGTCACGGCGAAACTCTTGGTTCCCTTAGGTACTCGCTCCCACCGCAACTCGGGCGACGTATTGCTCCCGCTGCATCCGAATCCGTTGTAGACGTGCTCATTACCGACAGTACCTTTATTCTTGATTGTGGGACTGGTGAGCCGAAAATCGGCTGCAGTGCCTACGCCAGGAAGCATGATTATTATCAAACAAATCGAGCTCCATACACGTCGCATAACATTTCCTCTCTTACATGTTCATTCCCCGCGATCATCTCGCGGATTGCGGTGTTCCGCCTCGAGCGGCTGGTACGCGACAGCCCGACGTTCGACCTCGAGCAGACGAATTTTATCCGCCCTTCTGATAGGTCCCTACCAACTGAGCCTCGCGAATAATGTGGCCCTTCATGGCCTCTTCGAGCTTTGCTTTAGTCGGCTGCTTCAGGTCCGGCAGCAGGGTGTCCAGCGCGTAGAGTTTATGGAAGTAGCGGTGACGGCCGATCGGCGGACACGGTCCTCCATAGCCAGTACGCTTCCAGTCATTCAAGCCTTCCTTGGCACCCGCGGGCAGCGTCTTGACGCTTTCCGGTAGCCCCTCACTCATCGACGGCAAATTATAGAGCACCCAATGCACCCAGGTCATTTTCGGCGCGGCGGGATCCGGAGCGTCCGGGTCATCGACAATCAGCGCTAAGCTCTTCGTGCCAGTCGGTAGATCCGACCCACGCCATCGGCGGGGAAATGTCTTTTCCCTCGCAGGTATACAAGGCCGGAATCGCACTCTGGTGGCTGAACGCCGTCGAGACAATTCGCATGTTGCCCTCCTCACGAGCTACGGCGGCCATTGCGGTGATGGCAGCTGTGAGCGCCGCTGCTGTCAATGCGTGGCGGCTGTGCGTAGGCATGTTTGAGCCAGATGCTATTCGCTCTTGCTGTGTCAGTTACCCGCAATCATCATTTCCGAGATCTTGATCGTCGGACTGGTGATCCGTCCGCGAAACTCCAGATCGTTACCGATAATTTCAATGTCCTTGAACATCTGCTTCAAATTGCCGGCGATCGTGATCTCCTCAACCGGATAGGCGAGTTCCCCGTTCTCGATCCAGAATCCGCCCGCACCACGAGAATAGTCTCCGGTCACCATATTGATCCCGAACCCGATCAGTTCCGTCACGTAGAGCCCATCCTTCACGGTTTTAATGATGTCTTCCGGTGACGTCTGTCCTGGAACGAGATAAAAATTTGTCGGTCCGACCGAAGGACTCTCCCCCACGCTGCGCGACGCATTGCCGGTCGAGGGCAAGCCGAGCTTCTTTCCCGAATAGGTATCGAGCAAATAGCTCTTCAGGACGCCCTTTTCGATAATCGTGTTCTTTCTCGTCGGAAGCCCTTCGCCGTCGAAGGGCCGCGAGCCAAGTCCGCCGACCATGCGACCATCGTCATAGACGGTGAAGTACTCCGGCGCCAGCTGTTTTCCCAACTGACCGGCAAGGAAGGACGCTCCTTTATAGAGCGAGTAGCCGGACGCCGCACTGCAGAGATTGCCCAGCAGGCTGCCGGCCGTTTCCTGATCAAACACGATCGGCACGCGGGTGGTGTCGACTTTTCTGGCACCCAGCCGTCTGACCGCCCGATGGGCAGCCTCGATACCGATAGACTCGGGCGTACTCAGCTTGTGGTACTTTCGCTGGACTTCGTACCAGGCGTCCCGTTGCATCGCTCCGGAGTCCGGATCGACCGCGACCGGCGACACGGCCAACGAATAGCTGGAACTGCGGTATTCACCGACGAACCCATGACTGTTGCCGAGGACCACGCGGCCCGACGACGAATCGAAATCTGCGCCTTCCGAATTCGTGATCCGCTCATCTGTCGCCATCGCCGCCGCCTCAGCCCGCTTGGCCAGTTCTATCTGCTTCTCCGTCTCTAACTTCGTCTCATCATAGAGATCGAGATCCGGCTGCTCTTTTGCCATCTGTTCTGCAGCCGGCAACCCGGAGACGGGATCCTCGACGACAGCGTTGGCCAACGTGCAAGTCTCCGTCACAAGCCGACTCAGCGACTCAGGCGAAAAATCCGATGTCGAAGTCGTCGCGGATCGCTTCCCGACGAACACGCGTAAGCCCAATCGTTTTTCCCGCGCCTTGGATAGCCGATCCACGGCCCCCAATCGAATCTGGACGGACAGATTCTCCCCGTCGGCAATGACCACGTCTGCCTCGGTAGCTCCCGCTCTCTTCGCCATGGTCAGTACGTCAGCGGCGAGTTGGATAAAGCTGCCCTTGGCGACTCGTACTAACTGGCCAGAATTCACTGAATGCTCCAATCGTTTGTCATCCGGCTTGGGTGCCGCCGACGGTAATCTCATCGATTCGGATCGTCGGCAACCCGACACCGACCGGAACCGACTGACCTTCTTTTCCGCAGGTCCCGATCCCTTCATCCAGTTTTAAATCATGCCCGACCATGGACACTTTGGTGAGAATGTCGGGACCGCTGCCGATGAGTGTCGCGCCTTTGACCGGTTTCGTGACCTTGCCACCTTCGATCAAATAGGCTTCGCTGGCGGAAAAGACGAACTTTCCGTTCGTGATGTCGACCTGCCCTCCGCCGAACGAGACCGCGTAGAGCCCTTTATTCACGGATTTGATGATATCCTCCGGCTCAGACTGGCCGGCGAGCATGAACGTATTGGTCATGCGCGGCAGTACGATACTCTGGTAGCTCTCACGGCGGCCGTTGCCAGTCACTGGAATGCCCATCAAGCGCGCATTCAATTTGTCGGTGATGTAGCCGCGTAACATCCCTTTTTCGATCAGCGTCGTCCGACCGGTCGGTGTGCCTTCATCGTCCATGTTCAGTGACCCTCGCCGGCCCGGCAACGTCCCATCGTCCACAATCGTGCAGACATCCGACGCCACCCGCTTGCCAAGCAAGTTGGAAAAGGCCGAGGTTTTTTTCCGATTGAAGTCTGCCTCGAGGCCATGACCGATCGCTTCATGAAGCAGGATGCCCGGCCAACCGCCCCCTAAGATAACCGGCATGACTCCGGCGGGGGCATCCACGGCGGAAAGATTGAGAATCGCAATGCGTGCGGCTTCTCTCGCATAGTCCAAATGGCGGTTGCCCTCATGATAGAACTCGAAGCCGATGCGCCCACCTCCGCCAAATGAGCCAATCTGGCGATTGCCGTGTTCTTCGGCAATACAGGTGACTTGCAGTCGTGACAAGCGGCTGCACATCACCGATGAAGCGTGCCGTCCGACGTGGCCACCATCACGACCTTATATTCTGTGTTGAAGGAGGCCATGACATTCTTGATCCGCGGATCGTAGCGACGAGCCTCCGCATCGATCTGGTTCAAGAGAGTCACGCGATCGGCCGTGGCGACTTCCACCTGTCCATCAGGGACCGGATAAAGATCCCGCGCCGGCCTTGAATGGACGGGAACAGGAACCGTTTGGGAGCCACTGGAAGAATTGGCGATATAACGGGCCGTATCGGCGGCGAGTTCGAGGTCCTTTTTCGTCAACTCATCGGAGTACGCAAACCCCGTTTTTTCCCCCGCCGTGGCGCGAACACCGACTCCTTGCGAAATACTCTTGGTCGCCCGCTTGACGAGCGACTCTTCCATTGAGACGGATTCCGAGATGCAGGATTCGAAATAGAGGTCCGCATAATCCACATCGCGGACCTTCACCCGGCCCAAGGCCCCGATCAGGTCATGCTCGGTGACCCCGAATGAATCTAAAGGAATGAGCTGTCCCATCGAGAAAATTCCTCATAAACTGGTTGCGATCGACGCGAGAAGTGCGAAGTATAGCCGATTCATTTTCCCAGGCGCAACGCGAGCGCTTCCAACTCTTCGCTTTTCCAAGGGATTTAGGAAATATCGTTTGACTTTCCACCAGGCGGCCAGTAGACTTTCGTCACCTGCCTATACATACTTCATACGAAAGGATTTACCAGACCAGAGCCCATGGACACCGAGGCCACCGTCCAGTATTGACCATCTGTCGGACACCGAACTGACCGCGAAACTCGATCCCGACCTTCTCCCCAAACACCTCGCCATTATTATGGATGGCAACGGCCGTTGGGCCGAAGCCCGCAGTCTGCCTCGGATTGCCGGTCACCGGGAAGGCATCAAGTCCGTCCGCGAAACAATCTCGTTGTGTTTGGAACTTGGTATTCAAGCCCTGACGATTTATGCGTTTTCCCAGGAAAATTGGAAGCGGCCGACGACGGAGATCGATGCCTTAATGGGACTGTTGGAATATTACCTCTCCACCGAACGCAACAAATTGATCGAACAGGGCGTGCGGTTCCGAACGATCGGGAGAACGGCGTCTCTTCCGACGTCGGCCCTCCAATGGGTGCGGGCCGCCGAGCAGGAGACCGCACACCTCGACAAGCTTCAATTGACGGTTGCGCTGAGCTACGGCGGACGTTCAGAAATCGTCGACGCCGTACGCGGGCTGGTTCGTGACGCGCAGGATGGGAAATTTCAGGCAGAGGACATCGACGAAGCACAGGTCCAACAGTACCTCTACACCCACGATTTGCCAGACCCCGATCTGTTGATTCGAACGAGCGGCGAAACGCGCATCAGTAACTTTCTCCTCTGGCAACTAGCCTATACTGAACTGTATTTCACGCCGACCCTCTGGCCGGACTTCAGGCGCCGGGAGTTGTTACTGGCCTTGCTCGAATTCCAACGGCGGGAGCGACGTTTCGGCCGCGTCTTTAGCAGCCTATCTTCGTAGGTCTCAGAGGATTCACCAACATGCTGGAGTGTGGAACCACGAATCCGGAGCCGGCGCAGACCGTCCAGAAGACGGCGACTCGATTCGATCCGCGTCGCGTGTATACCGTCCTCCTCGCAGTCCCGCTCCTCTATGCCGCAATTTTCTATCTTCCTCCTATAGCCTTTACGTGCATCGTGGCTGTGGCTGGGAGCCTCTCACTCTTTGAGCTATATCGCGTCTGTCTCCGGCCTTCAGCGCAACCATTGGCGATGGGAATTGGCCTCGTCGGCTGCCTCGCGCTGATCGTTGGACCGCATTATCCGATAATGGTGCAACCGAGCCTTCTTGTCGCGCTGTTGGCCACCCTCTCGATCCCCCTGCTGGTCAAAATGCCCTTTCATGAGAGCCTCAAGGAAGGAGCGCTCACCATGACCGGCCTGCTGTACATCGGCCTGACCCTGAGCTACCTTGTCATGATCCGGCTCCTTCCTCAAGGCGAATGGTTTCTGTTGTTTCTGCTCTTGGTAACCTGGGCCGGCGATACCGCCGCTTATTATGTGGGAACCCTCTGCGGACAGCATGTCTTGGCTCCCCGAATCAGCCCGAAGAAAACGATTGAAGGCCTAGTCGGTGGACTTCTCGGTGCGGTGATATTCGCCTATGTCGCTCATTGGTGGTTTCTATCGGATTTCTCCGCCGTGGATTGTATCGTGCTGGCCGTTCTCCTCACCTTCGCCGGCTTGTGGGGCGATCTGGCGGAATCGGCAATCAAGCGCAGCGTGGGCGTAAAAGATTCCGGCGGCCTCTTGCCTGGGCATGGAGGGATGCTCGATCGACTCGATAGTCTCTTGTTCACTGGCCCCGCCTTCTACTACTATGTCACCTTGATCGGATCGCACCCGTGAGGAAACAGGTATGAAATCAATTGTCATCCTTGGATCGACTGGATCCATCGGAACGAGCACGCTGGACATCGTCGAGCGGTTTCCCAACGAGTTTCGCGTGGTAGGACTGACGGCCGGCAATAACGATGAGCGGTTGGAGGAACAGGTCCGCCGCTTCAAGCCACGGGCGGTCGCGATGTCCAACGAATCGGCCGCCGCCCGGCTCAGGCAGCGCTGTTCCGGTCTTTCTGTCGAGATCTTGTCCGGCCAGGCAGGGTTGGTCCATGTCGCCTCGCTCCCCGAGGCCGAACTCGTCATGTCCGCCATCGTCGGCGGAGCCGGTCTGGTCCCGACGCTGGCGTCGATCCGCAGCAAGAAACATATCGCCTTGGCCAACAAGGAACCGATGGTCATGGCCGGCAAGCTGATGCAGGAAGAAGCCAAGCGCGCACGGCGTCAGAATCTTTCCCGTCGACAGCGAGCACAGCGCGATCTTCCAATCTCTTGAGGGTCATCGTATCAAGGATGTCCGCCGTTTGATTTTGACCGCCTCCGGTGGCGCACTCTGGAATGTGCCCAAAGAGCAGCTCTCGGACGTGACGCCCGAACGTGCCTTGCAGCACCCCAATTGGAAAATGGGAGCAAAAATTACGATCGATTCCGCTACGCTGATGAACAAGGGGCTTGAAGTGGTCGAAGCCCGCTGGCTCTTCGATATTCCCGAGTCTCGCATCGATGTCTTGATCCATCGGGAGAGCATCATCCACTCTCTGGTAGAATACGAAGACCGTTCGATGATTTCACAGTTGGGATTGCCCGATATGCGGACGCCGATCTCATATGCGATGCGCTATCCAGACCGGCTTCCACTCGATTTGCCGTCACTGGACTTAACCGAGGTGGGGCAGCTGACATTCTGTAAACCGGACCACGATCGATTCCCCTGCTTGCGCCTCGGATATGAATCGCTTCGTATCGGCGGCACCATGCCGGCGGCTATGAATGCGGCCAACGAGATTGCCGTCGAGGCATTCCTCCAAGGCGGCATCCGTTTCACGGATATTTCTGATATCATTCATAGCACCATGCAGGCGCATGCCCCGCTGGAGGTTCAGTCGGTTGAAGTCGCGCTGGAAGCGGATCGTTGGGCCAGAGAGAAAGCCGATTCCCTGGTGCATGCATTGGCCCGCTGAACTGTATTCATACTTATTAACTTTTATACATTGAGCATTGAACATGATGGTATCTGCCTTGACTCTGTCTCCCGATAGCCTCTGGCTCTTCATGCAAAAGGCTTGGTGGTTTCTCGTCGTCCTGGGCATCCTGGTCGCCTTCCACGAACTCGGCCACTTTCTGGCTGCACGGTGGGTCGGTGTCAAAGTCCTCAAATTCTCGTTGGGGTTCGGACCCAAACTCTTTGGCCGTCAGGTGGGAGACACAGAGTACCTCTTGTCCGCAATTCCGCTGGGCGGCTATGTGAAACTCTTCGGCGAAGATGAGGCTGGAGCCGTCACCCCGGATGATCGCCGTCGATCCTTTGTCCATCAAGGTCTGTGGGGCAAGGTGTTCATCGTGTCTGCGGGGCCCGGCTTCAATTTCATTCTGGCCTATTTGATCTTCGCCGCCTGGCTGGCAACGGGATATACGCTTCCTGTTCCGTCATTTAAAGATATCGCTCCGGTCATTGAGGCGGTGGCGGCGGACTCCCCTGCCGCCAAGGCCGGCGTCATGGTCGGCGACCAAATCAAGAAGATCGACGGGCGGGACATTGCCACACGCATCGAACTGCTCGATGCCGCCGCCAAGGGACATGGTGCGCCATTGACGCTTGAAGTGTTGCGGGACGGCCGTATTCAAACCCTTACCGTCACGCCAATTGCAGCGCCAGGAGTATCGGCTCCAAAGGGACGATGCGTCCGCGTATTACTTGGGAATCGAGGAGATTCCTCCGGTCGTGAACGAGGTCGTGCCAGGAAAACCCGCAGCGGTCGCCGGATTCAGGGAAGGCGATCGGGTGCTGTCGATCGAAGGAAACCCTATCCACACCTGGACACAGATGACGGGCCTCGTGAAAGAAAGTCCCGGGAAAACGCTCCACGTAGATGTCTTACGCGAGGGCCATCGGGTCTCATTGACAGTCACGCCGATAGCGGAAAGCCACAGTCAATGGACAGTCAGTCCAGATTGGCAAGATCGGCATCGCAGGACCTGACCGCTCGCTGATGCGATCCGCCAATCCATTGGCGGCGCTTTACAACGGCTTGGAAGCGACATGGAAATGGACGGAGCTGACCGTTGTCGGGCTCTACAAAATGATCGTGGGCGACATTTCGAGCAAAAACATCGGTGGGCCCTTGACGATCGCCAAGATCTCCGGTGAAGCGGCAGCACAAGGCCCGTCCAATGTGATTTTCCTCATTGCGTTGCTCAGTATCAACCTCGGTGTCTTGAATCTCCTCCCCATCCCTATCCTTGATGGAGGCCACTTGCTTTTCTTCCTTATCGAGGGCATCCTGCGCAAGCCGTTGGGCGAGCGGCAGCGGGAATTGGCGCAGCAAGTCGGATTGGTCCTGCTCGTGGGCGTCATGATCTTTGCCTTTTGGAACGACCTCGAACGGATCTTCTTCTCCCACTGACATTTCATGCGGACCTCTCAAATCCTTCTCCCCACCCTGCGGGAAGATCCAGGGGAAGCCGAAATCATCAGCCACCGGTTGATGCTTCGTTCCGGACTCATTCGGAAGGTCGCGGCAGGGATCTATACCTATCTGCCGTTGGGCCTGCGTATCATTCGGAAGGTCGAACACATCATTCGGGAAGAAATGAACCGCGCGGGGGCGCAAGAGCTTCTCATGCCGATCGCCTCCCCCGCCGAACTGTGGAAAGAGACCGGGCGCTGGAATTTTTACGGGAAGGAATTGCTTCGTTTTAAAGATCGGCACGAACGTGACTTTTGCCTTGGTCCGACGCATGAGGAAGTGATCACTGATTTGTTCCGTCGTGAAGTCCGCTCGTATCGGCAGCTGCCGCTGAATTTCTACCAAATCCAAACGAAGTTTCGTGACGAAATCCGGCCCCGATTCGGGCTCATGCGCGGACGCGAATTCATCATGAAGGACGCCTACAGCTTCGATAAGGATGAAGCCGGTGCGAAGGTCAATTATCAAAAGATGTACGATGCGTATCACCGCATCTTTTCCCGTTGTGGCCTCAATTTCAGGGCCGTCGAAGCCGATACCGGTCTGATTGGCGGTACCTCATCGCACGAGTTCATGGTCCTGGCGGACACGGGCGAAGAAACGGTCGTGTACAGCGAGTCCGGAACCTATGCGGCCAACGTTGAACGCGCCGAGGTGCTTCCGCCGACCGACACAAGCCGCGAAGAACTGCGTCCCCTCCGTGCCGTCAGCACGCCGAATTGCCGAACCGTCGAAGAAGTGACGCCGATTCTTGAAGATCGATCCAACCCAACTGGTCAAAACTCTGCTCTATTCGACGGGAAAAGAGACCGTCGCGGTGCTTATCCGAGGCGACCATGAAGCCAACGAGATCAAGATCAAGCGCCTGCTCGGCGTGACGGATCTGGAACTGGCCGGTCCCGCGACCGTGGAACGGGTCACCGGCGCACCGGTGGGATTCGCCGGGCCTGTCGGCCTGAAAGACATTACGCATTGTCGCCGATCATGCCATCAAGGCGCAACGCAAACATCGTCGTCGGCGGGAATCAGGCCGATACGCATCTCGTCGACGTCAACTGGGATCGCGATTTTCAGGTAGAGCAATTCGCGGATCTGCGAAATGCCAAGGCCGGCGATCCCTCTCCACGAAAAGACGGCATGCTCAAAGCCACGAAGGGCATCGAGGTCGGGCCATGTATTTATGCTCGGCACGAAGTACAGCCAGGCCATGAATGCGTCATTTCTCGATCCCAACGGCAAGGAATGTTTGGCCGTCATGGGATGCTACGGCATCGGGGTCGGCCGCACGGCGGCCGCGGCCGTCGAACAAAATCACGATGACAAGGGCATCGTGTGGCCATTTCCCATCGCGCCGTTTCATGTGCACCTCATCCCGTTCGGCCAATCCGCCGCCGTCGACCAATGCGACGACCGATCTGTATGCCGCCTTGGAACAGGTCGGGCTGGAGGTCCTGTGGGATGATCGAGACGAGCGAGCTGGCGTGAAGTTCAACGATGCCGACTTGATCGGCGCGCCGTTTCAAGTGATCGTCGGCGACAAGGGACTGGCCGAGGGCGTGCTGGAAGTGAAAACCCGTAAGACCGGCGTGAGAAGATCAAAATCGCTACCCGCGGATATTCCTGCCGAGAATCCTTGAACTCATGGCGTCATCAGCACGGCCGCTCTCCCTAACCGTCCTGCCATTCTCTGCAAGCCGTTTCAACCGGTCGACCCACAATCGCAAAAGTTGCCTTTTCCTTGCCTTCCCACCCCATTGGGCTAGACTGAGTTTCGACCCTCGAAACAGAGCGATACGCCGCCGGCTCTCATCAGCCGTCGGCAGATCGCTCATGTACGATCCGGTTTCCTCTAGAGGAGCACAGGAATGCAGGCCAAACCTCCGACTCAGAACTTGCAGGAACTGCAGCAGAAGGTCGAGTTCGCGGAACACGTCAAGCGGATCACCAATCAAATCCACGCCGCCAGCAATCTGGATCAAATTCTCCTCGATCTGCACAAAGATATCCTCGGCCTCTTCGATGCGGAGGACCTGACGCTCTTCGCTTTCGACGCGGATAAGAAAGAGATCTTCTACAAGGTCCCCCATATCGACACGATCGAAGAGGTCCGCATCCCGATCACCGAGCAGAGCTTGGCCGGATTCTGCGCCAAATATCTGCGCCCGGTGAACATTGCTGATGCCTACAACATCGGCAGAACTGCAAGGGATTCATCCCGCCCTCAACCACGATACCTCCTACGACAAACGCACGGGATTCAAGACCAAGCAGGTCTTGACCTATCCGATCGTTGCCGACAATAAATACCTTATGGGTGTCCTTCAGCTGCTCAACAAGAAGAGCGGGCTCCGCTTTACGAGAAAGGACGAAGAATCCGTTGCAGAAATCGCCAAAGCGCTGGGCATTGCCTTCTTCAATCTCAAGAAAGTCACGACGAAGAAAGCCTCGACCAAATTCGACCTGCTCGTGACGAACGGCAAAATCACGCAAAATGAACTCGACAATGCCATCGCCGAAGCCACGAAAAAGCATTTCCTCCGACCTCGAAAGCATCCTCATCGAAAAGTACAAAGTTCCCAAACTGGACATCGGCAAGTCGATCGCGCAATTCCACAAGTGTCCCTACATCGAATACAGCGAGCGCACACTCGTCGATATCGAACTGCTCAGAAATCTCAATGTCGACTATCTGAAGAAGAACCACTGGATGCCGCTCAAACGGGATCGCACGGCCATCGAAATTCTGACGGACGATCCCGGCGATCTTGATCGCGTCGCGGACATCAAACGCACCTTCCCCGGCCTGAATATCCGCTTTGCGGTCAGCCTCAGACGGGACATCTCCCAGTTCTTGAACTCGGCGACAGGCGGCGAGCGACGGCGGATGCAGGGCGCAAATTGGATGAAAACGTCTCCGACATTCTCGGCGAACTGGTCACGGAAGCCCAAGCCGAAGCGTGGAAGAATCCGGCATCGGAGGCGGGCTCGACGAAAACGACAGCGCCATCGTCCGTCTGGCCAACCAGATCATCGCCGACGCCTATCGGCAGAACGCCTCGGACATTCACATCGAGCCGTATGGAGAGAAGCGCGAAACCCTGGTGCGGTTCCGGGTCGACGGCGATTGTTTCGAGTACATGAAGATTCCCCAGAGCTATCGGCGCGCGATCGTCTCGCGCTTGAAAATCATGGCGAGCCTCGACATCGCGGAGCGCCGAAAACCGCAAGACGGCAAGATCAAATTCAAACTCAGCGAGACCAGAGAGATTGAGCTCCGCGTCGCGACCATCCCGACGGCCGGCTACAACGAAGACGTGGTCATGCGTATTCTGGCCGCCAGCGAGCCGCTTGCCGCTGGACAAGATGGGCTTCTCCGATCGCAATCTGAAAGCGATCAAAGATATCGCCGAAAAACCCTACGGCATCATCCTCTGCGTCGGACCGACCGGTTCAGGAAAAACAACCACGCTTCATTCGGTTCTGGGATTCATCAATACGCCCGACATCAAGATCTGGACGGCGGAAGATCCGGTCGAAATCACCCAATACGGCCTTCGACAGGTCCAGGTTCAGCCCAAGATCGATTTCACCTTCGCCAAGGCCATGCGGGCATTTCTCCGTGCCGACCCGGACGTGATCATGGTGGGAGAAATGCGGGATAAAGAAACGGCCGACATCGGCATCGAAGCGTCGCTCACCGGCCACTTGGTCTTGAGCACCCTGCACACCAACAGCGCGGTGGAAACCGTCACCCGCCTGTTGGACATGGGCTGCGATTCCTTCAGCTTCGCCGATGCCATGCTCGGCGTGATGGCCCAGCGCTTGGCTCGCCGGGTCTGCAAGGACTGCAAGGAGCAGTACGTGGGCACAAAGGAAGAATACGAGGAAATTCGCCAGGGCTACGGCCCCGACGGCTGGGACAAACTCGGCATCCCGCAGGACAATACGTTCCGCCTCTCGCGCGGAAAAGGCTGCGAGATCTGCAACCGCACTGGATTCAAAGGCCGAGTGGCTTTGCACGAACTCTGCTTGGGAACGGATAAGATGAAGCGGCTGATTCAGACGAAAGCCAAGACGGAAGAAATGGTCAAAGCCGCCATCGATGATGGCATGACGACCCTCATGCAGGACGGCATCCAGAAAAGTTTGCAGGGCCTTACGACCTTCAAAGAAGTCAAAGCGGTCGCCATCAAGTAAGCACGGTGGATCTCAGGCTTGCCACTGGGATCCACGTATATCGCTCGTCGTATCGATCCACACTTCTGAAAGACGAGTTCCTCGCTTCATTGTGGCAGGAAAACACCTCATTTGCGGCTTAAACAGCAGATGTCAGGGGACGGTGTCCACTCTGCGCGCGAGGAACTTCTTCAGGCGAGACTCTGCAGATTGCGAGATTGCTACGAATTCCAGTCCGAATAGCTGATCGTTAGCCCATTTGACGGTGGCATCGACCTGCAAACGCTCACCTGGTCAGGAATCCGCAAACTCACCGCCAAATGATCACCAGGGTTCATGGCTGCCGTGCTCATCACCTTGCGCCTCTCAAAGAGAGATCGAGCACAACACCCAGCCCGTTCGGTCGGTGGCGGTCCATCGTTTCAATCCTAGACGGGAAAATGCACAGGGGAATGGAGCAGACACTCGATAGACTCGGATACCGACGTAGATCTGGGCGGGCTTCGCTTTGTCGTTGGAATTGAATCATGCGACCTATGCGATAGTTCTCGATGCGATGTCGACAAATTTTTTTAGCCGGTCATGGGCATCGATGGATAGCCTCCGGAAGGCCAGTCCGTAGAATTGATCTCTGGTCCAACGCACCGTCGCCACTGCAATGTCAGCCGATCGGATCTGCTTAGGTAGTCGCAGGCTCAACATCACCTCATCGCCAGGCCTGATCGAAGCTTCTGTGCTCACCCGTGCCCCCCGCACCGACAAATCGTAAACCAGCCCAGATCGATCGGCCGTCGTCTCAGCCACCGTCTCGACCGAAGCGGAGAGAGGACACAGGCGAAAGGAGTGGCGATTCGGACACGCGGATGCCGTCGAAAACGATTCAACGTGGAGGGCCGTGGTGCAACTGATTCGAGCATCTCTCGTTGCATAGCCCTTATGCTACACAAGGATTGATGGATCAGGAAATGATTTCTAAGATTGCACCACCAGAGAGCGCCGGGTCAGCGCCCGCGCGAAGTTCGGCTTCTCACAGAGTGAGTCGAAGGACGGGGCTCAGACATCCCGGTGAACTGTGTTGGGAGAAAAGGCCGGTAGACACACTGCGATGTATTCGGCTCCATCGGCTCCGGGAGAGCTGTAGCGAATCCACTCCCCGCGCGAGGTGATGATGGCCTCGCCGGCATGAACCTCATACACGGCAGTCTTCGTTTCCACTCGCAACATGCCGCTGTAGCACCAGTGTGTATTCATCGAACTCGGGCGTTTGCCCTGGTTCGATCCATCCAGAAGGACTCTGCATCCTGGCGATACTGATCTGTGCGGTCCTGCTGTTCACCAGCCCAACGAATTCCTCAATGAGTTTGGGCTTGGTCCCGGCTGCTTGAATGACGGTAGGACGCTCAATCTTAACCGTCATATACTCCCGATCTCTCTCTTCATAGAGTGGTCACGGCGATGCTGCGCCCTATTTCTCTGCCACTTTGAACAACATCGGTTTGCTTGCCGCGCTACACGTCCCATCCTTGAGACAGGCTTGGATAGTGGCTTGCCACCTCCCAGGTTTATCCGCACCGACTTCTTGACATGACACCTGAGTGGTCGGAGCTTTCACGGTGTGAGTTGTCTTGTTTGACGGCGTACTCTCACTCATCATCCAGACGGTGACATGATACTCCGCAACCCTCCAATAATCCGCACTGCGGTCCCAAGAGATGGTACAGGTCGGCTTGACGATCGGCGTCGCCGCACAGGCCGTTCCGACCATGATTACACACACAGCAGACTGCATGAGCTTCCACAGACACCTTGAGTTGGTCATACGTTCCTCATCCTTAAGCAGCATCCGCCACCTGAATAGCATAGACTCCCCGAGACTTCATATCCAACCCTTCAGAAGAGTGAGGGACGGTGAGAGTTCGTCGCAAGAGCTACGGAGTGGCCGGAAGGGTCTGCTCTGCCGTTCGTTCCGCGGCCTGTCCCAGCGTTCCTTCGACGCCTCGCGCTTTGTCCATCGGCCCCTTGATCCCCTCGACCGTCTGCTGCACGGCCTGCTCAACTTTTCCGGCAGGCTGTGACGCTCCAGACTGTTCGGCTGTCTTGTCCCGCTGACAGGCTGAGAATCCAATTAAGACCATCGTTATCGATATCCAGAGGTACCTACTCGCGTTCATGATGGGCTCCTCCTTACGAACGAGTATACAAAGCTTCTCTCTGAAAAACCTCACGGTCCCTCGCCATTCTAATTGAAATTCCTTGCTCTAACGCTGTACGCTGGCGTCCTACAAACGACACACCTAAAGGAGCAGGGGCATGAGAAACGGATTGGCTTGCGTGTTCATAACCAAAAAATGGGTTGCCGTGCCATTTCTGTTCTTCCTGCCGGTGATTGCGTGGGCCGGACCGATTGAAGATGCCTCGGAAACCGGCCGCCTGTTGGCTATTTTGCTCGACGCAGGACGAAGTGCCATTGCGAAGAATCAAGATCTGATCAACGATGCCTCGAAAGCCAATAAGGGTTATACCTCCGATGTCTTCCAACGGCAGGTTGCGGAGGACTTCCAGCAACGAACCGGCATCACTCTCGTGAATCTTGAAGCGGCACAGATTCCTGCGATAGCCAAACCACTTCTTTCCCGCCTCATGGAGGAAGCAAAGAAAACCATCGACACCTATCAAGCCGTCATCAATGTACCTGGATTTGCCTACAAGGGCCTCATCCCCGCCACATTCGGGACGGAAACTGCCACTCGCTTCCAATCGTGGTCCGGTATCTATCTGAAACAAACCGCCCCGTCACATCTTGTCCGGAACCCGAGAAACAAGCCGGACGACTATGAATCCGAGGCCTTCTTACGATTTGCAACTTCGCAGTCGGAACAGGTTCCGGACAAGGTGTTAAGTGATGTCACGGAAGATGGAAAATATGTTCGCGTCTTGCTTCCATTGTTCTATAAACGGGCCTGTCTCGCTTGTCACGGAGAACCGAAAGGTCAACGAGATATCTCCGGTTATCCTCGGGAAGGGGCCAAAGAAGGTGAGCTCGGTGGTGCAATCAGCGTGAAGATCTCTCCCCTGCAATAGCAATAGGACTTTCGGCGATTCACGACAATTCTTACGCGAAAATGAGAAGGCCTGCCGATTGATAGAACCGGCAGGCCTTTTGGTCGTTCCATCTACCGGCCTCTATTATCCAGCCATACGATATGTCCACCGGCTGGCATTGCGTTTCGCTTCCGCTAACGCTTTGGCTTCCCGGGCCGCCGCGGACAGCACAAGTCCCCCGAAAAACACGCTGCAAAGCAAGAGGGCGGCTCCCATCAGATAGCCCATCGGAATGTCGGGAATTGAAGACAGTCCAATGGAAGCAGCAGATCTCGGGTGCATAGCATCGGTGGACGCCAATGTCGTCATGCGATCATCCATGATCCCAGTGCGATCGACCGCGGCCATCAAACTGCCCAGTTGATACTGGTTGGACGCCCAGGCTCCTTCCAATCCCATTCTCGCCTGAGCCATGTGCACAATCGCGGTCCCCAATTGTTCTTGCACCCCGGCCACTCGGCGCAGATGTTCGCGGGTTACATCGACAATCCATTGGCCCAGCACTGATTGCCAAGTCGACGTGAACTCCTCGTGCATTCGCCGTCCACGGATCTCGATGGCAGCAATCATGCCTTGATTGTAATCGGAGAGGTACAGATCCGCCGACAACATTCCACTTCGAATCCCGCGCTGGGTAAAATTGACAATCCCCCGTCCCATGACAGCCTGCACGCGGGCGGCATGTTCCTTCGGAACCGACACCGCACGGTCCATCACAAACGCGAACGGACCGCCAGGAATGGCTTGCAAGCTGCGATTGGCCTGCATGGCCTGATTCCATTCAGATGTGGCCGCTCCCATGATCTGATCCGTACGCTGTTGAAGCAGAGCCCGCTCCACAATCGCTCGTCCAAGCGCTGGTTGCAGCCACTCTGCCTCTGTTGATGGCAGACTGTCCTCAATTGCTGCCGGCTGCGGACCGCTTACAAGAAAAGCACCGCTCGTCGCGACAAAAAACACCAATGCGCCAAAGACAATTGCGCACAGACCGACACCCACGAGGATATCTAGACTATTGAAGCGATAGGACATGCGAACCTCCTTTCCGCATCGACCAATGCAGCGTGCGGCGGTCGTGTTGCACGATGTCTTGTCCGATTCGGATCATGATGTGTGAAATGAACAGCACCATCCCAACGCTGCCCTTCTGAGCTCGAGAATGAACTGAATAGGGATGTCGTCGCGACAACACTACATGCCGCGATGTGCATATGCCCCAGCACGAAACCGTTCAGGGTGGTGATGTGAGAACGCCCGTCTGGTGAGAAGCGCACACCTGGCAGGTCCACACCGTTGGATCTGAATACCACGGAGGACCATCATCGCACCTACGAATCGAGGCGCTTGAAGTGCTTTTCAGCGTACGCCCTAACCACGCAGAGCGTCAAGAGGCAGGTCTGGAGTGCTACCGGACCCAGGGTGGTGGGGTAGACAGCGGAGGCGTCAGTTTTTCTATGGGACCAGCCGGCCGCCTGGAAGGCTCAGGCCCGATGGTCGATCCTTCAGAAGGAGCGTCCCGCTTCAATCGCACCACAAGGCCGCCCATGACATCCCATCGCCGGAAATCGCGCCGTGTAGCTTTGGGATGATGATTGTGACAATCCACGCAGGATTGCACGAGCGCAAGGTCAGCTGAAATGGCCTTGTATTCATCTCCGTCGACGAAGGTCGTCATAGACCGTTCGCGGTTCTTCATGAGCTCTAGCAAGGCATCGGTTTCAGCTTGGCTTTTAGGAAAATTCGCTTGATTGACCGGAGTGAGTCCAATCAAACCGATTTCGAAGTGGTCCAGTTGATCCGCAGCTGCCTTGACAAATTGTGCTGGCAACGGAATGAAATGCGAATCTTTTTGCCACTCTTCGTTCGGCCGGATCCCGCCATCTTTGGCATGCTCAACAACCTTGAGCACATAGGCAGTCCGAAACGCTTTCACCACTTCCAAAATGTAGCGGGCGGTCAATTCGAAGGAAGGCTCAGCCGCCTTGACGGTCCACACACTCGCTGCCAGACAGAGAACCAACACAACGGGAACACCGATCACTCTTTTTCGTCATAGTCAATAGCCTCCAGGCCCGGCAGCCTAGCCGATCACGCCGCATGGCGTCAACGAATTGGATTTTAATCGAACACGTCAAGGGCATGGCTCTGTGGAAGCCAGGGATCTCACCAGTAAGGTGGTTCTGCAGAACCGAAGGTAGGAGTGAGGAGGATCCAATAAAACTTGATCTCAAAGGGAGTTGAAATGGGGGTTCGCCTAGCAGTTTGTGCTCTATTCTGCCTACTGGCGGCTTGCGGCGGCTCAGATAGCTCGCCTCCAACAACAGCGGGCTCACCCTCGTCATCGCCGCCCCCAGGACAACCCCCGGCTTCCCCTCCGCCGCCCGCTCAGTCCTCCGCCAGGCGGAGCCGCAGGCCCTTGGCCTGTCGCGGATATTACGACCTACAATGCCACTCAGAGCCTGATGGGCTCGATCATCGACGCGAGTCCCGATGACGCACAAAACATATGGGCCGTTACACCGGATTCGCTGTATGTCTTGCGCCCTGGACAAACCACCTTTCGGCGCTATACGGCGACTGACGGCCTCCATGTTCAGACCTATACCGATCCAACCACTGGACAGCAGACCGTGAGCGATATCACTGCCACGGTCGGTGGACATGCCAATGAAGTGTTCGTCGGATACAGAGGGTATGAGCAAGAAATCCCACCGCCGGCGCCTCCTCCATGTTGCGTGGCGAATGCGGATTTTAGCGACCCGCGCTGGCATTTAGGCCAAGCCGATAAAGTGACGCTGAATGCCGACGGCACGATTCAAGTTCGTCGATATGAGTTTCTTTGCGATGTCACAACCAATTGTTGGGAGGAACGATCCACACGCCGGATGATCTTCGGACATAGTGGCACCGCAGCTGGACATTTGTTCATCGGGTTCGATCATGGCTTTGATCATATTTTTAACGACACCTGGGGCGATCACACTCATGTGCAAACCTTCTGGCATTACGACGATGGCCACGAGGTTCAAAAAATGGGAAATCAATATGGTCTGGCTCTGTTTCCGAATGGAGACGTGTTGTCAGCCGGTGGCTATGGTGTAGGGACGCAAACGTGGAATGCGGATCCGAAAGCGTGGGTCAACGAGCGCTTTGTCTGGGCGTTCACGACATATGGGCCGGCCGAACCCTACAACACCGGCGAACACGATCTCTTAGTCCCCGAAGGGTACCGTGAGGATAATCTCGGTGCGGCAGTCACGCCCGACGGTACCTCATGGTGGGTGAGCCCTCGAACGGGGCTGTCAAGCTACAATCACAGTGTTGCGCTTGGCAATTTTTCACTTATCCGAAACTATACAAATGTGACGGGATTGCCCGCTGCCGGCTTAGTGGATATCGCGGCGGATCCCGACGGCACCCTGTGGATTGTTGATAACACCGGCCGCCTTCTCCGTTTTAATCCGACCTCTCTCACGGTACAAGTCTGGCCTGGTGTGTCCAATGTGCGCCGCGTTGTCATGGATAGTACGGTCGTTCCGCGCGCCTTATACGTGTCGATGGGAACTCAAGGACTGGCGGTCATTCGGGCCAAATGAACCTCACCTACCTTCTGCGTTGGGGACAAAAACCGATCGTGAAAGCTAGCTGGGAGCGACGGGAGGCGGGGAGCTCTTATTTCCGTTTGCGGCCCGGCGTAATGACCTGTGGCGTGTTCCGAGATAACGGCGGTTTCTGCGCGGTTTGTTTCTGAAGACTGATATTCTCTTCCTCGGTCGATTCCCCTTTAGAGAGCAAATCTTCCACCTGTCCTTCACTGCAAGTCAGTTCACCTGGGGGAGAGATTGGCACAGGTGCACGAGGCGATTTGCCCTCCCGACGATTCCCGTCTTTCATGTCAGGCCTCACGACTACCTTATCGCGATCGGTTGATGGAATAAGACGCGGTTGATTCTCGCGTCTTCGCAGGAACATGTGCAGCATCCATACTGTGCTGCATCTCCGCCAACGCCGCATTGAGCTGATCGGTTGAACAGAGGCGCAACGCATGCAGACTCTTCCCCGTCCATACGCGAATCGTACTCCGCGATGATGGCTGCACCGTCAGCACAAAGACGCGAGAAGTCTTTTTCATTCCATACTCCCTAAGGCCGTTTTCAGGGCAGCCGATGAGCCACGGCTCAGTTCTGCTATTCCCAGACGCGGTGCACTTCGCTCACATGTTCTCTGCCATCCGTCTTTCTGATCTCCCATTGCACATCATCCGGTATAGACACGACCTTCAGTTCCGCACAATGACCATTGGCCTCAGCCCGCAGCTCTTCCACGACGCGCACCAGTTTCTCGTCGTCACGCGGAATAAGTCTGCCACACCGATTCAAACTCGGTTCTCGAGGGGTGGCGGCATCCGGCCAATAGGCGCCGCGATCGGGCTCCTGCAAGGCTTCCCATTGTCCTAATTCCCGGAGACGGAGAAACGCCTTGTGACTGACGCAGAACTGCTCATAGCTCTTATTGATCACGATTCTTCGCATAGCCTCTTCCTTTCGAATATCGGACGGCCGTCCCGCCTATGCCTTCGCAGGATCCTGATAGCCGACATAGTTTCCAGTCCAGTGAGAATAACGGCGGTTGGCCCAGGTATTCACCTCGTCCTTCCGCAGCTCACCATACCGATTATCAAGCACGCCGGAGAACCGCACGAGGTCTCCTCCGATCTCTTGCAGATCTGCATCGGTGATTTTCACCCATGTATCCTTGAGTGGGGTCTTGAGTTGTTCCCAGAATTGTCCGAACTGCTCCTGGTTCATAATCTGCTCCTTGGTGATGAGGTGGGAGCCCTCCCGGACCTCCCCGACCACACCACCTGCGGCGGCGTTACGAACGAGAGGTCTTCGATGGAGACTCTGGCGTAGAAGCGGCGGAGACCGGGGAATCAGACGCGCGAGACGATAGGGGGAGATGCGCGAGCGATGGGAAAGTCGGCGTAGCTCAATACGTCATACTCTTATGGTAGGCGCAATGGAGAGCCGGGTCAAGCGCTATCATTGTGCCTCAGATAGTTCAATGATTCAGCGGGTTCTCGGAGGTCTCGCACGTTTCGCGAGCCGAGATACCGACACAAAGACGCTATTCAGCGCCACGCCGGAACACCAGTGCGCGTAGTACAACATATCGAACTCTCTTTCTGGCCTGCGGAGAGGGATGCGCGAGAGATAGGACAGTCGGCGTAGCTCAGTTCACGCGGCCTGTACTGTACAGGCCGCGCGGTGGAGGAGTCAAAGTACAGGAACAACTCGGTTCTGACCTGATCCTCCTCCATGCCTGGTAGTATCCCTGCCGCGCTATGCGACTAGCTTTATGTCTGCGGGCGTGCTAGCATGCGAACGTCTCATTGCGGCGGGGCCTCGCGTGAAACGTAAATCGAACGGCCCATCACCGATGTTGTTGTTGCCGAGAATCTGATCGGAAGCCTGACCTAAGCCGCCTCTGTAATCGCGTCTTCGGCCCTCTCCTTCCCCTCGTGACGTTGTTCTCGCGTCTCAGACAATATCCATTTTCACTAAGGAGGAACCCCCATGGGTTCAAAACTCTATGTCGGCGGGTTGCCGTTTGCGGCAACCGAAGCGCAGCTCACCACCTTATTTGCCGCCCACGGCACGGTCGAATCCGCGCGCGTGATTGCAGATAAGTTTACCGGACAATCCCGAGGCTTCGGCTTCGTTGAAATGTCAACACCGGAAGAAGCCAAGGCAGCCATTACAGCCTTGAACGGATCGCAGATGGACGGACGATCCCTCACCGTGAACGAAGCCAAGCCACAGGAACCCCGTTCCGGTGGAGGCGGCGGTCGCTTCAGCAGTGGCGGCGGACGCGGCGGCAACGATTTCGGCAACCGGAGCCGCTTCTAGTTATTCTCGATTCCCGGGGCGCCTCACCAGAGGCGCCCCTCTCTTCTTCGTTTACCCTGTAAGGATCCAACACAATGCGCAACGCGGATGTACCATCACAAGACCTAAGACGAGCCTATCCCAACTACGCCACCACTATCTTGTTCAGTCTCATCTCGATTGGCGCCTTGATCGGCGTCCCCCTGTTCGGATTCTCGTACGGGTATAGTTGGGTGGACTGGGCCATGTTCGGCGTTCTCTATGTGATGACCGGCTTAGGCATTACGGTAGGATACCATCGACTGATGGCGCACCGTAGTTTCGACTGCCCTAATTGGGTCAAAGCCGGGTTCTTAATTGTGGGAGGATGGGCGCTCGAAAACTCTGCATTCAAGTGGGCAGCCGACCATATTCGCCATCATGCCAACTGCGACCAGGACGCAGATCCCTACAATGCCCAGCGGGGATTTTGGTATAGCCATTGCGGATGGTTGTTCTTTACAGATGGCCATGCTGATGAGAAATATGCGTCGCGCTTGCGGCAAGACGCCGTCGTGATGTGGCAGCACCGCTACTACCTGCCTATCGTACTCTCAGGTCTCGGGCTCACGTTTATCGTGGGCTTTCTTTACAACGGCTGGATTGGCGGCCTCGGATGCTTTTTGCTCGCCGGTGTGGGCCGCACGTTTGCCGTGCTCAACTCGACGTTTTGCATCAATTCCATCTGCCACCTCTGGGGACGCCAGCCTCACGGCCAGGCCAATTCCAGCCGTGACAGCTGGCTGGTCTCACTGATGACCTTTGGGGAAGGTTTTCACAACTACCACCATACCTATCAGAGCGATTACCGCAACGGCCCTCGCTGGTATAACTTCGATCCATCAAAATGGCTGATCTTCGGTCTTTCACAAATCGGCCTGGCCTCGTCGCTGCGCAAGAACCTCAGTTAAGCGAATGACCGACCTCTATCTGTCGTTGTCTAGTTTTTCGCACCGGCCGATGCAAGCACACGACATACCTGAGTCCGGCTCGTAAACACACCGGGCGGGAATGTGATCTCAGCCTGACCGCTTCCAGCCTGACAATACGCACCGTTGCGCGATCAGCGGAATAACGCTCGCCAGGTCATTCGCGACATGCGCCATCAGTTCCTGTGCCACACGCTGATCGTCAAAACACTCGAACACATCGTCGAGAAAGCCGCCCCGTAATAATGGATGCTCAAGAAAAGCCGGGCCTGGACCTGTCTCCACTTCCAATGGGTACTCGGCGACGACGATGCGATGAAGTCCCACCCTCTCGAGCCATCCACGGCTCTCCTGCACAGACGGCCGCTCTGCGATATAGGTTTCGAGTCGCCGTCGTTCCTCGATCAACCCTCGATCAGCCATTTCCCGATCAATCCGACGCCATAATGAGTCGAAGGTCCCGAGGGAAGGGAACGTGAGGACCAATTGCCCGTCCGGCTTTAGGTGCTCTACCAGCCCCGCGATCACCTTCTGTCGATCCGGACGAAAGAACATGACCGACAAGTTCCCTGTGATTCGGTCGAATACGGGAAGATCCGATGGCAGCGCACGCATATCAAGGCACTCGAACCGCAGCCAAGGGAGCTGCGGCCCTTGAATCATCCGCGCACTGGCCACCTGACGCTCACTGAGATCAATGCCCAGCACTTGCCCAGTCGGCCCGACTTGGTCCGCGAGAACAAACGCAGGGATCCCATGACCCGACGCGATGTCGAGGATAGTGGCTCCTGGAACCAATTCCAGGTGCTGTAGCAATGCTTCAGCGAATGGGGTCGACCAGTAATCCTGTTTCGGGAGCGACCAGTGCGACTTCACAGCGGGCTTTCGATGAAATGAGACGGTGAGTGTAGATCACCCTCACGCTACCGTTTACCCACATTGCGTGTCAACGAGATGAATTCCTAAAGACATGATGTTGCGGAGCGGCGCTTTGAGTTACGTCTCAGAACTGTCCGAACTGTTCCTGAACCGTCTCATTTCTCACAGCTTATTTATTCACATTGCCCCTTGAAACATCATCACAGTCACGCACATCATGAGATCCACCCCAGTACACGTAAATGGAGCGTCTATATGACGACACACGCTGACCCTTCCGCAACAGATCTTGGCTCGGTCTTCGATGCGCACGTCAAACATGAATTCGTCGACCGCGACGTCGAGGCCACGATGCGCACGATGGTGGAGGAGCCCTTTCTGCTTCACGTACCGACACTCACAGGCGGAGCCGGGCGCAGGGAAGTTCGACAGTTCTACGAACAATATTTCGTGGGGAAATGGCCTGCGGACACGACGGTGTCGCGGATGTCACGCACGGTGGGCGAAGAACAGGTCGTCGATGAGCTGCTGCTGCGTTTCACCCACGATGTGCCCTTGACGTTTATGCTACCCGGTGTGCCGCCGACAGACAAACCCGTCGAGCTCCCTATTGTCGTCGTGATGAAGTTCGAGAACGGCAAGATCGCCCATGAACACATTTACTGGGACCAGGCCTCGCTGCTTGTCCAAGTCGGCCTGCTGGATCCGAGGACCCTGCCTGTCGTAGGCAAGGAGCAAGCTCGAACACTACTCGATACATCTCTATCGTTGAACGGATTGATCAAAGCTAACAATTAGGCCGCGCCACGAGCCGCACACGCAGATTGCTTCTTCCCAGGGAAATGCGATGAACGTCTTCGCCGAAGTGTGATGACCCGAAGCAATTGGACGGCGATCCTACCTCATGCGTTCCTGCCATTGCCGATCCGCTCGGGAAAGTTCGATATCACACCGTCAACGCCAAGCGAGAATGCACGCTGGATATCACCGAGGCTGTCCGCCGTATAGACAAATACGAGGAGATTCTCGCGATGAAATGCATCGACGAGGCGATGAGTGGCCGTGTCGTGCCGAAGACCGACGTGTGAGGGTCTACGTTTCATTGCACGGGCAACCGGAGCACGGGGTAGCCTGCCGAAGAGCACCATGAGAGAGGCCGCTGCGTCGACCGATCGAACATCCATCAGCTCGTCGTGCAGGAAAGAGGCGTAGATGACAGGCTCTTTGAATCCAGCTTTCTGTACCGCTTTCACTGTCTCCTGAGCCACTCCTTTGACCTTTAGTTCCAACATCAGTCCTACTCTTCCTCGAGCCGCCTCGAGCACCTCGCCAACCGTTGGAATGCGTTCGCCATCGCCCGCGTTGAACATCTTGACAGCGGAGAGCGACATGCGGTCGACCCGTCCTCTTCCATTGGTCGTTCGATTGACCGTTTCGTCATGAAGGACCACAAGGACGCCGTCCTCCGTGCGACGCACATCAATCTCCACGAGGTCAACTCCGAGATCGATCCCTTTCTGTATCGCGGCCAAGGTGTTTTCCGGAGCATGTCCCGCAGCTCCACGATGGCCGATTCTGCATACGCGAGGCATGGGATCTCCGGGAAGAAGAGGCAAACGAGATGGGTTAGACGTCCATGGATAGTGGCACAAATCGGAGATTGCGTTTATCCAAGTTAGCGAGGTATTCCTTCATACGTTTTTGCTCGTTGTTCTTCACAGATTCGATCACCTTGCCATCAATTTCCAGCAATCCGAGTCCTGCAGGAATCTCATCTGGACGGATGACAAACAAATTCACCCCCAATGCCTTGGCCTTCAGCTGTGCTTCCATGACACGGTGATGGATGTATCGCTCATTCAATCGAAGAAGATCGTTAAGCTCCAGAAGGTCTCGCAAGGGATGCGGGTCGATACGAACGCTCTTCTTCGGAACATTGAGGAACATGAACACGGTATCACAACCAAAACTGAAGGCTTCCTCGACCGGGAGAGGGTTGGCGAGATCGGCGTCAAGGTATCGATAGCCGTCCATTTCAACCATCTCAAACAGGGGGTACAGAGCCATGGACGCACGAATGCGCTTATAGAAGAGATCGTATTTGGCTTTCTGGCTTCGCGTGTCTTCATTCCCGTCCATCGCAAGATCGGCATCTTTATTGGAGAAAATCACGGTCGCTCCGTCTTCATACCGTTCGGTCATGATGTGCCAGACGATGGGACTGGTCGAGCACCTTCTGCAGATCAATCTGCTCGCCGAGTCTGGCCAAGAGCGGGAACGGGTCAAGGAAGGCTTTCATCCTCTTGAATTCAAAATATTTATCCACCTCGTCGAACGCTTCCTGGATTTCAGGCGCCTGCACGAGTCGTCGGAAAGATTTGTGCTGGGACTCAAACGTATCCATGAGACGGAAGATGAAGCTCACGGTTCGGCCCGCTACGCGAAACGGCATGCGTGTACAGAAAGAGAGGACCAGGGGCAGAAACTTGATGGCCCTCCTGAGGTCATGGAGAATCGATCCGGACGGTCCCCAGTCTTGCGTTGCCTGCGGAGCAACCCCCAAGAGACGCGTCAATTTCTCTCGAAAGAACGGATGGACCTCGTAGATCGCTTCGGGGGAAGTGATATAGTCTTCCCAGATGCGGATGGTTTTCTCGGCTCCAACCGCACCAGGATTCTCGACGAAACCGAGGGCATTACAGGTTCCCGCGGAGGAACTGATGATGTGGGACGGAACCAGGCCGGCATTGACCACTTCTGCGGCGGCAACGGCTTGGATGATGGCTTTACATCCGCCTCCGCAAAACACAAACAGAATCTTTCCGTACTTATTCGAGCCATCCGGCATGCGAATTCTCCGGCTGAATGTTCCAGCTGCACCAACTCCGCTGAGACTGAACTCTGAGGTACTCGCTCGACTGTGGTTGTATCACGCGACGCCCAAAATTCACTCGGCCTGTTCCCGGACCTGAAGGACCCGACCAGATGGACACGTATGATGTTTGTATTGTGGGCGCTGGGGTGGTCGGGTGTGCCATCGCGAGGGAGTTGGGGCATCGGTTCCAGGATACGTCCGCTCCGCATCATTGTGTTCGAACAACGTGAGAGGGCAGGAGAAGAAACCAGCGGCCGCAACAGCGGTGTGCTCCATAGCGGAATCCATGAACATCCCCGTTCACTCAAAGGACGGCTCGCCCTAGAGGGAAGCGCGTTGGCGGTCTCGTACGCATTACAGCATGGCATCCCTTTACTCAGAACGGGAATGGTCATCGCCATTTCATGGGAGGATGTCCGTCGAGGCCTGTGGCGCGAGGTCTCCATGCTGCGGCGGCTATGGGTCAACGCCTGGAAGGCGAAGATCCCGGTATCCGTTCGTCACGCCGAGGGGGTTGCGAGCGTGGGAACCGAATCTCCACACCTGCGGCGGTATCGTTATTCCAAGCGTGTGCGTCATAGACCCTCTGGCCTTCGTGCAATCACTCAGGGCCGACTCGGAAGCGACCGGTGCTGAGTTTGCCTTCAATAACCGGGTCATTGGTATTGATGAAGATGCTGCCTCCTACATCGTCACCACCGACCGTAAGAAGATCCGCGCTGCCTGCCTGATTAATGCCGCCGGACTCTACGCCGACGATATCGCGTCCCTCGCCTTACATCATAAAAAGTATACCATCTATCCGCTACGGGGTGAGTACTACGAAGTTATCTCTCCGGAGAAAAAAAGCCTCATTGGGCGCCTGGTGTATCCCGCCTTGCCTCGTGAAGCAACCGGCAAGGGAATTCATTTCAGTCCTCGGCCAAACGGACAGCTGTTCGTGGGACCGAATGAGGTGGCGGTCCGAGACAAAACGGACTACATGTCGCAAAAGACGCCACCCGGCATGTTCATCGAGACTTTGCAGAAATTCCTCCCGGCCCTGGACGAACGCGATCTTCGGTGGGCCTACTCCGGCATCCGGCCCTGTGTCATGACTGGCAGACCGGCGAAAGAGTGACTTCATCGTAGCTGTCGACAGAGAAGACCCGCCGCTCATCAATCTGGTAGGCATTGAATCGCCCGGGCTTTCCGCCGCTTTGGCGCTCGCTCGACATGTCTGCGACCTCTCTTGCGTCCAGAGACGCTTTGGCCCGCCTAGTTCTCGCTCGCTTTCCACTCCTAGAAACGTTGAAGTTGCAGTCGTGCCACTTCCTCAGCGCGCAACACCCGATGCAGCGTCTTCCCAAGAATAGTCTTGGGCAGTTCAGTACGGAACTCAATCTTCTTGGGCACTTTGTACGATGCCAGGTAGCATCGGCAATGCGCGAGAAGATCATCCGCGGAGACATAGTCCACCCTGATAACCACAAACGCCTTGATCGATTCGCTCCCGTCCCCTAGCCGTACACCGATGACCGCCGCCTCACTCACATGCGGATGAAGAGCGAGCACCTGCTCGATCTCGGCGGGGTATACATTAAACCCGGAGGTGTGACAGGATCATATCCTTCTTCCGATCCACGATGTAAAAGAAGCCGTCTTGATCCATGCGCGCAATGTCGCCGGTCGCAAGCCACCCCCCAGGCTTCAGTCACGTTCGCCGTTTCCACAGGGTTGTTCCAGTATCCCTGCATCACTTGTGGACCTCGCACCCACAGCTCACCAATCTCCCCGACCGGGACCTCCTGACCCGTCTCATCAACGATTTTCGACTCGGTATTCGCAATGGGCAATCCGATGGATCGCTTGACCGAGAGGCCACGGGCAATGTTGCAATGTGTCACCGGCGAGGCTTCGGAGAGACCGTATCCCTCGACGATCATATGCCCGGTCCGTTCTTTGAATTTTTTCAGGAGTTCGTAGGGGAGCGCGGCCCCCCCGCAAATCACAAACCTCGTCGCCGTAAAGTCATTTGCATCACAGTGCTCAAGCAGTTTTCGCACGAAAGCAGGAACGAGAGTGACCACGGTGGGTTTTTTCTTGCGAAGCAGCGTCAGCAGAACGGGCAGATTGCGAGGATCAGGGACCAGCACCATACATCCTCCGACGGCCAGACAGATATTTTGCGTGACCGTCATCCCAAACACATGAAAGAGCGGGAGCGCCGCGAGAAAACTCTCCACTCGCTCGGCGGGAGAAAACCAGCTGATCAGTTGCCGGACGTTGGCCGTCAGATTGCGGTGACGCAGCTCCGCTCCTTTGGACACTCCGGTCGTGCCCCCTGTGTATTGAAGGAGCGCGACATCGTCCGGGGTTACAATCGGAAGGTCCTCTGGCGCGACCGGGGTTACGCGGGCCAGGACATCATGGAAGAACAGCGTTGTCTCTCTGACCGGAATCTCAAGCGGCGCGTGGCCGTTTCGGTGTTGATAGATAAGCTTCGCGATCGTCGTCATGAAATCGGTGATCCGCGTGACAATGATCAGATCCAGATCGAGGTGCTGGATTTTCTGGTACATGAGGTCGAGCACCACGATCACTCGGGCTCCGGCGTCGTGCAGCTGGTGGGAGAGTTCGTGTTCCGTGTACGTCGGGTTGCAGGCCACCACGATCCCTCCGGCCCTTAAAATACCGAAGTAGGCGATGACCGCCTGTGGAGAATTGGGGAGGCAGAGAGCCACGCGATCGCCCTTGCGAATTCCCAAAGCCGCGAGGCCGCAAGCGAATCGTTCCACGAGGGAGTGGCACTCATGGTACGAAATGGTCTTGCCGAAGAAATAGAGAGCCGGACGCCGTGAAAACCGCTGCGCGCTCCGAGAGAACATGGCAGGGAGGGTCTCTGGACTGAAGAGAAAGCGACGTGGGGGACTCCCTCGGGGTAATTTTGGAACCAGGGATTCTCGGACATGAGGCGCTCCGTTTCGTGCAAGTCGGCTCAAAAGATTTTCGGAACTACCACCCTCCGCTTGAAAGACCCGGACAGGGCTCGAAGCGTTTGCCGTACTTGACTGCCAGCGACTCCAAATCCTGGGCTATGTGTTCCGGCGTCATCGTTTGCCGAGCCCAGGTGAGGAGACCCCCACGGAATGCGGGGAATCCGATCCCATACGTCAGTGCAAAATCAACTTGCCAGGCCTTTTCCACAATATTGTCGTGCAGACAGCGCACCGCCTCGTCGACCATCGGAAGAAACAGGCGTTGGTGAAGGATGTCGTCAGAGATGGGACCAACTTCTGAAGGGCATGCGCGACGATAGTGTGCGATTGCATCCAGCGCTTGGGGATTCTCTTTTCCGGACTTCCAAAATGTCAGCGGTGGCTTTTTTTCCGGAAGGAAGTTCCGCAGCAACGCATCGCGCGACTCGATTCGAGATCCCAGCACGGCGAGTGAGGTCAGCACGTGTATGGCGACCGGAAGTCCGATCAGATCAAGCAGCTCCAGAGGACCCATCGGATGCCCGCTGTCCACTGCCATGCCAAAATCCTTGGCGACAGTGTCAATGCGCCGAATGGGAATGCCCTCACCTACCATGATCACGGCCTCTGCCAGATAACGCGACAGAATCCTATTCACGAGGAATCCCGGTCCATCACGCACGACCAGAGGAAACTTGCCCAGCTGTTTGGCAAGGCTACAGGCTACCGCGAGAGCCGTGTCCGATGTGAACGATGCGCGCACCACTTCGACCAACTGCATTTTGGCGACAGGATTGAAGAAGTGGAGGCCTACGCACCGTTCAGGATGGATAGCCTTCACTGCAATGTCGGCCAAGGTGTACGACGACGTATTCGTCGCAAATATCGCATCGGGACGTGCCTTCGATTCAAACTCCGCGAGCACCGCTCGTTTCACTTCCAATTTCTCCGACACGGCTTCGATGACAAGGGACGCGACGCTCACATCCCTAATGCGTGTCGTTGGAGCAATCCGCATGACCCGATAGCACAGGTCGGAGGGAAGAATGACTTTGCTTACGGACCTGGGTGGTTTGAGTTTTATGGATCCTCCCCATCGCTGCCGCAAGAATGTCCGACGCCACATCTCGCAACACCACCGAGTATCCTTTTTCGGCGAGCTGCCCGGCGATTTGTGAGCCCATCAATCCGGCCCCCAGTACTCCGATAGGTGTCGCCGCTTTTGGAACCGTGGCAACCTGCCGTTTCACCTCCTCCCCGGCCAGGAACAGCCCAACGAGGTGTGAGGAAATCGGGCTGGCCATGAGATCCAGAAGGAGAGGCTTTTCGACCGTGAGCGATCCTTCCAGAATGCTCACACGCATCCCTCTCTCCACTGCATCGATGGCACGGAGCGGAGCCGGATAGAAATGCCGAACCCGCTTGATGACCTGCCGTCGCGCGTAGTGACACAACAGTGCACGAACACCGGGCAGGCTCAAGAACCGCTGGCTCGCCCGGAGAGGGCGTCGTCGGATAGGAACTGAGCAGAGTGCGCAGGCTTGCACGATAGCGGCTTGAACGAGGGCTTCTTTTTGAACCTCTTCCAGAGTCCTGACGCGGCAAGGGATCGAGGTCACCATCTCTTCTACAAGGCCCATCCGTCGAGCCTGCCGGGGAAAAACCGTCTTCCCCGTCGTGATCATTTCCAATGCCGCTGGTAAACCAATCAGCCTCGGGAGACGTTGAGTGCCGCCGAACCCAGGAAGAATGCCCAGTTTGACTTCGGGCAGAGCAAAACAGGTCCTCGGATGGGTGCTGGCAATTCGCGTGTGGCAGGCCAGCGCCAGCTCGAGTCCACCGCCCAAACAAGCAGCCTTCCACTGCGGCGACGAAACGGTTTCGGCGATCCTCCATCGCGTCAAAGAGCCTGTGAGCAGTGATCACAAGTTGCTCCATCTCCTGAAAGGAGCGTCGCTGTTGCGCGTCGTGCATCTGCTCCAGATCGGCTCCTGCACAGAAATTTCCTTCCTTCAAGCTCACCAGCACCACACCTTTGACTGCAGAGGATTGCTCTGCAAACAGCACAATCTTCTGCCACTCCGACATGCTCTCGACATTGAGCACATTGACCGACTTGCCGAAGTAATCAAAACCTGCCAGTAAGAATTCCCTCGTGAAGAACGCGGTCTTAAAGTGTTTGAACTCGCCGTGAGAGCAGGAAGAGGTGGTGGGATCCGTTGACATGGCTATTTCCTCTCCAAGATCATCGCCACGCCCTGTCCACCTCCGACGCAGGCGCTGATCAGCGCCCGCTCGGCATTCCGTCGTTTGAGTTCGAACAGAGAGGTCATAGCCAAGCGCAGACCGGAAACGCCGACCGGATGACCGAGCGCGATGGCGCCGCCGTGCGGGTTGAGATCGTCGGGCGGGATTTCGCCGAGACGTTCAGTCCATCCGTAACGGCCAAATTTGCGTTCCATGAGAGATGACGAGTCAAGAATGCGGCTAATCCCCAACACGACGGATGCAAAGGCTTCGTTAATCTCACATGACTGCGAAGTCTTTGAGGGTCAGGCGAGCCTTGGACAACACTTTGGCGATGGCTCCGACAGGGGCCAGGCCCATGCAGGCAGGCTCATACCCAAAATCGGCGTAGTCTTTCACGTACCCGAGGATCGGCAAGCCGAGGGACTTGGCCTTGTCCTCCTCCATGAGCAGCATGGCTGCGGCTGCATCCGTGATCTGCGAGGCGTTGGCCGGCGTCACCGAGCCGTGGTGCCTGTCGAAGACAGGTTTGACGTCACGAAATGTCTCCTGACTGGCATCCTCACGAATTCCGTTGTCTCGCTCGACGTAGGTGCTCTCGCTCAGGGACGTACATGGGCACGACCTCGTCCGCAAACAGTCCGTTCTTCCACGCCCGTGCCGCATTTCTGTGTGATCGAACGGAAAACGCGTCCTGGTCCTCGCGAGTGATACCAAGAGCCGGATCTTTCGCAATATTTTCTGCGGTATGTCCCATGATGAGGTCACACATCGGATCCGTGAGACCCATCACCAACCCGACGCCGCGGTGGATAGCTCTTGAGGTTAAGGAGCTTGGGAATGAGGGCAAGAGCGCCGGCGGCACGTTCGCGAAGGCTTCTGGCTTTGCCGTATTGCAGGAGGAGGTCAGCAACAGTCTGGTGGTAGACGATCGGGATCCGGCTCATCGCCTCCATGCCGATCGACGAGCACCGTATCGGCATCACCGCTCCTGATGCGCAAGCTCGCATAGTAGAGTGCCGTCACTCCGGATCCGCAATTTTTCCCCGCCACCGTATCGGCGGGAATCGTCGCGGGAAGGCCGCCGGTGACAGCTGCAACTCGCGTCGGATTGACCGCGTGCATGGGCGTCGCCACATTGCTTCCTAACACGCAATCGATCGTCTCCAGGGGGAGATTCCAGCGATGACACCGCTGTGATCATTTCGCGGACGACCCAGGCGCCCAGCACGTCCGCATCCGTCTCGCGAAAGTCTGTTCCCTCCTTGCAGAGGGGGGTACGAAATCCGTCGACGACGACGACATTGCGCATGGTGCATTCTCCGTCACGAAATCAGGAGTGAAGAACTGTCACTCGCCGCTGCCACAGACACGCCAGACCTACGTCATATCCTACCACTGATCTAGCACAGACGGTTCGCCTCGTTCCTGGAGGTATGGGACTGCTACATAAGAGGGGGTGGCAGGCCGATTCTGGGACAAATGGCAGTCAATAGTGGTAAGGTTAAAAATGATACGTAGCGACTGCACCCTAATTTGCCTATCATGGAGGTGACGCGCATGACAAAACCGGATGTGTTTCAAGGGTCTGTGGCGGTGGCTGAGACCGCTCGTGACAAGGCTTCCTATTCCGGCTTTCTTGCGGGGTTGTTTGAGACCGACGTCCGATGGGACCTCTTTACCTCAATCGGCATCCCACGAGACGAGTCCGTCCGCCCTGGATTTCCTCGAACAATTCAAAGCTCGCCCTTATACCCCTGGATCCTGAACGAGTTGACAGTGAGGGGGAGCTGCCTGAGCCGGTCTTGAAAACACTGGCTGAGACTCGGAGCCTTCGGCATCAAGATTCCCAAGACGCTTCGGCGGGCAGGAGTTGACCCAATATGAGTATCAGAAAGTCGCCACCCTATGCGGAAGTTTTGACGCATCGCTCACCGTGCTGTTGTCGGCGGCGCAATCGATCGGCGTTCCCGAACCACTGCGCCTCTTCGGAACAGAAGAGCAGAAGGCCAAGTATCTTCCTCGGCTCGCGCGGGGAGAAATTTCAGGGTTTGCACTCACGGAACGAAACGTGGGCTGCGACATCTCAAAGGTAGAAACCTACGCTGTCCGCGTCACAGAAAACGGGAAGACCGTCGCCTATCGCCTCACAGGAGAGAAGTTCTTCATTACGAATTCTGCCAAGCAGGACGGCGAGTTTTTGTCTTCCATGCTGGTCGTCATCGCACGAATCGTTGATCGGCCAGAGGAACTCCAAGACCCCCAGGCACAGAAGCGATATGGGGCTTTCATCGTTGAAACCCACTGGCCAGGGTGTTCCGTCACTCGTCTGCGTTTCGAGGGCGTGAGAGGGATTTACAACGGCGTACCGACGTTCAACAACGTCTACGTCCCGATTGAAAATCGCCTGGGCAGCGAAGAGGACGGACTGAGGATCGCACTCGCCACGCTCACCGTCGGCCGCCTGACGCTTCCCGCAGCCTGTTTAGGGGGTCTCAAACAGTGCCTGTCCGTGATGCGCTGGTGGGGGCGGACGCGCGTCCAGTGGAACAAACCGATCGGCGAACACACTCTGATCGGAGAAAAACTCTGCCGTGCTGCGGCCTATACGCTGGCGCTCGACGCCGTGATGGCCTTCTGCGGAGCCTGGGCGAACAAGAAGGGCGATCTCCGGCTGGAGTCGGCGGCAGCCAAAATTATCGGAAGCGAGTGGTACTGGGAGGTGGTCAACGATCTGTTCCAAGTGCGCGGGGGACGGGGATTCATGACCGTTGAGTCACAGCGTAAGAGCGGCGAACTCGGCATTCCGGTCATGCGCATGCTTCGCGACGCCCGCATTAATCTGGTGTGGGAGGGGACGAGTGAGATTCTGCGCATCTGGATGGCGCGCGAGGCCCTCGCTCCCTATATCGAACAGGGCATCGCCTTTCTCCAAGGATCACCTTCACACAAGATCGCGGCGCCGCTGTACTACGCGCGCATGGCGCTTCGCTCCTGTCTCCCTTTCTCGCATTCTCCGAGCACTTCTGCGATGTTCGGAAAAGAATATGCACGGTGGGTTCGTTTTATCGAGTCGTCCTCACGGAGCCTGACACGATCGACCCTCGCCGCGACGCTCCGCCACCGGCAGAGCCTGCACAATAAGCAACTCCTGTTGCAAGCATTTGGTGAATGACAGCCTCTGGCTCTTTCCCATGGCCGCGACGCTCTGGTTTGCGTCCCAACCAGAAATGCGGACGAAGCCCGGCATCCATGAGCTTGCCACCTATTTCTGTCAGGAGATGGCGGATCGTCTGAATCCTCCCTCCTCCTGGCGAAAAGAATCCGCAGACACAAAAAAGACGCCATCGTCTACCGCCTGTCAAAGGCAATCATGAGCGGCGAATATGCCTGGCTTGAGGAAGGGATCGTGCCCTTGCTTGAGAAATGACGGGCTGGCGCGTAGCATGAATTATTTCAGAGTCTTCCAGTGTCTCCATAGTGATGCCGGACCGGTTAATGGCGACACTCATTGGAATTCTCGAGCAGAGCCAGTGGGAGCAAATGCTGTGAATAAGAAACAGCAGGCGGTCATCGTCAGCGCGGTGCGAACACCGATGGGGAGCTTCAACGGGGTGTTCAGCTCCGTGCCCGCAACCAAGCTAGGCAGCATCGCCATTACTGAAGCACTGAAGCGCATTCACGTTGCGCCCGAGCGCGTGGACGACGTGTATATGGGCTGTGTCCTCAGCGCCGGGCTCGGCCAGGCGCCGGCCAGACAAGCTTCGATCGGAGCCGGAATCCCCAACTCGGTTGGCGCCACGACGGTCAACAAGGTCTGCGGGTCCAGCCTCAAGACCCTGATCATGGCCTCTCAGGCCATTGCGCTCGGCGAGGCCAGAATCGTCGTGGCAGGCGGCATGGAAAACATGACCCGCGCGCCCTATTTGTTGGAGAAAGCGCGACAGGGGTATCGGCTGGGACATGCGGAGCTGGTGGACAGCCTGGTCAAAGACGGCCTGTGGGATGTCTATAACAATTTCCATATGGGCAATGGCGGCGAACTCTGTGCCGCAAAGTACCGGCTCACCAGAAGGGAGCTCGACGACTTCGCCTTGGAAAGCTACCGCCGCGCCCAAGAAGCCATTGCGACCGGGGCCTTCAAGCGGGAAATCGTCCCAGTTGACGTGCCACAACGGAAAGGCGCGCCCTATGACCGTCACAGAGGATGAGGAACCGAATCGAGTCGATCTGAGCAAGATGCGCGACCTCAAGCCGGTGTTCCAGGAAGACGGGGTCCTGACCGTGGGCAATTCTCCTTCCTGTAACGACGGGGCAGCAGCGTTGGTCGTCATGGCGGAAGAGGAAGCCGCGCGTCTTGGACTCGCGCCGATGGCGCGCATCATCGGCTATGCAGGAGCGGCACTCGCGCCGGAGTGGTTTACGATTGCGCCGGTCGAAGCGATCAAGCTGGTGCTCAAGAAGACCGGTCTTTCGCTCAGCGACATCGACCTGTTTGAGATCAATGAAGCCTTCTCCGCCGTCTCCCTCGCGATCAACCGGGAACTGGGGCTTGATCCCAAGAAAGTCAACGTCAACGGTGGGGCGGTCGCGCTGGGCCATCCGATCGGCGCCACCGGCGCGCGCATTCTCACGACCCTGCTCTATGCCATGGAGGCCCGCGGCGCCAGGCGAGGGTTGGCCAGTCTCTGTATCGGTGGCGGAGAAGCGCTGGCGATCGTCGTCGAACGGATGTAGCATCTTGGTTGCGCGAGCACAGGGGATGACCACGCCGCCTTCGCAATCTTCGATGGAAAATGAAAAAGCCTGCTGGCTTTCACCAGCAGGCTCTTTTTGTAACCCGGCAGCGTCCTACTTTCCCACTGCCTCACGGCAGCAGTATCATCGGCCTTGGAGGGCTTAACTTCCGTGTTCGGGATGGGAACGGGTGTGGCCCCTCCGGTATGGCCACCGGGAACATCGTACATCTTGAATGCGAGTCCTGACGTTCGAGTCAGCCATTGCAGCACTCAGAACTTTCTCAGCACTCGTGACGCGTTCGCTCGCGTGAAGACCATGTCTATCAGGAGCAAAGGATGTTAAACCGCACGACCGATTAGTACTGGTTAGCTACAGCCCTCACGGGCCTTCCACACCCAGCCTATCAAACTCGTAGTCTACAAGTGGTCTTTAGGGGGCATAACGCCCCGGGAGAGCTTATCTTGAGGCACGCTTCTCGCTTAGATGCTTTCAGCGATTATCGCTACCGGACATAGCTACCCGGCACTGCCGCTGGCGCGACAACCGGCACACTAGAGGTCCGTCCTTCACAGTCCTCTCGTACTAGTGAAAGCCCCTCTCAACTCTCCTCCGCCCACAACAGATAGGGACCGAACTGTCTCACGACGTTCTGAACCCAACTCTCGTACCGCTTTAATAGGCGAACAGCCTAACCCTTGGGACCAGCTTCAGCCCCAGGATGCGATGAGTCGACATCGAGGTGCCAAACCTCCCCGTCGATGTGAACTCTTGGGGGAGATCAGCCTGTTATCCCCGGCGTACCTTTTATCCGTTGAGCGATGGCCCTTCCACAC
>CAWKPI010000003.1:140000-565784 GCA_963851455.1 uncultured Nitrospiraceae bacterium
TCGGTGAACATGGCGATTCGATCTGTGAGGTAGTAGCGAAGGCCCGCCAATGCATTGAAACCGGGGACAAAGTTCGCGTGAGCCGAAAACGTACTATTGGATATATCCACCCAGTAGATCCCCAGACCAACTCCACCATAAGGCTGCAGACGGCAAAATTCCTGTTCATATTGAAAGGCCAGTCGTGGTGTCACCTGGTCGACACTCACCTTCCGCATTTCACAGGCGAACTGAGCCCGAGCAATGGCGTTCACAGCAATCGTTGTCACCCGCATATGACTCCCAGCCCCACCACCTTGCTGCTCCAGATGCGGGGTCGTATTAAACGCTTCGGCCTCCACACCGAACCAATTCAACTCACCGGGGAAGAATCCGCCGGCTTTTGCCCCATATACGCCGGAATCAGCGAGACTATGATTGCCAAAGCTGACGCCGTTGAAGATCCCAAGACCATCGGCGTCGAATTTTCCGCCGAATGTGTATCCACCGAATCCTGCCAGATACCCTTCGCTTGGTCGCACCGTGATCCGTTCGTATCGTATCTCCGCCTCCGGTGATTTTGGCTGCTCGACAGCTGTGGTCTGCTCCGAAGGAGGGACCTGTTCCCGTTGCACCGGCGACTGTGCAGGCACTTGCGCGAAAGCGACCGAACTTACTGTCGTCACAAAACTGCACCATGACAACAGCAAGACCCCGCCACTCAGTGATCGTGTCTTTCGACTCACCTGCGTACTCAACTCCTTCCTGAACGACGTCTTCAAAATCGAAATGTTGGCGCGGCCACCACCACATACCCGCCATGCCAGTCGGTGCCGAAGTCCAGGACAGCTTCGAACCGTTTTGAAAACCCCACGTTGAGTCCGAAATCTGTCCTCCGCTGCGCTGCCGCATCGTCGTAACATTTCAACCGTTCGACGTCAGGCACCAGCTCAGAGCAGACGGTTTCGCCACCGGGCCCACCGGAGGGCGGCGATTCTGCACCGGCGGCAATCTCCCCCATAAGGGGAAAACTGCTGAGTTGAAACGATACAGATACCTGCCGCCCACCACGGTGACCTTGCGTGTCACACGTGTTCGTTGTTCGTTGCGCTTCGCTCAGCCTCCGTTGTCCACTATTGTTTCGCGCTGGCTGTCGTCAGCATGCCATGCAATTCCTTGGAATTCGGGTTGGGCTTGGCCTTATGGGCAATGATGATGTCCGACGGACGTATCTCCTCACCAAAATAGGCGGCATTCATGTCGTCCCTTGCCCGAATCGACGCTCCGTCGAACGAAACTCCGGCATACAATCCCTTCGCACGTGTGAACGTCACAAAATCAGCCGTCAGGTTCGTGTCGGCTCCTCCTCCCTTCGGCCCGATCGCAACAGATCCGTCTGCGCCAAGCTTGAACTTGTTCGCCAAGAGCGACTCCACCGCTTTCGGCGTCATGATCAACATGACCGCCTCTGAGGACTGGGCTCCTGCCTGGAGGCCGAAACTGGCTGCCGAGGTTTCATAAAACACCGGTTCGCTCCATGCACCGGTTTTTTCATCGCGCGCAAGCACGACGCCGTTGCCGCCTTCCACCCCAAAGATGAAGGCACCCTTCGTGAGTTTTGGCACGATGAAGACACCCTTTGCCTCTTGTAGGTGGCTGGCGAACCACTTCATGTCCGGGTCATTCATGAAGTTCTTCAGGGTGATTTCCGCCTGATCGATCAGGTTTTTGGCGTCGCTAGCGTCATCCGCCAAGCCTCGGCTCGGTGCGGAGAGCAGCAGCACGATCAGTGCAGCGATAATGGTTACTGGTTTTTTCATGGGCCCCTCCTTTGTTGAGTTATGTTATTATGGTGCCTTGGTGCCGGGCGGATAACTCTCAAATGCCTTCGCGATCGCCTTGTTCCCGAGTTCGACATTGTCCTTCGTCGAATCCTGCAGTGTGCCGACGATCGTCGCGCGCCATACCAACTGCTTCTTCGCCGGTTCGACCAAATCCAAAATCAAAGTGCCTTCCTTATAGTCAACTGTCGTCACCCCTCCTCCATACCCCATCCCCCACCCATAGCCGCCGCCATAGCGAGCCACACCCACCGAGGTTCCGCCGCTTTCGAGTCGTTGCTTGTCCTGCACGTTGAACCAGTAATGGACCAGGAGGTCTGATGGCTCATCTAATCCGACTTGGCGAAGCCCTTTAGCGGTGAGCTCTCGCACGACGGCAGATTCGATGCGTTTCTGCGTCAAGGAATTGTCGTAGATCCCGCCTTTGTTGACGTCGGCGAGTCCCGCAAAGGAGAAGGTCTTGAACGTGGTGAAATCTGCCGTCGAATCATAGTCGGTCTTGACATTGAATGAGGTACAGGCCAAGAGGCCAAGAGCCAGTATCATCACCAAGAAATCTTTATGTCGGCATTTCATATGCTGACGGGCCTCGACTCGACTAAGACCCCCTAATCCACCCAGATGATCTGGAACGTCCCCATGATGGCAGCCATGGTCGGGTTCATGCCCTGACAGGACCGTCGTTTCAGCATGGCGATGAGATCGGGCATGGCGGCGAATGTCGTGCCGAAACCCACCACGAAGCCGATTATTGCATGAATCGGCATCGACATATTCAACATAATGTTCAACATATAGACCCACTACCACTTACGAAATACTTCGCCCACACTGGGATGCGTCGGCTATATAGGTGACGAGCACACCGTAGTGATCGGATCCTGGTGCGGTTGAACCTGCGTCGGGTTGTCCGAACAGTTCCTGCCTGAAACAGCCTTCGGGACCATCCGATGGTTTTCTCATGAGAAACAGAAAATCAACCCGCCTCGCTTCACTTATGCCCTTCTGATACCCCTCGAGGATCTTCTGTTGCTGACTCTCAGGCAATCGTTTCATCGCCTCGCGAAGTGAGGAAGGTACTTCCCGTACTCCCTTGCCGGCGATCACGTTTCGCTGAGGATCAAGACTGTAGACCTAGGTTTCGGGACTCGCCATCGCGTACGTGTCTCTTAGACCGGCGCGTTCGAGTTCACGATATTCCGGGTCGTCTGGTTCAAAGTTGAAATCCCCGCCAATGAGGGTGCCGAGATAGTCTGCCTTCGCATTCAGCTTCTGTATCTCTTTGAGGAGCAGGCGAATTTCATCGAGCCGTCTGTTTTGGTCTTGCTCCATCGCGGCAACAATGCTTTCGAAGTCTTCACGTCGTGCTTTTCCCTGCTTCCACGCTTCGTTGATTTTCTGAATGAAAAACGCATTCCGTTCAATACCGGAGTGCAGATGAAGACTCACCGTCAGAAGCTTCCTGCCCGTATTCGGGTTTTCGACTTCGGCGATCAGGGCATAACGAAGTTCACCCGTCTGAAAGCCCATGTAGTCATCGCAGCGTCCAAAGCCTCCGCTAAGCTTGAGACCTTCCACCTTTCGTAGCAGCAGAGGAGCCTTGGCGAGAACGGCTAACCCATTATTCAAGCCGGGAACCACCGCGAGTCCAGGACCCAGACGAACCCCGCAGGCATCCACCTGATGAACTGCCGCATACTGCAAGCCGAAACTCTTCATCGCCGCGACATATCTATCGGCCATCTCAGGCAGCGGATTGACCTCTTGAAGGAGCATCACGTCCGGTTGGATCACCGACAGTTGTCTAAATTGAAGATCGAGCCGAGCCTGGCGCGCTTCTTTCGATTCGCTGGCTTTGACCGTGAGCCCACTCGGCTCAAGTCCGTGCAATGTGTTGTAGGTAAGGACCCGGAATCGCGACATCGGCGTCCCGGTTGGCTCTCGATCAGGTGCCTGATGGATGGATCCTGTACACCCTGATGCTGAGGCACACAACACAAGGACGATAACGGCGATGCGAAACGCCCCGAGAAGATGTTCTTTCAAGAGTGGTGTCCATGAATCACGGTCTTTGCGTTAACCACGCTTCTGTTTCCCGGACGGAGCGACCTATCAAAATCCCGGGACCAAAATACAGAACCGCACTACGCTTCTGAGTGTCACATCACCGAAGCCATGAACCCGCTTGCAGGGATCGCCAATAGTGGGCAGGGAGAGTGGCTGAGTATTCGTTCACTGTGGCTGCCGCGCAGCGCATCGAGAAAACCATTCCGTCCTTCAGTCGTCAAGACGATGAGTTCAGCCTTGATCTCCAACGCTGTCTCGTGAATGACGTCGATGACCTCGCCTGAACGAACCACAGTGTTCCAGCGCCAACCCGGCAGGTCGGGAAGGCGGACATCTGGCATGCTCTCTTGATCTCCAACATGAAGCACGGTGAATACGCCTTTGGGTGCGTTCAGCCGATGTACCATCCGCACAGCGGCCTGAATGGCCGGCTGGGCGTGGGGAACGGACGTAACCGGGATAAGGAGACTGTTCAAAGAGATGGATCCGTCTTTGATGGAGACAAATCCGTCAACGCCCTTGGGAACGAACAGCGTCATCTGCCGTGCTTTCTGCGAGATGGGGATGGCGACGGACTTGCTGAGCCACTGAACCTTGCCCTTACTCTGCTCGGTAGCCAGGACGATAAGATCTGTATTGTGTCCTTCCAGATAGGTCGTCACGGATTCCACAGGGTCGTCATGGACAGCCTGGACTTTCTTGACGCTGATGCCGAGCTTCGAGACGTCACGTTGTGCGCTGTTCTTCGGCAACAAACCCCAACGCTCGAGCATGGCCCGCACCCCAGGGAATTCCGTCCACTCCGCCTCCTCCTTTTTCGAAACGTGAAGGATAGTGAGGGCCGCTTTGGCGACAAGCGCGGCCTTGAGGGCATGTGCAAAGGCCGCTTCACTGGCCGGAGTAAAATCCGATGGGTGAAGCACGTGTTGCAGGACCGGAACATCGTATGAATCGGCAGACATGCGACCTCCTTGGCTGATCAAATCTCATTCCGGGCGGTCAAATCATCGAAAACGGGATTCGCTCCGAACTTCAGTCATCGACAGGGCGATCATCGCTAACACGAATAGCCCGGTCCTTTTCCTTCATACTCACCTCCACAATGAACACTCAGAGAAACGCCTGCAGAAGCCGCATTGAGCGTGCTCATCTCTACCACCGCCATCAATGACTGCCTACTGGTAAAAATGACAGGGCAGCTGTGCTGAAGCGCGGAGTGGAGCGGCTACAAGTGTGTGGAGAGAAATGACCGCGGGAAACCCGGTTATAACTGCAAGTTTGGCGAGGCCGATACAAATTTTCGCCCTGCCACCGCATCGTGAACGGCTCGAGGTAGGTCGGAAACGAGTCTGTCTTTAATCACATACCCCATCCCTCCGGCGAGCAGACCTTCCCGTAGGAAATCTGGATCGTCGTGCACCGTCAGAAATACGATCTTGGCTCTCATGCCATCTGCTTTCAGGCGACGGGCTGCATCAAGGCCGTCACCGTTCGGCATGGAAATATCCAGCACGACGACATCGGGATCCAATCGCTGCACCAGCTCGACCAAGGTTCGGCCATCCATAGCTGCGCCGAGGACATCAAATTCGCCGGACAACAATTGGGTTTCGCGTTCCAGCAGCGAATCATTATCATCCGCCAAGATGATGCTGGTGCGTCGCGGGAGAGTATTGGGTTCTTCGATTGACACGCGGTGTCCCGAAGATTGGATTGAAGATTGCCGTGAGAGGTACCACAGCGCCAAAGTGATAGCCACTGTCAAAACTTACAGGGCCGTTCGGGCGAGCACAGTTACGAGGGGGAGAGATTGGAAACCACGCGTTCACGGATGGCGAAACGTATGAGGTCGGCACTGGATTTCAGTCGAAACTGCGCCATGACCTGATACTTGTGGAACGCGACGGTCCGGGCGGTCAGGCCAAGCGAGGCGGCAACCTGCTTCATGGAAAAGCCTTGAGCCAACAATTGTACGACCTGGCGTTGTCTGGGAGTGAGTTCTCGATGAGACGAGCGCGATCTCTGACCGGTCACGGCTCTCTCCTCAAGTGTTTCGGCTATGGCAGGAGTGACGTAGCGTTCCCCTGAGCGTATGACGCTCAACGCATTGAAGAGTTCAGAGGCGGCGGAGCTCTTCAGCACATACCCGGCGACGCCGACAGCTAGGGCTCGTTCAGCCAGATCGGGATCTTCACTGGCGGTCAGGATGACGACCTTCACATGCGGCAAGAATTTCTTCACCTCTGCGACGGCATTCAGCCCGTCCAACAACGGCATGGTGATGTCAGCGATGATGATATCCGGCTTGAGTCTGATGGCCGTGGCCACTAGGTCCTGACCGTTCGCTGCCGTTCCAACCACATCATACTCATTTTTCAGAAGCAGCTTGAACGCATCAAGAAGGACAACATGGTCATCGGCAAGAACGAGTCGAAGCGGTTTCATAACTACTCCGTAGGAACGTGGCCAGCGGGCAACGGTATTCGCGCTTCAATGACTGTCCCTCGGCCGGGTGCCGACGAAATGGCCAGCGCCCCACCGACCGAGCTGAGTCGTTCCCTCATGCTCAGCAGACCAAGTCCTTCAGTGCCGTCAGAAGTACTCGAATTAAATCCCTTCCCCTCATCGGAAATCCGCAGGATCAGCTCTGCAAAAGATTTCTTCAACTCCGCTTCTGCATACATTGACCCGCTGTGCTTTCTCACGTTCTGCAAGCCTTCTTGCATGACACGATAAATGGTCAGGGCGATGTCTTCCGGCAAATCCCGTGGTACCTCATGTTCGGAGAATTCAACGGTCATGCCGGCGGATCCGACATCCCGGCACATCGCTCGAATGGCGGATACCAAACCAAGATACTTCAGCTTTGCCGGATGGAGTTGGTGAGACAAGGCGTGAATATCCGACGAAAGGGCTCTCAATCGCCGTTGCATGGCAGCCAAGAGGTCGTTTTCCTTCAGCGACATGTCGTCGCCCCGACTCAGTTGCTCCAACTCCACGGTGAGCAAAGCCAAGGTTTGGCTCACATGGTCGTGCAGTTCGCGGGAGATCCTCCGCCGCTCATCTTCTTGTGCAGAAATCAGCTGTCCGCTCAGCCGTCGCAGCGTCTCCTCGGTCTGCTTTTGGTCCGTGATGTCTTTGGCGATACCGGTCGCAAACCTGAGGTGATCTCCGTCGCCATAGAGCAGCGCGCCATGGTCCGCCATCCACCGAATTCGACCATCGGGCAAGACGATTCTGAACTCCAGCTTGTATTCGGGAGCGGTTCCACTGAGCCAATTGCGGTAGGCTTTGCTAACCCGCTCCCGATCCTCTTCATGGATGCATTGTAGCCAGAAGCCCATATCTTCATAGAATTTGTCCGTCTTCGCTCCCATGATCTGTTCGACGGCGGGGCTGATATAGATGAGACGTTCGGGATTCACGCTGACGAACCAAAACACTTCGTCGATAGATTCAGACAACAACCGCAAGAGAGTTTCACGTTCTCGCAATACTGCTTCAGAACTGACGTCCGAGAAAAAACCTCGAAGAATTCTTGCCTCGCCCTTTTTGTCCACAATGATGGCCGTATCCCGCACCCACACAATTCTTCCGTCCTTGGCAACCATTCTGTACTGAAGCTCCCGACGGGTTCGCCTTCTTCCCAGCGCCTTGTATTGCGTTATGACCGACTGTCGATCGTTTGAATAAATATGTGAGAACCAAAAGTCTGGCTCGTACCAGCTTTCTGCTGGATATCCCAACAGCGACTGGGCCTGTGGACCAATGTACGTAATGCGCAGCGTCTTGGCATCAGCTTCCCATGGAACAAAAGGAGCGGATTCCATCCATTCTTTCAGACGTTCGTCTTGGTCCCTGAGAGCTGCGAAAGTCGGGCGAGTTGGCGCCGTTTTTTCATGAACAAGGAGGAGACGACGCTCGTTCGACTGGCCCGATTCGTTGAATCGACATCCGCGCACAAGAAACCACTGGTCTTTGGCAAACATCCGACACGTGTAGAGTTGAGAAAGTTTCCGCGACTTGGACGTGAGGAGACGCTGAATTCCCTGCACGATTGTGGAATCAGAAGACAATCCACTCGCCCCGGATATCCTGCAAAAATTGAAGTAGTTGTGGCCGATTCCGTACGACTTGTGTGTCCTACCGTTTCGGTTGGCTAACCGGCGCCATCCTGCATTGACGTGGCGGATTACTCCCTTACTATCAAGGACAGCGATGTTTGCAGGAGAAGAATCGATGATGGATTGGACGGAGGATAATCCTCTCGTCCCGAGTTGATCGGCCAGTCTACTCAATGACCGCATAAGACGAGTGGCTCGCAAGTTTTCACTCCAGTTCAGACAACCACAACACAGACCGGAGTGAGAGTACTGCCCATTTCCCGGCAACCCGAATCACTCATGACGGGCCATTATCATAGATAGGAATGTTACGTAAAGGCAAGTTTGGTCCCTGATAGGCTTGGTGATTACTAGGTAGTCTGGAAACGGACAGACCGCGCCTCCCTCTTTGATGACCGTTGCTCTCATCAGGAAAGATGATTCTTTTAGAGAGACTGAGAGAGGCTGAACACTCTGGAAATCCCTAGCCTTCACGAACTTTCATTTTTTTGGCCTTTAGATAGCCCGGCCGCGAAGACCATGAACGAGGAGCGCCTTAGAACTGAGCTCTAACATACCAGCTGCGTCATACAGCATTGTGCGTGCATATACAGGAACAGGCCGTGTCGCTATTCATTTTTGCAGGACATTGGCCTCCTGTGAGGCTTGAATAAACCGATGCATACAATCTGCTGTCCCTTTTCTGATGAGGATGGTGTCTTGCGCGAGCGTATTGGGACCTTTCTGGACAGTCGAGCAGGCCCACGTGAATACTATCTGTTCGCCTGAGCGGACATTGTACGTCGCGTTCAATTCAAATAATCGATCGACATCGCGCTTCCAATCGGCATAAAAACGTGTGATGGAGCCTGAGACCGTGAGCGTACCGGACTCATTTACGGTATAGCCGGCGTGCGCCAGTTCCCGGCGAAGTGCTTCCGTGAAAAACGCAGCCACCTCTTGAGTAAGAAAGAGCTCCCTTTGTGCGCCCTGGATGCTTTGCACTTCCCGAGGCCGCACTCGATGCTCGTCGGCCGCTTCATACCGAAATGGCACGACCGACAGCTCTCCCTGCCCTTTCATACTATTGCTAGGATCATAGTCGACTGTCACCATACGGGCGCAGCCTAGTGCCAGCACGCTCAAGGCAAACAGCGCTGTGGACGTAAGATCAAGACGTGTACGAGACGGCATGATCCCTCACGAACCCTCGCCAGCAGTTACAGCGGGTTGTCCTAGAAAGATTCGACCTGCCCTTCGCCAGACATCGCTCAACCAATCGAATCCTGCACGGACGACTTTATGTGTGGAGAGCGCTTCCTTTCCTCCCCTGAGGGCAAGCGTGCACGGATTGAGAGCGGGAGAGCGTGCTCCATCAGGCTGGTCATTGGGAATGACGCGTGGGACTCGTAACGCCAGTCCGATCGGGTCTGCTACATCGAGTACTTGCCACGCCTTGCTCGAAGCAATTGATTGAGCATTCGTCGAAATCTTCGGAGCACTCAGCGGTCCGGTCATTCGGATCGGCGCTGCAAGACTGAGAAAAGCCAAATCTTTTGGTCTGGGAGTGACAACCACGTCCAGCTCTTCGGTCCCGAGATTCAAAGTGCCGGCGGCTACCACCGAGTGATCACTCGCATCGATCAGCAGAGAGTTCGTCTTCATCTCTCCATTTTGAATGTCGATATAGGCAGCGCCACAATGATATTGGGCGAACTTTTCCCGATGCCACGCTTCCGAAAGCATGGAGGTCATGAGATTTGATGCCCATAATTCGACGTATCGAGTCGCCAGCCTTGCAGGACCGGCGACAATATCGAGATGGCCGTTGGCGGTACCTGCCAGTTCTCGCAGGGATCTGCCATTTCCTTCCGTCGCCAGGATGAGATCCGTGCTTCCCTCCACCAAGTTGGTAACTTTGAATGCTTTCAAGAGTCCGCCGTAATCGAGATTCGTGGTGGTGATCTCAACTGCGGCATGCGGCACCGTCGAGGCGCCGTCCACAGTCAATTTTCCGGTCGTCATGGATCCAAGATGACCAAACTCAAGCGGACCGGCACTCAGGATACCGTCCTTCAGTGTCAAGACCGCAATCACATCCTCCATCTGAACGGGCGGCATCGAAAGCCGTTTGACCGCCCAGTAAAAGTCTAGGTCTACTGAGCGGAAAGACTGAACGGGCAACACCCAGTCCGGAATGATTCTGGTTCGGGAATCCGCACCTCCAGTCCCCGGCAGCTTGATGGGACTCACAAAATCGACCACTCCCTCGCCAATCGCCGCCGCTTCGTTTAACGGTTTGTCGGCTGTTTGGTCCGGCCCCTTTTCAGTCTCCGGCGGTGTTTCGCTCGGGGGTGAGAGCTGTTCCAATATCTTAGGTTCGATGAATTCGGACGAAAAGCTCCCGCTGAGTCGTGGTCGAGGGCCGTTCCATGCAATCTGCATCCTTCCGGCGAGATCACTCTTTCCCAACTTCGCATGAAGGGCGGATAGAGAGGCTTTCTGATCTCTTACGGTCACATCACCGTCAAACTCATACGATGCAAGACCGGGGAGATCCTTATCGAATAAGACCGCCAAGCTCGACAAGGTGGTCCCTTTGAGATGGACGTGAAAGTCCGCCGTCCCCCTCGCCGCGTGAACCCCTGCTCGCCCTTGTGCCTCCAGGGCAATGTCAGGCCCCCGCAGTAAAATGGTCAGTGGGAGGTGTGCCGGTATCGGAACCATATGCTTCAACGGCACTCCTGTCACCGTCATCGAGAGAGGGGAGGTACGTACGTGGCCTTGGAGTGTGAGGCTCACGGGAGCATGCAATTGACTTGAAATGGTAGCTCTTGAGAGCGTGATTGGGATCGTCTCATCACCGGCCCTGGACATGATGCGCAAGGTGCGAGGCCGAGCTGTGACCTGAAACACGACTTGGTCCAACACTTCTTCGAACGTTCTGCCCTCGCTTGAAAGCTCGAGCGCGAGATCTGTTGTGCCGGCCACACGGTCGGTCGCGTCTAATTCCCGGAGGAGAGCACCATAGTTGAAACCTCCGGAGTGTGCCTGAACGCGGAGTTTGGGGATTATGGTGGTACCGTCAAGAACGAGCGCTGTGGTCATGTCGCCGTGCCTGTGGCTGGCTGAACCCGAGATTTCCATCCGGCCGCTGTCGGCTAACCCCTCTAGCACGACTTTGTCCAAACTGAAACGACCGGCATGGAAGTGATCAATGTGCCATGTGAGATGCGCCGCAAGATGCCGCGGAACGACCGGCATCTCGACTCTTCCGCTCGCGGACATAGCACTCCCGGACTGCTCGTCACCCGCAGCAGATTTGCTGAAATCTTCGCTGCGCATGCGGCGTGATTTGAGTTGCGTCGTGACGGCAAAACGGCCGTCCTGCATCACGACGTCGCACTCCCCTGCTCCATCACTCTCACCGACCTGCCACGCTACCTTGGTGATCCAGGATCCCCGACCATCACTCGTCACCTGGCCCGACAGCCGAAACGGACCGATGCCCGGAAGTGAGGACGCGAATGCATCGAGACTGTTGCCCTGGCCGCGGATGGTCAATTCCACGCTCCCACGATCCAGGGGCGAGCGGACCGCACCGTCAACCAGGAGACTGGCCCCTGTGCTCTCTAGTACGACACGGACCGGCCATGGTCGATCGGTTGAGAAGGTGGACAACGCACCGGTCGTTGCCTGGAGGCGGAAGAGTCGTCGTCCATAGCGGCCTCTCAGAAGCACGTTTCCGCCCGCAGCGTTGAGCAACGCATGCCCTTCCATCAGCCGCAATTCTACGGGTCGTTTGGAGAGCGGATCATCGAACAGGAACGTGGCTCGGTCAGTCCGTAGGGAGATGGCCATCGAGTTGAGCAGCGCTTGCCTGGTCGTTCCGGATGTCTCCCCGTTGACTACGACATCCGACAGGCCGATGAGTTTGCCGGACCATGAACCGACGACGAGCGCGGGGTCAAAGCCCCGTCCTGCGAGCGTGACCGAAGCCCTCGGAACGCTCGGACGGAGGTCAATTTCCGCCCCTCCGTTAACTTGCATGCCGAACACCTTGGCAGCAGAAATTGAGATGTGAAGCAATCCGGCGAGCAAATCTGCCTGTATGTGTAATGATCCGATGTCACGCTCGCCAACCATGACAGACTGGGAGGTTATTGCGAGTTCGAGATCCCATGCTTTTAACCATTCAACGAATCGCGTGTTGTCTTCTACAGGAGCACCATGATCGATTCGAGCCGCTTCTGAAGGAGAAAAATCTCTCGCATTGATCCTTTGCGAGGTCACGTGCGCAGCCAGGTGTTGCCGCCCTGTGAACTGCAGGGACATGTCGCCGCTTAGATCGCTGGTACCCAGCATCGCTTTCACATCGGTTGCATCTACATTGCCGTCGGCCAGCTTCACACGTCCGGACAACGCATAGGGCCCTAGAGCCGGCCATTCGACTGCCAACAAACGGTTGAGTCCATTCAAACGCTCGCCGGCAACACTCAGATGAGCATCCAGTCGGGGTGTTCCGAAGGGAAGTCCGACCTGGCCCTCGAGCTTGAGGCTTGTCCCCGGGGTTTGCAGTGACAATGCCAACGGCCACCAATCGGCTCCGCCTCCGATCGCATCGAGGAGTGTGCCGCCTGTGGCGTCGAGCATGACAGGAACGTTCCTATACTCCCCGCTTGCCACGAGTCGTACGGGCTGGCCAGGAACGGCATCGAATTCTGCTTCGTGGAGCGTGACTCGTTCTACCTGCGCGGAAGACGTTGTCTTGACAGTCACCACCGCGTGGCGGAGATGGATGGTGAGGATCTGGACGGGAGGCTCAACTGGATTCGGTTTCGTGATAGGGCTTTGGGCAGACAGCTGGCTGCCCGTTATCTTTTCATCTGCTCTGCTCTCCAGGACTACTTCGAGGTCGCTTATCGTCAGGGAGGGAATCACGATCGATCGGCGCAACAACGGAAGGACGGCGATCGACACCTCTAGGGTTCCCGCTTTCGCCAAGTCCAATGAGTCAGGACCCAGATGTTCGGCTATAGCGACTTGCTTGAGGATCATCGTCGGGGTTGGGAACAGCTTCCAAGTGATGGGCCCGCCGATGGTTACTTTTCTTTGTATCCCCGTACTGATTTTTTCCGTCACCCATTCCCGAATGCCTCTTGCGTCACCCCAGAGCCACAGTGACCCTCCTGCGACAAGCAAGATGAAGGCGCACACAGCTCCCCAGAACGCGACTCTCGCCGATAATGACCTTATCGATTTCAAAATCTTCGGTTCAAGAGGGGCCGACTGCGCTCCGGCGCGACTGACGACCCGTTCACAGTGTGGGCACAGAGCGGATCATCATTTGGCCCGGGACGGTGGATAGTTCTCGAACGCTTTCTTGACCGCAGCATTGCCAAGTTTGATGTTCCCTTCCGTCGAATCTTTCAAGTTGGCCACCATCATCGCACGCCAGACAAGATCCTTCTTCATTGGTTCAATCAGGTCCGTGATCAAGGTCCCTTCCTTATATTCGCGTGTCGTGACTCCGCTGTAGCCGGCGCCCCAGCCATATCTCCGTACCCGCGGTAGGCCCGACAGAAGGACCCGTGCTTTCCAGAGTTTGTTTCTCCGTCACACCCATCCAATAATGCACCAATCCGTCCGGATTCTCATCTACCCCGGCTTGCCTGAGTCCCTTCTTCACGAGTTCCCCTGAGATGACGGTCTCCAGCCGCCTGCGTGTAAGAGTATTGTTGAGAACGCCGCTTTGGTTCAAATCCGTGAACCCCGCAAACGCGAAGGTCTTGAACCGGCTGAAATCGACCGTCGGATCGAAGTCAGTCTTAACGTCTATGCTAGTGCACCCGACGGCGCAGGCCAAGAATATGATGTTCAAGCTGATTATGTGGATATACCTTCACACAATCGAACAGCCCGCCCATTCGTGGGGGATCTTAGCAGCATGCTCCGCGACCTATTTTGTCAACTAACAGGCACATGACTACTGGACGGCTTCTTGATCCGGTCAACCTATTTTGTTGTCCTCATAGCGCCTGTGTCTTGCATTGGTCTGTTCCGTTATGCCGGTGGGTTCAGCTTTGCGGATACCTGCTCGTATACCGTCCATCCCAGCGCTTCGAGTTCCTGTCTGGCACGAGGCGAGACATTTCCGGCGATCCAGAGTTCGCGCCGGGCGATACGAGGCCGGCTGGGCATATTGGCCGTCAGCGCCTGTGCGACCATCGCGACGCGCGATGTCCAAAACAGGTAATCGACGGGCAGCATCACGACGAGCGCGTGATTCTTGGTATAGAGAGCCGGGATACGCGGCAGCGCAAGCAGCCGGTCAACGGCGCCTACGTGCAGGTGATAACCGCGCATCATCTCCGCCACCTGCTGGTAAAACAGGACCAGTTCATCGGAATTCGCCTCCCTCGCCACCGCCAGGAAGGCCTCACGGTCATCGACACCGGTCAGTTCATCGAGCGCCGTGGTAATGATGGTCGAGTGTCGCGGAGAATAGAGCGCATTGAGGAAGAACCGGTGGATATCCTCCTCACTGACCCCCATCTTCTGCAATTTGTCCCGATTCAGGGCACGCAGATCGCTTGGTGAATAGTCGCGGACTTGCTCATCGAGGTACGAGGTCCAGCGGGTCGCGCTAAAGCTCATCCAGAGAATGGCGCCTCCAGGCATAAAGAGATACCCGAACTGAGGGGCCAGATCGGCGGTGAAGGCAATCCAGGTCAGTTCATTCAGTTCGTCCTGCAGCACGGGATTGGACGAATAGGGATCCACCCCGAACTGAAACGCGAGTTTTCGCTTCAGATAAGAAAACCCAATCGTCGACTTCGTCACAGAATCTTCCTGATCGCTCCCTTCGAACTTGCTAAAGCGTCCGGGCATGGCGAGAAACTCCAAGAGTCCCCCGCCGACACTGCTCCCCACGCGTCCCGGATCCGTGAGCAGCATCTTCACGCCGCGCAGGGGATGGAGAACCTGAAACTTGAGGGCATCGACGAACACCTCCGATTGGCGCGCATCCTTCAGCGCCGCAATGGCCTCGCTTTCTATGACCCGAGTTCGAAGCATGGACGTACCGGTGGCGGGAAACGCCCCGAAGTCAGCGCTCACGATAAAATGGTGCTGGGCGCCATCGTTCACGACTTCGTCCTGGACCAAGTGGTGTGGCCCCTTGAGCCAGTCCGGCGGCAGCAGCGCCTGTGCAGACATCGGGGGAGGAACTTCCCATCCGAGCGGTCCTGGCGGCAGTGGGGGCGGAAGCGTGCCCGGCTCTTTGGTCACTGAACAGGCAACCAGAAGCGCACAGACAAACGCCCACCCAAGACAGCGTGCAAAACCGTCAGACCTTCGTTGTCGCTCACGTAATCTTCTCGCTCTTGGCCTTCGTCCTTTTCGCTTGCGAGATCGGGGCGGCATGGACAGTAATTCCAACGGCGAAAAAGTCATGTGCATCGCTCAGCATATGCGACATCTTGATATCTTCACTTGGCCGGCTTAACCTCTGCCGTGTATTCTGTTCCGTCTTCCGCACGGCCTTTCGCCTTGATCATGCGCTGGGCACCAGCCTCATAGAGTTCTGCCTGGATGGTTCCACGCTCCGAATGCGATCTCAATTTGCCTTCATTCACGGCAAATTCACCATAGCCGCCAAAGACCCCGATGGTTCGAAGGCTGGTGAACTGATATCTTCCATCCGAAGCGATGTTCACCGTCACCCAATCATCTCTCCGTTCAGGCGGTATCCGATGCATGACCCCTTCCCACTTTCCCGCTACGGTGGATAGATCGGTAATCTGGACCGGAACCCATTGAGGCTGCTCGGATCGCTCCATCGTTTCGCAGCCATAACTCATAGCAAGACAGACAAGAGCCAGCGATGCCATCGACCATCGAAGAGATGTGTTCAACTGATGCTTCCAGACGGCCTTCATAGGTCTATGGACTCCCTGGGGTATTTGTCTTCGCGCTGTTGGATGTGCCATCCGGCGGCGGCACCTGAATTAATTGGTCGAGGAGCTTATCCAGTGGAGTGTAGGTTGACGCAGTCTTGCGGTTCAGAAAATCTGAAACGATGCTGCCCAACGCAACCCGTGCCGCATCTTCAAAATAGACGGGGTCCTTCGACACGGCTTCACTCTGCATGGTCCCTTCTGCCCTCGAAGCCCAAAGTAGCTCACCGGTTTCCGTATTCCACAGCTGGAGCGATATTCGCAAGTTGCTCGTTCGAACCTGCGTGAGGAGCACTCCAAAACCGGGGAAAGTCCAGCGATCGTACATGGTTTGGGTGAAAGCGGCCAAACGGGGCTGGAACACATACCGAACGCCCATCGCCGCTCCAAGCTTTTTCAAGGATTCACGACTGAGAATATGGCTCTGCTCCGCATCCGCTCGCATCTGCGTGTATTCCGATGCCAGACCTTGTTCATTGATTTTCGACATGCTGCGCTGCGGGCTGATCATCTGTATTTGAGGTGCGACTTTCTGCAGCACTTGGGCGAGCATGAAGTCCAAGCCCACCTCATTTCCGCGGAGTCCTGGCATCGTGAGAGCCCCGAACACTGCGGCTGGCTCTTGTGTAAGTCTCCCCGGATCGAATGAGGGCGCGAACTCTGCAGAACTCGTTCGCACCTGCCAGCCGTAGATTGAACTTGAGCACCCTGTCACGAATGCGAGCATGAGCACGGGGCTCAGATAGAAGAGAGCTTTGGATCGCGTCATGTAGCTCATGCAGGTGCTTATTGAATGCTCAGCGGCCTACACCACAGAGGCCATGAAACTGCTCGCTGGAATCGCCAACATCGGACACTATATACTGGAAAAGCTCAAGCGGGCGCAAAAAGTAAAGAGCCGGCGTCAACACGCCGGCTGGACGGTGAATATCAGCTCTCATTGGAGAGGGGCTTCCAGAAACTTCCTGATCTTTGCCTCATTTTGGGCAACGACCTTGGCCGCCGAGAGGACGGTAAGATCGCGGTCACAGGGCGATTCCAGCCAAAGCCGTGTCGCAATCCCGGCTATACGACGGATCACTTCTCTCGGCAACTTCAGCTTGACCTTACTCTCAAAGCATGAGTCCGGCAGGTCGCTCATGTCTTCCTTCCATTCCGCGTCCGTGTGCCGGAGCACGATCAACCCGAATTGACTCGGGTCCGGTAGGAGCCCCTGTCGCTGAGCGATTCTGAGGAACCAGGACCGGTAGGCCGTCGCACGCTCCTCCATGATGCTCGGAATCCGGGAGAAGTCGTAACTGAAGAACGTGAAGCCTTCGGCCCGGTGGTTCAATTCCTCTCCGCCGACAGAAAATGGAAAGGAGCTGTCGAACGAAACGATGAGAGCGCGCCGGGCTTTCTTCTCTTGCAGTTTCTTCATGAAGACCATGAACAGCGATTCGGCGCCGGTGTTGTCTGCCAGCCCTCCGTCGCCGACGTGCCAGTACTCATCGTGTCCTTCGACACGAAAACTGATCGGTCCCACCAACGGAGGAAAAGACATCGACCCGACGACCGCGCCCGCCAATCTGACACGACAGGTATTGAGCTTGATGTCTTCCGGGGTTACGGAATGCAGCGAGTCCCACCGTGACCGGAGCACCCGCTCGCCTTCCTCATCAAACTTGCGCGCCCCGGGAGCCCGGTTCAAATCGAGAAAGACGTCATAATCTGATGCTTCGCGGGGAAGCGTGCTCATAACGAAGCGGCGTCCGTTATTATAGAGGGTCGTATTGACGAGGAAGCGCGGGCTGTCACCCTGCGCTTCTCGACGCGCCAGCTCCTCGAACCTCATGCCGTCCAGGTACTTTTCATCAAGGACTTCGGAAAGAGACCAGGCCATCCAGGCCGGATTGATCCAGCGAAGCCGGGAGAGTTGACGCCGGATCAGGAGACCTTCCACGTCGATCTTCAGGTCCTCCTTGAATCGATCAAAAAACTCTTGATACTCTTGAGTCATGACCCCATCCGGCCTGAGCATGGGGACCGCGTGCGCCGGTTTGCGCGCGACGTAATAGCCGGAAGCCATGCTGCCGCCCGACACGCTGGAGATATAGGAGACCTGCTCCAGTAACGACCGCTTCTCCGGCCCGACGCGAATTTTGCCCAGGGCTTCCATGGCGCCAGCGGCAAACAGCGCGGCCCGACTCCCGCCTCCCGACACGGCAAGACCGATCAGCACATCGCGGTCCGGAGCCGGTGTGACGCAATCCGGATGATCAGCCGCCTGTAAGGTGTAGAGCGGCGTCCTCGTCGCCCATGCGGAAGCGATCAGCAGGCCTATCACCGCCGCGACTGCGATCGCGATATAGAGCAGCACTTTTCCGGCTTCGTCTTTGTGTGTCATCGACGGCTCTCCTGTTCGGCTCAAACGACCCAAGAGATTGACTCGTCAAGGCGACGCCTCGTTGAGGAGACGATTGACTAACCGCGAGGTGTCCATGCTTTCGAGAATGCTCATATGCGTCTCGTCGAAACCATAGAGCCGGCTGGCGTCCTGCTGCGCGCCCGCGTATAGCTGACTCGCCAATGTGACTGTGCTATCGGAACACTCACCGAGCCCGGACCCGCGATGTTTGAAGCCGAAGAGGAGATGATGCTGGATGCCAACCGGCAGCGGTCGATGCACCGGCTCGCCGTCACCATCACTAAAGAAGAGATCGGTGAGATACACGCTGTGAGGAACCATGTCGTTCCACACGTACACGACCGCCGGCGCATAATTGACTCCGGCCTGCGCAGCCTTGTGTCCTCCCCACGGCGTGGAAATCGTGATGTAGAGGGGCACGCGTGCGCGGCTCCCTGCCGACTGATTCCTCAACAGGAATCCGCGCGATACCAACCCCCCCATGCTGTGGGCGATCACATGGTACTGCGCGAAGCCGTGCCGCAACTGCAACTCCTTCATGGTCTGATCCAGATGATCGGCAAGACCCGAGAGGCGGACGCCCGAAGGGTAATAATACAACCATGGCTGATATTTCGTGCGATCAAGATGCTCGATCAAAAAGCGAAAGTTGATCGGCGTGCCGTTGATTCCGTGCACGAACAGCACGGGAATCTTTCGGGCGTCGTATGGCTCGAGAAAGTAGACTCCAGGGCCGACATCGAAGATAAAGTCATACGGTTTCCACAAACTGTTGGTCGCATGTTCCTCGCGGAAACGCGGATCATCGAGCGTGGCGACGACACCGTAGGCCGTCGCCGTACCGAGACTGTGCTGCAGTTGATCGCCAGCCGTACGAGCCCGAAACTTCATAAAATCGATCTCTCCTTCCAGACGCGAGCGACCCTCGATCGGAATGAAGAGTGTCAGTTCGGAGTGGGTGTGGCGACTGTCACAGGTGACCAGTTCGTTCATGTCGACGCGCATGAACGGTTCCCCCGGTTGATACACGCCGTCGGCATTGAGATCCACGAAGGCTACAAGCCCATAGGTCCCGGGGCCGGCGCGAAACATCCAGCGCCCTGGCGACTCGAGCACAAAGTGATCGACGAGGGTCCAGTTCTCAAGTTCTTCGAGAGAGCCTCCCGCGTGACGCACCAAGCCAACCAACATCGGGCTTGCCGTCTCATGCGCTGCGCTGACCGAACCGCCGATTCGACAGAACGTCTCGAGCTTCGATTGTTGTGTGCGTACATCGTGAAACACGCAACCTGTCAGCAGGAGCATTGTGACGATCCAGACAACAGGTCGGTACAATCCAAACACTTGACTATTTTCCTTTGGTGCGAAATGTCTTCGACTCGAATCGTCCTGTGACAGACAGCGATCGACTGCCAAAGTTTCTCTGATGGGTGTATTCCTCACTTCGCCGCCTTTGCCCTGGCATGCACGCTGCGCTTTCCTTCCTGCAGCAGCTTTTGCGGATCGAGCCGGCCGTGGAGTTCGATCATTTTGGCGACCAGACCGGTCCAACCGTCTGGTGGTTGGCGCCCAGTCCGGCGCCGTTGTCCCCATGGAAATACTCATAGAACTGCAGATAGTCTGCTTCGCCATCCCTACCCTGTGACACGCCCGCTTCGAACGACGAGACCCCAACACAAGCCTGGCAAGGATGGCCGCAGCCACCAGCGCAACGATTGACTGCAGATATTCGACACCATCTCCGGCATGGCGGTGCGGAACGCGCGCAGCACCATGGCCGCGAGGAACTTCTTATGTGTGAATGTTGGGACGGCACGAGGACTGGGACTTTCGGGTGGGTGGCATTGGGCCTTGACCCATTACCTCGTTGCTTCACGCCGGCCCCATTTTCTCGTTGCGGACAAAGTACAAATACGCGCCCACCATGAGGGAATTGATCACCACGGCGACGATATTCCAGACGATCACCGGCCGTGAGGCGATCAAGAGACCGTAATACACCCACACGATTTGAAACACGAGCATGATGCCCGCCATCGTTGGATTCATGCCTTTGCTCGATCTCCGCTTGAGCATCCCAATCAAATCCGGCAGGGCGGCAAAGGTCGTTCCGAATCCAGCCAAGAAGCCGATGACTTCAGACCTTCGAAAGCTGGGGAGTAACAGACTGTCCGTATCTTGTATGGCTAATTCCCCACAGCCCGCAAGAATGATCAGACTGAAAAAGAAACAAAGCAGCTGAACTCTGTTGGATGAAAGCACGTTTGCCTCCACGTTACGCGACTCAGGTCCCGATGCTCACCTTAAAGACGTGATAGCCCCACGGCTCCAGCTCCACATACAGGCCCGATTCTTGAAGTTCATCGCCCGCTCGATCGTAGACCGTCATCTGCAGCCGATCGCTCAGGCGGCAGGAACGGCCGGCGAGATCGCCCCAGGGTAACCTGACCCGAGTCTGGGAACGGCTCCCCGAAAGGTTGACGACGATCAGATGGCGGTGAGCCCCTTGCGCCAGCACCATGCGACCACGTTCAGGTAGCTGGCGTTGTCCGGCCAGCCGGTCCGTTCGCACAGTCTCCACTCCCCATCTCTGACGTCTGTACTGCGAAGGGCTTGAAGGAGGGATTGGTAGAACTCTTGAAGATTCTTGTCCGGGACTTCATCGGGACGGCGGCGCAGGAACACCGGGAGTCTCACGCGGCGTCCTTCGAATTGCCCTTCGTGAAACAGTCTGGCGCCCGGCAGGGTCGCAAACGTCACCGCAGCCGCCCGCGCTTTCTGCTCGGCAAACGTCGCAGCGGCCCGCGGTTCGTCGTGATTCTCGATAAAGCGGACGAGCTTCTCCTGATAGGGCAAGATCGGCGCAGAGATGCAGCCGTACGCTCTCCGCTGGATCATGCTCCAGACGATCGTACAGCCGCTTGTCGTAGCAGTAATCGAACCCCTGCTGTTGCAGCTCCCATTCCTTGTCCCAGTAGGCCTCAGCCATGAAGAGGACATCGGGGTAACGCTTCCGCACCCCTTGGATCACCTCCGACCAGTATTCTTTCTCCGGACGCGGCCCGGCGCGGTGCCCCCACGTGCGCTCGAAGATGGGCGTCATGAGCAGCATCGCCATATCGCAGCGCATGCCGTCGCATTGCCCGGCAATAGATCCCACGGTCTCGATGATCGCCTTGCGCAATCCCGGATGAAACCCGTTGAACTGCACCACATCCGCCCAGGGCGCAAAGAACGGATCTCTCCCCAGGGCCAGGACCTTGCCACCGGCCTGGAAAAATTCGCCCGGCTTCTGTGCCAGATCATCGACACTGCCCTGAATGAAATAATCCGGATGCTCCGTGACCCAGGGATGATCCGGAGCCACGTGATTCGGGACGAAATCCAGGATCAGTCGCATGCCCCGGTCGGCCAGCTTCTTTCTGGCAGCGGCAAGCCCCTCCGGCCCTCCCAGGTGCTGATCCACGACGTAGCGCCGCACGCAATAGGGCGAACCGACATTGTCCTCCGGCGAAAAGTCGGGGAGGGCCCGGCGGAAATCCGCAAGCAGGCCCTCGTTCTTCATCGAAATGGCGATGCCGGCAGGGCTCCGTTCCCACACGCCCATGAGCCAGACCGCATCAAAGCCGTGAGCGGCAAGGGCATCCCATTCCTGATCGGGAACCGTGGCAAGGGTCACGGGCTTCCGCATGTGTCCGGCTCAACTCATCCAGCCAGACCCAGGTGTTGATCTCATAGATGACCGGATATTTCCGCCAGGCGTTCATGCGTCCGCCTTTCTTGAACGCAGCCCTCTTGCCCCCTTCCAATGCCCGCTTGGCATCCAGGACACCGTAGAGTTGGATGATTTTCGCCACGCACCCGGTCCAGCCGGTCTGATGGCTCGCGCCCAGTCCCGCCCCGTTGTCGCCGTGAAAGTATTCATAGAACAGGATGATGGTCGCGCCAGTGGGGATCGGATTGGAACTTCTCCGTCCAGCCATAGACAGGCCGCCGGCCCTGTTCATTGCGCAGAAAGGTCCGGCTCAGCCGATCCGCGATCTCCTTGGAGACCTCGAAGAGGTTCATCATCTTGCCGGACCCGGTGGGGCATTCAATTTTAAAATTGTCGCCGTAATAGAGATAGAAATTCAGGAGCGCCCGAATAATCATGACATTCACCGGCATCCAGACCGGTCCCCGCCAGTTGGAGTTGCCGCCGAACATGCCGGTGTTCGGATTCCGCCGGCAGGTAGTCCACCCGGTACTCCTGGCCCCCCACGTGGAAGATATAGGGGTTCCGCTCGTGAAACTTGGAGAGCGCGCGGATGCCGTAGGGGCTCAGGAACTCATTCTCGTCGAGCATCTTCGAGAGGATCCGCCGGAGCCGCTCCGGATTGAGCAGGGCAAAGATCCCCCGCTCGTTCACGCCCAAATGTCCCGGGCCGGTGGGGTGAATGGACTTCAAGAGCTCGGGCATCTGGCGCGCGCGCGCCGGCAAACGCCGCGACTGCCTGCGGAACGAGCTCCCGCTGCCACGGCTCGATCACCGTGGTGGCGCACAAGGGCAGCAGCCCCACCATCGAGCGTACCTTGAGCCGCTGAGCGCTGCCGTCCGGGAGCCGCAGCAGATCGTAGTAGAAGCCGTCCTCCTCGTCCCACATGCCCTCCGGCCCTGGCTTGTTCATGCCCGCGGCGATATAGAGGAAGTGTTCGATAAATTTTGTCACCATGTCCCCGTAGGTGGGGTCATGGGCCACCAGCTCCACCGCGAGCTCCAACATGTTCTGGCTGAACAGGGCCATCCAGGCCGTGCCGTCCGCCTGCTCGAGGTGGCCGCCGGTGGGCAGCGGGGCGCTGCGGTCGAAGATGCCGATGTTGTCGAGGCCGAGGAACCCTCCCTCGAACACGTTCTTGCCGAACCGGTCCTTGCGGTTCACCCACCAGGTGAAGTTCAGCAAGAGCTTGTTGAAGGCCGCCTCGGAGGAAATCGACGTCCGTCTCGCCGCGCAGGGCCTGCTCAGTGCGGTGGAGGAACAGGGTCGCAAAGGCGTGGACCGGCGGGTTCACGTCGCTGAAGTTCCATTCGTAGGCGGGAATCTGCCCGTTGGGGTGCAGGTAGAGCCCATGCAGCATCAGGTGCATCTGCTGCTTCGCGAAGTCGGGGTCGACGATCGAGAGCGGCAGCGTGTGGAAGGCCAGGTCCCAGGCCGCGTACCAGGGGTATTCCCACTTGTCGGGCATCGAGATGATGTCCTCGTTGATCATGTGGAACCACTCCGAATTCCGGGCGGCATGATATCCGGAATGGAGAGGGTTGGAGTGGTGCTCCTCCAGCCACTGATCACCATCGAAGTAATAGTACTGTTTGGACCAGAGCATGCCGGCGATGGCCTGGCGCATCACGTTGGCTGCGTCCGGGGAGACGGAAGGCGGGGTGACGGAACGGTAGAACTCGTCCGCCTCCTTCAGGCGGGCCGCGAAGGTCTCCGCAAATGCCGACCCGAAGGGGACGCACCCCTTTCTTATCCTTACCCTGCTCATCGAGGCCCTGGCTGGTGAGGCGCAGGCGCACGGTCATCGACTGGCCGGGGCCCACCATCTGCCGATAGTGCGCCGAGGCCTTCGTCCCCTGGTGTTCAGGATTCACCGCCGCCTTGCGGCCCTGCACCACATAGTCATTGATGCCGTCTTTGACGTAGGGGGTGGGGTTCGGGTATTGAGGAAAAAGCCGGTCGTTGTTCGTTTCATTCTCGGCAAACAGCAGCGGCACCTCGCCGTCGCAGTACAGGTAGTACGTGCCCAGCGTCGAATGCTGCGCCACGATCGCACTCGTGCCGGCCGGTCCCTGGATCTGCTTGAGGCTCGGTTTCTTCTCGGCAGGTCCGGCAATCCATGATGCCCAGTCGTTGCGGAACCACAGGGTCGGCAACAGGTGCAGCTCGGCCTGCTTCGGCCCCCGGTTAATTGCAGTAATCTGCACCAGGATGTCGTCCGGGCCGTCCTTGGCATATTCCATGAAAACATCAAAGTAGCGATCCTGATTAAAGACGCCCGTATCAAGCAGTTCATACTCCATCTCGTTGCGGGAGCGTCGGCGGTTCGTCTCCGCCAGATCAGCGTAAGGGAATGCCGCCTGCGGGTACTTGTAGAGGTACTTCATGTAGGAATGTGTCGGCGTGCTGTCGAGGTAGAAGTAATATTCTTTGACGTCCTCGCCGTGGTTGCCTTCGCTGTTCGTGAGCCCGAAGAGACGTTCCTTGAGGATCGAGTCTTTCCCGTTCCAGAGCGCCAGCGCAAAACAGAGCCGCTGCTTCTCGTCGCAGATGCCCCCCAGACCTTCCTCGCCCCAGCGATAGGCCCGCGAACGGGCCTGATCGTGGGTGAAGAAATTCCAGGCGTCACCGTTATCGCTATAATCCTCCCGAACGGTTCCCCATTGCCGCTCGGTCAGGTAGGGGCCCCACTTCTTCCACAACTTTTCCTTCTGACGAGCTTCTTCGAGTCTGAGATGTTCAGCAGTCTTCATAGGGCCCCTTTCTTACGTGATAAACCACACGTATGCATAGATTCGTGATCCGAGACCAGCTCACCGGTCAGCCGGAACGGTTGGCGATGGTCCCGGTGGAGCGAGGACGGGGACAATTCTAACCTGCCCGATGTCCTCAACTCCACGTCCGGCCCCTTCCTTGTACTCGGGGAAATCCTTCAAGACCGCGCCGACTTGCTTCGGCGCATCGGGACTTTCCATCCGCACTTTTTCTTCGCTAGTCGAATCAATAATGATTCGACTTTGCAAAAACTGTGACTTTAGGACCCGAAGAATAAAGCATGGACTGAACACACTTAAGTGCGTCAATTCGTTGACTTACAAGCTAAGTCCCGTCGAGATGTGAGAGGGATATGCGCGCGACTGTGGAGGAAGGCGACAGAGGACCACCGCACAAGAGGGCCAGAATGCCTCAGCATAGACGGTTGTCAGCCCTGAACAACACGCTCCTCCACTTTGACAGACATGGACCTTGTTACATGGAACGCCCAGGTTCTGCTCGCCAAGCGGCGAGATGGCCTTCGGGACTTTGGCCTTTTCGTCGCGAATAGTTTCGGTCATTCATACCCTAAGATTGCGCTGCCTCTTCGTGTCCTTCAAGCTCAGTGCTGACCGACGGGCACGAAATAGAACATGAGGGCGAAGATGACATAGATCGTGATCAACTGAACGCCCTTGAACCAGTTAGACTGCCCATCCCCGGACACAATCGCGCCAATAAACACACCGAGGAACAACGCGCCGACTTCCACCCGGCTGAATGACAGGTCGAGCGGATGCGGCGCAATGAGGTGGCTCGCGAGCACAAGCACCGGCGCTACGAACAGCGCGAGCTGCATGGAACTGCCCATCGCGATGCCGACCGACAAGTCCATGTGGTTCCTTCGCGCCATGGCGATAGCCGCTCCGATCTCTGCGGCGCCGCCGACGACGGCGATGAACACGATGCCGATGAACATTTGCGACATCCCGAGGGCCTTGCCGGTCCCCTCCGCGGCGGCGACGAGAATTTCGCTCATCCACGCAGCCAGGACCGAGGCCCCGACCAGGCTGACGATCGCGCGCGGGACACCCCATGGTCTGCCTTCGTGTCCTGTCTCCTTCCCGCTCTCCACGCTGGCGAACGAACCAGGGTGCGTTTTCAGCGAGAAGACCAAATAGAGTACGTACGCCAGCAACAAGACGCACGCGATCCCGATGTTGAGAAGTTGCTCCTGAGGCACCCCGCCCTCCGGCGCGAAATTGCGACTGAACGCGCTGGGCACTATCATGCTGACTGCTGCCATCAGCATCATCGTGCCGTTCATTCGCGCCGCCACGGGGTTGTATTTCTGGTCGTGATGCCGGGCGCCGCCCAGGAGAAAGGCCGCGCCCAGGGCAAGGAGAAGATTTGCCAGAATCCCGCCGACGATGGAGGCCCGCACCATATCCACATAGCCGGCCCTGAGCGCCGCGAACGAAATGATCAGTTCCGGCGTGTTGCCGAACGTCGCGTTGAGCAAGCCACCGGCCGCGTCGCCGGTGCGCGCGGCCAGATGCTCGGTGGATCGCACGATCAGCGCCGCAACGGGCACAATCGCCAGCGCCGCACACGCGAAGATCATCGGCGTCGGCGCCGAACCCGCATGTTCGAGAACAATCGTCACCGGAAGAAAGATCAGCAACCAATGCACGGAGGGTTTCATGAGATGAGGTCGAAGGCCCTTGCTCACGAGAGGATCTCCGCGGCGGCCTGCTTTTTTGCACGCTTCAGTGCTTTGCGCTCGGCCATCTTTTTAAAGAACTCCTCGTAGGACTGGACCATGGTCTTACCCGCTTCGAGAACAAAGAGAAGGAAGAGCCCAACGCTGAGAAAGAGATAAATGATGTTGAAGAGGATACCGCCGGTCGTCTGGGGCCCCCAGCCAATACCGTACGGAGAATTCATTGCCATCGTCGCCGCCGAATAGGCCAGGGCATGGAGAAAAGACCGCCCTTCGGCCAGCCAGAAGAACAGAGTGCCGACCAGGAGTATGGTCAGAAGGGCGCTGCCAAGCGCCCTGAAATAGGCGTCATGAATCAAACGTCTGATGATGTCGTATCCAAACTTGAACAAGAGTAATAACGACGTCACCAATTCATCACCTCATAACCGGCAAGTCTGCCCGCCCTTCGACCTTGAGGCCTATCAGCGTAGCGTACGATTCTCTTCAGTATTTCTCCGGGATGAACGTTCTGTCCTTCAACGTCTCCTGGTCGTCGTATTTGCGCTTGTTGGAGCGCTTAGGAATTTTTATTTTTTCCCGGGGCAGCTTTTTGTAGGGAATCGACGACAGAAAGTGAGTAATGCAGTTGAGGCGCGCTCGTTTCTTGTCATCTGAGCGCACGAGAAACCACGGCGCGTGTTTCGTGTCCGTGGCTTCCATCATCTTGTCGCGTGCCCCGGAATAGTCGTACCATCTCTCGCGCGACGGCAGATCCATCGGACTGAGCTTCCACTGGCGCAACGGGTCGTCGACACGGGCTTGGAAGCGCCGCTCCTGCTCCTTATTGCTCACCTCAAGCCAGTACTTGATCAAGATGATGCCGGCTTTCGTGATATACCCTTCGAGAATTGGCGCATGTTCGAGGAACCCTTTGTACTGCTCCTTGGTACAGAAGCCCATTACGTGTTCGACGCCGGCTCGGTTGTACCAACTGCGGTCGAAGATGACGACTTCACCCGCCGCCGGAAAATGCGCCATGTATCGTTGCATGTACATTTGGGTCTTCTCGCGATCGGTGGGCGCGGGTAACGCCACCACGCGGAACACGCGCGGGCTGACGCGTTCGGTGATGGCGCGAATGGTGCCTCCCTTGCCGGCACCGTCACGGCCTTCAAAGATCACTATGATCCGCAAGCCTTTCGCTTTTACCCAAGCCTGCAGGTGACACAGCTCGGCTTGAAGCCGACGCAACTCTTTCTCGTACTCCTTGCGTTTCAGCTTGCCCTTTCCGTCATTTTCCTCGCCGTCGTCTTTAGCCATCGGCATCCCCTCCACGAGATGATCTTGCCTGCTTTGGTTGCATTTGGCCGGCAGGGTATCGCGATCGCGATACTCAGCATACAGTACGGCCTTTCGCTCTCACACCTTCAACAGCGCGTTACTCACCCCGACGCCCCGTCACATTGGCGAACAGCACCACGACGGAGCGCGACTCGGCTCGATAGCTATAGCCGGGAATCGACGGGGAAGATGGCCATGGAGCAATGTCGTGCGGAGAGTCGAGGGCGGTATCGATCCATCGATGCCATGGATGTTTCCCACCGTTGCCGGGCTGAGGCAGCTCAAAAACGAGCGGCTCCCAGTAGGCGTTCAGGATGATGTAGACCAGAAGTCCTTCCCTCCTCAACTCCGCGCTGAAGGCCACGCTATGCGACTGCTCGCTCCAGTCCGGCTGCCCCAGCTTGACGCCATGCCAGGCTTTGTTCGCCTGCTGGATCAGTTGAGCAAGACTCAGACGCTGGCGCTCGTGCTCCACATCTCGCAAGATCCGGCGTGCGTTGAGCAGCGTCACGAAGCGATGGACGTCCGCATGCTTGGCGACCAGGGTCCAATCGAACCAATTCAACTCATTATCATGGCAATAGGCATTGTTGTTGCCTCGTTGTGTGCGCCGCACCTCGTCACCCATCAAGATCATGGGCAACCCGACCGACAGCAATGTCACGGCCAACAAGTTTTTGACCTGTCGGTCCCGTAGCTTCTCCACACTGGGATCGTTCGTGGGACCTTCAACACCGGAGTTCCAGCTTCGATTATCGTCGGCCCCGTCACGATTGTCTTCGCCGTTGGTCTCATTGTGCTTCCAGTTGTAAGAGACAAGGTCATTGAGCGTGAAGCCGTCGTGACAGGTGACGAAATTGACGCTCTGCTCCGGCTCACGCTGCTTATGTTCGTAAATCTCTGGGCTTCCGACCATGCGGTCGGCAAAACGCGCCAGCGAACCGTCTTCACCGCGGAAGAAACTGCGGGCATCGTCGCGGAACCGACCGTTCCATTCTTTCCAACTGTCTCCGACGAAGCTACCGACCTGGTAGAGGCCCGCCGCGTCCCACGCCTCGGCAATGACCTTGGTACCGGCCAGGATAGGGTCCGACTCGATATCCCACAAGACCGGCGGGTTCGCCATGACATTGCCCGACTGATCCCGCGCGAGAATCGAGGCAAGATCGAATCGGAATCCGTCCACGTGCATCTCTTCCACCCAATACCGGAGGCTGTCCATGATCATCCGGCGGACGATTGGATGGTTGGCGTTGAGTGTGTTTCCGGTGCCCGTGTAGTTGGCGTAGCGGGAGCGGTCCTGCTGCTCAAGGATGTAGTACGTCTTGTTGTCCAGACCGCGAAAACTGAGCGTCGGTCCGCTGTGATCGCCTTCTGTAGTATGATTGAACACGACGTCGAGAATCACTTCGATCCCCGCCCGGTGCAGGGCCTTCACCATATCCCGAAATTCATCCACGGGACCCTGCGGATCCCGCCGTGAGCAATAGGTTTGGTGAGGGGCAAAGAAGGAAACCGGTGCGTAGCCCCAGTAATTGACTTTACCCCTCGGGCAATCCTGGGCATCGAACTGAAATACCGGCATTAGCTCAACGGCAGTGATGCCGAGTTGGTGGAGGTATGGGATCTTTTCTATCAAACCGGCATACGTGCCGCGAAGATTCTCCGCGACGCCGGAACTGGGATGGCGAGTGAAGCCGCGCACGTGCATTTCATAGACGATCGTCCGTGCAGAAGGCCGTCTCAGCGGCGCATCGCCTTCCCAATCGTAAGCGGACAGGTCCACCACCGCGCTTTTCATGGCCGTTGCAGTGTTGTCGCCTTCTTGCCTGGCCGCGTCACGACTGTAGTCATTCGTCACGACAACGCCTCGGCCGTACGGATCAAGCAGCACCTTGGTGGGATCAAATCTCAATCCGTTAGCTGGATCGAAGGGGCCATGAGCGCGATACCCGTAAAGTTGTCCTGGCTGAACCCCCGGGACATACACATGCCAGTAGTGGTAGGACCGGTTCGCAACTGGATCGAGGGTGATCACACGCGCAGGCTTGGCATCGTCCGAGCGATCAAAGAACAGCAACTCCACCCCAGTTGCGTCACGCGAGAACAGACTGAAGTTGACACCGCCTTGACTCATCGTGGCGCCCAGAGGCGAAGGTCGGCCGGTTATTTGCATGCGTGACGGTACCTGTTAAACACAAAGCGCGAAGCGTCTCTCGTGCTGTCTCACGAGGCGCGCGTCTTGCCACGATAGCGACGGATCAAATGATTCGTTGAACTGTCGTGATTGAGCGAGGGCTCGGTCTGGCTCTCAAGTTCCGGAATGATGCGCTGGGCCAACACCTTCCCCAGTTCAACACCCCATTGGTCGAACGAATCGAGCCCCCATGCCGTGCCCTGAGTAAAAACCGAATGCTCGTACAGCGCGACCAGCTTGCCGAGGATTTCGGGTGTAAGTCGTTCGGCCAGAATCATGTTGGACGGCCGGTTTCCCTCAAAAGTCCGGTGGGGCACCAGCCAATCCGGCGTGCCTTCGCTTTTGACCTGCTCCGCCGTCTTCCCGAAGGCAAGTGCCTCGGCTTGAGCGAAGACGTTCGCCATCAACAAGTCGTGATGTCGTCCGAGAGGATTTAGCGATTGGCGAAATGCAATGAAATCGGTCGGGATGAGCTTAGTTCCCTGATGAATCAGTTGATAGAAGGAATGTTGGCCGTTGGTTCCCGGTTCGCCCCAATAGACGGGGCTGGTGTCATAGGACACTTCGATCCCATCAAGCGTCACGCGCTTCCCGTTGCTCTCCATCGTCAGTTGCTGCAGGTAGGCGGGAAAACGTTTTAAGTACTGCTCGTAAGGAAGCATCGCAACCGTCTGGGCGCCGAAGAAATTGTTGTACCAGACGGTGAGCAGGCCCATGAGCACCGGCAGGTTGTGCTTGAAGGGCGCAGTCCGAAAATGCTCATCCATCTGGTGAAAGCCGTCGAGCATCGTCCGGAAGTTCTCCGGTCCGATCGCCAGCATCGTTGAGAGCCCGATCGCAGAGGCCATCGAATAGCGGCCGCCGACCCAGTCCCAGAACTCAAACATGTTGGCGGTGTCGATGCCGAACTTTGCGACTTCGGCCGCGTTCGTGGACACTGCCACAAAATGTTTTGCAACAGACGTTGAGACGCCGCCCAGACCTGCGAGCGACCACGCACGCGCGCTGTGGGCGTTCGTCATCGTCTCCACTGTGGTGAACGTTTTCGAAGAGACAATGAACATCGTTTCGGCCGGATCCAGATCACGAACCGCTTCGGCGAAATCGGTCCCATCGACGTTGGAGACGAATCGGAACGTCATCCCCCGCTCGCTGTAATGCTTGAGCGCTTCATAGGCCATCACCGGTCCGAGGTCGGAGCCACCGATGCCGATATTGACGACATTGCGAATCCGTTTCCCCGTGTGGCCTTTCCAGGCACCGCTCCGAACCCGGTTGGAAAAGTCAGTCATTTTATCGAGCACCTCGTGCACTTTCGGCACGACGTTCTCGCCATCGACGACGATCGAGGCGCCTTTGGGAGCGCGGAGCGCAATGTGGAGAACGGCGCGGTTCTCCGTCACATTGATTTTCTCGCCTCGAAACATGGCGTCGATGCGCGCGCGCAAACCGGACTCTTCCGCCAACTGGAAGAGGAGCCCGAGTGTTTCGTCCGTGATGCGATTCTTCGAGTAATCCAGGAACAATCCAGCAGCTTCGGCTGTCAGACGACTGCCGCGTTGAGGATCGTCTGAAAAGAGCGTTCGCAGGTGAACCTCACGAATCTTCTTGTGGTGTGCTTCGAGCGCCTTCCACGACGTACGTGAGATGAGTAAAACAGCGGGTGTCGTCATATCATGCGCACTCCTGATTACGATTATGTCGAATGGGCCTGTGCCGTCTTCAACTGCTGCATGGCGGCTTCCACAATACCCTCTGTCGTGAACCCGAATTCCCTCTGATACAGAGTTGATCGCTGATTGGTGTTCCTCATAGTAGCGTCGCTATGATGCCGGAGAAATTTTTTTCGTGAGACGTCTAATGACTAGGGCTGGAGCTCCCGGCAAGAGAATCGTTTACGATTTGTTGGGCTTCCGTCACGATCTCCTTGAGATGGCTCTCGTCTCTAAAACTCTCCGCATAGATCTTGTAGATGTTTTCGGTCCCGGACGGCCTTGCGGCGAACCAGCCGTTGGCAGTCACCACTTTCAACCCGCCGATTGCCGCATTGTTACCGGGCGCCTTGGTCAATTTGGCGGTGATCTGCTCGCCGGCGAGCGTGGAGTGCCTTTACCGCCTCGGGCGACAATTTCCCCAGCCTTGCCTTCTGTTCGGGCGTGGCCGCCGCATCGATGCGCGTGTAATAGGGAGTTCCGAATGCCGCAGTGAGGTCACCGTAATGTTCCCCCGGGTCTTTGCCGGTACGTGCGGTGATTTCGGCCGCGAGCAAGTTCATAATCGGACCGTCTTTGTCCGTCGTCCAGACGGTACCATCCTGTCGCAAGAAGCTGGCCCCTGCACTTTCCTCACCGCCGAAACAGAATGAGCCATCGAACAGACCCGGCACAAACCATTTGAAACCGACCGGTACCTCGCACAGGCGGCGATCGAGTTTGGCCACCACACGATCGATCATGCCGCTCGAGACCAAGGTCTTGCCGACCAACGCCTGGGCAGGCCACTGAGACCGATGCGTGAGGAGATAGCGAATTGCCACTGCCAGGAAGTGATTGGGATTCATCAGCCCGACGGACGGCGTGACAATCCCGTGACGATCCGCATCAGGATCGTTCGCAAAGGCCACGCGATAGCGATCTTTGAGGCCCACCAGGCTGGCCATCGCATACGGACTCGAACAGTCCATCCGGATCTTGCCGTCGTGATCGACTGTCATAAATGAAAACGTCGGATCGACTTTCGGGTTCACCACGACGATGTTCAGCTTGTAGACTTCATTGATCGGTTCCCAATAATGCACCGCCGCGCCGCCGAGCGGGTCCACCGCCAAGGCGAGTCCGGCGTTGCGGATTGCATCCATATCGATGACGTTGTGGAGATCCTCGAACATAGGGCAGAACGAAATCCTCCTGCCTTATGGTCGGTGCCTTGACCGCCTTGTCGAAAGGCACACGCTTCACACTTTCATTCCCTTCGCGCAGCAACGCATTCGCCCGATCCTGCACCCATTTCGTCACGTCAGTATCGGCCGGTCCGCCGTTGGGTGGGTTATATTTGAACCCACCGTCTTCCGGCGGGTTATGCGACGGCGTGACCACGATGCCGTCGGCGAGATGGTCGTGACGACCGCGATTATGGACCAGGATGGCGTGAGAGATGACCGGCGTCGGCGTAACGCCGTCGTCTCTGCTGGATGATGGTCGGGACGCCGTTCGCCGCCAGCACCTCGATCGCGGTGCGCTGAGCCGGCCCGGACAACGCGTGCGTGTCTTTCCCCATGTAGAGCGGGCCATCGGTGCCCTGCCCGCGCCGGTACTCACAAATGGCTTGGGTGATGGCCAGAATGTGAGCCTCGTTGAACGAGCCGCGGAGCGACGAGCCTCGATGCCCGCTCGTGCCGAAGCTGACCAACTGGTTGGGGTCTCCCACATCCGGCTTGCGCTCGTAATACTCCCGTTCGAGCTTGGCCAGATCCACCAACATGTCCCTGGTTGCCGGCTTACCCGCCGAGGGTGAAATCCCCATGGGCCTCAATTCTTCTGTCTGACAGATCGTCTCTTCATTACGGAATCGGGCACGACTTTACATCCCAGATGTCGGCCGCGTACTCCGCGATCGTGCGGTCGCTGGAGAACTTCCCGGAGCCGGCGACATTCAAGATCGCCTTGTGCGCCCATCCATTCGAATTGGCGTACAAGTCGCAGAGCTGCCGGTCAGCATCGAGATAGGATGTGAGGTCAGCCAGGTGCATGTAATGGTCTCCGCCTGATCAGCAGCGCGTGCTCGAGCGGCGCGAAGACGCCCGGTTCATTGCGGCTGAAGTAGTTGGAGAAGATCAGGTCCAGTGCCGCTCGGGTCTCCGCCTCATTCTCATAGTGCCAGCGCGGATTGTACCAGCCCCTGCTGCTCGGCCACCTGGTCCGCCGTCAGACCGAACAGGAAGAAATTCTCCTCGCCCGCTTCTTCCGCCATCTCGATGGTCGCGCCGTCACGCGTCCCCAACGTGAGCGCTCCGTTCATCATGAACTTCATGTTGCTCGTGCCGCTGGCTTCATAGCCGGCCGTTGAGATCTGGTTGGAAACATCGGCTGCCGGAATCAGCCGCTCCGCAAGCGACACGCAATATTCCGGCAGGAATACGACCTTGAGTCTTCCGCGAACCACGGGATCTCCATCGATGGTGCCGGCCAGATTGTTGATGAACTTGATGATCACCTTGGCCAAGTGGTAGGCCGGTGCCGCCTTGCCGGCAAAGAAAAATGTCCGCGGGGCCATCTTGAGCTTCGGGTTCTCCCGCAACCGGTTGTACAGCACGACGATGCGCAAGCGCATTCAGCAGTTGCCGCTTGTATTCGTGGATGCGCTTGACCTGGCAATCGAAGATGCTGTCCGGATCGACCGTTTGCCCGGACGTCGTTTTGAGCCACTGGGCAAACTTCGATTTCGCTTCTCGCTTCGCCTTGAGGAACGAAGCGCGGAACCCCTTGTCGTCGGCCAGCTCCTTGAGCTTGCTCAATTGGCCAAGATCAGTAATCCACTCGTCACCGATAGCTTCGGTGATGACTTGGGAAAGAGCGGGGTTGGCCATCAGCAACCACCGCCGCGGCGTGACGCCGTTGGTCTTGTTGTTGAACCGCTCAGGGATACATCTCGGCAAGGTCCTTGACCGTCATGGTGCGCAAGAGGCCGGAGTGAATGGCGGCCACGCCGTTGGTGCTGTGCGATCCGACGATGGCCAGATTGGCCATGCGGATTTTGCGCGTCTGGGTCCCTCTTCCACAAGGCTCACGCGCTCAATACGTCCTTCGTCTCCCGGGAAGCGGGTCCGGACCTGAGTCGAGGAGACGACGGTTGATTTCAAGGATAATTTCAAGGTGACGTGGCAGCATGGCTTCGAACCATTCGAGCGGCCATTTCTCCAGCGCCTCGGGCAACAGGGTGTGATTCGTGTAGGCCAGAGTCCGTTGCGTCAGGTCCCACGCGTTGTCCCAACCGAGGTGCACGTCGTCCAAGCAGGATCCGCATGAGCTCGGGAACGGCCATCGTCGGGTGCGTGTCGTTCATCTGGATGGCGACTTTCTCGGGAAGGGCTTTCCAGTCTTGGTTGCCGCGCCGGAATCGCCGCACAAGATCGCCCAGCGAGCAGGCGACGAGGAAATATTCCTGCAAGAAGCGCAATCCCTGCCCCATAGACGTTGAGTCGTCAGGATAGAGCACACGCGTGAGCGATTCTGCCGTAAGCGTTTCCGCCAAGGCTCCCACGAAATCGCCTCGACTGAATTGCTGGAAATCAAAATAGTCCGGCGTGCTCGCCGCCCACAGCCGGAGCGTATTGATGGTCTTGCCTCCGTAGCCGATGACCGGACGGTCGAATGGAATGCCGAGGAGAATCGACGGCCGGCCGACGATGGGACGCAGCATGCCCCCACGCAGCTCGAATGAACAGTTCAGCTTGACTTCGACCGCTTCCTCCAGCCGTGCAACTTCCCAGGGATCGGGACGCCGCAACCAATTATCCGGCTGCTCGCATTGCCAGCCGTCTTTGATGGTTTGCTTGAAGATGCCGTATTCGTACCGGAGGCCATAGCCCATACCGGGGATCTCCATCGTCGCCATGGAATCGATAAAACAAGCGGCCAGCCGGCCAAGGCCCCCGTTCCCCAATCCGGCATCCGGCTCCATTTCGTTGAGTGCCAGCGGGTCGAGCCCTTTCTTTTTCGCGGCCTCCATCGCTAATGGATGGAGCAAGGCATTCGTGATGTTATTGGCGAAGGACCTCCCGAGGAGAAATTCCATCGACAGGTAATACACCCGCTTGGGATTCTTCTGGGCATAGGTGTCTTCCGTCCGGAGCCAGCGTTGTGAAATGATATCGCGGATCGAATGTGCCGCTGCTTCAAACTGTTCACGCAAACCGGCCTTCTTGACATCAACGACGTGATCGAAAATCAGATGCCGTTCATACAGCGCGTCATTCGTGCCGGTAAATTGGATTGGTCCAACTCCATATTGTTGAAGAATTTCCTTCGAGTCCTCTTGTTTCATACAACCTCCGCGATGCCGTGCAAGGAAGCGGTTTCTTCGCCGACGTGGCTTCCTTATCCCGCTCCCGCCATGTGGACAATATCTTCTCTACCAGGACGACACGCTGTGCACCAATGGCTGCTCCCGCATCGCACCCTGAGCTGAGAAGAACGATGCTGGTACCCCCTCACCTACTTCTGCCGCCCTCTTCGACCAGCCAACAGGACGTATTTCAATCGCTGCTTAGACGTTGTCGCCTTCGGTCGAGGTCCTCCGTCTCGTCTCCACTTTTCCTTGACCCCATTGCCAGTCGGTGATCTCGGGCATGTCTTCGCCGTACTTGGCGATGTATTGCTTTGTGCTCGAGCAGCTTGTCGCCGAATCGCTTGCTTGGCATAGGCGGCGCGGGACCCGAGTTGCGGCAACCGATCAATCACGTCGCCGAAGAGGTGAAACCGGTCGAGATCGTTCATCACCACCATGTCGAACGGCGTGCTCGTCGTGCCTTCTTCCTTGTAGCCGCGCACGTGCAGGTTCTTGTGGTTCGTCCGCCGGTACGTGAGCCGATGGATCAACCACGGGTAGCCGTGGAAGGCAAACACGATCGGCTTGTCTTTGGTGAAGAGCGCATCGAAGTCCAGGTCCGACAGGCCATGCGGGTGCTCGCTCTGCGGCTGCAGTTTCATCAAGTTGACGACGTTGATGACGCGGATCTTCAGCGCCGGGAGATACTGCCGAAAAAGATCCACGGCGGCCAGCGTCTCCAGCGTCGGCACGTCTCCGCAACAGGCCATCACTACATCAGGCTCTGCCTCCCTTGTCGTTGCTGGCCCATTCCCAGATTCCGATGCCGGCCGTGCAATGTTTGATCGCCTGGTCCATCGTCAGCCATTGAGGCGCCGGTTGTTTGCCCGCGACGATGACGTTCACATAGTTGCGGCTGCGCAGGCAGTGATCGGTCACCGACAGCAGCGTGTTCGCGTCCGGCGGAAGATACACGCGGACGACATCTGCTTTCTTATTTACAACGTGATCGATGAACCCAGGGTCCTGGTGGCTGAATCCGTTGTGATCCTGCCGCCAGACGTGGGACGACAAGAGATAATTGAGCGAGGCGATCGGCCGCCGCCAAGGAATTTCGTGGCAGACCTTCAGCCACTTGGCATGCTGATTGAACATCGAATCGATGATGTGGATAAACGCCTCGTAGCAGGAAAAAAACCCGTGCCGGCCGGTTAACAGATATCCTTCCAGCCAGCCCTGGCATTGGTGCTCGCTGAGCATTTCCATCACCCTGCCGTCCGGGGCCAAATGGTCGTCGTACGGGTAGCGGTCCGCCATCCAGGCGCGGTTGGTGACTTCCATTGCATCCTGCCAGCGGTTTGAGTTGTTCTCGTCCGGACTGAACAGACGGAAGTTTCGACTCTCCATGTTCAGCTTCATCGTGTCACGCAGGAACTTTCCCATCAGCGCGGGTGGATTCGGCCGCGATCGCGCCGGGCTTCGTCACCTTGACGGCATAGTCGCGGAAGTCCGGCAGACGCAGATCCCTGAGCAGCAGGCCGCCGTTGGCGTGTGGATTGGCGCTCATGCGACGGTTGCCCTTCGGCGGCAGTTCCGCGAGCTCGGGTTTCAACCGGCCGGTCTTGTCGAACAGTTCCTCCGGCTTGTAACTCTTCATCCATTTTTCGAGGATCTTCACGTGCCCGGGCTTTTCGTGCATTTCGCCCATCGGCACCTGGTGGCTGACGCCAGTAATCCTCGCACCGTTTGCCGTCAATCTCCTTCGGGCAGGTCCACCCCTTGGGCGAACGGAGAATGATCATCGGCCAGAGCGGTCGCTTCTTGGCACCGGTACGTCTGCGCCTCGGTCTTGATGCGGTGAATATCTTCGAGGATGTTGTCGAGTGTGGCAGCCATCAGTCTGGTGCATCTTCTCCGGATCACTGCCCTCGACAAAGTGGGGCGTGTAGCCGTAGCCGCGGAAGAGCTGATCCAATTCTTGATGACTGATACGGGCCAGCACGCAGGGATTGGCGATCTTGTACCCGTTCAGGTGCAGGATCGGAAGCACCACACCGTCGGTAGAGGGGATTGAGAAACTTGTTGGAGTGCCAGGAGGTCGCCAGCGGGCCGGTTTCTGCCTCACCGTCGCCGACCACACAGGCAACGATCAGGTCGGGATTGTCGTAGGCAGCGCCGTATGCGTGCGAAACCGCATAACCCAATTCACCTCCTTCGTGAATGGATCCCGGAGTCTCCGGTGCCACGTGGCTGGGGATGCCGCCCGGAAATGAGAACTGCGTGAACAAGCCGCTTCATCCCCTCTTCGTCCTGTGCGATGTTCGGATAGACCTCGGAGTAGGTTCCTTCCATGTAGGCATTGGCGACGATGCCGGGACCGCCGTGGCCGGGACCGATAATGTAGATCATGTCTGAGGTCCCGTTGCTTGATCACTCGATTCAAATGCGCATAGATGAAATTCAGCCCGGGGGTGGTCCCCCAATGACCGAGCAGGCGGGGTTTGATGTGTTCTTTCTTCAACGGCTTTTTCAGCAGGGGATTGTCGTACAGGTAGATCTGCCCCACTGAAAGATAGTTCGCCGCCCGCCAGTAGGCATCTATCATTTTGAGTTCTTTCTGCGACAATGGATTTCCCATGATCTCTCCTTCTCCGTTACAGCCCGCGCTCAACCGAGTCGAGCGCTGTTGACCTATGAATGTAGATCTCGTACACAACGCACGGTCTCCCTGGCGATCCAGGTTTCCTCATCCGCCGCGACCACATAGGCCGCCAGCCGCGAGTCATCCATGCTGATTTTGGCGGCATGCCCAGGCGCAAGTCCGATCGCCGCTCGATTGCGATCGGCATGAGCTTCAGGCCGCACCACTCCATGCTCGCTGCAGATCCGGTCCCGAACTCTCCGGCGCGTTTTCCCCGATCCCGCCTCCAAACACCATCGCATCGGCCCCTCCCAAGACGGCGAGGTAGGACCCGAGATACTTGCGCACCCGATAGCAGAAGAGATCGATGGCGAACTCCGCCCGCTTGTCCTTCTTCTCCTCGGCCAAGCGGAGCAATTCCCGCATGTCGTTCGACCGACCGGAAAGTCCAAGGAGACCGGAACGTTCGTTGAGCCACCGTTCGATTTCAGCCGCTTCGACTTTCTCCCGCTCGGACAGGTAACTGACAATGGAGGCATCAACATCGCCTGAGCGCGTTCCCATCACCAACCCCTCCAGCGGCGTGAACCCCATGGACGTTTCGACTGACTGGCCTTGCGCGATCGCTGCGACGGAGCACCCATTGCCCAACTGCAGGGTGATCAGCCGCACCTGTTCCAGTGATTCCCGGTGCACGCCGCGTAACCGTTCGCGAGCGAGGCATGCGCAATCCCGTGAAAACCGTAGCGGCGGATGCGGTGCCGGTCGGCCAACTCCACAGGAATCGCATATCGCTTGGCGACTTCCGGCATGGTCTGATGAAAGGCCGTATCGAACACGGCCACCATCGGGATAGCGTCGGGCCCAAAACCGCCCTGCGCTCCGCGGATCCCTGCGAGGCAAGAGGGATTGTGCAGGGGCGCCAATTCGGACAGCGCGTCGATTCCGGCCTCAACCTGTTCAGTAATCAATGTCGGACTCCACGTACTGATCTCCTCCATGCACCACCCGATGCCCGACCGCTTTGATCTCTCCGCAGAGAATCGGCAAGTCGATCAAGCAGGACGCGCAACGCCTGCGTATGGTCTCGGATCTCCAACTTCTTCGTTGAACGTGACGAACGTTCTGTCCTCCACCTCGAAGCTTGCGGCGCTCCCGATGCCTTTCACAGCGCCTTGGAGCAATGCCGGTCGAGTTGTGAGTCCTCCCTTCGTTCTCCTCAACCACTTCCACGAGCCGAAATTTGACAGACGAACTTCCGCTGTTGATCACCAGAACCAGCATGTCAACGCTGAAGCCTCACGGCATGTGTCCTGGAAGATATCAGTCATCGTGCCAGTCCGAGCGATGCGCGGCTGCCTCCGGCACCGGACTTCTTGCCTTCCAAGACACTGCTGTATTTGCCAAGTGCCGCTGCACTGTTGCATTTGGCCCGATAAGTAGAATGCTTGCTGGCCGGCTTTCAGGTTCTGTGGCTTGCCGTGCCAGGCTTCGATCGCCGGATCCTGAAGCGCTCGACCGTAGGAAAAACTGATCTTCCATGGTTTCGGCAGATCCAAGCTTGTTGATCGCATTCAGATGCGCCGTCGCGAGCACGTCGCTTTGCCCGCCCGACAGAAATACGATGCCGGGAACCGCCGCCGGCACATGACGGCGCAAGCAGCGCAACGTCGCCGTTGCGACCTCCTGACCGAGGCCTGCTGGGGACAGTCCTTTCCGGCGATCACCATGTTCGGTTTGAGGAGCATCCCTTCCAGCCGTGACGCACTGCTCGAAGAGCGCATGGAAGACCGTATGGAGCACTGAACTGGTGACCTCCTCGCAGCGTTCGATGGTATGAGACCCATCCATCAGCACCTCCGGCTCCACGATCGGCACGATGTCTTGTTCCTGGCACAGGGCGGCATACCGGGCCAATGCGTGGGCGTTGACGCTGATACACATCGGGCTGGGCAGCGTGTCGCTGATACGAATCACGGCCCGCCACTTGGCGAATCGCGCGCCCATCGCCGCATATTCTTTCAGACGGTCCCGCAGCCCATCGAGTCCTTCGGTCATTTTTTCGTCCGGTGAACCGGCAAGAACCTTTGCGCCGGTATCGACTTTGATCCCCGGAATGATTCCTTGCTTGGACAACACCTCCGCCAACGATATGCCCGCGGCGTTCTTCTGCCGGATTGTTTCGTCCTGCAGGATCACGCCGCTGATAAACGCGGCAGCTATCCGGGGTCGTAAAAAACATTTCGCGGTAGGTACGCCGGCTGTCTTCTGTGGACTCGATCTTGAGCGTGGCAAACCGTTTGGTCAGCGTCGGAACCGTTTCATCTGCTGCCAGAATACCCTTGCCTTCCGCGACAAGCGCTTTCGCCGTCTTCTCCAACTGCTCTTGTTCCATGACGATGCACTCCTTCAGTTCGCAACTGTTTGTTCGGAGGGCGGAGACTCTGCGCATGAATGCACTTGCGCATATTACTGACGGAGCTTCGATTCGAACACTGTCAAAACTTACAGGTCAGGGGCGTGATCATCATTGTTGATCTTTGCCTATCAGTCGGAAGCAGCTTTTTTCCGGTCCTGACGGGACCTGGCGCCCTATAGGCGGAAGGATCGTGCAAGTTATGGCCCCTGACGCAGAAGGTATGCCCTTAGATACGCGATCGTCACGCGGTCACCTTATTCCTTTGACCTATAAGGGCAACTAGCGGAAACCCAAGCAAACAATGATAAAGAGAGACGAGATGATGGTGTAGAGGTTTTCTACAGGCGGATGCATGGCAGTTGTCGCGATTGTCATCACAACAGATCGCTGCCTTTCATATGGCATTGAAGTTTGCTAGCATCGGTCGCCACATCAATTGGGCAAGGTTTTTCATGGCTGCGTCAGACCAGCAAGTGTTCGTTGTGCGTCACGGTGAAACCGAGTGGAGTCTCAGCGGGCAGCACACCGGGACCACAGACATCCCGCTGACGGAACATGGCCGAGAGGTGGCCAGACGATTGCGGCCGGTCCTAGCGAAAGAATCGTTTGCGCTGGCCTTGACGAGTCCCCTGCAGCGAGCCCAGGAGACCTGCCGACTGTCGGGATTTGGCGACGTGGCGAACGTTGAACCCGATCTGGTGGAGTGGAATTACGGGCGCTATGAGGGATTGACGCCCGCTCAGATCCACGCGACAGCCCCCGGCTGGCTGATTTTTCGAGATGGCTGTCCTGGGGGAGAGCAGCCAGCAGAGATCGGCGCGCGCGTCGATCGCGTCATCGAAAAAGTACGCGCCGTCGAGGGCAACATCGTCTTATTCGCCCACGGTCACGTACTCAGAGTCTTTGCCGCCCGCTGGCTGGCCCTTCCCCCTTCCGCTGGACAGCATTTTCTCCTCGATACGGCGACGACGAACATCCTGAGCTACTATCGCGGTGTTCCGGCGATCAAACGGTGGAACGCACCGGTTCCGCTCTGAGCATCTCAATGCGCAGCAACGATTACTTCATCAACTTCGTGGCAGCATCCCGAAGGGGAATCGATTTGGGGTTACTGACCTCTCCTTTAAGAAGAATGTCGCTCGGACGCACGGCGCTGCCGTAATAGGCGGCATTGGAGTCGTCCGAGACTGTCACGAACGCACCCTCCAAGGCCATACCGGCAAACGCACCTTTTTTCTTGGCGTAGGAGACGATGTCCGCAGCGATCCCATGCACGGATGCGCCTTCCCCGACCGGCCCGACCGCCATCCCGGCATTCGCGCCCAATTTGAAGTCAGACGAATAAAACTCCTCCACGCCCTTCGTGGTTCTTACCACCAGCACGATCTCCGAGACATCGCCGCCGATCTGAAGGCCAAAGCTCGCTGAGCCGATATTGTAAAAGGCCGGCTGTCCCCACTTGCCGCTCTTTTCGTTACGCACCAGAAGCACGCCGCTGCCTCCTGCGCCGCCGAAGACGAAGGCTCCTCGCATGAATTGCGGGACGATGAACAGGGCTTTGGCCTGCGGGCCAAGATCCTGAATTGAGCCCTTTAAGCCGGGGTCGGCACCAAATGCCTCCAGCGTCATCTTGGCTTTATCCACGATTTGCTGCTGCTCGGCGAAGTCAGTGGACCGTGCCTGCGTTGGAATCATCGCGACGAAGACAGTCAGCAGTGCCGAAACAAGCAACCCTCGTCCGGTGCGTGCCATACCACCATTTCTTGAACTGATCACGTGCGCCTCCTTGTTATGCATGTGTGCGACCTTGGAATTCTGATGCGTGATTCCGGTTCCGTCGGTCATCCTGGACCCGGAGAGCCATCCTGAGGATAGTCCAACGATCCCTTCAGTTGAGCGATCTTGTCGGGCGGAAAGTTTGGCAGGTATAACGCCCGCTGAGCCCGCCATTCGCGGACGCGAGCCTCGGCGTTCCGCACGCGTCCTTCATCCAGTGGCTTGCCCTCCAGGCCATATTGAATCTGGCACGGAACCGCCAGCTCAGTGCCGGCATCCGCGACGATGTCCAGGATTCTGAGATGGAGGTCTTCCGCCACTTCGAGCGATTCGTTGTAGTCCTTGACGCCGATGTACGCGAACACGTCGATGTCCAGTGACATATCTCCAAGTTCGGTGAACCTCACCCACAGAGGCTCAGAGAGCACCTTGGGATGGGCATACGAGCATCTTCCGGACCTCGACCAGCACGAACCGAATCTGGTCCGGTGTCGTCTCAGGTCTCAGCTTGAGACGCGGATGGTACCAGAACCGGTCGCGCCGCGAGAGATTGTCCAGGTGCATGTGAGCAAATTCGGCATTCGGCACACTAATCACGCTTCGATCGAGAGTACGAATCAGCGTGGCACGGAGACCAATCTCCTCCACCGTGCCGACCTTATCTCCAAACCGGCAAAAGTCTCCGACCTTGACAGGCTGCGAGGTATACAGCGTCAAGGCCCCGAACATGTTTTCCAGCGTCTTTTGGGAAGCCAGCGCGACCGCCACCCCGCTGATGCTGAGCCCGGCGAGTAGCGTCGTGACTTGATACCCGAGGTTCTCGAGCCATAACAGCACCGCCCCGACCAGCATCACGAACTTCGCCAATCTCACGATCGGCCGCAACAGGACCTTCGAGCCCGACAAGCCTGCTGCTTCGAGTCGCTGAGCGATCCGTTGAGAAATGAGATCGAGAACCCGCAGGCCCATCCAGGCCAGGGCCACGACCAGCAACGTACGAGCCCGACCCACCGCTTCGAATACGACCGACGTATGGAGCGCCTGCATCAGCCATCGAACTAATAGCACCCACAGCAACATCCGGATGGGTCCCGTAAAGAACTGTTTGGCATCGGAGGCGAGATCGGGACGGAATCGGCGGACGAGCCACATCACACCAGCGGTGAGGAGCATGGCGAAGGGAAAGGCGACAATGGAGATGATGATCCATGCCGCCCACAGGACAACCTCGATACCCAAAATGCGGTAGTCGAAAAACCACGGCGGCAGGACAGCTTCTAAACGGGGATATCCAAACTCCTCGTAGAGCTGAGGAATATCGGCGACTGTTGAACCGGCAAACTTCCAAACGAGCACCCCGTCCTCACGGGGCACCCGCTGCAGCAGAATGTCATAGCTTTTTGTCTGCCCGGTAATCCTGCCTAAATGATCGTAGCCGTCTGCCAATCCGTCGTTCGGATCACCTTCCGGGCTGAGACTGACGGTATCCAGTTCAACCCAGAGCTGCCTTCCCAATACAATCCTGAGCTGCCGTGCCAACTGAGCACCATCACGGTCTCCCGGTCCCGCTGAAAGATTGAGGTACTGGGCCGCGCGGTCGAAATTACGTTCCCGCGTCGCTTGGATAAACCCTATCACGCTGGTTCGTGGCGTGCCCCGATTGAATTCGTCTTCCGGCACGCCCGCCGGCAGTGCAACGCCGGAGCTCACTTGAGCTCTCGTTTCGAATGCCTTCTTGAGTGAGGGCGTCGCAGGAGCCGTTTCAGCAGCGCCGGCTTCAGCCCATACACTGCCTCCGACGATCGCCAGCAGCAGACCTGCCACTAGACTCGCCTTGATCACGTTGTGCCTGGTACGCATAGCATATGTCCTTGAGACATGATTCTCATGTTGAGCGGCCGCGCTCTTTATCTGTTCCACAGGCATGCGAGACTCCGTACGGAGACCATGACGACATGCTGATTGCCACCCGCAAGCGGAGAATGAGGAGACGCCCACCGCGCGACCATCGAATGACTCGAACGAAGGTGAATGTAAGTATCTAAATCGGGCGGCTCACGACCGGACGGTGATCGAGTCACCGCCGGTCATGTTCATCATGGTACGGACCAGCCGCCCAAGGGCTAGTAGACCAAGGGAATCTGAGCTGCCAGTTCGGCATTCAGGACAGCGCGAATCTTGTTTTCAATCTGGATATAGCGGGCCGTCTTGGCTGCCGGCAGGACCTTGCCGACCTTGTCGGCGTATTCCCGCTTCACCTTGACCTCCGATTCCTGAACGGAGAGCGCTTCATTCAGCAGCATCTTCGCCTGGTCGTTCGGGATTGGGCCCTTATTGAACGCGGCCGCGTAATCTTGAATAGTCTTGAGGAGTTTCTGGTTTATCTTATCGAGTTCCTTCTGGTAGGCGTCATAGAGCGGCCAAAAAGTTTTGGCCTCGGCGTCGGTGAGGTCCATATTGGACGCCACTAACAACTTCTTGTCCGCCTTCACCTTCTGGAGCAGAATTTCCATGTTGGTGTCCGCGGCCGTCGTGCCCTTGTCCTGCGCGAGGACCGGAACAGCGAGGAAGGCGGCTGCGGTTAAAAGTAATGAAGTGAGGATCTGCATTGCGGATCTCCTTTCCCATATTGGTTGGACATGACAGAACCTTCGCTAGCACGTGTTCCGCGGCGAAAAAACTCTGTCTCTTCTTCGAGTCCAGGGTATTGCCCGGGTTACTTCAACCCAGACCAGAGTCCCTGGCGCCTCGACCTGTGAGAGAACTTCTGCACGCTAAGTGCCTTTGCTTAAGATGTCGGGACATCCCTACGATTCTTTCATTTCTCCACGGAGGAACAGCTCGCAATGCTGACCGGAAACATTCCATGTGGAAATTGGCGACAGCCGAAGCCGAGAAATTGTCGCGATTAGCCTCAAACGGCTCGCAACAATAGCGATCAGCTAAGTGGGATTAGCGCGCCAAAGGCCGGTCGATACGGCGAGTACGAGCTTGGAATGCTGCTGGACAAATGATCTCCTTCGAGGAACACCCGAGGAACAGAGGAACTATAAAGGAAGGGCGTCACGCTTTACAAGATGAAACGGTGCAGTCGGTCCACATCTATTTTTATTCCTTTATTCCTTGAATCGCTGAAGCCTATACTGAATCCCTTTCGCCGGAGAATGCCATGGCAAGATTGTTTCCTCCCACCAAGCGCTTCTGCGTCATCCTGCTTGCCTCGGCGGCCGCGCTCTCGACCGCCGGCTGTAAGAATGAGGCGGGATCCACCGCAGCAGTTGCCGCTCCAGAAGTCCAGGTTGCGCAGGTGCTCCAGCAAGATCTGCCGATTTATGCGGAATGGGTGGGTACGACGGATGGACTCGTGAATGCCACGATACAGGCCAGAGTGTCCGGTTACCTCCTCACGCGCACCTTTGATGAAGGCGGCTTCGTGAAGAAAGGCGATCTGTTGTTCGAGATCGACCCTCGTCCCTTTCAAGCGACCCTCGCCGAAGCCAAGGGTGAACTCAGCAAAGCGGCTGCACGACTCGTGAAGACTGACTTGGACGTCAAGCGCGATACCCCGCTCGCCAAAGCCAAAGCGATCAGCCAAAAGGACCTTGATGATTCGATCCAAATGAATGCGGCGGCCAAAGGGTCGGTCGCCTCCGCCAAAGCGACGGTCGAACAGGCGCAGCTGAACCTGAGCTTCACAAAAATCGAAGCTCCGATTGACGGCATTACCGGGATTGCGAAGGCTCAGATCGGAGACCTGGTCGGCCCGAACACGGGCCCGCTCACGTCCATTTCAACGGTCGATCCAATCCGCGTGTACTTTCCCGTCAGCGAACAGGAATACTTGAAAGCCGCCGACAAAGTGCAGTCCGCTTACAAGGACGCGAACAAACGACGGGACGACAAGCTCGAGTTGATCCTCAGCGATGGCTCCGTCTACCCCCACAAGGGAAACTTTTTTCTTGCGGATCGGCAGGTAGACGTCAAGACCGGCACGATCCGCGTCGCGGCGCTGTTCCCGAACCCGGGCAACAGGCTTCGGCCGGGACTCTTCGCGCGTGTCCGGGCCGTGACCAAAACGAAACAGGGCGCGCTCCTGGTACCGCAGCGCGCCGTCACCGAGTTACAGGGCCAGTACCAGTTGGCGGTCGTGGGCCCGGACAACAAAATCGAAATCCGTTCGGTCAAGGTCGCGGAGCGAGCAGGGAATCTCTGGGTCATCGATCAGGGGCTGCAACCAGGTGAGCGCGTAGTCGTCGAAGGGCTACAAAAGGTGAAAGCCGGCATGACGGTGGATCCCAAACCGTTCGAGGAGACCCCGGAAAAGACGGCGTGATGTTCACGCAGCCCTGACGTGTTTCCACTGCTACCTCGCTGATTCGCTCCCGTCATCTCTTCATTATGGCGAAATTTTTCATCAACCGCCCGATCGTCGCCATGGTGATCTCGATCATCATGGTGATCCTTGGCATCGTCGCGATGGTCCAGTTGCCGATCGCTCTATTTCCAAACATCGCCCCTCCGGAAATCCAGCTGGCAGCCACGTATGTCGGAGCCGATGCCGTGACGCTCGAAAAGTCGGTGGCCACCCCCATCGAGCAGATGATGAGCGGGGTGGACAACATGATCTATATGTACTCGGTGAACGCGAATAACGGACAGATGACCCTGCGGGTGGATTTCGACATCAATACCAGGCCCAACGACGATCAGATCCTGGCACAGATGCGCTACACGCAGGCCGAATCCCAGTTGCCGCAGGAAGTGCGGAACTTCGGAGTCACGATCAAGAAATCCGCGACAAGCCCCCTCGCGCTGTTCTCACTGTATTCACCGAACGGCACCTACGACGAAGTCTTCCTGGCCAACTATGCCTATGTCAACATCAACGATCCCATGACTCGTGTGCCGGGCATCGGTCAAGTGACAATCTTCGGAGCAGGCCAATATGCGATGCGCTTCTGGGTGCGACCGGATCAGCTGGCCAAGCTCGGCATCACGGTGACGGAAATTACTAACGCCATTAAGGCGCAGAACACCGTGAATCCGGCTGGCCAGATCGGCGCCGAGCCGGTGCCGCAGGGACAAGAGTTCACATACAGCGTCCGTTCGCAGGGCCGCCTGGAGACTGAAGAGGAATTCGGCAATATCGTGGTCCGGGCCAACCCGGACGGCTCGATGGTTCGATTGAAGGACGTCGCCAGGGCTGAACTCGGTGCACAGATGTACAACATCATCGGCCGAATGAACGGCAAACCGTCTGCGATCATCGCCATGTATCAGCTTCCGGGATCCAATGCGATTCAGACCATGGACGCCGCGACCAAGTTGATGGACGAGATGAAGTCGCGCTTCCCGGGCGACCTGGACTATGTGACCTCGCTCGACACGACTCAGGCCGTGCGGGAAGGCATCAAGGAGATCGTCCACACGCTCTTCGAGGCGCTGGTCCTCGTGATCATCGTCGTCTACATCTTCCTCCAGGGCTGGCGTGCGACGCTCATTCCCCTCCTGGCCGTGCCGGTCTCGCTGGTCGGGACATTCGCGCTCTTCCCGTTGCTTGGCTTTTCCATCAATACGCTGTCGCTGTTCGGCCTCGTGCTGGCCATCGGATTGGTCGTCGATGATGCCATCGTCGTGGTCGAGGCGGTCGAACACCACATCGACCACGGCCTGTCGCCCGAAAGAGGCCGCCCTCAAGGCGATGGAGCAAGTCTCGGGACCTGTGGTGGCCATTGCCTTGATCCTGGCTGCGGTCTTTGTCCCGACGGCATTTATTCCCGGTATCACCGGCCGGTTGTATCAGCAATTTGCCGTGACCATCGCCCTCTCCGTGGTCATCTCGGCTTTCAACGCGCTCACGCTGAGCCCGGCGCTCTCGGCCCTGTTGCTCCGACCGAAGAAACCGGCGAGAGGCCCGCTCGGACGTTTCTTCGGCTGGTTCAATCAATGGTTCGGGCGCGCGACCGATGGGTACGTGAACATCTGCGGCCGGCTCATTCGAAAGGCCGGCTTCTCGATGCTGCTGCTTCTGGTGATCGCCCTCGTCTCCGGGTGGCTCGGAGCACAATTGCCGACCGGCTTCCTTCCGGTCGAGGACCAGGGCTATGTGTACTTGAACGTCCAGCTCCCTGAGGCCTCCTCTCTCCAGCGAACCGACAAGGTCTGCAAGCAAGATCGAGGCCATACTGAAAGACACACCGGGCGTGCAGGTATGCCACCACCTCGCCGGTTTCAGTCTCTTGAGTACGGTGAGCACCACCTACAACGCGTTTTTCTTCGTCACATTCGAGCCTTGGGAAGAGCGCAAAAGCTTCCGAGACACAGCTCCGGCTCGATTTTCAAGAACGTCAACGAACGGCTCGCCGGGATTGCCGGAGGCCAAAGCCTTCCTGTTTCCGCCGCCCGCGATCCCGGGTGTGGGCACGTCCGGCGGCGTGACGCTTTGTCTTGGAGGACCGCAGCCGGTAAGGATATCGATTTCCTGGCAGACAAGACTCAACAATTCATGGAGGCCGCCAGGAAGCGTCCTGAGATTGCGAGAGTCGATACGACCTTCATCCCGGACGTGCCTCAAGTCTTCGCCAGAGTGGACCGCGATAAGGTGCTGAAGCAAGGGGTGAATCTCTCGGACGTCTACCAGACGCTTCAGTCGTTTATGGGCGGGGTGATGGTGAATTTCTTTAACCGGTTCGGTCGCGTCTGGCAGGTCTATGTCCAGGCGGAAGGAGAGTTCCGCACGCAAGCCGAAAACGTCGGACAATTCTATGTGCGCAACGGCGACGGCGATATGGTTCCCCTTTCCGCGCTGGTGAAGATGGAGCAATTCCACGGCCCCGAGTTTACGATGCGCTACAACGAGTACCGTTCTGCGCAGATCATTGTGGGAGCGGCGACCGGGTACAGTTCCGGCCAGGTGATGAAGGCGTTGGAGGACGTCTTTGCCAAGACGATGCCGGCCGGGATGGGGTTCGATTACATGGGCATGTCGTTCCAGGAAAAGGTGGCGCCGAAGGTGTGTCGGCCAGCGTGATTTTCGGCTTCTCGCTGCTGTTCGTGTTTTTGATTCTCGCCGCACAATATGAGAGCTGGGCCTTGCCCTTCAGCGTGCTGCTCGGGACGCCGGTCGCCGTCTTCGGCGCGTTCGGGGCCTTGTGGCTCCTCAAACTGGTGGCGCCTCAGGCGAGCGAGAATGACGTGTTCACCCAGATCGGGCTGGTGATGCTGATCGGCCTGGCCGCCAAGAATGCAATCCTCATCGTCGAGTTTGCAAAGGTCGAGCATGAGGAAGGCAAGCCGTTAATCGATGCCGCGCTGGCCGCAGCGAGAGTGCGGCTCCGTCCCATCCTCATGACCGCATTTGCGTTCATTCTCGGCGTCGTGCCGCTCGTGCTGGCCACGGGCGCCGGCGCGCATGGACGAGTGCTCCTTGGTCTCGCCGTCTTCGGCGGCATGCTGGCCGCGAGCGTCATCGCCATCTTTCTGATACCGGTGACCTATTATGTCGTTGAGAAACTCTCCGGCCTGCGCGACAAGACAACACCGGGCGCCCCCGCATCCGGAACCCCGAAAACGGCCGGCGACGGCCAGCGGCCGAAGCCGGCTCTCGAACCGACCAGGGTCCCCACACATGCGCGTCTGGAGGGAGGGCATTGAGATGAACCGATGGCTCGCACTGTTGGGCCTTGTGGTGTTTATGGCCGGCTGCAGCATGGGACCGGATTATGCCCGGAAGGACCGGTCCGGCGAGGACGCCTGGCGCATGGCCCCCGCCACGTCAGAATCAGTCGCCAATCTGCCATGGTGGGAACTGTTGAACGACCCGGAACTCCAGCGGTTGATTCGTACCGCTCTGGAAGAGAATCAGGATGTGCGAACAGCCGCCGCCTCGATTGAAGAATTCCAGGCGCAACTCGTCATTTCCCGGTTCGATCTCGCGCCGTCGTTGGGATACGGAGGCCAGGCCTTCGTGTACAACGCGGAGAGAAATGCCGTCGGGATTCCGCTGGGAGGTGGCAGCGGAGTGTTTATCCCGGGTCAGGGCGGCCAAGGTGGTGCGACGCTGTCCAATGAGAGCGCCTATGCCGGCCTCAAATGGGAAGTGGACATCTGGGGCAGGATTCGCCGGTCGATCGAGGCCACGCGAGCGCAATTACTCTCGCGCCAGGAGGGCCAGCGGGCGATCATTCTCGGACTGGTCGGCGCAGTGGCCGAGGCCTATTTCGACCTGCGGCAACTGGATTTGCAAATTGAGATTACCAGACGGACGCTCAAAGCCTGGGATGACACCGTGAGAATCTCGCGCATCAAACTGGACCAGGGCGCGATCTCCAAGCTGGATCTGGACCGGTTCGAAGCGGAGCGGGCCAACGCGGCTGCGCAACTCGCCGACCTTGAGCGACAGACAGTGCAGAAAGAAAACCAGATCAGCCTTCTGCTGGGACGCAAACCAGCTCAGATTAAACGAGGCGTCGCGTTGACCGAGCAGATGATGCCCCCGGACGTTCCGGCAGGACTCCCGTCCGATCTGCTGCGGCGCCGGCCCGATATCCTCCAGGCTGAACAGGATGTGGTGGCGGCAACGGCCAACATCGGCGTGGCGCAGGCATCGCGCTTTCCTCAGCTCTCGCTGACGGGCGCGCTCGGTGTCGCGAACCCGCAGATCAACTCGTTCGCGCCGGGCGTTGCCTTCACGCAATACGCCAGCGCCTCAGTCGCCGGTCCACTGCTGAACGCTACGTCACTCGGGTATCAGGTAACGGTTGCAGAAGCGCGAACCAAACAGGCGTCGTTGCAGTATGAGAAGGCCATCGTGACGGCGTTTAGAGAGGTGGAGGACGCGCTGATCGCTACGCAGAAGTCGCGTGAGCAACGGGCGGCGCAGGAAGTCCAGGTTGCCGCGTTGCGGTCCGCCTTCGAGTTGGCCGATCTCCGTTATAAAGGTGGTCGAGCCAGCTATCTCGACGTCTTGACTGCCCAGCGGAGTCTGTTCGACGCGGAACTCGCCTTGGCGAGAACCCGCCGCACTCAACTGGTGTCGGTTGTGCAGCTCTACAAAGCATTGGGCGGCGGCTGGTCACCGAATGGCATGGACGACACGATGCAGGCTTCACCGCTCCCCGAACGGCTGCCGTCCGCCCTGCCGGTACAGGAGAAGTAACCGTGTTGCGATGGTTCCATGATGGTCTCGGATCTGTTCTGCGTTCGGCGGTACTGTTCCTGTCAGTCTGTGCGACGAGTGCCTGGGCCGGAGTTCGCGTTGACATTCCCAAACCGACCGACCCGCTGCAACCGACGCCTCCACCTCCGGCGATCGAGCAATCCGTCGTCAATCTCGAAGTCAGTCTTTCGGCCGAGGAACTGGCGGATGCCGCCGATCAGGCCTTTCCTCTGGTCGCCGCCCGCGAGGACGGGTGGAATGAGGCGCAGACACTGCCCGGCCGCGAGGACCTGCGGTTTCTGTATCGGCTGGTGCGCGGCCCCTTCCGCTATCGTGTGGATCAGAATCGCTTTGAGATGAAATTCGAAGAGATCCGTTACCGCATCTGGGTGAGACAGACCCAGCCGGACACGGTGGTTGACGCTCGATGCGGCCACGGAAATGATCCTCCGAAACAATTGCGGGTTCTCGCTCGTTCGGTCCTGACGTGGTCCGACACATGGCAGCTTCAGGCTCAGACGACCGTTGATCCTCCGGTGTTCGTCGAGCCCTGCCGGTTTCGTGAGCTCGATTTGGACGCGACGCCCTTGCTCCAATCCGTCCTCCAGCCCAAGTTGACATCCTTGGCCGAAACCATTGATCGCAAGATCCGTGATCGTACCGACGCGCAACACCGGGCCACTACCGTCTGGCGAAAACTCCAGGAACCGGTTGAACTGGCTCCGGACCAGTGGCTGGTCTTCAATCTTCGCGACGCGCGAGTCGGTCCGATCGGCTCGCACGGCACGCTCCTTCTTCAGACTTCGGTCAATCTATTCATGGAGCCGCAGGTCATCCATAGCGCGCGGCCGACCGTGACAGAAGTTCCTCTGCCGCCTCTTCAATTGGTGCCGTCCGCACTGGACGGGTTTCACCTGGCCTTGCCTTTCCGGGCCGACTACGAGCGGATCAACAGGCGTCTCACACAATTGATGGTGGGGCAGGTCATTGACGCGCCGCCGGGAGAACCGCTGACGATCACGGGTGTGGAGCTCTACGGAAGCGGCAACAGATTGATCCTTGCCCTGCGCGTGGCGGGCGGGATCAACGGCACCCTCTACGCAGCCGGGAAACCGGTCTTTGATGAAGCGAACCGGACGCTCCGGTTCGTCGATCTGGATTTTACGGTGGACACCAAGAACGTGCTGGTGCGCTCCATCAATCGCTTCTGGCACGATGCACTCCTCGCCAGACTTGAATCCGAAGCGTTAATCGATCTCTCGGAACCACTGAAGATGCTGGAGGGACGGCTTAATGCCGCATTGACGCGCGATCTTGCCCCGGGCGCCCGTCTGGATGGGGCGATCACCACGATGCGCCCTCAAAGCATCTATCCAGTTCCCCGCGGCATTGAAGTTCAACTCATTGTGGATGGCTTTATGCGGCTCAAGTTGGGACAAGGAGAGTCCTGAGCGTTCATCGCGCCGACCTTGGAGGAGTGACATGAAAATCGCGAACCGCCCCTGCGTCATCCTGTGCCTCATCACGATCGGGACCATAATCGCCGTGCCCCATGCCTATGCCGACGAGGCCGTCTCGAATTCGGACATCGAACTGCTGAGATCCGACATCCGCACGCAGAAAGCGGCACTGGTTGCCGACCGGATGCACTTCACCAACCGAGAGGCGGATGTTTTCTGGCCGATTTACCGGAAATACGAGGTCGAACTTGCGGCGATCAACGACCGGAAGATCTTTCTCCTGAAGGACTATGTGAGCCGCTATGACACCATGAACGACGACCAGGCGAAACAACTGGCCCAAGGCGTGTTGGAGGTCGACCAGGCGACCCTCGACCTGAGGAAGCGTTTCTTCGGCGAACTCGAGAAAGTGCTGACCGCGAAGACGTCTGCGAGATGGCTCCAACTGGAACGCCGTCTACAGCTGTTTCTTGATGCCAAACTCGCCAAAGATGTACCGACCCTGAAACGATGACAACAACGAAAGGACAATGACGTGCCTTTCAATAGAACTATCGGATTCGTGGCAGGATCCCGGACAACCTTTAAAGAAATCTCGGGCGACGAATACGACGCAGGGATTGCTGCGAAGCCTGCGAAGGCACAGCCGATTCAGTCGCAGCCAGCGCAGGTACAGCCGGTTCCGGTACAGCCGGCTCAGTCGGAGCCGGTTCAGAAGTAAGATCAATGGCGCGCGACCGGTCGGTTGACCCGCCGCGTCATTGACGGATTTTCGCAATTTGGCTATAAGCATCCTCTGCTTTGACTCTAAGGAGGGGATTTCCATGTACCTTAGATTTCGAAGAACGGTGCGCATTCTTATTTCGGTGGCCATCCTATCGGCCTGCTGGCCCGCATTTGTTCGGGCCGAAGAGCCATCTGATCCCCCGTTACCGGAAAAACTTATGATTCGCGGAGGATGGGCCTATGTTTTCGGGGCAACCGCAAACGTGTCGAAAGGTGGCCCTCTGTTAGGGATTGGCACGAACGTTGACTTAACCAACACCTTGGGTGTGGACAGCTCCACCGATGCCTTCAGGCTCGATGGCCTCTATCGGTTCAATGACCGGCATGCCATTGGATTGTCCTGGTATCGGGTGGGATTGAGTGGGAGCAAATCACTCAACGAGCAAATTCAAATCAATGACCAAACCATCGCAGCCGGTGCGAGTACCACGACCAGCCTGAACTTCAATATCTGGCGGTTGCTCTACAACTACTCGTTTTACCGAAACGACAAGGTGGAGTTGGGGGTGTCGCCTGGGCTCTACATGATGCAAACGAAGTTCAATTTCGCAGCGCAAGGCACCATAACATCACCGACCACCGGAACATTTAGCGCAACGAGTGTGAACGAGCAACTGACGCTTCCGCTCCCGTCGATCGGCCTCGTCGCGAACTTCAATATCACGCCGAAGCTGCAGTTTCAGAGCCGCTATGACTTTTTCTATCTGACCATCAATGATTACACAGGATCGATGTTTGAGTTCTATGCCGGCCTTGAATATCGGCTCATGAAACACTTCGCGATGGGCGCGGCGTTTGACCGGCTGACTGCCGAGTTGAGGGGGAGCGGGAACCAAGGGTTCAACATCAATTTTAGTTATAACCTGCTCTACATATACGCGACCCTCTACGCCTTCTAACTAGCCAGTCGCCTTCCTGAGATACCATCGGCGGGGGTCGGAACTCAGAGAACCTCGTGCGCGATCGACGGTCGTACGAATAACATGGAGGTGCGATGATGAAAAGCATCGGCATCATAGTGCTGGCCAGTTTCGTTGTTTTCGTCGCCGGCCCAGTTGCGGCAGGTGATATCTTTGTCTTTCCCAAGAACAATCAAACGAAAGACCAGCAGGACCAGGATGAGTTCTCCTGTTATAAATGGGCTAAAGAGCAGACAGGTTTCGACCCGAACAAGCCGGTCGAACAGGCCGCCACACAGGCTCCCAAGGGTGGAGCTGCCAAGGGTGCTGCCAAGGGTGCCGCGGTAGGAGCGATCGGAGGGGCGATCGGAGGAGACGCCGGGAAGGGCGCTGCAGTCGGCGCCGGAGTCGGTGCGGCAGCCGGCGCTCACAAGCGACGCAAGGGGGAAAAACAGCAGGAAGCGGCTCAGCAGCAGGCTGCGAAACAGCAGGAAGCAAATGTGGAAGGCTACCATCGCGCGTTTGGAGCCTGCATGGAGGGCAAAGGCTATACGGTGAAATAGCACGTTCATGCCGGACGCGCGGAAGATGGCCGACCGATGAATCACAGCCTCTCCCGCGCTTTGCAGTCCATGGCAGAGTCGAAAAATGACGGGTCCGGGCTTGGATTTTCAAGGCGCACCCGGCATATAGCAGCGGTATTGGCCTGCATGGTGAGTATCGGCTTCTGGCCGGTCGGATCACATTCGCTCTGGGCACAAGAGCCGTCGGTCGAGGCGGATCGAACTCCATCCAATCAGCAGGACGAGGATACTTCGACGCTGAGCGAGCCGGAAACGCCAGACACACCGGAGCCGGAAGGTCCCGTTAAACAGCCGCGGTTTCCCCGACTGAGGCCTAAGGTCCTGACGTCTGAGGAGCGCGAAGAAGCCGAACGTCTGAAACGGCTGGGCGCCAAGTACGGAACCGATCCCACTGCAATCGTGGGCCGCGTACAACTTTCGTCACAGTACCAGGACCTTGTCCAGGGAGCCCGCGCCACCGACACGACTCTCCGCGTGGATGTGCCGTTCCGAAAAAACTGGCTGCTTCGCGTGGATACCCCCTTTCTGAAATGGAGCGATCCGGACCGCCCCGGTACAACCAGTCAACATGGCTTAAGCGACCTTGCCGTGGTAGCCGGGTGGCGCGCCTATAATACGCCCGAATATGCCTTACTCGTCGGCGTGATCTCGACCATGCCCACCGCGACAGAGACCGGACTGGGCCTTGGCAAGTACACGATCGGCCCGACCATCGCCACGGCTCGTTTTCTTCCACGATTGGATTCCTTGCTGTTGGGGCTGCTCACGCATCAATTCTCTGTCGGCGGCGATCCTTCGCGAAAGACCTTTGAGCTTTCGAAACTCACGGCACAAGTAAATTCGTTCTGGGCCGAGCGCTGGTGGACCATCGCACAGACAGTGTGGCAGATCGATTGGCAACGGAGTGCGAAAAGCAGTATGGCGTTCGAATTTGAAGTCGGTCGAAGCGTCGCGGGACGACTGGGGATCTATGTCCGTCCCGGTGTCGGCATTTGGGGACGTGATCTGATCGGCGCCTATGAATGGAATATTGAGACGGGCATTCGCTATATATACCCCTCGTTCTGAGTGTTTACCATTGGATGGTTCTGCTCCCATGCGTTGCGCGACCATGAAGATTCTGGTAGCCTCGCCGCGCTCACTCGCCGGCCGGGGCGCGTGCAGGAACTTACATGCGAGGTTTGATGAATAGTCGGCTAGGCGCGAGTTTGATCCTGGTGGCATGGCTTGCGGCCAATACCGGCTGCGAAACGACCGGCCCACGACAACAGCTTGAATGGAAGCCGGTTCAGATCACAGAGCCCTCACAGGTGGCAGGAAAATGGGATGGCCTCTTGCAGCGCTTCCCGCCTTCGCGGAGAACGGATCTGGTCAGTGTCGTTATCACCCCCGATGGAAGGTTTCATTTCAGCAGCGTTAGAACAATCGGCGTTCTCAGCGGAGAAGGGAACTTGACCGTAACCGACGGTCATTTGACGGCGACCAACGAACGCGGGTCGCTTGAGATGACTCTCCATGAAGCCGACAACCAGCGCATGCTGAAAACCACGGGTGAGTCAAGCGATGGAACTCGGTTCGTTGTGGACCTGACGCCGACCAAAACACCTTAACCATGCTGGCTCCTGGCCCCCTTTGAGAGTTCCGCTTCGTGTCAAAGGTGCACCGGCAGTCAACGAGAGGCTCTCCAGATGAAAACAATGGTTCGATTGGCAATCGCCGCAATATTGGCAGCCGGGCTGTTGGGTTGCGAATATGTTCGCCCCACTCTCAATGTGCCTTTGGCCAAATGGGATCCGCAATACGGATACCGCTTCTCCAATCTCGCCCCTCCTGAGGAAGGCAATTCCGACAGCCTCTTCCTTGTGGCCTCGTTTTCCGGAGGTGGCACGAGAGCGTCCACGCTGGCGTTCGGCGCCTTGCGCGAACTGGCCCACCAGTCGATTAAGTGGGAAGGCCGAGAGAGCCGGTTGCTTGACGAGTTGGACGTGATCTATGCCCTGTCGGGAGGGACATTTACCGGAGCCTACTATTCGCTGTTCGGGGACCGGATCTTTCACGACTTCGAACATCGATTTCTCCGGAAGGACTGGGAGACCGAGCTCAGGCATCGAGTTTTTCGATCGCCTAGCAACTGGTTTCGCCTGTGGTCTCCCTACTTCGGCCGTATCCATATTATGTCCGAACTCCTGGATGAGGCGCTCTACGACGGTAAAACCTACGGGGATCTCTTGAAGCAGAAAACCAGGCCCGGCCTCCTTATCCACGCGTCCGATATGGCCACACTCTCGCGCTTTGAATTTGTCCAGCCGCAATTCGATCTCCTGTGCTCGGACCTGAGCCAGCTCCCGATCGCCTATGCCTCGGCGGCTTCCGCCGCCCTGCCTCTGGTGCTTAGCCCCATCACGCTCAAGAATTACGCAGGGACATGCGGATACCAGTCGCCGGAGTGGATGGTTAAAGCGGCTCATTCGTCCAGACCTGCGATGCGTCAGCGCGGGAAGGAGTTGCTGTCCTATCTGGATGTCGAGAAACGACCCAATGTTCATCTTCTCGATGGAGGGCTTTCGGATAACATGGCGCTCAGGGGAATCCTGGAAGGATCCGCTCTCGCGGGAGGGCTGGAACAAATTATCAAGAATGCCGGCATCAAGAAGATCAAGAAGCTGGTCTTTTTGGCGGTGAATGCGGAAACAAGTCCCGACGTAAGAGAGTACCGAAGCGACAACATTCCGACCACGTCCCGGGTCTTCGGCTCGCTCGTGGACATCCCGATCAACCGGTATTCTTCTGATACGTTGTTGATCATGCGGATGGGGGTCGAAAAATGGCAAGAAAAACTACGGAATCGGGGTGACGATCCGGACAGCGTATTTTCGAAGGACGCGGAAGTTTACTTCATCGATGTCAGCCTGGGAGCGGTGGCCGATGCGGATGAGCAGCAGTACCTCATGAGAATTCCGACGACCCTCTACTTGACTGACGTTCAGATCGACCGGTTGCTGTCCGCGGCCACGAAACTGATTCGACAGGATCCGGAATTTCAGCGGCTGATGCGGGATCTCGAGTAAGGAGAGCCTGGAGAACTGGAGGTCATATGAACCCGCTCACCGATGCGGCCGGTTCGTTTCGCTTCTATACCGGGCTCTTCCTTCTGGGAACCCTCGTCGGTTGTTCCGACGTCCCCTCTCCCAGGGATCCTTCCTGGACCTTGGTGCCCATTACGGATCTGAACATGGTCGTTGGAGAATGGGAAGGAACCGTGAAGAAGGAACGGGCTACGTTCGCGGGAGGATCGGTTCGCTTAATGATCCGCGAGAACGGCACCTACCTCTTTGTCGGACAGAATGTGCAGGAGGTCGCAGTTGGGACCGGTTTTCTTGAACTACGGGACGGCCGGCTCATCGGCGATACGGAGCGTCGCGCCGTCATGTTCTCCTTATACGACCACAAGGGCAAAACCGCTCTGCATGTCGAAGCGAAGAACCTCGAAACACAGACACGGCATCACGGAGAATTCACGCGGGTTCAATAATCGTTATTTATCGTTATTTCTTCCGGCCCTCATACGGCTCCGCCACGACGATCTTGATCACGTGTCCTTCGTGCAGCGGTTCGTAGTCGGTCACATTGTTGGCGACCGCGGTTTGTGCCGGCGTCCACACACTCCCGGATCGAGCGACCACCGCCCTCACATTCTCGAGCTCGCGGGCTTTTACGAGCCGGATTCGTTGTTCACGAATGGCAGCACGTTCTTCCGGTGACAACGGACGGAAGCTGTTGGTCACGGACTGAAAGACCGGCTCTACCGAATCGAAGCGCTTCGTCGGTGCGAGCCCCGTAATTTGGTAAATCATTCCACCATACGCAATCCATGTGATGCCCACGCTGATCTTCGAATCGGCAACCCGGGTCTGAGCAGCCGGTAGCCCGTTAATCGTGGTCGGTCGCGTCTTGGTCACGATCTGAGATTTACTCGACTTCTCCAGGGCTCGGGCGCCGTCCAAGGGATCATTCCCCTCTGCCACGGGTTGGAGCACCACCGCCATATCTCCATCCTTCGGCGCCGCGACCACACGCACAGGGGTGTTCTCGATGTTCCATTCAGGGGGAAACTGGATGAAGACATTCAAATCGGGATGACGGTAGCTCTGCTTTTGAACGATTCCATTGGCCGCTCGTTGTCCCACCACGAGGCCATCGAGGCGGGCCAAAAAGGCCTCGCGTGAAGCCGAGATCGGTTCGCGCGTCGCCGGCTTGAGCTCCTTCGCGTGCTTGCTGGTCTTCTGAACCCGGTCGGGCGTCGCCGGATGAGAGTCAAAGAAGCTGGGCCGGCGCGGCCCGTCACGAAGCAACTCCTCCTCGCGCCCCAATGTGTGGAGGAACACGGTCAGACCTTCAGGATCCCACCCCGCTTTTGCCGACATCTCCTGCCCTATCTCATCCGCCTGGCTCTCCTGAGACCGGCTGTAGGGAGAGAACACGAGGCTCTGCGCGAAATTTCCAACACCTCCCACGATGTTCCCCACCAGTGGAGACACCAATCCCGTCAGTCCGGCGGTCAGACCGAAAATCAGCGCAAACGGCCCCTGCCGGGAGATTTTTTGGACCGAGTGTCTCGCAGCCACATGACCGATCTCGTGACCGACCACGCCGGCCAATTCTTCTTCCGAATTTACCAATGCCAGTAGACCGCGGGTGACATAGATATAGCCGCCGGGAAGCGCAAAGGCATTCGGTTCGGCCATGTCCGCGGCATAAAACTGATACGACACATTCTGCCGGGGCGATTCCTTCGCCAAGCGTTGGCCCAGCTGCCCGAGATAGTCCGTCAGTGCCGGATCTTGTAACAACCCCATTTCCTGCTCAACCTTCTTGGCCTCTTCCGCGCCGATCTGCTTCTCCTGCTCGACCGTGACCAGGGTGACTTCGGGCAGCTTGCTCACGGGGTTCACGGAGCAAGCGGCCGTTCCGAGTAACAGCGGCAGCAGAAACGGGAAACCGAGCAGGGTCCTTCGCGCGCAATGCATTGACAAGGTCTTCGCCATTTTGCGTCACCCATGTTGAGGTGTAGGGGGAGATCTGGCTGTCTTCGACGGCAGCACTCTAGCACACTTAATTCTTTGAATGGAGTGCTTTGTCATCATGCCCTCACCTCTTATTAGCCCGACCGAAGGCTCCTTGTTGCATTTTGGAGGGCTGTTACATATACAATCCTTGATAACTCGACGCCGGATACCGAAGGAGGCCTCCATGGCGCCATTCCGCCTGCTGTTGTGCGTGTCCCTGCTCTTCTTCGCCGCCGCCTGCGCCCCGACCAAACAAGCCCGCTCCGTAGAGCCCAGCGGTTTTTTGGGCGACCTCTACCCGTTGATGCACAAAGGAGCAGAGGGAGAAGCGCTCCTGCTTTACAGAAACGCGAAGGTCGATTCGATTCCTCGAGGTACCTATAAGAAGCTGCTGCTGGACCACGCGCAAATCTGGGGAGAACCAACGGCAGATCCTGCCCGGCTGGCGCAATCCCAAAACGTGGCGAACCTTTTATATTCGCTGACCTTTCAAAGCCTCGCCAAAGATTATGAGATGGTGACGGAGCCTGGCCCCGGCACCTTGCACATCCAAGCCGCGATTACGAGGGCCGACCCGGCCTATGTGGTCCTCCGGGCAATCTCCACGGTTCCGGCTCCCATGAATGCCTTCGCCGTCGCCTCGGCGCTGAAGAATCTCGGGACCGGGAAACCGCTGTTCGTCGGAGACGCCAGCATCGAAGTGAAACTCTCCGATTCGATGACGGGAGAAGTGCTCGGCGCCTCCGCCGACCGTCGAGTCGGCAACAAGCGACTCGACGCGGATTCGTTTGATTCATGGGACGACGTGTACAAGACTCTCATTTACTGGTCTGATCAGATTCGCTACCGCCTGTGCAAAGAGCGCGGGGGCCAAAATTGCGTACCTGCGAAAGGCTAATACTCCCATCGTTGAGTCATCCGGCTCGCAACCCACTCGCCTGCAGGCGCCTTTCCCCTCATTGAGATCATGCAGCGCCTTGTACGATAATGTAGACACATGCATTTCTCACGACGAACAATCTTGAAAGCCGCAGGCCTCGGAGCTCTGGCCGCCACGACGGGCGGGTGCGATGCCGTGGGCGGAGTGTTCGGCCGCATGTTCGCCGTCCCGCCGCGCGACACCACGTACTTCACACCCAATGCAAAGTTCTACGTCGTGAATTACGCCGACAGTGCCGTGTCGATGTCACGGGACGTCAACATCGAGCAATGGAAATTGAACATCAAAGGCGAAGTGAAAAATCCTATGTCGCTCGGCTGGCGCGACATTCTCAATCGCGACTCCTACGATCAGGTCTCGACCCTGATGTGCATCGATACGTTGCCAGGCGGCGACAGCCTCGGCAATGCCACCTGGCGGGGCATTTCACTCAAAAAACTCCTCCAGGAAGCCGTGCCTGATGAAGAGATCGCCCGCGATGTGATTTTCCGTGGGATAGACGGGTACGACGACAGCATTCCGTTCAAACGGGCGATGCAGGACGACGTGATGCTCGCCTTCTTGATGAACGGCGAAAAGCTGCCGAAGGAGCATGGCTTCCCCATCCGACTTATCGTGCCGGGGCTCTACGGCATCAAGAATGTGAAGTGGATCCACGAAATCGAAGTGTATCCAGGCGACTATCTCGGCTATTGGCAGCGCAAAGGCTGGACGGACGACGGCACGATCAAGATTTTTTCTCGCATCGACTCGCCGGGCCATTACCAAACGCTTCGCGGGCCTGAACAGAAATTCCGCGGCATCGCCTTTGGCGGACCACAGAGCATCAGCAAAGTCGAACTAAGCTTCGATGCAGGCCGCACGTGGAACGAGTGCGAGATCGAACCGCCTATGTCGCCCTATTCGTGGGTCATCTGGAGCTACAGCTGGAAGCCGCCCAAGCAGGGCAAGTTCCAAACGGTCGTGCGAGCCACAGATACGAAGGGTCAGCTGCAGATCGCAGAGATCGTACGCCCGCAGCCGGCGGGAGCCAGCGGATACCATACCATCGTCGCGGAAGTCGAAACGTTGCAGGATCGGGTGAGTTAACTGCCTTTAATGACAGACCAGTTCGGTCGAATCAGAAGACCGATAACAAATCGGAAATGATTAGGAAGCTCAGCTCTGGTCAATATCGCCTCTATTCGCGAAAAAAGGATCCTAAGACAGGGAAACGTCGAAACCTGGGGACCTTCAAGACCCGCGTGGCGGCAGAGAAGCATGAACGGGCAGTGCAGTACTTCAAACGGCACTAACTGAAACAGCATGCCGTCGTCGGCATATCCCCTACAACGACATCCTCGGCATTTTCCCTTCCGCATACCTAGCCGACGAGCAAGCTCTTGAAGCCTGGAACCGTTTTACCTCGGCAGGTTGAGATCCCTGGCTCGGGAAATCGGCGGTTTTATATTTTTCAGCTCTAACGAAGGTGGACTCATCGTGGAAGGGAGTATGGCTGGACCATTTGCTGTCTCAGAAAATCTCCGGCCTTGTGGACTTCCATTCCAAAGGATAATGCGCTTTCATAGGTCCCGCTCGAATCTGTGATTACAATCAGGCGCCACCGACCTTTGTACGCCGGTTCCTCGTGCACGCTGACGACTTCGCTAAATGGTAAAGCCCTTGTGCGCTCGGGCAGGATATAGCGCAACGTCAGTTGGTCGTTGCGAAGCTCGAGTTGAGTAAATCCGCTCAGAGACGCGACATAGAGCGCCGAGAAAATGGCGAGGGCTATCACGGTACCGAGGATGCCACTCGCTCGACGGCTGGCTCGCTGCTTCTGATCAAGGGATCCCATACTAAGGAGACGATACGAGATACTCGAGACGCCCAATCCGACCAGGCCTGACCAGAGCAGGAATAAGACGCAGGCGATCGTCCAACCGGTCGGATCGCCAAACGACCAACTCGACGTTGCATGATCCATCTCGCTTTAAGTTTAGCAGAGGCATTGCCAATCAACCTCTGATGGATGCAGTGGTCACAAGACCAGACACTCATACCCAGCCTGGCAAGGCTCCGGCCGTAACTTTCCGCCATGAAAAAAGGATCGGTGAGTCCAATCTCGAAGCGCCCCGTTCCCATCAAAGGCTAGCCGGGCCCAGCTTCTGTTGGACCTCATGAGTCGTAGCCCGACCTTGGGCTGCTTTCAAATACGGCGGCAATGCAGAACCAGAGCAGGAGTCTTATACGTGCCTCCCCTACGGACCACACTCCATAAGAATGATGGTCGCCCGCGAACCGGGATTGTCAATTTCATGCGGTCGATAGTTGAGCTTGGTAGGGCTTTCGTGGCGCTATATCTTTGGAGTAACATGGCCTCTCGCTAAATGAACCCTCCTACGGATCTCCTATGAGCGAACAGACATTTACTGATCCCATCGCGCAAGAGTATTACCGACAAGGTGAGACCGAGCTGGAGACGACCCAGTCCGCGGACGCGGTGCTGCGGAAGGCAGAAGCGTTCGGACAAAAAGATGCGCGGTCGGAGATTATGCAGTCAGCGTTTTATTTTTTAGCCGCGGCGCATTTCCTGGAGGGTCGAGACGCCAGCCAATCTGCGCAGGCCTATCACCAAGCGGGCCAACAGCTTCACCGGCTCGCGCAATATACACAGGCCGGACGCGCCTATTCCAACGCCGGACGGGTGGCTGAACGGGCCGCGCAGACTGCAGGGGCCGATTCATCGAAACACGACCTTCAGCATTTTGCCGTGCGTTCCTATTCACGAGCCAATCATTGTTTTGCTGATGTGGGCGAACTGGAATGGTCCGAGACGGAATATCTCAACGAACGCAACGCCCGCGTTGCCTGGGCCAAAATGCAAGGCAAGCATCCCTGGGCTCAGCTGGCGTGGAAGGCGACAAGTAATTATGGCACGAGCTTCTCTCGCTGGGGGCTTTGGGTCTTGGGCACCGTTGGTGTCTTCAGCCTGTTGTACGAACTCTTCTTTCACTTGGGCTGGCTTCAACCGATCGAGTCCGGCGCCGGCGTTGCCTGGATTCCTATGTGGTCTGGAGTCTACTATTCCGTCAACGTGACGGCTGCCTTGGGACTGGTCGACTACCAACCGACCCACCCTCTCAGCCAAGGCGTCGTCATCGTGAACGTCCTCATCGGCTATATTCTGCTCGGCATCGGAATCGGCATTATCGGCCGCCTGGTACGCCTACACTAACTATAGTGCGGATGCCGTCATGTGGGTTAGGCGAGTCCAGATGAGAGGACCCGCCACCTCTACGGCGAGCAGGTGGCGGGCAATAATCGCTTGCCTGGCGGCTAGCGGCGGAGCAGTCCTGCAATCGAGATGCGATACTCACAGGGTCGGACAGGAGTCAGCGAGAGTTTCCCGATCCGGCTCAGCCGGTCCACTGACATAAAAACCTGTGCCCAGCCGATCCCGGTCAGCGAAGAAAGATCTTCCATGGTTTGTGCTCCTTTTTTCTTGAGCACAAAGAGCATCTTGCGATCCACTGAATGTGGGCTGGTAGTTAATTGCTCTGGAATTCTCATGGCCCCCTCCGTTGCAACAGAAAGGTGAGAAGCAATGTGGTAGGTACTTACGTTCTTGAGCGTAAGTATGAACCGATCTTCCTGGCATGCAACGAATTCGTGAATTTCTGCAGAGGGCTCCCTGAGTCAGCGTGGCTTTTGCTTTCGAGGAAATGGAACTCCTTGATGCCGGCCCGCGAATAACCGATCGATCTCTTCTGCCGTGACTGTGCGCCATTGACCGGTCTGAAGATTGAGCAGCCTCATCGCCCCGATAGCCACGCGTACCAGCCGAAGCGTGGGATGTCCGACTGCTGCGGTCATGCGTCTGACTTGCCGATGCATGCCCTCATGCAGCGTGATCTCCAGCCAGGCCGTCGGTACGGTCTTGCGTAAACGGATCGGAATGGGACGTTCGGGAAGCGCCGGCTCCTCTTCCAACACGCGAACTTCCGCGGGCCTCGTTCGCTTTCCGCTCAGCACAACCCCCCGTCGTAGCTGATCTAACGATTTTTCAGTGGGAAGCCGCTCAACTTGAGCCCAGTACACTTTCGGCAATTTGTGTGTGGGATCTGTGATGCGATGAGCCAGCGCGCCATCCGACGTCAGAATCATCAGTCCTTCGCTGTCGCGATCAAGACGTCCTGCGGCATACACACCGGCCACATCAATGTAGTCCGCCAGCGTCGGCCGTCCTTCCGGGTCGGTAAAACACGGCAGCACATCGTAGGGTTTATTGAAGATGATCGTGCGAGGCTTGCGCGTGGTCATGAAGCAGGGCGCAGCTTGGCAGGAGCTCGAAAAGAGGTCAAGCGGACCGCCCTGGCAGGTCGGATGGAGTCACCGGGTCTATGGATTTGCGGTTTCATGGCGGGAATCGACAATTGCAACGTTTCTCCTTAGACTGTAGGATCGTAGGCTCTCGCCTACGGGCGCTCCGACGTCTTGGCTATACGTAATTTCCCCTTCGCTCCCGTTCCACCGTACGAACAGCCCAATGAAATAGGGAATTCCACTAGTGTTGACCCCGGTTACAACGGCTTGAATGATACGGCACCACATTTGCTCATTCGATCATTAGCTGCCTCGCTCAGCGTGAGTTTTTTGAATGGATGTCCATCGTGACACCCATATCTTTCAACCAAGGAGGTTTCGTTATGATCCGCTTCGCACATATCATCGTTCTGACTGCATTCTTTGCCGTTGGACTGGGCACCCCCATGAGCTTTGCCACTGAGCCGACTCCTGCCGAACAGAAGGACAAGAAAGACATGAACGGCGGTAAGGCCGAGGACGATAGCAAGAAAAAGGATGAAAAGAAGGGCATGGACGGGAAGTAGCTTATCGATGGGAGCGTAGCTCCGGCTGCGCTCCCATTTCCCTGCAGCTCTGTCAGACATCTTCGCCATCCCCTACACTTATTGCGCTTTACGATTTAGGCACTCACTGTACGCGGTGACCTACAGTTCATCTCCTTTCGTTCTTCCGCAGTCCTTCAAGTCATTGAGAAATTCCCACATTTGGTGCTCTCCCTGCTCTTCTTAGCACCGCTCGTGACGGCATCGACTTTGCTGATGACTTGCTGCATTATGCAGCCACATCTTCACGCAGGAGGAACCCTATGAGGCAACACACCGATTGGCATCTCCGATTCATGTTGCAGACATGTCTGCTTGCTGTCCTGGTTATCACCGGGGGCGGATGCGTCTCAACCGATACGCATAGCAAGACCTTGAGCGAACTGGAAGCAGCCAAGAAATTGTCGTCGCAACAAGCCGCGGAGCTGGAGGCGCTTAAAAAGAAGTCCCAGGCTCAGACTGGCGAACTTCAACAGCAGTTGGCTAGTTTGCAACAGAACTTCGATCAGGAATCGAGCCAGCGCAAGGCCGCTGAACAGCAGGCCGCGTCGTTGGCGCAGGAACGTGCAGCCCTAGAGGCGCGCTCCGGAGAATTACAATCCAAGCTCGATCGCCTGGAGCAGGAAAAGGGGCAACTCAACAGTGAATTGGGTACGGTGCAGGGACAAATCAAGGATCTCGAGGGAAAAATGGCGAGCGGGAATGCCTCGGCCCAGGAAGAAATTATGAAGCTCCAGAGGCATGCGACCGAACTAGAAGCCAACGCAGCCAGGATCGCTCAAGAACGAGAACAGCTCCGCAGTGAGCAATCCCAACTCACGACAAATCTGGAACAAGAGCGCCAACGCCTCAAGACGGAAGCAGAGGAGAAGGCTCGTCTCGCCGCGGAACGCGAGCAACTCAAGCAAGAACAATCCCAACTCAACGCAAGCCTCGAGCAGGAACGTGCAGCCAAGGAGGAGGAAATCAGGCGGCTGACGAAAACGCAGGAAGAGTTATCGCGCTCCCTGCAGGACGAGATCGCGAAAGGGAACATTACGATCCAGCAAGTCCGCGATCGCCTCACCATTAACATGGTGGATCGCGTCCTGTTCGACTCCGGCCAAGCCCAGGTTAAGCCGGCGGGTTTGAAAGTATTAAAACAAGTCAGCGACGTCTTGAATAAGATTACGGATAAACAAATCCGGATCGAAGGCCACACCGACAACGTACCGATCAGCACAAAGCTGCAAGATAGATTCAAGACGAACTGGGAACTCTCCACTGCGCGTGCGACCACCGTGGTGCGTTACCTCATCGATCAGGGCGGAGTGCAGCCTCAAGCACTATCGGCCGTCGGCTATGCCGATACACACCCGATCGCGGGCAATGACTCCGAAGCAGGGCGGTCCTCCAACCGGCGGATCGAAATCGTGCTGTATCCAAAGGACCTATCACAAATCACCGGCAGCTTATCGTCGCCAAATTGATGCGCCGGTTTCCGCGCAGCGAGGCCTTTGGGGGTTCCAAAGGCCTCGCGTCTTTCTCGCGGCTCCCCTGGACTTCTCTCGTGACTATAGGCAGTATCGTGATCGATTCTAGATCACGCAGCGGGAGACATCAGGATGCGCTGGGAAGGCCAACGAGAAAGCGACAACGTCGAAGATCGCCGCGGCATGGGCCCGGCCAGAATCGGTGGAGTGGGGATCGGCGGCATCGTGCTGGTGCTGGCCGTAAGCTACTTCACGGGCGTCAACCCGCTGACACTGCTCAATATGTTGAGCGGCATGCAAAGCGTGACAACCGATCCGGCCGGCGAATCTGTTCCGACCGGTCCCGTCAACGACAAGCTTGGCAAGTTCGCATCGGTCGTGCTTGCCGATACGGAACAGACCTGGCAGCAGCTCTTGCCCAAGGCCGGACGCGAATACGAAAATCCTCGGCTCGTGCTGTTCACGGGCGGCGTACACTCGGCCTGTGGCACGACATCCTCCGCAGTCGGCCCGTTCTATTGTCCCGACGATCACAAAGTCTACCTTGATCTTTCATTTTTCAACGAGATGTCGCAGCGACTCGGCGCCCCCGGCGATTTCGCACAGGCGTATGTCATCGCCCACGAGGTTGGCCACCACGTACAAAATCTTCTTGGGATCGCGGAGAAGGTCAATCGGCTCCAGCGGCAAGTGTCAGAAACCGAAGGCAACGCGCTCTCCGTTCGTATGGAACTGCAGGCCGATTGTTTTGCCGGCGTGTGGGGCCATCATGCCAACCGCGAACGGAACCTGATCGAACCAGGTGACTTTGAAGAGGGACTTCGCGCCGCAGCCGCTATCGGGGACGATCAACTCCAGAAGATGTCGCGCGGCTATGTGCAACCGGAAAGTTGGACTCACGGCTCCTCTCAACAACGCACGACTTGGCTTCGCAAAGGGTTGGATACCGGCGACCCTCAAGCCTGCGATACGTTTTCGTCGAACCAACGCGATGGGAGACGTTGATGGTTGAAGAAGAACAAGCGTGCTCACCCGCACCAGTAGGATCGTCCGCCTGGGAGGCTGTCCTGGCCGATCCGCCCTGGATGGCCAAATCGTTTCTCGCTGTCGGCGCCGCGACAGTAGGCGGGCTCGCCTCCTGGATCGGGAATATCACTTCACCCGCCATGGCCGAGATTGGAGGTAGCTATCTGGGCGGCTTCTTGCTCGGTTGGGCCTTTCGCAGATTCCTGAGAATGGCGGCAATGATTGTGGCCGTGACCCTGGCCTGCATTGCCGCCCTGAAAGCGACAGGTTGGATGGACTTGGACTGGGTCTCGATCGAGACCCAAATTTCCCATGCCCTTCACTGGCTGCATGGGGAAGCCGAAGGATTGAAAAGTCTTCTGACTGGATTTCTCCCCTCAGCGGGCGCGGCTGGAGCCGGATCGTTTTTCGGTTTTCGGAAGAAATGAACCGGAAAGAACTCCCGCGGACAACTAGTCGGCCAACTTCTGCTTAATCTTCCGTTCGGCCTTTTCGAATCCCTCGGCAGTCTTGTCCGCCGCCTTCTTGAGCTTCTTCTCCACTTTCTCAGGTACGTGTTTGTCTTCGATTTTCTTGGCGGTCTTATTAAATCCTTCCTCGATCTTCTTGCCGATCTTCTTTGCGGCCTCCCCGGCCTTCTCGACCACCCCCTTGTCACCTGACGACTCGTTCGCGCGGCTGACCGCAAGGCTCGCCATTGAGATCATCAATGCGCCGACAAGCACCACAGCAATGTGTTTCAACACGATTATCCACCCCCTGTCTTTGATGCCTTAAGCTTATTATACTGTCCCACCTCTTGTTCATACAGCGAAAGGACTCTTCATGCTACCCGTCCTCATACGCCTTCGGCGCAGCTTTCTGACACACACGGCTGTCCTCACTATTCTCTTATGGTATCCGGCATGGGCAGCTGCAGGGACAGGACTGGGTGCTGAGGCCATCGAGCAGGCGAAACGTGCCACCGTCGGCATTTTGGAAGATACCCAAGACCCCCGCACACCGGACAAACCTGGCAAGATCAAGATCCGCGGAAGCGGCTTCCATCTCCATGACGGCTACATTGTCACGGCCAGGCACGCCGTCGAGAAGAACAGCCCAACCGGCCAGATCGTGCCCAAGGTCATTCACGTCCTTACCACCGACCTTCACGAACTGGTCGCCCAGATCGTGGGAGACAGCGCGTATCTCGATGTCGTCGTTTACCGCCTGAATCAGAAAGACCGGCCGGTCTTAGCCATTTCTACCCTGTTTGCCGCAGAGGCGCCGATCGTAGGCAGCGAAGTCTTTACGGTGGGCTATCCGATGGGCTGGGGCCCGACCATGGCCTTCGGCCGCATCGGCAACACCAACACGTTTTTGCAAACCGTTGACACACGACTCGTGCAAGCCGATCTCTCCGCCTGCAGCGGCAATTCAGGAGGTGCGCTCTTCAATCAAGCCGGAGAAGTGGTCGGGATCATGCACGCCGTGATTCAAACAGACAAAGATGAAACCCATGTGTATTGCAGCCAAATGGCTTTTGCCATTCCCGGCACTCTGGCCGCACGCATCGTCAATGCGGCTATCGAAGGTAAACCGCTGACATTCTCAAAACTCGGGATTCACATGACCGCGGTGAAAGACGGCACCAAGTGGCGGATTGCCGTAAAAGACGTGGCTGAACCGGCCAAGGCCGCCGGCATTCAGAAACACGACATCCTTTTGGCCATCGAAGACACTGAAATTCTGGACGCGGCGCACTTGAAGAACTATCTGATTGAACGGACGGTTCCCGGGCAACGAGTGACCCTCAAAGTCCGCCGCGGGGAGGCAGATCTGACGTTTACCGTCACATTGGCCAGCGGATAGGTTGGGGCTGTTTCAGCTTCCTGGTAACGCTTGATACCAGCCATGGGCATAGGCTAAGGACACGGAACACTCAAAGAGACGGCCGAGATTCGCTTCGGTTAGAACCGCTTTCTTTTCTCCATCTTGAAGAAGTTTCCCTTTTTTCAACAGCACGACCCGCCTGATCTCCGGAGGAATCTCGTGAATGTGGTGAGTCACGAGCAGGATGGTCTTTCCTTTCCGCATGTAAGTGCGAACAAGATCCAGATAATGAAAGGTCGCGGTCAGGTCGAGGCCGCTCGTTGGTTCGTCCAACACCAACACCGACGGGCCGTGCACGAGTGCACGCGCCAGTAGACAGCGCCGCTGCTCTCCGGTGGACATCTCGGCATATCTCCTGTCGGTTAACACGCCGATACCCAAATCCTCCATCACGGAATGGGCCCGAGCAATCTGCGCATAGGTATAGTCCTGATGCCCGTATGTCCCGATACTCGCATAGTAACCGGACAACACGACCTTTAATCCGGTCACCTGCTCCATATACTGGTGTTGCAGATCATGTGACACCATGCCCAAACGCTTGCGCACGTCCCATACGTTCCACTGTTCTTCACCGAACAGCCTGATAGACGTCTCGTCTTTAGGCATAGCATGCACTTCGCCGGCCAGCAGCTTGAGAATCGTCGACTTCCCCGCTCCGTTCGGGCCGAGAATCGCCGTATGCTGATCTTCTTCGAGAACAAAGGAGAGATCGTCGAAGACACAGGTGTCGCCGCGATAAATCGTCGCGTGTTTGATGTCGAGAATGCGACCGTCGTATGAGGAAGATGACATGCCGGTGTCGAGGACGTTACGCTTCGTTGGGGTCGGGATTCAGCTTCGCCACCGGCTTACTCTTGCTGACAGAACCAGTCTTCTTGACTGATCCGGCAATCTTCGGCGTGGGAGTCTCCACCGCAGCGTTCTGTGCACGATGAAGTAAGGCGTGATCCATGAGCACAAGCGCGACCATCGCCTCGGCAATCGGCGTCGCGCGAATGCCGACACAGGGATCGTGGCGCCCATTGGTCTCGACGGTCACAGGATTGCCCTGCTTATCAATTGAGCGGCGCGGCACACGAATACTCGAGGTCGGCTTGATGCCGATCGTCACCACAATATCCTGGCCGGTGGAAATGCCGCCAAGGATGCCGCCGGCATGATTCGTCACAAACCCGTCCGGCGTCAGTTCGTCACCATGCTCAGATCCACGCTGCATGACCGAGGCGAACCCGGAGCCGATTTCAACTGCCTTCACCGCGTTGATGCTCATCATCGCCGCGGCCAAATCGGCATCCAATTTCGCATAGACCGGAGCTCCCCATCCGACCGGTACCTGTTCGGCCACCGTCGTAATTCTAGCGCCGACAGAATCGCCGGACTTGCGCAGCTCGTCCATGAACGATTCCAGCTTGGCCACAGCTTCGAGATTAGCCGCAAAGAACGGATTCCCGCTTACTGCATCCCACGTCTTGAACGGAACCTCATGAGGTCCCAACTGGCTCAAGTATCCACGAATGACGACGCCATACGTTTCATTGAGCCACTTTTTAGCAATCGCGGCAGCAGCAACACGCACGGCCGTTTCTCGTGCAGATGCGCGGCCGCCACCTCGATGATCACGAATGCCGTACTTCTGCCAATAGGTGTAGTCGGCATGGCCGGGCCGAAATGTATCTATCAAATTGCCATAGTCTTTACTGCGCGCATCTTCATTGCGAATCAGCAAAGCAATCGGCGTTCCGGTGGTCTTGCCTTCGAATACCCCTGACAGCATTTCGACGATATCGGATTCCTGCCGCTGCGTCACGTGGCGGGAAGTGCCGGGCTTACGGCGATCGAGGTCTTTTTGGATATCTTCCGCTGACAGTGCAAGGCCCGGTGGACAGCCATCGACGACACAGCCGATCGCCGGCCCATGGCTTTCGCCAAAAGAGGTGACGGTGAAGATGTGACCGAACGTATTGCCTGCCATGGACGATGACTCACTCCCTACTCCACGAGATCCAGCTTGATCCGCAGTTCCTTCAACTGATCGGCACTCACGGCCGACGGCGCGTCGGTCAAGCGGACATTGCGCCCGTTGCGTTTTGGGAAACGCGATGACGTCGCGGATCGAGTCGGCACCCCCCAACAGCATGATAAGCCGATCCAGCCCGAAGGCGATCCCGCCATGCGGTGGGGCGCCATAATCCAGCGCTTCGAGCAAGAACCCGAACTTGGCCTGCGCCTGTTCCTTGCTGATCCCCAGCAGATCGAGAATGCGCAGTTGGATGTCACTCCGATGGTTGCGGATGCTTCCGCCACCGATTTCGTTTCCATTCAACACCATGTCATAGGCCTTCGCCCGTGCTTTCAATGGCTCGGAATCCAGGAACGCCAGATCCTCGTCCATCGGCGCGGCAAAGGGATTGTGCATGAAGATATAGCGTTTTTCTTCCGGCGAATAGTCCAGCAAGGGAAACTCGGTCGACCCACAGCGGCTTCCAGGCGGTCTTGTCGATCAGATTCAGTTCTTCACCCAGCAGCAGCCTGAATGCGGCCCAGCACATCATGCACAATAGCCGGCTTGTCGGCGCCGAAGAGGACAAGATCGCCTGGCTTCGCCTCGGGCAAGGGCGGCAGCCAAAGCCTTCGCATCCAGAAACTTGGCGATGACGGATTCCAGCTGCCCTTCGGCCGTGATCTTGAGCCAGGCCAATCCCTTGGCCCCGAAACTCTTGGCGGTTTCACCCAAGCGCATCGATGCGGCTGCGCGGCGATGGTCGCGCCGCCTTTCACAATCAAGGCCTTGACGATCCCGCCCTTCGTCGCCGCCTCCTTAAATACTTTGAACTCGCTTGCCGCGGCAAAGGTCGTGACATCATGCAGCGGCATCTCGAACCGCAGATCCGGCTTGTCCGATCCATACCGCCCCATCGCCTCGGCATAGGTCATCCGCGGGAAGGGAGTCGGCAGTTGCACGCCGCCCGCTTCGCGGAAAACCGTGACGATCATCCGTTCCATTAAACTCATGACTTGCTCGCGATCGGCAAAGGACATTTCCAGATCGATCTGTGTGAATTCCGGCTGACGGTCGTTGCGCAGATCTTCGTCGCGGAAACAGCGGGCGATCTGATAATAGCGATCCACGCCGCTCACCATGAGCACCTGCTTGAAGAGCTGCGGCGATTGCGGCAGCGCAAAGAACTGACCGGGATTCACGCGGCTCGGCACCAGATAGTCTCGCGCGCCTTCCGGCGTGCTCTTGGTCAGAATCGGCGTTTCGACTTCGAGAAATCCTTCGGCATTCAGGAAACCGCGGACGGCCTGCATGATGTCGTGCCGGAGGCTCAACAACCTCTGCATCCTGGGCCGACGAAGATCGAGATAGCGGTACTTCAGACGGATCGACTCCGTCACTTCGGCATCGTCCTCGATGACGAACGGCGGCGTCTTGGACTTCGTTCAGAATCTCAACGGCATCCACGAATACTTCGATTTCGCCCGTGGGGAGATTGGGATTCTTGTGATTCATCCGGACGGGCCATGACCTGGCCGCTCACCGACACGACACACTCACTCCGCAAGCGCGTGGGCAGCCTTGATGGACAGCCGCGTTGCGCTCGGCATTAAACACCACCTGCGTGATGCCGGTCCGATCACGCAGATCGATGAACATGACCATGCCGTGGTCGCGCCGCCGTTGGACCCAGCCGTTCAACACGACGGTCTGCCCGACATGGCTCTTATTGAGTTCCCCGCACCGATGAGTTCTGATCTTCATGCCACTCTCGCTTTCTTCGCAGAATGACCTCTTCGTCCGAACTGGCCTGGCCCAGCCCTCACGCCTCACTGGCCGCTTCCGACGTGGCAGGGGTTCTTCTCCGCGTTCGACGGACGAGACCTCTGTCTCTGCACGAGCTCGCGCAGCGCATTCGCTTCCCGGTCGGTCAGGTACCGAAACTCGCCCGACTCCAGATCGCCGAGCGAGAGCGGGCCCATCTTGATCCGCATCAGCTTAATGACCGGATGGCCGACGGCTTCCAGCATGCGCTTCACTTGATGCTTGCGTCCCTCGCGGATCGTAATCTCCAGCCAGGAATTCGCCTCGACCTTTCGTACTTTCTTCACCGTGCCGGACTGGTCATGCCGTCTTCAAGTTGACCCCCTGTTCCAACTGTCGGATCTGCTCGTCCGTCAGCACGCCTCTTCACCTTAATCGAGATAGGTCTTCGGCACATGATAGCGAGGATGGAGCAGCGCCTGAGCGAGCTCGCCGTTGTTGGTCAGCAGCATCAACCCTTCACTGTCGAAATCTAACCGGCCGACCGGAAACACCCGCACCGAGACCCCGCGCAGGTAGTCCTTCACCGTCGTGCCGCCCCCCGGATCGTCCAACGTGGACATCACATTCTTTGGCTTATTCAGCATCAGATAGACAAATGGCTGGGCGGCACTCAGATGCTTGCCGTCCACCTTGACGTGATCGCGACCGGGATCGACCTTGGTGCCGAGTTCCGTGACGACCTTGCCATTGACCATCACGCGCCCGGCGGCGATCAACGCTTCAGCCTTCCGCCGCGATGCCAGTCCGGTTCCTGCGATCAGTTTTTGAAGTCTGATTTCCATGCTCGTTCAAGTATCCTCATCTATCGGAGACCTTCTTCCGTTACCGTCAGCCAGCGCTCTCATTCCCACTCAATGGTGACTGGGTGGCTTCGAGCTGATGTCGTACACGACCCGATTCACACCCTTCACTTCGTTGATGATGCGGTTCGACATCCGCCCCAGCACCTCATTGGGAATCTTGGCCCAGTCGGCCGTCATGCCGTCCAAGCTGGTCACCGCACGAATCGCCACGACGTTTTCATACGTCCGCTGATCGCCCATCACGCCGACGGTCCGGATCGGCAGCAGCACGGCGAAGGCTTGCCAGATATCCCGATAGAGCCCGGCGGCTCTGAATCTCTTGATCGACGATCGTTTCCGCCGCACGCAAGATGGTCAGACGTTCCTTGCGTCACAGCTCCAAGCACCCGAATCGCAAGTCCCGGCCCTGGGAACGGCTGCCGCCAGATGATCTCATCCGGCAATCCCAATTCCTTTCCCAACACACGCACTTCATCTTTGAACAATTCCCGCAACGGCTCGATCAACTTCAGCTTCATGCGGGCCGGCAACCCCCCGACATTGTGATGCGTCTTGATCGTCGCCGACGGGCCCTTGAAGCTCACGCTCTCGATCACGTCGGGATAGAGCGTCCCTTGGACCAAATACTTGATCCCCTTCAGTTTCTTGGACTTCGGCTTCGAAATTCTTGATGAAGAGCCGCCCGATGATCTTCCGTTTCCGCTCGGGATCGGTCACGTCCTTCAAGCCCGTCAAGAAACTGCTCGGTCCGATCGAGGATCCGCAGATTCAGATGCAAGTGCGAGGCAAAGGTCTTTTGCACCTGATCGCGTTCGCCCGCCCGCAGCACCCCGTTGTCGACAAAGATGCAGGTCAGCTGGTCGCCGATGGCCCGATGGGTCAGCGCCGCGGCCACCGACGAATCCACTCCGCCGCTCAACGCGCAGATGACGCGTTCCTGCCGACTTGCTCGCGAATCTGCTGCACCGCCGTCTCCACATAGGACTGCATCGTCCAGGTCGGCTTGCAGCCGCAGATGTCGTAGACGAAATTGCGGAGAATCTGCGTGCCTTCCGGCGTATGCGCGACTTCGGGATGGAACTGCAGACAATAGATCCGGCGCTTGTGATCGTCCCGCTTCATCGCCGCGATCGGTGAATTGCTCGTATGGGCGATGGATCGGAATCCCGGCGGCATGCGCTCGATTCGGTCTCCGTGCGACATCCACACGACCGTGGAGCCGCCTTGCGCCGATGCCCTTGAAGAGATCGCTGCGCGTCATCGATCGTGAGATCGGCCCGGCCATATTCCCGGTGCTTGGACTTGGCCACATCGCCGCCGGAGAGATGCGTGACCAGCTGCATGCCGTAACAGATGCCGAGGATCGGGATGCCCTGATCGAAGAGTTCCTTCGCGACGGTCGGCGCCTTCTTTTCGTACACGCTGGAAGGGCCGCCGGACAGGACGATGCCTTGCGGGCGATAGGCTAGAATGGTCGCGAGGGACACGGTGCAGGGAAGGATCTGCGAGTAGACCTGCGCCTCACGAATGCGTCGCGCGATCAGTTGCGTATATTGCGATCCGAAGTCGAGAACCAGAATTCTATTGTGCCAGAGTTCCATCTTGAAAAGAGCTTATCGGCCTATCGCTGATGCGATAACAGCAGAAAGAGAATTCGGCAGGCGGAGAAAAGTCAGCGATCAGGCGATTGCGCTATCTGCTATACGCCATGACGCCATTCGCTCCGATCTTATTCCCAATCCATCCGATAGTTCGGCGCTTCTTTGGTGATGATGACATCGTGCACGTGGCTTTCACGGAGACCGGCCACCGTTTGCCTGATAAAGGTCGCATTCTTCTGGAGATCCGGAATCGTCTTGCATCCGCAATAGCCCATGCCGGACTTCACGCCGCCGACCAACTGGTAGATGACGGCTGAAAGCTGTCCCTTTATACGGCACGCGCCCTTCGATGCCTTCCGGAACGAGCTTCTGCGCCGGACGTCCGCCCTGGCCGTAGCGATCTCCGCCCCCGCGTTCCATCGCGCCGATCGAACCCATGCCGCGATAGACCTTATAGGTTCTGGCTTGGTAGAGCACCGTTTCTCCCGGCGATTCTTCCGTGCCCGCCAAGCAGTCCGCCGAGCATGACCGACGGAGGCACCGGCCGCCAGAGCCTTAGTGATATCGCCGGAAAACTTGATTCCGCCGTCCGCAATGATCGGGACCCCGCTTCCTTCGAGGGCTTTGGCACAATCGGCGATGGCGGTCAGCTGCGGCATCCCGGCTCCGGACACGATGCGCGTCGTACAAATCGAACCGGGCCCGACGCCGACTTTCACGGCATCGACGCCGGCCTTCGAGCAGATCTTTCGCCGCCTCGGCTGTGGCAATGTTTCCGGCGATCAATTCCAAGACTCGGATGATGTTTCTTGATCATCTTGACCGTATCCAGCACCGCCTGCGAATGCCCGTGCGCGGTATCGACCACGATCAGGTCGACGCCGGCCTTCTTCAGCTGCGCAACGCGATCTTCCGTCTCCGGCCCCACACCGACGGCCGCGCCCACCCGGAGCCGGCCATGGGTATCTTTGCAGGCGTTCGGATACTTGATCCGTTTTTCGATGTCCTTGATGGTGATCAGCCCTTTGAGCTCGACGTGCTTGTTCACGACCGGCAGTTTTTCGATCCGATGCTCGTGCAAAATCTCGCGGGCCTTTTCCAAGACTCGTCCCTTCCGGCGCCGTGATCAGCTTGTCCCGCTTCATGACTTGCGAGACCTTCAGATCCAATCGCGTTTCGAACCGCAGATCCCGATTCGTGAGAATCCCGACCAGCTTCCTGTCCTTGGTGACAGGAATGCCGGAGATCCGGTACTTCGCCATCAATTGCATGGGCGTCGCGGATCGTTTGATCGGGCGAGATGGTGACGGGATCGAGAATCATCCCGCTTTCGGATTTCTTGACCCGATCCACTTCGGTCGCTTGGTCGGCCGGCGGCCAGCACGCGATGAATAATCCCCAGCCCGCCTTCGCGCGCCATGGCAATGGCCAGGCGGGATTCGGTCACGGTATCCATGGCCGAACTGATGATGGGAATGTTGATCTCGAATGTTCCGCGTTAAGTGCGTGCGGACGTCGACTTCGCTCGGCAAGAACTGGCGGATTTCGCCGGCACCAGAACCACGTCGTCATAGGTGAGTCCGAGGCGTGGTTCTTTTTCCAGCATACATCTCCCCGTCAACCTCGGCCCGTCCGTCAGGCCTATTGGGTCTGTTTGCGCCTTTTCGAATCTCAGCCACCGCTTCGGCTTCTTCCTGCAGCCGTTCGCTGCCTTCGTCGGCCGGCATGAACTGCTGCACGCGGGTGTTCCCGCTGTCGACGACGAACACGCTGCCCCTGGCATCCACCGCAATCCCATAGGGGAAATTGAATTGCCCGTCGCCGTTCCCGAACCCGCCCCACTGCGTGATGAAATTGCCTTCCTTATCGAACTTCTCGACGCGGTGGTTGCCGGTGTCCGTGACATACACGTCGCCGGCGCCGTCGACCGCAATGCCCCACGGAGACCGCAACTGACCGGCTTCCTGCGACAACGGACTGCTCGCGTGGCCCGCCTCGGCACTGCCGCCCCACTTGGTCAGCAACTGCGGCAACACGTTCGTGCTGGTATCGAATTTCTGGATCCGGTGGTTGCCCATATCCACGACATACACGGCGCCATCCGATCTGGTCGACGGCCACGCCACGCGGGAAATAGAACTGGCCGTCGCCGTTGCCGAAGCTGCCCCAGGACATGATGAACTCGCCGGTCATATCGAACTTCTGCACGCGGAAGTTGGCGCTGTCGACCACATAGACATACCCGCGCACGCGATCGACCGCGATGCCCCAGGGCGAGTTGAACTGCCCTTCGCCGTTGCCGCGCGATCCGAACTTCATCAGATAGCCGCCGAGCTTGCCGTCGAACTTCTGGACGCGGTGGTTGTTCGTATCGACCACCCACACGTCGCCCTTGCCGTCGCACGCGATGCCGGTCGGATTATGGAAGTTGGCGTTGGCCGAGCCGAAGTTCCCCCAGAGAATGATGAAGTTGCCGGCATTGTCGAATTTCTGAATGCGGTTGTTGCCGTTATCGACGACGAACAGCGAGCCCTGCTGGTCCACGCAGAGACCGTAGATCGGCGCCATGAACTCGCCGCCATGCAGCAGCGACGCGCCCCGGCCGGGCCGTCCCCACTTCGGACACGCAGAGATACCCCGACGTATTGACCAGAATGGTGGCGCTCGCCGGCGTGGAGACGTTGCCGCCCACGTCCTTGAACCAGACATAAATCGTCTTCTGGCCGTCGCCCGGCGAGAGAATGAAGGGAATCGTCGCGCCGAACTTGAGTGGCCGGCGTCACATCCACCCATCCCGGCGTGCCAGCCATCGGCGTCATCGGCGCTTCGGAAATGAAGTAGGCCGCCACGCCGGTATCGACATCGTTCGCCGAAATCGTCACGACCACTTCCGGCGAATTCGTCATGAAGGCGCCATGATTGATGACGGCATAGGGATTCTGCGGCGCCGTAATATCGATCAGCACCGGCGTCGCCGTCACTTCGCTCGACAGTTCGCTCTCGATGCCGTCCTCGAACACCGCCGTCACGGCATAGTAATAGGGCGTGTCGTTCGTCAGTCCGGTATGCGTATAGGGATTGGTCACGCCTTCGATTTTCGTCGCCGCTCTGGATCGTCAACGTCGGGCGACGGTATTGAAATAGAGGTTGTACGAGATCGGCGCCGGGCACCTCCATCCAGCTCAGGAAGGTTTCCGTATCGCCGGCTTTGACCGCCACATCTGCGGGGCGGCGTGGAGTCTCGCTCGCCTGCCGACTGTCGGCGCTCTCCTCCTTCCCTCGATTGATTTCTTCGTCCGTCGGCACATACTTCAAGACGCGGCTGTTGCCGCTGTCGACGACATAGACGCGCCTTCTTTGTCGACCGCGATCCCGTAGGGGAAATTCAGTTGCCCTTCTGTCTTGCCGCGATTGCCCCAGGCGCAGAGGAAGGTGCCGTTGCCGTCGAACTTCTGAATGCGGTGGTTGCCGGTATCGACGACATAGACGTTGCCCGAGCGCATCGCAGGCGATCCCCCAGGGCGACTTGAACTGCCCGGGTCCCGCCCCTTCACGGCCCCACTTGGTCAGGAAGCTGCCGCGGGCATCGAACTTTTGAATGCGATTGTTGCTTTCATCGGCCACAAGATGTTGCCGACAAAATCGACCGCCACGCCGCGCGGGAAAAAGAACGCGCCGTCGAAACTTCCGTCACGCCCCCACTTCAAGAGCGGCGTGCCCGTCGGCTGTGAACTTCTGAATGCGCGCGTTGCTCGTATCGGAAACGTACAGATTGCCTTCTTGATCCGTCGTGAGCCCCCAGGGCACATCGAACTTGCCCATATCGGCGCCGCGCCAGGCAAACCCGAACTTGCCCCAGGCCTGCATCACATTGCCGTCGAGATCGAATTTCTGCACGCGGTTGTTGCCGCTGTCGGCGATATAGAGCACGTCGTTCGGCCCGACCGCCAATCCGCGCGGATAATAGAAACTGCCTTCCTGCGAGGACGGCTCGCCGCCCCAGCGCGCGACGAACTTCCCGGTCTTGTCGAATTTTTGAATCGAATGGTTGTCGGTATCGGCCACGTAGATATTGCCGTCCTTGTCGAGCGTAATCCCGGTGGGCGAGCTGAATTCTCCATCGTCCACACCTTCCTGACCGATGCACATCGCCAACAGATAGGGCGAGGGAATCGCCATGACTTCTTGCGATTCGAGGCTCTCCCCCTTCTGCGTCACGACCGTCACGACATAGTGGTAGCAGGTCCCGTTGGCCAGATCGTCGTGGACAAAGGGAGACTGTGCTCCTTCCAGGCAGGTGCCTTTGTCTTTTTTCACCCCGATGACGGCTTTGAAATCGTCGGCGCTGGCAATCGGCCGCGTCAGTTCGGAGAACTTGATCTGCACGCCCTTGGTGGTCTGGAAATAGAGGTTGTAGTACATGGCATCCGGAACCGGATCCCACGTGATGGTGACCCGACCATTCCCGCATTTGGCTGCGACGTTCGCAGGCGCGGACGGCAGTTCTTCTTCCTCGGCAACCGAATCGCCGGCGCCCCATTCTCCCTGGGTCCCTTCGACGGTCAGATGCGCTCGATCAAACCGAAACATCTCGTCAAGCAGCCATGCTTTGATCATAGGTGGTGCCTCTTGTTGCTCAACAGCGGTCACAGCCAAGAACCGAGGCGTCTTTCAATGACTTAGAATTGGATTGGGGAGTCTAACAAAGGGGTGGAAAGAGAGTCAACGGGGCACAGGAACTCTCATGCTGAGAAGAGGCTGCACGAATCTGAGGTTCGAGGCCAGAGCAGCCTAGTCTCTCTAGGGAAGATAGCGCGAATCAGTGAGCTGTGACGTACTACACTGAAATCTCCGCAGTCTTTTACGAAACGATGCAGGGTATCACCCTCATCGGCCGGCACAGTACCGGCGTGTCGATGAGTGTTTGAGACTCGGCGTCTTCCGAAGGCTCCCTCCGGGATCATGGTTGAGTCCTCTTCGATCGGGAGAAGGGCCTGTTCGGATTCGCCCAGTTCTTTGAATTCACGCAGCGGCGGAAGTTGGGTCAGATCTTGAAGTCCGAAATGTTCGAGGAAGAACTTGGTCGTGCCATACATGATCGGACGACCCGGCACTTCTTTTCGCCCGACGATGCGGACCAGCTTACGTTCCAACAGCGTCCGCAACACACCGGACGTTTCGACGCCACGAATCTCTTCGATCTCGGCCCGCACAAGCGGCTGCTTGTAGGCAATGATGGCCAGGGATTCAAGCGCGGAGCGGGACAGCTTTTGCGCCGCCTTGGCTTTATCCATCCGTTTCAGCCAGGGCGCATAGTCCTGCTTGGTCACCAGCCGATAGCCGCCTGCAAGCTGGACCAGCTGGATGCCTCGTCCATCCTGATCCAAATCGTGCGTAAGAAGTCCCAGCGCCTGAACCACTTCGGCTTTCGAGACTGTCCCCAGATAACAGTGGTCAGCCGAGCCAGCGGCAGCGGTTCCGGCGACACGAACAAGAGCGCTTCGAGAACGGCGACTGAGTTCTCGTCGCCCTGCATGGCGTCATCTTGCATGTGCACCGGCTCAGCACCGGCTTCCCATTCAGATCGTCGGACCTGTCGCATGATGTCCCTCAGTCACCATTCTGTCCGGTCCTTCTGCTACGTCTGTCTCTTGCAGCTCCGTTGGGCTCATGCTCCCCTCCATTCAGCATCATCCAATTCCGCCGGGTCCGGCACGAGTGAAAAGGCGCGCGACACGAGAATCGGCCCAAAATGTTCCGCTTGAAACACCCGGGCCGTTCGAAGCCGGATAAGTTCCAGCAACGCCAGGAACGTGACGATAATCACCAGGCGATGGCAGGACGCTTCGAAGAGGCCTCGAAGGCGACCGACTCCTGCCCTTCCAGCATTTCCAAAATGACGTTCATCCGCTCCCGAACCGTCAAGTTATCGGGCAAGATTTCCAGGAGCTTCTTGCCGGGATTGCGATCCAGAATTCCCTGCAACGCATCCACTAGATCGAACAATCTGACATTGTCCAGCAGCGTCTCATCGGATTCGCAATTCGACCGTCGGGCTCTGCATCGACTGTAAATCTCCCGCCACAACCGCTCCTGCGATCCAACTGACGGGCCGCCTCTTTGAACTTCTTGTACTCGAGCAGCCGCCGGACCAATTCCTCACGGGGATCGGGCCCGTCTTCTTCATCCTCGGCCGTCTCATCGACCGGAAGCAGCATCTTGGATTTGATCTGAAGCAAGGTCGCCGCCATGACGAGAAATTCGCCCGCGACATTCAGATTCAGGTCCTCCATCGCCTCGATATAGGTCAGGTATTGCTGGGCAATCAGATGCGATGGGAATGTCGTAGATATTGATCTCGCTCTTCTTAATGAGATGGAGCAAGAGATCGAGGGGCCCCTCAAAGTTCTCGATGCGAACCTGATAGGGCAGTTCGGTTTGTTCGGTGCCGTCGAGGTGGTTATCCACAAGGCGGACTTATACCAGCTTTGGGGGAGGCGGAGCAAGCCTGCATCTATTAGTAGTGGTGAGCTGGGAGGCTCCTCATCACTGGATCGAATCAGATAGGCGATCAGCAGGGCGCTGAACACCAGGAGAGAAAGGATGATCGCATACTGAATTTGTCTGATTTTCGATCCCCAAGCATCTCGGGTTTCTGGTCGCCGATCCGCTTCGTTCTCGTGAACTGCGGCCCCTTTTCGAAAAAGGCTTTGGAGAAGTCTTCTCGTCCCTTGAACGGGGCATCGTCAAAATCCGCCGTCGATCGGAACGTGGCCCGGCGAAAATACGCATCGCCATCGAACAGGGTAAAGGTAAAAAATGCCTCGCGGTCGAACAAGGATTCAGAGAAATCCGCCAAACCCTGGAAGCGGCTCCCGGAAAACCCGGTGCCCAACTTGAAATAGGTGCGCGACAGATTGACGTCCTTCTCGAATACCACTTCCAAAAATTCCGCCAGGCCATTGAACCCCGACTGCTGGAATGTGACCGGCCCATGGAAGCGATCGGTGAAATCTCGTATGTGGGCCGAACGCCGTTTTCTCAGCAATCACCTCACGCAGAAACTGCCCTTGCACAAAATAGCTCTCCCGCAAGAAAACCGCCCCGGACAACGTCACCGGCTGCATGAACACGGATCGCGAGAGATCGACCACTTCCTCGAACGTGGTCCCGGCGAACCTGACGGGAGCGCGGAAGACGAGTGTGCTTGCGGCCGATCGATGCAGCATCGTCCCTTGCACCGTCGAATTCACAATGGATACCCCGCCGGTGACCACTCTGATGTCCTTGTCCTCCCGGCTGATGACGCCATCGATCACAGGCGGATTCGAGCTGACAGGCAATGCCTCGAACGTGAGATTACCGCGAATCACGACGCCTTCTAGATCGATCGTCTGTCCCTGCTTCAACGCGGCCATGAGTGCACCCGCATCGATGGCACGTGATTCCCGTTCGATCTTCGTACAGCCAGGGCTGAGATGAGTCTTGAACAAGCCTTGGGAACCACTGCCCTCAATCAGACACTCCGCCGCTGCCGGATCCATCAGCGGCCCACAAAGGAGCACGAACCCAATCCACACTCCTCTTCGAACCTGCTTGAGCATGACGGCCCTTATACGGAATGCCTGATCCCAAGGCAAGACAGGAAATGATCGCATCCTTTACCCATGCGGACAGTTTGATAGACTTCAAATAAGGATGAATGCACAGAGAATATAACTGCGCATCGAAGGATCCCCGTGCAGAGACACATTCTTACAATCGGCGTACTCATTATCATGCTGTTCTCCGAAGCCAGCCTTCCAAGTTATGCGATCGATTACATCGAATTGCCAATCCTCGCCGCCGCTCGACATAACAATCTCGGAGTATTTGAAATCATGTTGATGGGGTGGGACAGGAAGTCCGATCCCAGTCCCATTCAACTTCAATGGATGCTCGGAGGTGTGCGATATGGCAAGGCCCATCTTGGAGCGATGGCGCAAGCGTTCGACTATGCCGTTGAACGCACCCCTTCCATCTCCCATACCGGAACCGTGTCCGTCCAAGGCGTCACGTACCAGCCGACGGGGAGTGATGGTCCGAGCGCAGGAGCCGCCATGGTCGTGGGATTCATTGCCATGTTCAAGGGAGATCGCGTCCAACGCGGTACCGCATTAACCGGCACGCTCGAACCGGACGGCCATATCGGATGGGTCGGCGGGATTCCGGACAAGATCCGCGCGGCCAAACGAGAGGGCTATCACACAGTGCTGGTACCCCACGGTCAAGCCCGTACGGGACAATGGAATCTGATTGAGCTCGGTTTTCAGCTGAACATCACCGTCAAAGAAGTCGAGACAGTCGATGAGGCGTATCAGATTATGACCGGTAGCCGTATTTAGGCAGGATGGTAAGAGATCCTAGCCCTGCCCTATTCCCTCTCGGCAATTCCCTTTGCGATGGCCTCGTATTCCTCTTGCGTGAGGCGGTGCATGCCCAAGGCGAGTCTTCGAGTCAATTCTGCCTGATCCGGAATATTGAGCACCCGCAGCAATAATGCCTGGCTGGCGTGTGGCGACCAGGTCCACCGTCTGATGCTGTCGATCCGCACAAACCCGTAGCGGGCTTCGGTTCGTAACTCGTCTTTCAAGAACTCGTCCAACATGGAAAAGTCCTGCGGCGGAGGCACAATAGTAAATTCAGCGCACAGACCGATCTTCAACACATAGACGAAACCTCGGGACTGCGGCCCGAGGTAGCTTTGCAAGTTGGTACGAATCAGTGAGGTACAGAGTCCCCAGAGGCGATGTGAAAGCTGGAGTTCCGCGCTTTCCTCCGAAGTCCGCTCACGTAGTGGCGCCGCAATAAACAGAAAGTGATTCACTTACCCTCTGGATGTTCAGCCTGGGAGGAGCTCAACAGCAGGCAGGATTGAGTACTCGGGCTGAGGCGGACACGCTGCAGACCCTTGCGCCTAGGAAGGTCACAGACGATCAGTGCCGATAATCGTCAGAATCGTCGAGAAGGTCTTCTGATTTTTCGAGATAGTCGACGTCTTCTTCGTCATCGTCGAGCGTGAGATCTTCCTCCATATCCTCTTCGATCTCGCCCTCATTGCTAATATCGATCTCATCGTCAGCGATCTCTTCATCGTCAAGATCAGGCTCTTTCGGCACTATGCCGGGAACCGCCTTGGAGACTGTCGGTTTCTTGGCCTCCTCATCAAGCCCCTTCACAGGTGCCGGTCTTGCCGGCGTAGAGCCTCCTCCGGCTTTTTTCTTAGGGGCGACTTTCGCCTTGGCGGGGGCCTGCTTCTTTGCCGGCTTCTTGGCTGCGGCTCTCTTCGTCACCTTCTTTGCAGATGCTTTGGCCTTTGTCTTGGCTGGTCGCTTCGTCGCCGGCCGCTTCTTGGTCTTCGCCATCGAACCTCTCCTCCCTCACACAGACACTGATGAATGAATGATTCGGCCACCATCTAGCATGAACGTACGCGATCTTGCAACGGGCCCCCTCTAGGAATTCACCAGACTCATGTCGGTGCCCCTCTTTTGGTCTAACCCGCTGACGTCCATGGTTTTTTTCAGACTCTCACGGAGTGACCCAGACGGTGATCACGGCCGGGCGACTATCCGCTCCTTTCACTGTATCGGGCCCTGCCATATCCGTTACAGTCAGCATAAATTGATATCGCTTGGGTTCCGACACTTTCGGAGCCATGAAACTCGCTTTTACTTCGTTCACATTGGTCAACGGCACACGATGTCCACGGACCTGCTTCCATTCATACCGTAACGGATCGCCGTCAGGATCACGGCTGAGCATCCCGTCGAGCACCACAAGACTCCCGGATTTGACGTGCAGTTCCTTCTCGACTTGTGCCGTCGGCGCGCGGTTCGGAGTCGGATCGGCGTTGACCAGCACATCCAGACTTCCAACCTTCCCCTGATTTTCAACCATGATCTGCGCTTTGCCGTTTCCTGTTACCTGTGCCACCCCGGCTGCATCGATCGACAGCACCCGCTCCTCGGATGAGTGGAAGCGGCTCCCGGTATCGAGTCCCGTGAGTGGACGAACCACTCCATCCTGAAATTCCCCGACCACCGGAAGTTGGACCAGTTTCCCGATCGTATTCAACCGCCAAGGTTGTTCGGTCGCAAATTCAATTGCCATCAGCGGCGCGGTAGGCTCTACCGTGACCAGCACTTCATCAAACTCTTCGTAACTGCCCAGACGACCTCGCGTGACTTCTCCTACCGCTAGCAACCGCATCGTGCCGATCGCCTCCTTGGGTATTTGCACGGTACCCGAAAACGGCATTCTACTGTCCGCCACGGTGAATGCGGCTGGTGAGGCCTGGTGCGACGCCAACGGTTCCTCTTCAAGGCGATACCAATAGTATCGAATGGTGAGCAGATTCACGTCCTTTCCCACCTCTATCGACACCGGAACGGACTCTCCAGACCGTAACTGCGCTCCTGAAACCGGCGCGGTCAGGGTGAACGCCCAGGAATGATGTTGTTCAATTACGGCAACCGTGAGGCAAAGCACGACGAGGATAGCCCCCACCCGACAGACGCAGTACCGGTTCATGCTGAGCTCCTCCTAAGATCGTTGTGGGGAACACAGGGAGAATCATACATACCCTCTGTAAGGTCAAGGGAAGCGCCTTTCGTCCAGCCAATTGAGGGTTCTTCCCCCGTTGACCCGCATGATAGAATGATTATGCTGACAGGTACGAATGAACAGTGTCCTTGATATACGAATGATCGTCGCAGTCCTTGCCATTGTCGTGCTGACTGCTTGGCCCACTGAGGCCACACCACCCTACACTGCGATTATTATGGATAGCGGATCACCCTATTTCGTCCCCAAATCGGCCACGGTCTCGACTGGCGCGCCAATCAGATGGGAAAACCCTACCCCGACGGAACATACGGTTACGCACGTGGGGTGTTTGGAAGACGGTGAGACCTGTGCCTTTGATTCTGGGATCGTCTTGCCGAACGATACTTTTGTGCTTCCAGGGTTAGCTCCAGGTCGATATCAGTATGTCTGCCGCATCCATCCCATCATGCATGGCATCCTCATCGTCACGGATGCCGCACCGACGCCTTCCCACCTATAACCTCTTTGTCAGCTGCAAGGACCAAACTGTATAGAGCTGTTCAGAACAGCCCTATGCAAGGCCGCAGCAAGCGAGGCCCTGAGGCGCGCTCAGTTCGGTACGTTGAAGGGCCAAGCGTTGTGAGAACGCATTTGTGGCAAACGGCGCGTCCCGGGGGATTGATTGCACAGCAATCAGTGGGAGGGTGGGTGATAATGCTCGCCGAGGGCGGGCGGGTGAGAATAGGGCGGTTTTTTCATCGGCCTCCGCGAGCTCTTGCAGGGAAGAACAGCCCTCGTGTAGGCTTCGGCGCTCACAAAGAATCGAACCATGAAGCCGGCTGTTGCTGTTTACGAACCTCGTCACCTCACAGGAGACACCCTCAATCTCCTGGCCTGGCATATTCCTGATCTGATCGCCTACCAACATCATCCCGACGAATGGTGGTTTGCCCCGCTCGATGACAACCTTCCGATTGTGAGATTGAACCGAACCGGCCTGGAGATGCTCAAGGCTATGAACGGCCATACCACTGTCCGTGCACTGATGGAAAAGTATGGGACGAAGGTTTGTGGACCGGACGGCCAACCAGGACAGTGGCACCTAGAACGCTGGGCCCTTCCAAATTTTTCGCTCTGCTACTATGGAGCCGAACCTCCAGGCGGCCATCGCCACAAGGCCAAATGGGATGTGCTGCTTCAACAAATTCGTGAGGGGTGGTCTGGACAGGAAGGGTTCGAGGGCGAAGAACATCTCGAAGATTTTCATGTGCACGAAATCAAAGATAGTGGGGAGGACGACGGCCATTTTGATTTGATCGAGACCACCGTCTCACACCTGTTTCGAGAGCCGAACGAAGCGCTGAACGGTCTCACCTACGGCAGGCTACTCATGCAGAAACTCCGGCGTTTAGGCTGGTTCAATCCGAAGCCACACGTCATCGTCGAAGTGGGCGGCGGCCTCGGCTATGTTGCCCGAGACCTCGGCAAGGAACTGTTGCCTTTTGAAAAACAGAACATCACTTACTGTTCAGTCGATATCACCAGACCCTTCCTGAAGCTGCAAGTATCCCGCGCCAAATCCGGCGGCTGGCCCTGCAGCGGCGCACAGGCCAATGGCGAATGGCTGCCCTTCAAGGACAACTCGGTCGACCTCGTCATCGACAACGAAAACATGGCCGACATGACCCCGGTCAAACTGACGAAGAACGAACTGTTGTCAGGAACCGGCGACACCGCCCAACATCAGGAAGCACTGGATTGGATCAGGCGCGTGCGCATTCCCATCGGGGGCGCACTACCGGAGGACGTCATCTTCAACCTGGGACCGTTTCGGTTCATTGCAGAACTCTGGCGGGTACTCAAGCCCGGCGGACGGGCGTTCCTGACAGAATTCGGGATCGAAGAAGGCTGGCCTGCACCGGTCAAATTGCCAGGCCATACCGAATATGAAGTCCAATACAGTCATCTCCGACAAGCCGTCCGCTGGATGGGTTTTCAAGAGCAATATCTATCTTTGCCGCAGTTCCTCACCATAAAACCCGACACCAAAGTGCTTTGTACCGGCGCCGCCTATACGATCCAACGCTTCTGCCAGGCGATGAATAAACCCTTCGCGGTCCGCGCCTATACGGAGAACGAACTCAAGCAGACCCTCGGCGATCTACTCCCCAAGTTCCAGGGCACGCACTATCACGACGTGGCCGATCCAGCCTGGTTCGGCCTCATCGATTTCAAAGTGTTGTTATTGGAAAAACCCGGTGGAGCGCCGAAACCCACCTTCACTGAGAACAAAGGCTATCGCTGGTATTCGCAGCGATAAAGGGGTAAGTGTGCCCGGTTGGTTCCCTTTGCTCGCCGACCCCGCACACGGGAATTATCGGACATCCAGATTTAGGGCGGTGCTCGGTCGATGCGCGCAGTACGGAACCAATCCAGGGCACACTCATTGGGCCGAAGAGGGAGGAAACGCTTTCGTTGGAAGGCGCAGTGCCTAGGTTTCGCGTAATCGTCTTGCGAGCTCCAATAGCACACCCTCTCTCAATCCCAAATCGCTCACCAGACATTCCTGCTGACCCAGCGATTCCATAATCGTGCGGAGAATAATCGCTCCGGAGGCGATGACGTCTTCGCGATTCTTTTCCAGGCCGGGCATTCCCACTCGAGCAGCTTTGGTTCGCGCGAGCAATTGTTGCTCAAGATTTGTGATCGTTTCGAAGGTGAGCCTGTAATTGTGGATTCTGGCCGGCTGATAAGTTGGTAACTGCTGCGCCATAGCAGCCAACGAGGTGATTGTTCCAGCGGTTCCGACGAATGTGGTTCCGGATCGCTGCGGTATTTCCGCCAACGCCTTTTTTGTTTCGTTTCGAATCCATTCTCTTGACTGTTGAATCTCTTCAAGTGTCGGCGGGTCGTGGTGAAGCAGGCGCTCGGAGAGCCGCACGACGCCAATGTCGACAGAGCGAACAACCGGCTGCTGATCCGGCCGATCGAGAATGAACTCCGTGCTCCCTCCCCCAACATCCAATGCAAGCACGTCCGTCACACCAGTCGGCAGACCTGAACGAATTCCCAGCATTGTGCGATGGGCCTCTTCTTCGCCTGTGATGACTTCGACTTCAAATCCCGTTTCAGCTTTCACACGATCCAAAAACTCCTGCCGATTAGCCGCATCACGGACAGCACTCGTCGCGACCGCCGTGCAGGCATCAACGCCATAACTATCGATGAGCACTCGCCACTCTTTCAAGCATTGGATGACCCGATCCATCGCGGCACCGTTTAGTCGCTTCGATCGATCGACACCTTCACCGAGTCGAAGAATCCGGCGTTCTGAGCGAAGTTCTTTCAGGGAACTTCGGACTGGCAGGTCAGCAATCAGAAGTCGGCACGTGAGAGTTCCAATATCAATCCCGGCAAGACGCTTGGCGCTCATTCTGCGTCGCGGATTTCCTGCATTTCAGCTTCAAGTTTCTTGGTCGCATCTTTCAGTTGATGGATTTCCTTCACCAATCGGCTGATTTCCGTATCGTAAAGAACACGCTCCACTGGCTCCCCAGCTTCTCGAAGACTTACGGCACGCTCACCCACGTCGTGAAACAGCTCATTCAGCTGCTGATCAATTCTCCTGATTTCGAGACGTAGACGCAGCAGTTCCGTTTCTTCCAGCGCACGATTCGCGGCCTGAGCCGTCCCCAGCCGCAGCGTCGCCAGTCCCGTTCTCAGGTCATGTTTAAGTCGCTGGAGCAATCCCATGTCTTGCTCTATCTCTCCCCCATCCCTCAGGGTCGGTGATTTCAACAATGCGGGTGGTGTGGACAGCACCGCATACGTTGTCCGCATCTTCAGACTCTTCTCTTTGCTTAAAACAAGAATGGATGCCGAGCGCGCGACTTGTGCCGAAGCTCGGGCACCGTACTGCTGAGCGGACGCGGTCGTGCTCCACGACGGCGAGCACTGTTCGATGGTCCGTTGACGTGTGAAAGTCCAACGGAACAAGTTGCTCAGCCGAGCGGAGGCGAAGCATTGTACGGTCGAGCTGAGGTACCTGGAGCGTGCGGGCATCCATCCTTGAGATGTCCACGCGATGCGAGGCCGAGCGGGCTGGCCGACGACAGAACCCGCGCACTTTTAACTCACCGATCCCAAATCCAACTTCTTTTCCCATTTCCGCAGCATAGCCTCTTTTAACTCTTGATGCCCTGGCGCACTCATATGAGGGTCTTGCTTTAAAAGGGAAAAAGCTTCCAGCCTGGCCTGTTGCAACAGGTCGCCATCCCTAATCATGTTGGCCACGCGAAACTCTGGCATTCCCCATTGCCGAAAACCAAAGAACTCGCCGGGCCCTCTGATGCGAAGGTCTTCTTCGGCGATCACAAATCCATCGTTCGACTGCACCAAGGCCTCGAGCCGCTCCTTTACAGCCGATACCGATTCTTGATCCCCTTTCGGACTCTTGCCTAATTGCACTCTGTTGCGCCCCATGCTGGCCGCCATCAGCAAGCAATAGGATTGGTGCCCGGCTCGTCCTACTCGCCCGCGCAATTGGTGCAGTTGCGCGAGTCCGAATCGCTCAGCATGCTCAATCATCATGATGGTGGCATTCGGCACATCGACACCGACCTCAATGACTGTCGTCGCCACGAGCAGATGGATCTTGCCAGCTTTGAAATCCGCCATCACCGCTTCCTTCTCCGCCTGTTTCATCCGCCCATGCAGAAGTCCGACTCGAAACTCTTTGAACTCTTCCTGCTGCAACCGCTCGGCTCCTTGAATGGCGGCTTGCAAATCGCTTTTCTCCGACTCTTCCACGAGGGGATAGACCACGTAGGCCTGTCGCTTGTTGTGCAATTCGTCCCGAAGAATCTGATAGGCACGACGCCGCTGCGTCTCGCCGAAAAGAAAGGTACGCACCGGTTTTCGACCCGGAGGGAGCGTACGAATGACGGAGACATCAAGATCACCGTAGACGGTCATCGCCAACGTCCGCGGAATCGGCGTCGCCGTCAATACCAAGACATCCGGCTTGTATCCTTTCTCGATAAGCGTTTTCCGCTGCAGCACGCCGAACTTGTGTTGCTCATCGACCACGGCTAGTCCCAGATTCTTAAACGTGACGCCTTTTTGGAGCAAGGCATGCGTGCCGATGGCGACTTGAATCTGCCCAGAGGCCAATCGACTTCTTTGCATTTTCTTGGTTGCGGCCTTGTCGCTGCCACGAAGCAACGCTACCTTCAGGCCCAGACTCTCCAACATGCTGCTCAGATTACGATAGTGCTGTTCGGCGAGAATTTCTGTCGGTGCCATGAGCGCTGCCTGGTAGTCGGATCCGCAGGCCATCACAATGGCATGCAGCGCCACGACGGTTTTTCCCGCTCCCACATCACCCTGCACCAAACGGTTCATCGGGCGGGGTGAAATCATGTCGCGAAAGATTTCCCGGATGACTTGATCCTGCGCAGTCGTCAATTGAAAGGGCAGGAGACGCCCTAGTTTTTCTAACAATGGTGTTCGTGGATTGAAATGCAGGCCTTTTTTCTCAACCTGAACGGAGCGCTGGCGTGCCGCCAGGGCGACCTGTAAGAGAAACAGTTCTTCGAACGCCAGCCGACGGTGTGCCGGCGATTTTCCCTGTTCGAATGCTGTCAGATCGATTCCGGCTTTTGGGAAATGTATGTCGACCAACGCCTCCTGAATGGGCATCAGTCGCTGCCGAGCCCGCACAGATACCGGTACATAGTCTCTCAAGTCGGAGGTATGCTCATCCAACAACCCCTTTATCAGCACCCGCATCTGCCGGGAACTCCAGCCTTGGGTTTCGTGATAGATCGGCACGATTCGCCCGACGTGCAGTGTGGACTCGTTCCCTTCCCCCACGACCTCATACTGAGCCACATCCATCCGCGGGACCATCCACCCCTGCCGGCCGGCGATCACGCGCCCGCCCATCATGAGCGTCTTGCCCACGGCAAGTACTTGCTCCAAATAGGGCTGGTTGAAGAAGACTGCCTGCATTCGTCCCGTTTGATCTTCCAGACCGATTTCCAAAACCGTAAAGCGCCGGTTTCTCGTCCGCTTCGCTTCGCTCTTCACAATCGTGCCGCAAATCGACGCCACCATCCCTGGAACCAGATTGCCGATCGGCGTCATGACCGAACGATCTTCATAGCGCCAGGGCACGGTCCAGAGCGCATCTTCGACCGTCTCAATCCTTAACCGTTGCAAAACCGAGCTACGTTTGGGACCGACGCCTTTCGCAAAGCGGATGGGCAGATTCCATAAATCACGTGTCGTCACCGGCGGGGACGAAGACTCCTTCAGTTCCGAGTCCTGCCAGGCGCCCCCTTGGTCCCGCGCGGCTTCACGCAATGTTCCCAGAATGGCCGCCGCTTCACGCAACCGTCGCTGTTGCTCGATAGTCGTCAATCGCTGCTGATCCTCCGAGAACAACGCACGAAGTTTGAGCAACGCCGCCTCAATGGATCTCGGGTACACTCGATCGGAAAGCGCCTGCATCACTTGCGAGGAGACGAAGCTATTGAGATTCTTGACGGTGGGCAGATGCGCGAACGCGTCGCGGCTGGCAAATTCGATCGGACGTGCAAGACGGTCCAACCATTGCTGAAAGTGTTCTTGGCGATTGGGCTCGGATGAGCGCCACATTGGGGCGGATCGTATCATAGCTCCCACCCCTCAGGGAAACCCAGGTAGATTTCCTTACATTCCTTTGGCCAGGTAACCGCGGGTGCTACACTGGCCGCAAAGAGAAAGGTTCTGCTGGATGTACCGCCGAAACATTTCGCACCTCCTCTATCCGGCTGCAGGCATCTTGGGCCTCTTCATCGTCTATGAGGCTCTGGTGAAGCCGGCCTATGTGCATTCTCCTATCCCGGTACCAACAGCCGAGGATGAAGCGCCCACCGACAACGAACTGGCTTCGGAGCCGCCTCCGGATGAACCACAGGAACCGGCTCCGGCACAATTGCGGCTCATCGATCCCAGCGGCGTTCCAGATACAAAGCATCACGAGACCTTGGAGGCCATTCGCGACGAGATTGACAAAGGCAATCTCAAAGAAGCCGAAACCAAACTTGCAGGCCTTCCAGCAGCCTTGCAGGCTGATGCACAGTCTCGTCTCTATCTGGCCATCCTGTGGAACAATCTCGGCATCGAACAGGAAAAGCATGAAGGGACGAAAAGCTCCATCAAGGCCTTTAAGAAAGCCGCCTCGCTCGATACAAAACATCCACTCATTCACATGAATCTGGCCCATGCCTACTGGGAACAACGGGACCCGGGAATGACCCAGGAATTTCTGGAGCGGCTGATTACGCTGGCGCCCGGCGAGCCCTTCCCCCACCTCGCGCTGGCTGACATGCTTCAAGAACGAGACCGGCTGGGCGAAGCGGCCCGTCACCTCGATCAGGCTGCCGATCGCGCAGCCAATGATCCTTCGATGCAGTCGTACCTCCGTGCTGTCACGGCGAAAGTGCGTCGCACGGAACAGACTGAGGGGCGCCTCAGCAGGATGGATGGCGCTCACTTTACCGTCAAATACGATGGAGATGCCGATCGCGATACCTGGCCGGTGGTGTTAGAGATTCTGGAAGAGGCGTATCGGGAAATCGGTCAGAAATTTGATCATTTCCCTTCTAAGACGATTGTGGTCGTCCTGCATGGGAAAGACACATTTCAAAGCGTCACCGGCAGCCCTGCGTGGGCGGATGGATTGTTCGATCCAGTGCTGGGCCGTATCCAGGTCCCCACGCAAGGCGCATTGACGGATCGTGTCTGGCTGAAGCGGGTATTGCGGCACGAGTTCGTCCACGCGCTCCTGCATGAGCAGCAAGGGCTTAACCACAATGCCTTGCCGACCTGGCTCAACGAAGGGTTGGCCATGCAGCTCTCCGGCGATCCTTGGTCGGACGTGGAACAGCTGGATCAGCAACGGATGCCGCTGATCCCCTTGACGGCGCTGGAAGGAGGCTGGGGGGACTCTCGAGTGAGGCTGCCTCAGTCGCCTATCTCGAAGCCAACTCGGCCGCTCGTTATATGATCCATCGATATGGCATGCATGAAGTGCAGCAGTTGCTGGCCAGACTGAAGAAGCAGCAAACCTTGGCAACAGCCATGCAGAATCAGCTGTCCTTGTCGTACGATCAATTCCAGTCGCGTTGGATGGAACAACGGCACGAAGAGCGCAAGAAGAGTTAAGACCGGACCGAATCAGATGGCCTTTTTCTCTGATGCATCGCTTGAGGGTTGAGCCCTACCTGGTAATGTGTCCGTGGCTTCGTCTGACGGGATAGCCGCCTCCTCCTCACTGGGAACGACTTTGTCCTCCCACAGCAACCGACGGCCTGCTTCATCCGGCATCTTGATCCGGAAATCAATATCGCGCGGAGCCACTCCCATCATGCCGATCACGCTGCGGCTGATGTATTCCAGCCTTCCCTGCGCCGCGTCGGCGGAGAATTCGTCGGCCCATACGATCTGTCCCGTTTGAGGATTGACGGCCCGCAAGACGAAATACGGCTGGCCGCCACTTTTGGTCTGGTTGGCAATCTTAGTCACCACGGCTCGGGGTTGAATCTGGGCCATGACCCTATAGGCTCCAAACTCGGGATTGCCGACCCTCAAATTAAGTCGGCCCTCCCAAAGAAACCGCCCATTGGCCGCATCATAGACGCGAAGGGTGAATTCCGAGAGGCCCTCGACGCCCACACCCACGCCTCCGGCAAAAATGCGGGTAGGAGGGTGGCTCGAAGGAGGCCCGTCATCTTTGATGTCGAGTTCGTATGTGTCGGCGGAGAGAACCTCGCCGGTCTCTGCGTCGTAGGTCTTGACGGTAATCGATGAGGATTCGGCATCCTGAAAGCCGAATCCAGCCGCCACAGTCTTTCTTGATTTCGCTGATACGCTGAATGCCTGATCCGCACTCCAGGCGGCAGCGGGGAAACTGACGACCGCCCAGGCCAAGACCAAGAACGCTAGGTGAAACTTGTTCGTGAGAGGTTCTCTAACATTGGATGGCCGCGAAATCATATTCATCTGCGGTTCCCCCCTTGGTCAGGGGCTCACTATCGCAGCAATATGGGATTAGTGAAATTCCTCGGTGTGGGGAGTAAATTCCCCAAAAGAGGGGGTCGACGCCGGCTGAAATGGGGGGACTCTGGAAGATCGGAAAAAGACGAGTTACCGGGGGCTTTTGGGGTGAGGCACCGCTAGATTCTCTGGATTTTCAAGCGGCACTTCGCCAAACAGGCTGTATCGGTACCGAGCGATGACCCAATACAGAGCGTAAGCAAGCGGCTTGACCAGAGGAAATTTGAGTAGCAGAGCGATCAGCCGCCCCCCCTTCAGTCCCGGCAGAAGGGGAAGAAAGGCATCCAGCCCACCAGCCATTCGGCCATCGGGATACAGCAAAAAGGCCACCTCAGGTCGGCCGGGACGATGCCGGTCACCTAGGGCCTGTTTCGCCTCTTCGCTTTGATACGCAATCAAACGTACGTCACCAACAGCATGCTCGGCTCCGAGCTGCTCGAGCCCACGCTTCGCCGTCACGCAAAGCCGGCATTGACCATCATAGAGAAGAAGGCATTCTTGAGAGTGCTTCGAAGGTGGTTCCGCCATTGTCAAATTCCGTCATTGATGACTTCAACTCAGAGAACGGTTGCCCGCTTAACACGCCATCGGTATGATCCGCACATGCAACATCAGGGGCTGCTGGTCCTCCTTCTTACCGCACTCAGCATTGTCGGCCTTGCCACAATGGTGGAGGCTTTTTCACCCGACCTGTCCACAGCCGCTCAATTCGGCTGGGGGTTACTCCTCATGCTCTTACCCTTGTGTCTCGCCGGTGCGCTCTGGAAGGAATGGACATGGGCAGCCATGGCATGTGTGGTCTACGGCACCGTCGGATTAGCGTTGGATCTGGCAACCGTGATCAGCATTCTTGGCGGAAAAGGAGGGACGGACACAATGCTGGCACTCAGCGGAATCAGCGGGACCTTGAACTTGCTCCTTATCGTGTTCGGAGGCCGCGCCTTTTGGAGTGCCTTGCAGGGATTGCAGCCTCCAGAATCCCACCCTCCCAATCCTCCGTCCCCTTCTTCATCTTCAGTGGCCTGATTGAACCAAACCCCGCCTCTTTCAGCCAGGCGCTGGTTTCGTGCCAGCGAATAGGTATTGCCGGTTTCTGTAAAGAGCAGCATGGAAACGGCAAATAGGCTCGCCTCTTCCGGAAAGAGTCCCTCGCGATCGTGCAAGAACGCATCCTGAATGATCAGTCGGCCGCCAGGCGCCAACGCAGCTTTGGCGCGTCGAAATACCGCCTGATTTTGCTCCGGCGAATAGATGTGCAGGACATTCGAATACCAGATCACATCAAACGGCCCCGGGATGTCCTCCTTCAAAAAATCCAATGGCAGATACGAGAGCCTGGCGCCCGTCTTGTGCGTCGCGGCGATTTCCCTGGCGACCTCCAACGCGTCAGGACGGTCGCACACCGTCGCACGAAGGCCGGGATGTTTTGCCAAAAATGCCATCGCATAGGTTCCCGGCCCTCCGCCGAGATCCAGCAACGTTGTTGCACCCTTCAGCGACAGCTGCCCAGCGATCATCGGCGCCGTCTCCAGCGTACGATGATGCATCGCCCACGTGAAGTTGCGGCGATACTCCGGCGCCTCCGGCGCATCTTTATCCAGCGGTTGTCCTGTCCGGATCGATTCTATGATGCGCTGCCAATCCGCCCAATGGTTCGTGATGAGATCCAGATAATTCCCGCGATAGGCCGGATCGTCGGCATTCAGTGCAGTCGCCGCAAGTCGGCTGTTGCGGTATTGGTGTACCTTTCTTGTGCAGCAGCCCGGCCATGGCGAGGTTGCGGCAGAGAATCGACAGTCCCCGCTCGCTGACTTTCAACTCGCGCGCGAGATCCTGCATCGTCCAGGCTATGCTTCCCGATGACCGTGAAGAGCTTGAGTTCCAATGCCGCAAGGATCACGCGGGGAAGGCGGTAGGCCGACAAGGCATCGCGGAACTGCTCAAAGGTCTTGATCGGTTGTCTCATACCACTCCGCCGATCTGCCGGCAGCACCATCGCATCAAGTCCTGCACCTTGGACAGATTCTGCAAATCGACCGCCCGCTCGAAGGTCACGGCCACATACTCCTCATTCATCTCGGTTTGCTCGGAAAATCCGGATTGAAGCAGCAGCGGACGGAATTTTGAGACCGCCGGTTGGATAAAGTACTTGGCCTGCTTTGCGATCTCGTCCGTTCCCAAATCTTCCGGCGTCCCATCGGACATCAGACTCATCACATCATCGATCGCCACACCATATTGGCAGATCACCTTGCCTTCCGGCTTGATTTCCAACAGCCAGCCGTCGTGACCGAGATCAAGCGCAAGGGGCCCGCCCGGTTCAAGCTCGTAGAGTTGCGGAAAAGCTTTGGACAGCGAACTCCGCGCCTCTGTCCACTGCGGTGACCCTTGAGTCATTCGTGACACCCCCTCATGCTGCTCCGCCCGACGTAGCGGACAACCGTTCCCGCAGGCATTGCAACCGTTTGGTATTTTCTTCGAGCTTCGGCAGCTGATATTTGCGGTCCATTTCCACGACCCGTTCAAGCAATTGGGCCGCATCTTCTAAGCGCCCCATCGCCTCATAGCAATCGGCCAAGCACATACCGGGCCCCGCCGGTGCGCAACTCGTCGCGAGACCGTTCGGCAATGGACTGACTGGTCTGGCAGCAGGCAATCGCATCGTCAAAGCGCTGTTGCATGCAGAAACGTCCGCGCCATCATGCGCCAGGCATCGGCGACACCGCCGTCATTACCCAGGCGGCGCATCAAGACCAGCGACTTCTCATAGTAGGCGATCGCGTCGTTGAACTGCATGGTTTCCCGCGCCACGAGTCCCAGATCGGAAAACAACACGGCTTTGGCTGCCTCATCGCCGGTCTTCATCATCAGATCGAGCGCTTCTAGATAGTAGGCCCTGGCCCGCTCCCATTCGCCGGCATCCGCACGCAGATTCCCTAAGTTGGCCAACGTCGTGCCGATGCCCTTTTCGTCACCGAAAATTTTCTGAAGTTCCAAGACTTCCTGATAGTAACTGTGCGCGGCCTCACGGCGACCGCTCACGGCGCAAATGTTGCCGAGATTCCCGAGCGTCGCCGCCAGAGCCCGCTGGTCACCAGTCAGACGATCGCATTCGAGAGCCTTGGCATAGCAGGTATAGGCCTCGGTATAGTGCCCGCGGCCAAAATGTTCATTCCCTTGGCGGTTTAATTCTTCGGACAAGCCGTTTTTAAGCGTCATGGTTTGACATCAGATAACGGCTTTCTCGACCGCCTGCTTGGCTCCGGTGAGAATCGACGCCCCGTCGCCGACGAGAATGGCATCAAAGTTATATTTCAGCAAACGGCGCAGTCCTTCTTTCGCTTTCCCCGCATCAGCATATTTTTCTGCTGGTAAGAGGCTGAGCGAGCCGGACGGCTTACCGATCAACGCATCGCCGACAATCAGGATGCCCTTGCCTTGCTGCAGAAACAGGGCTGATTCGCCGGGAGATTTCTGATTCTGTAGATGGACGACCCAAATGCCGCCAGGCAGCAGTTCGCCATCTTTAAAGGTCCTGGTCGGCTTGAGATCCATCTGAGGCGCATCGGCTTCAGGGACTTGCAACTGACAGCGGAAATCAGCCTGATAAGCCGACGCTTCACGTGCGTGGTCGCGATTCGTCACGATAATGTAGTCGAGCTGGCCTTGGCGGCGTATGAGGGTGCTGGCCTCCGCCGTCATGGGAGGAGGATCAATCAGGATCTTGTGTTCGCCCACGTGAGAAACAGCCCGTTAAAGTCGAGCTGCTTTTCTTCGGAAAACCAGGACCATTGCCAGATGCCAGGAAGAAGTTGTTTCATAAACCAAATCCGAGCCGCCTATGCACACTAGAGCGCTGCGACGGCATCTTTCACCGTCTTGGTGACTTTTGTCAGAATACTGGCTTCGTTAGGCAGATCGATGATGTCGTCTTCCGGCACCGTAATGAATTTACGATTCGGCCCCTTCGTGAGGGAAATCAGAAACATGCTGTTCGACGGCGTGACAGGCATGACCACCTGCACCGCCGGATCAGTCCCCTTCACCACCTCCAAAAACTTCTGCTTCCCCTCTTCCATCTCATCCATCGTCTCGACTTCCTTTCACTCACCGGCCTCGGAGCGAAACGACTGCGGGTGGCGCCGACCTGGGCGTCCCGGCTGCGCGCGTCAGCGGGGTCCCTACACCGGCGGGGTGCGAGGACGGCTGGGCTGCGGAGGCGCCAGGACCCGCTACATCTTATTACTTCCGCCGGCCAACAACTTTTCGACCTCCGCCACAATCACATCGGCCCCGGCCAGTTCCATATTCCCGACGCGCTGCCAACGAATCACCCCCTGTTGATCGATCACATAGACGTTCGGAATGAATTTCCCGCCGCCGTAGAGCTTGTCCGTCACCTTCGCGGGATCAAGAAGATAGGGATATGTCACCTTCACGGGAAACGCGGAAAGGAACTCGCCGACATCTTTCTTGGAATTGCCGGATGAATTGACGCCGATGACCGCCACGTTTTTGCCTTGCGTAGCCTCGAACACTTTTTGGAGATTGCTCCCCTGCATCATGCAGGGATCACAAATGTGAAACAGCCCCAGCACGACCACCTTTCCTTTATAGGCATCCAGCGAGACCGGTTCTCCGGTGATGGCGTTCAACGCAAACGAGGGGGCTTTCTCGCCGACTTTGAAAAATCCCGCCGCCAACAGCAGATGGGCGGCCAGCACCGGACACAGTAGGGCACCAAGTATGAGGACGAAACGTTTCATACGGCCTCCATTCTTTGAAAAAGTGCAAAGATCAGTTATGAATGCTGAACAAATCTTAATTAACTCAAGCACTTTCTCCGCTATCCTACCATGCAGTTTTTTTGAAGGGCAACGGCGATAAGGCGCGGGAACTGCGGGTCCGCGGGAACGATGATCAAGAAACATCCGAATGAATGAAACGAGGAGGTAGGCGACTTCAGCAGTCTGTTATGTTGACCGTTCGAACAGACCAAGCTGGAATTCTTCGGCCCGCGTGAAGGAAATGGGATAGCGCTCCGTGAAACAGGCATTGCAATACTGGTCGGGGACGCCAGGAGCGGATTTCAACATGCCCTCGAGGCTCAAGTACGCCAGGCTGTCCGCTGTGATGTACTTGCGAATCTCCTCGGTCGAGTGGCTGGAGGCGATCAGCTCTTTTTTCGTCGGCGTATCGATTCCGTAAAAGCAGGGCGAAATGATCGGTGGAGAACTGATCCGCACGTGCACTTCCTTGGCCCCGGCCTGACGGATCATTTTGACGATTTTTCGGCTGGTGGTACCGCGGACCAGCGAATCATCCACCACCACCACTCGCTTGCCGTACAAGAACTTCCTGAATGGCATTGAGTTTAACCTTGACGCCGAAGTGCCGAATCGACTGTTCCGGCTCGATAAAGGTCCGACCAACGTAGTGATTTCTGATCAGACCGGTTTCGAAAGGAATTCCGCCGCCCTCGGCATATCCCAGCGCCGCCGGCACTCCTGAATCCGGAACAGGGATCACGATGTCAGCCGGTACCCATGATTCCTGAGCCAGCTTCCGTCCGAGTGCCTTTCGCGTGGCATAGACCGCATTCGCCCCGAAAATCTTGCTGTCCGGCCGGGCGAAGTACACATACTCGAAGATGCACATGGCCGGCTGCACCGGTGCAAACGGCTTGTAGCTCGTCACACCGTTGTCGCATCGAGCACGACTAATTCGCCTGGCTCGATTTCGCGCACGACTTCGGCATCCAAGCAAATCGAACGCGCAGGTCTCCGAAGCCACGAGGTAGCGTATCTCTCAGCCGTCCGAGAGACAGAGCGGCCGGAACCCGTGCGGATCACGTGCGGCGATGATACCGTTGTCCGTCAGGAGCACAACGGAAAAGGCCCCGCGAACTTGGCTCAAGCGCATCGATAATACGAGCCAGCAACGTATCGGCCCGCGAATGGGCAATCAGGTGGATGATGACTTCGCTGTCGGATGTCGATTGGAAAATGGCGCCGTAGGCTTCAAGTTCGTTGCGGAGCACTTGCGCATTGATGAGATTGCCGTTATGCGCCAGGGCGAGATTGCCGAATGCGAAGTTGACCGTGAGCGGCTGGACGTTCTTGAGATCCTGTCCGCCCGCCGTCGAATACCGGTTATGGCCGATCGCCATCGAACCCGCCAGATTCTTCGAGAATCGTGATTGTTGTAGATATCGGCAACGAGTCCCATACCCTTATGCACATTGAAATGCTCGCCGTCTCCGGACACGATGCCGGAGGCTTCCTGTCCGCGATGCTGCAGCGCATAGAGGCCAAGATAAGTCAGATTCGCCGCTTCTTTGTGGCCATAGATGCCGAAGACGGCGCACTCGTCGTGGAACTTGTCGGGGCTGATGAATGGGAAATTCTTTGTCGATCATGACGCTACGCTATTCGCTGACTCAACAGTCCGTTCGATCGCATTGCCCCACCGATCGGACAGATGATCGACAGGTAGATCAATGCGGCAACCTTGGCTCCACTGGCCCTTCTCGACGTCGATGACGAATCGATCGCCCCCTACTGTTCCGATCTTGCTTGCCGGAATACCGGCATCCGATGCTCGATTCAGGACCGACTCCGCCGCATCCGGATTAACCGAGAGGATGATTCGCGATTGGCTTTCACCGAACAAGAGGGCATCGCGCCGCAGTGAATCGAGTTCTAATTTTACCACAGCCCCTCGCTTCTCGTCCGGTGCTGACACGCAGCATTCAGCTAAGGCCACAGCCAAACCGCCATCCGAACAGTCATGCGCGGATTGGACCAGTCCTTCATGAATCACTTTCAATACAAAATCCTGTAGTGCCTTCTCGGTCTCAAGGCTCAGAAACGGCGGAGAACCTTGCTCACGATGGTGGAGGACTTTCAAATATTCGCTCCCTCCTAGATCATCTCTCGTCTTTCCGAGCAAAAGAATGACATCGCCATCGTCCCGAAACCACTGGGTCATGGCTCGATCCGCCTGTTCGATCAATCCGACCATCCCCAGCATGGGTGTCGGATAGATTGAAAGGCCGTTCGTCTCGTTATAGAAACTCACATTCCCGCTGACGATCGGGATCTGGAAATGCTCGCAGGCGTCCTTCATGCCCTCGATCGCCAGCACGAACTGCCACATGATATCCGGTCGCTCGGGATTACCGAAATTCAAACAGTCGGTCACCCCAATCGGTTCCGCTCCGGAGCACACGAGATTGCGGGCGGCCTCTACCACCGCCAATCTCGCTCCTTCATAAGGATGCAGTAGACAGTAACGGCCATTGCAATCCACAGTCATCGCCACCGCTTTATTCGTCCCCTTGATGCGGACGACTGCTGCGTCCGATCCGGGTCTGACCATCGTGTTCGTCCGCACCATATGGTCGTACTGTTCGTAGACCCAGCGCTTGCTCGCGATCGTGGGCGATTCCAACAACGAGAGCAATGCCGCATTCGCGTCTTTCACATCGGGAAGGGCGTCATAATTCAGGTTGGTCAGCATATCCTGATAGGCCGGCGGCGAGTAGGGCCGTTCGTACCGTGGACCGTCGTCAGCCAGCGACTTCGCCGGAATCTCCGCCACCACGTTCCCTTGATCGATGACCCGCAGAATCCCGTCACCCGTGACTTTGCCAACCACCGCCACGTCGAGATCCCACTTCTTGCAGATCCTGATGCAGTCTTCTTCCTTGCCGGCCTTGGCCACCATCAACATGCGTTCTTGAGACTCCGACAACATCAGCTCATACGGCGTCATGCCCGGCTCGCGGCGCGGCACATGGGTCAGATCCAGTTCGATGCCGTTGCCCGCGCGCGAAGCCATTTCACAGGAAGAACTTGTCAGTCCGGCTGCTCCCATGTCCTGAATACCGACAAGCAGATCGCCGGCCATCAATTCGAGACAGGCTTCGAGCAACAGCTTTTCCTGGAAGGGATCGCCCACCTGCACGGTCGGCCGCTTCTGCTCCGATTGGTCGTCAAAGGCATCGGAAGCCATCGTCGCTCCGTGAATCCCGTCACGCCCCGTCTTCGAGCCGAAATAGATCACAGGATTGCCGACACCGGCGGCCGTGCCGCGGAAAATCTTATCCTTGTGCGCGATACCCAGACAAAACGCATTCACCAGCGGATTGAGCGAATAGATATCGTCGAACCGCACTTCGCCGCCCACCGTCGGAACACCCATGCAATTGCCGTACCCGGCTATGCCGGCGACGACGCCCTTCATGAGATGGCGATTCTTGGCCGTATCCAGTCCGCCAAACCGGAGCGAATCCAGCAAGGCAATCGGCCGCGCCCCCATCGTAAACACGTCGCGGAGAATTCCTCCCACACCGGTCGCCGCGCCCTGATACGGTTCAATGAACGACGGATGGTTGTGCGATTCCATCTTGAAGACCACACAGAGCCCGTCGCCGATATCCACCGCGCCGGCATTCTCGCCGGGTCCCTGCACCACACGCGGCCCCGTCGTCGGCAGCTTCTTCAGATGCACGCGCGAGCTCTTGTATGAGCAATGCTCCGACCACATGACGGAGAACATGCCGAGTTCAGTCACATTCGGCTCGCGCCCCAGAATCTCGACGATTTTCTGATACTCCTCGTCCGTCAGATTATGCTGCGCGATGAGATCTTTCGTCATAATTGGTGTGTTCGTTTTCATGCCGGACCTAGACATCACACTGACAGCGTTTCCTTCGCAAAATCTCGAGCTGCCTCCTCGGAGTGTCAACGAACACCTCCTGGCGAGCATCACCAGAAGCCTGTTTCTTCGTCAGGGGGCTTCGATGCTGATAGCCTCGCACGGCCATCTCACTCACCAGCGCTTCATGCCGGCTGTAGAGCGCTCTCAGCTTGCCCTTCCAGCGCAATGTCTCCGGATGTCGGGCATAGCCTTTCTTGCCATTCACCAAGCACGGACCAAATCGCATGCAACTCCCGATGCTCGCCGAGCAAATGATTCCGACAGAGTCTCTTCGGCGCGATATCCCAAATGCGCATCTGAGCCCATTCACTTACCAGGAGTGAGGAAGTGGCCAGAGCGCCCTTGCCGGGAGCGGTCCCTCATCTTGCCCTCTCAAAGAGATAGTGCGTCGGCCAATGCCTAGGTCTCGAATTACAAAATCGCGGGTGACGCTGATCTGGGCACTTTCTCACCCGCCCGACCCTGCCGCGGCGAGACGCGGCTTTCACCAAGCCGCCCGCAGCGGGGTCCCTTTCCCCCTTTCCTCTCTTCCCTTCTCAACAAGATAGTATGACCGCCAAGATCTGCATTGCGAATTACACGTAGGCTCGGGGCACCGCACTATTTGAGCCAGAGCGATCCGCCTTGCGGACGGCGGGCGCTGTTCGAAGTTCCGTTCGAGCTTGGCTCGGAACGGAACCAGTTGCGGCAGCCGAGCGGCGGCGAAACCTAGTGCGGTCGAGCCGGAGTGTCTGAGCAGAGCAGGTCTTGGCGGTCACGCTCCCACCATTTTCAACGGCTGCTTCTTTAAAGATTGCAACATCGACATAAAGATCAACCGCCCGTCTTCGTTGCCCAGCATTTCCTCGGCACATCGCTCCGGATGCGGCATCATACCCAACACATTTCCTTCGGCGTTGCGAATGCCGGCGATATTATCGATCGAGCCGTTCGGATTGGCCTCAGGAGTCACCTGACCATCCGATGTGCAGTAGCGAAAGACGATCTGGCCGTTAGCTTGTAGCCCGGCCAATGTCACTGGATCGGTGTAGTAATTCCCTTCAGCATGCGCAATCGGAATTTTGAGCACTTGGCCTGGAGTACAAACGCTGGTAAAGGGTGTCGCAGCATTCTCCACGCGCACATAGGTATCCTTGCAGACAAAATGCAGCGAGCGATTTCTCAACATCGCTCCGGGTAACAGGCCGGCTTCCAGTAGAATCTGAAAGCCGTTACAGATGCCGATGACCAAGCCGCCGTTCTGAGCAAACTCCTTCACCGCTCCCATGACAGGCGAAAAACGCGCGATCGCCCCAGTGCGTAAATAATCGCCATAGGAAAACCCGCCAGGGATCACGATCGCATCCAGCCCGGACAACAAGGTCTCCTTGTGCCAGATCATTTCCGCATCCTGGCCCAGGATGTCCTTCAAGACATGCTGGCAATCGTGATCGCAATTGCTGCCCGGAAAAACGAGGATTCCGACTTTCATCGGTTACACCAATTCATAGCGGTATTCCTCAATGATAGTATTGGCGAGGAGTTTCTCGCACATGGATCTCACTTGAGCCTCCGCTTTCGCCTTGTCCGTCTCGTTCACATCCAGTTCCATGTACTTACCGACCCGGACGTTCGCGGCATTCTTAAAACCGAGCGAATCGAGCGCATGCTCGATTGCCTTGCCTTGCGGATCCAGAATGCCCTGCTTCAACGTAACATGAATTTTTGCCTTCACGACTTGCTCCCCTGTTTTCCTGATTCTTTGTTCAATGCATCCACGTACTTCCGAATTTTGAAAATGCCTGCGACCGTAGCAACACCGCCTACTGCGAGGGCCGCAAAGGCCCAACGCCAGGGTGAATCATCCAACCGATACGCCATCATGGCCACGACGGCCGCCCACACCACCACCGCCGCCACGAGTCCATAATTCAAAAACCCCTTCAGCATCTCTTTCTTTTCTCTCTCCCCTCCCATGAAGGTTTGGGGAATTCCTCACGCGGAGTCATGCTGCCGTGAGCGGAATTGACCGGAAGGAGCGGGGCCCCATCGAGACTCAGCCTGGAAGGAAGGCGGAAACTGACCGAGTCCGCGAGGGAATTTCCGAAGGGGTCCGCCAGGCTGAGTCCGAAAGGGTCGCTCCGTGAGGTCATGAAGCGAACGACAGCATGGCTCCGCACCTTCCTTACCCGCATACTCTTTTCAGCACCTCTTGATACGCCTCTTCAATCTTCCCTAAATCCTTCCGAAACCGATCCTTATCCATCGACTCCTTCGTGGCCTGATCCCAGAACCGGCAGGTATCCGGAGAAATCTCATCGGCCAGGATCAGCTTGCCGTTGTGCAGGCCGAATTCCAATTTGAAATCGACCAAAATCATCTTGCGTTCAGCGAAGAACGGTTGAAGAAGGCTGTTCACTTTCAACGCCAACCGCTTGATTTCCTCCAGTTGCTCCGGTGTCGCCAGCTTCAGCAAGCGAACGTGCTCATCAGAGATCAGCGGATCGCCCAGCGCATCGTTCTTGTAGTACCACTCCACGATGGCCGGTTGGATCGCCTCGCCTTCCTTCAGCCCCAATCGTTTTGCCAGACTGCCGGCGACGACGTTCCGTACCACGACTTCAACGGGGACGATCGTGACCTTTTTCGTGAGCATCTCACGATCACTCTTCCGCTCGACGAAATGCGTCGGCACGCCGCTTTGCTCCAGCAACCGAAAAAGCCGTTCCGACACCTTGTTATTGACGATGCCTTTCTCGACGATCGTGCCGCGCTTCAGCGCGTTGAACGCTGTTGCGTCGTCCTTGAAATACTGCAAGACCTGTCCGGGATCTCCGGTCGTGAAAATTTTCTTGGCCTTGCCTTCATACAGGAGCGTGCCTGCCGTCATAACGTATCTCCTACCTCGCTGCGTATATTACTGCGCCAAAATTTCGATGATCTCATCTAACGACTTCGACCGTGCCGAGCAATGTTGGATGACCGAAGCGCCTGGTGTATTGAAACTCTTTTACCTTCTCCAGGGACAAAATCAGGCTATGGAAATCCTCCAGCTTGGAGGTTTCGAAATACGTGATGAAGTCCAGGTCATCAAGGCCGGTGGAATGATAGAGTTTGCGCTTCACCGTCTTGTGATAGGGCAACGTGGCTTCCGTATGCTCCTTCATCATCGCGGCCCGTTTGTCCTGATCGAGCGCCCACCAGTCTGCACTCTTCCTGATCGGAATCACGATCGCATAGGGCTTCGGGCCCGGTTCGCTGGCTGTCTTGAGATCGGCCTTCATCTGATCGGGAAACCCCGGCACATAGTTGGCCTTCTTGGTCAGTCCGTTCATGATGCCGGCCGTCTTGAGATGCTTGCCAAAGAGGCTGTTTTGAAGATCCACGAGAAACTGTTGGGTATCCCGCAGTTCGGCCGCATGCACCCGGAACATCAGATCGGCATGGTCGGAAAGCCCGCGCATGAGATAGAGATCGATCGCGACCTTCTCCCGATGCTGCTCGACGACGCCTTTCAATATTGTCAGATGCGCGATGCGCGTTGCCTGATCCTCCTTCGCCCATTCCTCATCGAGCGTGAAAGCCGCGAATGTGCCATAGACACCCGGCTCGCTCAGAAGTTTCTCGCGATCGGCCGCCGCAAAACACACCGGCGCCAACACGAGTGCCATCACACTTACGAATCCCATGAGGCCAGACTCGAACCGCTGTCATCTGACGCCTTTCTGCCGGGAGTGTCCCCCGCTGCGAAACACTCTGCGAAAAATATGATCGACATGTCGCAGATAATATTTCGGATTGAAACAAGCGGCAATCTCGCTCTTCTTGAGATGCTGTGAGATAAAGGGGTCCTTACCGACTAACGCCTGCAAGCTCCCTGCGCCTTTCCAGGACGCCATCGCATTGCGCTGCACGGCTTCGTACGACTCCTTTCGCTGCGCCCCTTTTTCAATCAAGCGCCAGCAACAGCCGCTGCGAATAGACGAGGCCGCCCGTCAGATCGAGATTGCGCTTCATGTTGGCCGGGTAGACGACCAAATGCTTGATGAGGTCCGTCACCTTGGCCAGCATATAATCGATAAGGATCGTGCTGTCCGGCATGATTACCCGTTCGACCGATGAATGGCTGATGTCCCGCTCATGCCACAGCGCCACGTTCTCCATGGCCGCCAGACTATTGGCCCGCACGAGTCGCGCCAAGCCCGCAGAGATTCTCCGACACGATCGGGTTACGCTTGTGCGGCATCGCTGACGACCCCTTCTGACCTTCGGAAAAATATTCTTCAGCTTCCAGGACCTCCGTCCGCTGAAGATGCCGGATCTCCGTGGCAAACTTTTCAATGGTCGCCGCGAGCAACGCCAAGGCTGACGCATAGGCTGCATGGCGATCCCGCTGCACGATTTGATTGGAGACCGGATCAGCCGTCAGCCCGAGTTTCGCGCAGACATATTCTTCGATGTCCGGCCCCTGATGCGCAAACGTGCCCATCGCGCCGGACAGTTTGCCGACGGCAATTTCCTGCGCGCACCTGCCGCAGCCGCGCCCGATGCCGGCCGATCTCCTCGTACCAGATGGCTAACTTGAAGCCGAACGAGATCGGTTCGCCATGAATGCCGTGCGAACGTCCGACCATCACCTGTGTTCTTGTAGCGGAGCGCCTGCCGCTTCAGCACCTCACGAAACGCTTCGACACCGTCGAGGATAAGATCCAGTGCCTCAGTCATTTGAATCGCCAGCGAGGTATCGACGATATCCGATGAGGTGAGTCCCATATGCAGGAACCGATGCTCCGGTCCAACCGTATCCATGAGCGATTCAAGGAATGCGATCACGTCGTGCTTCGTGACTTGTTCAATTTCGGCGATTCGGGCCACGTCGATCTTGGCCTTTTTGCGAATCTTCGCCGCGGTTCCACGCGGGGCCTGGCCGGCACGCTCGAATGCTGCACAGGCTTGCAACTCGACTTCCAGCCAGATCTCATACTTGTGCTTGAGATCCCAAATGGCTTTCATCCCGGGACGGGTATACCGCTCAATCATCCTTTCGCCTCGCCGCTCCCTTTTCGCCTAACACCTCACGTCGCTTCGATTCGAGCTTCGCCTCGGTGACGAGCACTTTGTCCAGAATACCGTTCACAAATTTGGCCGCTTCGTCGTCCCCGAAGTCTTTGGCCAACTCGATGGCTTCGTTGACCGTGACTTTGGCCGGCACCTCGTCCATCCACAAGAGCTCATACGCCCCGAGACGCAGGATATTTCGATCGACGATCTGCATGCGGCTGACTTTCCAATTCGTCGCATATTTGCCGATCAGCACATCGAGATCGTTCTTATGCTCCAACACGCCGTTGACCAACCGCTCGGCAAAGGTTCTGACGTCATCGGTCGCTTCGTACTGCTTCCAGAACTCATCCAGCCAGACGCCCGGTTTGCCGTGAATGTCATACTGAAACAGGATTTGCAGCGCTCGCTCCCGAGACTGATGGCGAGATCCCATGTTAGCCCACCTTACTCATGAGTGATTCTACTGCAACCGCCGATATGCCGCTGAGACAAGCTGACATCCAGATTACCGATAGGCCAGTGGGCGGGCTCGCCCCCACGCATCCATCTCAGCTGGCGTCTTGGCGGTTTCGTCACGAACCATCATGAGTAACGTGGGCTACTTCGAGCGCCTTCGCACCGGGCCAGTTCTCGCTCCATTCTTCTTGACGGCCTCCTCTGCAGGCATCGCCTCTGTGCCACGAATCATCCGCATGACGGTCGCCATTTCGATCGCTGACTTGGCGGCCTCTCCACCACGGTTGAATTTGGTCGGCTCCGCCCGCTCGATGGCCTGCGCCACCGTATCTGTCGTCAGCACGCCGAAGATGATCGGCACGTCGGCGTCCAACGCGGCCTGCCCGATGCCGCGGCTCGCCTCCGCACTGATGTAATCGAAATGGGGCGTGTCGCCGCGAATCACCGCCCCAGACAAATCACCGCATCGAACCGTTTCGTTCCCGCCAAGGTCCGCGCCACAAGCGGAATCTCAAACGCCCCCGGCACCCGCACCACCTCGATATCCTCCGGCACGACCCCGTGTTTCGTGAGCCCTTCAACGCAGTAACTCAGCAACTTGCTCGTGACAAACTTGTTGAACTTCGCGACGACGATCCCGAACCTCAATCCCGTCGCATCATGAGAGCCTTTCCGCAGTTTCATGTATGATTCATCTCTAACGAATGTCTTTCAGCCTGCTCAGATTTTCCGAGGCCGCGGGCGAGACAACGACCGCTGTCGTACAAACTGGGGTACGGAGGATACGAACCGAGAACGAAGCTGGAGGTCATTTCACCAGCCGTCACACTTTTTTCAGAATGTGCCCCATCTTATTCTTCTTCGTGCGCAGATACTTCACATTCGCTGCGCGCGGCTGAATCTCGATCGGCACGCGCTCGACGACTTTCAACCCATACCCTTCGATGCCGACAATCTTGCGCGGATTATTCGTGATCAGTTTGATCTGATGCAGCCCGAGATTCGACGAGAATCTGCGCCCCGACGCCGTAATCGCGCAGGTCGGCCTTGAATCCCGAGCTTCAAATTCGCCTCGACCGTATCGCTGCCTTCATCTTGTAATCCATAGGCCTTGATCTTATTGAGCAGGCCGATGCCTCGCCCTTCCTGATTCAGGTAGAGCAGCACGCCACGTCCTTCCTTCTGAATCATCTCCATCGCCTTATGAAGCTGGTCGCGACAATCGCACCGCAACGATCCCAGCGCATCGGCCGTCAGACAGCCCGAATGCACGCGCACCAGCGTCGGCATCGCCGCTATCGACGCGGCCCTTTCACCAACGCAATGTGCGTGACGCGTCGATTTCGTTTTCGAATGCCACGGCCTCGAAATCGCCGAAGATCGTCGGCAACCGCGCGCTGGCCATCCGCTTGCACAAACGTTTCACGCTGCATGCGGTATTCGATCAGCGCCTTGACCGTCACCATCTTCAGTTTGTGCACTTTGGCGAACTTGGCCAGCTCCGGCACGCGCGCCATCGTGCCGTCTTCGTTCATGATCTCGCAGATCACGCCGGCCGGCTGAAGCCCGGCCAATCGCGCCAGATCGACCGACCCTTCGGTCTGCCCCGCGCGGCGCAACACCCCGCCTCGCTGCGCCTTTAATGGAAAAATATGGCCGGGGCGCGCTAGATCGGTCGGCTTGGACTTCGGATCGATCGCCACATGAATCGTCGTGGCCCGGTCGGCAGCGGAGATTCCGGTGGTAATGTCTTTCCGGGCATCGATGGATACCGTGAAGGCGGTGCCGAAGGTGGCGGTATTTTCAACGGCCTGCTGCGGGAGATGCAGTTCTTCGACTCGCTCGGGAGTGAGCGCAAGACAGATGAGGCCCCGGCCGTGCTTGGCCATGAAATTAATGGCGTGCGGGGTGACTTTTTCGGCCGCAATGACGAGATCGCCTTCATTCTCCCGATCTTCATCATCGACCAGGATGACGAATTTACCCTTCTTAATGTCTCGGATCGCGTCTTCGATATTGTCGAACGGGCTGGACATAATTTTAGTCCTGAATATTCAATGGACGACCAATTTATCATTTAACATCGAACATTTGACATTGTTTTTTTGGCCTCCGACGGTCAACGGGATAAAGGACTGCGTTCATCCAGGTAACCACCAGTTTTATGACGTGATCGGACAATGACCGTACTGACCGCCGCTCCGACCGCACCGGCAGCAAATAGCCACAGCCCGGTCGCATAGGTACCGGTCAGATCTTTCAGTCCTCCCAAGCCCAGTGGAAGGAAAAACCCGCCGATCGCACCCGCCGCTCCAATAACTCCAGAGGCAAGACCGATTTGTTTTGAGAACCTGTCCGAGACGACTTGAAAGACCACCCCATTTCCAAATCCCATCGCGATGAGTGCCATCATCAGAAAAACGACACTCCATGTCAGCGGCGGCAACCAGCCGACTCCCACAATGGATGCGGCAATGGAGACAAAGACGACCGCCAGGACACGGATTCCTCCCAGGTGATCGGCGATGTATCCCCCGAATGGCCGAATCAGGCTGCCGAGAAGCCCCCCCAAGGCAGTGATGGATCCAGCCATCACACGATCGACCCCATATTGATCATGTAAGAAAATTGGAAGAAAACTGCATATGCCGACGAACCCGCCGAAAGTCACGCTGTACAAGAAACACAGCCAGTACATCGAGGGCCTGCTGAGGCTCTCGCGCAATTCCTGCCACCAGTTCTGACCCGCTACTTGTCGTAAGACTTCTTCATCACTGCGAACGAGTACTGCAAAGAGGAGGGTCGTCACCACGACCGGCCCCAGCATGACCCCAAACACCCCATGCCAGCCTACAAACTCAGCGATGCGCGGTGCCAGAAACATCGCGAGCACAGTCCCGCTGTTCGCCGACGCAGCAATCCCCATGGCCAAGCCTTGATGAGCGGGAGGATAGGCCCGACTCGCAATGGGAAGCGCCACCGCAAAGCTGGCGCCCGCCACGCCGAGCAGAAGCCCGACCCCAAGCAGCTGAAGAAAGCTCCCCCCGCCTAACCAACCCCACAACAGAGCGCCCATCTCACAGACTAAAAGGTAGAGGCCCGTCGCTTTCGCCCCTAGACGATCGCTACTGAATCCCACCGAAACGCGAAGCAGCGCCCCGCTTAATAAGGGGCATGCCACGAGCAATCCCTTTTGCGTCGCCGAAAGGCCAAACTCTTCCGCAATCGACACGCCAAGCGAGCCGATCAGCAACCACGTCATGAAACTGACTTCAAAATGGAGCCAAGCACCTGCCAAAGATGGCCAGTGGCCGCTTCTCAGTCCTCTCACAATGTCCATAGAAGGAAAGGGCTCGTCAGGTTTGGTTGGTGTCTCTGATGTCGCCGTTTGGCGTCAGCGATCAGGTCTCTGGCACCCATGGCCATCATAGGGGACGCGGTTTCATCCATGCAAGGCAAGGGACAACGGCAGCTTTGTCGTGGCAGGTGGTTCTGTTATAGTTTGCGATTCGTATGGCGAAACGTAGTAAAAAGCAAAAGGAAGATATTCTTGAGCCGGAAGTCTTAGGCCCTTCGGATGAAGCGCCGGACAAGAGTATGCCCGCCCTCGAATTGAGCCCGTCCGCGGAAACCCAGACAGATACGATGGCGGTGGTCCCGGTCACCGCACTGCAGCAGTACCTGGCTGAAATACGCCGGCATCCGTATCTCTCAAAAGAAGAAGAACTGCGGCTCTTCGAAGAATATCGCACGCACGGCAGCCGAGACGCGGCGGTCAAACTCATCATGGCCAATTTGCGCGTATCGGTCGCTATCGCCGCCGAATATCTCCATACGGGTGCCGACCACATGGATTTGATTCAGGAAGGCAACGTCGGCCTGATGCAGGCGATCAAAAAATTCGATCCTTCCAAAAACGTCCGCTTTCACGCCTATGCCGCCTGGTGGTCCCGGGCGTACATTCTCCGCTATCTCTTAAACACCTACCGACTGGTCAAAATCGGCACGACGCAAGACCAGCGGAAGTTGTTCTACAATTTAAAAAAAGAGAAATCGAAACTCGAGCGCGAAGGATTCGCGCCGGATACCAAGCTGCTTGCCGACCGATTGCACGTACGCGAACGCGACGTGGTCGAGATGGACCAGCGGCTCGGCAATTGGGAACTGTCGCTGGATCAGCCCATCGGAGAGGACCAGGACGGCAGTCTGCTGGATATCCTGCCGTCGCAGCAGGTCCCGGCCGACGAGCAACTTGCTCAGGAACCAATTGCAGACGCTCTTTCGAGCGAAGCTGGCCGAGTTCGTCAAGACCCTCGATGAGCGGGACGAAGACATCCTGCGCAACCGTCTTCTCTCTGAGACCCCGCTGACCCTGGACGACCTGGGCGCGAAATATGGCATTACCAAGGAACGGACTCGTCAGCTGGAAGCCCGTATCATCAAGCGCCTGCGAGACTACATTAAGAAAGACGTAAAAGATTTCGACCGGTTACGGACGTAGCGCCCGCCAGCCTTGTTCTCGTAAAAAAGCCTGGAATATCAGAATCTCAATCGGGTATGATGCCCCCTTCTTGAGCTGCCGGGGAGTGAAAAATTTTTCACCTGGCCCCTTGACTCGGACGAGGACAGGGCTATCTCCCCAACCAGTTCGGCTGAGATCAGGGATTCTGCTCGCTCTGGGGTTCTAGGCCGACACCATCGAGTGCGAACCCGTTTTAAACCGTTGACATCGTTCGGGTTAACTTAACATCACGAGGAGGGTTCTGTTATGAGCACAGCGCGAAGGAGAAGAAGAACGTCGCCAAGGGCTTTCAGCCACTGGGCGATCGGGTGTTCGTCACCTACACTGAGGAATTGGATCGGACGGCCGGCGGGATTTATGTGCCGGATTCGGCAAAGGAAAAGCCGCAACGGGGTATCGTCCAAGCCATCGGCAAGAAGGTCGAGAACGTGAAAGTCGGCGATCAGGTCCTGTTCGACAAGTATTCAGGCAGCAAGCTCCGGATCGAGGATGAGGAATGCCTGATCCTCAAGGAAGAAGACATCCTCGGCGTTTTCACCAGCTAATCAGATCAACCACACACGACGACAGACTTTAACGGAGGAATCACATGGCAAAGCAACTACTGTATAGCGAGGCAGCTCGCGCCGCCATTCTCAGAGGGGTCAACCAGCTCGCCGACGCCGTCAAGGCGACCCTCGGTCCGAAGGGCCGCAACGCGATTCTGGACAAGAAATTCGGCGCCCCGACGATCACCAAGGACGGCGTGACCGTCGCCAAGGAAATCGAACTCAAGAACCCGTATGAAAACATGGGCGCCCAGCTCGTCCGCGAAGTCGCCAGCAAGACCAGCGACACCGCCGGCGACGGCACCACCACCGCCACCGTGCTCGCCCAGGCCATCTATCGCGAAGGTGCGAAGAACATCACCGCCGGCGCGAACCCGATGGAAATCAAGCGCGGCATCAACAAGGCCGTCGAAGTCGTCGATCGCCGAGTTGAAGAAGCTCAGCAAGCCCTGTCAGAACAAGACCGAGATCTCCCAAGTCGGAACCATTTCAGCCAACAACGACAAGACCATCGGCGACCTGATCGCCGAAGCGATGGAAAAGGTCGGCAAGGACGGCGTCATCACGGTCGAGGAAGCCAAGTCGATGACCACCTCGCTGGACGTCGTCGAGGGCATGCAGTTCGATCGCGGCTACATCTCCCCCTACTTCGTCACCAACGCCGAGCGGATGGAATGTTCCGTCGAAGAGCCGCTCATCCTCATCAACGAAAAGAAAATCAGCAGCATGAAGGACCTCCTCCCGGTCCTCGAGCAGGTTGCCAAGATGGGCAAGCCGCTCGTGATCATCGCGGAAGAAGTCGAAGGCGAAGCGCTCGCGACCCTCGTGGTCAACAAGCTCCGCGGCACCCTCAACGTGGCGGCCGTGAAGGCCCCTGGCTTCGGCGATCGCCGCAAGGCCATGCTGGAGGACATCGCGATCCTCACCGGCGGCCAGGTGATCTCGGAAGACCTCGGCATCAAGCTGGAAAACGTGAAGCTCACCGACCTCGGCCGCGCCAAGCGCATCACGATCGACAAGGACAACACCACGATCGTCGAAGGCTACGGCGATCCGAAGAAGATCGAAGGCCGCGTGAAGCAGATCAAGGCCCAGATCGAAGAGACGACCTCCGACTACGATCGCGAGAAGCTGCAAGAGCGGCTGGCGAAGATCGTCGGCGGCGTGGCCGTCATCAACGTCGGCGCCGCGACCGAAACCGAAATGAAGGAAAAGAAGGCCCGCGTCGAGGACGCCCTCCACGCCACCAAGGCAGCCGTCGAAGAAGGCATCGTTCCCGGCGGCGGAACCGCCTATCTCCGCTGCATCAAGGCGCTTGGAGGGCTCAAGGATGTCCCGCTGGAGCAGCAGGTGGGTGTGGACATCATCCGCCGCGCGCTCGAAGAGCCGATCCGCCAGATCGCGGCCAACGCCGGCGATGAAGGTCGGTCGTCGTCGGGAAAGTGCGCGAAGACAAGAACGTCAACGCCGGCTACAATGCGGCGACGGAAGAATATGTGGACATGATCAAGGCCGGCATCATCGACCCGACCAAGGTGTCGCGACTGCGCATTGCAGAACGCCGCCTAGCGTTGCGGGCTTGATGCTCACGACCGAGGTCATGATCACCGAGATCCCGGAAGAGAAGAAAGAAGCCGCCGGCGGCGGAGGCGGCCACAACCACGGCATGGAAGGGATGTACTAAGAATTAGCTGACAGCACTTCGCGATTCAGCAACGAAGGGCCCAGCGGTGATCCCGCTGGGCCCTTCGTGTTTCTTGGCCCTTCTTACGATAGAATTACCGGTGGAGAGCGTAGGGAGTTTATGATTGTCGAAGTCGAGTCAAACGAGAACTGCGAAGCCAGTTTTTTTGCACGCTTCAAGGAAGCAGGCCCCGCTCGCCCGGTCGCGCAGGCCCGACTCTTTGAACGCAATCCCGCCGGAGAGTGGTACTGGGTGACAGGCTGGAGCGATAACCCGGAGACTCCGGCCTGTCCTGCCTACGCCCAACTGGTCGAAGACTCAGGCTCGGGATTGGCGCATCTGGTGTACGGAGGGATTTACGGCCTGCGATTCAAACCGATCACGATCGAGGAGCCCTGGAGTCTCGAAAGCCCGCATCAATGGGGAGAAGCGTACCTGTCTCTCGCCAGCGAGCGCGACCTGCGCTATATCGAATAGGACGAGCCTTTTGGCATTCCTTCCAACGGTCGTGACACGCAGTTTAAGAAAGTTTTTTGCACTCTAAAGTCACCGATTCCGTGCCAGGCTTGCGGATCGCAGCGCGAACGGATAGGCAACCATTCGAAGAAACGGTCTTGTATAGATGCTCGTCCAGAACTGTTTGGGATCGCGCGCGAGGCCACTTGTGCGGACCAAGATGTCATAGCCACGTTGTCCCAAGAACTCATACCAGTACCGGTTCACCAGGGAGGTACGGAGCTGAGAGCGTAACCAATCCCGGCACAACCGGTCATAGTTAATTCCTTCGATAATGCTCCTGGCAGCAAGAAACCCCGACAGCATCGCATAGCGTATGCCGAACCCAAACAGGTAATCCTGAAACCCTGCCGCCTCACCGACATAGCGCCGATACTCTACGGTGGTGGGCCGGGTCACATCAAAGTCCCCATAGCCTTGGAAATACCTTACATTCCTGATCTGTATGCCGAGAAGGTCCTTGAACCGGCCTATCGCCGCCTCTAGACAGGCTCTGCCAAGGTTGAATTTCTCATAGAGGACAACGGCGAGAGTGCCTCGGCCCTCTGCCACCAATGCATAGACATATCCCTTCGGGGCCAAGGCATCATCGAGCATCACTGCCGCGCACTCCTCCATATCTGTCTCAAAGATACTTCCGACCGCAAAAGTTCTGACCCGTCTGGGCCCCATTGCAACGATGTCGGCTTCGGTTTCTGCCAGGCGACTCCCGAAGCGGAATTGCACCCCGCTCTCTAATGCTTGGCGCTTGAGTGACGCATCAAGAGAGCCGTTTGCGCAACCTCTCTGGACCAGGTAGGCCAGGGGTTGCACGAAACTGACGTGAGTGGAACTTCGCGGCCCATATGATGACACCTTATGGATCGGCCGGTAGTAAAAGTCGGGCTTGATGCCGAATCGGCGGATAGTCGTCAAGACATCTTCTTGCGAACTCCAATTCTCAATGGCCTGAAAATCTTCGCTGAACCGCATGCCCACATCGGCACGCTGCTCATTGACGACGACTTCATAACCAGCCGTGGCCAAGTTGATCGCGGCGGTTAAGCCAGCGGGACCAGCTCCGGCAATAGAGATTGTCCGTGACTTAAACATGCTACGATTTGGAAGCCCTTATGGTTGAGAGTTGGGAGGCGACATTCTCGAACTTGCCGTAGTTCACACAGGCGCTCAAAAAAAAGGATGCGGAGGTCGTACGAAACGCGGTTCCTTTTCCGTGAGGCCTTCCCAGGCATGGCCACGAATACGCCATGTACCATTCTCGGAAACCATGTGATGGACCTCTCCGAACCAACTGTCGAGGTTAACGCGTTCGTTGGTCTCATTTGAGATAGCCCAAAGACTCCCCGTACAGACGATCTGAGCCGTTTGAGGAGTACTGTCAGCCTCCAGCTTTATTTTGGTAAAAACATGGGTGGTAGAGAAGTCGTGATTCCCCTGAAGCAGATCTGTCCACACCTGACGCAACGTGAGCTTGTTGAAATTGTGGTACTTGTAGTTGTCTGAATAGAGCTCCATTATGCCGTCGATATCCCGATGCTGGAGTGCGGCCTCGGCCTGCTTAAAAGATGACAAGATATCGTTCAAGGTCTTCCGGTCTGCTTGGATATCAGCGGAATGCGCAACATACGTTCCGTCGAGGTCCGGAATATAGTACTGGCATGCCTGGAGACTGGTCACGACACCTAGGCAAATTCCAATGATAGCCATACGCATACTACAGCGCATATTCCTCACTCCTGTGTCATTCCCTGCCTCCGGCGCTGCGGACTACGTTCGGAGAATTTTGTTCTGTGTTTTTAAACAACCGGCAGGATACATCAATGCATCAGAAAAATCGCCGTTCCCGGCCTCGAATAGCGAATGTGACCTTCTATTTCGACTAACGCTCCGTCTTTTTCAACCTGCTCCCGCGAAGCCACACGACTCACTCTATGGACTTCTTTTGTTCCCATGCCTTGTGCTAGAAAAGGAGCGGTTTGTTTGGTCGACGCGCATCTGATCGATGTACATGAGAGGAGAGCTGTGCGTCCACGACGAACACTCCCGGTAATCGCTTGCTTGTGTCTTGGGATCTGGGTTGCCACCATTGACGACCAGGCATCATGTGAGATTTCCCAAGCAAGCGAGACCGTTCAATTGTTGGAAGCAGAAAATGCTAATACTATCTCGTTCGAGGAGAAGGTCTCCTTCATAAGTCCCAGTGGAGAGGAAGTCACCGCGTCGAGCGGCACGTATCAAGTTGAGCCCGTCGACCTTACGGCCCTTCGCCTTGTTTCCTTCGATGCCAAAAACGTATTTGTGATTAAAGCCGAGCAAACCAGGCATGACGAGGACATCGGTTTCCCGGTGGCGTTATTGGTGGTAGATGAGCAGTATCTGATCCATGTCGTCTTGCTCTTGCCGGAGCAAAAACGCCTGGAAGCCATCGGCTATTCAAGGCTTGGACGTTCCCGTGGCATGCACGAACTGCTCACACGGGGAGAGATCCACGATGCACTCACGCGCAGGAAAGCGGCCGCGGGTCCGGCGCAGCCGGGGGCTGCTCCTGGTAAACCTTGACCAATGTGCAGAACGACCTTCACCGTCGTGCGTTGACTGAACTGAGCGTCGCTTTCAGCAGTCGCGAAGTCTTGGGCTCATGAAACACCGCCCGGAAGGTTCGATTCACCAGTTCGGTATGTTGTTGATGGTCAGCTCGAAATTGGGCAACGCCTTTGGTCCGGTCTTCCGTATCGTAGCCCATTCGGATTGCGCAGCGTGCGAGCTCTTCAGCCTCATCCGGCAATGCGTGTGTTTGAAGATCGTGGACCATCTGCAGTTTGTGCTCGACGTCGCGCAGAAACAGATAGGCGGCGGTGAGCGCATCCCGCTCCTTGATTGACAGCAATTTCCTCGCAGCAAACCGCTTCAGCGAACCGAGCGTGCTGCGATCCACCAATGCCGGGCTTTTCCTTCCAGCCAGCACCTGAATGGTCTGCACGAGAAACTCGATCTCTCTGATCCCGCCGGTGCCAAGTTTCACGTTTCGCTGCTCATGGCCCCGATCGGCCATCTTCGCATCGATCATCTCTTTGACCGCCTCGCACATCCTGCACAATGGCCAGGGCACCGGCGAGATCGTTCTTTGCTGAGCCGGCTCCAAACACAAACGGCTTTACCATCTTCAAGAAGAATTGCCCGACCTCCATCGAACCGGCCACTGGCCAGGCTTTGAGCAGCGCCAACCGTTCCCAGACCTGGCCGCGGGTGAAGTAATATTTCCGGTAATCTTCCAGTGAGCGCGCCAGCTGTCCAACCGTACCTTCCGCCCGCAGACGCAAGTCCACGCGAAACACGTAGCCCTCCTTGGTTTGCTCGACCAAGGCCTTCGTCAGCTCGCGCGAGAGGATTTCAAAGTATTCTTCATTGGAAATGCCGACCGCTGCGGACTTGCCATTCGCTTTCCCGCGAGACGCTCTCGTTTCACCGTCATGCGAGGCGTACACATAGATGAGATCGACGTCGGAGCTGTAATTCAGCTCATGTCCGCCGAGTTTCCCCATCCCCATGACGGCGAAACCGGTTTCCACCCACTTTCCCTGCCGCTTGTGCATCGGAACACCATATTGACGGCGGAGGTCCGCATCGACAATCTCGTAGGCCGCATGGATCAGGAGTGCGGCAAGGTCTGATAAAGAAGCCGTCGTCTCCGGCACGTCGGCCAGCCGCAACAGGTCGCGCACGCCGATGCGCAGCATCTCACGCCGGCGGAAGCGGCGCAGCACTTCTAACTTCAACTCTTTGACCGTGAGATGGCTCAGTTCTTGTGAAGTGACTGTTCGATTCCCTTGCGCGTCGGCGGTCTCGACAGCACGCTTCTTCCGCCAACCAATAGACCAACATGGGATCGCGAATGATCGTAAACGCCAGCGCATCGCTGTTACCGAAAATAGTGCAGAGCAAATCCAGCATGCGCGGCGAACTGTGGAGATAATCGAGGAATGACGAGCGTGTCACTTCGGAGAGCATCCGCTCCCAGTGGTTCAAGGCCTGGTCGGGGTCGGCGGTTCGTGCAATGGAATCCAGAAGGATCGGCAGAATGTCTGCCAGTTGACGGCGCTCAGGCGGGCCACCGGCCATGGCCTGTAGATTGCGGTCCGCCTGCTCGATATCCATCAGACGGTAGGAGGACAAAATATTCCGCACCTGCTCCGGGCTGCGCTCCGGCGCCAGCAAAACCGGTTTCAACTCCGGTGTCATTGATGGTGGCGTGAATGGCACCGGACGCTGCTTGGAGGATGTGGGCCTTTTGGCAGGCCGATGAATGACGTGTTTACTACCCAAGAAGTCTCCCCGTCAGCAGGATGTTCAAAAAGGTCATTGTTCTCACTCACCCAACCCCGGCGCGCCGAGACGCGCCGTTCCGCGGGCAGGCCGCAGCGAGCATGAATTTTCATTCGCACCCGACGGATGGCCTGGATGAGTTCCCCACTGCGCGCATGCACCGAGCACCGCCATTAGTTTGGACATTCGATTGATCTTGTGTGCGGGGTGCGCGAGCACGGGGAACTCACCAGGCCATCCTAGCCCATTCATGGCGCGGCATTATACTGACCGCGTCCATCGCACACAATGAAGGCCGTGGAGTATACTGCCCCCACCGTGGATTCTCCGGATCACGAGCAGATATTAGAGCCCGTCACGTCCCTCTGCCAGGATGTTGCCCCCGATATCCTGCGCGATTTTTTTCATCGCATGGACCGGGAGTACTTCCAGCGGTTCGACTCACCGACGATCGCCCGCCATATTCATCTCGCTGCGACACTCACCCCGGACCATCCCTGTGCGATGGAGGTCACGGAAACGCACCACCAGCACTTCGAATTGACGATCGTGGCCTACGACTACTTTGCGGAGTTTGCAACGATTTGCGGCCTGCTATCGGCATTCGGTCTGAATATCGAAGAAGGCCGAATCTATACCTTTCTGGACGCCGCTTCCGCTTCACCGGGCCGGCCTGCCGGAGGAAGCGTTCCCCGCGGGCGATCGGCCATTCGTCCCGGCCTGAGTCGCAAGAAGATCGTCGATGTTTTTCGCGTACAGCCGGTCCGAGGTGTGTCGTTCGGACCGGAAGAACACAGCCGGCTGGGGGTGGAAATCACCATGATGATCGGGTTTCTCAACGCCGGCCAATTCGAGCGGGCCCGGCAGGCCGTCAATCGCCAGCTGGTCGAACAGCTCGGAAAGCGGCGCGGATCGTTCAGCGGTCTGCTCCTCCCCCTACATATCACCTTTGACAACAGCCAGTCGCCGACGGACACGATCATGGACATCCGGTCGGATGATACCCCGGCGTTTCTCTATGCCTTTGCCAATGCACTCGCGATGCGCAACATCTATGTCTCCAAAGCGCAATTCGAGATCGAGGACGGGAAACTCCACGACCGGTTTTTCGTCCGGAACCGGCACGGCCAGAAGCTGACCGACCCCGCCGATCAGCAACAATTGCGGCTTACCGCCGTGCTGATCAAGCAATTCACCCATGCCCTCACCTGGGCGCCGGACCCCGCCAAGGCCCTGGAAGCGTTCGATCAATTTCTCGACGTCATCGTGGAAGAAGCCGGCCGATCGAAGAAGAGCCACGCCTTGGACGTCATCAGCGACAAGAAGGTGTATCCCCTCCTCGCCCGCCTGCTCGGCGCCAGCGATTTCTTGTGGGAAGAGTTTCTCCGCCGCCAGCACGGCAACCTCCTGCCGCTCCTCCAGCATTACCGCGATGCCCCCCTCATCAAACCGCAGGCGGCGCTCAGGAAGGAACTCGACCGCCTCGTGGACCGCGCTAAGACTGACCAGGCGCGAAAGGAGGCACTCAACAGCTTCAAGGATCGAGAATTGTTCCGCGTCGACATGAAACACATCGTCGAGCCCGGCACCAGCTTGGCCGACTTCTCCCTCGCGCTGACCCAATTGGCGGAGGTGATCGCGGAGCGAAGTCTGAAAGACTGCCAATCCAAACTGACAAAGCAATATGGTTTCCCGCGATTGGCGAACAAGAAGCCCTGCCCGTTTGCCATCCTGGGCGCCGGGTAAGTTCGGCGGCCGCGAGCTGGGCTACGCTTCTGACATCGAAGTGCTCTTCGTGTACGGCGGCGCAGGACGAACAAGCGGCAAGCAGAGCATCGAGAACAGCGAATACTTCGAACGCCTGGCACAGGAACTATTGCAATGGATCGAGGCAAAGCAGGAAGGCATCTTCCATCTCGATGTACGCCTGCGACCCCACGGCGGCAAAGGATTTTTGTCCAATCCGCTCGATGAAATCACCAGCTACTACAGTGACAAGGGACTGGCCGCCCCCTTCGAGCGGCAGGCCTTAATCAAACTCCGGCATGTGGCAGGAGATCCCGCACTGGGCAAGCAGGTCGAAGCCCATCGCGATCGCTACGTCTATAGCGGCGCTCCCTGGGATCTCGCCACGGCACTCGACTTGCGCCGACAGCAACTGAAGCAGCTCGTCGAACGTGGCACGGTCAACGCCAAACTCAGCCCCGGCGGCGTCGTCGATATTGAGTACGCCATCCAATACCTCCAAATTATGCATGGCCACAAACATGCGGCCCTCCGCACGCCCAATGCCATGCAAGCGCTGGCGGGATTGATCGAATGCGGGATCGTCAGCAGGCAGGACGGTGAGCATCTCCGGAAAGCCTATTTTTTTCTCCGAATGCTGATCGATGGATTGCGCATGGTGCGCGGCCATGCAAAGGATTTGGTGCTCCCACCTGCCGACTCCGATGAATTCATCTTCCTCGCGCGCCGCGTCGGCTACACGACCGATGACTGGCAAGCAGGAGCGAGGCATTTGCAGAGCGATATAGAAGAGCATATGAAAAAGACGAGGGAGTTTTTTGAGAAGAGTATTGGGAAGTTGTGAGATTCGGGAGGATGCGGGTCCGCCGGCTTCCACGACGGCTGAAACCGCATGGCGCTATACCCCTCGGCCATGCAAACTCGGTCCGTTGCTACTCTCGTCAACGGACCTTCAAACATGCACAGCCGTCGCTGCGCGACCGGCGTCCAGCGCCATGCGAACCGTCGAAGTCGCCGGCCGACCCGAATCCTCCCCACCTGCCAGGGGAGACGGTAACGAGCAAGCTTGGAGGGAGCATTGATATCGCAAGTCGCAGGCAGTCTCACCCTCCTCACCTGCCACGAAGGGAGGCGTACGAGCAAGCTTGGAAGGAGCATTTTATAGTTTTGGGAACGAACTAGAATGCAAGACACTCTGAAGGTCATCGCCGCAACAGCCACTATTATTGGAATCATCTTCGGTTTCTTCGAGCGCTGGTATGCACCCGACACCCTGGTTACCGAGCAATCACCCAACTACCCAGAGTTTCTGAGGTGGCTTGGTTGGCTGTTGGCCTCTCTCGGAGCAATCGCATATATAGTCATCGACTACTTCGGGAAAATGTAAGTCGTGGCGCGGTGCGCGGCGGGGCTTTCCTTCCCTCCTTTCGGCCAGCCGCTCACAGACACCGTGGGTCCGGTTGAGGGATGGCCTGTCCTTTCTGCCTAATATTCACGAGATATCCAATGGCTAGAGCAAGGGTAATTGTCCCGAGCGTGACGCTTCCCTCATAGCCTGCCATTTCTGAGAGCTGACGGCCGACAGATCTTTCGAAGTGAGATTATTGAGGGCGCAGCTCAGGACTGATGCCAGTATCAGCCCTGTGCGAGTTCGCGGGTCAGTCAGCAAGTATGCTGTAGTCATCATGAACGGCAACATGAGGGCCACAAAATGGGATTTGCTGCTCATTGGTGAAAGGAGCAGCATTCCAATGATGAGAAGCGATCCATCCAACACAACATGATCTTTGAGCTTGAAGGAACGAGAGAACGCCCACAGCATGTATAGCAGGCACAGACCATACACTCCATATAAGACCGGAATAAAATGTTGTTGAAGGTGCATTCCAAGTATCATGCGGTACACGAATGCTCGCAGTGACTGATTTAAATCATTCTCTCCTTCAGAACCGCGGCATTCTCCGGATTCCTGGAAAAAGGCTGCAGCGCTACCTGTCGAGTCCAGTTTCCATATAGGTCGTCAGGCTATCCTCCACTCTCACGAACAGGTCTGGCAGAGAGAAAGCGTGAGATAGCACAGCACACAGAGAGTGAAGAGTTTCCATCCTTTCGGAACAGTATATAAGGGAAAAACAACAGGGGTGTGGCTTTGAGGGCGGCCGCGAGGCCAAAGCCGATAACTGACCAAACTGGTTTTTCTCTCGTTAGCCCAATCAGACTATAAGGACGAAGAACAAGACGAGCACGTCATAGGCTTGATTTTCGAAGTCCGCCAAGACGAAATTGAGCACAAGCCCGAGAGAAACAAAACGGAAACGGGTGAGTTGCTGCTTGTCGAACTGAATATCTAACGATTGACATATGAGAGATTCCGCAAGTTGAAAGCTGCCCCAGGTACACCCGATTAGAACTGTATACCACAGCACATTTCTCAACCACATAGGCAAGAACACGAAGGGAATCATCATAAAGCCGAACAGAGGGGGATAGGTGAAGCCCGAGCTGCAGCTTCCTATTGGTTGACCGTCGAGCATACAGGCCGCTGCTTTTGGATATAGAGTCATCCCGTCAGGGTGAAGACTGAACCTGAAATAGTACAGGGCCACCCCTATCAGCAACAGGATCGCCATAGAGTGACGTCGAACAAAAATAATGGGGTTCATATGCGGCGTCACTCTTCGAAGATCACCAGTCATGAGTGATCATGTTCAAATGTGTGAGACTGATAAACTGGTGAGGTTCACGCTAGAGGTTCAAGTGGGAAAAGGCCAAGCCCCATTTGTTGACGCAACTCTTCCCTGCAAGGATTTGTGTGACAGCTTGGGGGTCATTTGTGCTGACCGGGAGCGCTCACCACTGACCCTGAACTAGGATCGAACTTTCCTGCCCGGCGTGGATAGGCCTTGCCAATTGCGTGATGTATCCCAAGCCTGAACAGGGTTTGAGCTGCGCCCAGTATCTCGTTCATCCCCAACTTGCTCTGGGCGTGAGTGCGATCACGAAAAATGATCGGTACCTCGCGAACACGGTACCCCAGGGCTTGCGTGATGTACGTCACTTCGAGCTGAAACGAATAGCCATTCGAGTGAATCGCTATTTTATCCAGTACCGACAGCAACTCTCGCCGATAGCACCGGAAACCGGCCGTCGCGTCACGCACCGTGATTCCCAGCGCCAGACGGGCAAGTTGGTTGGCTGTCCGGCTTAAGAGTCTGCGGTGTGCCGGGCAATTGATTGAGCCACCGTTTTCGACATATCGGCTTCCTATGATGAGATCCGCATGGTTTGTAGCATTGAGTAGACTTGGAATTGACTCTGGCGGATGCGACAGATCGGCGTCCATTGCGATGTATCGGTCGTAAGGTTCACGCAAGAGCATGCGGAAAGCCTGGCGATAGGCTGTCCCGATTCCTAGCTTCGCGCGCCGGTGGCAAACACGCAGCCGCGACAGCGTCGCCCGCATCGATTCTAGCAACTGGCCAGTCTGGTCCGGAGAATCATCGTCGACGAAAAAGAGGTCGAGATCGAGAGGAAGTGCCAATAGACGCTCGACCAGCAATGGGATATTGTCATGCTCGTTATAGGTCGGGATGATGGCTATAGTCTTCAATCTGACCCTCTAACGGCAATATATTATGAATTGCAGTCACATAGAAAGCTCAAGTTAGGATGGATCAACAGGCTAACTGTGCTCGCACGTTTCGGGCCGCATTCAATAACCGTTTCGCGGCGCGCTTCCAAGGAGTCCTACCTCTCCCCTATATAAAGGTTTCAATTGTTCCTGTGTGCATCGGCGTGAGCACTCGAGACCATCGAGCCATCCTCCTCATTGCTCCTTTCGACAAATTTACCTATCATGTTGCGACTTCTCAGTTCGAAGAAAGGAGCGCCGTACACTGATGCGATTTTCATTTGTCTTCCTGATTCCCGTGGTTGTGTCAGGTTGTATCAATATCACCACTGAGCTGCAGCCGAGTAACGCCGACGTCAAAGCCGTCCTGCTAGGAGAAGACTGCACGCCTATTATTCTCGGCATGGGGCTCGGTACAAATACCATTGAGCATGCGAAGAAAGACGGAAGGCGGCTGGGAGAGGTAGGAGAGGAGTTTCGTTCGCGTATTAAGCTGAATGATCGGACACCCATTGACCGGATACGCACCATTCAGATCACTGATTTCTATGTCTTGTTGGTTGGTTCGAGTTGCATTCAGGTGCTCGGCGAACCGTGACCGCCTACCGGCTTTTAGGTCCGCACTCATCGGATGTTTTCTAGGATCGTTGGCGGTGACCCGATCACCGCTATGACAAACAAGAGATGGGAGCAGAACTACCCGTTTCGAGGCGCGCGGCGGCGTTCCCGCACTTGGGCCCGTGCGGTCGATTGTTTGCGGCAGGCACAACTCCTACGGACGATGGAGCGGTCATGGTGATGTGAGGGGTGGGAAGTGGCCACTATCACACTGCGCCATGACCGGGTCTCCATCGCTTCGGTGACTACCTCAAATCCTCTCCTGTCTCGTGCTCTCGGCGCACTGCTGGTCAACTATTTTGCGAACGGTCGAAAGATGCTTTGCCCAACAGGGCGATACGCTGAGGTTTGTGCTTCTGGCTGCTCGTGTTCAGTACCGCCGTGAGCGCGACTTGCGGAGTGACCAGCCTTTCAGCCATGGGAGGTTATGCAGACTGGCGAGAGGTACAGTGGATGATTTGGACTACCTGGTGGCTCGGTGATGTCGTTGGGCTCTGATCGTCACGCCGGCTATCGTGCTCCGGGATCATAACGTCGCCTCCAATGGAATCGCATCCCGCAGCGGCTGGAAATGGGGGTATCGCTCCCGCTGCATATGCGTGGTGACATGGACGGTCTTTCAGAGCAGCCGAGGCGATGACGGTGGTCCGAACTATCCGCTGGGCATTGTCACTCTGGCATACTGATATGGGTCGCGGTCAGGCTCGGGCCTCGTGAAACGTCACAGCCATTGCCGCAGTGCGCAGGCATTGCCATTTGGGGGACTTCAGGGGGTCTGCACACTTTGCCCGGGGAGCACAATGAAAGCTTGCTGTTGTTGCAGGCCTTCATCGGCTGAGACCTCATGAATGCCATAGCTTTAGCCGTCGGTGTCTGCCGAGCGCAGACGTGCGGAACAGGAGCTCGATGAGCTGAACCGCACGCTGGAACGAACGGATTCAGGACCGAACGAGTACGTCTGCAAGCGACCGTTGAGCAACTGCAAGAGTTCGATCGAGCTGAAAACTGCTTTTGTCGGGATCGTACTCTCATGAATTGCGGACCCCGCTCACTTCCGATCAAGAACCCTCGCAGAGAACTTGTTTGAAGGACTCGGCCGGTCCATTAAATGAGAACAACAGTACTATGCCTCTCGAATCCAACGCAATTGCTGATCCACTCGCACGCATTCTGAATGAACTGCTGGACCTGTCGAATCTTGTGAAGTGGGTAAAATAGGAGCTGTGCCGGACGGTCGCTTTCACTCCAAGAGTTAGCTGACCGATCTCGTCGAAGCTTCCAGCTCGTCGCCCAGCGGAAATCGGTGAAGATGGAGATATGTCCCAAGGCGAGTATGCCGAAGGTTCGAGTGAGCGAGACAAACTGTATGGAGTGCTTGTCTAATTTGCTGGAAAATGCAATTTAGTTTACCCATCGGGTGGGTGCTCGCAGCTCCGTGCACAGGTCCTGGATGATCAGCATGTCAAAATCATGGTTTCTGACACAGGGTGTGGATTCTTTTACGCAAGAGCATCTGCGAAGATCATTGGAAAGTGCGATCGTGGCCGGTGCAAGCAGGACATGAAGCCTGTTTTGGTTAAGAGGCTGGCATTGCGAAAGGACTCATCGAGTTGCATGGGGGAAGCATCTGGTGTCGAGAGCGAGACAGGAAAAGGGAGTCGTTTCTACTTCACTCTGCCTTACGCAACATAGACGAAAAGAAAGTGGAAGATTACAGGTCCGGAGTGTTATTTGATTGGCGAGTTTCGCGGCGCGCGGCGGCGTTCCATCCTGTTGACCGACTCGACTGACATTCGCCCATGAACACCGTACAGGTGGTAGCTATCGTAGGATGCATTAGCGTAGGAGAGGTGCGTGGAAGACAGCAGACAGAGGCGCGCACATACGCCTCGTAGATCAAGCTGGGGAGCGGCACTGGTCCGAGATTGCCGCCTGCCCAGTGGTTCAACGGCACTGGTGAAAGCAAAGACGATCTTCGCTCTCATCCCCCTGGAGCAATCGGTGTCAAGAGTAGCGTGACCGACCGGCGAGCTTCAGGCGAACGGTGTCGCGACGGTGATCGATACGACCACGAACGCGCGTTTGACGGTGGTCTTCGACAACTGGTTTGCGCGCCTGTTCGGCTCGTCACGCGAAGGGAACTATTGGATTCTCGATCTGGATCCTGAGTATCGCACCTCGCTGGTCGGCACGCCGGACCACCGCTTTCTCTGGATTCTGTCGCGAACCCCTCATCTGGACGACGCCACATACCAGCGCTTAGTCGACCGGGGCAGAGCGCTTGGCTTCCCCGTGTCGAACCTCATTCGCGCCAAACGCCCGCCGTTGTCTTGAGTGGAATTGCAGATATAGCCCGCCGGGAAAAGTCTTCCGTCTGGAGGCTACTTTCGAGGGCCCAATTGGCTCCAACGTAGGATAGTACTCCGCAGCGCTCACGAGTTAATCTATGACCTCAAGCGTGGCTCGCAAACGGTGCTCACCAAAAAGGAGGTGCGGTATGAGGCTGGTCTCACTAGGCTACATACTAATTCTCTGTACCGGACTCTTGGGCTGTTCTGAGCATCCATCATACGTGGTCTGTCGCGGTGAGGCTTACTGTACTGCTCCCTTGAACCATGACGAAGCGATGCAAGCCTCGCAGCTTAAGAAAGCGTGGGCCGACGAAGCGTTATACGTTCGCCCTGGGCGATAGCAGGGGAACGAACTCTAGAGCCAAAGCGAGTGCGTTAATTCCTCGATAGAAGGATTTTCATGCAGCAGGCCGAAGCATTTCGTACCTTCTCCAGTGGCTGCGAACGGTTGCTCTTTTCAATGAAGACGAATAGACCACCCACTGAGGAAGAAGCTCGGGTCATCGAGTACTACTGCAAGGAAATCCTCGACAAGATTGCGCCGTGCTTGCCAAATCGTCCGCCACAACGCACTCCTTGACGAACAGGCTTACCATCCCCAAATCATCGCGTCTCTCCAGTGACCACTTAGCTTTCGAATTTAGGGGCCCGTGCCCTTAAAACCATGATTTTCACTAGTACTCACTTTTTTGAGTCGGCATACCCTGTGGCGCATGGCTGAAAAACACACCATGCGCTGTTGGAAATGCCAAGGAAGCCTTCGACCTGAAACGGCGATTGACCTACACACTGGCGTAATTATTCTCCAGTACGTCTGCTTCAACTGCGGTCGTCGGTGGTATGCGGATAAAAAGCCGCGACCATTGACCGCCGCTTGAGTGGCTTATGACCACAACGGAAGCGGGGCGACTACGAGAGCGCTGGATAACTTTGAACAATCCAAAATGCGAGCATATGGTACTGCTGTTAGAACGAACCGATAACGGGCACCTGACCGGCAATTATGTCTGCACGACTTGCGGCGAAGAGGTGATGCCAAAACAAGAATAAATTTTCAAACTGACCCACCACCCATTCCTCCATTTCGTTGGTTCACCTACAGATACACCTGAGCACTTTTGACCAGCTAACTCGTTCCTACCGGCCTATAGTCAAACGAGAATCGGTTGTCGTCACCTGAGATGATCGCACATCCAGGTAAGCCACCGCTTATCCTGAAAATCTTAAAAGAAAGCATTGACATGAAGCCCCAGAACACCGTTATTAATCACATCCTCGATATAATAGCTCACAAACCTGGTTGTCGGATCGAGCACGTGGCCGATCTCCTGTCCGATTTCTTCCCAGATCTGACCTTGAAGGAGGTTGTTTACACATTGAGTTACCTCAGTCGAAAGGGTCAATTGGACCTGATAGTGGACCGCCAAGGGGGTTTCGCTATCACTCCAACTTCGCGATTGTTCAACTAACCCTCCCTTGTGTCTTTAGGCTCATGGGCCGCTGTGCCGCGATTGAGGCGGTATCCTGGCCATGCCAAGACATTATATCGACCTCCAGAAAAGGATGCCCCAATCATGGGAATTCACCGCGTCACCAGCGAGTTTATGAACCACGGAAAAGAATTATTGAGACGACTTCGTACACCTGAGGCGAACATGCTGACAGATACCGAAATACGCATGCTGCGCCTTCAACTTCACTTACTGGACATTGAAGTATCTAACAGGCAGCACACGATCCGCCGTTCCGCAAAGCGCAACCTCTCAGAGCACAGTAAATTGAGTAAAGCAGACCGCTCCACGACTTCCGCATAACCTAGGCTCTTCGAATGCGCCAATCTGCGTGCGTCGGACTCACGCCGCTCCTAATGGACAGCCGCACTGAAGGAGAAGGTCAGTATCTAGGGGAGAGTGGCCAGCACGAGGCGTAGAATCCCGGAAATGTCTTCAGTCTGGGAGGGCATTAGCCGATTGACCTGTAGATTATAGCCAGCCTCCAGGGAAAGCAGCGGGGTCCAGTCTCGCACTGGTTCAAGACCCCACGTGAGAATGCCTTTCCCGCCGACAGTGTCCAGATCGATGAGTCTATCGCTTGATCGCATTCCAGAATAGTTTCCCATCACACTGATGCCCAGCCGGCGGCTCTGCTGATAGTTCATGGCGAGGGATGCAGACGGCGAATCGATCCGCGCTCCCGACCATTCTTGCTGCTCCGCGCGATAGCCGAGCGTGTGCGCAATGCTCAGAGTATCGACCGGACGAAACGAGGCCGTCACCGTTTGGGTTCGGACATGGCTTTCCGCCCCCTGGCGCAGGAGATCGGCCGCGAGACCATAACTGGATGCCAGCCTGGCATCCCACACTGCGCCGGTATAACCAAGCGCTGCCTCGACGGTGTGATTGTCCGCCCTCTGTGGCGCGACGCCGATGGGATCCAGCGTGCTGCTCTGGGCACTCTGCGAGTACGTCAAGGCGAGATGCGGCCACGCAGGCTTACTCCATGAGACGCCGACCTGGTTATAACTCTCTTCGACGCGAGCGCGGGTGGGATCGCCCCCGACGTTATTCATTTGTTGGCCGACGGCACTGCGAACGGCAATCGCACCGTTCTTCCACTCTCCCCAGGCTTCTCTCAGGTCCTGGTCGGATTCCTGATAGAAAGCCTGGCCCGCTTTGCGGTACTTCAGGCCGTAACGGACGAACTCCGTTGAACCGGTGACGCCGAGTCGCATCATGCGAGTTGAGGGATCATCTCCTGCATCGGCGGGAAGGCCGTTTGGGAAACCGACAGTGCCTCCTTGATTGGCGGCGAATTCCGTTTCTGTCGAGAATGCTCCCTTGAGCCAGGTAGTCGATGCGAGGATCCCTTGGGTGCGCGGCCGGTCGGTATCGAGTGTAAGATCTCGTACGCTCGCCGGAGCGATGGGAGATGCATCGACGGTCGGTGTGAGGCTTGCCTGGTACACGGATGTCTCCGCCGGCTTTGGTCTGACCTGCCATTCCTGACCGGCGAACCAGGAAGCCCAACGCTGAGAAATCCGATCCGGTCCTTCCCCGCTTCCCCACACAGGACTTGCAACGAGAAACACCACAGCCATAAGCGCAGATTTTAGAATGTTATGCATGCCCGCGATCGTAATCGAGAAGCCACTCGGCATCAATCGTCCGGTGTAAGAGCGCAGTAAAATTTCTGTAATCTTTTTTCTTCGAGGAGGGCAAAACGGGAACATTCTTCATTGCGCGTCGCGCGGTTTTCTTTCACGGCTTGATTTTTGCCCTTGTCTTTCGAGAAATTGTTTCCATCGCTGGTTCGGCGTATCGTGCGTCCAACCGACAGGGGATCTCATGAGCAAACACATCCTGCTCGCCGCCCTGTTCCCCCTCCTGCTCTCGTCGCAGAGCTGGGCGGATTTCTCAGAAGGCAGTCAAGCCTACGATCGCGGCAACTACGTGACTGCGATGAATGAGCTGCATCCTCTGGCCGAGCAAGGGTTGGCACCTGCCCAATTTTATCTCGGCTTAATGTATGAAAACGGGCAGAGCGTGCCGCAGGACTATCAAGAGGCAGCCCAATGGTATCTGAAGGCAGCGAAGCAAGGGCACGACGGCGCGCAGAATAACCTGGGGAAGCTGTACGAGGAAGGACAAGGCGTCGAGCAGGACCACATCATAGCCGTGCAATGGTACCAGAAGGCGGCTGACCAGGGCTTGTCAGCCGCGCAATTCAATCTCGCCGAGATGTACATGAACGGGCGCGGGGTCAAACCCAACACCGACCAGGCGCAAGTGTGGTATCGCAAGGCCGCGGCGCAGGGCCACAGGAAAGCGATCGCCGAGCTCAGGCAGCTTCCCGAGCCACCCACGCCAGGGGAGACACCGAAGACCGTCGAGCCGCCGGAGAAAGTCGAGGCGCCTGAGAAAGTCGAGTCCCCGAAGAAAGCGGAATCCTCGAAGAAAGTGCAAAAGAAAATCACACCGAAGGCAGACGAGCCTGGCGACTTCGAGCGCACCGTCGGCAGGTGCAGAAAAGAAGTCCAACGCGCCTTTCCGTCTGACCGTTTCGACGCCTACTCGGAAGGCACCAGAGTCCGTTTCATTGGCACGCCAGAGGCCAACTTTAAATTTCAGAAGTGCATGTCAAGGAATGGGCACCCATTAGTAAGCGACAAATGAAGGCGTGTTCTGACTCTGTTTTGTCCAAACTCTCTAACCTTGACTGCCGCCTGAACTCGACTCAAGCGACTAACGTCGGCCGCTGAACGATGGAACCGGTGTCAGGAGCCGTTTCGCAGCGCGCGGCCTCCTAGCGCTTACGTTTCTATACACATCTGCCCACCACGGTTTCCCCCTTCCGGCAGGAATGATGTCCAACCAGACCGTCGGCGATAACTGACCCATTGCGCCGCTCTGCCACCATCAGTAAGCTGGCTACCAATGAGTTCCTCAAGACGACAGGGATCTCTCTTCGGGCTCGCAGCGGCTCTTTTGTTCGGCATCAGCCCTCCCTTCGCTAAGCTGCTGCTGCCGGAGAGCGGTCCATTGTTGACCGCAGGCTTGCTCTATCTCGGCGCGGGATTGGGATTGCTCCTCTTCGAGATCATCGGTCGCCCGTGGTTCAAGTCCGGCGTGGAGGAGGCCTCGGTTCGTTGGTCCGATGCCAGATTGCTGGCTGGGGTGATTCTCACCGGGGGAATGCTCGGCCCGTTTCTGATGTTGTATGGGCTGGACCGTCTGTCCGGCGTCCTGACCTCATTGCTGTTGAATCTGGAAGCGCCTTTCACGGTTCTGGTGGCGGTGCTGATCTTTCGCGAACATCTGGTCCGGCGCGAACTGGCCGGCATCGTCGCGATCATAGTGGCGGCGGGGATTCTCACCTATCGGCCCGGCGCGATCCGAGGCGACGCCGTAGGCATCCTCGCCGTGCTGGGCGCCTGTCTCTGCTGGGCGATTGATAACAATCTGAGTCAACGGCTCTCGCTTCGCGATCCTGTGGTTGTCACACGCATCAAGACCCTCGGCGCCGGTCTCGGGATGCTTGTTCTTGTCGCTCTCACCAGCCAACCGTGGCCATCGATCACGATTACGCTGGCAGCATTGTTTCTGGGACTCGTCAGTTACGGGGTGAGTTTGGTGCTCGACATGCGCGCCCTCCGGTTACTCGGTGCGGCGCGTGAGGCGGGGTTCTTTGCCACTGCTCCCTTCATCGGGGCGCTTGTTGCTGTGCCAGTGTTGGGCGAACGATGGGACATCCAAGACGCGACCGCTACTGCGCTCATGTTAGGTGGGATCACACTACTTGTCCGTGCGCACCACGCGCATACCCACACCCATGAACAAGAAGAACATGACCACATCCATCATCACGAAGCGCATCACGACCACCGGCATGACGGAGAGGCTGCTCTTCATGAACCACATGCGCACCCGCACCGGCACATGCCCCTCACCCATGACCACCCGCACTTATCGGAACTGCATCATCGACATGATCATTAGGAACCTTGAAGCACGTGCTGTCTGTGTTTTGTTGACTCCAAGACACGTTCTCAGATACATGCTGTCTCTTGATTGTGATCGACAAAGCACAAGCCATCTTTCTTGTTGAAGTATTAGGCGTGCTTGCCCTCCCGGGGCCGACGAACTCACTTCTGTTTGTATCGGGAGTGTCACGCGGTTTCCGGGCAAGCCTTAACCTCATATTCGCCGAACTAGGAGCTTACATAATTACAATATCCTTGCTCGTTTTCGTGCTTGAGCCTGCTTCCAGGAGTCACTCAACGGTGAATCAACTTCTCCGCGTTTTGTGCAGTCTCTATCTTGTCTACGTGGCCTTCTGGCTGTGGCGATCTGGAGAGCGAGAAGTCCCTGCTTCTCATCCCATCAACTTTCGCCGGGTATTTCTCACAACACTGGTGAACCCAAAAAACTTAATTTTTGCCTTTGGTATCTTTCCTCTGCCAAGTGCGACATCCAGTGGGATGCTACCCTATTTCGTTAGCTTTGCGGCTATCTGCACCGGAGTCGCCTGTTGCTGGATCGCAGGAGGAGCTCTGCTTCATTCAACAGCAGCGCATAAGCTACATCTGAATTGGTTTTATCGCGGTGAAGCATTCCTGCTAGTTGGTTTCGCGATCGTCATCTTATTCTCTGCGTACTATTAAATCGGCAGGAAAAAATCGAGACGCTGGTCCTGCTTACTACCAGGCTGCGACGAGGCAGGACAAAACGTGTGTCTGGCGCGGTGTTTTCCATGGATTATCGCTCTTGACCAGTGAATGTCCCAAGCGTAGAGTAATGACTTTCGAGCCGCCTCATTTCTGAGAGGTGGTGGTCATGATCATCAGTGGAGCAGCGATCCATTGTGATGGACATGGCAAGTGCGGTCTGCTCGTCACTCAAACTTTTCTTCGCTTTCTAGCCGGGTTGGCTGCTCCTCCACCCTCCTTCTACCGTCATCGTGTCAGCACGAACCTTACCGGCATCTCTCTGATCAATTCTCAACGCACGCCTCACTGCGTGCTGCGATCTTTCCTGCCCTGCGGGAAGTAAGAAAGGAGGGGCTCATGAAAGCTGTGATTGGTGCACTCCTCATAGGCAGCGCCCTCTGCTGTCTGACTGTCGTCGGCGGAGCGTGGGCGCAGACAACCTGGGTTGATGAGATCAGCAATTCGCTGGCGTTCTCCACAGCGAACTATCCCAGCTCAAACTGGGAACCCTATCACCAGAAGCTAGGGATGGTGCGTGAAGCGGTCAGCCGTGGCGACAATCAAGCGGTGAAGAGGGAGATGGGCAAATGGTTCAGGATGCTCCGGTATCGCGACAACGGCATCAGTGATGTGGCCGCCGACGAGTTGTACAACTTTTCCCTGATGGTGACACCGATCCAGGAATATGGGATTGCGGTCCCGGCTGGTCCGGTCGGTCTCGGTGAAACGAGCTATTAGCATCATTCCTCTTTTTGCAGAGGAGTGTGGCCACAGAGGAGGTGTTCATATGAAAAGATATAGTGGAAAAGCGCTCTTGGTCCTGGCCGTGGTGTTGCTTGCCGCGCCGGTTGGAGCAGGAGAATCACAGGACATGGTTCTGGGTTCGCACTATGGATTCAGCGGGGTGATTGCCAAGATCGAGTCCGGAATGTTGTTTATCCGGACCGATGCCAGCTTGCAGCCAAGGGCGATTAGCCCGAATAAAGCCGATCGCGTGGGTCTGTACAATGCGAAAGTGGGCGACGCGGTGAACCTGCTGGTCGATTCAGGCAATGTCCTGATCGATGCCTCTGGGACCGATCGGTCCTATCCCGATCACGTGTTCGTAGTCGGCACCGTCCGCTATTCGGATCCGTTCTGGCAGGAGATTCAACTATCCACTCCGGAGGGCACGACCACATATGAGGTGGATTCGCTAGCCGGCACTAAACTTTCTGACCTTCCGGAAGGCGCCCCGGTCACGCTTGAACTGGACGCGGATAATGTGATGATTGATATCCAACGTGGCCGGTCACGCTAAGCTCAGCAGACAGGCCATCGCTTGACTTGAGTGGAAGGCGTCCGTACGATTTCTTATCGGTGTCCGCCGGCATGTGGCAGGGCCGGCGGACACCGTAAGGAACGTCTCTTCATGCAGGGGACAACCGTATGGTAAGCCGTCTGCGCTGGGTCGCCGGGGCAGTATTACTGGCTGCTATCCAGGGGGAAGCGGCTACCTCTGAGAGGAACCGTCCGGACGACGGAATGGCTTTCCAGACCATTCTTGATTTGGAGCACACCGCCCGCCTGCTCGCCATCCTGCTTGATTCGGGGCGCTCCGTCATCAACGAAAACCAATCCCTCTTCGATGATCCGGTAAAGGTCGACAAAGGCTTTACTCCCGAGGCGTTCGAGCGACAACTCTCTCACATGTTTCGCGACCGTTCGGGACTCGATCTCGCAGATTTAGACTCCGCCCACCTACCGCCCTCGGCCAAGAAATGGCTCAAGGACTTGCTCGCCGTGAGCAAGCAGGTCGTGAAAGATGCTCAACCGGAAATCAACCAGCCAGCCGTCCAATCGAAGCTGATTCCGGCGGTGTTTGGTTCGCGCGTGGCCGGGCGTTTCTCGGAGCGGACGGGCGTCCGGTTGAAGCAGACGGCGCTGGCTCCAAGAAATCCCGCGAATGCTCCGGATGCTGTCGAGCGCTCGGCGCTGGAGATGTTTGCTGTTCCTGATTATCCGCGGGAGAAAGCGATCAGTGAGGCCACGGCCAAAGGTGGAATGTTGAGACTCATGTATCCGTTGTACATGACCAGGCAGTGTCTGGATTGCCACGGTGAACCGAAGGGGACACTCGACAAGACGGGCTATCCCCGAGAAGGACTGCGACTCGGGCAGAATGCCGGCGCCATCAGTGTGGTGATCCACATTTCACAATGAGACACACCGCGCTCTCCATCGGGTTTGTGCTGATCTGGGCAGGCGCTGCCTGGGCCACTGACCGTCCCGCGGGACCGGCCGAACGGCCGTCAGGAACCGGGGTCATCGTCCATTCCGACGGTTATGTGCTCACTGCCTATCATGTGGTCGCGAACGCCCGTCGGGTGGTCGTCGTGACTCCCGGCGAAGTTCGAGCTTCGGCGATTGTGGTCAGCACCGATGCCGAACATGATCTGGCCCTTCTCAAAGCAGAAACGATAGGTCTTACCGAAGCTTCCCTCGGTCATGCGGGGGCAGTCCGGCTGGATCAGGAAGTACTTGCCGTCGGATTTCCGTTCGGTTTGCGGGAGGTAGCTGTGACTCGAGGACGGATCGCGGCCGTGCGGACCAAGGGAGTGCAGCGCGTGTTTCAAGTTGACGCGGCGATCAATCCCGGAAACAGTGGCGGGCCCTTATTTAACGCGCAAGGAGAACTGATCGGTATTCTGACGACAAAGTTTTCGCATCCCTCTGGCATTGTTCCGGAGGGAATGGCCTTTGCCGTTCCGGTCAGTTATGCCACGCATATGCTGGCGAATATCGAAGGTTTTGACTTCACTATGATCGGTAAGGGTCGCGGCACCAAGAAGGGGAAGAAGGGAAAGGGGATGGAGCAGGACCGCCTCGATGCCATTGTGCGCACGACCGTCAGAATCGAGACCGCCCGAGGAGGGGAAGCATCGCCTCCTCCCGTCACGCCGGCTCCCGCCGATCCTGTCAAACGACAGGATGCCGCCCCGCCACCTAGCGCTCCGGTGCAAGGCGAAACCCGCACCCCAACATTTCGCGCGGCGGACCACGCGTTGATTCAACAGGTGAACGAGCAGCTGAGACTGGCTCAACAGGAACAACTGCAGGCATTGACACAGCACGGCATCACCGTTCCCGAAGGGATGGTGCTTATCCCAGCCGGTGAATTTTGGATGGGCGCCGAGGACGGATTGTCAGACATGCGTCCCATGCATCGCGTGTACGTGAGCACCTATTGGCTAGACCGGCATGAAGTGACCAATCGGCAATACCGGCAATGCATGGAGAGCGGAGGATGCGGTCCGCCAAAAGATCATTCAGCTTACGATGATTCGGCTCTAACCGATCACCCAGTCACCAATGTGACATGGACACAAGCGAGAAGTTATTGTGGATGGCGCGGGAAGCGACTGCCCACGGAAGCCGAGTGGGAGAAGGCGGCTCGCGGGATCGACGGCCGGCTGTACCCATGGGGAAATACCGATGAAGTGGTAAAAGCCCGATCGCGTCTCGGTGAGCGTACAAAGAATGGGACGGTACCGGTCGGCAGCATAGATTTTGCGCGTTCACCCTACGGAGTTGCCGATCTCGTCATGAATGTCTCAGAGTGGGTCAATGACTGGTACGCAGAGGATTTCTATCGGTCCTCCCCCAGCCGGGATCCGCAGGGCCCCGCTCGTGGCTCGTTCAAGGTGCTGCGTGGGGGTGAAGCAAACGACCGTCCGCTCGAGTTGCGTGCCAGTTATCGAGGGTGGGATGATATGAGCTATTGGGGGCCATCACTCGGCTTCCGCTGTGCGCAGGACGGGTCATGAGACTGGGAAGCGACCAGCCTCAGGCTGGTCAGCGGACGAAGGCTCCGGTGGATTTGAGTCGCGTGAACCGGCCTATCGGAGTGAACTGATACTGTGTGAACTGGCCGCCGACATAGACATCCCCGCTCCCGTCTCCAACCGGCACGACCCTGAACACCGTATTGCTGAACCCTGCCCCTGTTGAAAAGGCGAGATCGAGCGTCCCATTTTGATTGAGTCGCACTACTTGATTGGCCTCTAGGCCGTTGTAGCTGGTAAAGGCGCCGCCAACATAAACATCGCCGCTTCCATCTCCAACCGGCACGACGTGGAACACCGTATTGTTGAACCCTCCCCCCGTCGCAAAGGACAGGTCTATCACCCCATTCGAATTCAGTCTTACCAGGTCATTCGCCACCGTCCCGTTGTAGTTGGTAAAGGCTCCGCCTACATACAGATCCCCACTTCCGTCGTCTGCCGGTACGAGGGTAAGAACCGTATTGTTGAAGCCGGTCCCCGTCACGAAAGTCTGATCCACCGTCCCGTCCGAATTGAGCCGCACCAGATTATTCACTTGTTTCCCGTTGTAGAAGGTGAAGGCCCCTCCCACATAGACGTCTCCACTCCCATCTGTGGCCGGCACCACAATGAACACCGTGTTGTTAAACCCTGTTCCCACGATCAAGGTTGGATCCACAGATCCGTCTGCGTTCAGCCGCACGAGGCTGTTCACCACGATACCGTTATAGGTGCTGAAGGCACCGCCGACATACAGATCCCCGCTCCCATCTCCTGCCGGAGCGATGCTGTACACAGTATTGTTGAATCCTGTCGCCGTCGCGAAGGCTGGATCGAACGCTCCATTGGCATTGAGGCGCACGATGCGAGTTTCCTGTATCCCGTTGTAGGTGGTAAAGTCGCCTCCCACGTACACATTCCCGCTAAGAGTTCCAGCCGGCACGATGTTGTGCACGCTCCCATTGAATCCGACCCCTGTCGCGAAGGCCGGATCGATCGTTCCATTGGCATTGAGGCGCACGATGCGAATCGTCTGTGCCCCGCTGTAGGTGGTGAAGTCGCCGCCCACGTACACATCCCCGCTTCCATCAGCGGCGGGCGTGATACTCAACACGGTATTATTAAACGCAGGCGGCTGGTTGGAACCTCCGCCGCCATTATCGTTCTCACTACTGTGACATGCCATAGCCAACACAGCTAATGCCGCAACGAATCCGGCTCCTCGTAGGCGTGAAATACGCGTGTGGCCCATGGGTAACTTGCAATACATGGTAGAGAAAAGCCTCCTGTTGAGCCACAGACTGGCTGTGAGCTGATGGACGCGCAAAGATCCCTGGGGAAGTCTAGGTAACTCGCCTGCCTTGCGTCTATCCCTCTAAAAGGGGGCAAACGCCCATTCCGCGCCGCGCGGCGCCCCTCAATGAGCGATAGCCCGTCACGTTGGCGGCTGTGCCTGCGCCTTGCACTTCGATGCCAAACGAGCGGAATGTACTGGAAGTTTTTTACGGGTGACGGCAACATGGCCGTGCCTGACCACGGAGAAAGTGGACCAATGATCGAAATCTATACTGATGGTGCCTGTAGCGGGAATCCCGGACCTGGCGGATGGGGCGTCTTGCTGCGCATGAGCACCATCGAAACGGAGCTGTGCGGCGGCGAGCCGGCGACGACGAACAATCGCATGGAGCTCCTCGCCGTCATTGAGGCCTTGCAGTCGCTTAGGGAGTCGGTAGAAGCGTGCATCTACACTGATTCGCAGTATGTGCAGAAAGGCATCAGCGTATGGATCCACAGCTGGAAGCGACGCGGCTGGAAAACGGCAAACAAAGAGCCCGTGAAGAATGAGGATCTTTGGCGTCGCCTCGATGCGTTGGCTGCCAACCATACACTCCAATGGTGCTGGGTCAGGGGACATGCAGGGCATCCGGACAATGAACGTGTGGACGCCCTGGCTCGTGCCGGTCTCGAACAGGCGCGCCGCGACAGCAAGGCGGTCGACGGTACGGTCGAAGAGGGGTTCTGCGACAGGTTGTTTTAGGCGTATACGGGTATACGGAATGGGCAGTTAGTCTTAGCTTTTCTCGTAAGCGGTTTTTAGAATCGCGCCAGTCCTTGGCTAATCCTCACCAATCAACATGTCAAAAAAGATAGAATCCTGCGAATCAATCCGGTCACATTCCTGCTAATCCCCCAATAGCAACGATTACATCAAAACCATCAGTCTCTGCTTTCTGGCCGGTTCCTGACGACTTGACTCAGGCTCCAAGCGGGACGCACACTGAACGGTATCCCGGAGGTGTTATATGAAACCGGGTACTGTGCTTCGCGTCATTCGCTCTTCCGCATTTTTCCCCGCTTGTCCACTCCCCTGCGCCTTCGCCGGATTCATGCCGACCAGGGCGTGTTCCTCCCCCCTTACCAAGGAGGTCACATCATGAAAACCTCTCTCGTCCTGTTGACCATACTGGCCGTCGTGCTGTTCACGAGTGTGTCGGCCTCGGCCAATCCGGCGACGCTGCCGAAACATCCGGGCTATCCAATGGACAAAGCCGTCGATCCGGTGAAGGGTCAGTCGCTCGCGAATGATCCGGGCCAGAGCAACGCCATAGGGGACACTGCCCTTATGGAAGCCGCGGCCTTCGAGGATACACACGTGATGCAGAGTTTGTCGTCGAATTCAAACGAACAAGAGCTCCGGGAAAAAGGTGGCGCAAACGCCCCACCTAAAACCCAGGAGCCGAACATGAAAAAGGAACAGAAGGAACATCGGTGATTGAAAAGAACGGTGCTGACTGCCTCGCCGCAGCGAAGTGAGTTGACAGCGATGAACAGCCCCCGGTGCCTCTACACCGGGCGCTGGTCGAAGGGAACGACTTCAGTGAGTCGGGTAGATATCGACGATCTCGTTGTCTTCGTTCAACTCCGCCACAACCCGGTTGCCTTCCTTCAGCATGGAAAGCTTGCTGCCTGAAGCCTCATCCATCGCAAAAGTCTGCTTCCCTTCAGCATTGGTGATCTCGATGACCTCCCAGAGCGGGTCCGCATAGGTCAGCTTGCCACCGATGAGGCGATGTCCCGCAGGCTGAACACCTTTCCTGTGCAAATCGATCAGGAGGTTACTCTCATCTATGACCAACACAACTTCATCACCCTCCTTTGCCTCGTTGAGCCCCATGCGCTCAGCCTTGTGGACGCTGACCGCACGATGCTGCAAACCAGCCGTCGGCTTAAAAAACACTAACCCTGATCGGATCTTCTCGACCGTGGTCGCGAGGTGCTTGTGCATGGGGGGCTCATTACTTTGGCCGACCTCCCGGGCAAACGTTGGGCTCCCACACCACACCAGGCCCACCACCACAACGGTGCTGACAAGAATGGGACGCATAGCGATCCTCCTTTCTTCTCTTCCTCAGACTAAAGGCCTGAGCTTCCAGATTGCCGGCTCCTGAGATAGACTGATCCGCTTCATGATGCAGAGGTGCCAGGCACGGAGAACACGTCGACTCTTGGCCATGCGGTACACAGCGCAGGCGCAACCGCTTGTCGGTCGCGGGACTTGGCAGGCCCCCACATACATCCTTGGACTCATGGGTGCCTCGTGACGAGCTATTGCAGATTGAATTAGGCGTTGGAGCGGCGGAGACTGGAGAATCGGTCGCGCGCGGAAGGACCAGGACACGCGAGTGATAGGGCAGTCAGCGGGGCTGGAACGCCCTCGTTGAATGCTATGCGCAGAGAAGCGGCTTCGTCAAGCGGTATTCTGAGCGCGCTTATTTTGTAACCTCACTTGAACTCTTCCAGCCCGGTATTTCCCCCAAGCCGCTTATCTCGCTCTAGATGGCGCGCTGGTCACAGCCTGAGCGCGTTTATCTTCCAGTTCTGTCCAGCGGGCGTATAGGCGTTCAACCTCGACCTGCGCCGCATGGAGTGCGGCATGTCGTTCCTGAAGCGCGTCTGCCGACGAGGCAATAGCCGGATCGTTGGCCGCTGCTTGACAGGCAGCCACCACCTCTTCGCCCTTCAGTATTTTCTGCTCGATGGTTTCCCACTCTTGTCGTTCGCGGTAAGACAATCCCTTTCGTTTGGACAAAACGGTCGCTGTGTTGTCGCTGGCGCTGACCGGTGCTCGTCTCCCGTCGCCGGCCTTGCGCGCCTGCGCGGATTCCCATTGGGCATAATCGGCGAACCATTCAGCGCGGCCCATCCCGTCCAATGCGAGCAGGCGCGTGGACACGCGGTCCAGCAACCATCGGTCGTGCGTGACCAGAACGAGCGCACCGGCAAATTCCAAGAGGCTGTCTTCCAACACGTCGAGGGTCGGAATATCCAGATCGTTTGTCGGCTCGTCCAGGATCAAGAGATCGGCCGGCTGGAGCATCAGCTGCGCGATGAGCAGCCGGGCCTGTTCTCCACCGGACAGACGCGACACCGGCAGGTCCAGCTGCTCCGGCCTGAAGAGAAATCGCTTGGCCCAGGACATGAGATGGACGGACCTCTCCTGATACACGACGGCATCGCCGCCGGCCGGAGCGAGGGCGCGCCGCAGCGTAGATTGCTGGTCCAATGATTCGCGATGCTGTTCGAAGGTGACGATGCGCAGCCGGTCGGCACGGGTTATTGTTCCGGTATCGGGCTTCAGGGTTCCGGCAAGCAATTTCAGCAATGTGGTCTTTCCACTTCCGTTAGGGCCCAGCAGCCCGACTCGTTCGCCTGGACCGAGCTGCATGTCGAGATCTGCGACGATCGGCCGCCCGCCCAGCGATGTGCCAAGCCCGGTCGCCACGAGAAGTTGTTTGGATTTCCTACCCGACGCCGTGAAATCGATCGCGGCCGACGCCTGCCTCTGACGCGAGTCCAAATCCTGTAGTTCATCGATCAGCCGCCCGGCCGCGTCCACGCGCGCCTTGGCTTTCGTCGTTCGGGCTTTGGGCCCTCGCCGGAGCCATTCCACTTCGCGCCGCACCCGATTGGCAAGAGACGCTTGATAGTCCGCCTGCGCCTGCAGGGCTGCCTCCCGCTGCTCAAGGAAATCGCTGTACCGGCCGTTCACCTGAAAGACACCGTTGGGATAGCGGCGGTTCAATTCCCAGATGCGGGAAGCCACTGATTCCAGGAATCGCCGGTCATGGCTGACGACAAGAAATGCATGGGGTTCGGCCTGCAGCAGTCTTTCCAACCAAAGAATGCCCTCAACGTCCAGATGGTTGGTGGGTTCGTCCATGAGCAATACGTCCGGCTCCAGCATCAACGACCGCACGATCGCCAGACGTTTCTTCCATCCTCCGGACAGAGTGGCGATTGATTGTTCGGGCCTCGGAAAACGTCCCAGGCTGAGGGCCCTGGCAATTCGACTGCCGTGCTCGTGAGGGTCTAATCCTTCATCGAGGAGAACCTGGGTGAGGGCCTCTTCGATCGTGTGATGCTCCGCGAACGACGACTCCTGTGGGACATAGCCGATGCGGACTTGCCGACGCAGCGAGCGGGTGCCGCGATCCGGCTCCTCAAGCCCGGCCAAGATTTTGAGCAACGTGGATTTGCCGGATCCGTTGGGGCCGATCAGCCCCACATGATCGCCTTCGGAGAGTCCGAGCGACAGGTCCGCAAAGAGTGGCTTCACTCCGTAACTCTTGGTGAGGGACTCGCAACTGAGCAGCATGGCCGGTGGCATAGTAGGCAGTGTAGCTGATCTTCACCGCCAATCGGGGATATTTCTTCTGCGAAGGGGTGATGAGATGTTGGAGCACGTGCTCGAATGAAGTGTCCACCTTCACGCAATCCGTTGAGGATGGAACAAGTTGCGGAGCCGAGCGGCAACGCCGCCATGCGGTTTCACCCCTCGCCGGAGCGGGAATGCCTACCATCCTTCCTTATTGTTTCCGTTCCGTGAACGCGCGGAGGAGGTCGGCCATGGAAAGGACGCCGATGATGGTGCCATCGGCCGTGACGGGCAGGTGCCGGATGCCTTGCTTCTTCATGAGGCCCATCGCCTCGGACAACAATTCATCTTCTTCGATCGTGACGAGCGATTTGCTCATGCAGGACGTCACGGTCGTGGTATTGGGGTCCAGGCCTCTGGCCACCGCTTTTCGGCTGAGATCGGAATCCGTCACGATCCCGATGTAGCGGGATCCGTCGTCTACGATCAGCGACCCGACTTTGTATTTTTGAAAGAGCAGCCCCGCCTCCTTGATCGTGGCGGCCCGATGGATGCTGCGCACGTCGTGCGACATGTAGTCTTCCACTTTGGCCTGCATAATCCCTTTGCCATTTCCCTGTTTTGCCGCCTGTACCAGGGACGCATTTGCAGATCCGCCAAGCAACTTTCCAACACTTGCCGACGTTGGTGGAGACTTTCACGCTCAATGTCGTGCGTTCCGTTTTCCTGGGCTTCCTCCGGCACCGAAGCCGACTCGCCGGTCTTGGCATAGAAATAGGCCTCGGACTTCATCGGATGCGGCGCCGAACACCTGGCTGATCAACTCTTCCGCCGACTCGTCGAAGTCATCGATTGACGTGGCGGCCCGCTTGCGGGAGAGAAACGGCCGTATCTTGATCAGTTGTTGTCTGAACCGCTCAATATAGCGGTGGAGAATGTCGGTACGCGTCAATCCCGTGCGAACTCGTTTCGGCATCATGGTCCTCCTGAAGCTGCGGCACGAGGATAACGCAAGCACTGATGTTTGCTCAAGTGGACCGACAGCCTAGCTGGGACTAGATCTGCTACGAAGCTTCCTTGCTCATTACAGGTAGGGGGACCTGGTTGATCTCCAACTGCGAGCCCGTTTTCACCCAACCCCCCTGGCCGTACCGAGACGCGTCCTCTTCCCAGCGAGGGCCTGCATTCGTGTTCCCTGAGGCCGCTCTTTGCGGGAGCCCTGGAGATCAACAGGTCGCCTACCCATCCACTCCTCCCCGCTTGCCTTGCATTTCCTTATTGTAGAATTCCAGCATCTGGGCGATTTCTTCCTTCGTCATACCCTTTTCTATCCACCTGTGGCTCTCATTCCGAAGCATCTCTTCGGCCACCTGCGGTGACAGTTCCCGCACGAGCGGCAGGAACTTCGTGTAGAAACTCTTGGCGACCTCATAGAAGCCCTGCCAATGGACATAATCCGGCGCCATCTTCGATAAACCGTGCCGGGCGCGCCGCCCCTCATGGTGCCAGAGCTCGTAGAATACCCACTCGATCTTTTCATCGTAGGGGGTCGGTGTGATCTTTTTCATTTCGAGCAACTTGTCCATCGCGCCTTTGGCCGGCTTGCCGAATTTCTCGTTGTACAAGGTGATGCCCTGGTCCATCGATGTGAAGAATCGCTCCACGATCTGCTCGCTGTGACAGGAAGCACAGACCTGTCTCATGGCTTTCCGTCGGTCCTCGTAATTCTCCAGTCGCGTGGAGATCACCGGACGGAGGGTCCAACTGATGCGGTCTCCGACATCGTGCGTCACCTCTTGCGTGCCGGTCGCGCTCATGTGACAGGTCGCACAGGTCGGATAGAGATAATCTTTTCCGGGATGCCACTTCTCCGACGGATCCGCGAGCTTCATTTTCTCTTTGTTGGCCTCGAACATGACACCATGTTTGCTCTCGTAATAGGCCTCGATCTGCGGATGATCCGGCCCCATATGGCAGCGGCCGCAGCTCTCCGGCTGCCTGGCTTGAGCGACAGAGAAACTGTGCCGCGCGTGACAGGCCGAGCAGGTGCCCTTGGATCCGTCGGGATTCACCCGGCCGATACCGGAATTCGGCCAGGTCGCCGGATGCAGCTTTCCTTTTTCCATGACCTTCACCACGCTCCCATGACACCCGGCACATCCTGTAGTGACGATCTCCGGCCCTTCCACGACGTTGCCGAGAAAATTGTCGAGGGAACCGGTAAATTGGGCCGCCTTCGCATGATGGGACTTGCCGAATTCCTTCGCCTCTTTGTCGTGGCACCGCATGCAATCCTTCGGCGTCACCAGCGTGGAGATGAGGAACCCCTCATGATCATAGGCGTCCACCTCGCCTTTCTCAGCGCGATGACACTCCACGCAGCCGATCCCCTTCGGCGCATGGCGGCTGACTTTCCAATCGTTGATCCCGCCGACCGCCACGTCCTTCGCCATATGGCAATCGATGCACTTCTTATTCTCCCCCGAGACGAACGGCCGGAGGCCGCCACCACGTCGCTCTTCAATCTGGATGTATCCGACGCCGGTCAATGCCAGAAATAAAATCAGGCACAGCCCACCGATCATATAGCGGGTGAAATTCAATTTGCCGTTGCTCGAACGAGTGTCCTCGTGCTCATGGTCTGATCGTTCCATATTGCGCTCGTCCATCATTCCTCCTTACGGACGGCGAAAGAGACTTTCGCCTAGCACATCATCCGCATTACATTTGCTGGTCCAGATACATCAGAAACACCATCGCCGCGACGGCGATCGCGCCCACGATCGCGTTGACTATCGCCATCGGCACGCCTCGTTGCGACAATGCCCGATCCACGTACGGATAGATGACAAACAGACCGGCAGCACCGAGCAGACTCCAGAGCGCCACCGGGCCAGGCAGCAAGAAGATCAGCATGTAGGGCGCCGAAAAATACCACGGCGGCGACACGTCGGCCGCCACTTCCTGCAGATTGGCCGGCGGCCCCAGCGTCGGGGGAAAGATCATGACTAAATCGACGAGCAACAACAGTAACCCCACCGCCACGGCTCCCATCATCATGGTGTGCACGGGGTAGAACGCATGAAAGCCGCGGCTACCCTCCACGTCTGCGAAGCCAAGGAGTCGAACAGTAACCACATGGACACCCACCAGTAGCAGGAGCAAGACCGGCAACAGCTTGGTGTGCAAGTCATACAGTCTCAACAGCGTAATATCCGACACCTCCTCGCCGCCGCGCAGAAGGTACAAAAGCGGAGTGCCCACGATCGGCAAGGCTCCGATCATGTTGGTCACCACCGTCATGCCCCAGTACGATACATTGTCGAAAATCAACGAATAGCCCGTGAAGCCCATTCCCAAGGTCACGAATAAGACGACCGCCCCCGTGACCCACTTCAGTTCCCCGGAAGACCGGTAGGCGCGCGTGATGAAGACACGGATCACATGGAACAGTAAAAACAGGATCATGAGATCGACGGAGAACTTATGAAGTCCGCGGACAAACCAGCCGAGATACACCTCGCGGGTGATGTATTCGACACTCTCGTACGCTTTACCCGGAGACGGCACATAGTAGAACGTTAATAGCAGGCCGGTGATGACCAGAATGCCCAAGAGGGTCAAGGGAATCGCCCCCAGTGTGTACGGCCACCAATCGAGGTGTTCGGGCAGATCCTTCTGGATGTAATCGATCCAGCCCTTTACTTTTTCCCTCGTCTCAGTTCGTGTCGCTTCGGTTGCCATCGATGCCGCCTTTTCGTACTTAGTTACGCACCCGCGATGTTCACGTACAACTGCTCCCCGCGTTTGACGACTTCGAATCGATCCAGCGGTCTCGGCGGGGGCCCGGCGATGTTGAGACCCGTCTTGTCATAGATGCCTTGATGGCACGGGCAAATAAACTGCTCCCGTCGTTTATCCCACGACACGAGGCACCCCAGATCTGTGCAGCGTCTCGAAAAGGCCACGACCCCTTCCTCAGTCTTCAAGACCAGGATCTTATGGCCACTGAGCTCCATAGCCAGGGCTTCGTTCGCCGGAATGTTCGTTTCAGAGCCAAGGAGTACAGGCTCGTATCGCTTCGGTTTTTGACTCGGTACCAGAAACTGCGCAAACCGAAGGCCGAGCAGGCCCATTCCAAACAACACACCAAACCCCATCACCGCCTGACTCAAAAATCGCCGCCGACCGACATCGTCATGAATAATGGCCATCGCGACTCCTTCTCATCTATTTACGAATACCCTTTCTCTCCGTGCTGGGCCAGATCCAGTCCCATAGATTCCGCATCCTCATCGACGCGCGGCGGCAGCACGAGGGTGAGCCCCTTCAACAAGAGAAAGCTCACCGCTCCCGCGAACGCCGCAACGGCCACAGCCCCGACGACTTGCACAAAAAACTGATAGGGATAGCCGTAAAACAATCCGTCGCTTCCATCCGCATTGGTTTGTGTCGAGGCAAAGAGTCCCGTGGCGATCATGCCCCACATTCCTCCCACGCCGTGCATACCGAACACGTCGAGTGCATCGTCGTAGCCGAGAATCAACTTGACGTAGTTGACGACCATATAACAGAGCCCGCCGGCTCCAATCCCGATCACGACGGCCGACAAAGGACCGACGTAGCCTGCCGCCGGTGTGATGGCCACCAATCCCGCGACCGCGCCGCTGGCCATGCCCAGCGCCGTAGGCTTGTCCCGCTGCACCCACTCGACAATCATCCAAGAGAGGGCAGCAGCGACACAGGACATCTGGATCGCGACACACGCAGTCGTGACGACGGTCATGGGGGCTCGGCCTGCTCCCGAGGAGAATCCAAACCAGCCGACCCACATCAATCCCACGCCCAGGAAGGAGAACGGCAGATGGTGGGGCATCATCTCCGTCCGGCCATACCCTCTGCGCGGCCCTATCACGATCGCCGCGACCAGTGCCGTCACACCGGCACTGATGTGGACGACAGCCCCTCCGGCAAAATCAAGACATCCGAGTTTCGCCAGCCATCCCCCTCCCCATAACCATATGGCGAGAGGTCCAGAGACGAGCAGCGTCCAGAGCAGCGCGAACACCAAAAAAAAGAGGAATCGAACGCGTTCGACGATTCCTCCAGCCACCAATCCGAGCGCCAGGGTTGCCGTCATGGCATGGTACAGCGGCAACAGCGACCGAGCACCTGCGCTGAGTCCGCTTTCTTCAGATCCGTGCCCGTATACCAGCGTCTCTGCGAGGAACAGCCATTCGATCGACACCACGAGCACGGCGGCGAAGAGCATCCCGATCGTGTTGAGCGCGTTCTTGCTGCGTACCATCCCGCCATAAAACAGCGCGACGCCGACGATGGTCATCATCAGGAAGATCGTGGACACGAACACCCAGAGACTTGGATCCACTGCCTGCGTCATCGTACGCCCTCGTTGAGCGATAGCGGATAACCTGCATCGCGCATCATATTTCCACCTGACTCATGCCGTGCCCATTTTTTCGACATAATAGTCAGTTCCCACACGTGTCAGGCGAATCGAGCCGGACCGGCTGAGACGGTCGATCAAGCCGAACACCTGCTCCCAGCTCATCCGGGACAGATCCATCAATTCCTCGATCGTGGCAGACCCTTTTCTCGCCAGAAGACCAAGCACCAGGGCTTCATCTGTCGTTCGCTTCATCTCTTGCTCCATGCATATTGTCATGATGACCTCCTTCACAGCCTGTTCAAAACACGAGACGCCAGAACCGATCGACCGGGCATCATTGCCCGCTCATTCAGCTCTGGCGCCTTTGCCAGAATTCCTATTGTGCCCGACTACATTGTCAGGCCGCTCTTCAACCAGACTTCTTCAGCGGGTGGCCTCGTCGATACTCAAACTGCGCACTTCAACAAGGCCGCAGCGAGGAACGGTTAAGGCGTACTGCGCTCGTACGGCGAGGCCAAGAGCGACGACGAGAACGCTGTAAGGCCAATTTTCAGCATTACGAATAGGCACGTTCGTTGTGCTGACTGATATCCAACCCCGCTCGTTCTTCTTCACGCGTGACACGCAAACCGACCACCCGATCGACGAGCAGAAGAATTCCATACGTCACCGCGGCGCTGAAGAGCGCGACGACGAACACGGCCATCACCTGTACACCGAAGAATCCCACATTCCCAGCCAAGAGCCCATCGACCCCTGCGGGATTGACGGCCTTCGATGCCAGCACACCGGTCAGGCTCATCCCCACAACCCCCGCGACTCCATGGATGCCGACGACGTCTAGAGAGTCGTCGTACCCAAATTTCCCTTTCTTGATAATCACGAGATAGGACAAACTTCCGGCAATGAGCCCCATCACGAACGCCGCCAACGGCCCGACGTAGCCGGCACCGGGCGTGACCATCGCCAGGCCCGCAATCGCACCGCTGGCAATCCCCAAGATCGTCGGCGCGCCACGATGAGCCCATTCGATCGTCATCCAGGCCAATGCTCCGGCCACCGCCGCCGTGTGAGTGGCCAGAAACGCCACGACGGCGACTTCGTTCGGACCGAGCGCACTGCCCGCGTTAAATCCAAACCATCCGACCCAGAGTAACCCCGTGCCCAGCAAGACCATCGGCAGGTTATGCGGTGCTAAATAATCGGTCCCGTATCCTTGCCGCGCGCCCATGACGATGACGCAGATCAACGCGCTGATACCGGAACTCGTATGGACCACCGCACCACCGGCGAAATCGAGCGCACCCAATTGCGCAAGCCATCCTCCGCCCCACAGCCAGTGGGCCACCGGCGCATACACGACGAGCGACCACAAGCCCGAGAACAAGATCAGCGCGCTGAATTTCATGCGCTCGGCAAAGGCGCCTGTGATGAGCGCCGGCGTAATCGCCGCAAACATCATCTGGAAAATCATAAAGGCTTGATGCGGGATTGTCGGCCCATAGGTCGGATGCGGCGTCAACCCGACGCCTATCAGTCCCGCCCACTCGAGACTGCCAATGACGCCTTTCACATCGGGTCCAAATGAGAGGCTGTACCCCACCAGCATCCAGAGCATACTGATCAGACAGAGAATGGCAAAACTTTGCATGATCGTGCCCAGCACATTCTTGCTGCGAACCAAACCGCCGTAAAACAGCGCCAACCCCGGCACCAGCATCGCCAGGACTAACGCCGACGATAGCAGCACCCAGGCCGTGTCCGCGCCGTTGACTGCGATGGACGGCCCGTCCACCGATTGCGCCCAGCTTGTGCTCACGGCCTAATAAGGAAGTTCCAAGAACGAGGATGCTTGCTCGAGTCATCTTGCCCCCGCTACCCCTCAACAAACGAAAAGCGTCCGCCACTCGTCGAGAATGACGGACGCCATTGTCCATTCAGTGTCTGAATTGTCTTCTCAGAGCCGCAGACGTCGTTGTCTCAACTCTGATCTATGCCGGTTCTTAGCATCCGGCGCGCACGTCGTCAATCGGATATTGGCAGAATGTTGAAAATGTCGCTCTTCTCACCCTCCCCAGCCCTGGCGCGCGAGAACGCGCCCTTGCCCAAGCTTTGTTCTCGCCTGTCGCGGCCGCCCTGCGGAGAGGCGCGTCTTGGCGCGCTGGGGTGGGCGGGTGAGACTGTTGGCCTTTTTGAACATCCTGCTAGAACGTCTTGTACTCCAGCCATTTCCCGTTCAAGGTGATTTTGCAGCGGGCTTCACCTTGGCTGCCCGTTACCTTTTCCATGTCCAGGGTAAAATCAATCGCGCTCATGATCCCGTCGCCGAACATTTCGTTGGCCTGCTCGCGCATCGAGTCTCCATATACCCCGATGATTTCCATGAGCCGATATTTGAACGGATCGGCAGCATTTGGAAAATCGGTGCGAACGGGGAACTTGCTCAAGGACGCCGTGAGCTCCGCATCCAACCCCAACAAGTCGCCGACTTTCTTCGCTTCTTCGGCCGGCAATTTGTGATTGCCTTGCAGGACCGCCGCAACGAACGTGGGGTTCCTTCCGACCGCCTTAGCCACTTCTGCAATCGTGACTTTTTTCGCCACACGCTTCGCTTTGATCGCTTTCCGCACCGCATCTTTCTCCATTATGTATGGCCTCCCTTTAGCATGTGCAGCCTCTGCGCGTTGTTCAATGCGCGACGAGCGAGTCTCCTTCGAACTCGACGATGATGGGATTCCCGTTCGTCGAAGGGCCCATCGACGTCCCGTCACTGCTTCCATGCTTCGCGTGGCGGACGAGGAAGTGAATAATATGATTTCTGATCTTGTAGTAATGCGGATGTTCAATGATCGTTTCCCTCGATCGCGGACGCGGAACCGATACGTGCACGACCTCGGCGATCCGCGCCTCAGGCCCGTTCGTCATCAACAGAATACGGTCGGACAAGAGAATCGCCTCGTCCACGTCATGGGTGACCATGAAGACCGTATTCCTCGAGGAGTTCCACATTTGAATCAATTCTTCCTGAATCACGCCTCGCGTCAACGCGTCGATCTGGGCAAACGGCTCGTCCAGCAGCAGGACTTTGGGCTCAATAGAAAATGCCCGCGCGAGACCCACGCGCTGCTTCATGCCGCCCGACAAGGCAATCGGCCGCTTGTCCTCCGCGCCTTTGAGGCCGACCAAGTCGATGTATTTGTTGACATGCGCTATCACTTGTTCTCGACCCCAGTCGGGATAGGCGGAACGCACCGCCACGGCAATGTTCTCGAATACGGTCATCCAAGGCATCAGTGCGAAGTTCTGGAAGACCACCATTCGATCCAGGCCCGGTCCGCTTGCCTCGCGACCGTTGAGAATGATGCCCCCTTCGGACGGCGTCTCCAGCCCGGCGATGATGTTCAGCAGCGTGCTCTTACCGCAGCCTGAATGTCCGATGCAGGTGACAAACTCCCCTTTGTTAATCTTGATCGTGGCATTCCTGAAGATGCAGACCTGTCCTTCGCCCGATGGGTTTGGAAAATATTTGGTCACATGGTCGACCTGAAGAAAGGACATGGCTTACTCCTGATAGGTGACGAGCCCGGCCAGTTTGTTGAAGCCGGAATCGAGAATCACACCCACCACCCCGACGACCAGGATGGCGAAGATGACGCCCGCGATATCGAGATTGTTCCATTCGATCCAACTCAGATATCCAACGCCCAGCTCGCCGAGCAACATCTCCGCCGGCACGACCGCCACCAGCGCACTGCCGAACGAAATGCGCAATCCGTTCACGATGGTCGGGGCGGCTCCCGGCAGGATGACCTTGAACAATCGCTTGAACCACGAGAGCTGCAGGATCGCCGCGACGTGCAGATACTCTTTCTTCAATGAACTGACCCCGAACGCCGTCGTCGCGAGTGTGGGCCAAATCGCCGCCATGAAGACGACAAGGATCGCCGTCCATTTCGGATCTTTGACCGTATAGAGCAGGAGGGGCATCCAGGCCAGAGGAGAAATGGGTTTCATGATCTGAATAAAGGGATTGGCCGCGCGGAACAGCACTTTGTTCAGGCCGAGAATCACCCCCAACATGATCGCGATCACCGATGCGGCCAGAAACCCGGCGGCAAACCGCGAGACCGTATACAGCACCAGATAGGCGATCCCATGATCGTTGGTGCCTTTTTTCACAAAGGCTTCCGACAACTCCTCACGCGCCTTCTCGAACACGGCCAATGGACCGGGAATGCCTTTGACTTTCTCCTTTTCCGGATTCCAGGCGTAGCTACCATCCGGGCAAGTGAACGATGTCGCCGTTAAATTCCATCATCTGCAGTTGATCTTCAGTCAACCCTCTCGAATCAAATGTCGGCCGCAGGGTGAAAAAATGCCACGCCAGCAAAAACACCACCAGCACAAAACCTGCGATGTACCAGGGATTCCCCTGCGACTGAGCGCCCATCGTTCCTCCTCGCTGAATCTGGGACGCAGGGTCCCTTTGCCCTGCCCGCGGCCACCATCCGCTTCTGATCGACCTGAGCTGCTCGAGCAACCGTTGAAGGATGAGCATCAGCGATGTTTCGGCTCGTTCCGGTGTCACTTCAGATACGATCGTTCGGTTGGTCGATTCCATTGATGTCCTCACGCCATACTGTGAATCTTGAAACTTTTCGCATAGGCGTCCGCGTTGCCCGGATCAAATTCCCTGCCCATTATTGATGTGTTTCATCGAAGTCGCCTGATGCGTCGGATAACCGAGTTCCTTGGCAATCCGGTCGCAGTCGGCGGCCCGATACACTTGCTCGGCTACCGTCTTATAATTCACGTCTCCCTTGAGATGTCCCCAGCGCTTCATTTGCGTCAGAATCCAGATCGCCATGGAATGCCACGGGTAGGGATCGAAATCGATGCGGTTCGGCTCTTTCTTGATGTTGCCCAATCCATCGGCATAGGTGCCGGTCAAGATCTGCTCGAGCACGATCACCGGTTGGTTCAAGTAATTGGTCGGGGCAATGGCTGCGGCGATTTCTTTGCGATGCGCGGGATCGGACGCATAATGCGTGGCGTCCACGATCGCTCGCCACATGGCGAGAAACGTGTTGGGGTAGGTCGTCGCGAATTCCTTGGTCACCGTAAAGGCGCAGCAGGGATGCCGGTCCCAAATCTCTTTTGAGAGTTTATAGATAAAGCCGACGTTCTCATAGACAGCCCGTTGGTTGAAGGGATCCGGGCCCGAGATATCCGTCCACGTTTCCGGCTTTGAGATTCGCGACCATTTCCGGCGGCGGCACCACTCGTATTTGGACATCCTTATCGGGATGCACGCCGCCTTCCGCTAGAAAATACCGCAGCAGATAGTTGTGCATGGAAAAATCGAACGGAACACAGAAGCGAAATCCCTTCATTTCGGCGGCGGTCTTCACGTTCTTATGTTTGATGTGCAGCGTGATGGCTTGGCCGTTGATGTTCTCAACGGCCGGCATGTAGATCGGTGTCGGCATGCGATCCGGCGCCCAGCGTGATCGCCAAGGGCATCGGAGTGAGCATGTGCGCCGCGTCGACTTCTTTGTTCACCGCCCAGTCGCGGATCATGGCCCAGCCGGCTGCCCGTTTCACGGAGGCATTCAGCCCGTGCTTCTTATAGAACCCCAACGGCTCCGCCATGATGATCGGGGTGCCGCAGGTAATCGGGATGAAGCCGATGCTCACATCCGTTTTTTCCGGTTTGCCGACCGGATCCGCGGCAAACGCCTTCAGCTTGTGTCAAGCGGAACAATCTCCGCGATTAAGGCGCTGAGACGCCGCCGCACCCAGGCCTGCAAGCAGTTGCCGACGTGTCGGTCCGGCCGCTTCAAGGACGGCGGCCGATCACGGCCCGATCGAGCGTCTGCTCCAAGATACTGCTCGGAAGAAGGCAGTCTTCCGGCTCATGCCGCACTCCTGTTTCGATCCGCTCCTGGGCTGCTCCCAACTGCGCCGAAGCACAAAGGCGTCCTTCTCCCTTGCGAGAAAAGGACGCCTTTGTCCACCTGCGCAGATCGTCAATGACCTGCCAATGCTATTTATTTCGAAAAGAAAGGCGTCCGCCATCCTTGCAGGAATGACGGACGCCATTGTCCGTTGCGTGTTTCTGGGAGCATCGACCGAGGCGCCGTTGCCTTGTCTAGCTCATGAGTCGATCTTGTATCACGCTTCTTCCCTGATCGTCAAGCCATGACCCTCGGATGCGTGTCGCCGGCTTAGAGGTCGTAATACAGGAAAAACTCGTACGGATGCGGCCGCAACCGCATGGGATCAACTTCCTTGCTGCGCTTGTAGCCGATCCAGGCCTCAATCAGATCCTCTGTGAAGACGCCGCCTTTGAGCAGGAACTTGTGGTCCTTTTCGAGGTTGCTCAGCGCTTCATCGAGGCTGCCCGGCATCGTGCGGATTTTGGCCGCTTCCTTCGGCTTCCAGATCGTACAGATCCTTCTCGGCCGGTTCGCCCGGATTGATCTTATTCTCGATCCCGTCCAGACCGGCCATCAGCATGGCGGAAAAGGCCAGGTACGGATTGGCACCCGGGTCCGGGAAACGCACCTCGATCCGCTTCGCTTTCGGGCTCGGTGAGTACATCGGAATCCGGATACCGGCCGAACGATTCCGGCTGGAGTAGGCCAGCAGCACCGGCGCTTCGAATCCCGGCGTCAGCCGCTTGTAGGAGTTCGTCGTCGGATTGGTGATCGCCGCCAAGGCCGGCGCGTGCTTGAGGATGCCGCCGATGTAGTGCAGGCACATCTGCGACACGCCGGCATATTCCTTCCCGGCAAACAGCGGCTTGCCCTCTTTCCAGATGCTCTGGTGCGTATGCATGCCGGTGCCGTTGTCCCCAAAGATCGGCTTCGGCATGAAGGTGGCGGTTTTGCCGTGCCGGCGGGCGACATTCTTGACGATGTACTTGTACATCATCATTTTGTCCGCCGTTCTTACCAGCGAGTCGAACCGGATATCGATTTCCGCCTGGCCGGCCGTGGCCACTTCATGGTGATGCTTCTCGACGGCAATCCCGACCTTTTCCATCTCCAGGATCATCTCGCTGCGGATATCCTGTTGCGTATCGGTCGGCGGGACCGGAAAGTAGCCTTCCTTGTGGCGGATCTTTCCGCCCAGGTTGAGGCCTTCCTGGCCCATGTTCCAGGCGCCTTCTTCGGAATCGATGAAGTAGTAGCCGCTGTGGCTCGTCTGATCGTACCGGCGTTGATCGAAAATGAAGAATTCGGCTTCCGGCCCCCAGTAGGAGGTGTCGCCGATCTTCGTGCTCTGGAGATATTTTTCCGCCTTCTGCGCGATGAACCGCGGATCGCGCTCATAGGTCTCGCGCGTAGATCGGATCGACCACGTTGCCGATCAGGCTCAGCGTCGGTACGGCCGTAGAACGGATCCAGGCAGGCCGTCGCCGGATCGGGCACCACCAGCATGTCGCTGTTATTGATCGCCTTCCAGCCGCGGATGGACGAACCGTCCAACCCGGATCCGTCCTTGAACAGGTCTTCCGTCAACTCGCTGGCCGGAATCGTGAAATGCTGCCACGTCCCGATCAGGTCGACGAACTTCAGGTCCACGACCTGCACCTTGTTTTTCTTCGCAAACTCTAACGCCTCACGAACGTTCATTCCCTCCTCCTTTCAGAGATCCTGAGAACTCCTACATGCCGTCGTTACGCCGCTTTTACTTCAAGAAAGTTTTCGACCGCCTTCTCAATTCCCGCTCGCACGCGCTCCAGCTGCGCATGGTCGCGTAACTTCTTTCCCGCCTGATCCGTCACATAAAACACATCGGCAACTTGATCGAGCCGCGTCGAAATCCGCGCGGCGTGAATCGAAAGCCCGAGTTGAAAGATCGCGTTGGTGATGACGTACAACAACCCCTGACGGTCGTCAGCAAACACATCGATGATCGTAAACACGTCGGACGTTTCGTTGTCGATCCGCACTTCCGTCGCCTCGGGAGCCTTCGGGAGCGGCCTTGTCATCTTCAACCGGGCGCCGCGACGAAGCACATCGTCGACATGTTCCCAGCCTTTCAACACGGCAGCGATGCGGTCGCCGACGGTCTGCCGTCGCTCGAGCCGGCGGTTCCCCGTGGTAATCAGAATCGGTGACCTGAAAGGTGTCCACCACGATCCCATCGGCCCTGGTCAGAATCTGAGCGTCGAGAATTTGTAATGCGCTGCCAGCCATCACACCCGCAATTTTGGAAAAAATTCCCGGCGTCAAGTCGTTATGGGTCATGACCGAATATTCGCAGATTCCCAGCTCGCGGTTGAAGTCTGTTTCGACGATGACTTCTCCGACGTGAAGCCGTCGCACTGCCGTGAGATGGGCAGCAATGCGGGCGGGAGCGGTTCCGTACACGTACCGTTCCGGGAACTGTTTGAGTTGCGCTTCGATCCAGGCACGATCGACTCCATTCTGACCGGCCAGGCTGTGATGACGACCGACCTCTTCGACCACTTGCGACCAGCGTTCCGGCACACCTTGTTCGCCACGATCTCCGGACACCTCGGGCATCGTCCGCTCATAGAGTTCGATTAACAACGACTCTTTCCACTTGGTCAGCACACCCGGGCCAACGGCAGCGATGTCGGCCGCTGTCAACGCCAACAGCTTTTTCAGCACTTCCGGCGTTCCGACTTCGCGCGCGAACGGCAACACCACTTTTTCGTCATTCGGATCACGACGAAACGCGGTGTGGGCCATTAACAGGTGCCGGTGCACGAGAAAGGCGAGCGTCCTGGTCTCTTGCTCGTCGAATCCCAGACAGGCTGCGACGTCTTCCGACAACCGCTTCCCGACGTCACTGTGGTCTTGCTCCTGCCCCTTCCCGAGGTCATGCATCAACACGGCCAGGTGGAGGATATCTTTTCGCTTGATACTGCGATAGACCTCGCCGAGGACTCCCTTGTCCTGGCTCAGCGCTTCCGCACGGCCAACGGCCAGCAAACTGTGCTCATCGACTGTGTACTTGTGGTACTGATTGAACTGCATGAGGCCACGGACTTTGCCCATCGCGGGAACCAGTTTTTCGAGCAGGTGCGCACGGTGCATCGCCTCCAGCGTACCCGTGGCACCCGGGCCAGCCATGATTCTCAAGAAGGCGTGACTGACTTCCGGCGTGCGATAGGCGTCCGGCGACATCTGATCGACATGCCGGTGAATATCTTCGATCAGGGGAGGAACGATGGACAGCGATCTGGCCCGCGCCAAATCGAAAAGGCGCAAGCAGAAGCGCCGGACTGTCCAACACCTTCGTCCGATACTCGTCGGCTACCGTCACAAGACCGCCTCGAACCAGAAAATATTCGTCTACTCGGGGAGCCGGCAACAGGCGGGTGAGCCGTTGCCAGAACGGGACGCTCCGACAACGTTCGACAAATCGCATGCAGCGTTCGTGCAATCCCATCGTGTGCTGATAATACTGTTGCATGAATTGCTCGACCGCCAACAGATGTGGTTGATCATGATAGCCGAGGTGCTGCGCCAGCCAGACCTGTTCGTCGAACGATAAGATTTCCTGCGCCGTCCCCGCATGGACATGCAGGAGAGCCCGGACCCGCCACAAGAATTCCCGCGCTTCGTTCAGCGCGAGAGAATCCGCTCTGGAGAGGATGCCTCGGTCAGAAAGCTCGCGGATCGTCGGCGCTTGAAAACGGGCCATCCCGGCCCATTGGAGCAAATGGAGATCGCGAAGTCCGCCCTTGCTTTTCTTCACGTTCGGTTCGAGCAGGTAGACTGTTTCACCGAACTTCTCGTATTCACGCCGCCGCTCTTCCAGCTTCTGATCGAGGTAGGCGTCGGTATTTTTCGAAATGACTTTCCGGAAATATTTCCGGTGGAAGTCCTGAAACAGATCGGCGCTCCCGGCAAGAAACCGCGCTTCCATCATCGAAGTCTTCACGGTGGCGTCGGTTTCGGCTAACTCGATGCTATCGGCGATGGTCCGGACGCTATGCCCGACCTGGAACCCGCAATCCCACAACGGGTGCAACACGGCGCGGACCAGCGACTCAACGGGTTTATCCACCCCCGGCTGAAAGAGAAACATCAAATCGATATCCGACTGGGGAGCCAGTTCCCGGCGGCCGTACCCCCCTAAGGCCATGACGCAGCATTGCCGCATCCCGACAGTCGCCATGTCATCGCCGCCGTGCCGCACCGCATCGCGATAGCGGCCGACGATCAGACCGTCGACGAACTCCGTCATCGCCGCCAACGTTTCAGCCCCGGAGGCGCCGGCCATCACACGCTGAGCGATGATCGCGCGATGCTCGTCGAGCACCTGAAGAAGACCCGTCGTGTCCTGGAGGGAGGAAGAAGAGGATTCGCGTTCCATGGTGATATTACAAAGCGGTTTCGCCGGTTTCCCCGGTGCGGATACGGACGGCGGCGCTCAGATCGCGCACGAAAATTTTTCCATCCCCGATACTGCCGGTCTTGGCCGCCCTCGAAATCGTTTCCAGGACGCGGGGCACTTGGCTGTCCTGCACAGCCACCTCAAGCTTGACCTTCGGGACGAATTCAATCGTGTACTCTTGCCCGCGATAGGTTTCTTTATGACCTTTTTGACGGCCAAATCCTTTGACTTCGGTCACCGTCATGCCCTGGACACCGATTTCCAACAAGGCGTCTTTGACTTCGTCGAGTTTGAACGGCTTGATGATCGCTTCTACTAATTTCATGTTCTTTCTCCTAGCCAGCAGTTCGATGCGAGGGATGATCAGAGTGGCTGCCGTTATGAATAGGCGCGCTCGTTGTGTTGGGTCAGATCGAGACCGGTGGCCTCTTCTTCCTGTGTGACGCGCAATCCAACCGCCCCATCGACGAGCTTCAAGATGGCGAAGCTTCCAATAAATGAAAAAGCGGCAGCTGCCACTGCCGCCATGAGCTGTACGCCGATATGTCCGTTGCTGGCAAAAAGACCGACCCCGAGCATACCCAGAATTCCGCCGACCCCATGAGTTCCCATGACGTCAAGCGTGTCATCATAGCCGATCTTCCCTTTCCAAACAATTGCCATATACGAGCATAACCCTGCGACAATCCCTAAAAAAACGGCAGCCAGAGGGCTGATCAATCCCGCACCCGCGGTCGACGTGGCCAGCCCGGCGACCGCTCCGCTGGCGATACCAAGAACGGTCGGCTTCCCACGATGTCTCCATTCTGCCACCATCCACGCAAAGGCCGCGGATATGGCCGTCAGATGGGTGACCGTGACAGCGCCCACTGCGGTCGCATTCGCCCCGCGCGCACTGCCTCCATTAAATCCAAACCAGCCAAGCCACAGTAATCCCGCTCCCAATAAAATAAACGGCAGATTGTGCGGCGCCATGTAGTCCGTGCGCCAGCCCCGTCGCTTCCCCACGACCATGGCACAGGCCAAGGCGCTTACGCCGGCACTGATATGGACCACCGCGCCTCCGGCAAAATCCAGCGCGCCGATCTGTGCCAGCCAGCCGTTTCCCCAGAGCCAATGAGCGAGCGGTGCATAGACAAGGAGCGACCAAAGACCGGCGAACAACAGCATCGCGCCGAACTTGATCCGCTCGGCAAAGGCGCCGGCCACCAAGGCCGGAGTAAAGGCGGCAAAGAGCAATTGGAAGAGCATGAAGGCCTCGAGCGGAACGGCAGGAGCATACACTGGGTGAGGGGCAGCACCGACATCGGTGAGTAATGCCCAATCCAACGCGCCAATCACACCGCCTCGATCCGGCCCGAAGGCTAGCGTAAAGCCACACAGGACCCAGACCAGACTGACGACACAGAGAATGGCGAATGACTGCACCATCGTGCTGATCACATTTTTACTGCGGACCAACCCTCCATAGTAGAAGGCCAAACCGGGAATGATCATACCCATCACCAAAGCCGACGACGCGAGGATCCAGGCGATGTCCCCGCTATCCAAGCCTCCTTCAAGGCTCTGGCCAGCCCACACCTGCCCCACGGAGACCACCCACCACCAGGCTCCCATCGCGCCGATGCTCCATCGAACCCTTATCCGCATGCTGCCTCCTCTCTAAAACCCAGGATGTTGAAAAAGGCCGTCAGCTTTGTTCTCGCGTCGCTTAGAAGCTCAGCGTACGGCATACAAAGTACGCCTCGCCTCTTCGCTCGCTGCGGCCGCGCTGAACCGTCCTTTTTGAACATCCTGTTACATGCCCCGATATCCGTTGGTAATCGGCATCCGCCGATCTTTCCCGAGTCCTCGGTGCGTGATTTTGATGCCGACCGGCGCTTGGCGCCGTTTATATTCGCTCCGATCCACCAATCCCACGACCCGCAGCACTGTTTTCCGGTCGAAGCCCATCTCCACCATCTCATCGACGGATCGATCGTCTTCAACATAGGCCTTGAGGATCGGATCCAACACCGGATAGGGAGGCAAACTGTCTTCGTCTTTTTGGTTGGGCCGCAATTCAGCCGTCGGCGCGCGATCCACAATCCGTTTGGGAATGACGGCTTTCGCCCCCTGGCGATTCCGGCGGTCGGCCAATTCATACACCATCGTCTTCGGCACGTCTTTGATGACCGCAAACCCACCGGCCATATCGCCGTAGAGCGTGGCATAGCCCACGCTCATTTCGCTCTTGTTCCCGGTCGTCAGCACGAGGTGGCCAAATTTGTTGGAGAGCGCCATTAATATATTGCCGCGTATGCGGGACTGCAGATTTTCTTCTGTCGCATCAACCTTCGTGGCTTCGAATGAACCCTTCAGCGTTTGGAGATAGGACTTGAATAAGGGCGTAATGGGTAACGTCTTCAGTTGAATACCAAGTCGGCGCACCAATTCGTTTGTATCCTCGCGACTCTCCCGGGACGTATAGGGCGACGGCATGAAGACGCCTAAGACATTGTCTGCGCCGAGCGCGTCAACGGCGATGACCGCGGTTATGGCCGAATCAATGCCACCGCTGAGACCGATGACGACATGCTCGAATCCGTTCTTCCTCACATAATCGTGTACACCCACCGTCAGGGCTCGATAGACCTCATCCAACGGATCGGCCAGGAGCTCTGCCGAAGGAACCAGACGTGTCCGCTTTGAAGGCTGTCCCTTCAGCACGAGCCGATCGATCACCGCTCCGGCTTTCCCGCTCAGTCCGGGTTTGCGTCCCTCACCTACCCTGGCCCTGGCAACCGACTCGACGTTGAGATCGGCGACCAACAGATCCTCGTCGAACCCTTTGGCCCGCGCGATGATCTCGCCCGTGTGGTCAATAACGACACTATTGCCATCGAAGACCAGCTCATCCTGTCCGCCGACCGTGTTGGTATAGGTCACGATCACGCGATTGTCCCGGGCACGAGTCGCCAGCATCTGTTCGCGTGACCGGCTCTTTCCGAGGTGGAATGGCGATGCATTGATGTTGACGATCACCTCAGCCCCCGCAGCCGCCTGTCCTCTGGTCGGCCCTCCCGGCAGCCAGATGTCTTCGCAGATGTTCACACCGACCACCGTGCCGTTGACCGTAATGAGCGGCAGACGACGGCCCGGATGAAAATAGCGGCTCTCATCGAAGACGCCGTAATTCGGAAGGTACCACTTGGCATACGTGGCCGCGAGACGGCGTTCGGCGATGACGGCCGCGGCGTTATACAGTTCGTGTCGGCCGGCCGGCAGGACGGACTGCTCCTGCTTTCAGATCCGATAGGCCTCCCTGTCCAACGTACCCGACCACCACGACGCCATCTCGACAGGCGCGAATGATCTCATTCAGCGCCCGGCGATTGTCGGCGACAAATTGAGGTTTTAACAGCAGATCCTCCGGCGGATAGCCGGTGATCGCCAGCTCGGGAAACGCCACAAGATCGGGCTTGGCCTTTTTCGCCTCACGCAGCCAGCCGATGATTCGGCGCACGTTGCCGTCCAGATCCCCCACCGTGGGGTTCATTTGAACCATGGCAATGCGAAAGGTACGCATAGGCTTTCTTAATTATGGGACGCTCAAACAGACGATTCGGCTAGACCGCAGGGAAGCTCGGACACCGAGGAGGTACACACCACACTTCGTGTGAACCGTTCGCCCATACGATGGTTCTTGGCGAACGGATAAACTCCTCGCGAGTCTCCCATCAGGTACTCTCTCCACGTCAAGGTGCATAAGCGACCGAGAACGACGCCGAGCGTTTGTTTCAGCGTCCATATATAAAAAAAACGCCCTCCACTCATCTAAGAGTCGAGGACGTCATTGTCCGTAATAAGTATCGTGTAATTTGGAGACTCCATTGTCTCCGAGTGCGGGCGGAGGATAACACCCAGGCCAACAGAGTGTCAAACCTCGTTCTCCGAATTGCGCGAAATCCACGCGTCAATATTTGCGCAGCATCGCCGGAGGCAACTTCCATAAAGCCTGGCGGACGGCCCCCCATAGCTCGTTCAAGACTGACGTCAATGCCGGGGCAGACTTGGCAACCAGCTTGACCACGAGTCCAGGAACCGCAGGCTGGGACACGCCACCAAGCACCTGATCGAATTGCTTCTCAAGGATGTCGGCGAGTGCGCTGTCCAGGAACGCCCAGATCGTCGTATCGATCGCGTCCCCTATGACAAAGAGCGATCCGACATAATCCCACTCTTCTACCAAACCGACGCCACCCTGCCTGTCGGCTGGTGCGAGCGCATAGTGTTCTCTCACCGACGCGCCTGATGCCGTCGTGATGCGAATGTCATTTTCGAGTGTCGTGAACTTCCAGCGTTCTCCATAGGCGATCCTGCCTGAGGCGACCGCATCCCACAACACCAGGGTGGCGCCATCAGACAAGGTCACGCGGATGGTCTGTCGAAACCGCGAACCAGCAAAAGGAATCGTGTGTTCCGGTACCCATTCCAGAATTCCTCCAGGCCCTACCGTGATATCCACGTCCTGAACAGCGTCCTTCGACAGGGACCGATACACGCGGTTCGCAGATGGGCTCGAGATGAGGACGTGAGCCTTCGGTCCAACCGAGAGCTCAATCGAAAGATGGTCTCCTCCGACGAGGCCGCCGGAAGGATTGACCAACAATGTATAGGCGCTGCCGGTCTCGTCGAGATAAACGGGTGGAAGCAAATGCCAAGGCGTCTGGCAGCTGGTGTATCCGAACACCGTGCGGTGGTCCTGTCGGACATATTCCAAAGTCAGTTTGCCGACTCGACCGACAGATGCGATTCGATCAGCGGCTCGGGTGTTTCGTGGAGATGGCACAAGCGAGGCTACGGCTGTATTACCGATGTGATGCATGGTGGTGCATGTGCGAATCAACCCATGTCACGACGCGGTCTAATCCTTCGCCGGACATCAGATTGGTAAAGATGAACGGCCGCTCACCGCGCATGCGGCGGCTATCCCGATCCATGACCCCAAGATCTGCGCCGACATAGGGAGCCAGGTCGATCTTGTTGATCAGGAGCAGATCGGATCGAGTGATGCCCGGCCCGCCTTTGCGAGGAATCTTGTCGCCTTCGGCCACATCGATGACATAAATGGTGTAGTCCACGAGTTCAGGGCTGAAGGTGGCTGCCAGGTTATCGCCGCCGCTTTCCACAAACATCAGGTTGACATCCGGATGTCTGCGCAACAATTCATCGAGTGCTTCTTGATTGTGAGAGGCGTCTTCTCGAATCGCTGTATGGGGGCAGCCTCCGGTTTCGACGCCAAGAATTCGATCTTGCGGCAACGCACCTTTTCTCGTCAGAAACTCTGCATCTTCTTTCGTAAAGATATCGTTCGTCACCACGGCCAGACTGTATCGATCGCGCAGCTGGCGACAGAGGGCTTCGACCAGCGCGGTCTTGCCGGACCCCACCGGCCCTCCAATCCCGATCACCGGAACGTGCTTGGAGCGTGCCGCTGTGATGCGACCGCTTCCGCAATAATGTTCATCGGCTCGATGCATGCAACTCCTATGAGCCAGACACTCTTAAGACCGGAACAACCGAGATTCCAACCGCGCGTGTCGCATCGAATAAATGTCGTGCACAGGAGACCACGAGGCTAACGTTTCTTGCGGTTTGACGCGATGACTCAATTCCGCAAATAACGGCCCCCACTGAGCCAACAGCTGTTGAGCTTCTTGCTGGCCTATCGGCAAAAGCTTCATGGCGGCGGACACAAAACCCTGTGCCGTCTGATACATGCAGGCCGCGACCGTGTCCTGCCTGGACCAGCCGCAGGCGGCTAACGTCAGTCCCATGGCCACGGAAACATGCCCAGGCGTTCGCTTCTCTTCAATGGCCGTGCGATAGTCGCGTAACAGACGGCTGTCGTGGATCTGTTCCGCAGCCACTTTCATCACTTGCCGCCCCATCTGTCGACTGGCAAGCCGCGAATCACGGTCTATCTTCAGCCTCTCCAACTCACGGTCGACCTTCAACGCCGGTTCGAGTTTGCGCGCCGTCGCGGCCTGATGCGCAACTGCCACGGCTATCGCTTCACGTTTACTGACTCCATGAAGCAACAGGTCCTCGACGTACCGCGCGAGGTCCTTCCCGTCATGAACCGCTCCACCCTTGACCGCCGCTTCTAATCCGGAGGAAAAAGCAAATCCTCCGGACGGGAAAAAGCTGTCGACGAAGCGGAGACCTTGGATCAGCGAAAGCGTGTTCATTGGCCTCTTTCGGCAAAATAGGCTGATCAAAAAGGTTGGAGGCCTTTTCATCAGCCTAGAACAGGAAATATCTCTGCGCCATGGGCTGCACCACAATCGGCTCACACGTCACCTGTACACCGTCCGCGGTGACCACATAGGTCTCAGGATCGACTTCCATTTTTGGTAACGCATCGTTCAATTTCAAGTCGCGCTTCTTCACCGTGCGGCAGTTCTTGACCGCCACCATGCGCCGCTCGAGTCCGAGTTTCTTCGGCACGTCCCGGTCCAAAGCGGCTTTCGATACAAACGTGAGACTGGTGCTGGCGATCGCGCGTCCGAACGCTCCGAACATCGGTCTGCTGATGATCGGCTCCGGCGTCGGAATCGACGCATTGGGATCGCCCATCTGCGCCTGCGCGATGAATCCACTCTTCAAGACCATTTCCGGCTTGATTCCAAAAAAGGCGGGCTTCCATATGACGAGGTCCGCGACTTTTCCGACCTCCACCGAGCCCACTTCATGCGCCACGCCATGTGCCAGGGCCGGATTGATCGTGTACTTCGCCACATACCGCTTCGCCCGGAAATTATCGTTCTGCTCTTTGCCGGATTGAATGCCGCGCTCGGTCAGATGACCGCGTTGCACCTTCATCTTATGGGCCGTCTGCCAGGTGCGGATGATGAGTTCGCCAATCCGCCCCATCGCCTGCGTATCGGACGACATCATGCTGATGGCACCCATGTCGTGCAGGACATCTTCCGCCGCAATGGTTTCACGGCGAATGCGCGATTCGGCAAAGGCCACGTCCTCCGGAACCCGCTTGTTGAGGTGGTGACAGACGATTAACATATCCAAATGCTCGTCGAGCGTGTTGACGGTGAACGGCATGGTCGGATTGGTCGACGACGGCAGCACATTCGGTTCGCCGCACAGCTTGATGACGTCAGGCGCATGGCCTCCGCCGGCGCCTTCTGTGTGGTATGAGTGAATGGTGCGGCCCTTGAACGCCTTGATCGTGTCCTCGACGAACCCGGCTTCGTTCAAGGTATCCGTGTGCAAGGAAATTTGCACGTCGTATCGATCGGCCACGCTCAGCGCGCTGTCGATCGCAGCCGGCGTCGATCCCCAGTCTTCATGTACTTTCAATCCGATCGCTCCCGCCTCGATCTGTTCGTTCAATGCATCAGGCAATGAGCAGTTGCCTTTACCGGTAAACCCGAGATTGATCGGAATCCCTTCTGCTGCTTCCAACATGCGGTGGATGTTCCAGGGGCCGGGCGTCGAGGTGACGGCATTCGTGCCGGTGGCCGGACCGGTGCCGCCTCCGATCATAGTGGTAATGCCGGCCGAGAGGGCTTCCCAACATTGCTGCGGACAGATAAAGTGCACGTGGGTCTCAAGCGCCCCCGCCGTCACGATGCACCCTTCCGCCGAGATGGCTTCGGTACCGGCGCCGCAGGCCATACCGGCCGAGACATTCGGCATCGTATCAGGATTGCCGGCCTTGCCGATGCCGACGATGCGTCCATCCTTGATGCCGATATCCGCCTTGACGATTCCCCAGTAATCGAGAATGAGCGCGTTGGTAATGACGGTGTCGAGGGCGCCCTCGGCATTCGTCGCTCTGGACGACTGCCCCATGCCATCTCGGAGGACTTTTCCGCCGCCGAAGACGGCCTCGTCGCCGTAGGACGTAAAATCCTTTTCGATTTCGATTAACAGATCGGTGTCGGCCAAGCGCACGCGATCGCCGACCGTGGGGCCGAAGAGATCCGCATACTGTCTTCGAGGAATCTTCACCGGCTTCCTCCTTTCCGGATGAATCCGCGTTCGGCCGCGCGAGCCAGCGCTTGAGCTTTGGTCTGCGCGTCGTCCAACGACCCATCAGTCAAGCCGTTGATCCCGTGCACGGAACGCTTCCCGGCCAGCGCAACCAGCGTCACACGCTTTTCCTCGCCAGGTTCGAACCGTGCCGCTGTGCCGGCAGGAATACACAGTCTGAATCCAAACGCCTGTTCACGATCAAAAACAAGGCCCCGATTCACTTCGAAAAAATGGCAATGCGAACCGACTTGGATAGGCCGGTCGGCGCTATTCTTCACCGTCAACTCCTTGGTTGCGCGGTTCTTGAACGCCTCGATGTCGCCGGCGGCAAAGAACATTTCTCCGGGGATCACCGGTTTGGCCAGCTCCGCTCTGATGGTCGCGGCAAGGGAGCCTCCCGATTTCTTCGAAGCCTTCGCGGCGACTCGCTTCTTGGTTTTTGGCATGTCGTTCTCCTCCAGGATGAGGAACGGTAGAAACAAGCGGATAATTAGCGGATCGGATTGTGTACGGTCACAAGCTTCGTGCCGTCCGGAAACGTTCCTTCCACCATGATCTCGTGAATCATCTCCGGTACGCCCGGCATGACGTCTTTATGGGAGAGCAGCGTCGTCCCATAGGTCATCAGTTCGGAGACCGTCTTGCCGTCGCGAATTCCTTCGAGGACAGCGGCAGTCAGATAGGCCACGGCTTCGGGATGGTTCAGCTTCAGACCGCGCTTCATGCGATCGGCCGCCAATTGACCGGCCGTGTAGATCAACAATTTTTCCTGCTCTCGTGGGGTTAGATGCATAAGTCCCCTCTCAGCGTGTGAGCTCGTTTCTCTGCTTCAGCACGAAAGGATTTTTCCCCTAAGTACCTCTCAAAAAACTGTTGCGGGGAGTCGGATGCTAGTCTACGATTTCGCCGCCTGTCAAGCTGGGCTTCACCCTCGAATGCAAGGAGGCCTTCATGGCACGAGTCGCACTCCAAGATCAGTTCCGAGACCATCCTCTGCTTGGATTCGTCGATTGGGTCCTGCGTGGAATTGGTCAAGTCGTCTTTCAGAATAATCCGATCTCCGGAGCTGTGATTCTTGCGGGTATTTTTTACAACTCATGGATCTACGGCATCGCCTGCCTGTTTGGCACGATGATCAGTACGGCCACCGCGCTGCTCTTCAAAGCCGATAGGAGTCTGATCAAGAACGGTCTCTTCGGCTTCAACGGGGCATTGATCGCTGTCGCCCTGGTGGCCTACACCAGCCCGAATTTCACCACGGGCAATATGCCCAACCTTCATCTCTGGCTGTATATCGTGCTTTGCGCAGCCTTCACCACGGTGATCGTGCCGGCCTTTGGTGCCTTGTTGGGTCCCCACAAAGTGCCGGGTTTGACGATGCCGTTTGTGCTGGCCACGTGGTTTTTTCTCGGCGCGTTGTTGCAGTTCACGACGATTGACGTCTCCAACGCAATCAAGCCTACCTCGCCGTCCGACTTCACAGGTCCCAGACCGGAGTACAGCTGGATTACCTGGTTTCACGGAATTACCATGGGAATCGCGGAAATCTTTTTCCAAGACAACTGGGTGACCGGCATCATCATCCTGATCGGCATTGCCATCAACACGCGCATCGGCGCGTTAATGGCACTCATAGGGTCGACGCTCGCCGTGGTCAGCGCGATCTTCTATGGGGCACACGATGAAGCCATCCGCGACGGCCTGTTCGGGTACAACGCTGCGCTGACTGCGATGGCCCTCGGAGGGCTGTTTTACGTGCTGAATGTTCCGGCCATCATCTACACCGTGATCGGCGTGTTAGTCACCGCACGGGTATGGGCGTCTCTCGGCGTTTTTCTGGAGCCGACCGGCATGCCCGTGCTGACCTCTGCCTTTGTATTTGTCACCTGGTTGATGCTGTTGGCCAAAAACGGCTTCGCCTCTCTGATTCCGATTGCGCCGGCCGATGCCACAACGCCGGAAGAGAACCTTGCGCGTTACCGACCCCATCAGAAAAGATAGATCACATCGAGCGAGAGGGTCGGCTGGTAGCTAGTCGCTCGTCCGCCGACCTGAAAGACGTTCTGGTTGGATTTGTCGTAGCGGTATTCGAGACGCGTCATCAGTGACGCAAAGGGCTTGTATTGAACTGTGCCGGTGAACTCCCACAAGGTCTGCGCGATGGCTGGAGCCGAGGCCTCAGAGGTGGCACCGAAGCAGACGTTGGCCCTAGGTTGATAGTCCGTCGTTCCCTGACAGGCCACGAACCCTCCCGCATCTTCAAAGACCTCCCCGCGCAGGCGGACACCCCATTCTTTGGTGACGTCGTGGATCAGATAGGCGGCCACTCCATCCCAACGTGCGTTCCTGCCCGGGCTGATCGTGCTGCTGTTGGATTGATTGGCATAATAGGACTCGATCACCGCCGATGTGTGGTCGCTGACCTGTAAGCTGAGATATCCGCCAGTCAGCAACACCGTGCCTCCCGGCGTCCCGGACGGACCGTCCCTTGGACCGGCCAATCCATAGAACGTCAGCTTCACCTTCTCAGACGGTGAAACGGCCAACGCGTATTCAACGAGTGGACTATGATTGCTGTCCGCCCTGGCCGAGTTGATAAATGTGATCGCACCGACCGACAACGACACCTGCTTGTTGAATTCATAGGAGGCACGGACGCCACGGGTCGTGAAGGGTTGTCCCAAACCGAACAGCCACGAACGCGAATAATTGGCGTTGCGTGGGCTCTCTACGACCTCGTACCCGACTAGACTGTTGATCTGGCCGACTTGGATATTAAGTCCTCGACCGACAGGAGCCATGTATTGGACGTAGAATTCCTGGAAATCCGCCCAGGTGCTCAAATTGGTCCCGCCAATGAATGCTGAATCGCGTCCGGCATTGAACTTCACGTGGAAGCCAAAGCGATCCCAACCGGACCCATCGGCCTTCGCCTCACGCTCCAGCACGAACTGGGCGAGGTTTGGTCGAAACTGATTGGAGTTCACATCGAAGATACGAAGCTGATTGATGCGGTTGGAGGGATTGTTGAAGTTTTGTGTGTACGAGCCTTCGAGATAACCATAGAAATGCAAGCGGAGACTCTCCGACAGCAGCCGCTTCTCCACGGCCTTCTCCGCTTCCTTCAATCGGAGGCCGATGTGTTCGAATTCACGAGTGACCGGACCAGGCGGTTCATCAGCGCGGGCATCGAGGACCGAAAACAACCCGATGACGACGATCAGCCCGAAAAAAGTGCGGCAAGAATGACTCAGCGTGCGGGTATTCGTCCGGCCATGAGACACACCCCTCTTCTACTCCTTACCTGGGAGGCTCGCAACAAATTGGTCTTGTGGCTGTTGCAATTCGCGGCGGGATAACCATTGTGTAGCTGTCTCGAACGCGGAAGCTGATTCGGCCTGATAGTACCTGGCCTTCGGTTCCAGCTACGAGGTTTCAGTACACCAGCGGGATTTGCCTCGCCAACTCGAAATTCAGCATGGCTCGAACCTTATTTTCGATCTGAATATAGCGTGCCGTCTTGGCAGCCGGTAGCACTTTGCCGATTTTCTCGGCATAGGCCCGCCTCACTTTGATTTCGGATTCTTGAACTGAAAGAGCGTCATTCAGCAGCTTTATCGCCGTCTTGTTACCGATTGGACCCTTATTGAAAGCGTCCGCATACTCTCTGATGGTCTTGTCTAGATTCTGGTTTATCTTGTACAATTCTTTTTGATAGGCGTCGTAGAGCGGCCAGAACCTCTTGGCTTCGGCATCGGTGAGGTCCATATTAGAAGCCACCAATAACTTCTTGTCCGCTCTGATCTTCTGGATCAGGATTTCCTTGTTGGTATCGGCGGAACTGGGCGCCTCATTCTGGGCTAAGGCTGGACTTGCCAAGAAGGCAGCTGTGGTCAGGAGTAATACGGTAAGGGCTCTCATCTTCTGTACTCCTTTGCTACTTCAGCATTTGGGGCGTAGGGAGCGTTGAACCCTACACCCCAAAAAATTGAGACCCCGATTCGGGAGTCAACTTACTTCTTATTCTGCTTGGTGAATTTCGTGCCTTCCAACGACAGGTTATACATCAACCCCTTCTGACCTAGGACGAATGCGACGATCGGATCTTTCATGTTGTTTGTATCGATCGTCCCGCCGGCTCCCAAGGTGACCAGGGAAACCGAGCCGTCGACCCCCGCCTTCCAGCCTTCGCCTTCCCGGAACCGTTTCATGGCGTCCTCGTCCAGAAACACCAGATAGACGGTTTTAACTTCCCCTCCGAGTTGCAATCCAAATGATCCTTGCAACATGCTGTAGTAGTCGACCGTCTTGCCTTTGATGCGGAATGCACCCTCCCCGTACTCTCCTCCAAACCCGGCGCCTCCCTTGATCACTCTGGGGAACACCAGGATCCCTTTGCTGCTATCGATGAAACTCTTGCCATTTTTGACTTCTTTCTCGAATTTGACGATGGCCTCGTCCGCACCGGTGTCTATTTCTTTCGCCGAAGCGGCCGAAGCGGGGGCGAACCACCCAGTTAAAATTACCATCGCCCCTGCCAGCGTGACTATGAGCCGTAGGCCACGAAACGCCTCACAAACCTCTTTCAACATGACTCGCTCCTTTCGTTATGAGCCGGGTGACACATCGACTCATGATTCGTGCTACCGGATTTTGGGATGGGACTCTACGTGAATGCCCGAGGAATCGCTACTGTCAAAATTAACAGTAGGAGGGGGGGCATTTGGAAAAGCAATAAAGAAGTAGGGGCCGCGAACCGTTCAACGCGCGTTTCGCTGCTTGGCTCTCTGTTCCTCGAGCAGCGTGTAGGCAACATAGTACTTGTAGATGTTGGAGATATAAGTCACGGTTTCCTCCCCGATCCGTTGCCCGGCGATGATCTCGACGTTGTTGAACCAGACGTACGGATTCAACCCGCGCTTTTCCGCCTCTTTTTGGAGCTTCAGAACCCTGCTTGGTCCCGCGTTGTACGCCGCAAACGAAAACAGAATTTTGTTGCGAACGTCCATCGGCTGATCCGCGAAAAACTGGTCGCGCATAAAGTTCATGTACTTGACGCCGGCGTGGATGTTCGGCTCAACTTTCGTAATGTCGCCAGTGTCCATTTCCTTTCCGGTGGCTGGCATGATCTGCATCACTCCGATCGCGCCGACGTGGCTTACGGCGTTCTGATCCAGCAACGATTCCTGGTACCCCTGCGCCATCATCAACAGATAGTCCATGTCATACTGAGCACCGTACTTCCGGAAGAACGCAACAGTCGCATTGAACTTTTTGATTTCACTGGCCGACGTGGCGGGCTTCACAATCCTTGGACTGCCGGCATATTTCTTCAGCAAGGCATTCCCGAACTCCGATTTCTGGCCATATGCTTTGGCAAATGCGGCAATCTCCGCTCGTAGTTTCGGGCTTTCTTTGCGAATCATCCAGGCGATATCACCTCCCTTGTTCACGACCACGCCTTTATGCGGCTTGAGCTTCTTGAAAACTTGCGCCCACAGCAGGGCTTGATAGCGATCCACGACCACGATGCCGACCAGGCCGGCATTCACCATCTCCAGAAGGTCGTCGTCTTGCAGGTCCTCCGGCGCAGCTTTGAGCGTCACCAGCGGCTTGTTTTCGTTCTTGAAACGTTCGTTCAGGCTTTCGAGATGAGTCCAATAGCTTGACGATTTGCGGACAAACACTTCCTTGCCCGAAAGGTCGTCGACGGAGGTCAGCTCCGGCGAGGCCGGTCCTGTCACCGCGATCTCTTTAACGCCACGGAAGAACGGGGCCCCGAAATCGACTTTTTCGAGACGTTCCGGGGTGACGGTCAGGATACCTGCCGCAATGTCACCTTGTCCCTCCAGCAGCCTTGGGATGAGCTGGTCGCGTGGCGTCGGGATAAACACCACATGAATGCGGATGTGTTTGCCTTGTGTCTTGTAATGTTCGTTGATTTCGTTCTCAAAAGCCTTGAGCAGTTCGTATTCGGCGCCAGTCTGGCGAAGTCCGAGCAACCAGTACGAGGTGCGGGATGGCGACACAAGCGCGCGAATGACGCGACGCTGGATCATGCCGTCGAGGTCCCCGGTCCAGGATTGGAGAACAGCGACATCCATGAGCTCCTGCTTCTCCAGGGATGGTTGATCGTCGGCAACGGCTGGTGGGGGCAATAAGACGCAGAGAAAGGCGAGACTCACCAGAACATGTTTCATGCCGTTCACCGTGTGCATTCTGCGTCCCTCAATCCAAGCGAGGAAGGAATATAGCAAACATCTGGTGCGGATGGCATGTAGTTGTCTACAAGGATTCGGTCAGCTTGCCCCGCAGTTATCGAAGTGCGTCATTGAGCAGGTTAGCGAGGCGAGTCCCAGCCAGGGCGATGCGCTGAGCTGCCAGTTCCTGCGCCGCCGCCTTATAGCTGTCTGTCACTTCATAGGGACCAATACCCGCTCCAATGGGTGAGACGTACACATGCGTTTGAGCAGCCTCGAAGCTTTCCTTGATCCAAATGCTTTCATCACTGATGGAGGCGAGTTGCGGATCGGCAGCCGGCAGTTGTTTGGCTTTGTCGATGGCGGTTGTCGTGTCCGTGCTCACCCCGAGGATATCGTCCCAGAAGGCATGCAGTTTTTCTTTTGTCTGACAGGGATGACTACATACCATGACACCGTTGCCTCCGTCGTCCCCTTTTTTGTGTGCCTTGGTAAACCGAGAGGTCGCGTGCAAGGGTTGATGAACATCGGCCACAAGGTGTATGAGCCACACAAGGTCGTAGGATTTGAGATAACTCGAGCTGCTGGGCGACATCAGCGTCTTGCGGAACAACGCAATCTGCGTCTTAGCGCTTGGAGCTGGTGGTTCGACAAGAGTGGTGTTGTCTGGCGAGAATGGCAGATTAATGAAATGCCAATACTTGTGTTGGAGTTTATCAGCATATCCAATATTCCGAGCGGCTTTCCGTCCTGAGGGGCGGTTTCCATCGTGCCTCCCATCCTGCTTGTAGGCCGGATCAACCTTAATATCATCCGGCCATCGAGATGCCCGAAGAAAAGCCATTCGACTCCTGTCGCTCTTCGGGACATTGGCTATCCACTTTGCATAGTTTGGATTTAGCTTCAGCAGCGTTGAGACTCTCTCCTGAACCTCTGGCGTAAGCTGATCATACGCGCTCGCAGCCACGATCATGTGTCCCAGATCGTCCCATGCTGAAGCACTTGAGATAAGACTTGTGAGGGCCACGACTGCGAACAGAGGCGTTTTCATAACTCCTCCTTTCCCGTCATCACACTCTTTTTCTTTCCCTTCACGCGGGCAGGTTGATATCTCGCCAGCATCGCGAATCATGGAGACGAACTAGTCTCAAGCGCGGGTGGCACCGATCTGGGCGCCTGTCCGCGCGGAGCAGGGTCCCTACACCGGGCGGGGTGCGAGCACGGACGGGCTGATCGGTGACAGGACCCGCGTTACACTGTCAAATGCTGTCTCACCATCTCCGCGCTCAACTCATCACTCTTGCCCGACGCCACCACCGCCCCTTTGGCCATTACGACGTACTTCTCAGCCAGCCTCGCGGCAAAGTGAAGCCCCTGTTCGACCAGAAGGATGGCGAAACGCCTGGAGTTCTTGAAGCCGATAATCACGTCTTCAATCTGATCGATGATCGAAGGTTGAATGCCTTCCGTCGGCTCATCCAAAAGGAGCAGCTTCGGATTCGACAACAATGCTCGCCCGATCGCCAATTGCTGCTGTTCGCCGCCGCTCAAGACACCGCCGGGGCGATCAAGAATCTGCGTGAGTTTCGGAAACAACTGAAAGACCTCGTCAAAGACCGCCTTTTCCGCTGCTCCGTTGGTTGAATCGGACCGGGCCCAGAATCCGAGCTGCAAGTTTTCACGCACGGTCAGATGAGGAATGATCTCCCGTCCCTGCGGCACAAGGGCCAACCCGCGGCGGGCTCGGCGATCGGTGGAAAGTTTCGTCACATCAGAGCCATCGAAGACCGTTTGGCCGGAACGCGAACGCAACAGGCCTGTGATCACTTTCAGAGTCGTCGTCTTCCCCACGCCATTTCTGCCCATCAAGCACACGACTTCCCCCGGGGCCACCGTGAACGAGACATTCCGTAGGATGTGACTTTCGCCGTAGTAAGCGTTGATGTTCTTGAGATCAAGCATGGGCGACCTTCTGGCGGCCTAGATAAATTTCGCGAACGCGGTCGTCAGCCTGAACCTTCTCGACCGTCCCTTCGCAGATGACAGTCCCTTCGTGCAGAACCGTGACAATTCTGGCGATCTGTCGAACGAATTCCATGTCGTGCTCTATCACGACGATGGCATGCTTCTCGGCCAGCGATTGCAACAGCCGGCCGGTCTGCTCGGTTTCTTTGTCCGTCATCCCGGCGACGGGCTCATCCACCAATAACAAGGATGGATCCTGCAAAATGACCATGCCGATTTCGAGCCACTGCTTTTGTCCGTGGGACAAGGAGCCTGCCCTCGTCGGCGCATTGTCATTCAAGCCGATGGTCTCCAACGTCTCGCCGATCTTGGCTCGTTCGTCCCCGGTCGATTTGCCAAGCAAGCGTGGGGAAGACGCCTTTGCTGCCTCGTTTCAACGAAAGATCGAGGTTTTCCCAGACCGTGAGATTGGCATAAATCGACGGCGCCTGAAATTTTCTGCCGATGCCGAGCTTCACAATCTCGTCTTCACGCTTCCCAATCAGTTCCAGGTCCTTGCCGAAAATCACGCGACCGGCAGCGGGTTTCGTCTTCCCGCAGATCACGTCCAGCAGCGTAGTTTTTCCTGCTCCGTTCGGCCCGATCACGACGCGGAGTTCGTTATAGTTGACGATGAAGTTTAGGTTATTCAGCGCCTTGAAGCCGTCGTAGTCGACGACGACACCTTCGAGATAGATGATGGAGCCCCGCTCGCTCATCTCAGCAGTTCCGCTTCGGAGACTCTGGCAGCCTTGACCGATCGTATTTGCTCTTTGGCCTTCCGCATGATCCCGACGAGACCGTCCGGAAACAAGAGGACGACGATCACGAAGAGTCCGCCGAGAATAAACGGCCACAACTCCGGGAAATAATTGGTCAAGACACTGCGCCCTAAATTGACGCTGACCGCTCCCAGGACGGCGCCAGCCAAAGTTCCCCGTCCGCCGACCGCCACCCAAATAACCATTTCCAGCGAGGGCAAGACACCAATCTGCGCTGGCGTGATGATCCCGACTTGCGGCACATAGAGCATGCCGGCAAGCCCAGCCAATGCCGCCGCGACGACGAACACGAACAGTTTGTAGTTTGCCGGCGTGTAGCCGGAGAACACGACGCGCGGTTCGCTGTCGCGGACCGCAATCAATACCCGTCCTGCGCGTGAACGGGTGATCCACCGGCAGAGCAGATACGCTCCGCCGAGACAGAGCACAGTCAGGACATAGAGGGCCCGCTGCGTGCCTGGCTCGGAAAGTCGAAATCCCAGCAGCTGCTTGAAATCGGTCAAGCCATTCGTCCGCCAAGGTTCGTCTCATTTCGATTGAATACCAGCCAGGCCACGAGAGCCAGCGCCTGCGTAATGATGGCAAAGTAGACGCCTTTGATCCGGCTTCGAAAGGCGAGGAAGCCAAAGACGAGCGCGAACGCCGTCGGCACCAGGATCGCTCCAACAATCGCCACCGGGAAACTGTAAAACGGCTTCCAAAACAAGCGGCAATTGTTTGACTTGGTTCCAGACCATGAAGTCCGGGAGGTCGCTGCCATAGACGCTTTCTTTCCCGATCGTCAGCATGAGGTGCATGCCCATGCAGTAGGCGCCCAACCCGAAGAAGACGCCCTGCCCCAGACTCAGCACGCCGGTGTACCCCCAGATCAAATCCAATCCGAGCGCCAGAATGGCAAACGCCAGAAATTTTCCGAATCGATTGAGCGAGAAATCGGAGAAATGGAGCCAGGAGTCTTCAGCCGGTAAGACATTCAACAGCGGCATGAGGACGAGCAACACGAAGCCGGTGAGCCAAAAGGCGACTCCAAGCGTGTGCTGGGCGTTGGGTGGCACGTGGTTGTTCTCAGTCATATGAGTTCAGTTCGCCTAGGTGTCCGCCTGGCGCCCTTTCATGGCAAAGAGCCCGGATGGGCGCCACTGCAGGAAAAGAATCACCAGCACGAGAATACAGACCTTGCCATAGACAGCCCCCAAGCTAGGCTCCAGAAACTTATTCAGCCCTCCGATGCCCAGTGATGCGACAATCGTCCCGGTCAACTTGCCGACGCCGCCGGTCACCACCACCATGAAGGAATCGACAATATAGTTCTGGCCCAACCCCGGCTCGACATTGCCGATCAGCGTCAAGGCCCACCCGGCAACGCCCGCAAGGCCGGATCCAAGCGCGAAGGTATAGGCGTCGACTTTTCTGGTGGGAATCCCGAGGCAGGCGCTCATGTTGCGATTCTGCATGACCGCCCGGACGCGGAGCCCGAGGCCGGACCGGAACGAGCAGGCATAGATGGCCAGCACACACGACCGCCGAGAGCGCGATGATGAAGAGCCGGTTGTACGGCAGATAGCACCCCGACCATGACCTGCACTCCACCACTAAGCCAGGTGGGCGCAGACGACGGCATGTCAGATCGCCGAAGTAGACGCGAGCCGCCTGCATGAGCACTAGGCTGATGCCCCATGTCGCCAGCATCGTTTCCAACGGCCGGCCATAGAGAAATCGAATCACCGTCGCTTCGAGCAGCAGCCCGCAGCCGCCGCGACAAGAAATGCCAGCGGCATCGCCACCAGAAAGTAATAATCGAATAAGGCCGGGGACACGAAGCCCTGAACATCTCCTGCGTCATAAAGGTGGCGTAGGCGCCGACCATCATCAACTCGCCGTGGGCCATGTTGATCACGCCCATGAGGCCGAAGACGATGGCAAGCCCCAGCGACATCATGAGCAGAATCGAGCTGAGACTGATGCCTCGGAAAATCGTTTCGATGGCATTCGACCAGACTGCCCACGTTTCGATCCGCTCGATGGCAACTTTGGCGCCTTTCGCCAGGGATTGCTGCGCTTCGCGTCGCTTCCGCCGCGGTGCCTCCCCTCACGAATTCCTGCAAGAGCCGGCACGGCATTTTGACTTCCCAAGTCACCAAGTGTCTCATGGCGGCAAGTTTGGCTGCCTGATCCTCCCCTGCCAGACTTCAGGAGAGCGGCGGATTCTTTCATCGTGTAACGCACCCACTTGTTTGGCTCTTTGGCTGCCGCCTGCTCGAGCCAGGGAATCGCCACCAGCTTTCCAGAAGTGCCGAGATCTGTCGCGGCGGAGCGACGAGCATCGGCCTGCGGGCTTTCCAACTTTGCTCGGTTCTTGAGCAGATCCATAACCGGCTTGATCGCTTGCCGGATACTGCGGTCGGCATTGGCGCGAATCTCCTCCAGGCGAGGAATGAGACTGCTGTCGCCCTGTTCGGTGACAGTACGAAGGGCCGCTTCGCGAACGGCTTCGTCCTCACTGGTGATGTGTGTGAGGGCCTGTTCAAGCGGCGAGAGAGCCGAGGCCGCTTTCGGATCTGCCGCGCGCGCCTGAGCAGAGACCACACACAGGACACTCACAAGAAGGACATAAAGGCAGGATGGCTTCACAATGGCGATGGCTCCTGAACAAGACAAACGGGTGACGTAGACTGTTCATCACGTCACCCGCTCTGGCTCACCTCTATGTCACAGCCGCGCAGGAACCACAAGAGGCTCCTGCCCAACGACCGTTACTTCTTTTGATAGGTGCCCTGATGGCTGATCCAATCGCAGCCCTTGTCAGGATTCGTGTACTCGCTCCAGGGCTCCGGCTTCACCAATCCCTTCGAGCGCGACACCACCTTGAACTGCCCGTCCTTCAAGATCTCGCCGATCAACACCGGACGGTAGGTGTGATGATTCGCAGGATCCATCATGATTTCTCCGCCCGGCGCGAGGAACTTTTGGCCATAGACGGCCTTGCGCACGGCGTCAACATCGGTCTTGCCCGCCTTTTCGACTGCCTGTTTCCAGACATGCACGCCGAAGTAGGCTGCTTCAATCGGATCATCCGTCACACGCTTGTCACCGTCGGGCAAGTTGTTCTTCTTGCAGTAGGCTTTGAAATCGGCCACGAACTTTTTGTTCTGCGGCGTATCCACGCTCTGGTAGTAGTTCCAGGCTGCCAGATGTCCGACCAGTGCCGAGGTGTCCATGCCGCGCAATTCGTCTTCCGCCACGCTGAAGGCCATGATGGGCGCATCTTCCGCGCGCAAGCCCTGGTTGGCGAATTCCTTGTAGAATGGTACGTTGCTGTCGCCATTGATCGTGCTGATGACCGTCGCTCCGCCACCCGCCGCAAATTTCTTAATCTTGCCGACGATGGTCTGATAGTCCTGATGATGGAAGGGCGTGTACTCTTCCATGATGTTGGCTTCCGGCACTTTTTTAGCCAACAACATGGCGCGCAGGATCTTGTTCGTCGTGCGGGGATACACATAGTCCGTCCCGAGCAGATAGAACTTTTTATAGCCTCCGCCTTCTTTGCTCATCAGATATTCAACCGCCGGCACGGCCTGCTGATTCGGAGCGGCACCGGTGTAGAACACGTTATGCGAACACTCTTCGCCTTCGTACTGGACCGGATAGAACAACAGCCCGTTATTCTTCTCAAACACCGGCAGCACGGACTTACGGCTGACCGACGTCCAGCAGCCGAATACGACCGCGACCTTATCTTGCAGCAAGAGCTGCTTGGCTTTCTCCGCGAAGAGATCCCAGTTGGAGGCCGGATCGACGACGACCGGCTTCACCTGGCGGCCCAGCACGCCACCCTTGGCATTGATTTCATCCACGGCCATCAACACGACGTCGCGCAGCGACACCTCGCTGATTGCCATCGTGCCGCTCAGCGAGTGGAGCACACCGATCTTGATCGGTTCCTTGTCCGCTGCATACGACAGGGCCCAGTTGCCTAAGTTGCCGAGCAGCGCGGCAATACCGACCCCTGCCGTCATTCTGGCACCTTGCACCAGAAAATCGCGACGCGAAGAACCGGTTTCAACGTCGCCCGCTGTTTGTGCCTTGTCTAGGCTATTGCGTTCTCTTTCATTCTCTGACATTGTCGGACTCCTTTCGCTGCACGATCGCAACTAAAAGTTATACCAGGTTGAAAGCATAAAGTTGTCTCCTGCAAAGTGCTCGTTGGTCGTCCATTCCGTCATCATGTGGTTCCACTCAAATGACATGTACAGATCGCCCCAGATGTGGCGCACAGCCGTCAGATAGAAGCGGTGGTTGAGAAGGTATTGCGTGTCGGCAGTCGCAGTTCCAGGCGTATATTTCAGATCTGAATTGAGCGGATTGTCCCAGCCATATCCCGCGATAAAGGTGGTATCCCTGTCGTGGGCGTAGTCGAATTCGCCCCATCCCACAAATGTTCGAACCGCTTTGCCCGTTTGTAGATTCCGATCCTGGCCGTAGCGGAAAAACTCCAAACCCAAGGCTTGGCCATAGCCAATCTCGCCCGAAAACTTCAACTGCTTGGTGATCGGCACCACCAGCTCGGCGCCGACAAGGTACGAATTGATGTCTTGTCCGGAAGGGATACCGCCAGCTGTTGGCGGGGCGGAGCGATACCACCGATAGGCCGCGTTCAATCCCACCATGAACCCTTTCATATTGCCCGTTCCGTTGTAGCCCAATCGAGTCCCGAAGTACGGCATCTGAACGGGATCGTTGAAGGCATTTTCCGAACTGGCGAATGTGTTTGGAGCACCTGCACCGTTTCCCTGGTGAGGCCGCCTCTGGGTTTGCGGTTGAATCGCAGATAAGCCACGCTCGAACCGGAAGGCGGTCAATAGGCCATCGAATCGTTCACTGAATTGATGGCGTACCGTCACCTGAGGAAGACGCTGCCAGAGGTTTCCGTTGTACCCCATGATCGAGAAGTCGATGAGGTTCGGGTGAAGCCCCATGACCGGCGTCCAGTCCATACCGGCTGTGACGCTCGTCTTGTTGTTGTTCGGCGAATACCTCGCATAGGCCAAACGGAGACGGGGCGACAAGTTACCCGCATCGTCGGTCTGCGAATAGAAATCCGTTTCGACGACACCGGTCAGCACATGGGTTCCGTCCGTTCTATCGGCGCGAAGGCCGAACACGCTATAGCGCGGGTTGAACGTGCTCGACGCATTGCTGCTCTTGCCGGCTGCCGTCGCATACCCGTTGAATTGTCCGGGATCGAGCGGGTTCGTATTGCGATTACTATAGATACCGTCCAACTCGATTCGGCCGTACGGCGTAATGCTCCCCTTGCCCTGTGTCGTAAACGCGGGACTGACGCAGCCTCCGCAAATCACTGCCGGCGGAGCCTCTTCCTTTCGGAATAGTTTGCCGTAACCGGCCGCTTCCTCGGCGCTTTCTTGTGCCCACACAGGCAACGCCATCGTAAGCATGGCTACGGCAATCACACTGAGTCCGTATTTCTTCCTCACATCCCTATTCATTGCATTCCCTCCAGGGTTCAAAGCGGTTCACGTGATTTCGACCGGAGGGAGCCCGCACAAAAAAAAACGCCCTTCCGGTCCCCCTCTTTGGACCAAAAGGACGCCATTGTCCTTCAAAAAATTTTGGCTAAGACGTGGACTCCTTTGTCCACTTCTCGAGCCATTGATGCGCGGTACTTATAAAGTTTCCTCCCCGCCCTGTCAAGCCTCTTCATTCGTATGCTAGACTGCAGCAGTTTCAGCGAGAGGAGTGAGGAAATGCCGGTCCTTTGTCGTCTGGTTGCCTGCCTGCTTATCGGATCGCTCGTGGCTTTGTCTGCCTGTTCCACCGGGCCGGAAGTGGACGTGACCATTCATGAATCTCCGCAAGGGGCAGTCTATCTGGAGCGGATTGCCGATCGCTCATTTCAAGCCGCACACCCGATCAAGATCGACTCGAACACGATTGCTCTTGTGATGGGTGGTGTGCTGGTTCGAGACGACCAAGGTGCTTTGCAAAACTTTTTTGCGGGCAAACCGGATGCGCGCCGGGCGTTTTCAGACAATGAAGTGGCCTACCTCGCGCCGTTGATATCCGATGGATTGAAGCGCGCTGCCGCGGATCAACAGGTCGGATTCAGAGTTGAGCAGATCGGCGCTCCTGGTTATTCTGAAAGGGTTGGAGCTGGTGTTGGTTCGTCAGAACCACCCTTGACTCTTCATCCTCGTGAATCAACAACCGGGACGATTTATGCCTACGGTCGATCCCTCTATCTCACCCTGACTCAATATCGATACCGTCAGGAACCTGCGACGACCATCAACATGGCGAACCGAAGAATCCCGGATGCTACCGGATTAGTGAACCACACGGTGTCGTTTGTACCGGAAGCCGCCAAGCGGCCCGACAGTTACCACGATGCCCGCTCCACTGACAAAACACTCGTCATTGATTACGAGTTGCTGGCAAGGCTTCCATCTGTATCCAGTGGACCACCGTCGGCGCAATCTGCGACCACGCCGGCAACGCCTCAGGCCACGACGAGCGGAAAAGGAGACCCGGCAAAGAAGGACTCCGACATCGAGGCGTTGCGGAAGGAATTGGATGAGATCAAACGGCAACTTGCTGAACAGGAAGCGGCTCGTTCACAGCCCAAGAAAACAGTTCCTCAAAAATGACTACACTACGCTCTTTGCTTTTCAGCCCGTTCTTCGAGCTCACCGGCTAACAGCACCGCTTCTGCGATCTCGCGCATCGATTTTCGCAAATCCATGCTTTGCCGCTGAATCAGCCTGAAGGCCTCTTCTTCCGTCAGCTTCTTGGATCGCATGAGGTAGCCCTTGGCACGGTCCAGCAATTTCCGAACCGCCAGCGCTTCCTGCATTTCAAACGATTTTTCCAGCAACTTCGTGTGTTCAATGGCGATGCCGGCTTGATTCGCAATAGCCTGCAAGAGCTTGACTTCCTCGCTCGTAAACGCATGCGGCACGGAAGTATAGCTATTGATCACGCCGACTGCTTTTTCGCGCACCATCATCGGTACCGACAGGAGCGAACAGAGCCCCTCTTTCTTCGCCATGTCCGGATACATGTAGTCCTGCTCTTTCGTCACATCGGCCACGATAATCGGCCGACGTTCCTGAACCGCACGGCCGCTGACACTCTGTCCCACTTTTAAATTTGGCTTTCGGCGGTAGAGCTCGCTGAGACATTGCGTGGCCTCGATTCGCAGATCGCCGGTTGCTTCGTCCAGCAACATGATCGAACTGATCTTCGAATTCATCATTTGGGCGGTCATCGTGACGAGAAGCTGGAGCACGTCTTCGATCAGGCGATTGGACGCCACAGTTTCCGACACCTGCGATAGCGTTTCAACCTGCAGCGCCTTCCGTCGCATCTGATCATACAGACGCGCGTTTTCGATCGCTCCACCAACCTGATTCGCAATCGTTGATAACAACGCCAATTCGTCGGGCCGATACCGCTTCGGGCGTTTATGCTGGGCATTGATAACGCCGACCACTTCCTTCTTGGCCATGATCGGCACAGACACGAAGGCTTGATACCGGTCTTCCGGAAGATTGTGAAAGAACTTAAAGCGTGGATCGTCGCTGGCATTGCTGGGAATCACGACGCGTGTGCGTTCTTGCGCAACCCAGCCGGTGATGCCCTCGCCCATCCCGATGGTGATTCGCCCAATGAGCTTGGGATGAGGGTTTTTCGAGGCGCGAAGAATCAGTTCGTCCTGACCATCGGAAAGGAGATACAAGAGACACGCATCGGCTTTGGTGACTTCAACCACAATCTCAACGATGTGCTTGAGGACGGCTTCGAGATCGAGAGTGTTGCTGATCGAATCCGTAATTCGATGTAGCACATTGACCTCGCGAGTTTTTTCCCGCAAGGCCTGCTCGAGCTGAGCGGTCGTGGGTGTTCGTTTTGTCGCCATCCTCTCCCTTACTTCTTTCGCCTCGCCGTTGGCCTCACTCGTCGAAGCCTCTTATTGGATCGATTCGGGCCATAGGTCGGCAAACCCCGGTGCCAATTTGCACAGGCCTGTTTCTCAAGCGTGCGAATCACCACCTCGCCGATGCGGACCGGCCAGACTCCAACTACCATGCCACCGACGACCTTCTTGTCATGTTGCATGGCTTGCCAAAGCGCCGAAAATGATGTCTGTGGCATGCGATCGGACAATCCTGCAGCCTGCACGAGGCTGCCTGATCCGAGCCGCGACGGTCTTTTCCACAAATCCCGAGATGCACGGCCAGATCCGCTTCCTGTACCAAGCCGATCCCTACCGCTTCGCCATGAATCAGTCCGCGATAGCCGGCCAGTGATTCCAGTGCATGTCCGATCGTATGTCCATAATTAAGAATGCGCCGTCGATCAGACTCCCGCTCGTCCTGCGCCACGACCTGGGCTTTGATCTGGCAAGATCGCACGATGGCCTGGACTACCGCGTGTTCTTCCAATTTCAAGATTTTCGGCATCGATTCTTCAAGCAACGAAAAAAACGCTTCATCCGCGATGATGCCGTATTTGATGACTTCGGCCAATCCGGCTATCCACTCGCGGCGCGGTAACGTCCGAAGAGTTTCAGGATCGATGAACACTGCTTTGGGTTGATGAAACGCTCCAATAAGATTCTTTCCGAGAACGATGATCGACGCCGGTCTTACCTCCGACGCTCGAATCCACCTGCGCCACAAGCGTCGTCGGCACTTGCACAAAGGGAATGCCTCGCTGATAAATCGCCGCGGCGAAACCCGTAAGGTCGCCGATCACGCCGCCTCCCAACGCCAGGAGCATCGAACGACGCTCGAACTTATGCCTGGCCAATGCATCAAGAATTCGCGCTGCCGTGGCAAGCGTCTTCGATCGCTCGCCGGGCGGTAAGACAATAGGAACCGGCTCGAACCCAGCGTGCTTCAGGGAGGAAACCGTTCGCTGAAGGTAGTGGCGCGCGACATGGCGATCCGTGACGACGCCTATTTTTCCGGTTGATGTGAGGTCCTTTAGGCGCTCCCCCAGACGACAGGCTTACCCCAGCATCAACGACAATGTCGTAACTCCGTTCCCCCAACGTGACAGGGATACGTTGCCCGATCGTTCTTGCCATGACTATGGTCTGCACCATGTTACTCCGGAAACCATTGTTCCACTCTGGTCTTGAGAAGGAAGAAGACGAACAGCGAGCCTCATATTAAGCAGATTTCTAGAAGAAAATCCTGAGGATGGTAGCACAACCCTCTGAAGGATAAAAGCATTTCAACCAGCTGATGGCGACATTTTGTGAGGGGAAGACCATGCCACCCGCACACTTCATACAAGTGTAAGGTGACCTAGGCAGTCTCAACCGACTGAAGATTATGAAATGGTTACAGGGGGTTGCTCAATCGATGGGGAGGAGAAAGAGACGATGAAGAAACTCTCCTACCAGTTCCACCACAACCATGACAAGGAACTGGTAGGTTCTCGCTTATGTTTTGACGATGGAAGGAGTCAGGAAAATCAACAGTTCTTGTTTCGAGACACTTTCCGACTTGTTCTTGAACAACCATCCTAATACCGGAATCCGAGACAAATAGGGCACTCCTTGAACGTTGTTGTTTTGGGTATCGATAAACACCCCGCCGATCACCATGGTTTCACCGTCGCGCACGATGACCTGCGTGTTCGCTTCACGACGATCAATACTTGGACCAGCAGGATTACTTCTCGCGCCTACAGCATTTCGTGTGGCACGGACCCTCATCATGATCATTTTGCCGACTTCCTTCGGATCACGCGAGGTAATCTGCGGAGTGACGTTCAGTTCCAAATTGGCGTCCACGAACGTCGTCTGCGTGCCCTGGAGTGAGGTGGTTTGGAATGGAATCGATTCACCCTGCGAAATTTTGGCCTCTCGTTTATCCAATGTCGTGATCTTCGGCGCGGCAATAACCTTGGCCAGCCCGAGCAACTCGCCCGCCGAAAGCCTCAAATCCAGCGCAAATCCGGGGGCCAACTTGCCAAAGGTATATCCAATCCCGGGGACATTCGGAAGCCCGGAAACTTGTGCGGGAAAATTCACCAGGAAATCTCTGGGAATCGTCGTTGAACCTGTTCCTGCAACCGGTGCGAATGGCCCGGTCAGATTCCCAACTGCAGCAAATGAATTCGGGCCAAAGTCGGCATTCTGTATGCCCCACTGGACACCCAATCCTCGCGCATACACCGTATCGGCCTGAACGATGCGTGCCTCAATCTGCACTTGCGGCACCTCGAGATCCAATCCCTCAATCAGCTGTTTGAGAACCGCCATCTTCGTTTCGGTATCTCTGACAACCAAGGCATTGGTGCCTTGGCTAATCTGCATCAGCCCCCTTGGGCTCAAATTCTGCTTTAAGCGCGATCATCAATTCGTTGGCCTGGAGATTGCGGATATAAAAGACTCGATCGACCAAATCTTCCGCTTTGACTTTGGCGTCCTTCGCCCTGCGCTTCTTCATCCTCTTGCTTGGCGAGGTTCGACAGTGAATCGATCCAAAGGATATTCCCCTGCCTGATCTTTCCAAGTCCATTCATCTTCAGAATCATATCCAGTGCCTGATCCCAGGGCACACTCACAAGTTTCATCGTGACCTTGCTCTTGACGTTTTCGCCGATCACGATATTAAAGCCACTGACTTCGGCGATGAGCCGAAGGACGTTGCTGATATCAGCCTGCTGGAAGTCCAAAGAAATGCGTCGGCCGACATATCGGGTTTCACCAAGCACGAGGTCTTCCTTCGGCGTGTGCTTTTCCGTCGCTTCCGGCTCGGCCATCATTTGCACCGGACGAACATGAAAAGCCGGCGCTGACCTATGAACGACAACCTGTGCCCTCTGGATACCTCTGCCCGGAAAGGCCTCAACCGCTTCACGGTTGACATCGTCTGTTCTCTGCACCAACGACATTTGAGGAATAGCCGAACGCTCTTTTTCAAAAGCATTCTCGCCAGCCGCCGACTCTTTCAATTTGACAACAAGCACGGCTCCTTGAGGCTCAATCACGTACTCAGCCCGGTTTCCCAGGTCGAAGACGACCCGGACCTTGTCCGTGTGGTAGCCCATACGGACTTGCTTCAAGAGTCGATGATGTACGTTCACAAACGGTTTGCGAACGGAGGACGAAACTTGTGGGATGTCGATAACCAGGCGATGCTCCCCAAGCCTGGTCACCTCATGCAACAACCTGCCATCGCCGGAAATGGCCACGCTCACTCCGTCGGCGTTCTTGTGAACGTCAATGCCGGTCAAGGTTTGCGCCAAGGCGTCTTTCGCGACCGACGAAGGTTGGTCACTGCTGGCTAGTGCCGTCAGCATGTCCATGGTGCTGTCCGAGGTCGCTCCCATTGATGGACCGGCCATTGGAGCACTCAATGCCGCCAAAGCAGCTAGGAATCGAACCGTTGTCGTTGCATGCAGCTTTATATGTATCATTCTAGGCCCTCTCTGGGATGGAGAAGCTTGACGTACTCTCGTTCCTGCTTTCGGCCGTAGACATCTGTGAAACGTTCTTGAACGATGATGCCCTTTTCTGTGATTGCGCTCACCACGCCGCTGTTCGGTCCTACTCGCGTCCCTTTCCGGACCGTGTATCCATTTCCATCCGGCGTCTGTACCATCGCCGTGTATCCATAGGCCCCCCAAATGATCGCGATCAGATTCATATCGGTCAAACCAATTCGCTGCAAGGGCGGAAGTGTCGGATCGATTTGCCCGGGAGCGAGTTGGCTCAGTACCGGGGAAAAGGGATCCCGACGTCCGGCCGGATCATAGCCACCTACCGAAACCGGAAGAGCGGCCGACATGCCATCTATCGAGTCTAACGAACCGGAACTTGATGGTGCCATTGACACCGGCGGAACATCCTTCGGAAGATCGGCAGGAGCGGGTACCCGCACAGAATCTTGGCGCAGAGGAGCGATCTGCCTCAAATGCGAGATCAGGACTGACTCGCTCCATCCTTGTCCCGCCACGCCAAGCGCGATAATAGATGCGAGGATTGCCGCGACACTTTTTGTCTTATTGATCTGATGCACGTCCGCTTATCCTTCGTTTATCTGTCGTCGCTATTTCGGTGCAGCTGCGGGAGCCACGGCAGCAACTTTCACGTCCTGCGGCGCCGCATAGGCTATAAGATCGAAAATGGTTTGTGTGACCACTCGGCCCTTCTCGGTTTTAGGACTTCCCATCTTCAAGTTCGACACCGTCACGATCCGCGGCAAGCTATTGATGCGGTCGAAGAACAACGCTGCCGTATGGTATCCGCCTGATACTTCTACGTTCACGGGTAATCGCACGAACAACTTGGAAGGATCCTCGCTTTTACCACTCGGCTTCCATAGCTTGATATCCAATCCTAACCTGATGCCGAGATCTGACACCTGCTTCAACAGCATCACGGCTTCCTCTTCCGGCGGCAGCCGCTCTTTCTTTTTCGTCAACTCGATTTCCAGCTGCTTGTTTGCGGCGATCAGTTCATCGAGGTGTTTGACTTTGATCGTTAACGTCTGAATCTCCGCATCCAGCTTGCCAATCTCCCCTTGAAGCCCCGCGATTTCCGTCGATTTTGGTTCTGCCACATAATAGTAAAATGCGACGACGATTCCGGCCAACACCAACGCCAGAAATGCCACTTTCTGAATCATCGGAATCGTCCGCAGGTTCTCCAGATTGATAGCCGGCAGCTTCATGCTCACTATCCTTTGAGGCGAAAGCCCAACTTGAATTGATAGAGGCTGACTTGACTCTCCACAGCCGCCCGGCTTTCCAGAAGATTAATATCCATAAAGTAGTCGGTGCGGCGTAGGTTGTTGACGAATTCGACGACGTCGTCGTTGGTGAGTGCCCGCCCTTCGATGTCGATATTTTGTCCAGTCACTCCTACCCTTACCAACCAGAGCTTGAGGGGTTCGAGACTTTGACTGACATGGTCCATGACTTTGACAGGTCCCACACGAGATTTTTCGAGTTGATCGATGATGCGGTTCTTATCCTCAAGCTGTTTCTTTCTCTGCTCAAATTCCGCCACTTGCTTCACTTGTTCTTTCAGTTGAACCACCTGCTTCTCTTTATCGGCTTTTTCCGTTTGTCGCATGGCAATTTCATCATCGAGCGAGGCGGAGTACCACCAGCACCCAGCCAACGTAATCACCAGCAATCCAACGCCAAGAAGCACCTGGGCGCGGACATCGTATTGCGGCTTGGCCGGACGTCCCTTTGGACCTGTCGATAGAAGATTTATGCGAATCATCGATCCCCTACCGATCTCAGTGCTAATCCGACCCCTACGGACGCCATCGGAGCCATCTCAGCCAGCGTCGCCTGGTCAAAATCGCTGGCGGACGTATCGACTTCAGCAAACGGATTGGCGACCTCGACCACCGCTTGCATACGATCACGTAACTGCTTCACAAGGCCGGCAATCTGCGCTCCTCCTCCGCACAAGAGGACTTGCTGCACATCGCCCTCGGAGACCGTCGATTTGAAGTAGTCGATCGTACGGGCGATTTCAGCAGCCACCTCAGCATTCACACTCTCGATGACGCCTTGTGCTGCCACCTGATTATTTCCAGAGCCTCGTCCGCCCTTCTTGAGTGTCTCGGCCTCTTCATAGGACAGCCCCAACTCACGCTGGATCGATTCTGTATAGCGGTTACCGCCAATCGGAATGTCGCGGGTAAAGAGAGAGGTGCCTTTCGATACGATATTAATGTTCATCACACTGGCGCCCATATTGACGAGCGCCGTCGTTTCCTGTTGACCCATCGGATAATTGATCGCATGCATATTCTCGATAGCAAAGGCATCTACATCCATGACCATAGGCAGCAATCCCGCGCCCTTCACCAACTCTGTCAATTCGTTGATCTTGTCTTTTTTTGCGGCCACGAGAATGACCGACATTTCGCCTTCGCCAGATCCTTCACCCTCGGAAGGCGGCAGTACGTGAAAGTCAATATTCACTTCATTGATGTCGAATGGAATGTATTGCTCGGCGGCCAGCTTGACCTGTCCCTCCAATTCATCGTCCGGCATGGGGGGCAGACTGATTTTCTTGATGATGACCGCATGGCCTGAAATCGAGACCGCCACTTGTTTCACCTTGACGTTCAACTCATCGAAGAGTTCCTTGATCGCCGAGACGACACGTCCTTCATCCATGACCGTCCCGTCGACAATCACCTCGGGTTCCAGGGGCTTGAAGCCAAACTTTTGAAGAACATAGCGTCCACGGTTCTCCTTCAGCTGAACAAGCTTGATTCCACTGGAGCCGATATCCAAACCGACCAGCTGACGTTTGGGCGTCAACATGGAAAGAATATCCGTGTCTACAAGGCTTTTCAGCGAATTCAGCATACGTGCCTCAGACTGTACATGACTTCTTTCCAAGCGCAAATCATTTTATGTTTTTCCAACACAACATCCTCATTCAGCATCAAAACATTGTGCTCCCTCAAGACCTACAACGTTTTAACTGGGCATGAACACAGGAGTTTCTTACGATGCACAGGCTAAGTATAGTTCATGTGCTCTAGCTGTCAAGAAAACGACCAAATACGAAGGCGCCAAACGGCCGCCTCGTACTTCACGGTATAAAGAGAACAGGAAGAGTATTATTGTTTGGTGAGATCGCGATGGGAAAGGGTGACATGATGCCCTGCCGCGGAGAAACTTTCTTGCAACCGTTTGGCAATGACCACCGATCGATGGCGTCCGCCTGTACAACCGATCCCCACGCTCAGATAACTGCGGCGCTCCCGCTCGAAAAGAGGGATCAGGAAGAGAAGGAGTTGCTCCAATCGCTCGATAAAGGCCTTCGCATCTGGGTCATCCAGCACATAGCTTCGGACACGAGGATCCTGTCCGGTGAGTGGTTTGAGATCCGGCACAAAATACGGGTTACGCAAAAACCGTACGTCGAACAATAGGTCAATATCGTAAGGCACTCCAAACTTATACCCGAAGGTGATGAGCGAGATGGTCAGGCGACGAGCCCCTTGCTCCTTGCTGAAGTCCCTGCTCAGCAGATCGCGGAGATCATGGACACTCAAATTGGATGTATCGATAATGCGGTCGGCATGCGCCCGTATTTCCGAAAGCCGCTCTTTCTCGAAGCGAACCCCTTCAAGAACAGGTAATTCAGGAAGGAGTGGATGAGGTCTGCGAGACTCGGAAAACCGTCTCACGATTACGGCATCCCTGGCTTCAAGAAACAACAACTCGACCGAATGCCCCAGGTCCTTGAGGCGTTGGAGAATTCCAATGAGATCGGCAAAAAATACCCGTTCTCGGATGTCGATTCCCAGCGCGACGCTTTTGATTTCACCGCCCTGTTGGTGACAGAGCTCGACGAAGGTCGGCAGTAAGGCCGGCGGCAGGTTGTCAATGCAGAAGTACCCGACGTCCTCAAAACATTTCAGCGCGTGAGATTTTCCCGCTCCTGAAAGACCGGTGATCACCACGAGCTTGAGTCCTGGCATTTCGACCAATCCTCAAGGGTCAATGAGCACGATATGGCCAGTTTCAGATCGTCGCAGAATTTGCAGCTTCCCTGACTCCGCACAGGTAAACAACACCATCGCACCGGGACCATGATCCAACCTGTTCCGAGCCTCGTTCCGTGACAATACAGCGATTTTCGGATGGACGATCTTCACATCTTCTTGATCGGAGAGCGATATGGCTTCCGAGGCCGGCACTTGCGTTTTTTTCCTTCCTTTGTGCTCGACCCGCCGCTCCTTGTACTTTCTAATCTGTGCGTCGAGGCAGTCTGCCAATTGATCGACCGTCGCATACATTTCTCTTGTTGACGTCTTGGCCTGGAACCGCTTCCCGCTGATTGAGCAGACGACTTCCGCCGTATGTTGGAGCTTGGTAATGCTCAACACGATCTCCAGGCGATCGAGCGAGACGTCGTAACGCTCCATCCGTTCAAAACGAGATCGAATGTGCCGTTTGAGCGCCGGCGTCACATCCATATGCCGTCCGGTAATCTTCATGCGAATGACTCCTTCGCCTAAATGAAGCGGCAGCGTATTAAGGTCTGACTAGAAAAATCGCTTGCGTTGTGTGGCAGGGGGGATGTTCTCTTCGGCCCGGTACTTGGCGACCGTCCGCCTCGCGATCAAGACCTGGCGCTCGCGCAACCGCGCCGCAATTTCTTCGTCCTTGAGGGGATGATTGGCATCTTCCTCCGCCACCATTTTCTTGATCATTTCTCGAACCGTCACCGACGAAAGCATGTCACTGGGCTGATCAGCCCGCTGAAGTCCCGCATTGAAGAAGAACTTCAACTCAAGCATCCCCTGCGGGCAGTACATATATTTGTTCGCGGTCACTCGACTGATTGTCGACTCGTGCATTCCGATGTCTTCTGCGACCTGCTTCAGCACCAGCGGTTTGAGATATTGGATTCCCTTCTCAAAGAACTGTTCTTGAAACTTCACGATGCTGGACACCACCTTCACAATGGTCTTGTTCCGCTGCTCGATGCTCCGAATCACCCACTGCGCAGCCCGTAATTTCTCATCGAGGTAGGCTTTGGTTTCTGAGGATCCGCCATCAGCTGAGGCCATCATCTGTTTATAATAGGGGCTGATTCGCATCCGTGGCAAACCGTCATCATTGAGGAGCACGACCCATTCGCCCTCGGTCTTCACGACAAAGACGTCGGGAATGATCACGTAATTCTGAGTATTCGAAAAAGGACGACCGGGCTTCGGCTCCAGAGCTTCGATCACCTTGGTCGCCTGAAAGACTTCTTCAACTGTGACATCCAAGGCCTTCGCCACCTTGGCATACTGTCTTTTTTCCAAATCCTTCAGGTGATGTTGAACCACCGCTTCGACGATCGATCCCTTCAGTGCACCGGGACGGGCTCCCAGCGATCCGATTGGGCCCTTGCCCAAGTGTCCAAGTTGCAGCAACAAGCATTCTGAAAGATCCCTGGCACCGACTCCTGTCGGATCGAATGTCTGGATATCGTGCAACACCGACTCAGTCTCCGCCTCGGAAAAATCGGTCCCGCTGATGATCTCGGACAGCGGCGTCCGGAGATAGCCGTCGTCGTCAAGGTTGCCGATCAGCAACCGCCCGATCGCTTTCTCGCGATCGGATAGGCCCGATAACGACAGTTGCCATGACAGGTGATCTTCCAGCGACGCCGTTTTCGCGACGGTCTGTTCATAGGAGGGAAAATCGTCTGATGATGACGATTGGCTTTCACCGGCGCCCGTGCGCCGGTCACTGCCGAAGTATTCCTCCCATCCCGCTGCCGAGACTTCATCGGCATTATCGCGTTCTTCCGGACTCGACTCTTCCGTTTGGGACGTTTCGGTTGTCGTAGACGCCGATGCCGCAGCCTCTTCGGCCTGTTCTTCTTCAGTGGCGGATTCATTGTCCTCAGTTTCCTCGGGCAATTCATCCAGCAAGGGGTTATCCATGAGATGCTGCGCGAGGCTCTGCTGCAACTCCAAGCGCGACAATTGCAACAGCTTGATCGCCTGCTGCAGCTGCGGCGTCATGATCAACTTTTGACTGAGTCTGAGGTCGAGCCGGAGTTTCATGGCTGGCTATGCGCTAAAGTTTGAACCGCTCTCCCAAATAGACTGCTCGCGCCGTTTCACTTTTCACGATCACGTCGGGCGGACCGGCTTCGAGCACTAAACCTTCATTGATGATATAGGCGCGGTCCGTAATCGACAAGGTCTCTTGTACGTTATGATCGGTAATCAGAATGCCGATTCCTTTTTCTTTCAGTCTGATAATAATCTGCTGGATGTCCGCCACGGCAATCGGATCGATGCCGGCGAAGGGCTCATCCAGCAGCATGAAGGTAGGGTTCGTCGCCAGCGCTCTCGTAATTTCCAATCGCCGACGCTCTCCGCCCGAAAGCGCGTATGCCATGCTGGTCCTAATATGTCCAAGATCAAGTTCGTTGAGCAAGGCATCGACGCGTTCCACTCGCTCTGTACGAGAGTAGTCCAGCATTTCAAGAATAGCCAGAATATTATCTTGTACGGACAGACGCCGAAACACTGAGGACTCCTGCGGAAGATACCCGATCCCGTTTCTGGCGCGTTTATACATGGGAAGCGCGGTAATCGCGTCGCCATTGAGCGTGATCGTCCCTTCGTCCGGTTGCGTCAAACCTACGATCATATCGAAAATCGTGGTCTTGCCAGCGCCATTCGGACCCAACAGTCCGACGACCTCCCCGGCCGACACTTCAACCGACACACCTTTCACCACCTTGCGAGCGCGAAAACTTTTTACCAATCCATCGGCACGCAGCACAGCTTTGGAAGGATGCGCGGTGGACAGATTGTCTGTCGCCGGCCGAACATGAACCGCTTCGGTCACTTCGCTCCTCCCTCCGGCTCGATCCGCACATGCGAACCGCCTTCGACCAAGGTCCGGTCTTCGCCGAGAAACATCGTAATGCGTTTGCCGCTCACGCGAGTCCCTTTATCCCATGCTACGGGGTCCCCGGTCAGCACGATCTTATCCTCATCACGGTAATACACGGCTTTTTGACAGGTGGCATTGCCGGCGTCACGTTCAATCTTTACTCGCCCAGTGGCCTCGATCTGGCTGACCGCCCGATTCGAAACAGTATCCGGTCCCTTTGCCGGTGTCACGGTTTTTCCGGGCTCACTTATTTTCTTTGAATCATTCCCCGCTTGGTGAAAGGAAACGACCATTCGGTCTGAATAGACGACGAGCGTACCCCTTGTCAGCACAACGGCTCCATCAAACACGGCCATACTCTCCTGATTCTTGAACGTCATTTTCTTGGAAATCACCGTCGTGCCGACTGCCGGATCGGACGTCCCCTTGGAAGGAGTCTCTTGGGCAGCCAGACCGACCGTGGCCCAGTTCAACGAGATCCAACTAAGACACAGGAGCCACATCCACATGAACATCCTCTAGGACTTCGAATTCTTCCGTATCGAGGTGACCCAGCAGGCCTCGTCCTGTGACATCCAATCCATGTCCGACGATACGGACGGGATCCTGCGTGCGAATCTCTCTGGTTTGATCAGTCCAGGCCAAATGGTTGGTATAGATCGTGTACCCGCTTTCCGTATAAATGACCAATGGCTCCCACCGATTCGTCAAGACAAAATTCTTTGTGTCGGTATTCAAGGTGCCTTCATCGCCACGCACCGTCATTTCTCTTCCCTGGATCCCGAACAACGTGACCTCGACATTATCTAGAATCGCCTTTTTTTCCTGTTCAAACAAGCGAGCCTGTTGAGCATCGACTTGCCATTGCACCTTATTTCCTTTGGTTTGGGTAAAGGTGAATTTTGAAATAATGGCGTCCGCTTGGTTGATCGTCCCGGGGGTAGTCGTGGTTGGGGGAGGAGACGAGGTGGAGTTGGTCATGAGCAGATAGATGAGGAAGCAGGCAAGAACGACGCTGAGCCCTAACAAGCCTCGTTGTGCCCAGCGCTGCCACACAGTGTTTCCGTTCCCCTGCCCCTCAAAAAATAACTGGCACGATAGTAGCATGTGGCTGGAGGCAAGTAAACTCTTGGAGTGGGAGAAACAGAGCCAACACGACTCCACTGGAATGGAGATTAAGATTAAACAAAGATCCCTGAGAGGATGGACCGACAGGCGCGAGTAGGTCCCGGCAGGACCTACTCGGATTTGTCGGTTTTCGCAGGAGCCGCAGTGGAAGCGGACTTTTTCGTCGGAAGAGGCTTCAGCTCTCGCAACCAGTTCGATTGCAACGAGTTCGGCTGCATCGCCGATCCGCCGCCTGGTTTTTACCATTCTCGTATAGCCGCCCGGACGATCCTTGAACCGTGCCGCGACATCACTGAACAGCTTGGATACGACGTCCTTACTCCGCAGAAAGCTGAGCGCGCGCCTCCTGGCAGGCAGGGAGCCCTCTTTGCCCAAGGTGATCATACGGTCGGTGAACCCGCGGATCTCTTTCGCCTTGGCTTCGGTAGTTTCGATCCGCTCGTGTTCGAGCAGTGAAGTCACAAGGCTTCTGAATAACGCCCAACGATGTTTCGTCTGTCGTCCAAGTTGTCTACCTTTTTTTCTATGGCGCACGATATCCTCTTTTTCCTAGTCGTTCTTGGAACTACCGCCTGAGGCCATGGCGTCGAGCTTGACGCCAAGACTCAACCCCATGTCCGTCAGGATTTCCTTGATCTCATTCAGGGATTTCTTGCCGAAATTCTTGGTTTTCAGCATTTCCGCTTCAGACTTCTGCACCAGGTCGGCGATGGTCTTAATGTTGGCATTCTTTAAGCAATTCGCGGCGCGGACGGACAACTCCAGTTCGTTGACGCTCCGGAAAAGATTCTTGTTGATCTCCCGCTGAGCGTCGTCACCGCCCAACTCGGCGCGGCCTTCCACCCTGGCTTCAGGATTGATGAAGATATCGACGTGGTCACGCAAAATACCCGCGGCGGTAGATAACGCATCGCTGGGCGAAATGGTTCCATCAGTCCAAATTTCGAGCGTCAGCTTATCGTAATCGGTCATGCGGCCGACGCGGGCATTCTCGACGTGGAAATTCACCCGCTTGATCGGCGAGAAGATGGAATCGATTGCGATGACGCCGATCGGCAGCCCCTCCTCCTTGTTCCGTTCAGCCGGCACATACCCACGGCCATGTTTGACCGTCATTTCCATATCCAGAGTCGCATCTTTATCGAGCGTGGCAATATGGAGGTTAGGGGTAAGGATGGTAACGTCGGCATCGTGAATAATGTCCGACCCCTTGGCTTCGCCGGGTCCCTTCTTTTTCAGGCGAATGGTTTTCGGCTTCTCCGTATGAGATGCCAGCCGCAACCCCTTCACGTTAAGAATGATCGAGGTCACGTCTTCAGTGACCCCTGGGATCGTCGAGAACTCGTGGAGCACACCTTCGATCTTGACCGTCGTCACCGCCGCGCCCGTCAGCGAAGAGAGCAACACGCGACGCAAGGCGTTGCCAACCGTAGTCCCGAAGCCTCGCTCGTAGGCCTCTGTGGAAAACCTTCCGAACGTGGCAGAAGCCGTTTCTTTGTCGACTTCGACACGCATCGGAATTTGAAAATCTTTCATCGCTTTGATCATGAGTCCCCCTTCATCCTGTCAGCCGCCGCACCTTCTGCGATGCATTCTGCACAAGGCCGGCGTTGTATGAAGTTGCCGTTATCTCGAGTACAACTCGACGACCATCTGCTCGTTGACCGGCAGTGTAATCTGATCCTTGGTCGGCAACGCCCGCACCGTTCCCTTGAACCCCGCCTTGTCCAATTCCAACCATTCCGGAATCCCGCGGCCCTCAACCGACTCCAGCGAAGCCTGAATCGACACGAGCGTCCGGCTTCGCTCCCGCACCGCCACGACGTCACCGGCACGGACTTGCGCGCCCGGGATGTTGGTCTTTCGACCGTTCACCGTCACGTGGCCGTGGCCCACGAGCTGCCGGGCTTCCTTGCGCGATGCGCCGAATCCTAGTCGATACGTCACGTTGTCCAGCCGGCACTCGAGCAACCGCAGCAATGCCTCACCGGTCACTCCTGACTGTCGCTCGGCCCGCTCAAATACACCCCGGAACTGCCGCTCTTGAAGCCCGTAAATTCGCCGCAACTTTTGCTTCTCACGGAGCTGCGTGCTGTAGTCCGAAATTCTCGGCCGAGCTTGTCCGTGCTGCCCAGGTGGATAGCTTCGGCGCTCGATCGCACATTTTTCGGTCATGCAGCGCGTGCCCTTCAAAAATAACTTCTCGCCTTCACGCCGACACAACCGACAGACGGGTCCACGATACTTTGCCACTTCTCTACCTCCGGTTACCGGGCACGACCATCATGGTATGCCCTCGTTCTTCTTAATTCGACCTCTCTTGCTAGACCCGACGCCGTTTCGGAGGACGGCAGCCGTTGTGCGGGATAGGCGTCACGTCACGAATCAGATTGATCCGGAGTCCCGCCCCCTGTAACGAACGAATCGCCGATTCACGTCCAGATCCGGGCCCGTTCACATAGACATCGACCTGCCGCATCCCGCTTTCCATCGCCTTGCGGGCGGCTGCTTCACCGGCTCGCTGCGCGGCGAATGGAGTGCTCTTTCTGGACCCCTTGAATCCCTGGTTCCCGGCGCTGGCCCAGACGACGGTATTGCCGCTCATATCCGTGATTGTCACAATGGTGTTGTTGAACGAGGCCTGCACGTGAGCGATCCCGCTCTGCACAATCCGTCGTTCTTTCTTCTTGCCTTTTTTTACACTCATACAGACTCCTACAAATGGAACGATTATGCGGTCGGCGCTGGACGGGCAGCTGGTCTCGGCTTGCTTCCAACACCGGAGCGTCGGCCCTTCCTCGTTCGCGCGTTGGTTTTCGAACGTTGGCCCCGTACCGGCAAGCCTTTTCGATGTCGAAGACCGCGATACGTGCCGGTATCGATCAACCGCTTGATGTTCATGGAAAATGTTTTTCTCAGGTCGCCTTCGACCTGGTATTCCTGCTCGATGATCTCGCGGATCTTGACGATCTGATCTTCACTGAGATCCTTCACGCGGATCGCGCCGTCAATCCCGGCCTTGTCCAGGATGTATCGCGCCGCGGCCCGTCCGATCCCGAACACATAGGTCAGGCCGATGTCCGACCGCTTCTCCCTCGGCAAATCCACTCCGGCGATACGTGCCATAGCTCCTCCTTACTTCTCTTCATCTTCAGTCTGAGGATGACCTCGTCAGACTCGATTGCGCGCGTCCAACGAGGGCCGCTTTCTCACCCGCCCGCCCCGCGGCGCCAAGACGCCGCTTCTTCCCATTGGCCGCGCGTTGCGCGAGCAGGAGTCTGATGAGGTCGTCATCAGACGTTTCTACCCTTGCCGTTGTTTGTGCCGTGGGTTCTCGCAGAGAATTCGTACCACTCCACGGCGTCTCACCACTTTGCACTTCGCACAAATCGGCTTGACTGATGATTTGACCTTCATGATGACGTTCACACTCCTACTTGAATCGATACGTGATCCGCCCGCGCGTCAGATCGTACGGCGACATTTCCACTGTCACCTTGTCTCCTGGGAGAATGCGGATAAAATGCATGCGCATCTTCCCCGAGATATGCGCGAGAATTTTGTGACCGTTATCGAGTTGCACACGAAACATGGCATTGGGCAAGGTTTCCAGCACGGAACCTTGGATTTCAATAATGTCTTCCTTCGGCACGAACCGTTACCCCTTCTCCTTACTGAGCATCGCCTGCCTGATGTTCACAACCGGCTCAATACCAGCGCCGGACCGCTGGATTGTATGGCAATCGTATGCTCAAAGTGGGCCGACAAACTGCCGTCAACCGTTACCGCCGTCCAGCGATCTTCCAGCACCCGAACCGCCGCCCCTCCCATGTTGACCATCGGCTCGATCGCCAACACCATTCCCGGTTGCAAGCGAGGACCCTGTCCCGGTTTTCCATAATTCGGCACCTGCGGTTCCTCATGCAGTTGACGGCCAATTCCATGACCGACAAACTCGGTCACGACCGAATAGCCGGCCGCCTCCACATGCCGCTGGACTGCGTGGGAGATATCGGATAACCGATTGCCTACCACCGCCTGCTCGATCCCCAACGACAGCGCTTCCTCAGTGACCCGCACGAGCGTGGCCGTCTTCTCGTCGATGCGTCCAACCGCCACAGTCACTGCCGAATCTCCGTAGAATCCCCCGACGATCGCGCCCAGGTCCAGACCAATGATGTCCCCCTCCTTCAACACCCGCTTGGAGGGAATTCCGTGAACGACCTGCTCGTTCACTGACGCGCAAAGCGTCTTCGGATAATTTCGATACCCTTTAAACGCGGGGATTGCTCCTCGCGAGCGAATTTCCGCTTCGGCCAGCCGGTCCAAGTCATCCGTTGCCACGCCCGGCCTGACGGCTGGCTTTAAAACTTCCAGCACCTCAGCCACGACTCTCGACGCCTTTGCCATCACGGCGATTTCGTCTGGCGTCTTGAGAATGATCATACTGCGCTATAGGGCGCCAGTACTCCGAACAAAGCTTCGAACACGGCATCTACGGAACCGGACGCATCCAGGTCCGTGAGAAGCCGCTTGTTGCCGTAGTACTGAATCAAGGGCGCCGTTTGTTCCTCGTACACCTTTAAGCGCGTTTCAATGGCGTCCCGTGTGTCGTCGCTTCGCTGGACCAAGATCTCGCCGCATCGATCGCAGGCATCGCCTTTTTTCGACGGGGCGAAGTCCACATGAAACGTCGCCTGGCACTTGGGACAGCTCCGGCGGCCACTCAACCGCTTGATAATGTCTTCCCGAGAAACCTGAAAGTTGACTACGCGATCCAAGGGCCGCCGTGCCGCCTGTAACGCCTTTCCTAATTCTTCGGCCTGCGTCACGGTTCGCGGAAACCCGTCCAGCACGAATCCCTTCGCACCACCGGGATCGCCCAACTTATCCCGCACGAGCCCGATCACGACAGAATCAGGGACCAGCTTGCCCTGGTCCATGTAACTTTTCGCTTCGAGCCCTAACTGCGTCTGATTTCTGACCGCCTCCCGGAGTAAATCGCCGGTCGAAATCTTGAGAATCTTAAATTGTGTGGCAATCCGATCCGCTTGCGTACCCTTGCCGACGCCGGGCGCCCCAAGAAACACAACGCGCATGCCGGCCTCACCCGCTCCGTCCGCGGATAGGGCCCATGCCCTTTCCCAAAAATCCCTCGTAGTTGCGCATCAGCATGTGCGACTCGATCTGCTGGGCGGTGTCCAACCCCACACCGATCACAATCAACAGCGACGTGCCGCCGAAATAAAATGGGACGTTCAGCTTATAAATCAAAAATTCCGGAATGACGCAGACGATCGCCAAATAAATCGCCCCGGCAAATGTAATGTGCGTCAGCACCTTATAGATATAATCGGAGGTGCGCTGCCCAGGACGAATCCCTGGGATGAACCCTCCGTACTTTTTCATGTTGTCGGCCATGTCGACCGGATTCAATACCACCGCTGTGTAAAAGAAACAGAAAAACAGAATGAGCCCGACATACATCAACGTGTAGAGCAGGGACCCGGGCGAGAGTTGCGCACCGATCGCCTTGATCCACGGCGTCTCGAAAAATCCCGCGATCGTCGCCGGGAACGCGATGATCGACGAGGCAAAGATCGGAGGAATGACTCCTGCCGTATTGATCTTCAACGGAATATGCGTGCTCTGTCCGCCATATACCCGCCGACCGACGACCCGTTTGGCATACTGCACCGGGACTTTGCGCCGCCCGCTCTCCAAAAACACGATGGCCGCGACGACTGCCACCATCAAGGCGGCAAGCCCGATCAGCAAAAACGCATTCAGCTGGCCGATCTCATAGAGGTTATACGTCTGCGCCACGGCCGAAGGCAGACGTGCTACGATGCCGGCAAAAATGATGAGCGAAATGCCGTTGCCGATGCCCCGCTCGGTAATCTGCTCGCCCAGCCACATCAGAAAACCGGTGCCGGCCGTCAGCGTAATGACCGTCATCAGCCGGAACGCCCACCCCTTGTCCATGACAAAGGCGCCGCCGTTCATCTGTTCGAGACCGACGGCGATCCCGAATCCCTGAATCAGCGCGATGCCGATCGTGCCGAACCGGGTGTACTGAATGATCTTCTTTCGGCCCCGCTCTCCCTCTTTGGCCAGTTTCGAGAGATGCGGCACGACCACCGTCAACAGCTGCAAGATGATCGACGCGCTGATGTAGGGCATGATGCCCAGCGCAAAGATCGTCAGCCGCGACAGTGACCCGCCAGAAAAAATGTCGAGGAACCCGAGGAGCGCCCCCCCTTGTTTCTGTAAAAACTCCGACAGCGCTTCTCCGTTAATGCCCGGAGTCGGAATGTGAGCGCCGACCCGATAGACGACGAGCATCCCCAGCGTGAAGAGGATACGCGTCCGCAGCTCGGGAATTTTCAGTATATTCTGAAAGCTGGTCAGGAGACGCTCAAACACCGGGAATAACCTCGACTGACCCTCCCGCTGCTTGGATCTTTGCCTCGGCCGACTTGCTGAATTTGTGCGCCTGCACGACGATGGCCTTTTTTAACTCGCCGTTTCCCAGGATCTTGATCGGCAACGTCACACGTTTGACTAGGCCCGCATCGACCATTGCCTGCGGCGTAATCGTGCCGGATGATGACAGATCAGCCAAACTTTGAATGTTGACGATGGCATACTCTTTCCTGAATGGATTCGTGAACCCGTACTTCGGCACCCGACGAATGAGCGGCATCTGGCCGCCTTCAAATCCCGGCTGTTTTCCTCCGCCCGAGCGGGCCAACAAACCCTTGTGCCCCTTGGTCGACGTTTTTCCATGACCGGATCCGGGGCCGCGACCGATACGTTTTCGCTTTTTCTTGGCTCCCTTTGCAGGAGCGAGGTCATGTAAATTCATGATGGCTGCACTTCCAGGAGATATCCCACTTTATGAATCAATCCACGCACTTGAGGCGTATCAGGACGGACGACTGATTGGCGAATCTTCCGTAGACCCAACCCGCGTAGAACGAGCCGATGTCGCTGCGGTGTCCCGATCGGACTCCGCTTTAATGTGATGCGCACGCTCTGAGGCGCTGTCTTTGCCGTTTTTGCCGTGGTCATTATGCCGTCACCACGCTATGCATTCCTTCCCTCCGCAACTGCATCACTTCCTCCGGGTTTCTGAGCTGCGTGAGACCATCAAGCGTCGCCCGCACGGTGTTAAACGGATTCCCTCGTCCCAGTGTCTTTGAAATAATATTGCGTGCACCGACCAGTTCCACGACAGCCCGTACTGCGCCGCCGGCGATAATTCCGGTTCCTTCGACCGCCGGCTTCAATAAGACATGCTCGCCGCCGAACAAGCCGTGAACCTCATGGGGAATCGTTCCTGACTTGAGGGGCACATGGACCAGATTTTTCTTCGCCTGTTGCACCGCTTTGGCAATGGCGACTGGCACTTCCGCTGCTTTGCCCTTGCCGATGCCGACCCACCCCTGGCCGTCTCCGACCACCACGAGCGCACAAAAATTGAAGCGCTTACCGCCCTTGACGACTTTTGCCACGCGATTGATGAAGACAACTTTGTCTTTCAGACTTAATTCATCAGGATTGACTCGCACGCTCGTTACTCCCTTATTCTCAGGTTAAGGATTGAGGGTTCCCCAGCCTCAACCTAAAATTGCAAGCCGCCTTCACGAGAGGCTTCCGCCAATGCCTTGATCCGGCCGTGGTACAACCGGCCCCCTCGATCGAACACGACTTTCTGAATCTTGGCGCTCTTGGCCCGCTCCGCCAACAGGGTCCCGACGGCCTTGGCTGCTCCAATGCTGCTCGTTGATTTCAAGGTCTTCCGCAACGACTTGTCGAGCGAGGATGCGGCGGCCAGCGTCGTACCCTTCAGATCGTTGATGATCTGCGCGTAGATATGGCCGCTACTGCGGAACACATTGAGCCGCGGACGCTCGTCGGTTCCAAAGATCCGTTGACGGACACGTTGCTGACGACTGCGCGAGTTGACGTGATTTTTCTGCACTATTCATGGTTCAACCTATTTTCCGGTCTTTCCTTCTTTCTTTCTCAACGTTTCGCCGACATAGCGCACGCCCTTCTGCTTGTACACGTCCGGGGGCTTGATAGCACGCAGGTTCGCGGCCACCTGACCGACCAACCGCTTGTCCGCGCCCTTGATATTGATCAACGTTTGCTTGTCGACTTTCACGTCGATACCGGTCGGCACTGGGTACAACACCGGATTGATGTAACCCACGTTGAAACTCATCGTCCGGCCTTGAACCGCCGCTTTATATCCGACGCCGGTGATCTCCATGTTCCGTTCATAGCCTTTGGTCACGCCATGGACCATATTGCTGAGCTCCGCACGAACCAAGCCGTGCATCGCCCTCACGTTGCGGTCATCGCTGGACCTGGTCACCAAGACCTGCCCCTTGTCCACGGTCACCCCGATACCCGGGGTCAACGTCCAATCCAGCTTACCCAGCGGTCCCTTCACGGACACGACGGATCCCGCTATTTTCACATCGACTCCGGCCGGTACTGCGATCGGCTTTTTCCCTATGCGTGACATCGCTTCCTCATCTCTCCTACTGATTCACCAAGGCGACGTTCTCTACCAAATGGAGCAGAGTACCTCACCACCGAGGCCCGCCTTCCGGGAAGCCTGGTCCGTCATGATGCCCTTCGACGTCGACAGAATGGCCAGACCGATGCCGTTCCGTACACGCGGAATTTCCTTGGTCCCGACGTACACCCGCCGTCCGGGTTTGCTGATGCGCTGCATTCCGGTGATCATAGGCTCTCCTTCACCGACATACCGCAACGACACCTTGAGCACTGGGTGTCCGTCTTCTGCCGTGCCCGCTTCGATGCCCTGGATGTATCCCTCGGCTTGGAGGACGCGCAGGACCTCGCGTTTCAATTTTGAAGCCGGAATCGTCACGACGTCATGGTGACGTCGAAACCCGTTCCGCAATCGCACTAATAGATCGCTAATCGGATCTGTAACCATACGAACCCTTTCACCAACATCAAAATCGACAACAACGGCCGGCGGTACTTCACTAGCCGGCGACTGCCCCTACCAACTGGCTTTTCTGACCCCGGGAATTTCTCCCTTCAGACTCAGAAGCCGGAAGCAGATTCTGCACATCTTGAATCGTCGCAAGAACCCATGGACACGCCCGCATATACCGCACCGGTGATAGCCTTGGGTTTTGAACTTCGGTTTGGCCGCGGTTTTATTTCTGAGCGCTAATCTCGACACTACTGACTCCTTCGTTCAGTGTTAGGTCCGGAACGGCATCCCCAATTGCGCGAGCAGCGCTTTTCCTTCGTCGTTAGTGCGCGCCGTCGTCACGATTGTGATGTCCATGCCGTGAATCGAGGCCACTTCATCGTATTGAATCTCCGGGAAAATCAACTGTTCTTTCAAACCCAATGTGTAGTTCCCTCGGCCGTCAAACGCCTTGGGGGACACGCCCCGAAAATCTCGGATGCGCGGCAGCGCCAGTGATACCAGTCGATCGAAAAACTCGTACATGCGCCGGCTTCGCAACGTCACCTTCGTGCCGATGGGCATGCCCTGTCGCAGCTTGAATCCGGCGATGGCTTTCTTGGCTTTGGTCACCACGGCCCTCTGCCCGGTGATCGTGCCCAATTCCGTCGCGGCGCTCTCCAGCAACTTCACATTCTGAGTCGCTTCGCTCATGCCGACGTTCAGTACGATGCGATCGAGCTTCGGCACCTGCATGACGTTCTTGTAGCCAAACTCCTTCATTAGAGCCGGCACGACCCGCTCACGATAGGCATCGCGCAGGCGCGGCTGAAACTTTGATTCCTCGCTCCCATCATCCAACACCTGAGGCGCTTTGGCGCCGTCCTTCTTCGACGACCGACCTGCCGGCTTGCCGCCTTTGCCTTTTTTGGGATCTTTTGCGTCCGCCATACGATCCTTCTATTTCTACTCGACGATTTCGTTCGACTTCTTGCTGAACCGGACCCGCCGACCGTCTGCCTGCACGCGGATACCCAATCTGGTCGGTTTTTTCGTCACCGGACACAAGAACATCACGTTCGAGATGGCCAGCGGGGCTTCTTTTTCGAGGATACCGCCCTGTTTGACTTTTTGATTCGGCTTGGTATGCCGCTTGATCATGTTTAATTTCTCAACCACGACCTTGCCAACGGAACGATCGACGGACAGGACCTTCCCGGACTTTCCACGATCTCGTCCCGCGATCACCACCACCGTATCCCCTTTACGAATGTGACTTTTCTGCAGCGCTTCCACGTTCACCCCTGCTCACAATCTGGTTAAAGCACTTCTGGAGCCAGCGAAATGATCTTCATGAACTTTTTCCAGCGAAGCTCGCGTGCGACAGGCCCGAAAATACGCGTCCCAATCGGCTCGCCTTCCTTGTTAATCAGCACGCACGCATTCCGGTCAAATTTGATATACGATCCATCTTCACGGCGCACTTCCTTGGTCGTCCGCACGATCACTGCACGGCTGACATCTCCCTTCTTCACCGTCGCCTGAGGAATCGCCTCCTTGACGGCCACGACGATCACATCTCCCAACGACGCGTAGCGGCGCTTCGACCCGCCGAGCACGTGAAAGCACATGGCCTGCTTGGCACCCGAATTATCGGCCACATCCATATATGTGTAATTCTGAATCATGATTCCTTGTATGACCTCACCGAACGAACCCGCCAGGCCGATTAGTCCACGCGCCCCTTTTCCAATATTTCGACCACCCGCCAATGCTTGTCCTTGCTGATAGGTCTGGTCTCGATCATCCGCACGCGATCTCCGACGTTGCAGCTGTTCTCCTCATCATGCGCCTTAAACTTCGTCATGCGCCGAAGCACCTTGTGATAGATGGGATGCACGACCTGACGCTCCACCGCCACGACGACCGTTTTGTTCATCTTGTTGCTGAGGACACGTCCCACCCACTCTCGCCGCTTGACTTGCGATTCCGCCATGCTTCCAACCCTTTCGCCGTTAAACGCCTACTTCCGATCAGCCTGTTCGACCTCGCGCATCACGGTCTTTACCTGCGCGATCAACCGCTTGGTCTTTCGAATCTGCATGGGATTTTCTAGCCGGCCCGTGCCCAACTGAAACCGCAGATTGAATAGCTCCTGCGTCAATTGCTTGGCTTTCTCGGAAAGTTCCGCGCCGGTCATCTGTTTCAAATCCTTGAGTTCCATTTCAGGTCCCGTGCTTTCGCGATCTCCGCAACAATCTTAAAATTCGCCACGCGTGACACATTTCGTGGCGATCGGCAACTTGTGAGACGCCAGGCGGAACGCTTCATGTGCGATATCCGGCGTGACGCCGCCCATTTCATACAGGATCCGGCCCGGCTTCACGACGGCCACCCAGTATTCCGGATTGCCTTTCCCTTTACCCATACGCGTTTCGGCCGGTTTTTTCGTGATCGGCTTGTCGGGGAAAATTCTCGTCCAGACCTGACCACCGCGCTTCACATATCGGGTGATTGCGATACGCGCCGCCTCGATCTGCCGACTGGTCACCCAGCCCGGCTCCAAGGCCTTGAGACCAAACTCGCCGAGTGTAATATGGCCGCCACGGTAGGCCTTGCCCCGCATCCGCCCCTTCATCATTTTTCTGAATTTGACTTTTTTCGGTGCTAACACAATGCCCTCGTTCCTTAACCGAGCCGCCGTTCAAAAGCAGATTCCGGCTTCATCGGCTGTGCCGGAAGAAGCTCTCCTTTATAAATCCACGTCTTGACGCCGATTTGCCCCATCGTGGTATGCGCTTCGGCAAATCCGTAATCGATTTCAGCACGAAGCGTGTGCAGGGGCACACGGCCTTCGCGATACCACTCCGTGCGTGCGATTTCCGCACCGCCTAAGCGGCCGGCGATCATGATCTTGATGCCTTGCGCGCCGAGACGCAGCGCCGATTGAACGCTCCGCTTCATGGCGCGCCGGAATGCGACTCGCTTTTCCAATTGGGTCGCCACGTTTTCGCTGACCAGCTGCGCATCCAACTCGGGCTTTTTGATTTCTTTCACCGTGATGTAAACTTGTCCGCCATACTGTTTTTCCAATTCGGCCTTCAGTTTGTCCACCTCAGCGCCCTTGCGTCCGATGATGATCCCCGGTCTGGCCGTATGGATGATGACGCGGGTCTGATCCCCGGATCGTTCGATTTCCACTTTGGCGATGCCCGCATGAAACAACTTCTGTTTGACGACCTTCCGAATCTTGATGTCCTGGTGGAGCAACTTCGCGTAATCCTTGCCCGCATACCAGCGGGAACTCCACGTGTAGTTGTAGCCGAGCCGATACCCTATTGGATGTGTTTTCTGACCCATACGCTGCGTACCTCAGTTCTGCGGCGGCGAATCTGCCGATCCGCTCAATGTTCTACGGTCTATGACTTCCCGGTGACGCCCGGGGCTTCGACGACGACGGTAATGTGGCTTGTCCGCTTCTGAATGGCGTTGGCGCGCCCCATCGACCGGGCACGGAAACGCTTATAGATCGGGCCACAATTCACAAAGGCTTTCGATACCCGCATAGATTCACTGTCGCCCAACTCCTTCTGTTCGGCGTTGGCGACGGCCGAGCGCAGTACTTTCTCGATGACGCGGGCGGCATGCCTCGGAAGATGCTTCAGCATGGCCAACGCCAGGGGGACTTGTTGCCCTCGAATCATGTCGACGACCGGCCGCGCCTTGCGGGGCGCGACACGGACAAATCTGAGTACTGCTCGTGCTTCTGCCATCTTCTTCCTCGGTGGTCGTCTTACTTACTTCAGTGCGACTGCCTTTTCTGTCTTGGCCTGGCCATGTCCCTTGAAGAATCTCGTCGGTGCAAATTCGCCCAGTTTATGGCCCACCATGTTCTCGGTCACGAACACGGGAATAAACTTCTTTCCATTATGTACGGCGAACGTATGCCCGATCATGTCCGGAATGACTGTCGATCGCCTGGACCAGGTTTTGATGATCTTTCGATCCTTGGTTTGATTCATCTGCTCAACCTTCTTGAGCAGATGATCGTCGACAAAGGCGCCCTTACTAATCGATCTAGGCATTGCGCACTCCTGACTTGCGGCGGGCGATGATGTATTTGTCCGTTTTCTTGTTTTGCCTCGTCTTGTAGCCCTTGGTCGGGAGGCCCCAAGGGGACACCGGATGGGGATTACCCTGGCCTGATTTCCCTTCACCGCCGCCGTGCGGATGGTCGACCGGATTCATGACGACGCCACGTACGTGCGGGCGACGGCCCAACCATCGGTTGCGTCCTGCTTTGCCGACATTGATATTCTCGTGGTCCAGATTGCCAACCTGGCCGACTGTGGCCATGCAGGACGCCAGGATCCGGCGCATTTCACCGGACTTCAGCCGCACCTGCACATATGCGCCGTCGCGACCCATCACCTGCGCGAATCCTCCGGCACTGCGGATCAGCTGACCGCCCTTCCCGGGCTTCAATTCGATGTTGTGAATCGTGGTGCCCAGCGGCATGTTCGCGAGCGACAACGCATTGCCTGTCCGCACTTCGGCATCGGCGCCGGACTGCAAGACGTCGCCGATCTGCAAACCGATCGGCGCCAGAATGTACCGCTTCTCACCGTCCTTGTAGGTCAACAACGCGATCCTGGCTGAGCGGTTGGGATCGTACTCAAGGGCGGTCACCTTGGCGGAAATCCCTAGCTTGTCGCGCCGGAAATCGATCTTCCGGTAGAGCCGGCGATGGCCCGCTCCACGGAAACGGACGGTCGTTCGTCCATCGTTGTTTCTGCCAGCGGCACGAATGTGAAACGAGGTGAGTGACTTTTCGGGCTTCTTCTTCGTCAACTCTTCCGTCGTCACGATCGTCATCCCGCGCCGGCCAGACGTCGTTGGCTTATACGCTTTCAGTCCCATGAACTTGTTCCTTATCTAGTACCCTGGTAAAAAACCATCCTCGCACTTGGAGAACACAGGATGGTCAAAAAGGCCGTCAGACAAGGCCGCAGACGCGAAAACAGCTGGCGGCCTTTCTCAATATCTTGTTAAGCGCTTTCGTAGAGCTCAAGCTTTTCGCCTTCTTTCAACTTCACGAAGGCTTTTTTCCAATCGGAACGCTTTCCGGAAAACCGGCCCAAGCGCTTGATCTTGCCCTGCACGTTCAACACATTGACGCGTTCAACTTTGACTTTTAAGAGCGTTTCGACTGCCTGCTTGATCTGAACACGATTCGCATCCGGGTGGACCAAAAAACCGACCGTGTTGCTGCTTTCGCGCAGAGCCGTGACTTTTTCGGTCAGCAAGGGTTGGATGAGCACGCTGTGAAGATCGAGCTTCATGCCCAGACCTCCTTCACCCGAGCCAACTCTCGCTCAGGAATCACGATCGTGCCCGCACGAACGATGTCATATACGTTCAACCGATCGGGCGCCACGACGTTGACCTTCGCGAGATTCCGCGCCGCCTGAGTCAGTCCCGTCTGCCCCTCACCGGCAATGACGAGAACTTGTGAACCTGCAGCAAACTGCTCCAGCGCCTTGACCAGTACTTTCGTCTTGGGCTGTTCCAGTGAGAGGCTGGACACGACGAAGAGATGACCATCGGTCACCTTCGAGGACAGCGCACTCTGTAATGCGGCCCGATATTTTTTCTTCGGCATGCTAAAGGCGTAACTTCTCGGCTTCGGACCAAAGACCGAACCGCCGTGCCGCCAGATAGGCGACCGCAACGAACCGGCGCGAGCCCGTCCCGTATGTTTTTGCTTCCACGGCTTTTTGCCCGATCCGCTCACTTCCCCCCGCCGGAGGGTCGATGCGGTTCCCTGCCGTTCGCAGGCGCGCTGCATGATGACCGCTTCGTGCACCAGTGCCGTATGCGGCTTGCAGCCGAACACTTCCGCGGGCAGTTCCGCAGACCCGACCTTCCGCCTGTTCAGATCAAAGACATCTACCGTCGGCATGCTCTATCCCTTCTTCGACTTTCTGACGACCACGAGCCCATTTGCCGCACCGGGAATCGAACCGCGGACGAACAACAGATTCTCCTCAGGCCTGGTCTCAATGACCTTTAACCGCTGAGCCGTAATCCGCTCGGCCCCCATGTGTCCCGGGAGTGTTTTCCCTTTCCACACGCGGGACGGAAATGAACTCGCGCCGATCGAACCTGGCGCGCGATGAAACATCGACCCGTGCGACTCAGGACCGCCGGCATAATGGTGCCGACGGACGACGCCCTGAAATCCTTTGCCCTTCGAAACCCCGATGACATCGACCCAGTCGCCCTTTTTGAAAATATCGGCCTTCACCGTCTGCCCTACCGCGACGTCACCGTCTTTCTTGAACTCTTTCAATACGCGGCTGGCGGGGGCTTCGTGCTTTTTCAGATGCCCTAATTGCGCTTTCGAGAGCTTCCGGTCCTTCACCTCTCCAAATGCTAACTGCACGGCTTCATATCCATCGCGCTCTTTCGTCTTCACCATCACCACGCGGCACGGACCAGCCTCGATCACTGTGACCGGCGTCAGACGTGTCTCGTCCAACATCTGCGTCATACCGAGTTTCTTACCGAGTAACCCGTTCGTCATAATTCATCCAGTCCTGTGCGTTGAGTCCTGAGTCCCGAGTGTTCCGCCTTCCGGAACTCAGCACTCAGAACGTGGACCTTATAACTTTATTTCCACATCGACGCCCGCAGCCAGATTCAGCTTCATCAGCGAATCCATCGTTTCCGGCGTCGGCTCCATGATGTCCATCAAGCGCTTGTGCGTCCTGATTTCAAACTGCTCGCGTGCCTTCTTGTCCGCGTGCGTCGCGCTCTGTACGGTGAACTTTTCAATCCGGGTCGGCAAAGGAATCGGTCCGACGATTTTCGCACCGCTCCGCCGCACTGTTTCCACGATTTCTGCGACCGATTGGTCCAGCACGCGATAATCGAAGCCGCGCAACCTAATCCTGATTCGTTGATCAACCTTAACCATGCAATCCTCTACTCTCTGTTCATTACGCTAAAATTTCCGTGACCACGCCGGAGCCGACGGTCTTGCCGCCCTCGCGCACCGCGAAGCGCAGGCCCTGATCCATCGCGATCGGGCTGATCAACTCGGCGCTCACACTCACGTTGTCCCCCGGCATCACCATCTCCACCCCCGGATTCAGCGACACGATCCCCGTCACGTCGGTCGTCCGGAAGTAGAACTGCGGCCGATACCCGTTGAAGAACGGCGTATGCCGGCCCCCTTCTTCCTTCGTCAGCACATAGATCTCGGCCTTGAACTTCGTATGCGGCGTAATACTCTTGGGCTTCGCCAGCACCATGCCGCGCTCCACGTCTTCTTTCTTCGTCCCGCGCAAGAGCACGCCGATGTTGTCCCCCGCCTGGCCTTCATCGAGCACCTTGCGGAACATTTCCACCCCGGTCACCACGGTGCTCTGCGTGGGCTTCAAGCCCACGATTTCGATTTCATCGCCCACTTTCACGATGCCCCGCTCACAACGCCCGGTGACCACGGTGCCGCGGCCGCTGATGGTGAAGACGTCTTCGATCGGCATCAGGAAGGGTTTATCGATCGGCCGCTGCGGGGTCGGAATATAGGTATCGACCGCTTCCAAGAGTTTCAGGATACTGGGCACGCCCAGCGGCCCCTGATCGCCTTCCATGGCTTTCAAGGCGCTGCCTTGGATAATCGGCGTCTTGTCTCCGGGAAAGTCGTACTTGCTCAAGAGTTCCCGGACTTCCAGCTCCACCAGATCCAAGAGTTCCTTATCGTCGATCTTGTCGGCCTTGTTCAGAAACACGACGATATAGGGCACCCCCACTTGGCGGGCCAACAGAATATGTTCCCGGGTCTGCGGCATGGGGCCATCGGCCGCACTCACCACCAAGATCGCGCCATCCATCTGGGCGGCCCCGGTGATCATGTTCTTCACATAGTCCGCGTGGCCGGGGCAGTCGACGTGGGCATAGTGGCGTTTCTCGGTTTCGTACTCCACGTGGCTGATGGCGATGGTCATGATCTTGGTCGCATCGCGGCGCCCTTGGCTCTCGCTCGCCTTGGCCACTTCGTCGTAGCTGATGAACTTCGCCATCCCTTTGTCCGCACTGATCTTCGTCAGGGCGGCCGTCAGCGTGGTCTTCCCATGGTCCACGTGCCCGATCGTCCCGATATTCACATGCGGCTTCTTCCGCTCAAATTTCGCCTTCGCCATACCGACTCCTCCCTACTCCATACTCTCGCAATAGTTCACAATGTTATTCGCCACGATATTTGGCGATGATGGCCTCGGAAATCTGCTTGGGAACCTGGTCGTACCGATCGAATTCCATACTGTACGTCGCACGGCCCTGCGTCCGCGAACGAAGATCGGTGGCATAACCGAACATTTCCATGAGCGGCACCGACGCTTCAATCGCTTGAGCACCGGCACGCACTTTCATGCCTTGAACTTTTCCACGCCGGCCGTTCAGGTTGCCGATCACGTCGCCCATGAATTCCTGAGGCACCAGCACCTCAACCTTCATGATCGGCTCCAGCAACACGGCATCCGCTTTTTTGCAGGCATCTGAAAATCCCATCGACGCGGCAATCTTGAACGCCATTTCATTGGAATCGACTTCGTGATAGGAGCCATCGATTACGGTGACCTTGATGTCACGCAACGGATAGCCGGCGATAACCCCGTTTTCCATTCGCTCCTTCACGCCCTTTTCGATAGCCGGGATATATTCCTTGGGAATCGCCCCGCCGACGACCTTGTTCACAAACTCCAATCCCTTACCCGATTCCGATGGCTCGACCGTGAGGACGACATGGCCGTACTGGCCGCGGCCACCGGTCTGCTTGATGTACTTGGATTCGGCTTCGGCTTTTCGCCGGATCGTTTCCTTGAAAGCGACTTCAGGCTTGCCGACATTGGCTTCGACTTTGAATTCCCGGAGCAACCGATCGACGATGATTTCCAAGTGCAACTCGCCCATGCCCGCAATAATGGTCTGCGCCGTTTCTTCATCGGTTCGCACGCGGAACGACGGGTCTTCCTGCGCGAGCTTTTGAAGGGCAAAACCCATCTTTTCCTGGTCTTGTTTCGTCTTCGGTTCGATGGCCATCGCAATGACCGGTTCGGGAAACTTCATGACTTCGAGCAGCACCGGCTGCTTTTCGTCGGCCAAGGTGTCGCCCGTCGTGGCGCCCTTTAACCCAACGGCGGCGACAATATCGCCAGCATGGGCTGCATCGATTTCTTCCCGCTTGTTCGCATGCATTTTCAGCAAGCGGCCGATCCGATCCTTCGTTCCCTTCGTGACATTCAACACCGGCGTACCAGTTTTCAGCGTCCCGGAATACACACGGAAATAGGTGAGCTGCCCCGCAAATGGATCCGACATGATCTTGAAGGCCAGCGCGGAAAACGGCTCGCTATCCGAGGGTTTCCGTTCGACTTCTTTGTCCGTGTTCGGATCGATGCCTTTAACGGGGGGAATATCCAGAGGGGAGGGCAGAAAATCTACGACGCCGTCGAGCAATTGCTGCACGCCCTTGTTCTTGAACGCCGAACCGCAGAGTACCGGAATCACCTTCATCTTGATTGTGCCGGCTCGCACCACCCGGTGGATCTCTTCTTCGGTCAACGATTGGCCGTTGAGATACTTCTCCATCACCTGATCGTCGAACTCCGCGACCGCCTCGAGCATTTTCTCGCGGTACTCTTTGGCCTTGTCCATCAGATCGGCTGGAATGTCGTCGATCCTGTACTTCGCGCCGAGGGTTTCGTCGTCGTACACGTAGGCTTTCATGGTAATCAGATCGATCGATCCGCGATATTCCGATTCGCGTCCGATTGGAATCTGTATGGGCACCGGATTTGCGCCCAACCGATCAATGATCGTCTGTACGCTGAAATAGAAATCCGCACCGACCCGGTCCATCTTGTTCATGAACGCAATGCGTGGAACCTGATACTTGTCCGCTTGCCGCCAGACGGTTTCCGATTGCGGCTCGACACCCTGCACCGAATCGAAGACCGCGACTGCGCCATCGAGCACGCGCAACGACCGTTCCACCTCGATCGTGAAATCGACGTGGCCGGGCGTATCGATGATATTGATACGGTGGTCCTTCCAGAAACAGGTCGTCGCCGCGGCGGTAATCGTAATGCCGCGCTCACGTTCCTGTTCCATCCAGTCCATCGTGGCCGCGCCCTCGTGGACCTCGCCCATCTTGTGCGTCATCCCAGTGTAATAGAGGATGCGCTCCGTGGTCGTCGTCTTTCCGGCATCGATGTGCGCCATGATGCCGATGTTTCTGGTCCGCTCTAATGGTGCTTGCCGAGCCACATTCAACCCCTTAAAAACACACGTGCTGCAGAATGAGCCGATACTGCTGCGATTCAGGGGCACCCCGCGTCTGCGGATCGCAGCACGGCCCAACTGCAGCACAGAACGACGTTACCAGCGATAGTGCGCGAAGGCCTTATTCGCCTCCGCCATCCGATGCACGTCTTCCCGTTTCTTAACCGCGGCCCCTGTATTATTCGACGCGTCTAATAGTTCAGCCGCAAGTTTTTCCCGCATGCTCTTGCCGCCGCGCGTCCGCGCATATTCCGACAACCAACGAAGGGCGAGAGACATTCGTCGAGCCGGACGAATTTCCACCGGCACTTGATACGATGCGCCGCCGACTCGGCGTGACTTCACTTCGACGACCGGCTTGACGTTGTCGATCGCCGAGCGAAACACCTTGAGCGGGTCCCCCCCGGTTTTTTCCTGAATGACGTCGAAGGCACCATAACAAATCCGCTCCGCTGTGCTCTTCTTGCCGCCTTCCATCAAAATATTGAGAAATTTCCCGACCACCTTGTCTCGATAACGCACATCCGGGAGCGGCTCTCTCTGTCCTAAGAATCTACTTCGTGGCATCGTCGTGTACTTTCTTGAAAGTTCGCGATAAGAATCTTATTTCGGACGCTTGGCGCCGTACTTCGAGCGGCCCTGTTTACGATCGGCTACACCCACGGCATCGAGCGCGCCACGGACGATGTGATATCGCACACCCGGCAAGTCCTTCACGCGACCGCCACGTACCAACACAATCGAGTGCTCTTGCAAGTTGTGTCCGACACCCGGAATGTACGTGGTGACTTCCATGCCGTTTGTCAACCGGACACGCGCCACCTTTCGAAGCGCCGAATTCGGCTTTTTCGGCGTGGATGTATACACGCGCAGACAGACGCCCCGTTTTTGCGGACAGGATTTCAGCGCCGGGCTTTTTGTCTTGGCGTGGGCCAAGCGGCGGCCCTTTCTCACTAACTGATTGATCGTTGGCATCGGTCTTCTTCTCTCGTGCTCAGAACAGTTTAGTCCCTGCCACGCCCATTCATGGGCAAAGCCCGCGGATTATAGTGATGACGCGTGCCCCTGTCAAGGGACGCACGAAACATCAGTGTTTATGCGCCTCCGCCTTCTCCCGACGCCGTCGCCGCTCCTTCACGCGGCAATGCCGGAGACTCCGCCTGACCGACGGCAACTGGCTCAGGCTTCGGACTAATGACAAACGTATCGCGATATTCATCGAATCCGCTGCCAGCGGGTATCAACCGGCCCACGATTACGTTTTCCTTCAGCCCAAGGAGATTATCCTCCCGTCCGTTGATCGCCGCTTCAGTCAACACGCGGGTCGTCTCTTGGAACGACGCCGCCGAGATGAAGCTGTCCGTGGTCAACGCGGCCTTCGTAATCCCCAGGAGCACCGGTTTTCCAAGCGCAGGCTTCCCGTCTTTCTTCATGACTCGATCATTTTCTTCTTCAAATACCATCTTGCTCACTTGGCTGCCGGGCAAAAATTCCGTGTCGCCCGGATCTTCTATCCGCACTTTGCGCAACATCTGCCGGACGATGATCTCGATGTGCTTGTCGTTGATCGACACACCCTGCAATCGGTAGACGTCCTGTACTTCGTCCACCAAATACTTTTGCAACTCGTTCGGGCCGAGTACATCGAGAATGTCATGCGGATTGGCCGAGCCGTCCATCAGCGGCTCTCCGGCGCGCACCCAATCTCCCTCGTGGACATTGACGTGTTTCCCCTTGGGAATAAAATATTCTTTGACGTCTCCCATCTTATTGTCGACTAATACCTTGCGCTGACCCTTCACGAATCCGCCGTAAGACACTTCGCCGTCGATTTCACTGATGACGGCTTGCTCCTTCGGCTTTCTGGCCTCGAACAGTTCCGCCACGCGCGGCAGACCGCCGGTGATGTCCTTCGTCTTGGTCGTTTCGCGGGGAATCTTAGCGAGCACGTCACCCGGATGCACGGATGCGCCCTTTTCCACGAAGATGTGCGCTCCGACCGGCAACAGATAGCGCGCGACAGTGTTGCTGCCTCCCGACACCTTGGCGGTCTTGCCGCCTTCGTCCTTGATTGAGACACGAGGACGCAACGTCGCACCGGAATGTTCGATAATGACCTTGCGAGAGAGACCCGTGACTTCGTCGAACTCATCCTTCATCGTGACACCTTCGACGATGTCGCCGTAGGCGACTTTGCCGCCCACTTCGGTCAGGATCGTCAACGAATAGGGATCCCACTCCACGAGCTTCTGCGCCAGTTCGACACGGTCGCCGTCCTTGAGCTTGATCTTGGCACCGTAGACGACTGGATACTTCTCGCGCTCGCGGCCGCTTTCATCCACGATCGCGATCTTGGCATTGCGGTTCATGACGACCCATTCGCCTTCTTTGTTGCGAACAGCAATGCCGCCATTGTGAACATCGGCATTCTTTTTGGCATCGAAGCTCATGAATTTCATGCGGCCCGCATGCTTCGCTTCGAGCACAGTTTGCTCGACCACCTTGCTCGCCGTACCACCGATGTGGAACGTCCGCATGGTCAGCTGGGTCCCCGGCTCGCCGATGGATTGCGCGGCAATGACACCGACGGGCTCACCCTTCTCGACCAGGCGGCCCCGTGCCAGGTCGCGGCCATAACACGCACGACAGACGCCGCGGCGGGACTGACAGGTCAGTACCGAACGGATTTTGACCCGATCGACCGCGGCTTCGACGACATCCTTCGTCCGTTCCTCGGTGATCTCCTCATTGAAGGACACGATGATTTCGCCGGTCACAGGGTCCCGGATGTCTTCCGCCGCCAATCGACCCAGGATACGCTCTTCGATGGGCTGAATGATTTCTCCGCCTTCAACCAGCGCACTGACGAAAATGCCGTCGGTCGTACCGCAATCGATCTCACTGATGATCACATCCTGCGCGATGTCGACTAACCGGCGAGTCAGATAACCCGAATTCGCCGTTTTCAAGGGCAGTGTCGGCCAAACCTTTGCGAGCGCCGTGCGTCGAAATGAAATACTGCAGCACGGTCAGGCCTTCACGGAAGTTGGCGGTAATCGGCGTTTCGATGATTTCTCCGGACGGCTTCGCCATCAGCCCGCGCATGCCGCCTAACTGGCGAATCTGCTGCGAACTGCCTCGAGCGCCGGAATCGGCCATCATAAAGATGGGGTTGAAGGATTCATCCTTGCTCGGATCTCCACCCGCCCCCAACTCCTTCATCATCTCGCCCGCAACCTGTTCCGTGACGTGCGCCCAGATATCGATGACCTTGTTGTACCGCTCGCCGTTAGTGATCAAGCCCTCGGCATATTGCCGCTCGATCTCGTTGACCTCGCGCTGCGCCTTCCCGATCAGTTCTTCCTTCTTGCTGGGAATGTGCATGTTGTCGATGCAAATCGACACACCGGCGCGCGTCGCATAGGCAAAGCCGGTGTCCTTGATTTTGTCCAAAAACATCACGGTCTCACGATGACCCGCTTGACGATAGACGGAGTCGATGAGCTTCGTCACTTCCTTCTTCGTCATCAGCTTGTTCGCATAGTCGAAGGGCATCCCCTGAGGCAGTACGTCTGAGAGGACCACGCGGCCGACGGTGGTCTGCACCAAATTCCCATCGATGCGCACCTTGATGCGCGCATGCTCTTCGACTTCCCGCGCATCGAAGGCGATCCGCACTTCTTCGGTGGAACCGAAGATCTTGCCCTCCCCCTTCGCGCCGACACGTTCCTTCGTCAGCCAATAGCAGCCGAGGACCATGTCCTGCGACGGCACGGCAATCGGCCTTCCGTTGGCCGGCGAGAGGATGTTGTTGATTGACATCATTAACACGCGCGCTTCGACCTGCGCTTCTACGGACAAGGGCACATGGACCGCCATCTGGTCGCCATCGAAGTCGGCGTTGAACGCCGCGCACACCAGCGGATGCAGCCGGATGGCCTTGCCTTCCACCAGGACCGGATCGAACGCCTGAATACCCAACCGGTGGAGCGTCGGCGCCCGATTCAGCAGCACCGGATGCTCTCGGATGACTTCGTCCAACACGTCCCACACTTCCGGCCGCTCTTTTTCGACCAACCGCTTCGCGCTCTTAATGGTCGTGGCGGCGCCACGCTCTTCGAGCTTGTGGAAGATGAACGGCTTGAACAATTCCAATGCCATCTTCTTCGGCAAGCCACATTGATGGAGGCGCAATTCCGGACCGACCACGATGACCGTGCGGCCCGAGTAATCCACGCGCTTCCCGAGCAAATTTTGACGGAACCGGCCCTGTTTCCCCTTGAGCATGTCGCTGAGCGACTTCAACGGCCGCTTGTTGGGTCCACGAATCGCGCGGCCACGCCGCCCGTTATCGAACAGCGCGTCCACCGCTTCCTGCAACATGCGCATTTCGTTGCGAATGATCACGCCCGGCGCCTTCAATTCCATCAGGCGCTTCAACCGGTTGTTCCGGTTGATGACCCGGCGATACAGATCGTTCAAATCGGACGTGGCAAAGCGGCCGCCATCCAGCGGCACGAGGGGGCGCAATTCCGGCGGCAGCACCGGAATCACGTCCATGATCATCCATTCCGGCTTATTGCCGGACTTGCGAAATGCCTCAATTACTTTTAATTGCTTCGCGTACTTCTTTTTCATCGCCGCAGAGGTTGAGGCCTTGGCCTTCGCTTTGAATCTCATCCCATTTGCTGTTGATGTCGATCTTCCGAAGCAGTTCACGGATCGCCTCGGCCCCGATCCCGACTTTATAGGCGTTGGGCGCATATTCCGACTGGAGCGTGCGCAGCTTGTCTTCCGTCACCAGCTCCTTTTCCGTCATGTCCGTCTGGCCTGCATCCACGCACACATAGCTCTCGAAATAGAGAATTTTTTCCAGTTGCTTGAGACTCATGTCGAGCAGCGTGCCGATTCGGCTCGGCACCCCTTTCAAGAACCAGATGTGTGCGACCGGCGCCGCCAATTCGATGTGCCCCATCCGCTCGCGTCGCACCTTTGACTGAATGACTTCGACGCCGCACTTGTCGCAGACGATGCCGCGATGCTTCATCCGCTTATACTTGCCGCAATTGCACTCCCAGTCCTTGATGGGACCGAAAATCTTCGCGCAAAACAGCCCGTCTTTTTCCGGCTTGAACGACCGATAGTTGATCGTCTCCGGCTTCTTGACCTCGCCGTACGACCAGGATCGGATTTTCTCGGGCGAGGCGATGCGAATGCGCATCGAATCGAACGACACCGCATCCCGCGGCTTTTCGAATAATGTGTATACGCCTTCCAAGGTAGTGACCTCCTCTGATACCGGCCGCAGCCGGCTCAAGTAGTTAGTTAGTCTTGCGACTTGACCAACTCGACGTCCAGTCCCAAACTCTGCAGCTCTTTCACCAACACGTTGAACGACTCGGGCAATCCCGGCTCCAGGAAGGGTTCGCCTTTCACAATCGCTTCATACATCCGTGATCGACCCGGCACATCGTCGGACTTCACTGTCAGGAACTCTTGCAGCGTGGAGGCAGCTCCGTACGCTTGCAAGCGCCCAGACTTCCATTTCTCCCAACCGCTGACCGCCGAACTGGGCCTTGCCGCCCAACGGCTGCTGGGTCACGAGCGAGTACGGTCCGATCGAACGGGCGTGGATCTTGTCGTCCACCAAATGGTGGAGCTTCAAGACATACATGTAGCCCACCGTCACGGGACTGCCGAATGCTTCTCCGGTGCGGCCATCCATGAGCACCGATTGGCCGCTGGTCGGCAACTTCCCTTTTTTCAGCAGGTCCTTGATTTCTTTTTCCGAGGCCCCATCGAACACCGGACTCGCGACCTTGATGCCGAGCGCCTTGGCCGCCCATCCGAGGTGCGTTTCCAGGATCTGTCCGACATTCATACGCGAGGGCACGCCGAGCGGATTCAGCACGATCTCCACCGGCGTTCCGTCGGGCAAATACGGCATATCTTCTTCCGGCAACACGCGCGAGACCACGCCCTTGTTGCCGTGCCGACCGGCCATTTTGTCACCCACTTGAATCTTGCGCTTCATCGAGATGTAGACCTTGACGAGCTTGATCACGCCCGGCGGCAATTCGTCGCCCCGTTTTAACCGCCCGACTTTCTCGTCGTACAAAGTCTGGAGAATTTCGACCTGCTCTTTCGCTCGACGCTCCACATCCTCCAACTCTTTTTGCTCATCAGGATCGCTGAGGATGATATGGCGAACCGACTCATCGGACAGGCGCTTGAGGATCTCCGCCGTCAACTTGCCCTTCTTCTTCAGAATGACATCGCCGCTTTCGGGATCCATCAAATCGCGCCCGACGACCTTGCCCAACAACAGCTTTCGCACTTTCTTGGTCTTTTCCTCGTCGATGATGCGCAACTCCTCGTGATGGTCACGCTGGAGCCGCATCGTATCTTCGCTCTCGATGCTCTTGGACCGCTCATCCTTGTCGAGCCCCTTCCGGGAAAAAATCTTCACATCGACAACGATCCCCTCGACGCCCGGCGGCACCGTCAAGGACGTGTCCTTCACGTCACCCGCCTTCTCGCCGAAGATCGCCCGCAGCAGCTTTTCTTCCGGAGTCAGCTGCGTTTCGCCTTTGGGCGTCACCTTGCCGACCAGAATATCGCCTGGCTTGACCTCGGCCCCGATGCGAATGATGCCGCTTTCATCGAGGTTGCGCAGCGCCTCTTCGCCGACGTTGGGGATGTCGCGCGTAATATCTTCCTTGCCAAGCTTGGTATCGCGCGCTTCGACTTCAAATTCCTCGATGTGGATCGACGTAAACGCATCCTCCCGAACGAGTTTCTCGCTCAGAAGAATCGCATCTTCAAAGTTGTACCCACCCCAAGGCATGAAGGCGACGAGCACGTTCTTGCCCAGGGCCAATTCTCCCTGATCGATGGCCGGCCCGTCCGCGAGCACCTGCCCTTTCTTGACCGGCTGCCCGATACGAACGACCGGCGTCTGGGTGATGCAGGTATTCTGATTGGACCGCTGGAACTTGATCAGATCATACACATCCAAGACCGGTATCGTTCCGCTTCCGCCTTCCTTGGTCTCGGAACGGACAACGATTCGGGTGGCGTCCACGCTCTCAACCACCCCCGAGCGGCTGGCCTGCACGACATAGCCGGAATCGCGCGCCACGACCGCTTCCATGCCGGTTCCGACGAGCGGCGCCTCGGACTGTGACCAACGGTACGGCCTGCCGCTGCATGTTGGATCCCATCAAGGCGCGGTTCGCATCGTCGTGTTCCAGGAACGGAACTAAGCGCCGTCGCCACACTGACCACCTGCTTCGGCGACACATCCATGTATTCGATCTTGTCCGGCGTGACCGTGACAAAGTCCCCGCCATGATCGCGCCGACACCGTCTCAGACGGTCAAACGACCGGCGTTATCGACTTTCGAGTTGGCCTGGGCGATGAGGATACTTGTCTCCCTCGATGGCGGAAAGAAATTCGATCTCGATCCGTCACGCGACCCTTTACAACCTTCCGGTACGGGGCCTCAATAAACCCGAACTCATTGATCCTGGCATAGGTCGCCAACGACGTAATCAGTCCGATGTTCGGACCTTCCGGCGTTTCGATCGGACAGATACGACTGTAGTGCGACGGGATGCACGTCGCGGACCTCAAAGCCGGCGCGCTCACGAGTCAAACCGCCCGGCCCGAGGGCCGACAAGCGCCGCTTGTGGGTAATTTCGGCCAATGGATTCGTCTGGTCCATGAACTGCGAGAGCTGGCTGCTGCTGAAGAATTCTTTCACGGCCGCCACGACCGGTTTCGCATTGATCAGGTCGTGAGGCAGCACGGTCTCCATATCGAGGAGATTCATGCGTTCCTTGATGCTCCGCTCCATCCGGACAAGCCCGAGCCGGAACTGATTTTCCAAGCAACTCGCCGACCGACCGGACCCGACGATTGCCCAAGTGGTCGATGTCGTCGATTTCGCCTTTTCCCATCTTGAGATTGACGAGATAGCGGATGACTTCGACGATATCTTGGGCCGTCAGCGTCCGTTGCTCTAGCGGCAGGTCGAGAGCCAGTTTTTTGTTCAGCTTCAGTCGACCCGACCGGAGAGAGATCATACCGCTTCGAATTCAAGAACAAATTGTCGAAGAGCGCCCGGGCGGTCTCCACCGACGGAGTTTCACCCGGCCGCAGGCGACGATAGATTTCGACCATCGCCTCTTCCTTCGAGACCGTACTTTCCATTTCGAGCGTATCGAGAATGACCGGGGTCGTTGTCGCCGCATCGAAGAAGATGACCTTGAAGTCCTCGATCTCGGTCTCGAGGATTTTTTCGATGATCTCGGCGGTCAACCGTTGATTTTTCTCCACCAGTTTGTTTTTCTTGGCATCGACCACTTCGCTCAGCACGGCCCGGCCGACCAATTCGTTTGGTGAAACGGGAATCTCCTTGACGCCGGCCGCTTTCAGCTTGGCGATGATGCCTTTGGTGAATTTGGCCCCTTCGCGCACCAGCGGTTCTTTGCCGCCCTTGTCGACCACCTCCGTTGAGCAACGCATGCCTTGATGAATTTCGGGATCGAGCTTGCGCAGCAATTTGCCCTTGGCCACACGGATTTCTTCCACGGGGTAGTACATCTTCAGCAAGTCATCGCTGGAAAAACCAAACGCCTTGAGCAGAATTGTCGCGGGCATTTTCCGACGGCGGTCGATGCGGACGTAGAGGATGTCCCGGGCATCGAATTCGAAATCCAGCCAGGAGCCCCGGTAGGGAATGATGCGCGCGCTGTACAGCACCTTGCCGCTGGCATGGGTCCGGCCCTTGTCGTGCGTGAAGGACGCCCCGGGCGAACGATGCAATTGGCTCACCACGACACGTTCCGTTCCGTTGACGATGAACGTCCCGCGTTCAGTCATCAGCGGCAATTCGCCGACATAGACCTCCTGCTCGCGGACGTCGAGAACCTTCTTCTTCGGTCCCTTGTCTTCCTTGTCGAATACGACCAGCCGCACGCGCAGTTTGAGCGGCACCGCGAAGGTCATGCCTTGTTCAAGGCATTCCCTTTCATCGTACTTGGGCGTTCCCAAGGTATAGCTCGTAAACTCCAAGATGGCCGTGTTGTTATAGTCCGGGATCGGAAACACGCTGGCCAAGGCCGCTTGCAGTCCATGATCTTTCCGTCGATCCGGCTCGACTTCAAACTGAAGGAATTCTTCGTACGAGCGCTTCTGGATCTCGATCAGATCCGGAATGTCGATGCTCGTGCGAATACGAGAAAAATCTTTCCGTTCGACGAACTCTTGTAGAGTCGTTTCGGGCATTCCGCGGTCCTCCACTCACTTATGGTTGGGCTTGGGCACCCGCTCCACGCGGGTGCCCGCAGATGCTGAACGGGCCGAGTCTACTTGATCTCGACTTTCGCGCCGCTCTCTTCGAGCTTCTTCTTCATGGTGTCGGCTTCTTCCTTGGCCACGCCAGTCTTGACGGGCTTCGGAGCCCCTTCCACGAGATCCTTGGCTTCCTTGAGGCCGAGATTCGTGAGTTCGCGAACCACCTTGATGACCTGAATCTTCTTGTCGGGCGACGCAGACGCCAGAATGACGTCAAACGAGGTCTTCTCCTCGGCCGGAGCAGCGGCGGCTCCACCGGCGGCAGGCGCCGCAGCGAGGGCAACCGGAGCTGCGGCCGTGACGCCGAAGCGGGTCTCCAAGCCCTTCACCAACTCGGCCAAATCGAGCACACTCATGCTCTCAATGGCTTTGATCAATTCCTCTTGCGACAACTTCGTTGCTGTGGCTGACATGTCCCCTTCTCCTTTCCGTTTATCCTGAATGGCTGCAATGACTCTCACAAACTTTGATCAACACCGCATTCAACGTATAGACAACGCCGCGAATCGGCCCTTGCATGGCCGACAACAACATCGCGATCAGCACTTCTTTCTTCGGCAGCCTGGCCACGGCCGCCAACTCGGCGGGTTGCACCACCTTGCCTTCCAATACGCCGAGCGTAATCCGGATCTTTTCCTCGCGCTTTTCCGCTGCGATGAAATCCTTGAGGATCTTGGTCGGCAGCACGGGATCGTCATAGCCGATCACCACACCCGTCGGGCCTTTCAGATGCGTCTTCAACCCGGCCAAGCGTCGTCCCCTCGGCCGCCCTGATCGCCAGTGTGTTCTTGACGACTTTGATATTCGGCCTTGGCCCCGCGCAGCTGCTTACGCAACTCGGTGACCTGATTGACCGAAAGCCCGGCGCATTCGGTCACGATCGCCAAGTCGCGCCCGGCCAAATTTCTCCGTCAACTCCGCAACCGCTGGTGGCTTTCTCTTCCTTTTTCATCTCAACTCCCCTTCTCGAACTGAGTCCCCTGTCGGCTGTCATACCGTCAATGAGGTCAGTTCCTCTCCCATCAGCTCCATTGCTTCGCCAGCGCGATGGCATCCAGCCGGACACCAGGCCCCATCGTGCTCGAAATCGTCACGCTCTTGAGGTAGCGACCCTTGCAGGAGGCCGGCTTGGCCTTGACCACAGCCTCGAGAATGGCCGACGCGTTGTCGTAGAGCTTGATCGGCCTGGAACGAGACCTTGCCGACCGGGACTTGCACGATACCGGCCTTTTCTACTTTGTACTCAACACGGCCCTTTCGGATCTCCGTCACCGCTTTGCCGACCTCAAAGGTCACGGTGCCGGTTTTCGGATTCGGCATGAGCCCCCGGGGACCGAGCTGCTTCCCGAGTTTACCAACGGACGCCATCAGATCCGGGTCGCAATGGCACAATCGAAATCCATCCAACCACCCTTGATCTTCTCCATGAGGTCGTCCGCCCCCACAAAATCGGCTCCGGCCTGACGGGCCTCCTGCTCCTTCTCACCCTTGGCAAACACGAGCACGCGCACCTTCTTGCCGGTGCCATGAGGCAACGACGTCGTTCCACGCACCATTTGATCGGAGCGCTTCGGATCGACACCGAGGCGGATCGCCAGATCGACTGACTCATCGAACTTCGCGTAGGCCGCACTCTTGACCAGCGCGACCCCCTCGCGGAGCGCGTACTGGCGCGGCTCCATCTTCTCCAAGGCAGTTTTCATTTTCTTTCCCATACCTACGACTCCTTCATCTCCGACTCATTACCCCTGGACAACAACTCCCATGCTGCGGGCGGTTCCTTCGATGATCTTGACCGCTCCTTCTAAATCGGCGGCATTCAAATCGGCCATCTTTTTCTGAGCGATCTCGGTCAGCTGCTTTCTCGTGATCTTGCCAACCTTGTCCTTCTGCGGCACACCGGATCCCTTGATGATCCCGGCCGCTTTCTTGAGCAAGTCGGACGCCGGCGGGGTCTTCATGATGAACGTGAACGACCGGTCCTTATAGACCGTGATGATCACAGGGATAATGCTGTCACCCTCCTTTTGCGTCTTGGCGTTGAACTGTTTGCAGAATTCCATAATGTTGACGCCGTGCTGCCCCAACGAAGGGCCGACCGGAGGAGCAGGATTCGCCTTGCCTGCCGGAATCTGCAACTTAATTTGGGCCGATACTTCCTTTGCCATGCGCTACTCCTCTGAATGCTGAATGAAGAAGGCTAAATAGTGATTGCACATTTTATAAATTTCTATATGCGTTCCACTTGCAGAAATCCGAGCTCGACAGGCGTCGAGCGGCCGAAGATACTGACCATGACCTTTAGGCGGTTGTGATCCTGATCGACCTCGTCCACGATGCCGTTGAAACCAAGAAACGGTCCATCGACGATACGGACATTGTCGGTCTTGATAAATTTGACCTGCTCACGGGGACCCGCGCTGCCTGCATCGACTTGCTTCAGCAATTCGGCTACTTCTTCATTCGTCAAAGGAGTCGGTTGCGCTCCGCCACCGACGAATCCGGTAACCTTGGGCGTCTCCTTAATCATTTGCAAGGTTTCGTCGGCGACAGGAGTTTCCAATTCGACCAAGACATAGCCGGGGAAAAATTTTCGCCGCGAAGTACGCCGTTTGCCGTCCTTAATCTCGATGACATCTTCAGTCGGCACCAAGACCTGTCCGAGCTTTTCCGTCAGGGCCATCTGGTTTGCCCGTTCGAGCAAGCTGGTCTTCACGCGCCCCTCGAAGCCTGCGTAGGTATGAATGACGTACCAGTTTTTTCCCATGCCTACCCTCGGATCGTTGGTTGAAACATTTTCGCTCACAGAATCTTTCCCACTAGCCACGACAAGAACGAGTCGATCACCGAGAGATAAATTGACATGAGCACGCAGAACACGATCACGACGGTAGTGGACCCAATCGTTTCGGCACGCGTCGGAAACGACACCTTTTTGAGTTCCGTCCGTACGTCACCGAGGAACCCCTTGACCGTATCAATCATCCGCGTAAACATCGCCCTCCGGCACTTCTCCCTAACTACCCAAGATTCCCACCTGTGGCTGCCGTTCGAAGTGAACAAAACCCCACCCTCATTAAGATGTTTATCCCGTCGCGCCCCGGATCGAGCAAGCTCTGTATGGCAGGGGCACTAGGATTTGAACCCAGACTCTCGGTTTTGGAGACCGATGTGCTGCCATTAACACCATGCCCCTGCACTTATGGTGACGAGTACCGAGGACAGCGGCGTCGCACGCTCCCTCAGCACTCACACCTCAGCACGTTATTTCACTTCCTTATGAGGCGTGTGCTTCCGACAGAACTTGCAGAACTTATTTCTCTCCAACCGATCCGGATCGTTTTTCTTGTTCTTCATGGTCGAATAGTTCCGCTGCTTGCAGGCTGTACAGGCCAAATCGATGATTTCTCGCATCTCTTTCTCCCCTTACCTTACGCCTAGCCTCTCGCGGCGTTACGCTAAAATTTCCGTGACCACGCCGGAGCCGACGGTCTTGCCGCCCTCGCGCACCGCGAAGCGCAGGCCCTGATCCATCGCGATCGGGCTGATCAACTCGGCGCTCACACTCACGTTGTCCCCCGGCATCACCATCTCCACCCCCGGATTCAGCGACACGATCCCCGTCACGTCGGTCGTCCGGAAGTAGAACTGCGGCCGATACCCGTTGAAGAACGGCGTATGCCGGCCCCCTTCTTCCTTCGTCAGCACATAGATCTCGGCCTTGAACTTCGTATGCGGCGTAATACTCTTGGGCTTCGCCAGCACCATGCCGCGCTCCACGTCTTCTTTCTTCGTCCCGCGCAAGAGCACGCCGATGTTGTCCCCCGCCTGGCCTTCATCGAGCACCTTGCGGAACATTTCCACCCCGGTCACCACGGTGCTCTGCGTGGGCTTCAAGCCCACGATTTCGATTTCATCGCCCACTTTCACGATGCCCCGCTCACAACGCCCGGTGACCACGGTGCCGCGGCCGCTGATGGTGAAGACGTCTTCGATCGGCATCAGGAAGGGTTTATCGATCGGCCGCTGCGGGGTCGGAATATAGGTATCGACCGCTTCCAAGAGTTTCAGGATACTGGGCACGCCCAGCGGCCCCTGATCGCCTTCCATGGCTTTCAAGGCGCTGCCTTGGATAATCGGCGTCTTGTCTCCGGGAAAGTCGTACTTGCTCAAGAGTTCCCGGACTTCCAGCTCCACCAGATCCAAGAGTTCCTTGTCGTCGATCTTGTCGGCCTTGTTCAGAAACACGACGATATAGGGCACCCCCACTTGGCGGGCCAACAGAATATGTTCCCGGGTCTGCGGCATGGGGCCATCGGCCGCACTCACCACCAGGATCGCGCCATCCATCTGGGCGGCCCCGGTGATCATGTTCTTCACATAGTCCGCGTGGCCGGGGCAGTCGACGTGGGCATAGTGGCGTTTCTCGGTTTCGTACTCCACGTGGCTGATGGCGATGGTCATGATCTTGGTCGCATCGCGGCGCCCTTGGCTCTCGCTCGCCTTGGCCACTTCGTCGTAGCTGATGAACTTCGCCATCCCTTTGTCCGCACTGATCTTCGTCAGGGCGGCCGTCAGCGTGGTCTTCCCATGGTCCACGTGCCCGATCGTCCCGATATTCACATGCGGCTTCTTCCGCTCAAATTTCGCCTTCGCCATAAATCGCTCCTTTTCTCAAACCTACAGGTATGATCCCGTCGCACTCTAGCGCTCCGGGTCGAGCCAGCTCTGTCTGGAGCCCACGACGCGGATCGAACGCGTGACCTCGTCCTTACCAAGGACGTGCTCTACCAACTGAGCTACGTGGGCAATCTCATCAATCGTGAACCGTTATTGTTTCAACCACAGGACAAAACACTTTCGGACATCAGCAATGGCTTTACCGTTTCACGCGTAACCAATACCGCTTCACATCCACATTTGGAGCGGGCGGTGGGAGTTGAACCCACGACAGCCAGCTTGGAAGGCTGGGACTCTACCGCTGAGCTACGCCCGCCTTTTATGTATGATTCCGGTCACCAAGAATATTTACGAAGGCTCCCGGTCGAGCAAGCTCTGCTTGGTGGGCAGGCAAGGATTCGAACCTTGGAAGCCGATGGCAACAGATTTACAGTCTGCCCCCTTTGGCCACTTGGGTACCTGCCCAAAATTTCCAGCGAGACACTTCCAATTGGAAAATACTGATCTCCATTTCGCATCGCACGATGGGAAAAGAAGAGTAGGCTAGTCCACGCACAGCTCCCCCCTCCTTAAAAATAAGGATAAAAGGATCTGCTGCGGACACAGCCTTGTTCAGGAAACGGCTGATTCTATTGATGAAGTAATTCGAAGTCAAGCCCCCCAAGCGGTCTGAAACATTTTTTTCTTCTCATTGAAAAAACTTAACTCGATTGGTTTACGCTCTTTTGGATTTTGCTGGACGTTCCAGGAAACTAATCAAGAAAACTGTAAAGCATTTCCAATAGTTACAGGACGCTATTGGCAGGGTTTCGACGACAAGAGACTCTCTTGACCACGCGTCATGATCGCGACGGCTTGCTTCACCAGTTCGGCCGAAAACTCCAACGGTTCCCTCATCAACCGCTCAGCTTCCTCCGCTGAGACACGGGAGCCAGGGGCTAAAAATCGTTTCCTCGTCACAGCCCGTTCTGCAGGATCCTCCGGTTCGTAATAGCCTCGAAGCTTTCCCTCCCGATCAGCCTCTTCGAGACGGCGAAGCCACGCGTCCCGGCTCTTGCCGGGCTTCTGAATTGAGCGCTCCATCCGTTGACGCAGTTCCAACTGATTCCACACCGTCCAGCCCGCAAAGACGGCCCAGGCTTCATTCAAAGCTTCCCAAGATTCTCGTTCACTGAGAAACCGTTCTTCTGTCTCAATTTTCCGCTGGACCACCGGAGTAATCAGCACCACGCCGTACCGGCAGTGCTGCTGCGCATGGGCAAAGACCAGGAACGGATTCAGCTCCCCTTCGGCCTCCCTCGTCGCCAAATAATCCATATAGGCATGAAACAGTTCATGAAAGAGCGTTTCCATTTCGGTATGCGTCAGCCGGGCCAGTGGTCGCAAGGTGCCCCCAGCCACATTGAATGAGAGCGTCCGGTTCAACACCATGCGATGCTCGCCCAGATGGTACTCGGCCGCGAACGCCTGCAAGTCGTCGAACTCGAACTTCACGAAGTCTGGGGGCACAGCCTTCAAGAACTTTGTGGGCAATCCAAGTCCTTCGGCCTCAACAATGATTTGTTTCCAGATATGGCTTCCAGCAGCCGAAACATCTGCGCTTCTCCCATCGACCGGATCGAGGAACAGACACACACACAATACGGCCGCTGTAAACAAGACTAAAGGCATTGGCATTAGAGAGTCAGATCGAGAGGTCAAATCGTGGCGGCTCGGGATTCAATAGGAATCGTCCCGGTACCCGCGCCAGTCTGCATGACTCCCCTCCTCCACTAACGCCAGTTGGTCGAACATCGCCGGCGAGACGTGGTCGAGGAACCGAGTCGGCTTTGACAACAACATGCCACTGCTCTTATCGAACACGTTGATGGGATAAGTCAGATAAAGATGGCGTTTGGCGCGCGTCACTGCGACATAGAACAGTCGTCGTTCTTCTTCCAGCTCTTCATCGGTCACGAAGGAGTAGATCGATGGAAACTTCCCATCGACGACCCAAATGACAAACACACATTGCCATTCCAATCCCTTTGCCGAATGAATCGTCGATAACACCATCCGTTCGTCGTCACGATCCGGCGCCTCGACATCGACGGCACTGCCGTCCGGTGGTTCCAACGCCAAATCGGACAAGAAGCTGTCGACTTCGGGATAGCCCTCGGCAATGGTATGAAGATGGTCGAGGTCCCTGATGCGTTTCGGATAATCGTCATACTGTTCCTTGAGAATCGGGAGATAATACTCATAGATATGGTTGACTTGATCGGCCGTACCTAGATCGTCGGCACCCGAGAGACTCTCCAACGTATTCGCCAAATTCTTGAGCCCCTGTCCCGATCGGCCGCTCACCTCGCGCAACACATGGTAGGGTCTCTCGGACTTCACGAGACTGGCCAAGAGATCCTGCGCTTTCTTTGGGCCAACACCTTCCACCAACATCAACACGCGATGCCAGCTCACCGTATCCAATGGATTAGCGACGACACGCAAGTGCGCCAGCAGATCCTTCACGTGGGCCGTTTCGATAAACTTGACGCCGCCGCGCTTGACAAACGGCAGCCCCCGGCGCGACAGCTCGATTTCCAGATCGAACGAGTGAAAACTCGATCGGAACAAGACGGCCACCTCACTCAATGGGACGCCTTCTTCCCGCAATTCCAGAATTTTCTGAGCGACGAACCGCGACTGCGCATTTTCTCCAGCCGCTTCGGCCAACGTCGGCAGCGGCCCATCGAGTTTTCGTGTAAACAAATGCTTCGTGTATTTCTCCGCCGCTTCTTCAATGATGCAGTTGGCCAGGTTCAAGATCGGCTGTGTGCTTCGATAGTTTTCTTCCAACTTGTAGATCGTGGCGCCGGGGAAGAGTGTCGGAAACTCCATGATGTTCTTAAACGTGGCGCCTCTGAATGCATAGATGGACTGACTGTCGTCTCCCACCACCATCACGTTCTGGTGCGTCGCCGCCAAGTTTCTGATCACGTCTGCTTGCAGCCGATTCGTATCCTGATATTCGTCCACCAAGATGTAGCGATAGAGTCGTGAGATCGCCTGCCTGGCTTGCTGGTCTTGTGTCAACAATTGGCGCATCAACACGAGCAGATCGTCGTAGTCGACCAATTGCCGTTGGCGCTTGGCTGTGTGATATCCCTTTTGAAGGTGGGCGAGCGCATCCAGGTGATCAGCAAAGTGGCTGAATTCCTCCACGACGATGTCATCGAGACTGCGCAACGTGTTTTCAGCCTTGCTGAACATCTCCGCAATCGTGCCCTTGCGAGGAAACCGCTTGTCTTTTTCATTGAGGCCCAGTTGCGACCGCACCAGAGCGATCAGGTCTTCGGCATCGCCGCGATCTAAGATGGTAAAGCCCGGCTCCAAGCCGATCGCCCTGCCATAACGCCGCAGCAGCATGTTCGCCACGGAGTGAAAGGTCCCGCCACAGACCGCTTCGCTCCGAACACCGATCAACTCGCCGACACGTTGCAACATTTCCTGTGCCGACTTGCGTGTGAAGGTGAGCAAGAGGATGTTCGAGGGATCGACACCCGAATCGATCAGATAGGCTACGCGGTAGACCAGCGTACGCGTCTTGCCGCTACCAGCACCGGCAATCACCAACGAAGGTCCATCGCCCGCCGTGACGGCAGCCAACTGTTGTGGGTTTAGTGCCGCGGCGTAATCAATGGAGAGCTTGCGAGGAAGAGAGTCCTCGGCGGTGCGCCTTAAGATGTACGGCGTGATGTCCCGGCTCATGAAGAAAGATCGAAGATGATTGCGCTGTATAACATTATAGACGAGAGCGTTTCAACGAGATGCGGAACAGAAGGCAAATGCGCGGACAGCGCCGTCTCTGAACTCGGCCTGCCTCAGTCATGAATATGATGTCAGCGTGTAGGAAGAAGAGGACGGAACAGGTACCATCGGTGTCGGTACGCGGTTCAACAGTCGAAGAACGAGCAGGATGGTGATGGGCAAATAAATCATTACCCCGACCAGACCGAGCAAGGATTCGCCAATCCAGAACGTGATCGTCAGGTTAAATAGCAGCACGCCATAATAGAGGGTGCAACCGAGTAATATGTACGTGGTCATGGCAGATTCAGCATCATCAAGAGGCAGTGGTGGGAGACGCCGGTCGATAACAAAATACACAGAGAGCGCGATGAGACCTACGACGGCCCATCCTACAAAATTCATGAGGGGTATCCCGAAGTACACTCCAGGATCTGGATACCCATAGATTTGGCCCAAAAACCAGCGATCGCCACGTAACGCCACCGGATCAATGACCACGTCGATAAACGTCAGGAAGGTGGCTGTTAACAGCAGTGGCGCCCATGACGTTCTCACCGTCGGATCCAGGACGAGCTGCAACCGGCTCTGACCAGGTCCTGCCACTGATGGCAACAAGAACACAAGAGCCAGGCAATAACTGGCGAAGAGCAGAAAGGCGAATGAAAGAGAATCCATAAAGGGCACATTCGAGATGTACAGTTCTTCTCCGACTGTCGAGCCAGTGTAATAGTAGAAGCCAAACGGCACGCCGACACGGGTGGATGAGAATTCGCAGAGAAAGGCGGTCACCACACTCGCGAGTAGAAACAAGACTGTTCTTGTCCAGCCAAGCAGCAAGCGGCCGATGATTAAAAATGAGGTGAGAAAAATGAACACATATGGACGAAGTAAAAGGGTTTTGAAAAAGAGTACTGGAAGATCTTCCATCTCTGCAGCCTGATCACCAACCGTTTAGCCGGCCCGGTCTGCCCGAACATGGCACCGGCATTTCGCCGTCGCGCTTTTGGCGGTGCATTTTGGACGACTCAACTCTATTTGCCAAGAGAAATGTACACCGGAATACCTTTTTTTCATTGTCCCATCTACCGCTGCAACTGATTGCTTCGCCGCCCCACCCCTTGGATGCCTGATGTTCTCTCAGTTATAATGAGCCTCCTTTATAATGAGCCTCCTTCTAAAACGGAGCAGATGAAACATGATGGCTACGAACAAGATGCCCTATGGAGAACAGCACCGCTCGCTCGCCGAACTCATGCTCGCCGTCGCCGGCGAATCGGTGACGGTGCTGAAGAAAAACGCCCCCGAACAGGCCCTCAAGCTCAAACGGCAGGACGAATGGAAGCTGTATCTTGAATTTCTCAAGCTGACGTTCAACCTGGCGGACCGCCTGTCGGCGTTCCATATCCCCGTCAAGGATCAACCGGAGTTCATGAGCGGGCTGGAAGACGCCGTGACGGCCCAATTACGGGCGATCCTAGAACCAGCCTTCGGTTCCGGTGTCGACCAGAACGACATTATGATGACGATCAGTGGCGTCGTGGCGGACAGCCGCAAGCTCTACGAGCGTTATCGCTTTTCGATCACCGAAGAGAGCAAGACCAAGACCGAGATGTTCGACGACTTCGGAGGCCGCGTGGCCGATGCGCTCGGTGTCGCAGACAATCCGCAGATCACCTCGGCGGCCATGTTATGCGCCACCGCCACAGTCCCGGCCATTACCGCCATCCTCAAAGGAGAAGCGCCTCCCGCCGTTGGCGCGGCACCTCAACTAGCCGGTAGCGCGGCTATGGCGGCCTCACCTGCCGCACCGAAGGGGCAGACGGGAAACGAGATCAAACTCATCAGCGTGATGTCGGACGTCTCCGGCGAAGAAATCGAAACCCGCTGGGGATTACACCCGCGTTTTCGCCAGGATCTCACCGCCGAAGAGATGCAACACCTCACGAAGCTGATGAATCGAGTTGCGAAAGTGCTTGGCGAACGGTATGCCACCGTGGCATTCTCCGAAGAGTGGAACTCTTGGCATAAGGCTGGCCACGCCTAATTGTTGTTCGACGGGCTATCCCTTCTCGCCCACAACGATTCCACATCACAAGGAGCCTTCGTGGATACGACGCCGCCAGTCGCTGCCGCACAATCACATATCCCAACCAGTCTCGCTCGATTGACTGAACTCGCCCAGAATTTGTGGTGGAGCTGGACAGTGGAAGCTCGCCAGCTGTTCGAGGCGATCGATCCGACGCTTTGGTTCCACACACACCACAATCCGGTGAAGCTCCTCGCCGATGTCAAACCAGAGCGATTGGCCAAGCTCGCGGACGATCCTTCCTATCTCAGGCAATACTCTGCTGTCCTCAAACTCTTTGACGAATACCGCGCCAATGGGCGCAGCTGGTTCAGCACGAACCACGCCAATGAAGCCAAGAAAGTTATTGCCTATTTTTCCGCGGAATTCGGCCTCCATACGTCTATCCCCATCTATAGCGGCGGGCTCGGTATTTTGGCGGGAGACCATTGCAAAGAGGCGAGCGACCTCGGGATCCCGCTCGTGGGCATCGGTTTCATGTATCCCCAGGGCTATTTTCGCCAGCGGATCACGCCTGAAGGATGGCAAGAAGCGGCGTACGCTCCCTTCAATCGTGAAGACTCTCCAATCCATCCCGCACTGACACCGGCTGGAGAGCCCTGCCGATTCAACGTCGATATGGGTGGGCGGAATGTCACGGCGGTCGTCTGGAGAGTTCGAGTGGGCCGCGTCCCGCTGTACTTGATCGATACAGATGTGCCCGAGAATACACCGGAGAACCGCGCATTGTCCGCTCGCCTCTACGGAGGCGACCAGGAGATGCGGCTTTGCCAAGAAATTCTGTTGGGCATCGGCGGCGTGCGGCTGCTCCGCGCCCTTGGCATTGGACCCACTGTATGGCACGCGAATGAAGGGCATTCCGCTTTTTTAACGCTCGAGCGCATCCGTGAATTGGTCCAAAAGGGCTTGTCTCACGCCGAGGCCAGCGAGCTCGTCCGACAAAGCACCGTCTTCACGACTCATACGCCGGTACCGGCCGGGCACGACGTGTTTCCTCATTACTTGATGGACCGCTACTTTACAGGCTATTGGGAGCAACTCGGCCTCTCGCGCGATGAGTTCCTGAGGCTGGGTGAGACGCCCGAATCACGCGGGCAGGGCTTCAACATGACTGCCCTCGTCCTACGCTTGTCGGCGCACGTCAACGGCGTGAGCCGCGAGCACGGACGCGTGAGCCGCGAAATGTGGCAGCATTTTTGGCCCGGTCTTCCGGTCGACCAGGTTCCGATCCACAGTGTCACCAATGGCATCCATGCGCCAACTTGGATCGGACCAGACCTTCACCGACTCTACAGCAAATCGCTGCATCCGGCTTGGGCCGAACATTGCGACGATCCCGCCATGTGGCAACGAGTACTAGACATCCCCGACCACGAACTCTGGGCCGTTCGCCAATCGATGAAGCGTAAGCTGATGGGATTCATTCGCGAACGGGCGCGGAATGGCTGGATGTACGGTCATCTGCAGCCCTCCCAAGTGCTGAGCCGCGGCACGCTTCTCGATCCCGAAGCCCTCACGATCGGATTTGCGAGGCGCTTCGCCACCTACAAGCGGGCCACACTGTTGTTCCAGGATCTGGAACGTCTCAAGCGAATCCTGCAAGACAAGTGGCGGCCGGTCCAGCTGGTGTTCGCCGGCAAAGCCCATCCTGCCGACGAACCAGGCCGTTATTTCATTCATGAAGTGTTGACCTTTTGCCACGATCACAAGTTGGGCGGCCACGTCGCCTTTCTGGAAGATTATGAGATGCATATGGCCAAGTACCTCGTGCAAGGCGTGGACATTTGGCTCAACACGCCGCGCTTTCCTATGGAAGCGAGCGGTACCAGCGGAATGAAGGCCGCGCTCAACGGCGCCCTCCATTTCAGTACGCTCGATGGCTGGTGGCAGGAAGGGTACAACGGCGCGAACGGCTGGGGAATTCAACCGTTGAACGGAAACCCGGATGTGCAAGCCCAAGACCATCACGACGCCGAACAGATGTACCGGATGTTGGAACAAGAAGCGGTTCCACTGTTCTATCAACGCGATCTCGATGGCATTCCGCGCGGCTGGCTTCAGCTGGTCAAAGAGAGTATCCGAACCGTCGCGCCCCAATTCTGCACCAAACGGATGGTAAAAGATTACGTCGAGACGCTGTATCTTCCTGCAATGTCTCGCACGCCCTCGACATGGTGAGGATGGTCCACCCCTTCGCACTCGCTCGACAGTTCTTTTCTCCGGCACTATCGCTCCTCGCATGCTGATCTACCTCTTTTGTATGCTGCTCGCCGTAGGTTTACCAAACGACGCTGTCGCCGCAACCGCTTCCTCCTTGGAACGAGAAGCCACCGAGGCCTTCAATCGAGCAGAATACGGCACCGTGCTCAAGCTTTTACAATCGCAGCCTTCTGGAGCTGCATCGAAGCCGCTGCTACGGCTGGCTGTCCAAAGCGCGGTGAAATTGGGGCGCCCGGAAGAAGGGCTGGACATCTATGAACGCCTGGTGAAGCCCGATCAACCGGATGAGCGTAGCTTATTGCGCCAGATCGCCGTCAGCTTCTTGAGTGCCTACACGCGCAACTCTAAAGAATATATTCGTATCGCCGCCTATAGCGCGCTGGCCGAACTCAGCCTGCCGGACCACCAGTCTATATTAGAGGATGGCTTATTAGATTCGTCCCCCCTTGTGCGAGCACACGCGGTAGAAGGCCTTAGCCGCGCAGGCCTCGCCGCCAAATCAGGTCCCTTGCGACGTGCCCTGGAAGATGACATGTCGCCTGTCCGCATTGCGGCCATGAATGCCTTGAGCGAGGCCGGCGTGACCGCCATCATGCCGCGCTTGGTCGAAGTTGCGAGAACGGAGGATGGCCCGGAAGCGGTGTTCGCCTACGCCGCCCTTTACCGCCTTGGCAAACAAGACATGCTGGTGGACATCATGGGCGCCGCCACGCTACCTGATCCGGAAACGCGTATGGCCGCACTCGGCGTACTCGGGAAGCTCAAGCGTTCCTCCAGCCTCGCCGTCCTCAGCCAAGGCGTCTACGATCCGGAGCCGCCGGTGCGCGCGTTTGCCGCCGGAGCGCTGGGAGACTTTGGCCAGTCTGACGCTGTGGCTCCCCTCACCCATGCGCTGAGCGACGAAGATGCGCGTGTGAGAGCTGTAGCAGCGGCCAGCTTGGGACGTATCGGCGTCAAAGATGTGCGCCCGCTATTACACGCACTAGCGCACGACGCTTCGATGCAAGTGCGGGCAAGCGCCGTCGAAGGGCTCCTGCGATTGGGCGATTCCACTGCAGTATTGATCGCCACCGACCTGGCTCGGCATCCGGATCCCTCTGTTCGCGCCGCCGTGGCGCAAGCGCTCGGCGCAGCAGCCGATAAGCAAGCGCTTTCGATCCTCCAAACGCTCTTGCAGGATCAACAGCCCCAGCCGCGACTCTTCGCCGTCAAAGCCTTGGGAAAAGTGTCGGTGCCGGTTCTTCCGCTCCTCAAAAAAGGCCTGCACGATTCCGACGCAGCCATTCGCATAACGGCGGCTGGCAGTCTGCTTCAACATCTCGACCGGGTTGGGAAGTCCTCGCCAAAAAGAGGACGGAAAGGATAGCCATGTGGAAATTCGTCGGCGCCCTGGTGATCGCCGTGACCTCGTTTGCTCTCGGATATTATTTTGGGCAGCGACCGGTAGGCACGTTGGAACAAACGGTCGGCGATCTGCAGAGTTCATTGAAAGAAATGTGGAGAAGCGTCGTCGATACGACCATGGGCATTGAGCGTGATCTCCGTCAGTCGGCAAGCCCTGCTCGATACGAAGTCCCGCGTCGTCCAGGCAAAATCCGAACTTGTCGACAAGAATTTCGGCGAAGCGGCGAAAGAATTGGCGGAGGGTGTCGATGGCCTCGAAAGCGCAATGAAGGGTGCTAAACCGAACGAGCAGACTCAGGCGGCACGCAAACTGATAGGAACATTACAGGAAGTGAGGCTTGAACTCACGATGGGAAAACAGGTGCCGATACGGAAGCTCACGGAACTACAACAGGACATCGACCGGCAGTTGAACAAATAACCGCTTAGTTCATCGAGGCCGACCCGGCCGGCTGCTTTTTCCACTTCGCCAGAATACGCTCTACCCTCATCCGGACAACCATATCCGGATCCTTCGTCAACGGCTTGATCGCATCACGTCCACGGGGATCGCCGATTGCCTCGAGTGCCGCCGCTGCGGTAAGGCGAGTGAACCAATCGCCGTCGGCAAGCATGTCGATCAACGGGTCGACCGCGCCGCTGTGCTTGATGCGCCCTAGCGCCAGTACAGCTTGCTTCCGCACCATCTCATCCTTGTCCTTAAGAGCTTTGACAAGACGCTCGAGCGCCGGCTCACCCAGTTCGACCAATGCGTTGGTGGCGTCGTCTTTAAATTCATCGCTCCGCAGCTGGAGCATAAGCGGATCGAGCACACGCTCGTCCCGAATCTTACCCAACGACATGAGTACATACTTTCTGACATCCCAGTCACGAACCATCTTGATGAGCATTTCGACGGCGGGAGACCCGATCTGTCCGAGCGCATCGACCGCGACTTCACGCACTTGCCAATCTCCGTCATAGAGCGCCTTGCATAACGGTTCGACGCAACGCTCATCGCCCATTTCGCCCAGAGTAATGGCGGCTTCGCGACGCACGACCCAGTCCGGGTCCTTCAGGAGATCGATCTGAATGTCGATCTCATCCTTGACCTTTTCCTCTTCGAGCATGACGGTTTCGGCTTGCTCTCCGGGGAGATCAGCCGCAGGCGTCGCCTCGCCCGTTAATTCTGACGAAACCTGATCCGTCAATTCATCGGTCACGGTTTCTGCGCCGGGAATCTTCTGATCCTGTTCGTTCCGTGATTCATCCATGGTCAATATTCCTTGCGCTCTACTTGGACCGCATTCATGTATATTCTCAATTCCCTGTGGCCGCCGCTTCTACCGGCTTGCTGCCGGCTGCATGCTTCTTTCTGAGCGCGAGGGTCCGCCGCTTCCGTTGCTCCCGCTTCAATCGTTTCCGCAACGAACGCATGGCCGCATCGCCTTCAGGGTTGCTGTGATTGGTAAGTTTTGCCGCAATCTTCGTTTTCAATTGGGTTTCGTCTGATTCGGCTGCCTGCTTCTTCGCCATCGCCCATTTCCCTCCTGTAAAATCTCTTATCGACGCGCTAAACAACCGGCTCGCTAAGGAACCGGACAGATCGAGCAGTCTAGTAGAGAGATTTGGGTACTGTCAACCTGATGGAAGTGAATGGGAAGGGCCTGTAACTCAATGGGAATGGCCTGTTAACTCAAGGACAGAGCCGTAACTTCAGTATGCGCCGTATGATCGGCATCCAGCATCGCGGGACCCCGGCGAATCCGCCTGGTGAGCCACAGATCGCTGGGAAGAACGCGGAGAGAAGGCGTCATGTTCGGCACAACCCGATCAGGCACTGCGTTCACGTCGATCAACAGAGATGAGGCTCGTCCTGATGCCGCTTCGGCAAACACTACCAGTTCGGGACGGCGCTCACCGACGATTTCAATTTGAATATGGGCAAGGCCCCCGCGCTCCATCCCCAACTGCACGGCGGCGGCATGAGACAGATCGAGAATCCGGCCGTTGATGTAGGGGCCTCGATCGGTGATCCGGACATAGAGGTGTTTTCCATTGGCCAAATTCACCACCCGAACGATACTCCCAAGCGGGATCGTCCGGTGGGCCGCCGTTAGGGCCTCCATATCAAAGATTTCACCATTTGCAGCCTGCTTCCCATGGAACTGCTCGCCATACCAGGAGGCGACCCCTCTGTCTTTGATTCCGACATCAAATTGTGCATCGCCTTTAGGAATCCAGGAGCAGGCTGCCAGCATCATTCCCGTGGATACGGCCAAGGACAACAGCACCGTTTGTCTCGACTGCGAAGTGTGGTATGTCATTTTCAACACCTGTGTTGACTGGTTGAACTGACAGGTCCGAAACTCCACGCTTACTGTATTCAAGCTAAGCCTGGACCGATCGTTCAACAATACCGAAGCCGTAGCCCCTGCCCCTACTTTTGGGTGGAGAAAATTAGGCGAGTCCTTGGGGGGAACCGCACAAATCTGGACGACAGACAGCTTTGAGATGCACCACTATACAATGGAAGGCACCGATCGAGTCAACCCGCACACGTGAGACTCATGAGTCCGCCTCTAGAGCGGCAGACCTGTAGGGCTTTCAAAGGGGCGTCCAGCAAAGACGCGAGCCTGTTAAGGTTGCCTAAGCACCGACGCGGATCATGGTAGCTTGAACTCCACCGGGCGCTTTGACGTAGGTCAACCACACGACTTCACCTTCCCGAATCGTATTGAGCGCCACCCGCTTGTTCCCCCGAATGATCTTGGTATGGGAGGTCACAGTCGCGCCTACGGTCATGTGGTTTTTGGGGCCTAAGGGCGTCTTGACGACAATCAAGGGAGGGGTCTGGGTAAGCGTCAGTGCGATCACGGTCCCCTGTACTTTATAGGTGATCGCTTCCCTTGCCTCAGCCGGCATGGGCATGAGGCAACAGAGCAGAAACGGGATAAAAACCACCCACGCGATCAATAGATACACTGATACACCCTCTCATCATCTTGCGCATTTCTAACAATGACGGTCTGAGGGGCGGAACTCTAACAGGACCAGGTCGTCTCTGTAAAGATTTCCGCAGCGCAGTTCGATATTGACTGCCCTCTGACTCCTCAGTAAGATGCCGAGCAATTGTGCGGCAGATGGCGATGAGACGCCCACCCCTGTAACCCCCGATATCATCCAGCCCACGAGCAATGCATCCGTTACGTATGATTGACGTCCAACAAATCACCAAACGCTACGGCCAGCATACTGCAATCGACCGCGTCACGTTTTCCGTCGCCAAAGGAGAGGTCCTGGCGTTTCTCGGCCCAAACGGGGCGGGGAAAACGACCACGATGCGCATCCTCACCGGTTTCATGCCGGCCTCAGAAGGCACGGCCAGAGTGGCCGGGTTTGATTGCGCCGACCAAGCACTTGAGGTCAAGCGGCGGATCGGCTACCTTCCGGAAACACCTCCTGTTTATCAAGAACTCACGGTTGCGGAATACCTACAGTTTGTCGGACGACTGCGCGGGCTGACCGGCTCGACATTCAGTGGCGCCATGGCGCGCGAGGTCGAACGCCTTGGTTTGGGGCCTGTCCGACACCGGGTGATCGGGAACCTCTCGCGCGGGTATCGTCAACGGGTCGGCCTCGCGCAAGCGCTACTTCATGATCCACCCGTGCTGATTTTAGACGAACCGACCGTCGGGCTCGATCCCAAACAGATCATCGAGATTCGAGAACTCATCAAGAGTCTTGCCGGCTCTCATTCGGTGATCTTGAGTACGCATATTCTTCCTGAAGCCACCGCCGTCTGTCAGCGCGTCGTCATCATCAGCGGCGGCCGGATCGTCGCCGAAGATACACCAGATCGGCTGTCCGCTCGTTTGCGCCATTCGGAAAAGATTGCGCTTACCCTGAGGCGGGCTCCAACAGACGTGGAGACTCGCATAGGGCAGGTCCCCGGCGTGCAACATGTGTATGCCAATGGCCCGGCCGGTAGTTTTCTACTCGAATGCGAATTGGGACAGGACATTCGAGAAGACGTGGCACGCCTGGCCGTCACCAACGACTGGGGCCTCTTAGAGCTGAAGGCGATTTCCATGACGTTGGAAGACGTCTTTCTCCAGCTCACCAGGCACGAAGAGGGAGTGTCCCAAGGTACGGAGTTGGCGAGAGAACCAGCCGTTGCAGCTGCCCCGGAAAACAGGGAATTGGCACCATGACACCTGTCAATGCCATCGTCGCCAAAGAGCTGCGTTCATATTTCGTCTCTCCGGTCGTCTACGTCGTGGGCGCGGTGTTTCTCTTGATCGTCGGCCTGTTGGCCTATCTCTACATCGTCTTCACCGGCGCCCAGGCCATTCAACTTATGCAAGTGCAGGGACAGGCCCAAATCAATCTCAACGATTTAGTGTTCCGCAATCTTTTCACCAGCATCCGATTCGTCTTGCTGATCATTCTGCCCATTTTAACCATGCGCCTCTTCGCGGAAGAGAAAAAGCTCCGTACGTTTGAGTTTCTGATGACCTCCCCGATCAGCCTGAACGAAATCATCGCTGGCAAATTCATGAGTGTGTTTCTGGTTTTCCTGGGATTGCTTGGACTGACTGGTCTGATTCCCCTGACACTCTCGTTTTTTAGCGATTTCGATTGGTACCCCGTTATGACCGGCTATCTGGGTCTGGCCTTGCTGGGCGCGCTGTTTCTCTCCGTCGGCCTCCTGGCATCAGCCCTAACGGAAAATCAAATCGTTGCGGCGTTTGTCAGTTTCGGCCTGCTGCTCCTCCTCTGGCTTCTGGCGGGTCTTGGATCACTGCTTGGCGATACCGCAGCAGGGCAAGTCATCTCCTACCTCTCGTTTATGGAACATTACGACCATCTCGTTCGTGGGCTGATCGATACAAAGGATCTGGCGTATTTTTGCAGCGCATTGGTCTTGATGTTGTTCCTCGCTCACCGGGTCGTGGACTCGGATAGGTGGAAATGAACCTGAAGACTTTTCCCCTCGGCATTATCGGCATCGCGCTGGCTGTCGCCGGGATGGTCGGATATACTTCGCGCCGGAAAAGCTCTGGCTCGTGACATCAGCCGAAGGGCTGGCGCTGCTTTGTCTGATCCTCTTCTTCGTCGTGCATTTGGAATCCGTCAAGGCATTCTCATCGCGCCGCTCCACCAGAATGGGCGCCAACAGCCTCCTGATGGTGCTGTTCTTCGTCGCCATCTTGACCATCGTGAATTTCCTTGCCGCCCGTCACTCCATTCGCTGGGACTTTTCAGAGAATCAGAATTTCTCACTCGCGCCGCAGACCTACCGGGTGATTCGCAACCTCCCGCGCGACGTGAAAATCACCGTCTTCACGCGCGAAAAAGACCCGGGTTATCAACCCTATAAAGAACGGCTCGACAGCTATCGGCAAGCCAGCCCAAAGATTACCGTGGAATTTGTCGATCCGGAGCGCCAACCAAAAATGGCCCTCAGCTTTGGTATCACCAGAACCGACACCGCCATTTTTGAAAGCGGTCCTCAAACCGTTCGGGTGACCAATCCTTCCGAGGCCGAACTGACCGGTGCCCTCATTCGCGTGTCCAAAGATGACAAGAAACGCATCCTTTTTCTGGAGGGCCATGGAGAAATCGCCATCGAGAACCGGGAAAGGACGGGACCTCTCACTCGCCAAAGAACTTTTAACAAAGCAGGGGTATGAGGTCGGCGCCATCAGTCTGCTCACTCAATCAGCCGTGCCGGATAACACATCCATCTTAGCGGTGGCGGGGCCTCGCAAGCCGATGGCGAGAGAGGAGCTAGAGCGCATCCATGCCTACGTGGAGAAGGGCGGGCATCTGCTCTTGATGGTCGATCCGGACACACAGGCCGATATTGCCCCACTGCTCAAACGTTGGGGACTTGGTCTTGGCCCCGGCGTGCTAGTCGACTTGCAGGATCGATTAGCTCAAGGCGATCTTACTGCCTTACTTGTCCGCACTTTTACCGAACATGAAATCACACAAGACCTGAATGCTGCCGTATTGTTTCCCCTCGCCCGCCATATTACGTTCGACGAACAGGCCGGCAAAGACTGGGACTTCGTGCCGCTCGCCCGTACCTCGCCGAATAGCTGGGCAGAAACCGACCTGAAAGGCCGTGTGGTCAGCTTGAGCGAGAAAGAAGACATCAAGGGTCCGCTCCCTATGGCCGTCGCCCTCGCGCTCAAAAATGCCCCCAGCGGAGGGCCACTCGCGGCCGGCAATCGTGGTGATAGGCAATTCCACTTTCGCGAGCAACGCCTTCCTGAATTTTCCTGGCAATAGCGATTTTTTCCTTCACACCGCGGCCTGGTTGGCGCAGGATCGAGACATGATTTCGATCGTCCCCAGAGATCAGGCTCTACGTCCATTTATTCCGAACCCACTCCAAGAACGACGCTGCTGTATGTGCAGGTAATCCTCCTCCCGGCTCTCCTGCTGATCGCCGGCATCAGCGTGTGGCGCAAACGCCGCCGTTTGTAACCCCATGCGTTATTGGCCGACAGCCCTCATGGCGCTAGTGCTCGCAGGCCTTGGTCTCTACCTGTACGCAGTGGAATTTCCTGCCAAAGAATCGCAAGAGCGGGAGGAAACGGTCAAAAAGAAAGTGCTCAAGCTGGAAGAGCAGGCGATTACCTCCCTGATCTTCAAGACCGACCGTGACGAACTGGTCTTCGAACGAAATGCAGAAAGAGGGTGGATGCTGATCAAACCGCTCCGAACGGAAGCGGACGCACGCGAGATCCAGAACCTCATCCGAGCGCTCGTCATGGCATCTGTCCATCGTGTGGTGGAAGAGAACCCGACAGCCTTGTCCCCGTTCGGCCTCGACAAACCGGTCACCACCATTACGGTCAAGGCAGGAATCGGCGAAGATACTCTCTCGATCGGCGACACCGGTCCGCTGTCATCCACGCTCTATGTGCTCCGGCAATCCGACCATGCGCTGCTGCTGACAGACATGGCCCCAAAGGATTTCGTCAACAAATCATTGATGACGTTTAGGCGAAAGGACATTCTGCACCTGACACAAGCAGACGTTGACCGGCTGCGGCTGACCTATCCCACCACGGAGATCGTACTCTATCGAATCAGCGACAAGCCGAAACCGAAATGGAAAATCCGTTACCCGATCGAAGCGGAAGCGGATTTAAATGAAGTGCGGATCCTCCTATTTCGGTTGGAAGACCTCAAGGCAATGGGCGTCGTGGACCCAGGCCCCGCGCGCGATGCGCTTGCAAAAACGCTCACGCAGGCAAAAGTGAAGATCACGCTGCATACGGCAGATGGCGAACAAATGGTCAAGCTCTATCAACCAGATCCGTCCAGCGGCGAAGCCATCGCTGAAACCACTCCTGATGCGCCCCTCTATCGCGTGAATCCCACATTCGTGAAAGATTTCACCAAAGAACTCTTTCACCTTCAAGATAAGCGCCTTCTCGGCGTGGACTACACCAATATCACCATGCTCGCCGTCAAGACGCGCACGGAACAGTTCACCCTGATCAATCAGAACGGCGAGTGGGTTTTGGAAGATCGACCCACGGAGAAACTAAATCAACAGGCGGTGGATTTGTTTGTCAGCCGCGTCGCAAACGTGCCGGCGGAAGAACGGGTGGTGAAACAAGCAGGTCCCTTGGCACCGTATGGGCTCGTGAACCCGGCAGCCGAATTCACGGCAACCGGGAAAGATGGAAAACTGGCGGGAAGATTGTCGATTGGCGATCAAGCCAACGGCCTCGCCTACGCGATGGGACTTCGACTCCAAGGCATTTTTCAAATTCGGCCCGATTTACTCAAGCAGATCCCGACGAAAGCCGAGCTCCTGACTCCGGCAAACTAACTCCACATCGTCTGCGTAACCATTGTTGCGTGTGCCGCCTTACTGAAGCTCCTCATGCCTTCGTTTTTCCGCGATCTGCTCTTCCAAACAACGCGCTCGCATGCGGAAATCGTCCGGCCATTCCTTCGAGCAGTGCCCGATCGCAACCGAGTAGTCCTTCAAGCTGACGCCTTTAGGAGGAGGGCCTTGGAGTTTTTGAAACGCTCGTATCTCTTGCTGTTGACATTGGAGCCGCATGCGGACATCGTCAGGCCAATTCTTCGCGCATTGTTCCTGGATGAGCGATAGATCTTCCTGCTGGAGACGCGGATCGATCTGAGTTGAGCGGGCTTTCTCGAGCACGCTCATCTGCTGCTCGATGCAGGCGGCTCGCATGCGAGAATTATGGGACCAGTCCCGGGCACAGGTCTCCTCGATCACCTTTTCGGGATTATCGAGAGCTGACAAGTCGTTCGCCCATAGCAGGGCAACCATGGACAGGAAAATGACTCTCAGCCCCGTAATGCACCTTGCTGCTCTCATATCAGCACATTACCGAAAAATCCGGACATCGACAACCCGACTACCCTCATTCGCTAGACACACTTCGCGTAAGTGCGCTAAATTCAAGCCATGCCCCCGTAGCTCAGTTGGATAGAGCAGCGGTTTCCTAAACCGCGGGTCGCACGTTCAATTCGTGTCGGGGGCACCATTTTGTTCTTCGTAATGTCTTGTACTTGCAGATTCCTACCGGTAGCTCTGTGAGGATGAAACGTACAGAAAATCCTTCCGATCCGCCTTGACACCGTCTCCCAATTAGCTCAGACTCCGCACTGTAACTCCCACACATCCTGCCGACGGCCTTCTGGAGGGCTCCCCCGCCGACACCTTGTGAGAAAGGTGGTGGCTCCATGGGTCCCTCTCTCTCGTTCAGCACTGAAGTTCAGGACTACCTCCATTCCTTCGTGAATCTCTTGGCAGCACTGAGTAGACCCGACACCAATTCCCGTTTCTCGATGGAAGAACGGGAACTGCTTTGGCACTCCTTTGCTGAACTCCAAAGGGTCCTTGTCGTCTGGACAAAAAGTAAGCATCACATCGTTTTCTGAACCTCCGTTGCCGTTCCATGCGAGGGTGTTTTATGTCTGAGCCCCGTCATTTTGTTCGGGAGTACTTACGTGCCACCGAAGTTCTCTTAAAAAAAGATGATTTGACTGACGCTGAGAGACACGCCATACAGGGGATATTGAATCGTCTCTCCCGAAAACTGCTCGACCCTGGGTTCATGAGATAAATCACTTTCCCCGTCCGAAACTGCATCTATGCGTCCCGTTCATTGCTGGCTGAGCTGCTTCTTGGCGAGGTAGTCTGAGAGAGCAGGAACCAGCTTCACCTTCTTTTCGAGCCCAAGCTGCGTCATATACCTGGCGAGCGCATCGGCCAGTTGTTGCCGTTGGAGGACCACGGGCAGGACCATGCGCTTCCGATGATTCACCAGAGACGGCTGTTTGACGAGGTAGGCGTCGATACTGTCGAGTAAGAGCTTGGTCTTCACCGCCAAGTCGATCAGCTGGCGTTGCTGCGTGGAAGTCTGATCCACTCCGCCAAGGTCCTGAATGATGCTATGCCGCCAGTCCTCCAAGGCCCTCCCGAGTGCCGTGCGTCGATCAATAGCCCGTCCTCCCAAGACCCTGACGGCTTTCTTGAGCAAATAACCAAATCGCGGGTCGGTCGGCATTTCAGATGCAGCCATTTTGCCCAGGCGGTGCCTTGTCATGGCCGCAAACTGGCTCCTAGTGGGCATTTCCTAATTGACAACTGTTTTTTAAGGGCATAGGCTTAGTGTCCTCCACCAGATGCCGACGGCCTTCATGGAAGGCCACGACCGCCGACATTCTGCCGAAAGGCGGTCGCCGATGTCGGACGCCATTTCGATTCTTTTCATTGATAGTAATAAGCGCGACCATGATTACTATGCTTGGCGCCTCCGAGCATCCCCATTAAGCTACGATATAGTTCACGCGGCATCTGGGCGCGCTGGGTTAGATCACTGCGCACGGCAACCCATCGAGTGCGTCGTGCTTGAAATTGACTTGCCGGACATGTCTGGCTTTGAGGTGTTAGCAGAATTGGTCCGCAGTGCATGTCATCCCGAAATGGCCGTCGTCGTTCTTACGGGCCACCCCAATCCATACTTGCTAGAACTCGCTCTCAAGAACGGCGCACAGGCCGCCTTACAGAAAATGACGCCAAGTGGACACAAGATAGAAAAATGCATCTTGGCCGCCATAGCGAGCGTGAAAGGGAATCGGGAACTGCGTAACGGGCAAATGCCCTTGGGTGCCTAGACTTGAATCACAAAAGCCAGTTTCGCCTCCTCGGGCTCACCTTCATAATGCTAATCCTCTGCTACCACGCTGCTACCAGGACAGGACAAACCAGGCCCATCTAGCCCCGTGTCAGGACTCTCCTGGTTTGTGGTTTCTTGTGGGCTTAGGTTGTCTGAGGTTGGATTAGGGACAATTCCTAAACCGCGGGTCGCACGTTCAATTCGTGTCGGGGGCACCATTTTCTGAACCTGCTCCGCCGCTTGTCTCTTTCGCCTGAAATCTTTCCACAATCCCTTCATCCCCCTTTCGAGGTACCCCTTTTAGGTCTCAACGAGGAAACCTTCGCCAGCTAGGCTTGATGCGTGCGCGAAACAAAAGGAGGCATCATGACTTGCCGACGTTGTCAGGGCTGTATGGCGCGGGACCATTTTCTCGATATGCAGGAAAGCGGCGGCGAATGGTGGTTGGAGGGCTGGCGCTGCATCAACTGCGGGCACGTATTCGACCCCGTAGTGGAACAGAACCGGCGGCTTCATGCCGCGGCGATGGCCTCGGCGGCCGTTCAGCAACCACAAACCACTGAGCCGGCGTTGACGGGAGAATCAGATCCGTCACTCGACCTCGCTGCCTAGGCCTGGATTGGATTGAAAGACAGCGAAAGGTCGGCAGGTGTACCCTGCTGATTTTCTGCTGTTTTCTTGTCAGGCCATAGTACGTGGGCTACACTTTTCCCACACTCTATGGCACGTCCAAGATCAGAACGGGCGCGGTCGAAAACTCTGGCCATCGACGAGCTCACGCAGAGCATTGAGCAGCTGCAGGAGCTTCTCTCGAAAGTTGAAGACCTCGGGCGGGAAGGGTTCCCCTATTTAGAAGGAGCCAGAGCCCGAACAGAACTGCAACTCCGAGAGTGCATCAAACGCGCGTTCGGTGAAAAGTCCCCTGAATTTCAGACTCATCGCCACCACAAGCTCTCTGTCTCCTCTGACACCAAACAAACCGTCAGACTGATTCGAAATTTCCTCGCAACGTTGGAGGAAAAGAAGTTGGAACTGCAAGGGGTGAAGCCACCGGTTGCAGAGGAGGCGACAACGGCCTCCGAGCCGACACGTCCGCACATGACGCTCGTCCCCCCATCAGCGCCGACTCCCCAAGTCACCATCACATCGGCCGGATCGGCGATACCTCCAGCGGTCACGATGGCCGTTCCGTTGGCAACCAATATCGAAATGAATACGCCCGCCGCATCCGCTGGGACCGTTGCCCCGGTAGCTGCCCCCGCACCGCCTCCTCCAGTGGAGCCTGTCGCGCCGCCCCAGGCTGCCCTACCGCCGACTCAGCCGAAACCGCAGCGAGCACCCCTGGAACCCATCTCATCGCTATTTCGAACGCAGGAAACAAGAGCGCAGGCGCCGGTGCCACAACAGGTTCAACAATCCAGTGCAGTCCCTTCTCCCCAACCCGCTTCACCTACTCAGTTCTCGACGACGCAAGAAGTCCGTGTACGGTCTCAATCAACCGCCCCAAGCCCACCGTCCCAGGAATCTGCCGCACGTGCTGTGGCGCCAGCCGGTGTGGATCACCTGAACATGAGCAAGACACTCTGCCAGCGATTCCACTTCGTTGCTCGCCAGTTACGGCTGCGCGGCGAATACCGATCGACGCTGAATGTCGAAGACGAGTTCGACGTGCAGGATCTGCTCCATGCCCTGCTGCGCCTCCAATTCGATGACATCAGCACAGAGGAGTGGACGCCCAGCTACAGCAACGGAACTCCGCGTACGACGTTTCTCCTCAACCAGGATCGCCTCGCGCTCGTCGTCAAGAAAACGCGGACCGGCCTCAGCGTGAAGGATCTCGCGGATCAGGTGCGCGTCGACATCGACCGCTATCGCACCCGTGGACGTTGTACGAATCTGTTTTGTTTTATCTATGACCCGGAAGGCCGCATCGGCAACCCCCGTGGGTTGGAAAGCGACCTCGCCAGCACCAGCGAACATTTTACTGTCGACGTCTTGGTTGCCCCAAAGTGAGGTTTACGATGAAGAGACCGAAATCCGGTGCAGCTGCCGCGAACCAAAAGTCCAGTTCGACCTCACCCACATTGACAGGCGTGCCAAATATCCGCTACGTTGATAAAGAGCCTGCCATTCCGGCGGTGCCATGTACAATCCATGCACCAGTACACGGTGGAATGGTGATGGCTGACCGTGCATATATCTTAATTCACGTGTTGCCTGGACAAACCAGCCAGGTGGTCCGAGCGCTCGGCGAGATCAAACAGATCAAGACGATCGATCCCTGCTGGGGCAAGCCGGACATCATCGCCGTAGTGGAAGTGCCCGATCAGGACGCGTTGACGCAACTGGTACTGAGTCGCATTCATTCCATCGAAGGCGTTTCACAGACTGATACCCATCTCGTGTATCAGTTAAAGGACAGTAAGGCCAAGTGACCTCGCAGTCCCTGCACCTCCTGCTTGCCTCGCTCATCGTCGCCACTGTTTCCTGCGCCGGCCCGCCTATCCCTCATGAACCAGACGTTATTGATGTCACATTGCCTGCACCCGCCGAGCAGGTGCGGACGGTGCTGGTTCAAGTGCTGGAGGACGGGGGTTATGATGTCGATTGGCAGGATGACCAGAATTTGACGACTGGTTATCGTGAAGAAATCCACGGACCTTGGGATTGGCTGTTGCGCTCGCGCTTCGGCACCGGTCGGAGCCGCGTCGATGCCTTGGTCACGCCGGCGACCGAACAGGACACGAGGGTCCGACTGCATGTCCAGTATGAAGGTAAAGATGGCATCTTCACGCGTTGGGAGGCTTCACCAACCGCGTTGCCTCAAAGCGCGGAAAATCAGCTCAGGCTGATCAAGAATGCATTGCATATCCTGTGAAGAGTCAAACCGACTCCGTACCTTTAACTCAGCTTACATCCTTGTCTCCACCCTCCGCATCGTCTCCCAGGTCCAACCCAAACCGTTCGGCCATTCGATAGAGCGTCCGTCGATCGATCCCTAAAATCTTCGCAGCCTTGACTTTGTTGCCCTTCGTTTCCTTGAGCACCCGTACCAGATGGCGCTTCTCTACTTCCTCGAGCGTGAGATACACCTCATCGGCTTCCGGCACATCAGGCTTGGACTCGGAACTGCCGGCTTGTCGAATCGCGGATGGCAAGTCGTCCGGCGTGAGGAGCGGCCCATGGCTGAGCGACACAGCTCGTTCGATTGCATTCTCCAACTCGCGAACGTTGCCAGGCCACCGGTACCGTTTCAACAAGGCTATTGTGTCAGGATGAAACCCTCGCACCGCCTTGGTCGCGCCGGCACCGCACTTTTGCAAAAAATGATGCGCCAGCATGGGGATATCTTCTTGCCGCTCAATGAGTGACGGAAGCGTAATCCGCACGACATTCAGGCGGTAAAACAGGTCGTCCCGGAATTTCCCTTCCTTCACCAACTGCTCTAAATCTCGATTCGTCGCGGCAATGATTCGCACATCGACCTTGATCGAATTCGTCCCGCCGACGCGGCGAACCTCTTGGTCTTGCATCACCCGTAGCAGCTTGACTTGCAGAGCCTGCCCCAGCTCGCCGATTTCATCGAGAAACAGTGTCCCGCCGTTGGCCGATTCGAAGAGACCGGTCTTCATGCCGACCGCGCCGGTGAAGGCCCCCTTCTCGTAGCCAAACATTTCTGATTCCAACAACGTATCGGGCAGCGCGCCGCAATTGACCGGCACAAATGGTTTGTCCCGGCGAGGACCGTTGCCGTGGATTGCACGGGCAATCAATTCCTTCCCGGTTCCGCTTTCGCCTTGCAACAGCACCGTGCTCTTGCTTTCCGACACACGGGCGACCAGCTTATAGACCTCCAGCATCGCCGGACTGCTTCCGACCAGCGGTGACCATTCATCTTTACTCTTGAGTTCCTCCCGAAATTTGGTGTTTTCCCGCAACAGACGACAATGATCGAGACTGCGCTGCACGACCAGCTTAATTTCCTCCTTCTTGAAGGGTTTTGCCAGGTAATCGTACGCGCCTTGCTTGATGGCTTCGATCGCTCCCTCGAGGGACCCGAATGCGGTTAAGACCACGATGGCCGTGTCGTGGCTCATGCGCTTGAACTCGCGCAGGACGGTTAGCCCATCCACCGCGCCCATGCGAATGTCCGTGAGCACCAGATCAACCCGCCCCTCCCGACCTCGCGCGATGGCTTCCTCGCCGCTGGCGTAAGCTTCGACCTCGTAGCCTTCCCTCTTCAGCGCGTCCGCCAACAGGTCCCGAGCCACCGCATCGTCGTCCACGACTAGAATTTTCGCTGCGTGCATTACGCCCTCTTACATGCTCACTTCCGGCGCCGTCATTTTTCCTGGCAACGTGATCGTCACCGTTGTTCCGCGTCCCTGCTCGCTCGTCAGCGAGAGAGTCCCACCATGAGCCTGAACCGTTTCCCGGCTCAAGAATAGCCCCAAGCCCGTCCCCTTGCCAACCTCCTTCGTCGTGAAAAATGGTTGGAAAGCTTTTTGAACGTCGGCCTGCGGCATTCCGGTACCGGTGTCACGGACGGCCACCGTCACCACCATCGGAGACATGTCCGGTGCCAAACGCCGGCCAATTTCGAGTTCTTCCAGCGACGCCGCACGGCCTCCGACGTGGACATCCACAGCACCTTGTTGCGCGGTGGCCGCCAGCGCATTCGCCAACAGGTTGACTAGGACTTGGTGCAACTTCTCCGCATCGGCCCAGACCAATGGAAGTCCGATCGCCAACTCCGTGGTCAACGTGACGCCCTTCGCGTGGAACGCCGGCTCCATCAACGCCGTCACGGGGGTGATGACACGCTCCACCGACAGCCAGCTCGGCTCCGGTTTCCGCTGTCTCGTTGAGGAAAGCAAATCCTGAATGATGCGCACCACACGATTCAGCTGTTCATCGATGACCGAAATTCGCTTTTTCATTTCCGGGGTGACGCCGGGCTCTTCCCCGAGCGCCTGCACATGCCAGGCGATCGAATGTAGCGGCGTGCCAACCTCATGAGCCACGGAAGCGACCAACTGCCCGACGGCCGCCAGCCGTTCAGAACGATTGAGCTGGTCCTTGGCATCGACTAGCAGCGTATTGGCTCGTAGCAGACTTTCCGTTTGCTGCGCCAATGCCAGGCGTGCGTTTTCCTCTCGCGCCTTGCGCTCTTCTCTCGTTATGAGGATGTACGCCACCATCAGCAAGACTCCGGCGACCACGGTGCGGTTGACGACAGCCGCCGTGAAACGGCCCGGTTTCGTCGGCAGCATGAGCCCTAAATAGGTCGCCGCAATGCACGCGACAACGGTCGCCAACATCAACGGCCGGCTGCGAAGGGTGGCGACAAGTAAAATCGGCAGGATGAAGGCGTAGGCTCCGACGATATTTGCCGGCGCCACCATTTCGAGGATGACGATCAAGATGAAGACCGCTGCCGCAATCGCGAGGATGATGCGATTCTGTTTGGGCATGAGTTTCGTCTGATGTAGGTGGGTCTTAACTGATCGGACGGGCCGAACGCAAGCAGGCGCCAAGTTCACGTAACCGCTCGTCACTGATTAAACTGTCGATACGGCTGGCATACTTTCGCGTCCAATTGGGATGGTTTTCGACAGTACCCGGCATATTCGTTTGCGAGATTTCCTCTAACCCGTCTTCCAGATTGGCCAACACCAGCCAAGATGGCGTACGCGCTAAATACGCATAAATCGCTCGGCAGAGCGCCGGCGTCATTGCGGGGACTTGAGCTGGATTGTCGCTGACTCCACTCGGCAACAATCCCTCTTGCTTCAGGGCACCAAGCATGCGTCCTTTATCTCGTTGACGTTCATCCCATGCCTGGCGGCGAGCCCCATCATCGGGAAAAGCGCCCAATCCGGCTCTGACTTGCAAATCCTCACCCGACCAAAACCCTGTCAACGTAGGCAAGTCATGTGTCGTGACGACGGCCAAGGCCTGTTGAGGATATTCAGTGGGCAATTTCCATGCGCCGTCACCCCGGCGCTCAAAATAAAACACGCGATAAGACAACACTCTGGCTTTGGCCAGATGGTCTCTCACCCAATCGGGAACTGTGCCGAGGTCTTCGCCGATAACTAGCGTTTTGGACCTCACGCTTTCGAGCGCGATGATCGCCAACAGATCCTCAAACGGATAATGGACATACGTGCCTTCTGATGACGGCTTCCCTTTGGGAATCCAAAACAGTCGACAGAGCGCCATGACATGATCCAACCGAATCGCCCCTCCGAACCGCATATTTTTCCGTAACAGCTGGATCAACAACTCATAGCCGGTGCTCCGCAAGGCAATTGGATTAATGGGCGGAAGCCCCCAATTCTGCCCTTCCGGCGCAAAGGGGTCGGGTGGCGCTCCGCAATCGGCATCCAGCGCGAGGACAGATTGATACATCCAAGCCTCCGCGCCGCTCCGGTCGGCTCCTAGCGCGAGGTCGTTATACAGCCCGATTGGCATGCCGACTTGTTCGGCATGACGGCGAACTTCGTTCAACTGCTCTGTCGCGATCCATTGAATGTATTGAAAGAAGCGGACCCGTTTGCGATGGCGCTTTCCGTATTCCCGTACGGCAGAACCGGGCGACACAAACTGCTTCGGCCATTCCTGCCAGTTGACAGTCTTCGATTGAATCAAGCGTCGCTCTTCTTCCAGCGTCTGGAAGATGGCATAGAGTTCGAGGGCTTCACCTTCCGCCTGGATGAACCGCTCCAGGAGCTTTGCACGTGCGGTCTGAGGCTCGAGATTCGGTTCAGCGCCGTCATAAGCTTCTTTGAGGAATTGTCGGTACGCCAAATCCAACATGGTACGCTTGGCAGCGGCAATCGCATCGTAATCGACGCGCCGGCTTTCGCGCATGGCCTGAAGCTTGGCTTGAAACTCCGGGGCTCGATACTGCTTCTGCGCATCTTCGGACGCAAAGAATTCAGGCAACCGCTCGAGATCGATATACAGTTCGTTAAGCGCTAAACGATTCAGCGGCGCATAGGGACTGGTATGATGAGGCGCGCTATTGCGAATGGCATGAAGCGGGTTCAGTCCGATCAAACCGGCACCGAGACTTTTGCCGGCCCACTCGACGACCTGATTGAGATCGGAAAAATCACCGCAGCCCCAATTCCGGCCTGACGATAGGGAATAGAGTTGGAGCGCTAACCCCCAGGATCGTCGGCCAGACTCGAGCGATGGCGGCACATAGCACTGCCGGGGAGCGACGATCAGACGCAAGCTTCCGGCCGTTTCACCGACCAGCCCTTCCGCACGGATGGTGAAATTGTAGTACCCAAGCGGAAGACTCTTTGGAGCGGGCAATTCGACGCGGACGTGACGATGCCCATCGATGAACTTGACCTCTAACGCGGCGAGTCCTGGACCGGCCTGTCCTTCTTGCATGACCTCGCCCGATTCATCGCGCAGCTGCCAGTGCACGACGACGGATCGCTCTTTCCCGTCTTCCAACGCGAAACAACAGGAGATCGGCGCGCCGATTTCTTCCTCATGTACGATGCGGACAGGATCGCAGGGCCTACGCCAAGGCGCCTCATCCCATTCGCGGATGGCCACGGCCAACGCCGCCGTCGAGTCCACCTGAAACCCCATTGCCCTGAGGATGTCCCGCCTCGTGTGATCGGCTGTGATGTGGCGAGTGCCGCTGATGTCGTGGTACTCCGCCGCAATTCCTACCCGTTCTGCAAGTGTGGCGAGCAAGGTTTGTTCAGTTTGATCCGGCATGATCGAGAGTCTGCGTGAAGATTACGGACAAGTCAAGCTATCCTATTGTTCTTGCTGATAATTTTTGTAGAATACGTAGGTCATGACGGCATTGAACAAAATGCTTCGTTTTGGGACCAGCTCCTGGGCCTATGAAGGGTGGCAGGGATTGGTCTATCACCGGTCATATGCAAAGAGCCGTTTTAGTCAAGACACATTGGCGGAGTATGCTGCCTATACAGTGGCTGGATCGCCGCTGTTCCGCACCGTTGGCATCGATCACTCCTTTTACGGGCCGGCCAGTCCCACTCAATTGGCCCACTATGCCGAACAGGTACCGGATGATTTCCGTTTTTGCTCCAAGGTCTGGGAGGAGATCACCATTCCGGTTTACGCCAATTTTCCTCGTTATGGCGCGAAGGCCGGCAAGGCGAATCCCCGCTTTCTCGACGCTGACGCCTTTCGGGATCTGGTTCTCACGCCAGCACAGGAAAGTCTCGGACAGAAACTGGGCCCCCTAATCTTTGAATTTCAGCGCTGGGGTACGGATCCGAACGGATTTCTCGCACGGCTCGACCAATTCCTCGGACAACTCCCTGTTGGGCCACCATACGCCATAGAGGTACGGAACCCCGCACTACTGAGTGCACGATATCGAGATATGCTTGCCGCTCACGGCGTGGCGCACGTCTACAATCATTGGACCACCATGCCGCCGCTGTCCGATCAACACCTCACCTTGGAAAAACAGTTTACCGCTCCCCACGTCGTCGTGCGTCTGCTCACCCCACTCGGCCTGGCGTATGAAAAAGCGGTGGAGCGATACAAACCCTACGATCGCATCGTGCAACTTCAACCACGGATGCGTCAAGAGACCGTCGCACTAGCCAGGCAGGCGGTCACCGAAGGAAAATCGACCTACGTCCTGGTCAATAATCGATCAGAAGGCTGTAGTCCCCTGACCATCCAAGCTTTGGTGGAGACCATGAACGATTCATCCTTCCCTCCTTTATGACGTATCAATAGGCGTGGTAGCATATGAGCGGGCAACCGATCAATGACAGACACCTCCCACCTGGTTCACGAGGAGGCAGCCATGGCAGTCCATCGAACGATCGGTCTTCATCTTTCCCTCTCGGCTCTCTGCCTGTTGACATTCACCGCCCAGGCCGCGGAACCATCCCGTCTCGAAATCACCGCAGACTATCGGTATAAGGCTGGTGAGTTCGAGCCGATTGCCGACGCAAAACATCTGGCCTGTCGGGAAGCCTTTCGCCTGGCCGTCGTCAACTCGGCCATCTATCGCGACCAAACGGCGTTAGTTGTCGATTCATCGCTATTGCGCGACCTCGCATACACCTTGGCCACACATCACGTTCAAGATCCACAGATCCTCGAACAGACTGAAAAGGGACGCACGCTGTTTTGTCGCGTCAAAGGCTATCTCCCGACAGATGAGAGCGCGCGTGTCATCCGGACACAACTGTCAGGGGGACCGGTTCCCGCGGAAGGATTGGACCAGAACCGAGTGCTACGGCTGCTGAGTGTGAAGGAAGAAAGTCCCGGTACACTCGCGGTGCAATATCAAGCGCTCAAACGGTTGGACTGGCTCGGCACGCATTATCAAGGAGGGTTTCGCGAGTCCGCCGATATTATGGTGGACTTCTACGACGACAAAGGGATCTTGATTCACAGCGAACGCTATCAAGCCCGCCGCACGGTCACCGGCGACGATGTGATGAATCCCGGCGCAGTCGGCATGCTCCAAATCCCCAAACCGGCCGCCGCTAAGAGTTACCGTGTGTGGCTGGTGAAATAAGCCTCCGCCACAACCTACGCAACACTGGACGTTCGAACAATTCTCCTCTTCCTTCAGAGACACCGATTCATTCTCGGCACATGGGATAAAGCCACTTGCCTGCGCACATGATCCACATGCAACGCATAAGCCGACCATGTTGGCAGAATGACCTTAAGCTGGTCTTTCCGCTTCACTAATGGTTGCGTCGGCAAGTCCGCCCTAGTGGTGTCAGAAGCGGTCAAAGGGGTTCGTTGCCACATCACTGACCGTTGACATGTCTGTTGCCGTTCATTACGTTCGCAGAGGTGTTATCGGTTTAGCGGCGACTAGGATCGGCCATTCTATGATCGAGTCGACATTTTGCTTTCTATCTGGCGTAGGAGCGACCACAGAACGACGGCTGTGGAGCGAAGGCCTGATCACCTGGTCGGATTTCCTCTCTGCACCGGCAATCCGTGGGATCGGCCCTGCACGAAAAGCGCTCTATGATGAGGGCGTCGCACAGGCAAGAGAGCATCGCGCCCGTGACGATGCCCGGTACTTTGGCATCATTCTTCGTCAACGCGAGCACTGGCGGCTGTACGAATGGCTACGTTCACGGGCGGTCTACCTCGACATCGAGACGGACTCGTTTGGTCAGATCACCGTGGTGGGGCTCTACGGTCGAGGCCGGTTCACCTCGTTAGTGCAGGGGGAGTCGCTGAACCGTCAGCGGCTCTGCGAGGAGCTGAGTCAATATGATCTGCTCGTGACGTTTTGTGGAACGACATTTGATTTACCGATGTTGATACGGCACTACCCCGGTCTTCCACTTGATCAGCCCCATATCGATCTGTGCTTCCTGGGACGACAGTTAGGGTATCGAGGCGGTCTCAAAGCGATTGAAGTGCAGATGGGAATCACTCGTGGGAGTGAGCTTCAAGGATTGAACGGGAACGATGCCATTTATCTTTGGAATCGCTGGCGATTCAGTCAAGATGAAGAGGCCAAGTCACAACTGCTAGGCTACAATGAAGCCGATTGTGTCAATTTAGAAGAGTTGGCCGATGCGTTTTACTCTCAAATGGTTCAAGCATCACTCGCCTATAGAACAGTCTAACAGCCGGATCCTCCTCGAAGTTCATTAATTTACTGCCCCATCAAGGAACCGAATGATCGTCCGGTAGAGATCTTCGGTCGCTTGTTCTTTGCTCAAAAGGGAAGCCCCGCCTGCCTCGAGTACGGCTCTGAAGGTTTGGGACGAATACTGTACCGACAAGCCGATGACGAGGGTGTTCGGCGCATCCCTCTTGATACGTCTCGTCGCATCTATGCCATTCATCTTGGGCAAATTGATGTCCATGACGACCACATCCGGCTGGTGTCTGGCAGCATGCTCCACGGCCTCCAAGCCGTCTGCCGCCTCAGCGATCACTTCCAGATCGGGATAGGTCTCGAGGATGCTACGAAGCCCTTGACGGACCATGGCATGGTCATCCACGAGCAGCACACGCCAGCGTGAGCGCTGCGTCGGTTTTTTGGCTTCGGGTATTCGAGTGACCGCTGCCGAAACAGAAGATGTGGACGTGACATTACGAGGGGAAACGTGCAAACCCAATTCGACTTTTGTACCGCGCCCGGGCGTCGAGTCAATGCGACACCATCCGGACATGGCTTCCATGCGTTCTTGAATGCTGAAGAGACCGAAATGCTCTCCTGAGACAGTATGGTGCACCGTACTGATATCAAAGCCGACGCCTCCATCTTTCACCGTAATCAACCAGGTATTGCTGTCTTGCTTGTCGACCGAGACAACGGCTTTGGGGACACCTGAGTGTCTTACGACATTCGTCAACAACTCCCGCACGGCCTGGAAGAGGAGATCCGCTTGTGTTTCGCTGAAGTGCGGCTGTTCCTCTGTGAGAACCTGGACATCGACCTTGAGTCCTTGTTGGCCCATTTTCTCCGCCAGCCAGTGAAGGGCCGGGACGAGTCCCAAATCATGCAACACTGACGGGCTTAACTGCGCCATCAGTGTACGGGTATACTGCAGACATTGTTGAAGGAGATCATCCAATTCCGTCAGCGAAGAGCTGGCTTTCGCCACATCCTCATTCACACGCTGCGCGGCATGTCCCAGCTTCATCCGGGCCAGGGCGAGAAGTTGCGCCAGGGAATCATGCAGATTGGCGGCCAGCCGTCGACGCTCTCGCTGCTCGGTCAGATTCAGTTGAGAAGCCAGCGCGCGTAGGCGGTCTTGGGAGTAAACGAGTTCTCTGGTCCGTTCTCTCACCCGAGCTTCCAGCTCCACGCTCCAGCGCTGCAACTGTAATTCAGACTGCTTCTTCTCTGTGATGTCCCGGAAGACGAGCACCACGCCGACCAGCTGTTCTTCACGGTCTCGAATGGGGGCGGCACTGTCATCGATGGGCGCCTCCGAGCCGTCAGGCCGTAAAAGGACCGTGTGGTTAGCCAACCCAACCACGAGGCCCTCCCGAATGACCCGGTCGACTGGGTTGTCAACTGCCCGGCGGGTCTCTTCATTCACAATCGTAAACACCTCCGCCAATGGACGACCGATGATTTCGGTGCTGGGCCTCCCAAGCAACTGGACCGCCGCGGCGTTGGCGAACGTGACGACCGCTGCGGCATCTGTGGCCACGACCGCGTCTCCGATACTTTCCAACGTCACCTTCCAGCGCTCCTCGCTTTCATGAAGTGCGCGCTGGGCCCGTTTCTGCTCGGTGATGTCGCGGGCGATCTTGGAGGTCCCGATGACATTGCCGTCCTCATCGAGCAACGGGGAGATGGTCAGGGAGATGTCGCAGTGCCGCCCATCTTTCTTTCGCCGGACCGTTTCATAGTGCTCCACCCGTTCGCCGCGCCGAAGCTTGGATAAAATCGCGGCTTCTTCGGCTTGGCGCTCAAGTGGAATAATCCGCAGGATGGAAGAGCCGATCATTTCTTCCGCCGTATACCCGAAGATGCGCTCTGCGCCACGGTTCCAACTCGCGATGGTACCAGTAAGATCTTTGCTGAGAATGGCGTCGTCGGAAGACGCCACGATCAAAGATAAGAGCGCCGCCTGACGCGCGGCCTTATACCGCTCTGAAACATCTCGAAACACGAGGACCACGCCCAAGAGCCGGCCATCCGAATCTTTGATAGGAGCGGCGCTGTCGTCAATCGGCAGTTCTGAGCCATCGGGACGCAACAGCACGGTGTGATTCGCTAGCCCAACAATGTGTCCCTCCCGCAAGACCCGATCTACCGGAGATGCTACCGGCTGACGGGTTTCTTCATTGACAATCCGGAAGATTTCTTCGAGTGGCCGCCCCATTACATCTCGCATGGGATATCCGAGGAGTCGTTCGGCTACTGGATTGAGATAGGTGACCAGGGACTGCGGGTCCGTAGCCAGTACGGCATCACCAATGCTCTCCAAGGTCGTGGCCAGGCGGCTTTGCGCTTCTGCGACAACCAGCTTGGCCTGCTTGCGCTCGGTAATGTCGCGGGCGATCTTGGAGGCTCCGATGATCGTGCCATTGACGTCCTGGACGGGAGAGACGGTCAGGGCAATATCGATGAGCCGTCCGTCTTTTCGACAACGCACGGTCTCATAATGATCGATGCGCTCGCCCTTGCGGAGACGAGCGAGAATGGTCTTTTCCTCGTGGTGGAGTTCGGGAGGAATAATCAGCAGGATCGGTTGGCCGATGGCTTCTTCTGCCGTATAACCGAAAATTCGCTCGGCTGCTCTATTCCAAGTCTGAATGATGCCGGCAAGATTCTTACTGATGACGGCATCGTCGGTGGAGTCGACAATAGCCTTCAGATAGGCTGCTGCTTCTATTATTATTGAGGGGGGAATTGCATCGGCCATACAGTTCTCTTCTGACAAAATTTTTTCATTGTTACGCCTTCGCTGTTTCTAAATCAAGAACACTTTCTAAATAAGACTCCCTGAACCTCGCAAAAAACCAGGGTTTTCCCTCGTTTCCTAGCGAGCCGGCTGGCGAAGCCAAGGCAAAGTCGAAGTCAAGAATGGACCTATCCACCTCGAATATACTTCCCGACCTTGCCGCTTGGTTTGATAGGGTTCTCTGCGTCTGGATCAGAAAGGGCTCGTGGAGAGTCGGCACATGCTGAGGCAGATGAAGGTAAGATGAATGGGCCCGAGGACCGGTTGACCTGGTCCCCGGGCTCAATCTTTATGGCTGCATGGATTGAGCAGTTTGCTCATCATGCGGTGCGGGAACTTCGTAAAAGTCGTAAATGACAACCTGTTGTTCCTTAAAGTCCGGCCAGTTATTTTTATCAAAGCCGGGAGCATCCTTCAGATCTTTTTTGTGGAGGTCCAGGGCCAGCCGTTTACTGTCTTGATCCAAGTGGAGAGCTTCCCAGGGTACGGCGAAATATTTATCCCCAATTCCCGCGAATCCACCGAAATCCAAAACGGCATATTGAATCTCGCCATCTTCCTGATCAATGACAAGATCTTTGATGGTTCCGAGATTCTTGCCATCTACGCCGTACACTTTCGTGCCGATAAGGTCACTGGCTTTCAAGACGCCGCTTTTATCGCGCGCGTCGACCGGGAGCCACAGTGCACACACAAACATGAACACAAGAGTGCCGAATGCCACTCTTGAAAATGCGTTGATACGTTCCATCAGGTAACCTCCTTGGATCGAATGTTCGGTGCTTCTCAAACTGTCTCTTGCTCTTGTTAGAGAAGCAATAGCGAGACCATCGAACAAGTGAATGAGGAACATAGAAAAATCTTGTGATCACTCCAGGCAGATGGACAAATTGTCCAAAACGGTTAGGACTAGGGGACAGAATGGACATATATACCGAATGCCATGGGAATGCCCTTGCCTCATCAACGTGCATCCCCTTTGACTTCATCTCAGTTCGGCCCATGTTTTGCATTTTCGCGATGATCATGAACAAGCTACGAGCCTTTTGGCAGCTAGTTAAGGAAGCAGCGTCCGACTGGAGCCACGACCGCGCTCCGCGTTTGGGAGCGGCCCTCGCCTATTACACCATCTTCTCAATGGTTCCTCTGCTCGTAGTCATCATCGCGCTCATCGGCGTGGTCTTCGGCGAGCAAGCCGCCCAATCCGCCATCATGGCCCAAATTGCCCATCTCGTCGGCGAACAAAGCGCGGCGGCGATTAAGGACATGATCCAGCGAGCCAGTCAGCCCTCTACCGGTTTGCTCGCCACGCTGATTGCCATTGTGACCTTGTTGGTGGGTGCGTCAGGGGTGTTTGGACAACTGCAAGATGCGCTCAATGCCGTCTGGGGAGTTGAGCCAAAAGAAGGACGTGGAATCTGGGGATTCATCAAAGATCGGTTTCTGTCATTTGTCGCCGTCCTGGGGACCGGATTTCTTCTTCTCGTTTCCCTCGTGTTGAGCAGCGCGCTGGCGGCCTTTGGTAAATGGTTTAGCGGCTTGCTCCCGTTGCCGGAGGCGGTTCTTGAAACGTTCAACTTCCTGCTCTCTTTCGTCGTCGTTACCGGACTCTTTGCGTTGATCTTCAAGGTGCTGCCCGACGCACGCATCGCCTGGCGCGATGTGTGGGTCGGCGCGGCGCTCACGTCGGCGCTCTTTACCATCGGCAAATTCGCCATTGGTCTGTATCTAGGGAAAAGCGATGTGGGATCCGCCTACGGTGCAGCCGGCTCATTGGTCATTGTGCTCGTCTGGGTCTACTATTCGGCCCAGATCCTCTTATTCGGTGCGGAATTCACGCAAGTGTATGCCAATCGGCTTGGCGAACGCATCGTTCCCACTCCGGATGCCGAAGTCACCAATCCCAAAAAAGCTGGCGCCGGACAGACGATAAAGAAACCGGGCGGCTCTCGAGAAACCGGTCGCGCAGCATAGCGCGAGCGCCGGCACATGGATAATTCGCCCTCAGACTCAACACGGATTGTTTCGCCTGCCTGGTATGGCGCTCATCAAAGTCTGTCTTTCCTCTCCCGTCTGCTCAAAGCCGTCCCAAATCGCGTGTGGTATCGCCGCGAATTGCGTGTGTATAGCTACCCCCTTGGAGACCTGTCCGGGCTGCCGCGTCCAACCATTCTCGAACGGGATTGTTTCGACGATCTTCAGTACTACGAACGTGCGACAAAGGAACAACAGTCACCTCACGTGTACCGGAAAACAGCGCTCGAACGAATGGCACAGGGACACCATCTCTACACGCTCGTCGAACATGGCCGCCTCATGCACTATGCGTGGCTGATCGAACGCCAAACTCGCGGAGAAGACGGATGGGTGGATCAAGTCTATTTCCCTCCCCAGGACACGGCCGTCCTCTTCGATCACTTCACCCATCCTTCGGCGAGAGGGCAAGGCCTCTACTTCCAAGCACTCTGCCAACTCTTGCACGATGCCCGAGAGCTGGTACAGGCTCGGCAAGCGTACGTGACCGTGTTTGGAAGCAACGGTCCGTCGCGGCATGTGATCGAGAAGGTCGGCTTTCAACACGAAGGCAGCCTGTTCAAAGAGAGAAGACTCTTTTGGTCGAGCCGCTATTCCGTCGCTGCGCGGGGAGAGTTTCGGACCGCCTTGCTGTGAGCCAGCTCAGCGCTTATTGCGTCTGGCCTGGGCTTGGCGGCGTATGGTGGTAGGAGAAAAGGCGTTCGTTTTCGTAGGGGTCAGTCCACCAATCCTTCTTCGACTGCATAACGGATTAGTTCGACAACGTTTCGTACCCCCAACTTATGGAAGAGCCTTGCCCTATAGGTGCTTATCGTTTTTTCGCTGATGCTCAAGGCCTGAGAAATTTCTTTTCGGCTCATACCTTTGACAAAAAGGCCGAGCACTTGAACTTCGCGATCTGACAGGACCGGCTGTGACACCATGGCTTCTCGAGGTTTTTTGACCGGCTTCCCTTCGAGCGCCATTGTCACTACGTCTATTAAGTCGCGCGGCGAACGATCTTTCGAAAGATAGGCAATCGCCCCAGCGCGTAATGCACGAGCGGCGTATTGTCTTTCCGGATATAAGCTGAACACGATAATCGGAATACCAGGGCAGCAGGATTTTGTCTTCTTGATGATATCGAGACCATTTTGCCCCGGTAAATTAATATCAAGCACGACGAAGGCCCAGGGATACTCACACACTTCCTTGAGCACTCCATCACTGCCTGGGGAATCCTTAATGAGGAGAGATGGAAATGCTCTCTGAAGTAGATCCCTTACCCCTTCGCGCACGATAGGATGGTCGTCCACCACTAACGCTTGTTTCATCACTGTCCACGTAGTACCGTTGATTTTATTGAGGAAGTGTACTTCGACATAGCCATTGCCAGCTGCACGATGAGGAGATGATTTTCAATGAACATTTGCTCTTCGGAGCTGAGCTTCCTGCCGCTTTTGAGGAGTTCAGCCAACTTCACGCTATACACACCGTAACGCTCCAGTATATACCTGCCTTGTGGCATGAGCATCCCCGGGGTTTTAGGTTCTTAGCAAATTCAAGCGACTATAGATTACAGGCTAGTTTTGTCTATCAGCGTGGGCCTACATCTTTGTATGATTATGGGAAGTGTGTCCTACTTAAGTTCAAATCTGGATGGCCCTAGGACTATTACGTAGTTCATAGAAAGAAATCCTGGCTGCATTGTGCTTCGCCTTCCTGATACTTATAGATTAGACGCTTCATCAACTCTTCTCCCCGTCACCACGCTTCCAACCGCGCAAGAATGAATTCCTGAATGTCATCGTGACATGAACCTTCTCTTCAAACCGTCCCTCTTAACTCCTTCTTGTCGTCGCTTCACGTCGTCAGAACTGAGGGAGGAAGACCGCCACGTACTCATATCCAAGTTAGAAAGCCGCAAGTAAGTAATGCCGCACATCCATTCAGGATTTTCCTTCTCGAACATGTAGCGGTAATACCAAGTGTCACTTGTATGGGTCCTGTTACAGCCCTCACAGAAATGCTCAACGCTTCTTCTCCCCACGGAAACCTCCTTGCATGATCATGATTGGAATACGAACTCAGGCAGGTGTGCTTAGCTGCTGTAGCGTACCGCGTCGTTCATGCCCACACCGGGAACATCCGCCATACCCACCTATCCTCCGACTCCAGCAAAAGATACTTAATGCCGCATAACCATTGTTGCGTTCCGCCATCCACAGATGGTCGGTAGTACCACACCGTACTATTGTGCCGCTTGTCACAAGCCAGACAGAACTGTTCAATGCCCATCGATGAGTCCTTACCGACCGACCTCTCGTGAATACAGTGCAGATGGGATGCCAAGGCGTGGGGAGATGTCACACTGAAGAATTCGAAGGTTATGTGAAGGCGTTCTAGACCTAGGAGGTAATAGGCGACACTCTTCCACGAAACTGTAGCAAAGGTCATCAGGTAGAAAAGGAAACCAGTAAAATCACCAGACTCATCCGCACTTTGAATGTGTGAACCTTTCTCAAGTTCCTAACGGGTCTTTGTCGAGGCGACACTGGTCAATTAATATTTTGGCTTTAGCGAGCGCAGCTAATTCGGCTTCTTCCCGTGACGAATAGGTATTGCCGGGAAATCCATCCATCTCCCTCTTGCCTGATTTTTCGATCACGTACTGACACGCCCACATGTAGCCTTCCAAACTTGGAATGAGTGTAACGTTGCGTCCTTTGTAACGATGATGAATCTTCACATGTCCCTCCGTCACTTCATCCTTCTGAAATAGGTCTCTGTTTGAAGTGGTCAGTTGTCCTAGTGCGAATAGACACCGGTTATTCAAGATAACCTGCCGAAATTAGGGGGGCATTAAGCCAGTCTTAGAAAAGCTTAAGGGCAATGAATTGGTTCAAGGGAACTACCCTCAGGGACTTATTCAGGGTGGCGGAATACCAATATATGCTAGCCTGAAAGAGAGCGAAGCTTCGCCGTGAGCTGAAAGGAAGGTCTATGAGGGGAAACATTGCTATCTCGATATTAGGATTGTTTAGTTTGTCCCTCTCGCTATTCGGCTGTAACAGTATCTCCCAAGAGAGGAAAATCGAATTTGTTTACCTGGCGCTTGGGGCCAGTGACACCACCGGGGTGGGTGCAACGCCAGTCACAGAAGGCTATGTCTATCTCGTCAATCGGGACCTGCAGCAACGCATTTCCGGCACTTTTTTAATCAACTTTGGTGTCCCAGGCGCTCGCATTGATTCACTGATCGAGCAGGTTCGCCTGGCGAAGCACGTCCGCAGCAAAGCCAAATTAGCTACAGTTTGGACCGGGGCCAATGACCTTGTGCACGGCGATGACCCTTCACGGTTTCAGAGCGACCTCAGGGAGCTCCTTCGCACGCTACAGAGTCAAGTATCCAAGACTGTGGTGATTGCCAACATTCCCAATTTGACCCAACTCCCCGTTTTCCGTGCAACACCCAACCCGGCCGTCACGCTGGAACGTATCAAGGTCTTTAACCAAGCGATCGAAGTGGAAGCCGCTTATGTGAATGCATCCATCGTGGACGTGTTTGCCCAGCCGGTACAGGATGATCTTGTCTTTGATGGAGATGGTTTCCATCCTAATGAGACCGGACATCGGCTGGTGGAAGATTTATTTCTAAAGGTGATCCTGGAGCGGCTAGGCCTGGGATAATATTTCATCCTTTAGGACTCTGGGAACTGGGAACTGAGTACTTTCGGCTAAGCCGAGTTCAAGCTATCTTTAATCCGCTTGGCCGCGGCATAGTGGCGAAACGCATCACGTTTGCGTCCCAGTTGTTCGTACAAGTGCGCCAGATTGCAATGCGCCTCTAGGAAATCTGGCGCGTACTTCAAAGTCTCTTTGTACGACGATAAGGCTGCGCTCTTTTTTTGTCGATCCTCTAAGACGACTCCGAGATTGAAGTGAGCCAAAGCCAGTTTCGGCTCATACTCCAAGGCACGGCGGTAACACGCCTCCGCTTCCGTTAGATTACCGGTGTTGTGATTGAGCAATCCCAGATTGATATGCGCATCGATAAAGGCTGGTTGTAAGCGGATCGCTTCCTGATAAGCCCGGCCCGCTTCTTCAGGGGAATCCTCCTCCAGCGCCAACGCTCGCTGAAACCACCCTTGGGCGGCCTCACGCTCGGTACGCTTGGCTTTTGGACGTGGCTGTAATGGCCTGGTAGGGAGCATTTGTGCCGTCTCAAAGTTCAGGAGAAATTGGCCCGAATCCGGTTGCCAGCGTGAGGCACCGTCCCACACTACCACCCGTTTGCCTGACGCATAAATCTTGAGACCCGAAATCGACTCACCGTGCCCCATTTGCCGTTGCAGGCATTCCAGGACTTTACGAATTTTAGCAACAGACACACCAGCCTCCGTAAGCCCTCTGGCTGTGCGCAACATGACCAGATTTTGAAAGGAATAGGTACACGAAGCCTGTGGCCCCGGAGCCGGCAGGAGTGCGGCCCGAAGACACGACCGCAACTGTGATTCATTGAGATGGAGGATACGGCAGAGTTCGGCTGCGGAATATTCGCCGATCATCGTCTCCCTGAAGACGCCTTCTTGGCGGGCTCACGAGCCGTCTGTGCAGGTAACGCTCGCGACCGGGCACTTTTCTTCTGCGCGTTTTGAGCCAGACTTTCTTTCAGTCGTTGCATCAGATCTACGACATCCATGGCAGGCACAGCCTTCTTGGGAGGTAAAACGATGGTCTTGCCTTGGGATTTTTCTTCAATCAGCTCCATAACGCGTTGGCGGTATTCATCTCGATAGGCCTGCGCATCGAAGGTTGTACTCGAAATCGACTCGATCAATTGGGCGGCCAATTTCAATTCGCCAGAACCGAGCTTCTCATCGCCCTTTGGCAGCTCCTCAAGTGGCCGAATTTCGTCATGATAGTACATTCTATGCAGTAGCAAGCGACCTTCAACGGAGCGTATCACATGCAGGCTCTCCTTTCCTCGCCAGACATACTTCGCCAAGGCCACACGCTCCATGTCTTCCATTGCTCGGGCAAGTAGGTGGTAGGCTTTCTCGCTCTGTTTTTCCGATCCTAAATAATAGGTACTTTCGAAATAGATTGGATCGACGGCGTTCAAGGGCACGAACTCCAAAATCTCCATTGCCTCAGATTCTGCCGCTTGTAGTTGGTCCAATTCTTCTGGATCGATACGAACATATACATCCTTGCCGATTTCATAGCCCTTGATCAGTTCCTCATACTTCACTTCGCGGTTACACACAGGACAAAACCGCTGCTGCTTAATGCGGCTTCCACAAGCCGAATGTAACTGATTGAAATGAATATTTTGTTCGTCGATCGCAGAATAAATCCCCACAGGGATTGTGACGAGACCGAATGAAATATGAGCCGTCTCTAGTTTGCGTCCCATAGTGTAAATAGAGTGCTTTGCAGTGCTTCTGCTGGGTACTGGGGGAAACCCTGGCGACCGTAAAAGAAAGGGACCATAAACAGGTGGAGAATCCACAACCTGCGCCGCTAAGGTTCCGGCAGACTATCGGTGCCACCAACCGTACTGCCACCGTTCCCGGTCGCGCCGCTCAAGAACGCCATGAAGACTCGTTTTGGAAATCCTAGTTCATCCCACCGTGAGTTTGTCGGTCATTTTCGATACTTCGTTGGAACAAGCACTGCGAGTCCCATTATAGGCACTCACGGCAAAGTAGTAGGTCGTATTTAATTCAAGGCCGGTAACCATAGCAGCGGGTTCGGCCACGTCGAGTGAGTTCTCATAATTGCAAGACCCCGCCTGTCCAGTCGATTGTTTTCCGTAATGCACCGTGTAGGAGACTTGATTTTGATCAATAACTGGTTGCCATGTTAATGACGCTGTGGCTCCTTCGTCCCCCCCTCCGCCGCAGCCGGTCAACGAGACGAGGAAGCATCCCACGACAAGAGAGAACACAAAGCGGTGCACAATAATCATGAATACCCCACAAAGTTTTTGGTGATGCACTGTGCCGTTGAACGAGGGTGCAGCGCGTATCTAGCAGTGACCCATCTTCGGCAATTTCTTCTCTTGCCTAAAGCAACTGATGTGCCAAGACGTTCGATGATATAAAAACACTGTTATATCCAGGGTTGCATTTACAGGCCGAGAAAAATGTGAAGGTATGAAGGGCACTGCATTCAGTGCGGATTATTAGTTCCACCTCACAATATGGAGGGAATGGCAATTTCGTATGAACGTTCAGAAGATCTTGGACGCACTCCTCGTACACCTCCCGAGGATCAAGTCCAAATGCTACGGCTACTGCAAGATCTCGGCGAATCTTTTCAGGCGAAATAAGTCCTCGAAGGTGCAAGCCAATGCGGACCTTATGCGGAACTTTGCTCACGGTGTAGGGACGATGAGTGCGATCACCTTCGAGCGACCTGTTCATAGAAGCCTCTTTGTTGATGGATAAGCTCATGCGTTGCCCGGCTCTTTTTTCATTGTTGTGGGCACGAAGATCCAATGGCATCCTCATTTAGCAACTGCCACAACTCATATCCTGCTTTGTTGACGTAGCCACGCAGCTGCTCGCGTGATTCGCGACCCGATTGCGGCGCCACCAACAATGCTGCCACCGCTCCCACTGTCGCGCCGCTGAAGAAGGCCATGAAGTGTCGTTTTGGAAATCCCAATGCATCCACCATAAGCTGGTGCAGTGTAAGAGGCTGCACATTGTGAATGATCCCTCGGATTCCCTAGTTAAACGGAAAACCACCGCTAAGTCCGAATGGCTCTATACTCGCCGCGGTCAGGTTGAGTGGCATCTCGATTCACCACGATGATCAGGATCAAGAACCCGCCCCATAGGTTTATGACAGGCTATCGTCTGGTGGTGTACAGGAAGGAGTGATGGTGCTTATACGCGCACAGGGCGAAAGTCCCACTACCCATGAAAGAACTCTAGTTAGGGCGTAGAGTGAGCGGACCAGCGCCTAAGGGTATTGCCTGGTATCAGCCGTCTATGAAACGGTCATTCCGCTTCCGCATGCTCGCCGGGCCACTAGCGGCGGCCTCTCCTCTGACCGGGGGAATGACCAGGGTTCACGCGAGTTCTTGCGATAATTTCAATCAGCTAGGATGTTAAGAAACCATCCGAAAAGGAGGTACCAAAATGGCCTATATGGAAAATCATCCCACCTACCATGCGGTGAAAATCAGAGGGATGCTGAAAGACGTGATCAAACATTGTCGAGAAGACATTGAAAAAGTCAGTGAGCCGAAAGCTCAAGCGATCTTTGAAACGACAGCCGAAGTGCTGACCGGGCTGATGACAGCCTATAACCACTACGAAACGCAGGTCGAGGAAGCGATGCGGCACTGAGGGTCTGTAGACGTCTGTTGTCTGAAGTCATGAACGCGGGAGAGAATACACTCTCCATCCCTGATAAGACTCATCCGCGCCCGCTCCATTTCTGGTGTTGCCTCCGTATCACGGATACCTTTATCAAATTCCCCTTGGCACCGCGACGACTTCGCAAGAAGCCGAAGCGCTACACTATGCGGTGTCATAAACGCATCCTCCAAAGCTATCAGATATAACTTGTTGCGGTCAGTCCAGCTGCCGGTCCCAAATATTGTCCCAGTTTGTCCGCTACCTCCGACCTGAGAAATGACTCGCTCAAAAGCACGACAATCTCTTCTTCAATGTTCTCCCCGCAGACAAGTGTGAGCATTTTCATTTATATTCTCCCTGTTTCTTTCGTTAACCCGATTGGAAGAAGCAGCTAGAAGCATGTTGGCGTATTTTTTTAACCGACCTTTGCCACCGGGACTCGAGGGATTGGCCGATCTCGCGCTTGATCTCCGCTGGACGTGGAGTCACTTCAGTGATCGTCTTTGGGAAACGCTGGACCGCGATGCATGGGAGCGTACCGGGAATCCCTATTTTATCTTGCAGAGTGTGTCGCAAGGTCGGTTGGACGAGGCTGCCAAAGATGCCGGCTTCAAAGAGGAATTACAGAAATGGCTTGCGGAACGGCAGCGCTACCTGCAGGACCCCGGCTGGTATGGACGACAGCGAGCGGACGGGCTGAAGACTGTTGCCTATTTCAGCATGGAGTTCGGCCTCGGAGAAGCATTGCCGGTCTATTCAGGTGGCTTGGGGATTCTGGCGGGCGACTATCTGAAGACAGCGAGCGACTTGGGAGTGCCGGTTGTCGGGGTCGGCCTCTTATACCAGCAGGGGTACTTTCGGCAAATTTTGGATCCTGATGGAAGGCAACAGGAGGTTTTTCCTTACAACGACCCGACAAGCCTCCCTGTCACCCCGGTGCCAAATCGAGAAGGAGGCTGGCTCAGAATTCGGTTGGAATTGCCCGGGCGTCCGATTCTGGTGAGGGTCTGGCAAGCGCAGGTGGGCAGGACCACGCTGTATTTGCTCGACAGCAACGATCTGCTCAATAGCCCTGCCGACCGTGGCGCCACGGCCCTTCTTTACCCAAGTGGAATACGGCCGCGCCTGACCCAGGAAATCATTCTTGGCATCGCGGGTTGGCAAGTTTTGGAAGAACTAGGTCTCGATGTGGAAGTCTGCCACCTGAACGAGGGGCACGCCGCTTTTGCGGTGCTCGCGCGTGCCCTCAGCTTTATGCGCCGGACGGGACAGCCGTTCTCTGTGGCGCTCTGGGCAACCAGGGCCGGCAATGTGTTTACGACCCATACGCCCGTCGAAGCGGCGTTCGACCAATTTCCACTCGAACTGATTCGTCCCCATGCGACATACCTCGCGGAGCTGACGCATGTACCGATTCACGATCTTCTCGCGTTGGGGCGGAGGGATCGCGACAACGGTGATGAGCCCTTCAACATGGCCTACCTGGCCATGCGCGGATGTGGTGTGGTGAATGGAGTCAGTCAACTCCATGGAACTGTCAGTCGGCACATTTTTCAGCCGCTCTTCTCGAATTGGCCTCAGTACGAGGTCCCGATCGGACATGTGACCAATGGCGTGCATGTCCCTTCCTGGGATTCAGCGGAGGCGGATGCACTCTGGACGCATACCTGTGGCAAGGAACGCTGGCTGGGAAGACTCGACGAGTTGTGTTCATCCATGGAGCGGGTCAATGACGGCGACTTGTGGTCTTTTCGCGCATCTCAGCGGCACGCACTCATCCGATACGCCCGGCACCGTTTGGTTCGCCAGATGCAGATGCGAGGTGCGGCGCGAGATCTCATTCAGCAGGCGGGACACGTCCTTGATCCCAACGCGATCACCCTTGGCTATGCCCGACGGTTTGCGGAGTACAAGCGTCCCAACCTCTTGCTGCATGATGCAGATCGGTTGGCACGGCTGCTGTGTCATCCCGAACGCCCCGTACAGTTGATCGTTGCCGGGAAAGCGCACCCTCAGGACGAAGAAGGCAAACACTTGGTCCACGCGTTCACACGTTTTGCTGCGCGCGCCGATGTCTGGGATCGTGTTGTCTTTCTGGAGGACTATGATATCGCACTTGCCCAGCACCTCGTCAGCGGCATTGACGTCTGGCTCAACACACCACGACGTCCGTGGGAGGCTTGCGGTACGAGCGGGATGAAGATCCTCGTCAACGGGGGACTCAACCTGTCGGAGTTAGATGGATGGTGGGCCGAGGCCTATAGCCCCGAGACCGGGTGGGCGCTCGGGGATGGGCGTGAACATCACGAGCCGGAGCACGATGCTGTGGAGGCAACGAGGTTGTATGAAATCCTGGAACAACAGGTAATCCCAGAGTTCTATGAGCGGGATCGGGCGGGCGTGCCGCAAAACTGGCTGAAGCGTATTCGAACCAGCATGGCACGTCTCACCCCGCAGTTCAGCAGTAACAGAATGGTGAGGGAATATGTTGAAAGGCTTTACCTGCCGGCTTCCGGGGCACTGCGGCGGCGCATCGCCAATGATGCCAAGCTGGCAAGGGAATTGGAAGAGTGGCAATCACTAGTACGAGAAGGGTGGGCAGGAGTTCGATTTGGAGACGTGCGCGTTACGAAGATTGAGGAAATTGGCATGTAGAAGCACAAGTCTATTCCGGAGATCTTGAACCCCATCGAGTGCGGGTGGAACTGTACGCAGACCCTCCGGACGACACCGAACCACCGACGCGAATGGTCATGTCTCAAGGAGAAGCGATCCCCGGTGCGGTGAACGGATATGTCTATAAAGCGGACTGCCCCTCCACCCGCCCCGCACATCACTTTACGCCGAGGATTATCCCGTTCCATCCGGATGCGTTGATCCCACTGGAGGAACCGCTTATCGTATGGAAACGGTGAATGATCGCTCGCAGGCGTCTGCCGAGCGCGAGATAGCAGCTTAGGTTGCGTATGAGGTCGCGAAGTCTTTGTATTTCGAGGAGCAGCTCCGTCGTCCAAGCAGCGCCGAGGTGATGACAGTCACGCAGAAAACGATCCAATCCGCACCTGTGTATGATCCATACAAGGGAATCACACCTGAGTATATAGAGGACCTGTTGAAACATTGCGTGAACACTCCCTCATATGGAAGACCAAGAACCGTGCGTAGAGGGCAGGACCTATGCACGTCGTTGCTGGATTGGAGATGCGCATGAGGGGGAAAGATATGCGGAGGCCGGAGGATTTCTTGTCTCGCCGAGGCATCGTGGTCTCGGTGCGCGGCAGTGTCGTCGATATACGGTTCGATGCACATTTGCCACCCATCCATTCGTTGCTGCACGCGAAGGAGGGGAACATTGCCATCGAGGTGCTAGCTCAACTCGACGCACATCGCGTGCGTGGAATCGCGCTGACCCCGACCCAAGGCCTCGCCCGCGGCACCGCAGTGGAAGATACGGGCGGCCCGTTGACGGCGCCGGTCGGCAAGGGAATTCTCTCGCGAATGTTCGACGTGTTCGGCAACGCCATTGACCGCCAAGCGGCGCCGACAGATGTTCAATGGCGCTCGATCCATCGAGCTCCGCCGGCATTAGCACAGCGCTCCACCAAGTCCGAGATTTTCGAGACGGGGATCAAGGTCATCGATGTACTCGTGCCGCTGGAGCGCGGCGGCAAAGCGGGCCTGTTCGGCGGGGCGGGTGTAGGCAAGACGGTATTACTCACCGAAATGATTCACAACATGATTGGGCACCAGAAGGGCGTCAGCATTTTTTGCGGAATAGGCGAACGATGTCGTGAAGGGGAGGAACTGTACCGCGACATGAAGGAAGCCGGCGTGTTGCCGAACATGGTGATGGTCTTCGGCCAGATGAACGAGCCGCCCGGCAGCCGGTTCCGCGTGGGGCATGCGGCGCTGACGATGGCCGAGTATTTCCGAGACAACGAGCATCGCGACGTGCTGCTGCTGATCGATAATATCTTCCGGTTCATCCAGGCCGGCATGGAGATATCCGGCATGATGGGGCAAATGCCATCGCGCTTGGGCTATCAACCCACGATGGGCACCGAGTTGTCGCAGTTGGAGGAGCGCATCGCCAACACCGATACCGGCGCTATTACCTCGATCCAGGCGGTGTATGTGCCGGCGGACGATTTTACCGATCCAGCGGCGGTACATACATTCTCGCATCTTTCCTCATCCATCGTGCTCTCTCGAAAACGTGCAGGTGAGGGACTGTACCCTGCCATCGACCCGTTACAATCCAGTTCCAAGATGGCCACGCCGGGCATCGTGGGCGAACGGCATTACAACTTGGCGCAGGAAATCCGGCGGACCCTCGCGCAATATGCGGAACTCAAGGACATCATTGCCATGCTGGGCCTTGAGCAACTTTCGCCGGAGGACCGCAACGTGGTCGCCCGCGCCCGGCGGTTGGAGCGTTTTCTCACCCAGCCGTTTTTCACGACTGAGCAGTTCACGGGCCTCAAAGGAAAGCTCGTCAGCCTCAAGGAGGCACTGGACGGTTGCGAGCGGATCCTGCGCGATGAATTCAAAGACTATCCGGAGGGCGCGCTCTATATGATCGGGACGATTGACGAAGCGAAGGGAAAAGCTAAACCCAGTCAGCCCGCCACCTCAACCGAACCTGAATCAACAACCGAAGCCAAGGCCGACCAGAAGCCTGCCGCCGACTCTCCGGCCAAAGCCACGCCCGAGCCGCATCCCAAACCCGGGACAAAACCTCAAGCGGAAACGGAACATGCAACCAGCACGCATGAATCTTAAGATTCTCCTGCCCTTTAAGATCTTCGCCGAGAAGACCGGCGTATTGCGCATCGTCGCAGGGACTCGTGAAGGCTCGTTTGGACTCTTGCCACACCGGCTAGACTGCGTCGCGGCGCTCACGCCCGGGTTTCTGATCTACGAACATGAGGCGGAGGGCGAAGTCTACGTGGCCGTCGATGAGGGCGTCCTGGTCAAGACCGGCGCCGATGTGCTCGTCTCCGTGCGCAATGCGATTGGGGGAATGGACCTCGATAAACTGCACGAGGCGGTCGAGCGAGAGTTTCTGAACCTGAGCGAACGGGAACAGAGTGTCCGCTCGGTGCTGGCGAAAATGGAGAGCAGTTTCATCCGCCGCTTCGCGGAGTTTCATCATGAGTGACAAAATGGATAGCAAGAGCACGAAAGACCCAACTGCGTTCAGTCGGCAGGTCAGCGTAAAGGCGGCACGCAAGCTCAAGGCGCAACGTCATGTCACGCAGACCATCTGGTCCGGCTTGGGCATGATGGGCCTGGTTGGCTGGTCGGTGGCGGTGCCGACGCTACTCGGCGCGGCACTCGGACTTTGGATAGACAGGCACTATCCAGGGAGCCATTCCTGGACACTCATGCTGCTGGCCATCGGCTTAGCACTCGGTTGCGCTAATGCATGGCATTGGGTGGCTAAGGAGGGTAGGGAAATACGCGAGCAAGAGGAGAATAACCATGAATGAACCATTGGGTCTGGCGTCTGCGTTAGTAGCGGGCGTTTTGCTCGGAGCGTTTTTTTTCGGCGGTCTTTGGTGGACGGTGCGTAAGGGCCTTTCGTCCAAACGGGCGGCTCTTTGGTTTCTCGGCAGTCTGTTGTTACGGATGAGCGTGACCCTGACTGGTTTTTACGTTGTTTCGGGTCGTCATTGGGAGCGGCTGCTGCTCTGTCTCCTCGGATTTATCCTAGCACGGGGGGTCGTAAGGTGGCTGACGCGTCCGTCGGGAGAAAACCACTCCCCCCAGGTACTGGAGGGCAGTCATGCACCTTAGCCCAGACGACATCATCTTCTGGCAATATGGGTTTCTCAAACTCAACGCCACCATTGTGTTGACGTGGGGACTGATGTTCGTGCTGGTGGTCGGTTCACAACTCGTTACGCGCAAACTTTCCACGGGTCTGCAACGTTCCCGCTGGCAGAATCTGCTGGAAATCGTCGTCACCGCCATCAATAAACAAATCGGAGAGGTCGGCCTGCGACAGCCGGAGAAATATCTTGGTTTTCTCGGTACGCTGTTCCTGTTTGTCGCGATGGCGAGCCTCTTCACCATCATTCCCGGCTATGAGCCACCGACCGGTTCGCTCTCGACCACCGCGGCGCTGGCGATCTGTGTGTTTGTGGCTGTCCCGCTATTTGGCATCGAGGATTGCGGGCTGGGCGGATATCTGAGAGCCTACTTGAAACCGACGTTTATCATGTTGCCGTTCAACATCATCAGCGAGCTCTCGCGCACCTTGGCCCTGGCCGTCCGTCTGTTCGGAAACATGATGAGCGGGACGATGATTCTTGCCATTTTGCTGACCGTTACGCCCTTCATCTTCCCGATCGTCATGAGTGCGCTCGGACTGCTCACTGGCATGGTGCAGGCCTATATCTTTAGCATCTTGGCCACGGTGTACATCGCGGCTGCCACGCGCACCCGCGAGCCAGAAACCGAACCGGAACACAAGAATTGAACCAGCGCTCACAGCACAAGGAGACACTATGGATAGCATGACACTCGTCGCAATCGCTTCAATTGTCACCGCCGGCCTGACGATTGCCCTGGGGAGTATCGGGCCTGCGCTCGGCGAAGGGCGTGCGGTGGCTACGGCATTGACTTCGCTGGCACAGCAGCCCGATGCCTCCGCTACCATTACGCGGACCTTGTTTGTGGGCCTGGCAATGGTCGAGTCCATTGCGATCTACTGCTTCGTGGTCTCGATGATTCTCCTTTTCGCCAACCCGTTCTGGAATCACGTCATCGCCCAAACCGCGGGAAAGTAACCCATGCTCATCGATTGGTTTACCGTCGGCGCGCAAGTCGTCAACTTCCTCATTCTGGTGTGGTTGTTGAAGCGTTTTCTTTACCGGCCCATTCTCAACGCCATCGACGCGCGGGAGAAGCGGATCGCCGCTGAACTCGCCGACGCCGCTGCGAAGCAAACGGAAGCCCAAAAGGAGCGTGACGAGTTCCAGCACAAGAACGAGGAGTTCGACCGGCAGCGCGCCGCGCTCTTAAGACAGGCGACGGACGAGGCGAAAGCCGAACGTCAGCGGCTCCTCGACGAAGCGCAAGGGAGGCAGCCGCTGACTTGAGCGCCAAGCGACAGGAAACGCTGAGAAACGACGCCCATAACCTCAATCAAGCCATCAGTCGCCGGACCCAGCAGGAAGTGTTTGCCATCGCGCGAAAGGCGCTGATGGATCTCGCCACGACGAGTCTGGAAGAACGCCTGGCCGAGGTGTTCATTCGCCGCTTGCAAGAGATGGACGGCAAGGCGAAAGCAGGCCTCACCGCGGCCCTCAAGACAGCCTCTAATCCCGCGCTCGTGCGTAGCGCGTTTGACCTGCCGGCGGAGCAACGCGCGGCGATACAAAAGGCCCTCAACGACAGCCTTCTCGGGTGAAATCCACGTCCGGTTCGAGACCGCGCCAGACCTGAGTCAGCGGCATCGAACTCACCACGAATGGGCACAAAGTGGCTTGGAGCATCGCGGATTACCTTGTGTCGCTGGAAAAAGCCGTCGTCGAACTGCTGAAAGAGAAGGACAAAGCTGAAGCCCAAGCCAAGACAGAGTTCGACTTGGACTGGGAGAAGGCGGAGCGCGAGATTCGGAAAGAGATTCTTGATCCCGTCAAAGCCGAGCATCAGCCTGAAGCCAAACCGAAGCCTGAAGCGAAAGACGAAGCCAAGCCTGAAGTCAACTCCGAAGCTATCGCCAAAGCCGAGTCGAGCTAATAACTAAAGAACCTAAGCCAAAAGCAAAGAGCCAATGAACACGGAACCCGAGAGCCTCCAGAACGTTTTCGACAGCGCATTTGCTGGAATACGCCAAGTGCGGGAAGCCTTTGCGCCACAACTGAGGCCACGGGAGGTCGGCACGATCACCAGCATCGCCACGGGCATCGCAAAAGTCTCCGGTCTGCCCGGCGTGGGTTTTGAGGAGGTACTGAGGTTTCCCGGCGATGTGTATGGCATCGCATTCAACGTCGATGAAGACGAAATCGGCGTCGTTCTGCTGGGCGACTACTGGCAGCTGCATGCGGGCGATGAAGTCGAACGCAGGGGGCACGTGATGGACGTGCCGGTGGGGAACGGATTGATCGGACGCATTATTGATCCATTGGGCCGGCCTCTGGACGGCAATGGTCCGGTGGTTTCCAGCGCGCGCCTGCCCATCGAACGCGCGGCGCCGCACATCATGGATCGCGCGCCCGTCACCGTGCCTCTGCAGACCGGCCTCAAAGTCATCGATGCGCTCATTCCCATCGGGCGCGGCCAGCGCGAGCTGATTCTCGGTGACCGCCAGACGGGCAAGACCGCCATCGCGATCGACACGATCCTCAACCAGCGGGGACCAAAATGTGCGTGTGCGTCTATTGCGCCATTGGCCAGCGCGCGTCCGCCGTCGCGAAGGCCGTCGCAACCTTGCGGGAAAATGGCGCGATGGATTACACCGTCGTCGTCGTGACCGAGGGCAACGACCCGCCGGGTCTCGCCTACATCGCTCCTTACGCCGCGACCAGCATCGCGGAGTATTTCATGGCGCAGGGCCGCGATGTGCTGATCGTGTACGACGACCTCACCCATCATGCGCGCGCCTATCGCGAGCTTTCTCTGCTGCTGCGTCGCCCGCCCGGCCGCGAAGCCTTTCCCGGCGACATCTTTTACATCCACTCGCGGCTGCTGGAACGCGCCACGCACTTGCGCCCGGAACTCGGTGGCGGATCGCTGACCGCGCTGCCTATTATCGAAACCGAAGCGCAGAACATTTCCGCCTACATCCCGACCAACCTGATTTCCATCACGGACGGGCAGATTTACCTCTCGCCGTCGCTGTTCGAATTGGGCGTGCTGCCCGCGGTCGATGTCGGCAAATCCGTCTCGCGCGTCGGCGGCAAGGCGCAACGCGCGGCCTACCGTGCCGTGGCGGGCGACCTCAAGCTCGCCTACGCGCAGTTTGAGGAACTCGAAACCTTTGCCCGGTTCGGCGCCCGCCTGGATGAAGATACCCGCAAGATCATCGAACATGGGCGGCGAATTCGCGCCTGCCTCAAACAGCCGGAATTCGCCCCGGTATCCGTGCCCGCACAAATCGCCGTGCTGCTGGCGTTGACCGCGGAACTGTTCGACACGGTGCCGATTGACCAGATGACGGAAGCCGAGCACGCCCTGCACGAGGCGGCGGCGAATATCCCGGCGGAGGTGCGCGCGCGATTCGAAACTGCCGACAAGTTGAGCGATGAGGATCGCAAAACGATCATCGAAATCGCCCGCCAAGCGCTCGCCAGTTTCCAGCCCAAGCCGGAATCACAACCTGAACATCAGGTCGAACCCCAGCCTGACGGCGGGTCCAACCCGAACGCCTCAACGGAGGCCAAACCCATGCCAAAGACGGACGCCAAACCGAAGCCCAAGGCGGAGGCCAAGAAGAAGTCATGAGCGACACCACGGCGAGCCTGCGGCGGAAGATCAGCAGTGCCGGCGATCTCCAATCCGTCGTTCGCACGATGAAAGCCCTGGCCGCTTCGAGTATCGGCCAATACGAGCAATCGGTGCGCGCGTTGGCCGACTACTATCGGACGGTGGAACTGGGGTTGAGCATTTGTTTCCGGAAAAGCGCGCCGGCAGCGCGGATGACAGAGGTTAGAGGACGCACCGATGAGGCCATTGTCGGTGCGGTCGTATTCGGTTCCGATCAGGGACTGGTGGGGCAGTTCAATGACGTGGTGGCCGATTTTGCGGTGAAGACCCTGGCCGCTCTTCCCGGCGAACCTCAGGTCTGGGCGGTCGGCGAACGCGTGCACGCGCGCCTGTCGGACGCGGGGCTGCCGCTGGTCGGACTCTTCGCCGTGCCGAATTCCGTCAAGGCCATCACCCCGCTCGTCGGGCAGATTCTCATCGAGAGCGAGACGCGCCACAGCCAGGATGAAGTCACCGAACTCCACCTCTTCTACAACCGCCCCACCTCCGGGGCGGTGTATGCGCCCGTCAGTCAGCGACTGCTACCGCTGGACGAAACCTGGCGACGCAAGCTGGCCGAACTTCCCTGGCCGACGGGAAACTTGCCCGAGGTCATGGGTGGCGGCACCGCGACCTTGCGGGCGCTCATCCGCGAATATCTTTTCGTCTCGCTCTTCCGGGCGTGCGCCGAATCCCTCGCGAGCGAGAACGCGAGCCGCCTGGCGGCAATGCAACGCGCTGATAAAAACATCGACGAATTACTGGAGGACCTCAACAGGACATTCCATCGTTTGCGCCAGAGTGGCATCGACGAGGAACTGTTCGACGTCATCTCCGGCTTCGAGGCGCTGTCAAACGAGCAGCGTCGCCCAGCCTCCTGAGAGCCCAGCCATGAATGCGTTGTCTCCATCCAGACGGTATGGCCCTGCGCAAACTCATGCGAAGGACCAGGGCCTTCATGGCCTGACGTTGAAACGACGCTCGGTTACTTCCTGCGGAAGCCAAACGACGGGTTTCACAGATCCGCCGTTGTTATACCTGCCTCCACGTGTGTTTCTAGCTGAGTTAATCGATCTCTACCTCTTTGCGCTTTTACACAAGATTTTTTACAGTGCTCTCGTGGCGGAAAATCGTGCCCGCCTGTCTCATCTGGAAGGAGCGTTACAGCGTCTGGATCGAGAAACTGCACAATTGGAATTAAAACGAAATATCCTTCGACAAGAGGAGATCACTGAGGAAATCGAACTGCTTATGTTGAGCGCTGTACGGCTCTGGCAGCGCTGATAGTCCTCGCATATCGGCATCAGCGGTGGCCTTGGAACGCGCAGCCGATCAGCAATATGCATCCTGTCACGCGCTTAATCTTCATCCACCAGAGAGAACAGACCTGAATGATTCCCTCATCAAAGGTGGGAGCAGTCACTGGAGTTCAGGAGCCTGGACCAGATCGGTTCCTCGAAAACTGATAAAGAAGAACACCGTATATTGGTTATAGTACGCGAGTCCCTCGTACCATTGGCCCGGCACATGCCATTTCCTGGTTCGAGTATCGTAAATTTGCAGGCGATACCGGGCATAGGCGATTTGTCGTTGCGCTTGATAGAGCGTCAGCGGCGGGGTGGAAAATGGAATGACGGAACTTTGGATGGCTGGCATGCCAAAGAAACTCTGACCTTGATCCGTTCCCAAGGCCAACACGAGTACCCGAATCCGGAGGTTCGCGTCCTCCTGTCGCTCGACAGCCACATAACCTAATTGAGCGAGACGGCCCTCCACAAAACCGCGCACCATAGCAAGATCAGGGCTCGTCGGACGGATGACCGGCGGGTTGGGTTCCGATGGCTCTGAAGCGATGCTCGAGCTCATATTGCTGTTGATCATGGGTCCGCCTTCCACGAAGCCGGACTGCAACATTTGGCGTTCGCCTGCAAAACCCATCACCTCCACGCTAATGGTCGCAGGCGGTAATGACGGCAATTCAATGGAATCCATGCTCCTTTCGAGCGCATGGCTGAGGAGAAGTTGTTCCGTGCTCGTTCTTGGCGTTCTCGTGTACTCGCGATTGGTGCAGCCCATGCCCCACCCTACGACAAGCGCCAGGAGGACGACCCCGCTAACGTTTCTCATCGTTTCAGAATGACGTCTTTATGCAGACTACTCCAGTGGGGATTCCCCTTGAAAACAATTAGGGGAACCGATTGAACCAATCACGGTGAAGTATGCCTTGACATGGAGGCATCCGCTTCGGAAGACTGGTCATCCCGCTACGCCGTGACGGAGGTTCTCCGTCAGGCTTGGTAGGCTTTGGCTGGCGAGTGCTGTTCTAAAGCGAAAGCTTGGCTTGGCACCTATAAGGACCGGGGGACCCATTACACACCAGGACAGCCACGCAAGTGCCTGCCGTCCCCCTTCACAGGTTGTTATTCATGAAATGTGAGCATGAAACTCCCATTACACAGCAACAAGGAGATGACCAAATGACGCGCTTTCCACTTCTCATCATGGCAATAGCTTTATGTGTCCTTCCTGCGTGCGCGGATCGTCAGGCTGTGCCTAGCGATGTGCTTAAAGATCGAGCGGCAGAGATAGATAAACTTCTGTCAGCGGCTGAGCAAGGCACTGCTGAGGACAAGTACAATCTTGGCGTGCGATACGAAAGAGGGATGGTAGTGCAGCAGGACTACCATGAAGCCGTCCGCTGGTATCGGCTATCTGCCATGCAAGGGTATCCCGATGCACAATACAAACTCTGCGACATGTCCGATAGAGGGCAGGGCATGCCTCAAGACTATCAAGAGGCGTTACGTTGGTGTGGTCTTGCGGCCGATCAGGGCCAGGGGCGTGCGATGTTTACCCTCGGACGTCTCTATCATACAGGACATGGAGTGCCTCAGGATGTTGTGAGAGCGCATATGTGGTACAACCTGGCGGCAGCAAATCATTATGACGATGGAAAGAAATGGCGAGATCGGCTGGCTGATGACATGACCTCCGCCCAGATCGCCGAGGCACAGAAGTTGGCGCGTGAGTGGAATGTAAAAATGAGTTTGCGAAATGGTTGAGCCCTGCGAGGGAATTACCTTCGACATACTCCTTTCGCACAAGTTGGGTGGATGAAGCTGGTATCAGTTGCCACACGGGTGTAGAATTTTAGAATGTATTGGATGGTTCTGACTTTGGTTCTCGCAGGCTTGATCCCGCCGGCCGTTACGCGAGCCGAGGAAGAGCGGTCCGGGATACCGGGCTTCAATGAGCGCTTGAACCAGGCATTGGGGTACGAAGGCGGCGTGCAAGTGTATATGGACCCCGAAGGCCAGGTCGGGACGCTGATCGATCCGCCGGGCGGCGAGCGAACCTTCACAGTCCAGCCTTCGCCAAGTCCATCGATTAGCCTAGGTCCTCCACTCCAGCTTCACAACCCGCCTCGGCAATTGCCGATGCCATCGGACCCTCCTCAGCGAACTCTGCCTGAGCACCCCAAACAGGCACGCTGAAAAGCAGCCATCGTCTCAAAGTAATTAGATGCGTGCACCGCCCGATCGCGCAGAGCTTGTGTTAGGCCTACGCCTCACCTGCAGCGACTTGTCGCGACGCTTGAATTGCTCGCCGATACCAACCGGCAGCTGTGGCGAACAGAAACGCCCCGCCCGTGGCGAACGCCAGGCTCCCGAAGGCAACTGCGACGAGTTCAGAAAAGACGGCGACCGCGACTATCTTGGCCGCTAAATTGCGGTGCTGGTATTGGGCCGAAAGGACGACCCGCCCGTCAGCGATTCCCTCAATCAGAGCGACCCTCGCCCTGAGCCAGGCATCCAGATTTAAGATAAGAGTGGCGAGTTGCATAACAAGATAGCCACCACCAATGGCTTCTCGAGAGTAAGCATCAAGAAGCAACGTCAATGCCGCCATCGCCACAGCGATTATGAATGGCAATGCGAACTGCGCCGGCGAGCGCGACGCGACCGCTTGAATTGACGCGGCGCGTTCAAAAATCCGTTGACGCGAGTCCGCACGCAGAGCCAGCGTTCCAAGACCAAAGTTCAGCAGTGCCATCACGATGATGGCTACTGCCAAAATCGCTGGATGTTGAATCAGTGCACCAAGCATCTAACTATTGGACAGGTGGACGTTCTACGCAGTCAATGTATCGTTTCTAAAGTCTATGCGTGGACCTAATTCTGGTCAATTTGATTTGGCTCCTGAGCGGACATAGCAGCGGGTGGGAACTGTCTCCGTTCGTTCAGACCCGTCTCGCCAATTGCCGAGGCCATCGCTGCTCGGCGAACTCTGCCTGGTCACCCCAAAGAGTCACGTTGAAAACCAGCCTCTAATTAAAAGTCAAAACTGTAAACGCTTCGCTGGCGTCCAACCTGCCAGTGACCAATGGTTAGAATAATTTGTCCATTGGTTTGGAACACATTGTCCGGCGGTTTTTCCATACTGTGGCGAAGTGTTGTAAAGGACGAGGCACTTCCCGGCAAAACGGTATGGTGCGCGTCTTGCACGAGATTGCTGTAGTTGAAGGATCGTTCGAACCACCCATGAAGGAGGGAGTACGATGCAAGTCCAACGCTTCATCATAGGATCAGCGTTGCTCATCCTGACCGGCTGTCAGCACTCGCTCGTGCGCGATAGTATGCCGACCGTGACCAGAACCGGCGAAGTGAAAGATGTCGTCATTCTAGAGGGAGTCTCGCCCGCGACATTATCCGCGAATCCCGGTGATGAAATTCGCTGGATCAATAAGCGCCAAGGCGACGTCCGGATCATCTTTCTGACTCCGGTGATGGAGCAGCTGACATGCGAACGGAATTTCGGCGGCATCGCTCCAGCGGAGCGGAACCAATATACGGCGAAACTCGGGTCCAATGACACGGCAAGCGTCTGCTTTAGAACTCCCGCTGAATTGAAGTATGTCGTGAGGGCCGAATCGAGTGATCCCAGCGGAGAGCAGAACCTTCCTGGCACGATCACGATCCATTCTGAGGACCAGGCGAGCCGACCGGCGGGAAAGCCGGTGGAGAGAAACGAAGGCCTCGCATTACAGTCTGATAAGGACGAGCCGGCTTTGAGCCGGTAGGGTTATCAATGGTAGTGGAGTTCAGTTCGCGGTCATCCCGAGATGCACGCTGATTGAGTCCATTCTAGCAAAGGTGTTTCTCGGGAAGACCGCTTTTAAAATTGGAGGCACTCATGTCTCTCTGACCACCCCGTGTTGTCTTGATTCGGGAGGGGTTGTATGAACTCCATTACGATTACTCATCGAGTATGTGTTTGGTTGGCGGGAAGTCTACTTTGCAGCTGCGCCTTCACTGAGCAACACATGCCCATCACGATGTCCCACGCCAATGTTGTGGCGGTACTTAACACGATCGACCAGATTGAGGTGGATGCTGGCGAACTTGGGAAACACAAGGCCGCTTCCCAGAAGGTCAGAGCTTTCGCGTCTCGCCTCGCTCACGAACATACGAGTTCGATGCAGGCAAGACATCACCTGGCCGAAAGAATAGACGTGGAACCCCAAAAGCCGCAGCTGGCATTGGCGCTGGAACAAATGCAGGGGGAATCGACAAATCTGCTCCTAAAGAAGGCGGGACGCGATTTCGACGAAGCTTACATCAAGGATCAAATCCTGCTGCACGAGCAGATGATTAAACTCCTGCAGGATACCGAGGAATCAATGGACCAGCCAGACCTACGCCAGCACCTCCGATACACTCGTCCCGACCTACTCAGTCATTTGTCCGCCGCTCAGGCAGTGGCACGTCAGTTCGCGGCTCAGCAGTAAGTCAGGGCACCACACAAATCTTTACTGTCTCAATCGAAAAAGTTTACCCGGCCTAGCGAATCCTTTAACAAGCTCTGGTGGCCACTATGATAGCTTTGTCCTCAGAGGAGGCAGGATGGCGCGAAAGAGAAGGGTACGGGCTCCGAAGGAACTCGTATGGGATGTCACTGAATGGCAGCGGGCATGGGAAATAGCCATGATGCGGATCGATGGAGCCCCCACCATCGTGGCAACACAAATCGTTTTTCACCATGCACTGGACATGCTCGACCGCGGCTTCATCTTAGGTGATGCGTTTCAGTTTCAGCTTGGCATTCTCACTATGATGGACTGTTGTAATGATGCAATCGAACGTGGAGATTGTTACCAGTGGTGGTGACCCATCTTGCAATGGGGCATCGCACCCCCACTAGCCTGCATGCCTAACCCCGGCCGCTTAAAGAAGTCCCCGCCCGCCGACGACAAACTTCTTGAAGGTAGATTTCGGGTTGAGTTGGATACCCCGCGTTGCTTCGACTAAAGAGCCTCCTAGTTTAGGATGCTTCCGTCTGCCATTATGCTGGCATATACGATTCATACCGAGTTAAGCGGTTGAGATCGTTGCCACCAATTGAGAAAAGGCTCATCAATTACACGATTGACCATCATTGCCACGGGATGTCTTATCCTGCTCAGCGCCTGTACCCCGTCTGTCTTTCCGTACAAGGCTCTGGAGGGCGTTGATCCCAACTTTGACTTTGCCCTTTGGCAGATGCTTCCTGATCAAGGTCCTCAGCGGAAAATTCAACTGGGCGGACGCATTCTTCGAGCGGATACACAGGCCGACACGATTACCATCCTTACGGCTCAGCTTCCGATCGCCACCAATCCGGCAGATGGACCTGAAGAGGGAAAATCACCCGGTGAATTCGTCATCCTCTATCGAGCTGCGGTTGAGCCCTTATTCCTTCGAACGGGAAACCGGGTGATGGTGGTAGGCCAGACCAGCGCCCCTACACAAATTGAAGAGAATAACGAGCAGCGAAAGGTACCGACGGTCATGGCGTTATGCATTCATTTCTGGAACGCGGGTGGCAAAGAGATTTTGGTACAAGGGTCCGCGGGTTCAGCCTCTAAGGCGGTTAGTGAACTGACCTACTGCAAAACGGCGTTGTAGACTTTCTTTGGAAGCGCGTCGATTGGCCTCAACGCGAACCGGCAAGGAACTATTATTCAATCGGTGTAATGAATCGCCGTTCCGACCGTCACCGTATTGTACCCGTATCCATAGCCTGGGTACGCTCCATACGAATACGGCGCATATCCATAGTAATAACCACCTCCCCAGTACGGCCCATAACCCCACCATCCAGGTCCGTATAGACCGTAACCCCATGGCCGATAATAAGGTCCATAAGGGCCGTAAAATCCGCCCCACGGCCGGTATCGCCCCCACCCTCCCCGTCCGCCCCAATGCCCACCATGGCCATGACCTCCTCCACGACCGCCGCCGCGTACTAGGAAGACCCTGACATCAGTGTCCACATCCTCGTGTTGAAGGGAAGAGTGCAGATCATCCGGCATCGGGTTCTCGATGTCTTTTGGAGGCAACGAAGGGACCGGAGGGCTCAGTGCTTCTGTCCGATTGCCTTGGCTGCGCGGACGTAAAGTGAGATCGCCAAAAACGACCGCATCGGCTCCCAACGTCGCCGCCTTCTCAAGTATTTTTTCGCGCTTCGACTCGAAGCTGAGCCAGAAACTGTCCATCGTCAAGACTGCGATTTGAACATACGGACGGCTTGGCTCTCGCTCAAGGATTTCGACGTGGCTAGTCTGGGGCGTAAAGGTTTCGGTTGATAGCATCACCACATTGACGCTTGCGCAGCCAGTGAAGAAAACTGCCAATACGAGGAGTGCAAGGAATGCCGAGCTGCGATGGCGCGAGCCGACCAGTGACCCGAGGGACAACCGGCCAGTCAACACATGAACAGGAGCTCGCATGGGGTGCCTCGGCAAATAGCATAACAGTGGCAGATTAGCAGGTCATTAGCAGGCCATTAGAGGCTGGCCCCCGTCATACGGACTCCATGTCGAGCTGAGTGGGTATGCATAGGACTTCAGCGATTTCCTGTTTTCACTCGCTATTTTTCTCTCGCCCAGATAAGTCATTTCTAAGGCGGGTCTAACCTTCCACTTATTTTCACCGGTTATGCTTTAGTTGCAGCATAGGAGGATCTGTGAGTATTCGAATCTATATGACAGCATTCAGCATGTTCGTCGCTTCTTTATTCGGAAGGGCCTGGAGTGATGCGAAGGGCAAAGGGCACTAAGCCTTCATTCCGCCGGAAAGGGAAGAGGTTCGGCAACCATTTCAGTCACTCACGCTGGTTACGCTTTAACTGACTTTCAGAAGACCCCCTTGGATGGCCGTTCTCAACAAGTGGGCCGTGTTGGAAACTCGCATCTTCTTCATCATATTGGCACGATGAGCTTCAACCGTCTTCACGCTGATTCTGAGTTCGTCTCCTATTTCCTTGTTCCGAAATCCGGACCAAATTAAGAGCAGTATTTCCTGCTCCCGAGAGGTCAAGGCTTCGGGTCGTTTTGCCCGGGGTGGAGGGACAAGTTCCAAAGACCGCTTCCTTCTTCGTTGATTCCTGGCTGTCTGGCGCATAACTTCCGCCCTCCTCTTCTGTGTTCGCCCGCCTCGCTTATGTGTAAAGCACTCTCATATACCTGGCTTAGGGATGAGTCACCACGGGAAATTCCTAGTCGGCTCGGCTAAAACACACTAATTGTCATGCCCGGATCCAGTCGGATCGAAGATGAGATGGGGAGTACCTGGTGTTGGGTGGTAGGTGAAACCGCAACTTTACGATGTCACTGAAGGGCAGCGAAGAAGTCCAGACAAGCGACGGAAACTTTAAGCTGCGGCCTTATAAGCGGGCGGTTGATGATTCCGTCGTTTCCATTCGATGTACGTCATCTGGAGCAGAGCTATGTAATTTTCGAGGCTAATTCGATCAAGGTCATTAAGAGGCAGATCGCATTCCATCGCCTCGCGAAGATTTTGCGTGGCCCTATAAAAAGTGGTGAGTACAGGTACTTGCATTACAACAACCTCCTTCCCGAATTGTACCACTATTATTCGTCATATCAATCGGAATTTTAAGGGTTTTTTGTACGATTTGGCTGACAGGAGCTTTCCTAGTGAGGGGTCAGCAACTTTGCAGACAACCCTGGTTTGTCCTGTTCTGATAGCAGCATGGTAAGCGTGGTTCAGGAGTGAGCCGCTGCCTTATTCACCGACGCCACACGCTCTAAGCACTAAGACAACAATTTGAGTTTCTGTTTATTAAACTCTTCCTCAGTAAGGACCCCTTGCGCTTTCAGTGCCGCAAGTTTTGTAAGTTCGTCGGCCACCGAAGAGACGGCGTTACTCTTTAAGTCTGGCGTATTGTCACCCCAGATTGCCCTCGCTCTTTCATTCCACTGGTGTTCGTTTAGGTAGCCTCGCTCAAGGAGAGCTTTGGCGTATTGCCCGTTGGCAAAAAATGGGAAGATCAACCAAGAAATGCCGAAGGTGATAAATGCCAATATAAGCGCAATTATTCCCCAGCCCCACATGCCTTTGTACATGTACCAGAGGAAACCGCAGAACAGGCAAGGCCAGGAAAAGCCTTCCCATATGTCTTCAGTTGAACCGTTGACGGGATGATAAGCTTGTCCTGCAAAAGTCGACATAGAAACTCCACCTCTTACAGATCACCCTGTCTGATCCTTAATCTATAATCTATTTTACGATTACTATCATGATGAAAATGATGTAGCCAAGATAGAGATGGTCTGCCTCATCACTTCTGGAGAGCATCATTCAGCTTGATGCCTTCAGTGCACTGCGTTAAAAAACGGGTTAATTTAGGGAATGCAGAGTACCGGTCGATCGGGCAAGGTTTACCCGCGAGGCGTTGAGCTGAAAGAGGGCATTCACGAGATTTTCTCTGGCTCTCGATACTGAGTACAGTCCATTGGTCAACTCAAAATAACTGGCCGCTGTGATCACGGTGTATCGTTCACGAGCGAGGTCGAGTTCTTTCGTCGCCATCTGCAAACCAGCCTGTGCGATCGAGACTTGATCCTTGGCCGCTGTCAGTGCGGCCAGCGCATCGTGCACTTCCATTTTCACTTGATTGAGGACGGAGCGTAACTGCCAATGCCCAATTTAGCCACGGTTCACGATCTTGGCGGATGGTTAAACGTCCGGGTACTCATGCATTATTGCCGCATAATCATAGGTCTTAATGTAGTGCTGGACGAGAGAATGCAAGCCATGTCCCAACCAGGCACCCTACGAGGATTTCTACGACGATTGTTTACAAGCCAGGCAATCATGTCAGCTGCTTGCATTGGACATTCATAGGATGTTCCAAGAGTTTCTCGTTCTTTGGTTCGATTCACAATATTTCTAATCTGACGTGGCCAGCCAGCTAATTCCTTTCCCTTCGCCTTCTCCCAAACACGAGTGATTGTTTTCTGGAAGCCCTCGCTACAATCAAATATCATGACTATTTCAGGAAACCTTTCAATGTCAAACGGAAGTTTAAAGCAACAATTTACGCAGATTGCTTCAGCTTCCCGCAGGCGAGTATTTTCAGCTTTTGCACGGCGATAGTCTTCCATGATGATGGTGCACGAGAATGCCGTAAGGTTTGATCCCTTGCCTTCCGTGGAAAACCTAAACTCTCCTATAACATTCCACAGGTCACGGACGAGGTTATCAACACGCTGGTCATCCCAGCCGTTGGCACGCGAGAAATCACCTCGTAGACTCATAGCATCTGCCATGTGGAGACTTGGTGCGCCGTGTCTGTTCAACACTGCGTTCCACTTGTTTTCAAATTCTTTCCAGACGCTCTCGCTTGCAACTATCCCTGTTAATGTCAAAAACTTTGAGTCTTTTTCATGCGATTTCCCGCTACCGTCATAGTACCCGCGCAACATAAGATAACCCCTTTGGAATCTCGTACACTGATAGCCAATCCAGACCAATTTGGCAAAATATAGGCGGCATTTTGCCTCCCCTTCCTACACGAGCTGCATGATACGTGCTGCGCGATGCGGGTTACCTGCTAACGCGTTGCTGGAGGATGACAATCGGGCATCGGATCAAGCTCTAGATATTCCTTGGGCGCTTCACGATTCAAACCTTTGATATAAGTTTTGACGATTCGAGAACCGTGTTCATCGAAGGTAATGCTCCCAATGAGACACGCTTCTGCAACGTCAGGGTTCACCTGTCTAAGCTGCAGATAGTTCTTTTTTGTCCAGGCGAGGACAGCCTTTTGGAGGGCGTGCTGGGCATATCCAAATACATCCTTCTTTACAATTTTGGGGCCCATGACGTTTAGGCAGAATGCCAAAATCCTTGAAGACTTATAGTTTGGGAACTTTTCTAATCGGCGTATTTCATCAAATAGCAGTCGGCGAGTTTCTGCTGAACAATCCTCCAGGCTGCCCCTTGAGGCATAGTAAAGAAATCATTCCACACAGTATTGTAGTGAACGGTCCAACATTTATCGGATGGCTGCTTGATCGAACTAACATCGAAAATTAACTCGAACATAAGTTTGGCGATATGATCATACAAATCTTGATTATGCGTTTTTTTATCTCGCACTCTCAACAGCGTTTGAGGAAGCGGCTTATGTCGGCCGATTAAGTCAATCGTCTCTTTGACGAAGTCAACAGCTGCTTCAAGCCTTCTAAAAATATCTGATGAATAATAGTCTCTTTCAATTTCTGCCAGTTTGTATACATCACTACACGAATGTTCAATCTCATGTAGTGAACGAATCAATGCGTAGGAATGTAGGTCCCACCTGTTGCTGTCCAAATAATCTTTTAATGTGATCCTGATTGCCCTACCATATGTACTCCACTGTTCTGCGTCCAAAGACCTAACAATTTCAAATGGGATATCCAGCGGTGATCTGCCATCGCTCGCTAATGCCTCCACAAGCATAAAATTGCCATAGATAGCCTGGCTAAAATCCTTTCGATAGCCCATTAGCCCAGAACTATAACCATCTCCCTCATGATAGAGGATTGAGTCTTTGTTGATGATTGCTTCTGTGGAGATATTGGATGCGAAAGCTCCAATAGGAATGGCATATTTTCCTTCAACGGTCATCTGTTCAAAAAACGCCATGGCTGTAACAGGGCAAGAGGTGACGATGTGTCTACACAACTTTCGGTTCCCTAGTAGAAGAATGAGGTCGTGAGCGTAGTCCCTAGCATCTGGCTCATGTCCTCGATCTGGGAAGCGTCGAAGAGGCGTGCAAAGAGTAACTAATGACGAGGCGGACCTTGCAAGTTCACTAGCAATAACTGGCAGTTCGGTCTCAGAACCCTTCAGTATTATCGTATAGAGTTCCTGCGAAAATGTTTTATAGTTGTCTTTAGAAAACACAGGTGGCCGAACGTACCCGAAGTAAAGCCACGTCATGGGTAGAACGAGAAAGTAGCACCCAAGAGTCCACGCCATAATGACTGGCTCATTACCATGGGAGCGAGCCACCCTTGCGTGACCCAAATATCAGTCAAAAGAATTGCAGATCCGAGAACTGCGATTAGATAAAAGGTAAGACGAAGAAGATCATATGAGACTATTGCGATGCGAAATCTGAACCGCACGTCCGTAATGGTGTAAACAACGAGCAATAGCGCGAGCGCAGTGATGAAGTCTGAAAAGCGAAATATCGAAACACCGGCGCCGGTTGATGGCGTGGCGAAGCAAAAATCAAAATAGGTTTTTCACAAATCATGAAGGAGTCCTACTGTCTTGGAATGAAGCCCTTCGTCTTGAGCCAATGGATCGTTCCCTCGAAATGAAAATTGTTGCGATTAAGTTGAGGAAGAACTGTTTGATAAGCAGAAATTAGCATCTCTTTTTCAAATGGTCGCTTTTTCTCCGCGTAATTTACCACCTCAATTTCATTAAAATTCTGTAACGCTTCTCCAAAGAGACAGGCCGCTGCGATATCGGTGCGAGGCAGTGAATACCCGATAAAAACCACTTTTGATGCTTTTTGCAGCCTCTTAGACTAAATGCCTCGGACCATAGTAGGCGAAAGCAAGGTTCTTTAACCAGTTCACTTTTCATAAGTATAGGAAGGACTAAAAAGCGATAATCTTGCTCGACATGCCGTTCAATGACTTCAGAATCGTGAGCTACGATATTTGGAGGGGTACACCACGGTGACCCATGCAGTACTGTGTCGAGCTGTAAAGGACGAGACGCCCCCCGCTTTATTCTCCAATTTATTGAACCGTGCAACTTGAGAAGCAAAGTAGAGCTACGTCCCATGGAATACCTGTTTCCCTGAACAAGAGCTTCAGAAGGAGGGCAAAAGAAACCATATCCACTGTTGGGATGCCAATATTTTCCCGAAAAAGGCTCACTGTATTCGTGGGCGACTCCCCAAAGCGCCTGATCCAAGAAATCATCATAATTGAAGGTAACGAAGTTAGCCTGGTGCTCAATACACCATCTTGCAAAGGCGGCTAATGGAGGTGGAATGTTTCGTGCTGGATTGACCGATAGAAGCTTCTTAACGAAACCGTTGTATAGGTCATGCCGAAGCTGATCGATTAGTTGAACGATCTTCAAATCAAAATCATGTGGCATGCTACTGTCGAGTCTTGTCATTAAACGCTCTAGGTCAAACCGACCTATGGCGTCATACCGCTTGTTTTCAAGCTGTAAGATTCTATGAGCGTGTGGGAATTGTTCGGCTGAATATCTTTTTAGAAGCGCATCCAAGGGGTAGGGATCAGTTAGCAGGGGCGCTTCTGGGATGAAAGCCCTATAAAACCAGCGCCTAAAACGAATAGGACATTTTTATTTTCCTTGTCTTCTAGCTTCGCCTTACGAGTTCGCCTGGCCCTCATGTGCCCTGCTTGACAATTGGGCCGGAGATTCGTGCTGCTAATGAAGCAAGGTAGTATGGGCGGTCCACGTATACCATCTTCCAAAGGTTACACGTTTGGCAGAGAGTCTGCACATTGCCTTTGATGTTTAGTCCACCAGCCACGATAGGAATAATATGATCGAGGACCAAGTTCTCGGAGCTGCTGCACCAGACGCACGAGCTGCCTTTCCATTCTCTGCGCTGCCAGGACGTAAAATCTTTGCGGTACCGCATCAATTCACGGGGCTTCGGCGGCTTAGTCAGCGCGGCAATCATTGCGTCTCTATTTTCACGCCAACGACGCGTCAAGGCTGCTGTAATTTTTGCTCTCGCTTCAGGCGTGTGCTTGTATCCTTTCGGCGGACCACTGCGTCGTTTGTTATTTTCGCTCACAGCTTTCCGGTTTTTCTCGGTCGGAACACGACCCCAGGCTGGATTGTTAGCACCAGAGAAAAATTGGCTCTTACATTCTGATTTGCCACACGTATTGTTTATGCCCCGTTTAATAAGACTGCGTTTACGGTAGAACTCCTCTCCACACACAACGCATTTCAAGAGTGCCCGGTTCTTCCGAATGTGGCCGAGGCCCTGGTCGTGGCCGCCTCATATAGACTTGGCGGCATTCGGCTTTGCGACACGTCTTCGTGAGACCGCGTTCGATATAGCTCTGACTAGAGTAGAATTGTGCTCCGCACACCACACAATTAAAACCCGCCCCCTTCCTGGCATATGGTTTTGGTCCGTACCTGCATTCAGGCTTCCCGCACAGCTTTGTTCTGCCTCGCGCGATATTGCTGAGGCACCGGTAAAACTCTATCCCGCACATGATGCATGTGAATGTCTTTCCGTTCTTCACCATGGCAGACCTCGAAAATGGCTTCGAGACTAACCCATTCTCATGAGAGTTTCAAAGGAACCATTGATTCACAAGGGGGCCGATAATGCATCAAGGCATACCCGAAACCCTTAAATCGTAATGGTAAAACGGCGCAGAGGACGGAAATTCAGTGCCAAGGAATAAGAGTCTCGGCAATTGACCGCGCCACACGAATCACCTACTACGAGTAGCAGAGTTGCGTGATAGGTGCTGGGTTGTCCGTATCACGATGCCATTCGGCATGACCCGCGGTTTATTGGTTCGCAGCTCTTTGAAATTGGACGGGAACGTCAAGGAGTTAGGTGCGCCTGCTACCACGGAGCTACCAGCATGAAGCCACAGACCTCCAATGTCACGCGGGACACAAGCTCACCTCGCCTCTTACTTCCTTAGAGCTTCATTCAGGAGTTTCGCAAGTCGGACACCGGCTTTGGCCAACTGCTGATCGACAACGGGCACATTCGCTCGGTAATAGTCCTCACCCAGTTTTAGATCTTCAGGCAGCACATACACATTTTCTTTCGCAATCTGATGTGACTCCATAGCCCAGTCCACCACTGAGCCTTCCTGGAAAGCACCTTCTGGCTGCGATTTAACCAGCCGTTGAGTCGTTCGGCGTAGTGGTGGGCGTCACGATCATGTTCTTCAAGAATCCCACTGTCCCACACCGAATGGAGATTCCACGGCTTACGGGTGTATGGATTAATCGTCTGGCCAAGAAATTCAACTTGCACATCATTTCCACCATGGTCGTGATTATCACCTGCATGAAGCGGTTGGTGCAGGTCACCCACAAAGTGGATCAGGTACTTGAGGGCTTTTTGCCGCTTCTTAGTTTCAGCAGCGGGATCAGCGAGGACTTTACTAAAACGCTCGATTTGGCCGATCACGCATTGATCCCCTGGGCAGAGCGGGTGCGTCATATCGGGGTCGGTGATAGCAATGTTCACATAATGCCAAGGGGCTGTTTGTTGGTTACGAACCTGGTCCGCCCAACTGGCCGCCTCAATGAAGTTGTTTTTTCCAAGAGCGCGGCTACAGTTTTACGGACGTCAGACTCAAGCCGTTGTTCTGCAATCATGGCAATGATCTCATGCCCTTCCCGTGCCCAGGCATATAGTGATGACGGAATGAGCAGAAGAGCGAGAATGGTGTGTAGGAGGACAGCCCAGACTATCTGCATAACAGCGTTATGCTAGCAGGCCTCCGACACTTTTGCGAATGGATTACTAGCGGGTTTCAGTCGGACTCGAATCCGATAGCGCACAAACTCCGAAGGCTTCAGCGGAGCGACACCAATCAGGACGATAAGATTGCCTTCCCAAATGTCATCGCGCGTCATGGTCGTCTGATCACATTTCACAAAAAATGCCTCTTTCGACGTAGCTCCATTCAGCAACCCCGAAGCCCATAATGCGAGGAGATACCCGCGAATATTCGGCGACTTGATCCCAGAGGGGCGGAGCATTGTCGGTCTTGTACACAATCCAGTGAAGTTGTGTGACACACCAGGTTTCGATCAACTGCCTTGTAATAGCCGTGCTAATGCCTGGTGTGGTCGGGCCTTCCGAATTGACTTGCTCTAGCGTCACATATTCATACATTTCGTCTCCTCGCTGGTTAATGCTGCTTCTACCTGCCGAAGCACTCTCAGCAACCTCCGTACCGCGTGGGCACTACTGACCCAGGATCGTAAGTTCGTGAATTTGCAATGAGGCTGTTTGTTGAACAGGTGCGCGAGTATCAGATCAGATACGAAGGCAAAAGAAACGATACGGTGGGGATGTAAGGACTTCCGATGGTGTTTCCCGACGACAGGGCCTGTGAAGTTATCGGCACAAAAAGAAGGTGCGCTTCTGATGTTCGGGTAGCTAATTGAGCTAACGTCAACCGACATCGGTACGTCTATCGGTGCTAACTAAGGCCTTGCCGTTCGTGGCATGTTCACATCGTTATTTATGACGTCTTCAGGATCCTCGGAAATGTAGAATGTCCCCATTTTTCCGACGTACGCGATTTTAGGTCCCGGTCGATCGGGCGAGATTTACCCGCGAGGCGTTGAGCTGAACAGAATAAATTTCAATCGTTTACTGACCTGCATGATCGTTAAGGGGCAACGATCCTGTCAATTTTGACAGTACCTCTCTTTCAATACTGACAGGGAGGCGATTCTGCCAGTTCCGGCAGGCATCTGATTGAAGCGACGTTATCGCTCTTGCACACTTGATGCTCTAAACTTCACTGGCAGAAATTCGGTATAAATTGTATACGCACCGATAAAGGCGACGATTTCTGAAAAACTGAGCAGGAAGGCCATGAACTACGGATTGGCTTATAACATCGGGTTTCATCCGTGGGAAGACGCTGCCAACGATCCGGTCTTTGTTGCAAAATTTCGTGATGTTATTGCTCGTGAAGAGGTTGGGAGAAGCCGGCCGTTTGGTGCCGCGCTGGACATTGGGACCGGCAGCGGCATTTGGGGAATCGAATTGGCCAAACGTGGCTGGCAAGTTACCGGTATTGACAATATTCAAAAAGCTCTCGATCGCGCTCGGAAACGGGTACAGCAATCCGGCGTCAACATGCAACTCATCAAAGGTGATGTCACAGCGATTCGGCAGACTGGTATCAGTACAGGTTTTCGTTTGATCCTAGACACTGGTACCTTTCACGATTTCAATCCCACTCAGCAACGTGCGATGGGGCACGGAATTGACGCAATAGCCGCACCCGACGGTGTCGTACTGTTACTGATATGGCCTAGACGTATAAGACCGCTAATCCGTGGTGCTGATCGCGCTGAAATCGAAGCCGCCTTCCCCAATTGGAGGATTACCCATGTTGAGCCCTCTCACTTTAAATTGCCCAAACTTATGCAAATGATTTTGAGGCCAGACGAACAGTGGTATCGCCTCTCCCGATAAGTCTTCTCTTTAAGAGGTAGGCCAGTACGAGAAGACTTGAATAATCTAGACTTTACAAACCCTGCTAGCACCGTGCTACCGCTCCACGGGTCAATTTCATTTCTTTTCGACCCTGGCAAGACGAAGGACAAGCTTACCGAGCCGTGCAAGATGGTCCACGGCTTGAAAGACCTGATTCCAGGCATTCACGGTATTATGGCAAGGTGTCCGCTGGAGAGACGAGCGCCTGATCCGCTTGACTGACAGCCGCTCTCGCTCGAGCATGGCCTCCGCCTAATTGGAGGTACCGGCGATACGCTTCGACTGATTTCGCGGTATCGTTGAGCTGGTCTTCGTAGAGCGTTCCAAGGGAAAAATACACCTCCGGATTTTCCGGATTTAGCTTTCCAGCCTGGACGAACGCGGCTTCCGCTTCCTTATAGTGGCCCATTTTTTCATGCACGAGTCCGAGTGTATAGAACGCGTCAGGATTGTCAGGCGCGCCCTTGACGGCCTGCTGTCCGGCGGCAAGCGCTTCGTCAAGTTGTGGGAGAACTTCCAGCCGGAGATAACTTTTTAAGAGGTATGCTTCGGTAAAGGTCGGATCATATTCGATGGCTCGATTGAGTCGAGCCAATGCCTCCTCCGCGTACTTCCCACCCTGTAATAGTGCAACAGCTTGTTCATACTCACTCTTTGCGGCCTCACGGTCTTTGGGGGTCTGTGCGCTAGGTTCAAGCGTGGGCACCGCTTTACGTTCTTGAATCATGACAACAGTATCTCCGTCGCCATCGAGGCGCAGAGACACAGCATCGACCTGCTGTTGAATGTAGGTGCCTAATTCAGAAGCCGTGAGCCTTCCATTTTGATTGAGATCACCCGCTCCCGATAGACCGTTTAATAGGGCCTGGACGAACAGTGTCTTGCCTCCCGCCTTCGCGGTTTTGTCACCTTTGTCGGCTTTTGCAATGACTTGGACCGCCCGCGCTTCAGTGTCCGTCTCCGCCTCAGGCGACAGTGGCTTAAGAGCAGTGGCTTCCCATGCTCGAACAGGCGCATTAATAATCAGCAGGGTGTGCTTTGAGGGAGATCGCCTGGTGAATTCCTTTAAAGTCTCGACGGTGAGCGACCTCGCGACTTTGTTGACTTGGCCATCGGCGGGAACGAGGTAGCCCACATCCCGACCTTTACTATCCCGAGTGATGCCGGTATGGCCGGCAAAGAACACCACCACCCGCCCCTTTCGGTCCACTTTTCTCGTGAATATGTCGGTGAGGACTTGGTGCAGCCGCCGTGATGTGGCATCGTTGTTGTACAGCTCGATGATTTCTTCAAATCCGAGCTGACGGAAGACTTGCGCGACCTGCTTAGCCTCCTCCACCGCTCCAGGCACAGATGGGGCCTGCGTATAGTGTTCAATCCCAATAATGAGTGCCCGTGATTTGTCATAAAAAGCTTCGGATTTAACCACTTCAGCGAGAAGGTTTGGGACAGAGGCGGCAGAACTGCAAAACAACAACCATGGCAAGATAAGACAGATACGCATTGCTTTCCACATAGCCGTACCCTCCTGCCTGATCGCTACTTCACTGTATCGGGACTAAAAATATTACGATCCTGGAGGTTCCCCTAGGTGGGATCTTCGGGATAGGGCATGAAGACAACCATGGCGGATCTGAAGCAAAGTATTATTCGCCGAGTGAAGGGGCTACTTTCCGGCAGGCACCGGGGCCAGAGGCATCGCTTTACCCTTATGATTTCCGACTAGGCTTCGTGGTAGAGGTCCGTAAGGGGTGCATCCGACCAAGCTTGCTCATAATAACCTCCCCCAATTATCCGTCTAATTCGCCTGATTGGTCGGGAGATTGATAAAGAACGTGGTTCCTCGGCTGACTTGGCTCTCCACCTCGACGTGTCCGCCGTGCTCTTGGATAATCTGGTGGACGATTACCAACCCTAGTCCCGTTCCCTCGCGGTCCGCACTTTCGTGTTTGGTCGTGTAAAACGGATCGAAGATGTGCTCTAAATTGTCTGCTGAAATGCCGCAACCGGTATCAGCAATTTCGATCTGCACCCACACATCGCCAGTTGGCTTGGTCAGACGGTGCGTTTTGACAGTGATTCGCCCTTCAGCATTCGTGATTGCATCCATGGCATTCAATAATAGATTCATCAAGACCTGTCTAATCTGTTGGCGATCAAGCAGCATGCGTGGTAGGTCTTGCGCCAAGTCGTTCGTAACACTAATACCTTTCCGGTATGCTTGAACGTCAATAAATAGAAGGCAGGACATCACAATCTCATTGAGGTCTTCTTCACCAAGCTTGGGTTCCATATAGCGCGAATAATCCAAGATTTCTTCAATCAATCGTTCGATTCGCAACACATCGTCGTGGACCACCGATCCAAAGTCGGCCATGAAGTCAGGATCCTCTCGACGAGAGGGCGCCAACTCGATGAAGGTTTTGATAGAAGTGAGCGGGTTACGAATCTCATGAGCAAATCCACCCGCAATGGTTTCCAGAGAGCGGAGACGATCGGCGCGCCGTATAAGCTTTTGTGAGCGTTTCCAATCCTCATACAGGAGCGCATTATCCAGTGCGATCGCCGCGTTGTGGCCCAATGTCGTCAACAGATGCAAGTCTTCGCCGGAGTACATCTTCAAATTGATGCAGCTCCCGACGTTGCAGAAACCAATGAGACATCCTTTGTTGACGAGTGGAATACAGGCCTCCGCTTCCATTGCTTTCAGCACGGAGAGGAGCGGATCAGTCACGCCGATGTCGGCCCGACTTTCCACCTCTTCCCGAACCACAATGGATTGCACATGCATAAGGTACTGCGGCAACGCGTCTTCCTTTCTGAAGCTCAGACCCTGCAGCCCGTTTGATTCCTTGCCAACTGAGGTGGAAAGGACATAGACCCCTCTTTCCAGGTCGCGGAGATAGAGAGAAGCTGTTTTTGCTCCAAGCACCTGGACGAGTGTATGGACAATCTCCCCCGTGAGCGACTTCAAATCCAGAATCGTCACCAGCGATTTTGAGAAAGCCATTAAGGTCTCGGAGGCATCGTGGCTCTCCCTGAATAAAGTTTTCCTGACCTCCCTTTCCATGCGCTTCTGAAGATACACAAAACTGCCTGCAAACACTGAGAAGGTTGCCACGATAAATCCTGCCAGCAGATATTGCTGCTCTCCGGTGAAAAGGCGGATTAACAGGAGGATACCAATGTAGCAGCTTGTTATGAACGCCAGAGCTTCAGCAGTGATGAGCACCTTCGGCTTTAAGACGATCGAGATGTCCAACAATCGATGTTTCACGAAGGCGTAGCTCACCATGCTCGCCCAAAAGACCATTAACAAGTAACCGATGGGATAAAGCGCGAATCCATAACTGGGTATAAAGTCGCCAGCGGCTCCATAACCGACCACAAAGGCCCAGAAGATATTCTTGGGTCCTTTGAGGGGGACAATCGCCCCAGTCGGCTCCACACGCTGATACAGTTGGCGCAGGGCAAGCCAGCCAACACTAAAAAAATAGACTAAGAAGAGAGGGTGTAAAACGCCGGCTTTGGGATAGAGGCCCCAAAAATAGGAATAGTGCCCATTGACTAAGTAGGATGAGGGGATGAGGCAGAGAAAGGCAGTACCGAGCAGGTAATTCGGGAGTATCAGCTTATCGCCTGTGTGTCGTCGCAGTCGTACGCAGAAGTGGTATACCACCGCCGGAATATAGACAATTCCCACATAGATACATTTACCCCAGAACGTCGCTTCATCGTCGCCAGTCGAGGAGTAGAGCATCGACATGCTCACCAGCCATATGCAGGCTCCTAAAGAGAGAAGGCCAAAGGTCCTATTGGTCACCGCAGCGGGATTACTGCTCACCACCAATGCGCCACAGACAAAGACAAAGAAACTCGCCAGCAGCAGTGGAACTGCATAGATCGTAATGTGTTGGTTAAAGAAGATAGCTAGGTACATGGGAATCGGGATCAGAACAAGCATTAACCCATAGGCGAGTCCTTTGTTAGCGACCACCGCAATATCCATCAGCCTGTATTGGACGATCGCGTAAGTCATGATCATCGGATATAAGACGATCGCAAAGTTTCCAAATGGGTAGAGATCGAAACCAAAGATCGGCAAGAAGTCTAAGGATCCCCCGGCATAACCGATCGCTGTCGCCAGGAAGAAATATTGGATCTGACTCCTTTTTTGACCTGAGGTGACCTGATGCATCCTGTAAAGCTGGTAATGGCTGTACACCACTAGAGTGACCCACCACACCGTGAAAAGAGGAAAGATGGCACCGGGTAAACTGTAATAGAACGAGGAAAACGCCAACCTCACCCCGGAGAAAAGCAGGTTCGTAAAACACAAGGGGAACACCGCGATGCCGGTGGCGTAAGCACAAATCAGGAAGGTTCGTCCGGGAAGCTTACAAAAGGTATGGACGAAGTGGTAGAACAAAATTGGAATCCATAAGACGCCGCAAGCTAACGCCAAACGCCAGGCCCACAAGGCCTGGTTCGGTGTCGGGGCGAGAGCAATCCACATCCCCCCAAAGCCCCACACAGCCACGGAGACCGTAAAGACGAACCAGAGCCGGTTTAAGGGTCTATGGTTACCTTTCCAATAGACAAAATATCCGAATGCGAGGGAGCTTATACCCGTCAATAATCCGGCGAGCGCAAATAGATTCATAAGCCTAGCGATTGGGTCTCAGGGAACCGGTGCGCCTCCCGACCAAGAGCAATACGTCCTCCGAACAATGACAATGTGCCAGCAAAGGAGGAAGCACATGGGCGAGTCGGCTCGTGTTCGAGTGTCAGCAAACGTTTCTCAGGAGGCTATCATCGCGCCTGTCATGTTGATAGGCAAGGAATGAGAAAGAATGAAAAGGGTTAATGTGAGGGGTCAACGCATAGCCTCAGAAATTTAGATGTATCGATCTAGAGGAGGGCTCTTCTTCGAGAATTAGACTCCTTGCGCGACGGTGGCTGATTCTTGCGGCTGGAATTGCGTGTAGCAAGTCTCAAAGGCCATGAGCATATATTCAAGACTGCGACGAGTGACAAATGTGACCTTATCCTGCAGTTCCTTCGTGGTCGCGTAAAGCTTAATGATCTCCAGAGCCTGCTGGGGATGCAGATCATCATATTTGGCATGACCCTCCAACCACCAATAGGCCTTTCGCTCGAGATGAATGCCATCTACCCCTTCGTAGTGAGGCAAGCCCTTGACGGTGAGTATCGCAATGTCCTTGGTGATCCCTTCGATGGCATAATTTGTGGCAGCCACCGCCTCGGCGAGAGTTCCTTGAGTATTGATTGACCAGAGCCAGTGAGTCAGTGCATCGACTTCAGGAAGGGGTTTCACCGTATACAGGTCGGCTCGCTTGACTCCGAAGCCCTCGGCCATATAGACCCACTGCTCCGCATGGCGTTTTTCGACTCGTACATTGTCAATAAGAAAACCTCTGGACATTGCATCCTGTGTTTTGGGGATGTTCAGCGCAATCCATTTTGGAAACGTTTCAATGAACGGATAGAGCTGAAGTAGCCAGGCCCGGATTTGCGGTAACGAAAGCGTTCCAGCCGACGCTTCCTGAAGAAGTTTGCAATTTAGGACAGCATTCCACGCAGGCTCAATGCGCTGTCTCAACTCCAAGATCCATGCTGGATGAGGAGTGAAATTCTTGCCTCTTTTGAATCCTCGATAGAGTGCTTCGGGATGAGCCGCAGCGGCTTCACCAGAGAGGTTCGCCGCCTCTCTGGCCAAATTATCCTCTGACACCTGTATGGTGAGGAATGACTTGTCGCGTGTTACGGTGTCTTCCTTTAAGCCCTGAGCCGCCGAATTCAGGATCCGTTGCTCCCACTCACGAATGGCCGAAAACTTGATGCCGATCTCATAATTGACATGTTTATCGTTGCCAAGTTTTCGACAAAATACCACCTGCCCAGCGACTTGCACATAACAGGTTTCTCCTCCAAAGCTAAATTGCATAGTTATCGGCGTGGCGAGCGATAACTGAGTGTCGCTGATGACCCGTAGGCCTGTTGGACTCAGATCGTGCGTGATGCCAGATGACTCTTTGCCTTGGATCTTGAGGCGTACGGGAATCTCAAGCCCCCCTCGTTCATGCGAACGCCGGTCACGATCGGGCTTCGCATCTGCAGATTTTAGGTTCTTGCAAACGTTCTTGCTCGGTTTCTGCTTGCGGGTGGCATGGGAGGTAATAGGACCGCGCCTCCCTTTTAACTTTGGCATTATCCTCCTCTTCTGGGCCTTGAAGGTCACGTGCCTGCCTCGTCAGTAGGGCACATCTGTCAAGGGCCCAGGGGCTACCCGTCTATACGAGTCCTAAGAGTGGGCAATTAGTCGGTTTTTGTCAAGAAGGGAAGGCATGGCCTGAGGGAATGGGGTTACCTCTTCTTGATTCTCTCAAAAAAATAATTGAACACTTCCGTTATCCATCCTAATTCAGGGAATGCAGCGTTCCGGGGATCGAGCGAGATGGACCCGTGCGGCGTTGAGCTGAGAGAGGGCATTCTCGAGATTATCTCTGGCCCTCGACACCAATACAGCCCATTGGTCAAATCAAAATAGCTTGTACAGGAAATGAAGAGGCCTTGAAATGAATAGGCTGCGTCATTGCAGTAAATATATTTCTGCCTGGGATATCTGTTTTTATTACCTGGCCTATCTGAAAAGATATGAGTTGAATAACTTTGTTCTAAGACATCAGTGGTCGGCCTTCCATTTGTTCACGCTAAGTCATTGAGTGTGCGAAACAATTCCGTGCATTCTACCGAAATTGTTCCTCATGGCCCGTGAAGGCATGTTTTCTGCTGCTTATAGTCGCAGGGAAGTCGAACAAGGAGGGACGTCATGGACATTCTCACCCTAGTTCTGATTGTTGTGGTAATCGAAGCTGGCTTATATGGCCTTTGCTGCTTCATGTGCCGGGAGAAACATGTTTCGGGAAAGCCAGAAGAGCAATCCAAGGATAACTCAGGATCAGTTTGCTCTTCATCCACACATGCTTTATACGCCATCAAAGACGTGGCCTCACCCACTGACAGACAGTCAAACAGGCAGGACAACAACACCCGATTCATCGCTCTTCCTTTCCGTTCGCTCCGTTGAGGGATTGCGAGTGAGAATCGCCGCTGTTAGAATGCCCTCCCTAATAGATTCCTCGCCTCTTCCTTACTGTATCGATTTTGGTTTGCTTAATGGATCTCTCTTTTCAGCCTTCCCGAGAACAACTCTCGGCACTCTTGTCCATCAGTCGTCTTCTCACCTCCTCGATCGATCTTCCGTCACTGCTTAAACTGATTGTCAGCTCGGTGACGGAACTTCTTGAATGTGAAGCCAGCAGTCTGTTCCTGATCGATCGAACTGGTGAACAACTGGTATTAAGAGTGGCGACGGGCCCGGTACGCGGCGAAATCAAGGAACTTCGCTTGAAGATGGGTGAAGGCATCGCAGGATGGGTTGCCAAGCATCGAAAGAGTCTGATCATCAACGACCCCAAGCATGATCCCCGGTTTTTTCCAGCTGTTGACAAAGCAACAGGATTTCAGACCCGTTCAATTCTTGCCGTACCTTTGATGGACCACGATCAAATTGTGGGCGTGCTTGAAATCCTCAACACGGCCAAGGCGAAACAATTTGACCAATCGGACTTGGAACTCTTGACGGCTTTTGGGTCATACGCCTCTGTGGCGTTGAGGAATGCCGAGTTATTGGCCACTATCCGGGATGAAAGTCAGCTGCTCAAGGGGTCGGTCGAAGAGCGATATCGGACGCTGATTGTCGAGAGCCCTCGTATGCGTCAAGTGGTGGAGATGTTACGAAAAGCGGCTCGGAGCAACAGCACCGTATTGTTGCTCGGCGAGAGCGGTGTCGGAAAGGAAATCCTGGCTCGATCCATCCATAACTGGAGTCCGCGTGCGAGTAAACCTTTTGTGGCGGTAAACTGTGTTGCATTGTCGGATCAGTTGCTCGAAAGCGAATTGTTCGGGTATGAGAAAGGCGCTTTCACCGGGGCACATCAACAAAAGAAGGGTTTGTTGGAGGTCGCTCAAGGCGGAACGATCTTTCTCGATGAAATCGGCGATATGAAGCCGAATTTGCAAGCGAAACTGCTTCGTGTCTTACAGGATCGGGAGTTTAATCGTGTAGGAGGGACGCAGCCCATCAAAGTGGACGTTCGGGTTATTGCAGCGACGAACCAAGACTTGAAGGAAGCCATGAGAGACGGACGATTTCGGAAGGACTTGTTCTTTCGCTTGAACGTCGTCAGTGTGATGATCCCGCCTCTACGTGAGAGACGAGAGGACATTCCAGCCCTTGCGAAGTTTTTTGTTGACCGGTATGCCAAGGACATGAAGCGTCCACACTTGGCCATTCAGCCAAGAGCCATTGAAGCGTTGCGTCAATATGACTGGCCTGGAAACGTGCGCGAGTTGGCCAATGTCATCGAACGAGCCGTGGTTCTCGCGAACAGCGACGCTATTTCTGTGGATGACTTGACGCTCGAGGCGGCAGAGACGAATGGCCGACCCACGGGAGCGCTGATGCTCCTCCCGTTCCACGAATCAGTCGAACACTTCAAACGAATGAGATTGCAAGAAGCTATTGCAAAAGCCGGGGGAAGCAAAACCAAAGCTGCTCAGGCTCTACAACTTCAGCCGACCTACCTGTCGCGTCTCTGCAAACAAATGGGAATTTCGTAACCTCCGAAGCTACTGTCAGGGGTCCCCAGCTCCTTTAAGTAATCATGCCGACCACTTGAGAGACTGCTACCGGTCGCTGAATGCCTTTCAACGCCAGTTCACCGATTGGTTCGACTTTGATCAACTCCTTCACGAGAGGCAACACTCGATCCGAAACAAGTATCTGGCCATGCTGCGCCTCGCTGCATAACCGAGCCGCCAGGTTGGTGACGGGGCCGATCGCCGCGTAGTCCAGTCGGTCCTCAAACCCGACTGCCCCAATCGTCGCATAGCCGGTCGCGATGCCGATGCCCGCCCCGAGTTGGATGTCCCGCTTCTTCCATTCTTCTTGCAATGAGTAGATCGCCTGACGCATGGCAATCGCCATCTTCACGGCTTGTTCCGCATGATTGGGACAAGGCAGCGGATCATTGAAATAGACCATCACGGCATCCCCGACGAACCGCTCCAAGGTTCCTCCGTATTCGGAAACCAGATGCCCCATCACGGTCTGGTAATCTCGGAGGATCGTCATAACCTCTTCCGGGTCCGACTTCTCGACAAAGGCAGTAAATCCTCGGAGGTCGATGAATACCACCGTAATTTCTCTTCGGTGCCCTTTTAAAAAATCCTCATGCTCACCCGACATGATCATGTCGGCGAGGTTCCGGGGTAAAAATCGTGCTATTTTTTCTTTCTGGAGTTGGACAAGCTCCCGTTCCTGGGCCCGTGTGCGAATCAAGTTGCCGACGCGTGCCAGGAGTTCAAGTTCATCGAATGGCTTGGACAGGTAATCGTCGGCTCCTGCATCCAAGCTTTCGATCCGTGCTTCGGTCCCGGCGCGGGCTGTTAGGAAAATCACAGGGACTGACCGCAGCCCCTTATCCGCCCGCACTGCTTGTAAGAGGTCATGCCCGCTCATCTTCGGCATCATGACATCCGTGAGGATCAAGTCCGGACGCAGGCGCTGAGCTTGTTTCAAACGCTTCAGCACCATCCTTCGCTGCCACGATTCGATAGTGTTTATGCAAGATCCGTTCAACATAACTGCGCATGTCGGCATTGTCGTCAACGACCAATACCAACGGGGCATTCATATTTGGAATCGGGAGACCAAGAACCCTCTCCTCCTGTTTCTCCTCCGATCGAAGGGGAAGAAAAGTTTGCTCGTCTTCTTCGTCTTCAATGGCAAAGACGTGGTCTTGAGTCACGTTTCCACGAGGCAATGTTATGGTGAATATGGACCCACGTCCCAAATCGCTTTCCACTGCGATCGTTCCCCCATGCAGCGCGACGATCTCTTTCACCAAGGCCAAGCCGATTCCACTTCCTTCATACCGTCTTGTCGCACCCCCTTCGACTTGCGTGAAACGGTCGAAGATGAGTGCCTACCTGATCGCGTGGAATGCCGATGCCATTGTCCTCAACGTCCAACTCTATGGACTGGTCCTTGGAGGCAAGTCGGATCCACACCTGTCCCTCCTGAGGATCACTGAACTTAAATGCGTTAGAGAGCAGGTTGTACAAAACCTTCTTCAATTGACGAGAATCGCCCTCTATCGCCACTGGCTGCGCCAGACCCTTCAGGTGAATCCGACGAATGGGACTGGAATCAAAGTTCGTCACCACGCCTCGAACGAGTGCAGCAAAATCGAGGCACCGTTTTTTTAGTGCCGCCCGTCCACTGTCAAATTTGGCCAGGTCCAACAACTCATTGATCAAAAAAAGTAGCCTGGATGCATTCCGTATTCCGCCCTTGACTAGGTCATGGGCTTCCTCGGTCAGTTTAGTCTTTGAAAGAGTTTGAAATGCACCCAGAGCGAGCGTGAGAGGGGTACGAACTTCATGGCTGATGTTGGCGAAGAATTCGCTTTTCAAGCGATCCACCTCCAGCAGCTTCTGGTTGGAGAGTTCCAGCTCTCGTCGAGCCTGGCGTTCGAAGACCCGCGCTTGAAACTCGGCTCGTTGCAATCGTTCGTAAAGCGCAACTGAAAACAATATTGCCACGCAGGTCCACACGAGAAAGAATGAGTTTTCAATGGCCCTATTGAAGTCAACGGCGGTCGCTGGGAATAGAAAATTGGCCCCATAATAGGCAGCGAGCGTCCCAGCTTGAGCAAGCAGATGGATCGGCCAGGATACTGGCACGATGACGGCTGCGGCTAAGAAGACGAGATTGAGACCGTTGTAGTACTGAGCCGAAAAGCCGCCGAGCACGATGGTCATCTGGACGATGCACAAATTGCCCACCAACACCCAAAGGACGACGAACGTACTCGGAGGTACACCTCCCGGCCTGATCCTCACAAAGAGAAAACAGAACAGGAGCCCAAGCTCTAAGATGATGCGAATAGTGAAGAGAGTATCAAGATACTGTCGGTAGAGAAGGACATCGGCCACAATGAAGACAGGATTGGCAACAAGCCCGAGAAGATACAGGAGTGTCAGGCGTTCCCAGATGAAGCGCGAGCGCCAATCTGAGTATTTGTCCGAATCAGGAGACTGAGCAGGATCATCCCTGGCCGGGATGAGTGGGGAGAGAAAGCTCCGGACCTTAGAGACAAGCCTTTCGGGATTCCGCCTCACGTTAGAACCTATAACTGACGGTGTTGTAAATATCGTAGCCGCTGATCGATGCGGTTGCGTTTGGACCGAAGGGTAGTGAGGGATTGGTGTATGTCACGCTGTTCTTCGGGGCGTAAAAGCCGCTGAAGTCGTAAGACCATCTCTCAGTGAACCGGAATCCGAGTCCAACAGAAAAGTGGTGTTCATTTATTAATGGCCATAAAGGGCTTAGTGTCTCTTTTGGGACTGGATTATTGCTGTAGTTGTACCCGGCTCTCAGCACAAGCCGGTCCTTGTCTTTCCAGGACGACTCTTGCATGGCCGAGTACGAGAATCCAAGGGCTACGACGACCTGATCTTTCCAATTGAACGGAATGTTCAAGTTGACTTGAGCCGGAGCCAGAGGGTTGTTCGGGTTCGTCGCCGTGATCTCAACGGTGTTGATGGTGGCCCAGTTAATCCAACTCGTCGTCAGCGCCACCGTGAACTGCTCTGTTGGTTTGGCGGCCATGGACACATCGACCTGCTGGGGCCACTTGATCCCCGCCACTCGCGCGTCATAATTCACCGTGCCTAAGCCGAATGCCGAAAAATTCAGAGTAGCCTGGCCGCCGGTGTAATTAAATCTGACTGGCGAGGTATAAGTAGCTCCGACCGTCAACCAGGGAAGCGCACGGTACATGGCTCCGACCTTCACTGAAAACACCACATCGGAAGGGCAATCTCCGCCCAGAGGACCAAGGCCGCCGTTTCTGGCACAGCTGTCTCGGATATTAAATCCGGCAAACCCAGCGGGTAGGCCCGGCGAAGGCAGCACAGACGTTCCCGGAAACAAGCGTAGCGAGACATCGGAATATCCCACGCTCGGCGCAATTCCAAAGGACAGCTTGTCTGTGGCTTCATAGCTTAGTCCAATCGCAAACTTGAGGTAACGAAAAAATGACGACGCGGCGTCCTGAGTTCCGAATGCGGTCCTGAGGTTTCGATAATCTGACCCAAACCCTCCCTGTGTGAAAATTCCCGCGCCAATGGTGAGACCCGGCACCGAGGCAAGCCGCGTCGCAGCCCCAAGGTTTCCTATTGCGTACGCATTGTTCTGGCCTGCCACATTGTTGTTCCCGAAAACATCCGAGTGGTGCAGAAACGCCTGGATAAAGCCTGCTGTGACATCGAATCGAGTCCCTTGGATCAATGACATCGCAGCCGGATTGGTATTGATGGCCGAAGTGTCGGCAATCGCGACATGACCAGATGCTGCCAGCGCAGTCGATTCCGCGGAGAAGCCGATGAATTGAGGACCGTTGAGGGCGTGAGCTGTTCTTGTGGCTAGAATATGCGAGCTAAGAAAGGTGAGCAGGATCAAGTATCTTGCGACCGCCTTCCTGGTTACAATCATCTAGAATTCCTCCTTGCTCGGTGTGGCTTTGATAAGTAAGACACCAATCCCGAGTTCACGTGGCACGAAGGGGGTGGTGCTAAAGCATGCGTCTAGAAGAAGGAAGTGACAGGTGGAAGAAACGGTAAGGATTCGAGTAACGGTGCACTCTAAAATGGCGAACGGGCGGAGTGTGAAAGGCATTTGCACACCTCGCAGCGGAGCCGATTCTAGAAGACTCGCGTCAGACGCGCAATAGGGCCAAGTGGGTGATGAAATACGTGTAATTACCCGCGAGGCGTTGAGCCGAGATGCATTCAAAGGGGGCGAGACAGACTAATCGCGGGTCTTTTTACTTCCAGGACACCTAGGCGTATCCTGACAGAGATGAAATGGAAATGGGGGTATTCGTCTCTGATAATGGTTCTGCTTGGGTTAGCACTGTTGGACTACATTCTCGTCAGATCGAATTTTCCCATCAATTACCCTGGTCTTTGGGGTAGAGAAGTAAAAACCGCACAACCCGATGCCGACAATTCACCAGAGGGGAAAGTTGTTTTCAACGATGCCCGGCTGAAAGAGCTACGGCTCAGGCATCATCTTAGACCGCTGACTGAACCGGAAGATGGAAGGAAACTACAGGATTTGCCGATCGGAATATATGGTTTCTCGACGTGCAGCGAATTGCTAGATCGTAAGCCTAGTAAGAGATCCTCATTGGAGATTCATAAGCGTCGTGATGGGATCGTGTACTACGTCGGCTATGCCTCTGACGAGGACATCGGAAAATACCTGGCTCGGCAAAAAAACTTTCATATACGAATATTCCCTCAGCCTGCGGAAAAGGCTTCGTCACTTTTTGAAATCCCTGTCTATTTTGTATCGAAATGCGAAGTGCGTCCTGTTCAAGACTCTTATGTTTTTGATCTTTTTGTAACTGCTATCCCCGAGTTGCACACGTAATGGCCGGTTATGACCCTTCCTGCACGGCTAATTGAGGTCGGCAGCGTGCCGGTTGCCCGTGTGAGCCCACGCGTAATACCTAGCTAAGACGTTCCATTTCAAAGCGTTGCATTGGCCTGACGGGATTGGCAGCTATAGTATTCGACGCGGCCGCACTTGTCGCAGCGCCAAGCTAACACTGTTTTGAGTTTCACGAGCGCCTCTGAGAGATACAATTCTGTTTTGAGCATGCTTGCTCCGCAGCGTCCACATCTCATCGATGTCCTCCGTGTGGTCTAACTCACCTTCATCCGATATCTCACAGGTTGTCGATTTTCCGCTGAGCCGCTAACCGTGCAATGCACGCTCACCAAAGCAAAGCTCATGCCCTTGCTTCACGTCCAAAAAGTCACAAGAACAATCAAAAGTTCCTGGGTTACATCGGCTAATGGGATAATCTGTCACACGTATAGGATAAATTGTCTGTCGGGTGATCGGCTGTAAGTCTCTGTGAAGCTTTGTTAACGTAGCGGATCTTTGTCGAGATGGTATAGGTCAATGAGCGTTTGGCCTTTTTGCTAAGGCAGCCGATTTAGGTTCTGTCACGTTCGATGCCTCGCAAAGGCTGCGAACGACAAGGAGTTAGCGTCAGCTGCTAGGCGATAGTGCCCCCACTCGAAGTTCCGGAACATATCAAACCCGATCAAACGCTAGCTCTGCCACAGTTTGGCCATAATGCCGCGCATGGCTGATCTGCCCTTGTGAGATAGCTGCTAGATTCCCTGACTACTGAAGCTAGGGGTTGGCACCATTGCGACCTGAACACCATTGCTGCAACATATTTTGGGCTTTCATTGGTGGGCCGAGAGGTAGCCGCCCCCAGCCTACGAGCGGTGAGAGATGGCGTATCTTCATAATCTGACCAAACCGCTGACCATACGGAGGTGAGTCATGCACAAGACAAAAGCTTACTCCGCTGCCAGTGCGACATCGTCACTTGCCTCTACGACAATCGCACGACGCGATCCGACGGAAGGCGATGTACAACTTGACATCCTATTCTGCGGCATCTGCCACTCCGACCTCCACCAGGTGCGTAACGAGTGGAGTAGGTTCATGCCCACGGTGTACCCTTGCGTCCCAGGCCATGAGATCGTCGGCCGTGTCACGAAGGTGGGCTCGGCTGTGACCAAGTACAAGCCCGGCGACCTCGCCGCGGTCGGTTGCATGGTCGACTCGGATGGGACCTGCCCTGAATGCAGAGCTGGTTTCGAGAATTTCTGTCCGAAATTGACCCTCACCTATAACTTCCCGGACAAGCACCTCGGAGGCGTCACCTATGGTGGCTACTCCGAAAGCATCGTCGTGAACGAACGCTTTGTCCTGCGCGTCCCTTCCAAGCTCGACCCCGCGGGAGCCGCGCCGCTCCTCTGCGCCGGGATCACAACGTACTCGCCCCTGCGCCACTGGGGCGTCACGAAGGGCAAGAAAGTTGGCATCGTGGGTCTCGGCGGACTGGGCCACATGGGCGTGAAGTTGGCTCATGCGCTCAAAGCCCATGTGGTCGTTTTCACCCATTCACCCCACAAGAAGGACGACGCGCTCCGCCTCGGTGCCGACGAAGTCGTCGTCTCACGCAACAGCGACGAGATGAAGAAGCACGCCGGCAGCTTCGACTTCATCCTCGACGCCGTCTCCGCCGATCACGACATCGACGCCTATATCAACCTGCTTCGCCGCGACGGCAACATCACTCTTGTCGGTGCACCAGAGAAGCCCATGGCGGTCTCGGCATTTGGCCTCATCGTGGGGCGCCGCAGGCTCTCCGGCTCTAACATCGGCGGCATCCGCGAGACCCAAGAGATGCTCGACTTTTGCGGGGTCCATAACATCACTGCCGATGTCGAAGTCATCCCCATCCAGAAGGTCAACGAAGCCTACGACAGACTGCTCAAGTCTGATGTGAAATACCGCTTCTCGATCGATATGGCTTCTCTCAAATCTGAGTAACCGTGGAGGGGTTGCTGAACGAAGGCGATTCTTCTTCTACTTGTTTGCGCTCTGCTTGGACTGACGTCGCTTTCGATGGTCGGCGAGATTTGTGACGGGCTCCGGTTTAGGTGTAGGCAACGTGGGCAATCGTTTGACTGAAAGAATCAACTGCGCCTGCCTGATGGCATCCAACAAGGCTTGGCGCTCCGCTTCCAGGCGTTTGGAGCGCGGTGAGCGATTCACGAAGCCTTCGGCAGCCTCGGTTATCGCCAGAAGTGCTTCCCAGGGGTCATGTGATCGCTGATGTTTCATGTTCTTTCCTTATAGCTTACCTACTGTAAGACCCCGAAGTCACTGAAAGATTCCCTGGCCGATGAGACCTTTGCGTATAGTGGCTTGGGGCGCATCGGATCATCAAAACCCTAATCGTTTCACCCCAACTTTTTACAGACGTTTTACCGTTCGTGAACACACGCGGGCGCCGGTGAGTGCTATGGTTTGCGCCGCAGAATGGCTTGGCGACTCTTCCAGGAGGACCCACCATGGCGGCCCGATCACGCATCGCTCTCGCCTCCTTGTTCCTGTTCCTAGTCAGCACCTTTCTTCTTTTTCCTATCCTTCCCATGGCCCACGCACAAACGTCGCAGCCCTCCGGCGGTCTTCTCGAAAAGGCCGGAAGCGCGATCCGAAGTCGTTGGACGCAGACACAGCTTCAAGCCTTTCTTCCCAGCGACCGCGGCAAGTTCATTTTTCCCGCTCCCTACAATACTGAAGCCGTACGACTGACGAACTCGACGGACTGCGGTGCCGCAGACTGCCTCTGGTACGTGGGCTATGCCTATTGGCGTAATTCCAACAATCATGTGGGCAGCAACCAAATGCTCATCTTCCTGAGCTTCAATAAAGCACTCGGCGGCGCAGGCCCCACACTCTTCAGTTATGACAAAACCACCGATCAGGTCACGAAAGTCGGTCCGCTCTTCGATGCCATCAGTCCTTATACGTGGTACACGGGTGAGGGCTGGTACTTTAGCGCGACGCTGCCGACGATCCTCTACATGTACGACGGACCTCGCATGTTGCGCTATGACGTGGTGTCGAAACAATTCACGACAGTCTTCGACATCTCGGCCACGTGGGGCACCGATTACCGCATCTGGCAAATGCACTCGAGTAATGACGACGCCGTCCATTCGGCGACGATCAGGCGCGTGAGTACCGGGGAAGATATGGGCTGCACGGTGTATCTCGAAGCGACCAAACAGTTGCGCTTCTACCCCAAAGTCGGCATCTACGACGAGTGTCATATTGATAAGAGCGGGCGGTATCTATTGATTCTGGAATTTATTGGATCGACGGTCGGACTGGCCAATCGCTATATCGATATTCAGACCGGCGTTGAGACACGGCTCCTGGATGCGGCCGGGTCCGGAAATCTCGGGCATCACGACATGGGGTTCGGCTACATCGTCGGAGCCGATCGTTGGAATGCGTTACCGAATGCCACTATCATGAATTACCTGAATCCGTCTGTCACAAAAGGGCCGACCATCAATTACAACTACAACTGGGATCTCGTCCAGGCGAACCACCTCACCCATGGGAATGCCAAAGCCGGTATTCCGCTCGACCAGGAGTATGCCTGTGGCAGCTATGCCGATCGAATAAGTTACGCGCAGAATGAAATTGTCTGCTTTCGTCTGAACACGTCCATGGATCAACTCATCGTGGCGCCGGTCATGACGGATTTAAATGCCGCCGGAGGGGGAGATGATTACGCCAAAGCTCCCAAAGGCAATCTCGACATCACCGGGCGTTATTTTATTTGGACGACGAACATCTACAGTCCGCACCTTGAGGCCTTTGTAGTGAAAGTGCCTTCTGAGGTGCTGTTTGGCCAGGCTCCTCTTCCGCCTCCTACTTCTTCTCCTTCTCCATCTCCCTCGCCCTCGCCGTCACCGGGAAAAGGAAGAAAGAAACCTCGTTAGAATTAGGCGTGTGCCTAGTTACCCTGAGGCGTGCGTCCATTACGAAGGCCGAATAGCACTGCCGGGAGAGGTGGAGCCCTGACACACGGTTCCACCTCTCCGTTCTCCAGATTGAGTCCAGCTCCGGAAACACCGGGACTTATTTCTCCGCCCCGATTGGGGGCAGGTTGATGCCGAACCTTTCCAGACCCATGATTACGGTCAGAGCCGACGGCGAATGTTGGACGATTTCTTTCTGCACTTCGATACGCCGCAGGTCCACAAATTCGGGGGCCGTCAAGCCTAAGGATTCCCGGTAGGCCCGGTCGGCGATGCCGCGCTGCTTTTCCGCTTTTTCTCGCGCTTCTTCGGCCTTCTGAAATTCGACCATCGTGATCTTGCGTTGCTCCTGAATGATCGTTTGCGTGGTTTGTTCGACGACGCCCTTGGGCGGCAGAATGCTACCGACGACGACACGGTTGAGTCGAACGGGGATCGTCTGTTTCTCAATGAGCTTGGTTTGCACTTCTCTTGCAATCGCTTCTTGCAATTTAGTGCGCGTGGTCGGATCGGTCGTCAGCTGAAAGAGCGGATACTTTTGGACCTCTTCCCGCACGAATGTGCGAAACGCTTCTTTCACGTTTTGGTGATACCAACTTGGGCCGTAGCGTGCGATGAGCTCCGGTGACCGGCCTTCCACCACGTTCGCGATCAAAAAGGCGTCGAAGGAGACAGGGGCATTCTCAGCCGAAATAATATCGAAGTGCTCGGAGTATTGAACCGGCCGGACATCCACGTCGATCACATGTGTCGTCGGGGCCACCCATACCCGCCCGGTTTTTGACGGCACAGGATCGACCCCACCGTGTCCGAAGAAGAACGGTTGTTCGACCAATACGCCTTCATGCCCGGCATCGATTGCCGCACAGCCGATCCCCGACACCAACAGCCCCAGTACGAGCACGCTTACGAAAATGGCCCGGGTTGGTCTCTCCATAATGCCCCTCCTCTGCTTAAAGACGGCGTGGTTGAATGGCCGGCGTTCAAGATCCTTTTCACTCATGGGTTTACCTTACGAAGCGGCCATAAACAAAGTCAAACGAGGGCTGCTACATCAGATATCGAGCCGATTTACAGAGGGGATGGAGAAAGGAATTGATGAGGTGGGACTTAAAAGATACCGGCCTGCTGCTGCTGCCAACGGATATATCGAATAATCTCGTCGACGTCGGCTGTAGTCACCGTGTCAATCTTCGGCATATTACCGAACTCCCAATGATGGGCTTTGACGCCGACGGCCGCCGCACGCTGGAACGCCGCATCACCGTGGTGATTGGGCTCATAGATCTTATGGACTAACGGCGGGCCTACCTGCGTACCCTTACCTTGCTGGCCGTGGCAGGCTGAACAATTCGCATTGAATTTGGCCTCGCCCGCTTGCAATTCCGGTGGCAGCGTCCCTTTGCCGACGGCAGGCTTTGGTTGAGACGAGTCGCAGGCCACGAACGCGGCAAGCGCAATGGTCCCTACAAGAATCGGCAGACGTGCCTGTCGCATGGCCGTCATCAACGAGGTCCCTTTTCCTTTTCGGCAGGCTGGGCAAACTGTTCACGCAACATCCTCTGCGTCCGCTGCAACGTCATGCGGCGATAGATGCGCGCGCCGATCGGCACGATCACGATCAATCCGATGATGAGATACATGAAGAATTCTTCAGGAGACACGCCATACATCGTGGTTACGTTACTGCATATGCGGTGGGATCCTCAACCCCCGCCTTCGCAAAGCCTTCTCGCCTGATCAGGCAACTATCACACCGGCCGCAAGCCAATGTCCCGATCGGATCGTAGCAGCTGTGGGTCAGATGCAACGGTGCACCCAACTGCAGGCCCTTTCGGATAATGTCGGCCTTCGTCATCTCGAGCAACGGGGCGCGAACGTGCAAGGGTTTTCCTTCCACACCGGCTTTGGTTCCTTTCATCACAGCCTGCTCGAATGCCTGAATAAATTCCGGCCGGCAATCGGGATAGCCCGAATAGTCCAACACATTGGCTCCAAAATAAATGAGTGACGCCCCTATGACCTCTGCATGGGCCGCGGCCAGGGACAGGAAAATGAGGTTTCGTCCGGGCACATAGGTGATGGGAATCCCCTGACGTTGCCCGGCGCTTATCCGATCTTTCGGGACCTCGAATTCACTGGTCAGCGCCGACCCGCCGATCGTCCGTAGATCCAGGGAGAGCACCGTATGGCGCGCGGCACCCAGTGCGGCGGCAACCTGGCGAGCCCGTTCCACTTCGATCACATGGCGCTGGCCATACTCGATGGTCAGAAAAAACAGCTCGCATCCATCATGTTTGGCGATCGCAGCCGTCACCGTCGAATCCAGTCCCCCACTTGCGAGGACCACGGCGCGGCTGGACATCGACGTGCTTGTCATGGGTGATGACCGTGAAGACAACCGCACTCGAAGCAGGTGGACAACACCTGCGCCATAGCCATGAGGGATCAGCAGGCGGCAAACGCTACGTCAACGACGGCAGGGCTAGTCGCGCTCTTCTTCTTTTTCGATTTTTTCGAGGAGTTCTTCCCGGGACTGACATTCGACGCAGAGTTTTGCAAAGGGAACCGCCTCCAAGCGGCGCTCGCTGATTTCGATTCCACACTCTGCACAGATGCCGTAGGTGCCTTCAGTGAGCCTGGTCAGCGCTTCGTCGATTGCCTGTCGCCGGCGATTGCGCATTTCCATGAGAGAAATGCCCAACTCGCGGTCCAAATCCATGAGCGCCTGATCGCCGACATCGCGGGCAGATTCGAGCCGGCGCTGCTGGTCCTCAGTCAAGGATTGGCCGAGACTCCCCTCGATTTCTTTGAGAATCTCTTGGCGCTTTGCCATCAGCATCTGCTGCAAGGCTTCCCGGCGCCGCTCGCGTGCTTCCCGCTCCTTGGCGGATTCTTTCGGCTTCGCAGCCAGCGGTGACACGGCCATACTGATTACCGGTTTCTCGACAACAGCAGCGGCGACTGGTCGAGCTTTGACCGCCGGCTTGGCCGGCGCTTTTGAATTGGTCACAGGCTTCTTCTTTGGGGATGTTTTGGTCGCCATCGCATTGGCCTCTCCCTGGGTGAACGCCGGACGGCAAAAAAGTTCGGCATCTATAACACGCCTGGTCGGAGTTTGACAAGAGGTTGTAGGAGGGGGTCCTAGAGCCCCTAGGGATAGAGGATCGTGGTATGCACAGGATAGCCGGTAAGCTTCTGACGGCCGTTCAACCCTTTGAGCTCAACCAGAAAATCGAGCCCGACGATCTCGCCTCCCAACTGTCGGACGAGCGATACCGTGGCAGCGGCCGTGCCACCGGTGGCCAGAAGGTCATCGACGATGAGCACCCGTTCGCCCATGTCGATGGCATCGCGATGGATGGCCAGCGAGTTCGACCCATATTCGAGACTGTATTTCACTTCAAAACTGTCCGCCGGCAACTTGCCGGGCTTTCGGACCGGGACGAACCCCGCATTCAGCCGTTGGGCCAGGACCCCGCCATAGATAAAGCCTCGAGACTCGATGCCAACCACTTTTGTGATTCGTTGATCGTGGTAGTACGCTGGTCAATTCATCAGCGATGGCGGCAAAGGCCTTGGAATCTTTCAGCAGCGTGGTGATGTCGTAGAAGAGAATGCCGGGTTTGGGAAAATCGGGAACTTCGCGGATGAGAGATCGATATTCGGTAGCGGTCATTGATTCAGAGCAAGTCCGATTGCGTCAGAGTTTTTCGTTCGATGGTATGGCGAAGGTGGCCCAGCGCAGTCATTTCAATCTGGCGAACGCGCTCGCGAGTCAATCCCATCTCGCGCCCGATCTCTTCCAGTGTCCTCGCCTCGCTTCCATCGAGTCCGAACCGCGACACAATAACAGTTTGCTCCTTCTCAGGCAACTCTTTCACCCACGCCATCATCTCGGTCCGCCGCATGACCCCTTCCGCCGTATCCGCGGGCGAGACGCACATTGGATCTTCGATCACGTCCCGCAGGAACGTATCGGCCCGGTCATTGATGGGGCTGTCCAACGAACAGGTCGTACGGACGATCTGTTTGAGATCGATCACTTCCTCTTCGGTCGTTTTCATTTTCTGGGCCACCTCTTCTGAGGTCGGCTCCCGTCCCAGCTCCTGCACCAAGCTCTCGACCCTGTTCGAGATACCGATTGAGCCGCTCGACGACGTGCACCGGCAAACGCACCAGCTTGCCTTGATTGATGATGGCCCGCTCGATGTACTGCCTGATCCACCAGGAGGCGTAGGTACTGAACCGGAACCCCCGCTTGTAGTTGAATTTTTCGACGGCCTTGATTAGTCCGAGATTGCCCTCCTCGACGATATCCGAGAAGGGGAACCCGCGATGGATGTAGCGCTTTGCCGATGCTGATCACCAGGCGGAGGTTTGATTCGATCATTTGCTGGCGAGCCTGCTCGTCACCCGCCATGACCCGCTTGCCTAATTGTTGTTCTTGTTTGAAGGTCAGAAGAGTCGAGCGGCGGATCTCGCGCAGATAGCTCTTGAGCGTATCCAGGCCTTCAGATCGACCTCGAGATTTACCCTCATCTTCGGGGGACGCGTCATCTCGCTCAGCGGCGTCGGCTTCATCCTCGTCGTGACTGGAAAGATGCCTCCTCGCTTCACTCATGTCCGAGAATTCATCCTGTCCTCGCGCCATTCCAGCCTCAGCAACCTTATCGGCTCGCTAGTACCACACGTCAAAGTCTGTGTATCGACCTGTGGCCTTCGCCCATTCCACCTGAACCGCCGTCACACGGGAAGCCGTCGGGCCGACCTTCAGTTCCTCAATCAGCGACAGGATTCGGTCTTTTGGACCTTCCACCTCTAATTCAACTCGGCCATCGTCAGTATTTCTCACGCCGCCAACAAGCCCACCTTGCGTCGCCACGCGGACGGTAAAGGCCCGATAGCCTACGCCTTGTACTCTCCCTGAAACGGAGATCCTGGCTCGAACGGCGGTGGGAGCACTCGCATCGGTCATCGTTCAGCCACGCGGCATTCGTCGTAACGAAGGGATACTCTCATACATGGAGAAACGCGTCACGTGATTTGCAATTCTATGCGCAGAAAAGGCTGCTCGTGGATTTTACGTGGAGTAAAGTCGTTCGGCAATGCTGGGTGGGATGAGAAGGGTGCGGGTTGAAAAGCGCGCACGGCAGAGGATGATCACTGGATCACTCCAAGAAGAGGCGCAGCGGGCGGGACGCGCTCGCATCAAACTGGAAATAGGGAACACTGTAGATGTATACCCGGCGACATCAATGAAGAGAGGCTTCGCCGGCACGAACAAGCTTGGTTTGGTCGGGGCGAAAGGATTTGAACCTTCGACCCCTGCGTCCCGAACGCAGTGCGCTACCGGGCTGCGCTACGCCCCGACCTGGTGTCTCGCAAAGGGAGGACGGATTGTCTTACATCAGAGGGTCGAAACGCAAGCCGTGAGCGTCCGCGACTCCCCGACAGGTGACTTTTCCCTCCAAGAGATTCACACCGTTGGCCAAGCCCGCATCAGCACGTATGGCGGCCTCCACACCGGCCGAGGCCAATTTCAGCAGATAGGGCAATGTCGCATTCGTCAACGCTTGGGTCGAGGTGCGCGGGACAATCCCCGGCATGTTGCCGACGCAATAATGGAGTACCCCGTCCACGGTATAAACAGGATTTGAATGGGTCGTCGGCCTGGTCGTTTCGACGCAGCCGCCCTGATCGACCGCCACATCGACAATCACCGAGCCGGACTTCATCTTCGTGACCATACGACGTGACACCAGCTTCGGCGCCCTTGCACCAGGCACCAACACAGCCCCAATCAGCAGGTCCGCCGCGACCACGGATTCCTCGATCGACGCCTGCGTGGAGGCGCGGGTGACGATGCGACCTTTATATATGTCGTCGAGGTAGCGCAACCGCTCAATGTCGAGATTGATGACGGTGACCTGAGCACCCATGCCAACGGCAATACGTGTCGCTGAACTGCCGACCACACCGGCGCCTAACACGACCACGTTTGCCGGCTCGACACCAGGGACGCCGCCCAACAGCAGTCCAGAGCCCCCTTGTGTCTTCTCCAAATACCGCGCGCCGACTTGCACTGACATACGCCCGGCGATTTCGCTCATCGGCTTGAGCATCGGCAACGTCCCGTCCTTGTCCTCGATCGTTTCATACGCAATGGCGGTGATCTTGGCCTCCAACAGTGCCTTCGTCAGTTCGAATGACGCGGCTAAATGCAGATAGGTAAACAGCACCTGGCCGGGGCGAAAGAGCGGGCATTCGGAAAGCTGCGGTTCTTTCACTTTCACGATAAGCGAAGCCGCACGGAATACTTCTTCCTTAGAATCTGCGATGTTGCCACCCGCTTGACGATACTCCTCATCCGAATAGCCGCTTCCAACACCAGCCGAGGGCTCCACGACCACCTCGTGACCGGCATGGACGAGCGCTCGCACCCCTTCGGGAGTGACACTGACTCGATACTCATGGTCTTTGATCTCTTTGGGAACTCCAATCATCATGAGAGTTGTCCCTTTCACCTCGATGCGTTGCTCACTCTATTGTATCGACAGAAAGGCCGAAAGAGAACCACATTCCCTTGGGCAGCCGCAATCGCTCGGTGGACAGTGTTCCGAAGGCTAGTGTAAGATTTGCCACACAACGGGAAGCGACCAAGTTAGAGGAGGGCATCATGGATGCAGCAGCGGGATCATGTAACGCCTGCGGAGTCGCCGGAACCGCGCTCATGAAATTGTCGCTCGGAAAAGATTTCTTCGGCCGAGCCTACGACCGGCTCTCTCCCTCCACCGATCAAAGTCCCAAGTGGTATTGCGACCAGTGCTCGATGCAGAAAAATCTTCAACGGGACTTCCGCGACATCCGTGCCGAGTTCGACAAACTTGCTGCCGGACAGAGCTCAGAGCTCTCGAAAGCGGAGACGTTCCAACGGGCCGCAATCAGGCTGCGCGAAATCGTCGCCATCCTCGCCGCTTCAACCGGACAATCTCCGTTCCTCGCTGCTCCTGATGTGACACAACTGATAGAGCGCTTCCAAACCACCACCATGCAAGCCTGATAACACCGGATTCACCCTTGCCGCCGTTCAAACGTCATATTTTCATTTGCATCAACCAGCGCCCGAAAGACGACCCGCGCGGCTGCTGCGCCGACCGGGGATCAGAAAAGCTCCACGCCCATTTCAAGAGCGAAACGAAACGCCTGAATCTGAAGGGGTTGGTGCGCGCGAACAAAGCCGGGTGCCTCGACCATTGCGACTTGGGTCCCAGCGTCGTGATCTATCCTGAAGGAGTCTGGTACTGGGTAGGCAACGAAGCCGATGTCACGGAAATCATGGAACGGCACGTGATGAACGGTGAGATCGTCACCCGGTTGCTCATGCCGGACCATCCCGCTCCGACCAAACTTCCTCCACTGTCTTCGTTGTAAGGGATTGGATGGCCACGGAAGATAAATGGAAGGCTAATCTCGAAAAGGTGGCCTTCATGAAGCAGTTCCCAGGATTGCTGACCACATGGGACGGGTTGAAAGGCAAAACGATCGAAGCGGTGATTCCGCTGAAGCTCAAACAAGGCGCCGCCGCCATCATTTGTAGCGACGGGACCTTTACGGTTGCCCCGCCGATGATGACCGAGCCGTACGAACTTGGTGAAACGTTGACAGCCGGTCGCTCAATCCTCGAACCCAAACATTCGAAGGCCTATGGGGAGTATGATCGTCTGGTTCTGAAAGATAAGGATGCACTGAAGACGGCACGACTCGAAAAGATCATCGGGGCGATCGAAAACAACCTGGAGCAGATTCCCGAATTGAAAGAGCGGTTGAAAGCTCTCGTGAAGGAGTGGAAGTGAGCAGCATCCCGAAAAAGAATATGTTCGAGATCTTCTCGCAAGGTCTCTTTGAAGGAGTCAAACCCATGATGATCGTTCGCGACCACCTGATCCGCCATCCCGACCGCTGCACCCATCAAGCCATTTGCGTCCCCATCTGTCCGACGGGAGCTTGGCTGTCGACTCCCCCGTACAAATTCGACGCGGCGCGCTGCCTCGAAAGTTGCCGGCTCTGCTTGGATGCCTGCCCCTCACAGGCGATCTTCGGAGTGTTTAAAAAAGGGGATAAGCTGCTGGAGCCACAGCAGAAGAAATAGTCCAAGCGGTAGAATCCCACCTCGCTTCCGCGAAGATAGTCTTTCCTCTTTTGCCGAACAATCTGTTCCCGAGGTCCGTCTGACAGCAGGCTTTCGCCTGCCGTCAGAAGCCGTTGATTTAAGGCGCCAGCGTAAAGTCCTGGTTTAGGTTATCACCCGCGGAAATATTCACGGATGCAGGAGCCGGGTTCTGGGTTAGATACGCCGTTGTAGGTGTCTGAGCCGATCCGCGAATAGTATACACACCGGCTACTGAGCCCTGAGCACTTGCGCTAGGTACAATCGGCAGGGGACCGTACGAAGCAAGCGATGGGGCGGCAGTGGGAAGAATCGATCCATATGCGTAGTCGCCAACTGTGGCGGTACCGTCCTTGAGCGTGGCGACCTGAGATCTGACGGTTACTGTGGGCCCGCCGGAAAGTGACTGCATCGCGGCAACAATGACGGTAGCATCATCACGATCATCAACAGCAGGCGGAGGAGGCGGGTTTATCAAGGTCACAGTGTCTCCAATGGTGTGAAATCCGGAAGATTGCAGCTGGAACGGCTGGGTGTTGGTACTGATTGTGGTAATGCTCGTACTGTTTGGAACCGGCACTCCTGCTATAACAACTGTGGCGCAGCAAGTATTCGTCGGGCTGTTTATTGCAGTGATCACAACATCGTAATTTCCCGGATCGAGGTGGGCAAGAAAGAACTCACCGGTCACCGCGTTCGGTATCGTCGACCGAACGACTTGCCCGTTCACCTGCGCCGACACCACGATACGGTTGACATCGGTTTGTTGGGGGAAAAGGCCGATGCTGAGGAAGCCGTCGATGCCGTTCAGCACAAAGGGAATCACGCTGATCACCGGCTTAAGCTTGTACTTACCATTGCCGGTTAGCACAACGGATTTGCAGGCATCGAAGTCCAGCAACAGATCGACTCGTTGCCCGGAATTCACCGTGAACTGGTGAATTAACTTAATGCCGGATTGAATTCCACTGGGGGTGTCCAGGGGAATTTCAGTGGTGGTGCCTGATAAGACCACAGAATTGGCCAATGGTTGATTGGGGTTGTTGCTGTTTGCGACAAGCACCAAACGCAATTGTGTGTAATGGCCTGGCTCTAGCGGTGTAAGACCAAGGGGTTCAACATGAACCGGTTGAGTCGGATCGTTGAAATCGAGCAGATTGATTTTTCGTGGGGGATTGAGCGTGATATCAGTCCACCCGGCGCTATTATCGGATGCAGAGTCGCTTTGATGTATTCGCACTTTGCTGACGGTGACATTTACTTCGTCGAACCCGCAGGCCGGCGCATCCGTCAAAGACACACTGACGGACCCAGGTGCACTCGCCCCACCACCGTCACCACTGCTGCCACATGCAGTCGCCAACGCCATCAGCAGCAACGCAAGACAAGATAGAATCTGTTTAAAAAGAACTTCCCTATTTTTCATAAACCACCATCTGTTAAGGTTATAAGAGGCGGCTCTACCACCGAGCAAGTTTCGTGCTATGTGACTCTCTTGTCGGCGAATCGCATGTGGCACATCGGCCGACTTCCTTGCAGAAAATTACAAAACGCCTAAGAGAACAAGCGATTACGGCCGCCAAACGTCAGCTCTCCTAGGATGTACTTATCTCTTATTCTGCCATCCGCTTACAATTCCACTTTCGTAGGTGCATTCTTGCAGGTGCCTGCCTACAGGTCAGACACCTAAGACATGTCGTCGCCGACAGGGACAGATTGTCCGGACAATTTTGCACGAGCGGAAGCATCGTGGAGTAAGAATTTAAGTAGCAGTGCCTACGCTAATTTTTGGATAAAGGATGTTTCGAGTAGCTCGCGGTCGAAGCCGGGGGAGATGGTGCCATGTTTAGCATAGCGGTAGAGAACGACGTCGAAGATCGTGGACATCGTGGAAAGCAATAAGCCCAACAAGGGGAAATAGAGAATGGCGAGCGCCATGATGATGATGCCGATATACAGGTGTGAGACCATCAGGCCGGCGCCGATAACAAAAGTCAGAATGCCGGGAAGAGACCACAGAAAATACAGTGCACCAAAGCTGATACCGGCCAGGAGATTTTCTCCCCACGTCCGGCGCAAGAGCTGCACGGATTCTTCCAGTGCGTCAAACGGGCCTTTACGTTCGGCCACCAGCACCGGGACGACAAGGAACGTCGCAACTCCCCAGACCAGTCCAATCATGCCAACAACGATTCCGCCGATCCATCCGGAGCGCCGTTCGATTGCCTTTAACACAAGTCCGACGGTCGCTGAAACTAGGGCCCATCCAAGTATTTGAGGGAGACAAGAGAGCGCTTCTCTGAGTCCGTCAAAAATAGTTGCAGATTTGCCCTCCGATTTCTTCAACACGCAGCTGGCCAACGCCGCATTAAAGAAGATCCCGATCACATACGTCGCCACATACGATAAAAATAGAAGAGCCTGGGACAACGGCTGGATCTGCCTGATCCCGTCAACCACTGACTCCCCCGTCACGACCTCAACAACCGTCGGCACGAGATAGGAAACCACGAGCAGCATCAGGCAAATAGACGAAGCAATAGGCAACAGTAAGAGCGTCTTGTCTTCTTTGAGGATGTGCCACGCCGCCGACATGATATCTTGCGCCCGCTCTATTCGCTGCGCCCAGGATGCCTGCAAGGACATGACAATCTCCGGATAATCCCAAAGGAAGTATACCCGAACAAAAGAGGGGCAGTGGTCAAATGAGCTGTTTTCTGAGCCGGCCCCAATAGATGGTGCCGATATAACCGCAGGCGCCCGTGAGAGTCGTGAGCGCCATGATTTGATAGACCTTGCTGCGAGGGATTTTGACTCTCACAGTAGAGTCCAAGAGTTCGGGTGAAGAGAGTACCCGTTTGAGGGATTCGCCGGCTGAAAGAATCGGCCACATGCAGGAGAGGCGCAATCTGGTTTCATAGCGCGGGATTGCCATCGTATAGAGCCAACCCTGATCGAGATGCTCGACGGCGCTGCGCACGAGCCGGATCAGCACGGGCCTGAAGCGGTGGAGATTACGTTGATCGAGCAAATCGCGGGGCTTCAATCCTACCTCGACCAGCATCGGTTCTGGGACATAACAACGCCCTCGCTGGAGATCATGCGCGATGTCTTTCACAACGTTCGTTAATTGCAGCCCTTTCCCGAAGCGCACGCCGATCTGGGCCATGTAACGGAGGTCCCACGACGCAAGCGCAGGCCGATGGGCGCACATCAAATCGGTCCAGAACTCCCCGACACAACCGGCGACGTAATAGGTGTAACGATCCAATTCATCCACCGTTTTCAGCGCAGTGAGATCGTCGGCCGACTTCCCGGGAAAGACAGTCAAATCCATTTCCATCCCCTGCATGAGCGTCGTCATGAGCCGCTGGACGCGGCGACGATCGTCCGGGGAAAATCCTTGCAAGAGCTTGAAACAATCTTCCAATCGTTCGAGCAACTGGCGTTCGGCCGAATCTTGCTGCAAGGGTCCAATGGCCTGCTGGATATCCCTGACTTGCGTCCAGGAAATTTGATCGCTCACGAACTGGGTCTTGAGCTGGTTGAGATAATCCAGACGCCGCGGACGATCGATCAATTCCGTATCAGCGATGGTATCGGCGGCACGCGCGAAGAGATACGCGAGACTGACTTGATCTCGCACATCAGCTGGCACGACGACCAACGTCGTATAGAACAGCCGGGAGACTCGCTTGAGGAGGTCGCGGAGAAGGGATTGCTTCGAAACGTCTATGCTCGTGGCCGCACCTATGACATCTGAACTTCGGACATGATGCTCAACAAGGCTTCTCGGAAAGGAAACGAAGGGGTGAGGCGTGCTTTTTGCCGTCCTCTGAGTGAAGCGAGAACAATGCCGAAGCCTTGTCCAGCATCCCTGCTATCTTACTTCCAACTTCCCTTCCATCCCTTTGTCACGATGGCTCGGCAAGGGCCAAAGACGCTTATCGCAGTAGATGGGAAAGGTGCCGGATTGAGTCGGAGTGAATTTGACGACAACGGTCTTGCCGGCGCTGACATCCTGCTCAACGGTCAGACTCCCCGCCGGATCCTTGATGATGAAGTTGTGGGGGATAATCGTGGTCACACTCGTCAATGTCAGCTCGACAGGCTTTCCCTTTTCGACGATCAGGTGGTCCGGTTGATACGAGTAGCTATCGAGAATGACAGTAGCACGCTGGACACCATCGGCGGCCACCGGCACGACGAATGGAGGGCCAGGAGGGGGAGGTTCTGCGGCCAAAGCCACGGCGACAAGTACGAGCGACAGTCCAAGAGTTCCTGGCACTTGACGTAGCCACATAGAGACCTCCCTAGGTGAGAAGCTTCTAACAGGAATGACTGGAATGGGTCAATGCGGGCTCAGCAAATCGCGGACTTGGGATGCCTTGACCTTGGCTTAGACGAAGTTATTCTAGAATCCTACGTATCACGGTTTGTTATAATGACTTCCGGTCATAATGATATGTACACAGCGGTCGGTGACTCCAACCGCTTTGAAGGAGGATCTCGATGAAGTGGATTAAAGGCATCGGTCTGTTCCTGATTGCGAACTTTCTCATCTACATTACGCTCTCCGTTACTGCCAATCTATTGATCAATTTCGTGTTGCCAGCGTTCGGCATCGACGTGCGCGGCGTGTTCAGCCAGCAGCTGCTCGTGTGGTCGCTCGTTATCGGCTTTGGCGGCGCCTTCATCAGTTTGGCCTTCTCGAAACAGATGGCCCGTGCGATGCTCAATTGCCAGCAAATCACCCAGCCACGTGTCGCGGGCCGAACAGGTGATTTACGGGTCGGTCCAAGAGATCGCTCAGCGGCTGGGTATCGCCATGCCGGAGGTCTGGGTCTACGAATCGCCCGACCCCAATGCCTTCGCCACCGGTCCCAGTAAAAACAATTCGATGGTGGCGGTCTCGACTGGTTTGCTCCAGAACTTGAAGGAAGATGAAGTGAAGGCGGTGCTGGCTCACGAGATGGGACATGTCTACAACGGCGATATGTTTACGACGACGGTGCTGGCCGGGTTGATGAACACGTTCGTCTATTACATCAGCAACTTTTTGTCTTCACTGGTCGGTCAGTCCCAGGCAGATCGCGAAGAGGGAGGGGCGGGAAACCCGTTTCTCGCGTTCATCGTCTATATTGTGCTGCAAGTAGTGCTTTCGTTCCTGGCCATGTTGGTCGTGAGCTGGCATTCACGCCGACGCGAGTACGAAGCCGATGCGTTCTCCGCTAAGGTCTATGGCAAGGAGTCGATGATTGGTGCATTGCAGGGTATCGATCGGTGGGTGAATCGTGCTCAGTTCGAGTATTCCAACCAGGATGCGTTGGCGACGATGAAGATTTCCGGCAACTTCGGCTTCATGCATCTCTTTGCCACGCATCCGCCGATTGAGGACCGAATCGCAGCGTTGGAACAACTCTAACGTCACCCGAGGAGGCCGTCATGCTAGAGACCTTCTCGCCGTATCAGCCTTTGGAGTCACCCTCGGTCTGGCGGTCTGGCCGCTCCTCCGCACAAGCCGAACAGGAAGGACTACTCATGGCCGCCAAGACGACGAGCCTCTATGACTTCACGATGGACGACATCGACGGGAAGCCGGTGAACCTGGGCGACTATAAAGGCAAGGTCCTTCTGGTCGTCAATACCGCGAGCCTCTGTGGAAACACCCCCCAGTATACGGACCTGGAAAGCATCTACGAACAGTACCGGGACAAAGGCTTTGAGGTGCTGGCGTTCCCCGCAAACAATTTCGGTCAACAGGAACCGGGGAGCAATGCAGAGATCAAGGGCTTTTGCTTGACGAAGTACAGCGTGAGCTTTCCGCTATTCAGCAAGATCAGCGTGAAGGGATCGGATAAACATCCGCTCTATCGATATTTAACCGAGCAGAGCCCGTTTCCTGGCGAGGTTGAATGGAACTTCCAGAAGTATTTAGTGGATCGTTCGGGAAACGTGGTGGGACGCTTTCACCATCGAACCAAGCCGCTCTCTCCTGAAATCGTGCAAGAGGTCGAGCGCGTGCTGGCGTCCAAGTAAGTTCGGCTACGCCTTTCGATAAAACACGATGTGCTGGCGGTATTCCTGAATGGCCGCGCCGAGTGCGGCCGACCCCCTCGGGATATTCGCATCCAGAGTGTCCTCGATCGACTGATCGTCAATCTCCACATCATATCGATCTTGCACATTCGTCCGCACCGGACCAGCCGTCACATCGCGCGGCATGAAGATCTCTTTCCATACCTCTTTTTCGACGAGACAGACATCGCGAAACCGTTCATAGAGCAGGGTCAGCTTTTCCGGATCAGTCACTCTGATTCGTTCGCCCATCATATCCTCTGGATTCGAAACTACTTCTGTGTCGGTAGTTGAGCGGCAGGAAGAGATTCAACGATGGAAAACCGCATCGTGCCCACTTGATTCGCCGCATGAAACGGTTGTTGTCCCAGCGGGGTGATGAAAATCTTGACTTGGTATTTTCCCACCGGCCACTTTTCCTCTTTCTTCTTCAGTTCCAGAAATCCATACCGTTCATGGCCGGGAACTTCAAGACTATCTTTTCCCATCGGGGCGGCGGACGGTTTGCCTCCCGCCTCTTCCAAAAACCATTGCGCACTGAACTGGGCCGGATCTTCGAGGGGGGCCACTTCGAACACAATATAGATGGCAGGCGTCTCAGGAGTAAAAACCGACGTGGGATCGATGGGCTTGAGTCTCGGATCTTGGGTGTACCATCCCTTCCGTCCAAAACTATCCCATTCCACGTCGTAGCCCTTCGCCATCTTGATCCAGGTAAACAGCGACTGAGGAATTCCTTTTTTCTGCTCGTCGAACGAAGGACTCTGGGTAGGATCGATTTCCGTTGTTGATTGTTCTTTTGGAGCCACTAGATCTCTGGCGTCCACTGACCACCAGCTGCCGGCCATGGGACTTGTTATGGCCATCAGGCAGACGAGCAGCCATTGCCGCCAGCATCGTGCGTGTGTCACGGGTGTGCTCATGCAGACTCGAAATTTATGGTGTCGAGACTTCTCCAACGAGATAACCGACTCCTTTATTCAACACCTATTTGATACCGGATACAAGCCGCCTGTGGTACGCTGAGCCACGAACAACCAGCGAGTCATTACGGTGAGTTTTTCAGAGTCTGCTACATCAAACGGTAACCTGTCAGGACAGTCCGTCCAACAGAACCTCAGTGAACCAAGCCGCCGGTACGGCTTTCGCGACGGGGCTTGCCAAGCTATTACCCAGGGTAGCGGGGAGCAATACCTTTCCGCGTTTGCCCTTCTACTGCATGCCAACGCCTTTCAGCTCAGCGTGCTCTCCGCCCTCCCTCAGTTGATCGGTACCTGCGCTCAACTGGTATCGGTAAAGCTGCTCCGTTGGTTTCCAGACCGGAAGGCGCTGATCCGCATCGGCACCATCGGCCAAGCCCTGGCCTGGGCTCCAATTGTGCTCTTGCCTCTCCTGTTTCCTGAGTCCGGTCCTTGGCTTGTCATCGCTGGTGCCGCGCTCTACTTCGCTTGCAGCCAGTTCACCATACCGACCTGGAACAGCTTCATTGCAGATCACCTCGACCAGCATGAGCGTGGTGCCTACTTTGCGCGGCGGGCCAAAATCATGGCGAGCTTTAGTTTCATCGCGCTCTGCACGGCAGGGTGGATACTCAGTCTGTGGCAACACCATCCATCCGCCTGGATCGGCTTTGCGCTCATCTTCCTCGTGGCCGGCAGCGCACGCTTCTTTTCGATCATGACGCTTGCCAAGGTGGAAGACGTCCACCACTCATTGCATCGCGACAACCTACCCAAGTTCCGCCACTTTCTTGCCGGAACGAGCGTAAGCTTCCGACGCTTCCTGTTGTTCTCCGGGCTCATGCACGCCGCTGTGCTTATCGCAGGGCCCTTTTTTGTGCTGTATATGCTCCGGGATCTGCATCTGTCGTACTGGGGCTATGGAACGTGGCTGGCCGCAGGCCTTCTTGGTCAACTGCTCACGCTCGGAGCCTGGGGCCGGTTCAGTGATCGATTCGGAAACAAGGCACTACTTTCCGTCACGGGGCTCATGGTCCCCTTCCTCCCGATGCTCTACCTAGCAGGCACGAGCCTGGCGTTTTTGGTGTTCGTAAACTTTTTCGGCGGTGTGACATGGGGCGGGCTGGCCCTGGGACTTCAGAACTATGTGTTTGATGCCGTGCGGCCGGAAGATCGAGCGAAAGCTGTGGCCACGTATAGCACGATCAATGCACTGGGCTGGTGTCTCGGCGCATTCGTAGGAAGCTGGCTGGTAGTTACACTTCCTTCTCGCATTAACGTCGGACAGTTCTCTCTCCAACTTGCGTCGAACCTGCCGTTAGTGTTTTTCGTATCGGGGATCTTGAGACTACTGGTCTCAGTGAGTCTCCTCAAAAGATTCCATGAAGCGAGGGCCGTGGAACAGGCTTCCTTCGCTCAACTCATTTGGGAATTGCCGCTCTTAAAACCGGTCGCCCAACTTCTGGTCAGCCCTTTGTCACGGGCGATCAAATAAATCTTATCATCGCGGATTTGACGATTGCGTCCCGTGCTCTTGTTCTTCCTGCTTGAGCTTGTCGAAACCCCGATCTGCATGGCCCCGTACTTGATCAGGCGTCGGCTGCACCATCGGTTTCGGTTGATCACTTGAGCAAGCGGTCATCGTCACGACTAGGATTCCTGCAGCCATGCCGCCGACAATGATTCGCCTCCGATTCATCACAGGCTCGCTACATGCCATATCTGCCCTCCTTCATGAAAGCTCATGGTGCGATACTATTCGAATGCCCGCTGAAGGTCGAACACCGTCTGCGAGAGTTTGTCATCATATTACTCCCCCATCGGGAGCAAAACCACCGGACCGCTGAAGGCCATGGACTTGGCCAAGCGATTGACTGAGACGGAACGACGCGCTATCCTCTGCTACCTGATTGTCAATGCTTTCAAGGACTTCATGTCCCTGCGCGATCGCCTATCTGAAGATCTCAAGCTCGCCATGAAGGCCAGAGACCAGTTGCGGATGGACGTCATCCGCATGATCAAAGCCGCCGTGCTGAACAAGGAAGTCGAGATGAAAAAGGATCTCGACGATGCGGAGATGAGCCGCATCATGACCACCATGATCAAACAGCGCAAGGAATCGGTGGAACAGTACGAGAAAGGTCAGCGCGCCGAACTTGCCGCGAAAGAACGTCAGGAAATTTCCATCATTGAGACCTACCTGCCCAAAGCCCTCTCCCCCGAGGAACTAGCCCAGACCGTGGATACCGTGATCCGCGAGAGCGGTGCCAACTCCGCCAAGGACATGGGCGCCGTTATGAAAACCGTGATGGCCCGGCTCGCCGGCCAACCGGTCGACGGCAAGCAAGTCAGCGACCTCGTGCGTTCCAGGCTGAAATAGCGCTATTTATCGTCTGCTATACTTGAGGGCGTGCTTGCGGAGCAGGCACTACGAACGTACACGTAGGAGTCTCGTGAGCATCCTCATCGTCGACGATTCACCGGATCAGCAGACGCTCCTCCGTTCCATTTTAGGCAAAGCCGGCCATGACGATGTCCTGAGCGCCGATTCGGCGAAATCCGCTTCGCTGCTGCTCAACCTGGGCGGCGACGCCACCAGCCATAAGATCGACCTCATTCTGATGGACATACTCATGCCGGAGCAGGATGGCGTGGAGACCTGCCGCCAGATCAAACGTTGTGCCCACCTTCAGGACGTTCCAGTCATCATGGTAACGGCCAAGAACGATCTGAGCAATCTCAAGGAGGCCTTCTCGGCGGGCGCCATGGACTACATCAGCAAACCCGTCAACAGCGTCGAACTGTTGGCCCGGGTATCCTCTGCCTTGCTGTTAAAACAGGAAATGGACCGCCGCAAAAATCGCGAACTTGAACTTCGCCGCAGCAATGAAGAATTGCAAAAGGCCCTCAAGGAAGTGAAGGTGCTCCGCGGCTTGATCCCAATTTGCGCATCCTGCAAAAAGATTCGAAATGACGGCGGCTTCTGGCAACAATTGGAGGAATACTTGGGCGAGCATTCCGAGGCCGAATTCAGCCACGGCCTGTGCCAACCTTGCATTAAAAAGCTTTACCCTGGTGTTTACCAGGATTAGCTGCTAGGATTTCTTCGATTTACCGCTCCATTCCAGTCAAGCCGAGGACACTATCTACATGAGCATTCTGATTGTCGATGATTCCCCCGACGACCGGACTCTCCTCCAGTCGATCCTGACAGCCGCAGGCTATGAACACATTCTCATCGCCGATTCCGCCGCTGAGGCTTTTCGCTTACTCGGTCTCGAAGGCGGCAAACAAGGCGCCGCACGCGTCGACCTGATCCTCATGGACATTATCATGCCGGAAATGAACGGGATCGAAGCCTGCCGGCAGATCAAAGCTGTGGAACGATTTCGTGAAACTCCGATCATGATGGTCACCGTGAAAACCGATCCTGTGGATTTACAACTGGCCTTCGCCGCCGGAGCCCTCGATTACATCGGCAAACCCATCAATAAAATCGAGCTGTTGACCCGCGTGCGGTCTGTGTTGCGGCTAGTCCATGAGATTGAACGACGGCGAGCGCGCGAGCAAGAATTGCTCGAAGTCATGCGCCAACTTCAGGAAGCCAATCAAATGCTCCTGCGCCTCTCCTGTCTCGACGGCTTGACCGGTATTACCAACCGCCGACAGTTCGACGATTTTTTGGATCAAGAATGGCGCCGCGCAGTCCGCGAATCGACGCCGCTCTCGCTCATCATGCTCGACATCGACCGGTTCAAGATCTACAACGACACGCACGGTCACACGGCCGGGGACGAATGTTTGCGCCAAGTCGCCAACGCCATTTCCGGCGCCGTGAACCGCCCTGGAGACCTCGTGGCCCGCTATGGAGGCGATGAATTCGTCGTCGTCCTGCCTGGAACGGCGACGGAAGGTTCGGCGCAAGTTGCCGAAACCCTTCGCAAACGAATCGAATCGTTGGGCGTCACCCACTCGGGGGGCGACACTATGACCATCAGTGTGGGATACGCCAGCACGATTCCAAGCCGCAATGCCTCACCGACGGATTTGATCAAGGCGGCGGACCAAGCCCTCTACCAGGCGAAACAAGAAGGTCGCAATCGGGCCAAGCAGGCCGGCATTCTCACTCTCGTGCCCCACACGGACGACGACTGAGTCCAGTTGGGCGCCCCCTCGTCGCGCTCTGAACATGTCTCGACCTCACGCGCCATCCCGACACAAGACCGCCAGGAAATCACCACGCCGCACACTGGCACAGGTAGAAGCCGCGCTTCGCCGCGAACGAAGTGCGCGCCAGCGGGAAGCGATCGAACGCCGAGAGACGGAACAAGCGCTGGTTGTCGCCAAAGAAGCGGCCGAAGTGGCCAGCAAAGCGAAGAGCGAATTCCTGGCCACTGTCAGCCATGAAATCCGCACGCCCATGAACGCGATCATCGGAATGGCCGATCTGTTGTGGGAAACCAACCTGACACCGGATCAGCGCAAGTACCTCCGGATTTTCCGACGAGCCGGCAGCAACCTGCTGCAGTTGATCAATGACATTCTGGACCTCTCAAAAGTCGAGGCCGGCCATATCGAACTCGAATCGATCGAGTTCGACTTGAGTGACCTCGTCGAGAAAGCCATTGAAATCTTAGCGATGCGGGCGAACGAAAAAGGCCTTGAACTGGCCTGCCATTTGTCGCCTGACGTGCCCTGTTCGTTGATCGGAGATCCGAACCGCCTGCACCAGATTCTGGTTAATCTCATCAGCAACGCGATTAAATTTACCGATAAAGGCGCCGTCGTGGTCGAAGTCGCGAACGATTCAGCTTACCCTGTACCGGGCGCCATTCGATTCTCCGTCACTGACACCGGCATTGGAGTTCCCTCCGACAAACTGGTGACGATCTTCGAAAGCTTCACCCAGGCCCATGCGTCGATCACGAGAAAATACGGCGGCACTGGTCTGGGCCTGACGATCTCTAAGCAACTGGCAGAACTGATGCACGGCAAGATCTGGGTAGAAAGCACAGTAGGACAGGGCAGCACGTTTCACTGCCTCGTCAAATTGGGGGTGAACTCCGGTCACAAAACGGCACCTGTGCCCTTGCCCATCGACCTCCAAAATCTTCGGACACTCGTCGTGGACGATCACCCGATCAATACGAAGATCCTTGCTGAGGCCTTGTCGTCCTGGAACGCTCAGGTGACCGCTGTCGATAACGGACAAGATGCCTTAACGGAGTTGCGGAAGGCTGCGGATTCTGGAAAGCCCTATAGTCTTCTCCTCATTGATTGTCGCATGCCTGGAATAGACGGATTTCAGGTCGTCGAGGAGATACAGCGCTCTGCTCTTTCGAAAGGCCTCACGGTCATCATGCTGGCCTCGGACCACTGGGCCGACGACATCGCCCGTACCTATGATATGGGACTCGGTGGCTATCTCACGAAACCCATCAGGCGTTCCGATTTGCTGCAAACTATCAGCATCGCCCTCGATCGCGCGCGCGGCGTCTGGAACTTGCCGGTTCCTGCGACACCATCCGTCCCATCCTTATCGAGGCCACTGCATATTCTGCTGGTGGAAGATTCACCGGACAATCAAGTACTTGTCCGTTCATACCTCAAGCAAACGCCTTATCTGCTCGATGTGGCAGACCATGGTGGAATTGCCGTCGAGCGATTCAAGAAGGGACAGTTCGATCTCATCTTGATGGACATGAATATGCCGGTGATGGACGGCTATGAATCGACCAAGAATATCCGCGCGTGGGAGCAGGAGCATGACCTGCCTCAGACCCACATCATTGCCTTGACGGCTCTCGCGCTGAAGGAAGAGGGAGAAAAAATTCTCGAAGCCGGCTGCAACGCGCACATGACCAAACCGATCAAACGGCAGACACTGCTCGAAGTGCTGAAAGCCTGTGAAGGACGCAGACGCAAATGACCCGACCATCCAACGACAACGGCTCATGCAAATTCACCGTCTATATCGATCCGGATCTGGAAGAGCTCGTTCCCGGTTTCCTGGAGAATCGCCGAAAGGACGCGGCCATTCTGGCAATCGCGATTCAGGGGAATGATGTGAAAACCGTGCGCCTCCTGGGACATCGCATGAAGGGAGACGGAGGAGGCTACGGATTTCAGGAGATCAGCAGAATCGGTGAGGTACTAGAGCAGGCTGCTCTTAGAGAAGACCGGGAAGTCATGAAGCAACAAACCGCCGCACTTGCCAAGTTTCTCGCCCAGGTGGAAGTGGTGTACCGGAGATGAGATAACAACCGGTGAGTTATCAGAAGATTCCTCGCCGCTGCATTCTGAAACCGTTTCTATCTGAGGGGTGTGCGACTGTTTTACTGCAGAGGAAAAGCGCGTTAGTGTCCTTCGACTGAAGCCACAGCCTTCCGAATTGCTTCATCCAAAGTGGTAGCTGTCGTCAGTTGTTTAATCAAGCATGCCTGCGCTCCATTATGCAGCGCCATTTCATGCAGGACCGGATGATGCAAACGAGTGAGCATGACCACAGCGATCTTCGGATGGGTACGATCAGGAATGAGATCGAACAATACTTTAAAGCCAGAATCAGGCAGGTCTAAATCCAAGACGACACAGTCCACTTTTTGATATCGACAAAGATCAAGCCCAGCTTGTCCATTCAGGGCTTTCAAGATTGAATAGCTGGGGGAGACATCGTGGAGTGCATTAGACCAATGCTGCAGGTCTTCCGCATCGTCATCGATGAAAAGCACCGTTGTGGAACTAGTGGCTTCCTTCGGGGATAAAGATGTGATCATCAACTACTGCCTTTTCACATGTCGGCGGGTTGAGGCCTCGCCATATCGAGAACCGCAAGGCTGAAGTTTATACCTTCAATGAGAGCAGTTCAACGGATCACTTTGCGTCCGGCAAATCAGACCATCGTTTCATTGCGACGGACATTGGACGCTTACTGACGGACCCGAAGGTTTTCGGCGGAAAATGGTTGGGCTCCGTCGTCGGTTCGCCATTCGCTGTCTCACTAACTCCTACAAATGGGGCCGACTCCTTTGGAACATTCTATACAGAGGGCACAACGCTTCAATACTGGGCGTCCTAATCAATCAGAAGCCGATCATATTGAGCAATGAAAAGGCAAAATATAGGCCCTAGTATGCTTTCTATAGGTAGGACAACGAGACCAGCTTAAACACACGTATTTGGAGGATCACCCTCCGCGAGCATCGAGCTGTTGCTCAGGATCGCGCGGACACACGCAAACCCTCTCGACGCTGCGACGCGAAGCGCTGCGGGTCATCAGGCGGCAGTCAACGGTCGAGGTTCTTGTTTCCCATGCCACCGACGACCGCAGTTGAAGCAGACGTACTGTTGGATGACGACGCCGGTCTGCAAGTCGATCGCGGTTTCGACTCGAACAGTCCCTTGGCACTTCCAACACCGCATGGTGTGTTCTTCAGCCATGCTCCAAGTCTATGCCGGTTCAGAGGGGGCGCCTACCGGTGAAAGCCACGGTTTCATGGCCACGTTCCCCCAATGTGACTGAGGGGCGGGAGGCCCGGGTGCAACCAGCAAAGGCAGCGTCAGCCTACAGGCGCTTTTCTTGATTTAGGATCAATTGCATTTAGGAGCGGCACCTTTTCAGAGCCCATCGTATTCTGATACTCTCCGCCGCACGGAGACCAAGATGACGTGGATGCAACCCCTGTGCGTGTTCCTACTTGTGACATCGGCCGTGGCGTGTTCTTCACCGAAGGTCGGGTATGACTACGATTCCAGCGCCAACTTCAACGGCTATCACACCTACGACTGGGTGGCAGACAAACAGGAGATGACCGGAGACAAGCGCCTCGATAACTCGCTGGTCGACGGGCGCATTCGAACGACCATCGGAACGCAGCTGCGCTTAAAAGGCTACACGACTTCCTTGAACAAACGCCCGGATTTCTACGTCGCCTATCATCTCGGGGTTAAGGACATGATGAAGGGATCGTCCACGCAAGATTATATCGGCGATCATGCGCACGGCACGTTCACCACGATCAGCGATATTCAGCCGTATAAGGAAGGCACCCTGCTCATCGATATTGTAGACGCCGCATCAAAGCAACTGGTGTGGCGAGGTTCAGCGCTTACAGAGGTTGATCCGGGCATGACTCCCGAGCAGCGGAACGAACGCATCAGCAACATCGTCCATGCCATATTCGCTCATTTCCCGCCCAAGTAACTTGCATCCAGGCCGATCGGCCTCTGCGGCCCGCTCTTATCCGGCGTACAGGTCCCCGCACCTCCGTTCAAGACCGGTTGGCTCGGCGTCCACCCCTCAGAACGATTCGTGGTACACGTGGCGGGTGCTTTCTCTTCGGCGGTCGGCTCTGCTACCATCCCGGACCAGGAGACTTTTATGACGCGGATACAATCCCTCTGTGCGTGTCTGCTGGCGGCATCAGCTGCAGCCTGTGCACCAACAGCGAAGGTTGGCTTTGACTATGATCCTACCGCGGATTTCAAAACCTATCACACATACGAGTGGGTGGCGGGCGAACAGGAGAAGACCGGAAACCGAAGCGTTGACAGTACTGTTGTCGACATTCGCATTCGAACGGCCGTCGGCGCACAACTACATTTAAAAGGGTACACCGCTGCCCCGAACAGGCAGCCGGATTTCTATGTGGCCTACCATATCGGGGTCAAGAATATGACCCTCGATGCCTCCACCCAATATTTCTCCAAAGGCATGGCCGGCCGCCCCTTTGACCATTCAGTCGATACCCGTACAGCAGGTAAACCACCCGCGACAGTCAGCGACACCACGTCCTATACGACGGGCACGCTACTGGTTGATATTATTGACGCGGCATCAAAGAAGTTGGTCTGGCGCGGCACTGCGGCTGGAGAGATTGATCCTGGACTGACTTCCAGGGAACGGGACGAGCGTATCAGGGACATCGTCCACGAAATGTTCACCCATTTCCCCCCGAAGTAACTCGCGTTGCTGTCGTCTCGCGGGCCTCTTCAAGCTTGCACAAGATTGAGGGTTTAGTTATGAACGGGGCACGCCACTACCTATTGAGAGGCAAACGCCGCGCAAGTCACACTAAGGCAGGCTCCTGCCTCCTCACTTTGCAAAATTTCCCGGAATCCTGGGAACATAATTTGGATCAATATTCTCCCAGACTCCATCATGATCCGCGCTTACCCCCCAGCCTCGGACGTAGAGCAGCGACAGCACTGGCACGTTCTTGGAGCCCTGCGTGGCCAATACTCGTCCTACCACCGTCATTCGCCCCCATCGCTGATACTGGCGTGGGAGTTGTTGCTTCGCCACCAGTATCCAGTAGTAGCCGGCTTCGGGACCATCCGTGTAGGCGGGACGATGGGGCTTATAATCTTGGTCCAGCGGTCGGTTTTTTACATACAACCAAAGGTCCTGGTCAATCTCTTTTTCTTCCATGATCACCCCCCCCAACAGCACCACCTTCCCCACGTACATCTCCGGATGGGCGGTCAGCGCGGTGAGTGTCGCATCGGACTCTGCCATCCACACATATCGGCGCGGCACTGCGACGCATCCCCCAAGCACGACGGTCATGGTAATGACCACTACAAAACAGGCAGTCCAACGTTGTAGCGGGCTATACGGAGTCATAGGGTAGTGTCCTTGGTGGGTTGTGTGCACAGTGTGGGGCCTTGGCATGCTGCGGCCCCCGTATCTCTCTGTTTGGGATCCCTGCTCGCGTGTGGATGGTGAACGCCTCCGGTCACCGTCCCATATTCACATTGTGGAATCAAGAGGGGGAAACTCGAATGGGAAAAGAATCTGATTCTCATTCGGCGTATTGGTCATGCTCCCTCTCCCTGCTTTTCCATATAAGGACGACCATCCGATAACTTCCATTCCTCCCGATACTCACGGAGAGCGCGCTGTCCGTGGTGGACGCATGCAAACGCTTGAGAGAGGAGATTTCCTTCTCACTCCCCATCCGGACCTGGGATCGAAATGGGCCGCGCAAGCTTCAGGCTTCATGTCCTCGCGCTGGTAGTGGTGCCACCGCCGCCTCGGATTCATTTGGACGGCGGCGCCAACAACCGGCGATCAAGGAATCGTACGGCGAGCACAGCCGTGACAGAACGATCCAACATCAAATGGACGACCAGAAGTCGTACCAGGCGATCACGGGTCTCTTCATCCTCAAAACCAAACCCGTATCTAATGGCGGAAGTCTCTGGGGATTATGCGGGGCTCCTGCGGTTGTTTACAGGCCGTGCGCCAGGCTTCTCTTGGATGAGGAGGGAGCTGTTCTTACCTTGAACAGCCCCCTCGCCGCTTGGTGAGGTCACTACTCAGCAGCCAGAGCACGGGCCTGTGGGGGTTTTGTAATTACCCGGCTGCTGCTGCGCCGTGGCTAGGCCATTGTTGACCCCATTTTGGTTGGCCACAGTTTTTGCGTGATCCGTGCCCCTGCTGTCAGGCTGACAAATCGGATTGCATATCACTGCACCTCCTGACCCAACACTGAGAAGAGAAATCGAGAAGGCTCCTATGACTGCGAGAACCCAGCGACTAATCATCAGGTACCTCCTTTTGTTCTTTCAGGGTGTCCCGCGCTAAAAAGAATTACCGTACCCTCAGACACCCCTAACTCTCGTCAGGACTAACCAGCATGGGTAATGCCAGGATAGGCTTCAAGAAATACAAGGGGTTCAGGAAAGCTTTGTCAAAAAACGAGGCACAAACCTGTACGGAGTGTATGGCCAGAGGATGCACAGGTGGCACGCATGCTAGGCGACGCGCCCTGATTGAGCGGGAGCTCGTGAACATCATGACTGCGATCAAAGCGGGCATCCTGACGTCGACTACCAAGGCGGAGTTGGAGAAGTTGGAGGCCGAGCGCGATCGTCTCCTACAGAATGGGCTGGGGCAGCAGACGAAGGCTGACACCGTCGCGACGATCCTACCAAACGCGATCGGGCGCTCCAAGGCGATGCTCGACGACCTCATCAACGTGACGCAGCACCAGGTAGATAAGGCGCGCGGCATCCTGCGGGAGTTGATGGAGTCGGAGATTGCGCTGCACTCAACGTCGGACGGCTCGAGCGGTACCTGACGGCGGAAGTATCTGGGGATTATGCGGGGCTACTGCGATTGGTCGCGGGTAAAAATAAGTTTGGTGGAGGGCAGGGGAGTTGAACCCCCGACCCCTACGTTGCGAACGTAGTGCTCTCCCAACTGAGCTAGCCCCCCACCTGATGGAACCGGTGACGCGAGCCGAAGCATCCCGCAGGGTTACGTTGCACACCAGCGTGCAGACTGAATGCTGCGGTAGAAGAACGGGGAGGAAATGGCTCGCGTCCCCGTGAGACGCATTATACACAACCCGATCCTGAGTCTCTAGCCAAAGGGCTCATCCGATCAGCCGTTACGACGGGCTGATGATGGCCTCACCCTCCGGCTTTCCCTCCTCGATCAATACACGACGCCCATCAACACGCAAACGGCCTTCGGCAAACAGTTGAACCGCTCGAGGATAGATCTTGTGCTCCTGCTCGAGAATCCGAGCGGCCAACGTCTCCGGTGTATCGCTATCGAGAATTGGAACGGCCGCTTGAAGAATGATCGGCCCTTCATCGACACCTTCCGTCACAAAGTGCACCGTACATCCGGCGAGTTTGCAGCCCCACTCGATCGCCTTTTTCTGTACATCCAATCCGGGAAACGACGGCAGCAATGAGGGATGAATGTTCATCATGCGGTTGGCATAGGCGTTGACGAGGACCGCCGTCACGATTTTCATGTAGCCGGCCAATAGCACGAACTCCACATCATGTTTCTGGAGTACGTCCAGCAGCGCCTGATCATAGGCTTCGCGGCTGTCGGGGCTGTCCAGCGAACGGCTTGGGATCGACGAAGACGTCCAGCAAGCCGTGCTTGCGGGCCCGTTCTAGCGCCACCGCCTCTTTCTTATTGCTGATGACGGCGACGATCTGCGCCTGAACCTGCCCTGCTTCAATCGCATCGATGATAGCCTGAAGGTTGGAGCCACGACCGGAGGCCAGCACCGCCACACGCAGCGGAGTCATACGCTTACTCGACATACTCCACCTCAGCGTCATCGCCCGTCGAAGAAACCATTTCGCCGATCAGCCAACCCCGGTCGCCAAGCGCTGCCGCCTTAGCGAGGACAGCGGAAACCGAGCTTTCAGGCACGACGAGAATCAATCCAATTCCCATGTTGAAGACACGATACATTTCCTCGCGCTCGACCTCTCCAAGCCTGCCCAGAGTCTGAAACATAGGGGGAACGGTCCAAGCGCTTCTATCGATTCTGGCCCGAACGCCGTCGGGAAACACGCGGGGAAGATTTTCGGTAATCCCGCCGCCGGTGATATGCGCGATTCCCTTGATAGGGAATTCCTGCACCAGGGCCAGAATCTGTTTGGCATAAATTCTGGTTGGTGTGAGCAGCACTTCTCCCAGCGGTCGATCGAGTTCAGGCAGCGACTGGTGATCGTCAGCTTGGCCTTGTCGAAGAAGACGCGGCGAGCCAATGAATAGCCGTTGCTATGCAATCCGGTGGATGCCAATCCAATGATCGCATCGCCAGGCTTGATCGATTTGCCGTCGATGATTTTTGGTTTATCGACCACGCCGACGGCGAACCCTGCCAGGTCATACTCTCCATCCGCATACATCGACGGCATCTCTGCGGTTTCGCCCCCGATCAGCGCGCAGCCCGCCTGGCGGCATCCTTCGGCGATCCCTTTGACAACTTGCTGCGCCTTCGGCACGGCAAGTTTTCCCGTCGCAAAGTAATCCAAGAAGAACAGCGGTTCGGCTCCGCTGACCGCAATGTCGTTCACACACATGGCGACCAAGATCGATGCCGACAGTGTCGTGCTGATCCATCATGAATGCGATTTTGAGCTTCGTCCCGACTCCATCGGTGCCGGAGACGAGCACCGGGTCTTCGTATTGCTTGGCTTGAAGGCGAAACAGGCCGCCGAATCCGCCAAGATCCGTCAACACTTCCGGGCGAAACGTCGATCGGACGAGTGGCTTGATGCGGTCGACAAATTCGTCTCCTGCGTCGATATCCACACCGGCTTCTCGATAGGTCGTCATAAGAGCATGTTCAAAAAGCCTTCACCGCAGTCCGGCCCGGACGCGCATCTTAGCGGAGGGGTCTTGGGGAGGTCAACGCACGGGGAATGTCTCTGGGAGGGCTCGAAATCTACCGACCGAAGCGCCCCTGAGGGGGCACTGGCGACCTTACATCCTCGTCAGGCCTCTGGCCTCATTTCCACATCCAGCAACTTGATTTTCCGATGAAGATGACTGCGTTCGATTTTCAATTCTTCGGCCGTACGCGAAATGTTCCAATGATGCTCACGCAACTTTCGCGCGATATATTCCTTCTCAAACGCATTGCGCGCATCGCGAAGCGAGTCAAATGGCTGCGTAAAAAGCGGATTCACGGCCGGAGCGGCCGCTGCGACGCCCCCAATAGTGGCAGCACCCGACGCCTTCACTTGGAGAGACATGTTGGCCTGCGCCGTGTCGATGACCGGTCCGGCACCATGATCATCAATCGCTCGATCAGATTCCGCAATTCACGAATATTCCCCGGCCACTCATACTGCTGAAACACGTCCATCGCCTCCGGCGTGATCTCCTTTATCCTCAATCCCTGCTCCTCAGCGTGGAGTTTCATGAAATGGCGGATGAGAAGCGGGATATCTTCGCGGCGCTCCCGTAACGGCGGCACGACAATCGGCACCACGTTCAGCCGATAGATAGAGATCTTCACGAAATGCGCCCTTCTCAATTTCCTTCATCAAATCTTTGTTCGACGCGGCCAGTACCCGCACATCCACCTTTAACAATTTGGTTCCACCGACTCTCGTGAATTGCTGTTCCTGCAGGGCCCGCAATACCTTGGCCTGCGTATTCAGGCTCATGTCACCGATTTCGTCAAGAAACAGCGTTCCTCCGTCAGCCTGCTCAAATTGCCCACGTTTCATCGATGTGGCGCCGGTGAACGAGCCTTTTTCGTGTCCGAACAGTTCGCTTTCGATCAAGGTCTCCGGAATCGCGGCGCAGTTCACGGCCACGAACGGCCGATCTGCTCTGGCGCTCTGCAGATGAATCGCCCGCGCCACCAGTTCCTTGCCGGTCCCGTTCTCTCCTCCGATCAACACGCGGCTGTTGGTCGGTCCCGCAGTATCGATCAGCTGCCGCAGCTGTTGCATGGCCGGCGACTGTCCGACCAGCTCGAACTTCCGCTGGACTTTGGTGCGTAACGTCCGGTTTTCTTCCTCCAACCGATATTGTTCCAAGGCATGCTTGACGCGCAGCGTGACATTCTCCAGCGAAAGCGGCTTTTCAATGTAGTCATAGGCTCCCAGCTTGATCGCCTTGACCGCTGTTTCAATCGAGCCATGCCCGGACATCATCATGACTTGTGCCGTCGGCACCAATTCTTTGATCCGGCGCAAGGTTTCCAACCCATCCATTTCCGGCATCCAGATATCGAGCAGCATGAGATCAGGCGGATCCGTGGTATAGATCTTCAACGCCTCCACGCCGCTCTTGGCCACAGAAACTTCATAGCCCTCATCCTGCAGGATGCTGCTCAAGGAAGACACAATGGCATCTTCGTCATCGACGACTAAAATCGATGCAGACATAACACTCCGTGACACGTGAGCGGTCCAAGCAACATACCCGTCATCCGTTCATACCGGCAACTCGAACGTAAACAAGGCGCCGCTCGGCTGATTGTTGCCCGCCTGAATCTGACCTTCGTGATCGGTAATAATGCGGCGGACAATGGCCAGTCCCAGCCCTGTTCCGGTCTTCTTCCGCGTAAAGTAGGGCACAAACAGCTTCTCCTGATCTTCCGGCGCAATGCCGGGGCCTTCGTCCGCGATGCTCACCACGGCCCGCCGGCGTTTTGTATCATAGTGGGTCGTTAGCCACACCCGCCCCTTCTGGTTCATCGCCTGAATCGCATTGTCCAGGAGATTCACCAGCACCCGCTTGATTTGTTCCCGATCGAAATTCAGCTGCGGCAAGTCTTCGTCCAATGCCACGATCAACTCGATGTCCTTGTGAGCTCCGCGATAGAGCGAGATCACTTCGTTGATCACATCGTGCAACGATTGCTGAGCCATCTGCGGCGCCGGCAAGCGGGCGAACTTCGAAAACTCGTCGACCATGTGCTTGAGGCTGGACACCTCGTTCACGATCACGTTGGTCGACTCATCGAACACTCGCTCGAAATCCGGGGCTTTCTCGAAAAACTTCTTGCGCAAGCGCTGCGCGGACAATTGGATGGGAGTGAGTGGGTTCTTGATTTCGTGTGCCACACGACGCGCCACTTCCTGCCAGGCCGCCACTTTTTGCGCTTTGATCAACTCCGTGAGATCCTCGAACACCAGCACGACACCAAGATCCTGCCTCTCTTCATCCTTCATCCGCGAGCCGTGCAGCGCGATGGTCAAGAATTTCCCCTCCACTTCCACGGTGCCGTCAAGCGTCAAGTCGTCGCGTTGATCCTCAAGCATCCGATCATAGACCGTTTGAAAGAGCGTCAGGCCGAATTCTTTGAATACCTCGTTCGCCGGCCTGCCCTGCACGCGCCCGACGGAGAGCCCGAGAATCCGTTCGCCGGAGGGATTGAAATTCGTGACCACACCGTTCTTGTCGATCGAGAGCAATCCGGCCGCGATCGTCTCGACGACCGATTCGATATATGCGCGGCGGCGATCGAGTTCGAGATTGTTCTGGCGCAGGGAGACGTTGGCGGCTTCGATCGTGGACTTGCTGCCCTGCAAATCGGAGGTCATCCGGTTGAATGAATCGATGAATGTGCCAATTTCATCGGTCGCTTTGGCATCGATGCGAACCGAGAGATCCCCTTGCGCGATCGCCTCCGTCGCTTCAGCCAACCGCTGAATCGGCACCGTAATACTGCGCGCGACATAGAATCCGAACCAGGTCGCCCCGAACAAAATGAGCACGGTAATGACGGCGACAAACAGATAGGCACCGGCCTTGATCGGATTTTTCATTGCCTTGATCTGCTTGTACTCCTCATATTGGCGGCCGATCCCCTCCATTTTGGCCAGCAGCGATTCCGGCACATAGGCATCGACCACAACCACTCCACCGACTTCTCTGCCGCGCCCGCTAGCGGCCACGGGAGCCGCAGCCCGCACCAGCCGCCCGGTCTGCGCCTCTTGCACCGTATTCACTTCCTGTTTGCCATTAATCGCCTGCAGGACCAACTGGCCGATCGGCAAATCGAGCACGCCGGGCGGGACCTCGGGATCGAGCGACTTGGTGAGCGTTTCCATTTTGGCGGAGTAGACTTCGATCCCCGCCACGCCGAATTCCACCCGCTTGCGGGCCATAGCGGCCACCAGCAGATCGCGTTGTTCGGGCAGCAACATGTCCTCACGGAAAATCTCATGGCTGATGGCGCGAGCGCTGTTCACCGCCAGCGTGATGTGGCCGGCATGCTGCATCCTGGCCACTTCATAGGAGTCGCGCATGACCCGGTCGATCTGGTCGCTGAACCAGACGTCCACCGCCTTATTCACCAGACCGCTCGCAACCAAGGCCAAAAGCACCGTGGGAATCAAAGAGAATCCGATAAAGGCGGCCACGAGTTTCGTGCGAAAACCCGAACCGATCAGCCGATGGCGCCGCTCGAAATACGCTTTGATGAGGTTTCGCGAGAGGAGCAGTAGCAGGACGACGAAGCCGATCAAATCGAGATTGATCAGCAACAGCACCAGCGCATAACTGGTCGTCGGGAAAAACGAGTCGGGGTCTTCGCCTCCCGGCACGACGACCTGGCCATAATAAAACGTCAGCGCGAGACAGGGGAGGAGGAACAGCAGCAGGATCCAGACCGGTCGCAAATGCCGTTTCTGACGCTCCGGCTCTTGAGGCAGCTGAGGTCGGCCGACAGGACCTCCCGCTGGCGGCTGTTGCGGCCGGGCGCGACGCTCAGGACCGGTCCAAGGGGGAGACATGGTGTCTTTGTGATCACTCACACCCGGGACTCCTTTTCAGTGCAGCGATCGCGTGACGGAAGAGCATCCACTATAACGGAAATACAGGCCTGGCTCAAAAGGCGGCAGGATTACTATTTCGAAGTCAAACTGACGTATTTCATGCGGAGTGCATAGAGCATGTCCCGCAACACCGCTTGTTCTTCGCTCGTAAGGTTGCCCTTCGTTTTGGTCTCCAGGACGGAGAGCAGATCGATGATCTCCTTCGCTTGCGGAAGATTGACGGGCATTGTGGCTTGCTGCGGATCCAGCTGTTCACCCATGAGCATCAGCGAGGAACTGCCTAAAGAAATAACGAACGAGGCGAAGGTGACCGGCATCCCGCCATGAGATTCCGGCCCGGATGTAGGGGGAGGGGTAGCCTCTGGGGAAGCGGCAGCCGGTGCAGAGGCTGGCTTATCTGAGCCGGAACTGCCTCGCCGATCGCGAATGACGAATCCTTCTTCTTTGTCTCCCGCCATGTTTGGTTCTTTCTCGCTCAGATGCGGCAGCGTACCATAGGCTTCGAGGGCTCGCAAGCCGGGAGGGCGCGTTGAAGCCGCCTTGGAACCAGGTATAATGGCGCCTTCAACAAGTAACGGAGGCTATTGGCGTGTCAGACCGATTTCAAAAATTGACGGAACTAATGGCGGCCTTGCGAGCGCCGAACGGCTGCCCATGGGACCGGAAACAGACCCACGAATCCTTGAAGCCATACCTGCTCGAAGAGACCTATGAAGTGCTGGAGACAATCGATCAACAGGATCGAAAGAAGCTGCCGGAAGAACTCGGCGATGTGTTGCTTCAAGTGCTCTTCCACAGCCAGATTGCCGCGGAAGCCGGCGCCTTTACCATCGAGGAAGTCATGGATCAGCTCGCCGATAAATTGGTCCGGCGCCATCCCCACGTCTTTCCGAACGGCTCCAACGATCCCACCCCGATCAATGCCGACCAAGTCCTGGCTAAATGGGAAGACATCAAGCGAGCAGAACGGCAAGCGGCAGGACGACCAGAGTCCGTACTCGATGGGGTGCCACAGACGCTCCCTGCCCTGTTGCGTGCCTACCAGATTCAAGCCAGAGCGTCGCGTGTCGGCTTTGACTGGACCCACGATCAAGCAGGTTTCGACCAGGTGTTGAACAAGATCGAAGAAGAGATCCGCGAGCTGCGGATGGCCCTGCGGCTTCCACCATCGGAGGGCGAGACGTCGGTGAGACAGCAGGAAATCGCCGCGGAGTTCGGCGACGTGCTCTTCTCTCTGGTCAATCTGGCCCGCTTTGTGAAGGTCAATCCAGAAGATACTTTGCGCCAAGCCATCAATCGATTCGTAAAACGATTTCAATTCATCGAGCAACAGGCTGCGCAATCAGGACGAGCAATTAGCGACCTTTCATTCGACGAGATGAACCGATTGTGGGAAGAGGCTAAGACGACGACAGACACGAGGTCGTGATGGGAGAAAACGAAGGTCCTTATCAGGAAGGCAAACGCGCCGGCGTTCACCCTCTGGTCGTGGTATTCGGCATCTTACTGGGGCTCTGGTTGTTCGTGGCACTCATCGTGCCGAGTTCGCGCAACAAACAGGCGACCGGAACGGAAGGCCCGGCGGCGCCCGTTATTGAAGACCCCGAGGCCGCGCCGGTCATTTTCAAGGTTCAGGCCACAGTGCTCGACATGAATGCCGTCAGTATCGTTGTCCCGCAACAAGCCACCGAAAGCCAAGTGGTAGGGCTGCTCAAGCGGTTGAAGAAAGAACGGCTTGCCGGCACGCTGACCGATCTGATTCCCGCGACCACGCCGGGCCATAAGCTGGGGGACCACGCCGTGGCGGATATCTATGTGGTTTCCGATGCCACCTATGCGCAAGCGGATGTCATCAGAACGCTCTCACGCGGCGCCCATGCACCGGGCGGGCTCTACCCCGATAAGGTGCCGTTTGAAGTGGCAATGGAAGAGATTCGAGCACATTACCGCATCGACTTGAACAATACTGGAGCGCCCGACAGCGGCTCCATCGGATTCGCCGACGAATCCGGCGTCCATTCGAAGCACTACAGAAAACTTTTCTAAATTAATCCCTACGTTGAGCCTTCTGAACGATGCGAGGACGACCTGTGGTGATAGGCGCGTCCCGGCGCATCAGGGTTAGGCGGGTGAGAAGAAAAAGTTTTTCAGCAGCCTCCTAGATTTTCACTTTCTGTTTGATTTCTTCACGCATCCGCTCACGCTCTCGTTCCAACCATGCCTCAAGCCTCACAAACAGGTGGGCCAGCGGCCCTGCGAACGGGGCCACAACCACGTCGGCACGTCCGGACAGCAAGCCGTCCTCATCAGCGATCCGCAATTTCTCATCCGCAATCTTCCTGGTGAGCAGCTGTGACACCAGCAATTGCTGCCCCGGTGACCCGGTAACTGGACCAAGAATTTTATCGCGCAACACGTCGAGTTCTTCCGTAATCCCCACCTTCACTCGCACCGCATGGGGCATCGGCCATTGCGGCCGTTGGATGGAATAATCGTAGGAAAATACCGGTTCCCGCGGTTCTCGAAAGGGCCCTGCTACACCGATAATTTTCATCACATTCGTCATTGCCATGGCTCTTGTTCCTTTATATGCGCTCTCCCGAGAGGAATCTCACGACTTTGTCTGCCGTACTCGCTCCATCCCGGATACAATCCGGAATACCGACGCCACGATAGGCGGCGCCGGTGAGAAACAGCCCGCCGTACCGGCTCAATGCGACCTCAACCTGCTCCAGCCGTTCTAGATGTCCCAGTTGGTATTGCGGCATCGCCTTGATCCAGCGATTGACTTCCACATAGGTCGGTTCCGCCGCCACGCCGCAGATCTGCCGGAGTTCAGACTTCACCCGGGAGACGAGCGTCTGGTCATCGAGCTGCAAAATTGCTTCTCGTCCTACTCCGCCGACATAACAACGGACCATCAATTGATCCGGTGGTGCACGGTGTGGCCACTTGAGCGACGTCCAGGTCGCTGCAATCAGATCCCGTTGTTCCACGCGAGGGACGACAAAACCAAACCCTTGCACCGCTCCACCAATCACCGAAGCAGGATAGGCCATCGCAATCGTCGCCGTCGAGGCATAGGGAATCATGTCCAGCAAGCCACTGGCGATCGGCGTGAGAGGCCGCAAGAATTCCGCCGACACGAAGGCCGGCGTCGCCAACACGAGGCTGTCAACGGAAAGCGCTGAACCATCGTGGAGCATCACGTCATAGGTCCAGCGACCGAGCTGATGAGACCGCACACGCAGTGATTCCACCGTCAGGCCCTTCCTGAGCGTCACGCCCTGATCGGTCAATCGTCGGATGAGCGCCGTCACGAGATCTTCGAGACCGTTTTTGAGGCTGACGAACATGGTCCGCGTAGGTCTGAGCTTGTGTCCGCGCCGCCATCATGCCGCGGATCACGCTGCCGTACTGCTGTTCCAGTTCAAGAAAGCGTGGGAACGTCGCCTTGAGACTCATCTGCTCGGCATCACCCGCGTAAATGCCGGCCATCAACGGTTCCATCATGCGTTCAAAGGCCTGCCGCCCGAACCGGCGTCGAAAAAATGAGGCAAGCGATTCATCTCCTTCAGGACGCTTCGCCGGCATGACGAGATCCAACCCCATACGGGCGAGGCCGCCAACCGTCAGTAGTCCGCTTTTCAGGAAGGGGCCAATCTGCCCCGGCGTGATGACGACCAGCCCCTCGGGTAGCTCCCGCAGCCTTCCACCGAAATAGACCGAGGCCTTCTTCACCGTATCGTTCGTGTTGATCAGCTGACCGGTGAGACCGAGCTTCTCGACAAGTTGCAGCCCAGCCGGTTTATTGGACAGGAAGGAATCGGGACCGGCCTCCGTCACGAGATCGCCGATCCGGTGCGTGACGATCTTGCCGCCCCATGCGGAATGCGCATCCAATACCGTGCACCGGATCGAAAGACCGGCTGCGGCCGCACGCTCCAAGAGCGCAAAGGCGGTGGCTAAACCGGAAATGCCTCCCCCGACTATCGCGACTGTGCGGACATTACTCACGATGGGATCGTCAGAGATGATTCGTGAACGGCGAGCACATCGACCAAGATCTCGATCATGGCTGGAGAGTCGTTGAGCATGGCGATGCGCTCGAGCTGCATGCCTCGACTGACCGCCATTTGCTTGAGCTCGATATCGATATCGTAGAGCGTTTCCACGTGGTCACAGAGAAAGCCGATCGGCGCGACAAGCACCTGTCGATGACCTGCGAGACTCAAGTTCTTCGATGGCCGATTCCACGGTCGGTCCCAGCCACTGTTCACCGGAACGTCCCTGACTTTGATACGCAAATCTGGTCGGCTGACTGCCGAGCAGGGTCGTCACAGCTTCGACCGTACCCTTGACTTCGTCCGGGTAAGGATCGTTCATCGCGACAATTCGTTCCGGCAAACTGTGCGCCGTGAAGAGCACCGGGATGTTCGGACGCACCGCAGCGGGAAATTTCAAGAGTCCCTGCTCAACATTCTCGACGATCGCCGCAATCAATTTTGGATGCCGGTTCCAACTTCCAATGTAACTCACCGGGCAATGGCTGTTCAGGCTGATTTGCGCCTCTTCCACCTTTTTTCGATAGGCTCCCGTACTCAGAGAGGATTGCTGCGGGGCCATGCAGAAGCCGATGACATGTTCAGGCTCGTCCCGCAGTAATTCCGCATAGGTCTCTTTGATGAAGGGATGCCAGTGCCGCAAGCCGACGTAGACGCGGTAGCGCTCACGACGCCCGGACTCGTTCAATCGCGCTTCGAGTTTCTTCGCGACGTCTTTGGTGATGCCGACCGCGGGAGATTTCCCGCCGGTTGCCCGATACCTTTCACGAATCTCCTCAACGAGTTCCGGCGGTGTCGGTCGTCCGCCGCGCACGTCGAGCAGAAACGGCTCGACATTCTCCAGACAGTCCGGCCCTCCCATAGCCATGAGCAAAACAGCTATGGGTTTCTGTGTCTGGGACATAGCGATGATGGCTGGGCTACCGCTGACTGAGTTTATGAATCATGTTGATCGCCGCCTCAACATGCTCGACCGGCGTGGTCGGCAGGATGCCATGGCCCAGATTGAAGATATGTCCGTCGCGGCCGGCGGCACGACGCAGAATATCTTCGACGCGTCGCTCGATTTCATGGAGCGGGGCATACAGCGTGACGGGATCGAGGTTGCCCTGGACGGCGCGATCATAGCCGATCATCGCCCAGGCCTCATCGAGATGGATCCGCCAATCCACGCCGATCACATCCCCGCCCGCCTCACGCATCTGCCGTAGTATGGCCGTGGTCCCGGTGCCGAAGTGGATCATCGGCACGCCTTCCCGCTTGAGTCCCTCAAAGATCAACTGCACATGAGGCTTCACATATTCGGCATAATCGCCGGCCGAGAGACAGCCGACCCAGCTGTCGAAGAGCTGGACGGCCTGCGCGCCGGCCTGGATCTGCCGGCGAAGATAGCCGGTCACGACGCGGGCCAGTTTGTCCATCAGCTTGTGCCAGACATCCGGCTCGCGGTACATCATCGATTTCGTCAGCACATAGTTTCGGGAGCCACCGCCTTCGATCGCATAGCTCGCCAACGTGAACGGCGCCCCCGCAAAGCCGATCAACGGCACACGGCCATTCAACGCCTTACGCGTTTGCCGAATCGCCTCGGCGACGTAGTCCAATTCGGTCCCATCAAGGGCCTTGAGGCGCTCGACATCGGCCCGCTCTCGCACCGGATTGTGAATGACCGGCCCTTCCCCTTCCGCAAACTCGAGGTTCAATCCCATCGGCCTCAAGTGGCAGGAGAATGTCGGCGAAGATGATGGCGGCATCAAGGGGAAAACGGTCGATCGGCTGGAGCGTGACTTGTGCGGCCAATTCCGGTGTCTTGCACAAGCGCCAGCATGGAGTGTTTCGCCCGCAGAGAACGATACTCGGCCATGTAGCGGCCAGCCTGGCGCATGAACCACACGGGCGTACAATCGACCGGTTCGCGCCGACAGGCCTTGAGGAAGCGATCGTTCATAGGGTTGGCATTCTAGGGTTGGCTCAGGGAGGGTGTCAAACGATGTCAGTTGCTGACGCGCAGCCAAGTCCGCAATTCCAATCTTTGATAGACAGCTCCCCACGATCCGGTACAATTAACACAGCTGATAACACATTTAACACAGCTAAATAACACAGCTAAAAAACCGGTACCATTCGGGATGGTTTGCATGTATAATGAGCTCCCGTCATTCAGGGGCTGTTCAGGGGCTCTGTGATGTCCTTGATTGAGCCCTGATTGTGTAAGACCCGCCTCGTGAACCATCCGTAAGTGCCGAGGCTTTACTGAGATTGTGGAATTGTGTGCCCGGCCGAGCTGCCGGGCCTGACTGGAGGTATACGAATGTCCGACGTGCGAATGCTCTATCCGACCAAGGCCCGAGACCTCTGGTTGACCTTCTTGCGATGGTTCGATTCTTGGGCCGGCCTCGAATACATGAAAACCGATGGCATCCCGAAGATGGATTGGTTTCGTTGTATTCCGATTATTGCCGTCCATGCGATGTGCTTGGGCGTCATCTGGGTCGGTACCAGTTGGATCGCCGTAGCCGTGGCCGTCGCGTTTTATTTCGTCCGGATGTTCGCGATCACCGGCTGGTATCACCGATACTTCTCGCATCGGACGTTTAAGACGACCCGCACATGCCAACTGGCCTTTGCCATCCTGGGTGGGTCCTGCGCCCAGCGCGGCCCGCTCTGGTGGGCCGGCCATCATCGTCATCACCACATCGCGTCCGACACCAAGGACGACGTGCATTCGCCGGCTCAGGGTGGATTCCTCTGGTCACATATCGGATGGTTTACCTCGCAGACGCACTTTGCACCTCGCTTAAAAGGCATTGCCGATTTCGCCAAGTACCCAGAGCTGCGATTTCTTGACCGATTTGATATTCTCGTCCCCACAATCACAGGGTTCGCGATGTTCGGCTTGGGAAAACTGCTTGAGACCTATGCGCCGGGACTCGGCACCAGCGGTCCACAGATGTTGATCTGGGGGTTCTTCGTTTCCACCGTCGCGCTGATTCACGGCACCTGCACAATCAACTCGCTTTCGCACGTCTACGGTTCGCAGCGCTATGACACCGGCGACGACAGCCGCAACAACTTCATCCTCGCACTGATCACGATGGGCGAAGGCTGGCACAACAACCACCATTTTTATCCGGCTTCGACGAGGCAGGGTTTCTATTGGTGGGAAATCGATATGACTTACTATGGTCTCAAAGCCATGGAATGGCTGGGGCTCGTGTGGGACATCAAGGACGTGCCGGTCTACGTGCGTGAGCAGAAGAACAAGCACGAAACGATCGCGGTGCAACTCACTGCAGGCTGAGGTACGGTTCAGGCTGACGCAGCCTGAACCTACACTTCCCATCAGATCCAGTCGGACTCTTCACGCTGTGATCGCTCCCCGGCACGTCCCGCCAAGGATTCGCGAATCAGTCGGCTTGGCTCATCGATCGTACTCCACTCTGTTTCCGGCACAATCCAAGCTTCACCCGGGTTAAGTTCGAACCGATAATGGTTCGATCGGTCAGAAAACCATTCCACATAGGGATGTGGTACGAGGTTCGGATGCGGATCGAATGAAATCAGGTTAACCGTTCCGATCTGCGGATTCTCCATATCGCCGATCACCTGAGCTGCTATCTCATCATCTTCAAACCTTCCATTGCGGAATTGGATGACTTGGCCTGCAATGTCGGCCTTGAAGTTGCCTTTCAAGTACAAATCGACCGGGCCGATGGCGGCGAAGACGATGCGGCCGACCACAATACCTTCGATTCGATTATCCAGAAACCCTTCCTGCACCCAGCGGCCATTCCCAAATTTTTGAGCCATTGCACTCCGTCTTGGGTTACACCGGCTCGGTTGCCCCGGCTACCGGCTGTTTCGGAGCCGACACAGAGGCCCCAATGAGTACCGCCGTCAAAATCAGGCCGCTTCCGATCCAGCCCTGTCGATCGAGCGTCTCGCCCAGAAAGTACCAAGACAGCCATGCGGCGTAGGCCGGCTCCGACGCAAAGATCAATGCCACTTGCTGGGCCGGAACCAATTGCTGCGCCCACATCTGCACGGCAAAGGCGCCGGTGGCAAATCCGCCGGTCACGACAAGGCCAATCAACAACACCGCTGTCGGCGTAAAAGCATCCGACGGGGCCTGCTCCCATCCCATCATCGGCAGGAACAGCAGCGTCACGGCGGTCATCTGCCACAGCAGCAATGACGGCGCATCGAACAGACGAGTGAATCGTTCGAGACAGACGATATGCGCGGCAAATGCGACCGCACAACCGATCGTCATCAGATCGCCGAAATTCATCGTCGCGCTGGGTTTGACAAGAAGCCACAACCCCACGATAGCAATCGACGTGGCCACGATCACGCGGCGGTCAAACCGGCGCAGCATGAGCGGCACGATGATCACGTACAAGGCGGTTAAGAATGCGCTGTTCGATGCACTGGTGTAGCGCAAGCCGACCGTTTGAAGGACATAACCGAAAAACAGAAAGACCGTGGCGATGGCGCTGGCCTGCAAGACCCCCGGTGCTCGGCGAAGGCGATGGCGCACCAACACGAACCAGGCCCCGACGAGCAGGGTGCCCAGGAAGAATCGAAGACACAGAAACGACAGCGGCGGTATCTGTTCCAGCGCCGCCTTCGTGGCGGGAAAGGTCGCACCCCAGATGAAGGTGGTCAGGAGTAGTGCGAGTCGAGGCATGAATTGAAGAGCTGAGTGCCTGCTACGGCCCAACATATCGCAGGAAGTTCAAAAAGGCCGTTCGGCGCGGCCGCAGCGAGCGAAGGACTGAGGCGTACTTTTGCTCGTACGCTGATGTCCTGAGCGATGCGAGAACAAAGCTTGGAGAAAGGCGCGTCTCGGCGCGCCGTGGGCGGGTGGGTGAGAATAGAGACTTTTTCAACATCCTGCTATGGCTTGCAGAGGGGGCAGCGCCGCATATCGGTCGGTCCTGCCTGCTCCATCGCCGCCAGCGCGCGCTCTTTATCCGGATAGTCGTACCAGCCACCCTGCCAATAGTCGGTAGATGTTTGCGATGAGGGTACTTCCGAGCAGCGGTCTTTGTGCAACGTCACCCGATCGATCGAATGGGCGATGTGAATCCAGTAAATCATGAGAGCCGGAAAGTGATACGCGGTAGAGATGAGGGGTATATCCTTGCCGTTTCAGGGAAGTAATTGCCACTCGTCCTTCTCGATAAAGACCTTCACCCCGGTCTCAAGCTTTTTGACGTCGTCCTTTTCAAACAGCCTGAAATAGCGCTCGATCCGATCGTCGTCGTCGATCCGCTCTTCCTGCATAATGCCATTGTGACCTTTGTAGCGTCGAATCAGCACCGGCATCGAACATCCTCCTCTTCCCTTTAGCAATCCCACCAGGGAGCACCTCGCACCCATGGTCCTGTTTGAACACTCGAACCTTTCTCAGTTTACCTGCTAGTCTTCGAACCAGGCAGGTGTGTTACAATAAGGCAAAGTTTAACGGATGGTCAAGGGCGTGTTGTCACGCTCGCAAACCACCGATCATGGCGGGAGAATTACGATGCCACTCTATGAATACCGGTGCGGGCGCTGTGAGAAACAATTCGATGTCACCCAGTCGGTGCATGCCAGGGCTGAAGATACGATCTGTCCGTTCTGCCAAGCTCAAGAAGCTACACGTCTCCTGTCATCCTTTATCTCGACCATCAAAGGCGATCACAAACCCGGTTTCAAGGAAATGAACGCGTACAACATGTTGAACAAGCGTGCCGACAGCTTTTCCAAACTCCCGCCGTTGTTCGGCGCTCGCAGCGCGCCTCCGCCCATCGAGGATGTCTTCACGGGTTCAGAGTCTCCGCCCAAGAATCCTCCAGACAAGACGGGAAACTGATTTCTAGTCGCATGGACCCCTTGAACCTTCCGTGTCCTGGCCAGGCTGAAAACCGACCCCGCAAGTCAGGAAGTCGTGTCTTCCCGCATGTGTTCGTATTCTTGGCGAGTCTGAGCGTTGCCGCGGTGGCAGCCATTCCCACGTTCGTCCGGGCTGAGGCCTCCGGCAATCTTATTGTGGCTGGAAATGGTCCGGAACTGACCACGATCGAAGCTCTGGCCAGAGCCTTTGAGAAGGCGAACCCGCGCGCCTACATCGATGTGGTCTGGGATGATCATTCCAAGCCGGTCGAGATGCTCAAGGCCGGCGAAGCCCATCTTGCCGTGACCGGAGCCGAAGAAGCAGGGCTGGCTGCGACGCAAATCGCCTGGGACGGCATCGGAATCCTGGTCCATCTGTCGAACTTCACCAAAGAGGTGACCAAGCAACAGGTAGCCGACATCTTTTCCGGCAAGGTGAAGGAATGGTCCGATTTAGGCGGCCCCGAAACGAAGATTCTTCTGATCGATCGGCCGAAAAACCAAAACATTCGGGATGCATTCGAGCGTCAGCTCGGCATCGACGGCAAGATCCCCAATAATGCGAAAGTCATTGCCAAGGACGACAAGGTCATAAAAACCGTCGTCGGCACCTTGCCTCCACTTTCCGCCGTGGCGTACATTTCCTTAAGCCAGGGGCTCGCCGTCGTGACGAGCGGTGTCGCCGTGAGATTACTCCCCGTGGACAAAGTGGAACCGGAAGTGCCGACGGTGAAGGATGGACGCTATCCGCTGCGGCGGCCGGTCTTGCTGCTCGCGAAGAAGGATCCGAACCCCTTGGTCGACGCCTTCGCGCAATTCGCACTATCTCCGCAGGGACGGCAGATTATCGGCGAAACATATATTCCCTTCGAGAAGAAATAATGTGGCCTCATCGATGAAGGAGGACTGTATGCACATCTCGCGACCATCAATGGCTGTCATCATTGGGCTCACCGGGCTCCTGACTGATATCAGTCCCGGCATCCCGCGCAGAAGAGTCAAAGGACAAAGGCGCGATCGTCGAAGGGGCCGGCTTCACGCTCTTCGATATGGAATCGATCAAGGGATCCGACGCAGAAAAAGTCGAACGCGACCCGATCTGCGACCGGTCGAAGCGTCCCAAAATTCACAAAGTTGAACCGGACGAAGCCAAACCAGGCCAAAAGGTGACCATCAAGGGTGAGAACTTTGGCACCAAAGAGTGTTTTCACGGCGTGGCCTTCAGCGCGGCAGGTCCGGCCAAGATCGAGTATAAATTCGTGAACGAAACCACCATCGAAGCGACGGTTCCTGACGTGAAGGCAGGGATGTCATTCATCGATGTCGTCGCCGGCGGCGGCAACGCCAGGTCCAAAGGATTCTTGGTACAGGCCAAATAGAAATTTCCTCGAAGGAGGGGGGCCGCGAGCCCCCCTTCCGGTCCATTTCGAAGCCCTCTACACGCTCTTCCAGCCCGCTCTATCCGCCTTCATTCTCTACTCGCTCCCTCGACATGACTCTTGATCTTATGCTAGCTTACGCGCTCCTTTTCGCCGGTTTGTTCGGAGTCGTGCGTGGCTAGACTGGAGCAGCAGGGGGAGATGTTTAAGAAAATTCTGGTGGCCAATCGCGGCGAGATCGCCATGCGGATTATCCGCGCCTGCCGCGAGCTGAATATCGCCACCGCCGCCATCTATTCCGAAGCCGATTCGACCGGCATCTACGTCAAAAAAGCCGACGAGGCCTACCTCGTCGGCCCTGGACCGGTGAAGGGATTCCTCGATGGACAGACAGATCGTGGATCTGGCACTCAGAATCGGCGCCGATGCCATCCATCCCGGCTATGGATTTCTCTCTGAAAACGCGCGAATTTGCCCAGCTGTGCCAGACGTCCGGCATCACCTTCATCGGACCCTCGCCAGCACGCCATCGACACTGATGGGCAGCAAGGTCAAGGCCCGCGAACTGGCCAAGTCAGTCGGCGTCCCCATCGTCCCGGGCACCGAAGGCGGCATCACCGACGTCAAGGAAGCGCTTGCCTTCGCCAAAGAAGCCGGCTACCCGGTCATGATTAAAGCCAGCGCGGGCGGCGGCGGCCGGGGACTCCGTGTCGTGCGGTCCGATGCCGAACTCCGCGACAACATGGAAGTGGCCTCACGGGAAGCCCAGGCGCGTTCGGCGACGGCAGCGTCTTCATCGAGAAATATATCGAACGCCCGCATCACATCGAGTTCCAGATTCTGGCCGACCGGCATGGCAACATCATCCATCTTGGCGAACGGGATTGCTCCATTCAGCGTCGTCATCAGAAGCTCATCGAGATCGCCCCGTCCTTGATTCTGACACCCAAACTGCGGGCCGAGATGGGTGAAGCGGCCATCGACCATCGCCAAGGCCGTCGCACTATGACAATGCCGGCACCGTGGAGTTCCTGCTCGATCAGGAAGGCCGGTATCTACTTCATCGAGATGAATCCACGCCTCCAGGTCGAACATACGGTGACCGAGCAGATCACGGCGATCGACATCGTGCGCAACCAGATCTCCATCGCAGCCGGCAAGCCGCTGGACATCCATGCAGAAGGACGTCACGCTGCAAGGCCATGCCATCCAGTGCCGCATCAACGCCGAAGATCCAAAAAACAACTTCATGCCCTGCACCGGCACCATCACGGCCTATCTCTCGCCGGGCGGCATCGGCGTCCGCATCGACGGCGCCGTCTACAAGGACTACACCGTGTCGCCCTACTATGATGCGCTGCTGGCCAAGCTGACCGTTCGCGGCCGGACCTGGGAAGAAACAGTCAGCCGCATGCGGCGATCGCTCGAAGAGTATGTGTTGCGCGGGGTGAAGACGACGATCCCGTTCATGAAGGCGATCATGCAGGACCAGGACTTTCATCGCCGGGCGCTTCGACACCTCTTACTTGGAGACTCACCCCGACCTCTTCCATTACGACGAAATCGAACAGCCGGAAGATCTGGTGCTGGCGATTTCCGCCGCCATCGCCGCCTACGAAGGGCTGTAACCGCCGGACGCGCTGCTCATTCCCTGAGGTGTGAACACGCACGGCGAGACGATGGCGACCACATCGATCCAAGAAACAGGCAGTGAAGAAGCGTGCTTCAGGACCAGGCTATCAAGACTTCAAAGGGACCGAAGTCTCGACCGCCCGACCTCACCATCCAACCAGCCCCCGGCAAGCCGATTCTGATCACCGATGTCGCGCTTGCGCGACGGCCATCAGTCGCTCCTGGCGACCCGCATGCGGACCGAGGACATGCTGCCCATCGCCCAAAAGCTCGACGCCGTCGGCTATTGGTCGCTCGAAGTCTGGGGCGGCGCCACCTTCGACACCTGCCTGCGCTTCCTCAAAGAGGATCCCTGGGAACGGCTCCGCGCGCTGCGGGCCGCCATGCCCAACACCAAACTGCAGATGCTGCTGCGCGGGCAAAACCTCGTCGGCTATCGGCATTATGCCGACGACGTGCTGGAACGGTTCATCGAACGGTCTGCCGCAAACGGCATCGACGTCTTCCGCATCTTCGACGCCCTGAACGACGTCCGCAACATGGACCGAGCCATCCGTGAGGTCAAAGCCTGCGGCAAACATGTCGAAGCCGCGATCAGCTATACCGTCAGCCCCGTCCACAGCATCGACCGATTCGTCGATCATGGCCAAACAGCTGGAGGATCTCGGCACAGACACGCTCTGCATCAAGGACATGGCCGGCCTGCTGGCGCCGCTCGACGCCTATCACCTCGTACGCCGGCTCAAAGCAGCCGTGAAGGTCCCGATCCATTTGCACTCGCACTACACCTCCGGCATGGCCTCGATGTCCTCGCTGATGGCGATCCTCGGCGGACTCGACATGCTGGACACCGCCATGTCGCCGCTGGCCGGCGGCACCTCGCATCCAGCCGACGGAAACGCTGGTCGCCTCGCTGCAGCAATACGCCCTACGACACAGGGCTGGATCTGGCATCGTTCCTACCCGATCACCGAACATTTCCGGACCGTCCGCCGAAAGTACCGCCAGTTCGAAAGCGACTTCACCGGGGTCGATGCCGAGATTCTGACCTCGCAGATTCCCGGCGGCATGCTCTCGAATCTCGCCGCACAATTGACCGAGCAGAATGCGCTCGATCGGATGAAAGAAGTGCTGGACGAAGTGCCGCGCGTCCGGAAGGACATGGGCTATCCGCCGCTGGTCACCCCGACGAGCCAGATCGTCGGCACGCAAGCCACGCTCAATGTGCTGACCGGCGAGCGATACAAAGTCATCACCACGGAAACCAAGAACTACTTCCTCGGTCTCTACGGCCGCGCGCCGGGCCAGGTCGATCACGACATCATGGCCCGCGCGATCGGCGACGAAGAGCCGATCAAGACGCAGGCCCGCCGATCGGTTGGAACCTGAACTGGAGGCCGTGCAGAAAAGATCTGCCCGCCTCGGCCGACAGCGGTGGAAGATCAGCTCTCGTTCATGCTCTTTCCCGCTATCGCACGAGACTTTTTCGAGGCACGCGAAAAGGGCGACCTGACGCCGGAACCCCTGGAAAGCTCATCCGCCAGAGGACCGGCTGTCGGCCAGCGAACTCCATTTGGCCCCGGCCGAATTCAACGTCACCGTCCACGGCGAAACCTACCATGTGAAGGTGTCCGGTTCCGGCCGCAAGGTCGACGGCCGCAAACCCTATTACATCCGGGTCAACGACAAGCTCGAAGAAGTCTCGTTGGAGCCGATTCAGGAAGATGCTGGCCGGCGTGCCGGAAGCTCCCGACGCTGGCACCGGACGCCAAACCGCAAACGGCCCAAGCCGTCCAAGCCCGGAGACGTGGCGCCTCCGATGCCGGGCCGCGTCGTCAAAGTGCTCGTCGCGAACGATGACCGGGTCAAAGCCGGCGACCCGCTCCTGATCATCGAAGCGATGAAGATGGAAAGCCAGGTCCCGGCGCCGATCGACGGGAAAGTCACGGCCATCCTGGTCGCCGAAGGCGACAACGTGAAGACGGATGAAACAGTCATCCAACTGGAATAGTCCGATAGACCCGCGTGCCCCCGGTCGTGCATGCAGACAGCCGCACGTTGCGCTGTTTATCGTTCAGTTTGTTGTGTCACATCATGACCGCCTGCTCGTCTCCATCGTCGATTCCGACGCAGTTCGACGCCATTGAGCGCATGTCCATTCAAACCGTCCTCGTCCACGGCCAGCGGATCGCCTATCTGGATGTGGGCGCAGGCCCACCGGTCATCCTGATCCACGGATTCGGGGGATCGATGTGGCAATGGGAACATCAGCAGCACGCTCTGTCGCAGCACTTCCGCGTCCTCACGCTCGATTTGCCCGGCGCCGGGCTGTCCGATAAACCTGACATCGACTACCGGCCAGATCAGATGTTGGACTTCTTTGTCGGATTCATGGACGCCGTGAAGATCCCGCAGGCCACGTTAGTCGGCAATTCCATGGGCGCCGGCTTGGCCATCGGCATGGCGCTGGCACACCCCGACACGCGTCGCCAAGCTCGTCCTTATCGACGGGCTGCCACAACACGTCATGGAGAAACTCACCAGTCCGTCCATCAGGCGCGCCTTGAAACCAGTGCGCCGTCCTGGCTCGTCTCATTCGGCAACTGGCTGTTCGGCGGACTGATGATCGAGTCCGATCTTAAGAGAAATCGTGCATGACCCGGCACTCCTCACACCGGCCGTGCATCGAGCGATCCAATCGCAACCGTCAACGACCCGGACTCATCAAGCCCATGATGACCGTCAGAGAAAACCTTCCGCTTGTGGGAAGCCGGATTTGCCACGCGCATCGGCGAGATCACCCAGCCGACGCTGGTGCTCTGGGGGGAGGAGGACCGGGTATTTCCAATCGCAGTCGGCGAAGAACTGCACCAGACCATCAAGGGGTCACGATTCATCCGCAATCCCCAAGGCCGGACACATCCCGCAATGGGAACGACCGGATCTCGTCAACCAGAGCTAACTCATCAGACTTTTTCCAGCCTTGGCGTGTCGCCTGAGACATGCGGCCAGCGAGTTCTACATGACGGCATAGTTTTTCATCCTGCTACACACAAGCAAGACGTATTCTTGATAGATGGACCGTCGCTTCATCAAGGAGGGCATATGAGGGCAGCATGAATGATCATGGGGCCGCACTCTGCATGACGTCGGCTCAGCCGGATGCGGAAGCACCGGCGGCTCCAGCGACTCGATGTTTCTCTACAAGAACATCACCGTCGCTGACGGCAGCGCATCGTCGCCGGCGAGGGCCATAACGGTCCTGTTTAAAGGCAGCCCCCTGGCCCTGTCGGGAACCGGCATTAAAGTCGGCGACCCCTGCGGGAGCGTGAAACTGGCCCAGACGGATCTCTCGCTCGTCAACATCACCGACACAAAGGGCAAAGGCAAGGTCCGGATCATCAGCGTCGTGCCGTCGCTCGACACCAAAGTCTGCGAACAGCAGACCCATCATCTCAGCGAGAAAAATAAGGGCCTGGACAAGATGGTCGAACTGGTCACCGTGAGCATCGACACCCCCTTTGCACAAAAACGATTCGCCGAAGAAGCCCAGATCGCCAACGTCACATTCCTCTCGGATTACCGCGACGCCGAATTCGGGAAGACCTACGGGCTCTTTCTCGAAGGGTCCCCACATCCTGGCGCGCACCGTCATGGTCGTCGACGCGCACAACACCGTGCGGCTATCTGCAAATCACGCCGGAACTGGCCCAACTGCCGGACATGGATGAGGCCTTCCCGTGGCCAAGTCAGTTGATCACCGCAAGCTAGTGTGCGCAAAGGAACTGGCTCGTGAGGTCAGTGAGGCCATCGCCAAGTGCTCAAGTGATGCGGCGGGCGACGTTGTGGTGTAATACGTCGGAGAACGCTGCGCCGTGGAACAAACCTACCTCTTAGGAGTGACACTGATGGCGCAATACGATCTTGCTCGTGATCGGCACCGGGCCCGCCGGCCAGAAGGCCGCGGTCCAGGCCGCCAAGCTCGGCAAGAAAGTCGGCATCATCGAGCGCAAAGAAGTCGTCGGCGGCGTCTGCATCAACACCGGCACCATCCCCAGCAAATCCCTCCGCGAAGCGGTGCTCTATCTCTCGGGGTTCCGCCAACGCAATCTGTACGGAGCCGGATATCGCCTGAAAGAGACGATCACGATCGAAGATCTCGCCTTTCGCGCCAACCACGTCATCACGAACGAAATTGAGATCGTCCAGAACCAGATGGCGCGCAATCGCGTCGATATGATCTACGGGAAAGCCAGCTTCGTCGATCCTCACCGGCTGCTGCATTCAACAGGCCGCACGGAATCGACTGAACATACTGCCCACTTGATCGTCATCGCCGTCGGGACCGAGCCGGCCAGACCGGCCGACATTCCCTTCGACGATGACACCATCATCGATACCGACGGCCTCCTCACGCTCAAACGCCTTCCCGACATCCATCGTCATCGTCGGCGGCGGCGTGATCGGCACAGAATACGCGTCGATCTTAGCCACGATGGGCGTGCCGGTCATGCTGATCGACAAGCGCCCGCGCTTGCTGGAATTCGTCGACGCGGAGATCATCGACGCCCTGCAACAGCAGATGACAGACATCGGCGTCACGCTCTACCATGAAGAAGAAGTCGTCGCGATCCGGAAAGAGACCGATGGACAGGTCACGTGCTCGCTGACGCACCGGCCAAGCCGATCACCGCCACGACGCTGATGTATGCCATCGGCCGCGATCGGCGCGACGAAGAACTTGAACCTGGAGGCCGATCGGCATCACGCCGGATAGCGCGAGGCCGCGTGATCGTGAACGACCATTTCCAAACAGCAGTCCCCCATATCTATGCCGCCGGCGACGTCATCGGCTTTCCCGCGCTTGGCCTCCACATCCATGCAGCAGGGACGCCATGCCGCCTGCCATGCCTTCGGCCATCCCGACCGCACCGACACGGAACTCCTGCCCTACGGCATCTATGCGATTCCGGAAATCTCCATGGTGGGGCGGAACGAGGAAGATCTCGCCAAGGCGGAGATTCCCTATGCGAGTCGGCATCGCCCACTATCGGGAAATCGCCCGCGGACAGCTCATCGGCGACGAAACCGGCATGCTGAAGCTGCTGTTTCATCGCCACACCCGCGAGCTCCTGGGCGTCCATGCCATCGGAGAAGGCGCCACGGAGCTGATCCACATCGGCCAAGCCGTCATGGCCTACCAGCGGAAAGATCGACTACTTCATCGACACGGTCTTCAACTACCCGACCCTGGCGGAATGTTATAAAGTCGCCGCACTGGACGGCATCAACCGTTTGCCGAGGCCCTGGGCGCCTCACGTGTAAACAGTGTGATGCTCATTCATCCATCATGACACGCACACGCGCTTAAGCAAGATCACCACCTTCGACATCGTTCGCGAAGGAGCGCCATGTCGTTTTCAGACCATCTCCGTCAGCTCGCCCAACCGATCTGGGATGCCCAACTGACTCATCCCTTCGTCGTGGCGTTGGGCAACGGGACATTGCCGGAACGCAAATTCAAATACTACATCCTGCAAGATGCAAGATTTCTCGGCGACCTCGCGCGTGTGTTCTCCGCAGGAGCGCTGAGGGCGCCGGATTCAGAATCGGCCCTGCGTCTGACGAAGCTCGCCGAAGAAACCATCGTCGTCGAACGCAGCCTCCATGAAGGGTACGGATCACGATGGAGGATGAGCGCCAAACAGATGCCGTCCGTGCCGATGGCGCCGACGAACTACGCCTATACCCGGCACATGCTGACAGTCGCCCATACGGGATCGGCCGCGGAGATCACCGTCGTCGCCCTCCCCTGCGCCTGGATCTACTGCGTCGTCGGCCAGCATCTCTTGAAGCATGGCCCGCCGAAGAAGAATCATCCCTATCGCGACTGGCTCATGCTCTATGCGTCGCCGGAATTCGCCGAGGTGCAGCGTGGATGCGCAAGAAGGTGGACCAGTGGGCCAAGACGGCGGGCAAGGACGAGAAGCGGCGGATGGAAGAATCGTTCGTCATCAGCTCGCGGTATGAGTGGATGTTTTGGGAGATGGCGTGGAACGAGGAAAAGTGGCCGGTGTGAGCCGACGGGTCCTGTCGCTGACCAGCCCGTCCGTCCTCGCACCCCGCCCGGTGTAGGGACCCCGCTGCGGGCGGACGGGCGCCCAGGTCAGCGCCACCCGTCGAACACCTTTTGATGAAAAGTGAACGGAGAGAAGAAGTTCGGCAAGTGCGGTAACCCGAGCCTTCGTGCAAATCGCCGAACAGGCACTGGTGCCCCGCTGATCTGGGGTGGTTACACACCGGCCACCGAAAAATGAATTGAGAAGAAAATCCGCTGCGGGCGCTTGGTGAATGCCGCGTCTTGGCGCGACAGGGCTCGGGCGAGTGAGACAGTCGCCCGGTCTGCGCCACCTGTCGAACACCTTAGGCACTAGTGTCATGTCAACCATGACCCGTCGTCAAATCGGGGTCAATCTCGGTGGACTGGTCGTGCTGATGGCGCTGCTGGGATTGGTCTACTGGCAGCACACCGGCGAGAGAGCGGTGCCGGGGCTGATTGAAGCCTTGCAGAGCAATGATCTGCAGGCACAGATGTTGGCGGCCCAAGGGCTAAAAGACATCGGCGTTCCGGCACAGACGGCAGTACCGCTGTTGGTGGAATTGGCAACGGTCAATGGCCGGTCATCGATCCACAACGAAGCGGCCGGAGCGTTGCCTCCGATCGACCTAAGCGCCGCACGAAGGGTGATGCTCGCCTGGCTGCCCCGGCTCCAAGATCCGGATCCGCAGGTCAGACGCGATGCAGCCGCGGTGTTGGGCGCGCTCGGTCCGGTCGCAAAACCGGCGGTGCATTCGTTGCTGGGAATCGTTAACGATCCGAATACGATCGTTCGCGACCGCGTGGTCCGCGCGTTGGGAGCCATCGCGCTTCCAGTCGATATGGTGAACCGCGGGCTGTTGCAGGCCTTGCGCGATCCAGAATGGACGGTACGCTTCGCCGCGGTCACCCAGTTCTCCTACAATGGATCGTCCAGCCCGGAGGCGCTTGCCGCCTTGAGAGAGGTGACTCAAGACCCGAACCAGACCGTGTCTCGATTGGCTCAATCAGCCGTGAGCTCTGCAGAACGCCCGATTTCGATCTCCGTCCATCTCTTCACGCTCGATCAACAGGGTGACCGGACCTATCCGTTGTTACAGTTGGCGAAACTCGGCCCGCGCGCAGCCGAAGCCGTGCCAAAGCTGTCAGCTCTCCTTAACGCGGAAAAACCACTCGAGCGCTACCTCGCTGCTTGTGCTCTTGAAACCATAGGACCAGCGGCGAAGGCGGCGGCGCCTGCATTGCAACGAAGTCTCGAAGACCCGGATCCGATCGTCCGGGAAGCGGTTGCCGAGGCGTTACACGCCATCGAGAACAGAAAGGCTGCCGCACCATGAGCGCTCAGCAATCGGACTGTCGGCTTATGACGTTCACACTGAGCGTTTATTGGGGCTGCATTCTGCTCGGGCTCTGTATCCCGTGGATCGCCACCATCGCAGTGGATGTTTTGAAACACGATCAATCACTCGTTCAGGCCATACACCAGTTGCAGCTGCATCTGTTTGCACCTGGGTTCAACCTCTTTCTGATTGCACTCTTCAACGCAGTGCCGTTCGTGGTCTTCGCGGTCTTTACCCTGTTCCACATGGGCCTCGTCCCTTCACAGGATCGAAGGCTGTGGCATCGTCGTGGCGCCGGTGTATTGGTCACAGTAATTGGGCTCGTAGGACTCAGCGTGTGGACGCATGTCATGACGCTCTGGTATCCAGACGCCCAGGGTGCACTCGCCTATCTGTTCCTTCCTTTTCTGCTGCTGGGACTCATGCCGGTCGGGTATGCGCTCGGTCGAGGTATGGGTACGCTGATCTTCCGCTGACGCTGGACAGACTTCCGCGGCACAGTATATATATTCGGCTGACTTTTCACCTCCAGCAGCGACACTCCTCCATGAGCACAACACTCAAGCAGGTACTGACAATCGCCGGCTCGGATTCTGGTGGAGGCGCGGGCATTCAAGCCGACATCAAAGCCATGTCGGCCAACGGCGTCTTTGCCATGTCGGTGATTACTGCAATCACCGCGCAGAACACCGAAGAGGTCACGGAGGTATTCGAGGTGCCGACCTCGGTCATCGCCGCTCAAATCGATGCGGTCTTCGACGATTTTGAGGTGGCCGCCGTAAAAACGGGCATGCTGTCGTCAATCGGGATTGTTGAGACGGTGGCGAAGATGCTGAAGCCTCAAGCGGTGGTGAATGTGGTCGTGGACCCCGTCATGATCTCAAAAAGCGGCCATCCGCTGTTGAAACCGGACGCCATCGATGCGCTGAAGAAACAGCTTTTCCCTCTCGCGCTGCTCGTAACCCCCAATGTCCACGAGGCCCAGCAGCTCTCCGGTATCGAAATCAAATCGCTCGCCGATGCGCGCCGCGCTGCCAAGGTCATTTATGGATTCGGCTGCAAACACGTCTTGATCAAGGGCGGGCACCTGCTAGCCGAACGCGCGACGGATCTTCTCTACGACGGCCGATTTTTCAACGTCTTTAAAGGGGAATTCATTGATACGCCGCACACGCATGGCACAGGATGTACCTTTGCCTCCGCCATTGCCGCCCATCTCGCGCGTGGTAAGTCAGTCCACGATGCCGTGCAAACCGCCAAGACTTATCTCACTGAAGCCATTCGTCACAGTTTGGCGATCGGTCATGGAAGTGGACCAACCAACCACTTCTATTTCCTTGCAGAATGATGACAATCTCTGTCGGCAACTCTCATCACAGCTCGTATGTGGCCGCACCATTGGCTATCACCAACCTCTTGGAGGGTAATGCTCTATGGTTAGCCTACGCTGTACGCCCTTAACCTTTCTTCTCACCGGTTTCACCTGGGTGCTGCTGTCTTCCCTGGTCGGCATCGCCACGGTAATCGGTTTGGTCAAAGGCACGCCACTGCCGTCCTCGTTGAAAATGATCCACGTGCACGGCGCTCTGGTCGGGGGATTCCTTCAATTGGTTATGGGCGGCTTCTTTCTTTCCCTGGCCCGTTCCGCGGAGTACAAAGACGCCTATTCGGAATCGCGTCCCGTTCTCTTTCTGTCGTTGAACGTCGCGACGATTGGACTCCTCGCAAGTTTTTGGATGGGGCAGATGATGTTGGCCGGTTTGGCCGGCTTGGTCCTCATTGGTATCGTGTTGTCTCTTTCGCAAATGGCGTGGCATCACGTGCAGGAAGAACTCAACCAGCCGGGCGGCGCCGGGTGGATCTATCGAGCCGCTCTCATTGCCCTCCTCGTCGGACTCGCCATCGGAGTCGCCATGGCCTTCCGTTTGATAGAGGCCTACTATGCCCATGCGCGGCTCTTGCACATTCATCTCATCGTGCTGGGATTCTTGACCGTCACGTTTGTCGTCGCACTTCATCAACTCATTCCGGGTGTCTTGCAGAGGGACCTTGTCAATCTTCAGCTCGCCCGGCTGGCTCTGTGGTCTCTGCCTGTTGGATTCGCCGTCTTGCTCGCTGGATTCGTGACCTCATTTCTATGGCTCGAACTCGCTGTGGGCGGCCTGTTGGTCATTGGAGTCGGCCTCTGCACGTACAACCTCATCACGACGTGGGTCCGGTCTGGCCTGCCTGGAAACGCCGCATCCGATCATCTGTTGATCAGCATCTTTTTTCTGCTGTTGGCGACGATCGCCGGTCTTGCGATGGGGACCAACTATCTGCCGAACCCGCCGCTTTTACCGATCGGAACACTGCATCTGGTGGCTTACACCCATCTCGCCTTCATCGGGTTCATGGTTCAAAGTGTCTGCGGCGCCTTATCGTACAGTCTGCCAATCGTGTTGGCGATCACTCGAGTGCCGCACAGTACGAAACGCGACCCATATCGAGCGCAGCTCGATGCGATCATGAACCGATGGGGAACGGTGCAGCTGGGCTCGATGAGTCTCGGCACCATGGGGTTATCGGTCCTTGCCGCATTGACGTGGAACGTGTCGCTCGGTTCTCTTTATGTCCAGAGCACCGTTTGGGTCGCTGCAGGGTTGCTCCTTTTGAGCCTGGCCCTCTTCGCCGCGAAACTGGCCTGGGCCGTCGGATTTCGTCCCTCATAAGCAGCCGCTTTTGAACACTTGATCAGCTTTCGTTCCTCTCCGTACCTCTGAACCTTCACCTCATGGACAATGCTGGCCGCATGATCCGCCTCTAACTGTCGATTTTTGCGAAACTTTACAGAATCATCTCTCCAGCCTGGTTCTTGCTCCATCGAGACCTGCTAGGTCCTAATAGAATCCACCGTCGTGCCAACGTAAACAGAAGAGGGTCCCATGAATGACAACCTGACGCAGATGGTTCCAGATCCTTGGCAAAGTCTCTTCCACATTCTTACCATTCCGCTTTCGTGGATTCCGGAAATGCAGCAGAGTCTGATGGACTTTGTGCTCTCTTCGGCGACCGGCTGGTTAGCCGGCATCTATTATCTCCTCCTGCTGTTTCCTGTCTTGCTCTGGATCGGAGCCGTGTGGTGCACACATCTCACGATCTATACGTTGCCGTTTCGTTCCGGCCGAATCGAACTCTTGAGAATGTTATTGTTGGCCTGGTGGGACACCGCCTTTGCCATCTGGATGTATTGGGTTGGTCTGGCGCGATTCCTCATGGTCGTCGCCGGCTGGCTGTTCACATTAGGGCGGCTTGCCCTCAACCTGTCCGCGGAAGCCATGAAGCAGCTTGTGCTCCTCCCGTTCAAGATGACGGGGCAGATGACTCAAAGCTATTTTCAGCCGGGCGTGCCCTGGATCGCGTTTCTCTTGTTGATCTTCTGGTGTCTGTTGGAAGCGACGATCTTCACGTACACGCTCATGCCCACGGTCACAGAGGTGTTGGCCGGCATCACCGGATCGGATGCCTCGGTTATGACCGGGACAATCCTGTATTTCTTCCTCTTTCTGCTCATCATGGGCAGCTTCGCGTGCATCCAGGTGCTCGCTGATGCAGTCAAGAACCATGAGTATAAATTTCTGGTGCAAATGCTCCTCGTCGAACTGTTTGTCATGACATTCGAAGTCATGTTTCTCTATCGGGAACTTGTTGACGCCCTCACACCCTGGATCGCTCAACAGACGGGTGAACAGTTTCGACCGGGGATCGGATTCACCCTGTCGCTTGCGACGTTTGGGTGGGTCGGTGTTCGAGGCATGACCTGGTTCTTATTCGGCCAATACGGCACTCCCCCGCTCCTGTCTTTCATCTCTCGTCAGCCGATGCAGCAAGCGATATCACCGGGAGACGTGAGTATAGTCCCCACAGAGCCGCCGTCATGGTGGAGGGCACCCCTGGCGGAATTCAAGGGCGAGGTCGGCTGGCTGCACGAGAAATCCAGCGAACTCATGGAGTTCCTGATGCTCCCTATTCTCCATGTCGCCGCAGCGTTGTTGAATTTCGCAATGATCCTGGTCACAGGCAAGCCGGTCTTTGGCCTTCCGTTCAAAAGCTTGAAGGATGTCGTAGAGACGAGGGAACTCCTGCCCACCGTCAGGTGGCAACCGAAAAAGGTGGCCTCATGACACGCAGACCGGTCGCCATCATTGCCAGCGCACTTGCAACCGCCATGCTCCTCGGCGCGTTCGTCAGCTGTACGCAGGAGTCGGCAAAGATCCAAAGACCTCACAGCACGCTCTTCATCGGCGTGGATGCCAGCGGCTCGTTCAAAAATTCAGGCTATTATGACAATGCGCTTTCGTTCCTCGCCCACTACATCTATGGTCATCTGAACGAACTGGGCGGCTTGGACAAACCGCAAGCCATGTTTGTCGCCAGCGTGGGCGGTAAAGATCTTCGCGAGCCCAAGAGTTTCCATCCCATCCATGATTTCGAGAACAAGGATATCGCACAGATCGAAGCCGAGCTCCGCAAATGGTTTCCCCCAACCGACCGCGTGACAGACTTCAATCCTTTCTTCCAAGAGGTGGCTCGAATCACAAAGGAGCGCAATCTCGTGCTCGCGCCGATTAATGTCATCGTCATTACAGACGGCGTCCCGGATGCCATGACGAGCGGCACGACGGCAGGGTCCCAGGCGCTGTATGAGAAGATCAATCTCAAGCCCCTCGAATATTTGTCCAGAAATGTCACGCTTCGCTTGGCATATGTGAGCCCCAAGGTCGGCGAGCATTGGCGCAGGCATGTGCCGCGTGAACGTGTGCGTCTCTGGACAGTGGATGGGGAGATCATGAAAAACTGGAAAGAAAAAATGCAGCCGAACCTTGATCTGGCCCAGCAGGATCGTTTCTGGAAGTGGTTGCAGGATAACGTGGACTATCGTGTACGATCGAGCAAGGTGTAGAAGGACTCTGCTACAATGTCCCCGCATGGAAGAATCGTTGACGTTTCAGGACGAGCGGGGACATCGCGTTTCAGCCATCGTCAGCCGACCGGAACAGCCCACCGCTAAGATCGTTGTCCTCTGCCACGGCTTTCTCTCGAATAAAAACAGCACCACCAACAAAACGTTGACCAGGATCCTGAACGACCGGGGCTTGGCGACCTGTCGCTTCGATTTCTTTGGGCAAGGAGAAAGCGAAGGTTGCTTCGAAGACATCACGATTTCGCTGGCGGTAGGCCAAGCACAGGCTGCCATCGCCCACGTCGCCTCACACGGCTACAAGACAATCGGGCTTGTAGGCTCGAGCTTTGGCGGGCTGGTGGCGATCCTCACGACCGCCCAGCGACCGGATATCGCCTGTCTCGCCCTGAAGTGCCCGGTGGTGGATTTTGCGGAAGAATTTCGCTTAGAATTCGGCCCGGACGAAATGGCGCGCTGGCAGGCGACCAACACGATTCCCAATCTCATGGGAGGCGCCGAACGGGTCCGGTTGAAGTACAGGATGTACGAAGATTGTCTTCAACAGATTGCCTACGGTCCGGCGGCAGAGATCACGACACCGACGTTGATCGTCCAGGGTGAGCGCGACGAGCTGGTACCGCTTCACCAAAGCCGACGCTTGCTGGAGGCTCTGAAAGGTCCGAAACGGTTGGACCTTCTGCCGGATGCAGATCATCAATTCACGCGGGGCGAAGATTTTCGAACGATGACCTCCGCCATCACAGAATGGCTGATCATGTATCTGTTAACTGGGCGGATTCAGCGATGATCACCGAAGGCGTCCAGCAGGTTCTCACCGTTCTCTACCCTCTGTACAAGGACGAAGTCTACAAGAGGCGCGAGCAGATGATGCGGCTGACGGCGTTCGGCGCCTTTGGCCTCATTGCGATGGTTTTTGCGTTATTGCTCAGCCCTGTCAAAAACCGGCTCTCTTCTCCGGACACCCTTCTGCTGAGCCTCGTCGCCCTGATCTGGTGCGGACTTTTTTGCGGCCTGATCCTGCAACAGCGATATCGCCACCGGTTGGCTAAGCAGGTCTTGATCCAACTTGAACAGGCGCTCGGGTTTTATGAAGATGGACTGTTCATCGAGAATCAAGCACTCTATCCGGCCAAATGGAAGACGGCCTGGCTCAATGATCGTTCGAGCACCGTCTATCTGGCTTCGCTCTGTGTGCTGACCGGAATTTTTCTCCTCGCTCTCATCCTGGCCTGAATCTCGCTCGCGTTTGCCCCCAGTTCAAATTTGCCGGTCCTCTCGCATAAAGATGACTTTTACTGGCCTATCCGGCACTTCAGATTCAGAATGCCCCCATACTCATCGGTTCGGTCGTAAGACTTGCACAGCAGGGCAATTGATCGACAATGCGCCGGAGTTCGCTCCATGCTTGAGGATAGGCACCCGTGACGTACTGGTATCAACAGAAAGTTTGTCGTTCTCCCCTCATCCTCATGTGCTTGTTGATTGGGCTGGACCTTGTTAGCAGTGCACCGCGACTGTCGGCTGCGGAGTCTGCTCAACGCCATAGTTTGATCCACCGCCAAGAATCTGATTCCAGACCTGCCGAACCCAAAGCCGTGGCCCCGGCGTCCCCTTCCCCATCCGCGTCGACTGCTCGTTCGCTCCATCGGAGATTGACCAAACGACCGGGACAGGGAGTCGTCACCTCACCGTCGGCTGGTCTCACACAGAGCACCCCTTCTCCCTCGCAACCTCCATCGGCAGTGCCGACGCCTAGTGACAGCCGCCTGTCGACGGGAGTGTCAGCGCTTGCCCTGCAGGCACCTTTCACGACAAGCGCCTTATCAGGAACCTCTGTACCACTGGCCGGTGTCACGATGGCCGGATCTGGCGCGGCGAGCGCTCTTGCCAGTGCTGCAAATGGCGCCGCGGTTTCATCAGGAAGCAGCGTGACTGGAGGACGAGGCCTGCAGCGTCTTGTGGGACAGATGCCCAGCCTCTCGCAATTGCTCACGCCAACTTTGTCCGTCACTACGCCACCATCGTCTTCTCCATCACCGTCTTCTCCATCACCGTCTTCTCCATCATCGTCCTCGCCTCCTCCAACTTCGCCGGCGCCTTCTCCTAGTACAGGGAGCGCCCTACTCAGTTGGACCATCAACAGCGAGAGCGACCTTGCGGGTTATAAGATTTATGTGGGAACCACACCAGGCCAATATACCTATCCAGGCTCGCCCATCATCATCGGGCGCGTGAGTAGCTATACGGTCAGCGGACTTCCAGCCAGCCAGACCTATTATTTCGCCATTTCAGCCTTTAACTACTCTGGTAGTGAAAGCGGACTATCGGCAGAAGTCAGCAAAAGCATCTACTAGCGGCTGCTGAAACCGATACCTTTCTCACCCACGACCCTGGACGCGCCGAGACGCGCCCTGACCGAGGCATCGTCTCAGTCGCCCGTCTCCTTCCGACGTACCCCACCAGTGAAAGAGCTGTCTCAGCAGCTCGGGGCGATCGGGTGAATAACGATATGCCTCGGTCGCCCGGCTCTCTGCGGTCTTGTTGGAAAACGGTTGAGCAGCCGCCGGTTACGCGAGCGTGTGGGCTTATACGCTACTTGGCGCAGCGGAACCCTGTGTAACTATTTCTGGTTTCCGGAGGGAGCTTGAAGCGGCCATAGGTGAGAAGATATTTCGGTAGATCGGACCAAGATCCCCCGCGCAGAACTTTGAACTGACCTTGCGGAGGTCCCTGCGGATTGCGATCCGGTGACGTCTCGTAGTAGTGGCTCGCATACCAATCCTGCACCCATTCGTAGACATTCCCCGCCATGTGATACAGCCCGTACGGGCTCTTCCCTTGTTCGTGTGAACGTACGGGAAAGAGTACTTGGTTGTAGCTAAACCGGGCGCCAAGGGCAAAGTTGGCTAATTCCCTCGTCGGCGCCTCATTTCCCCAAGGGTACCCTCGGCCATCCGTCCCTCTCGCCGCCTTTTCCCATTCCGCCTCGAGGGGAAGCCGCCTCCCTTTCCACCGACAGAACGCCTCGGCATCCTCCCAATTCACGCCGATCACCGGTCGATCGCCATGTTGAGTAAGATCCACGGTATCCCACTGCCATGGTGCAGCACGCTTTTCTGATGCAAGGAACGATGAGTACTGCACCGTGGTCACTTCGTACAGCTCGATCGAAAATGTGTCGAGCCAAACGCGATGTAGCGGCCGCTCATCTTCCAATGCCTGCGAGCCGTCAAACCCCATGACGAACTCTCCAGCGGGAACCTCAACCATGGGGCTGCTGGCCACCGGTTCGAGTGACTTGGATTTTCTTAATCGATCCAGCTGTGCTGACGAGGAGTGGGCGAGAACAAACAGGATAAACAAGACGAGGACTGCAGCTCCAATGACACGAGAGTCCATCAATAAACCATACCTCCAACAACCCAGTGACGGTCGTCAATCACATCGATGAGCAATCGTGTGAGGTTCATGCGGGCAAGCTGGGTGGTCACTTCGTCTTCAGTAAAGGCGGCCAGAAGCGAATTGTAAAAGTCCCGTCGTAGGATGTCAGGCTCCCCGGCTGCATAGCGATCCACGATCGCCTGCGCTTCCTCCGGCGAATCAGGTCGAAGCAGATCCATGACCAGTACCGGCGAGCCAGGCTTCACGAGTTGGCGGAGCTTGTTCCAGAACTTCAGGGGATTAGGCAGATGGTGCAACAGGCTATTTGAGACCACCGCATCCACAATATTGGCCCCGGCGACCGCTTCAAACCGTTCGCAACGCAACGTAATGCGATCGACCAGCCCTGCTTGTTTTACCGCCTGCTCTCCCAACTGGATCATGGGCGCCGAGGCATCCACGCCAATCACCCGGCAAGCGGGATACAGCTTAGCGAAGCGGATGGGAATATCAGCCGGGCCGCAGCCCAGGTCCAAAATGCGGCCTTCAGAAAAATCGGGGAAGTAATCCTGGAACTGGCCTACGAAGCTTTGATTTTCCTCCGCGAAGTCGGCACGCGCATAGGCCGCAGCCTGCTCAGGATCGTCCATCAATTCCGGCTCAAGCACGCGGTCCATCATCGTTCCCGAAGAAGGCTGCCATTCAAAGCTTCACCTCACCCTACACCTTTTGTATGGCTACTTCGTCACCCGGTCGCACGATTCCCTCAGCAAGCACACGTGCATAGAGGCGGCTCCAGCCAGGATTGATTTTCTGAGAGATCCGCTTGAAATCTCCCTCGCAAAACCACTGCGCATTCCAATCACAAGGGGCACAGTAACTGGTGACTTCCAGCCGCACGTCAGGACCAATATGCAATTGTGCCCCAGGACTCAGCTTTTCCCACGGAAGTCCTGCCAGCGTGAGATTTTCTCCCGCGGAACCTGGATCGATCGAATGTCCCTCATCCTGCAACCGTTCGATCAGCTCTAACGAGAACAGACATACTGCCCGATCCGGCCCGCCGTGTACGTTCAGATTTTCCTGTCGATCGCCCTCTAGACCTTGCTTCGTCACCTTCGCTTCCATCAGCGGGTGCTTCGGCACACCCCCATCCGACACATTGATCTGATGGACATGAGGGTACGGCGGCTGGCCTGTTCCATTCATCGTCACACTCCCTCGCACGATTGCGCACGCGTAAACTCTATCGCGAGCCATCCATCCCGTTCTCGCTCTCGGCCTGGATACAGATCGACACGCGCAAAGACCTCTATGATCTCCTGACGCTGCTCGAGGAGCAGCCCAGAAACGAGGAGCCGTTGCCCCGTGCAACGAGCCAGCTGGTCAGCCAACTGCAGCAACGTCTGCCGATCAAGATTTGCGCACACAAGATCGAAGGCGCTCTGGCTTGTGACTGTGCCACAGTGCAACGACAGTTCGCTGCCGAACCGATTACAGACGGCATATTCTCGGGCACACTCGATTGCGACCGGATCAGTGTCGATGCCAATCGCCCGGTTCGCTCCGAGCCGGAGCGCCACCATCGCCAAGAGGCCACTCCCCGTTCCCACATCCAGCACCGATTCGCCTCCCTGGATCAGGTCCTCCAGCCACTCTAGCAGCATCCTCGTTGTCGGATGGTGGCCGGTGCCAAACGCTTGCTTCGGATCGAGGATGATCTCAATTTGATCATTCCTGGCCTCGACCGTTTCCCAACTTGGTCGAATCACGATACGTCTGCCAACCCGTAAGGGCTTCACTGACTCAGCCCACTGTTTGTTCCAATCCTGATTCGGTAACGATTGAACGACAATATCTGGTTCAGGCAGGCCCTTTCCATCGAGTTGCCGAAGCACCAGCCGCAGTTGTACTAGATGATCGGGAGACCAACTCTGGCTCGGCCAATAGAGATGGACCGTGTGGCCATCCTGCCAGGCGCCTTGCACAGCGGAATCGTCGAGAAGCCCGAGCAACTCTCCGACGTCAAGGGTGGAACGAATCTGCACATCTACCCATTCAGTGGTGATTGACGCCATCAATACCTTCCAGTATCGTCACCGAACGATGGCAGCGATCTCACGGTCCCAGCAACTCCAACGGCTCATCCGCAGGATTGACCAACGGATCGCATGCGGCACCGCGACCAGCTCCCGATTCACTCGATGGCGGCTCGCGATCTTTATTGCCGGACTTCTCTGCAGCATCATTCTGTTCAAATCCGGCTGGTACAACAGCGGCAACCTGGCGTTGGCCGGATTTTTCATCTGTTTTCTCATCGTTGCCGCGTATCATAACAGGCTCGAACAGCGGATTCATCGCCTGCGGCTCTGGAACAGCATCAAGTCCGTGCACCTTGCCAGAGTGCAGCTCGACTGGTCCAAGATTCCTCAGAAACCGTGGGAGGAGGCCTCGTCCCATCTCTACGCGCAAGACTTGGATCTCACCGGGTCTCATTCACTGCTGCAACTTCTGGACAACACCGTCTCGGACCAGGGACGCGCACGCCTGACCTCCTGGCTGCTCACCCAACCACCCGATCCGAAGACATGGGAAATGCGGCAATGCCTCGTGAGAGAATTGTCTCCCCGCTCGTTGTTTCGTGATCGCCTTGTGCTGGAAGCGCAACTCGCAGGCGAACAGGAAATCAACGGTCGCCGTCTCGCTGCCGTGTTAGCACATCCGGTTGGCTTTCCCGGCCTGACCCGCATTCTCGTCATCCAAACTCTGCTGGCCCTCGGCACGATCATCCTTGGAATTGGCGCACTGCTCACCTGGCTGCCGGGCTATTGGATGTTCACATTCGGCGCCTATGCCTTGATCTATCTGATGACCGACCAGGGTGAAGAACTGCTCGAACATGCGATCGGCCTGCACCATGAGATGGAACGGCTGAGCAGGGTTTTACAATTTCTTGAACGCCACGCGACACGAGCCGGATCTGCCCTCGCTCAGACTTGTAAGGCCCTCATGGACCCAGGCCGGTCACCATCCTCGTTCACGCGGCACATCGCCCGTATTTTTCACGGGATCAGCGTGAAGGCCCATCCGTTGGTCCATCTGGCATTCAATGCCCTCTGTCCCTGGGATCTGTTTTTCACCTTTAGGCTGCGGCAGTTCCAAGAACGAGTCCAGGACCGTCTCCCTGTCTGGCTCGATAGGTTAGCAGAAGTCGAGGCGGCATCGGCCCTGGCGACATTCGCATATTTGCATCCGGAATATGCATGGCCGACCCCATCTACCCATGCCGGCTTACAGAGCGACGGCCTCGGCCACCCCCTCATCCCTTCCTCGGTCCGCGTGACGAATAGCATTCAGTTATCCGGACTCGGCACGATTCATTTGATTACCGGTTCGAACATGTCCGGCAAAAGTACCTTCCTCCGGACAATCGGGATCAATCTGTGTCTGGCCCAGGCGGGGGCCCCGGTCTGTGCCACGACCTTCGAATGGAGCCGGAGCCGATTGGCCTGTTGCATCCGCGTCAACGACTCGCTCGATGCAGGCCTATCGTTCTTTTATGCCGAGGTGAAGCGGCTGAAAGCGATTCTCGATGCCACGGCCGACCGCGCGGCGCCGCCGGTGCTCTTTCTGATCGATGAAATTTTCAAGGGCACGAACAACCGGGAACGTCTGATCGGCAGCCGGGCCTACATCAAAGCCCTCACTATCGGGAACGGCTTCGGCCTCGTCAGCACGCACGACCTGGAGCTGACCGACTTGGAAAAGGAAATCCCCTCACTCACCAACGCGCACTTCCAGGAAACCGTGTCCGCCGGAGCCCTCACGTTCGACTACCAACTCCGCCCGGGACCGTGTCCAACCACCAACGCCCTGCGGATCATGGAATTGGAAGGGCTGCCTATTCCCGGGCACTCCTCAAATGAGGCACAATAGATTTCACAGATGACAGTCTCGACTGCGTCGGACCCCCATTCCCCTTCTCATCCTCATCCTCTTCGCGGATTGCTTATCGCCCAGTTCTGCGGCGCGTTCAACGATAACGCCTGGAAGTTGATGGTCGCCTTGCTCGCCATCCGGCAACTGGCTTCTCTGACTTCTCCGGGCCTCGAGTTCGAAACCGCCTCCCAAACACAAACCACGCTGGCCTTCGTCGTATTCACGTTTCCACTCGCACTCGTATCGGTTGTCGCGGGTGTGCTGGCCGACCGTGTCAGTAAACGCACCGTGATCATTCTGATGAAATCGGTTGAAGTGCTGCTGATGAGCGCCGCCACCGTAGCACTCTGGATCAATCCCGCCGGCGGCATCCTGCCGTTGATCGTGCTGGGCGGCATGGGTGTCCATAGCGCGCTCTTTAGCCCGGCTAAATATGGGATTCTTGCCGAATTGCTGCCGCATGAACGGCTGGCGGCTGGCAACGGTCTGTTGGAAATGTGGACCTTCGCCGCGATTCTCACCGGCACCGCAGCCCCGGGCATTTTCCTCTCCTTTACAGGAGAATCAACCTGGCTCGCGCCGCTGCTCCTCGCGATCATCTCGCTCATCGGATGTGCCGCAGCCTTCACGATTCCCTATGTGCCCCCGGCGCGCACCGTAGGAGGGCTGCTCAATACGTGGCGGGGCGCCTGGGCTGCTCTCGCGTCCGATCGCATGCTGCGCCTTGCAATCATCGGCGCAGTCTTCTTCTGGATGATCGCCAGCCTCTTCGCCCAAAACATTTTGGTCTATGCCAAAGCCGTCTTGGGCGTGGCCGACTGGCAATCCGGGTTGCCGCTCATGACACTGTCGATCGGTATCGGCGTCGGCGCCAAACTGGTCGGCCGCCTCTCTCAAGGTCGCGTGGAGTACGGTTTGATTCCACTCGGTGCCATCGGCGTGGCTATCATCCTTTCCATACTGGGACTCGTCGCCCCCGGTTTCGGATGGACGTTGGCGCTTATGGGCATCCTCGGTCTCGCCAGCGCATTGATCTTTGTGCCGCTCAACGCACTCATCCAATGGCGCTCGCCCGCCGATCGGCGTGGCTCGGTCATCGCGTTTGAGAACACCTGCGTGTTCACCGGCATTTTGCTAGGGTCGTTGGGGGCGGCGCGCTGGCCAACAGTGGCGTATCGACCACGGGTATCTTCGTCGCCACCGCGCTCTTCACCATCGGCGGCACCGCCTGGGCCCTGTGGCTGTTACCGGAGGCCTGCTCCGCGTCATTCTCGTCATCTTGACGAACAGTCTCTACCGTTTCCGCATCGTCGGCCACCAGCATGTGCCCACGAGCGGCGGCGCGCTGCTGGTGCCGAACCATATGTCGTTCATCGACGGCTTCCTGCTGATCGCCAGCGTCGATCGGCCCATACGATTCGTCGTGGATACCCAATATGCCAGCCACCCGCTGTTCAAACCCTTCGTGAAGGCGTTGGGGGTGATTCCGATCTCGTCCCATGGAGGACATGCGCATGGTGCTGCGCGCACTTCGCGAGGCGGGCGCGGCATTGGACAGGGCGAAATCGTCTGCATCTTTCCAGAAGGACAAATCACCCGCACAGGGACGTTGCTGCCGTTCCGCCGGGGCTTCGAACGGATCATGAAAGGCCGCCAGGCGCCCGATCATCCCCGTCCATCTCGATCGCGTCTGGGGCAGCATCTTCAGCTTTCGACGGCGGCCGGTTCTTCAGGAAATGGCCTGAGCGGATTCCCTATCCCGTCACCGTCTCATTCGGCGCGCCGCTGCCACCGGAGACGCCGGCGCACGAAGTCCGCGACGCGATTCGCACCCTCGGCGAAGAGGCCTGGCAGCTTGCGCAAACCGCATCGGCGCCCGCTGCACCGTGAATTCATCCATGCGATGAGGACGGCATCCCTTCCGCTTCGCGATGGCGGACCAAACCCGGCCGCATGTGTCGTCGCTCCAGGCGCTGATCGGATCCATCGTACTCGCCAGAGCGCTTCGGCCACATTGGGAGAGACCAACGCCATGTCGGCATCTTGCTTCCCGCCGACCGTCGCCGGCGCATTGGTCAACGTCGCTGCGCCGCTCTGCGGAAAAACCAGCGTGAATCTGAACTACACGGTCGGCAAATCCGGCCTCGAAGCAGCCGTGCGACTCGCCGGCCTTCGCACGATCGTCACGAGCCGAGCCTTTGTCGAGAAGGCCAAGTTGGAATTGCCGGACGGGCCGTCGATCATCTGGCTGGAGGACGTCGCCCAGACCATCGGCACGGCGCAGAAACTCGTCGCGAGCCTTCCTCGCCCTCTGCGCCCCTGCGCGCCTGATCGAACGGGCCTGCGGACAGAACCACTCCGCTGACCATGGACGACCTGGCCACCATCATCTTCAGCAGCGGCAGCACCGGCGAACCGAAAGGCGTGATGCTCTCTCACTTCAGCATCGATGCCAATGCGCAGGGAGCCAGCCAGGTCCTCCATCTCTACCAGGGGGAGCGGGTGCTCGGCATCCTCCCGTTCTTCCATTCGTTCGGCTATCTCGTCTTCTGGTTCGTCATGTTCAACAACGCGGCGATGGTCTTTCATCCTTCTCCGCTCGACGTCGCCGCCATCGGCGAACTCGTGCGCCGCTACCGCATCACGTTCCTCGTCACGACGCCGACCTTTCTCCAGCTGTATCAGCGCCGCTGCACACCGGAGCAATTCAGCTCGCTGCGCGTGGTGCTGACCGGCGCTGAGAAACTTCCGGCTCGGCTCGCGCAGGCGTTTAAAGATCGGTTCGGCATCGAACCGATCGAGGGCTACGGCGTCACCGAATGTGCGCCCGTCATCGCCGTCAATTGCCCGGACTTCCGAGCCGCAGGATACTTTCAGCCGGCCTCCCGGCGTGGAACGGTCGGCCAGCCGCTGCCCGGCGTGTCTGTGCAAGATCGTCGATCCCGACAGCTTCGCGCCACTGCCTCCCGGCACTCCCGGCATGTTGCTGGTCAAAGGGTCCCAACGTCATGACCGGCTACCTGGGACGTGAGGATCTCACGGCCAACGCCATGCGCGATGGCTGGTACATCACCGGCGACATCGCCATGTTGGATGAAGACGGGTTCTTGACGATCACCGATCGGCTCTCGCGCTTCTCCAAGATCGGCGGAGAAATGGTTCCGCACGGCCAAGTCGAAGAGGCGCTGCAGCAGGCCGCCGGCGACCGAATCGCAGGTCTTCGCCGTCACCGGCATTCCGGACGAACGCAAGGGCGAGCAACTCGCCGTGCTGCACACCCTCGAAGAATCGCGGATTCCCGAGATCTTGGCCAAGCTCATGGCAAATGGCCTCCCGAATCTGTTCATTCCTCCACGTGCTAATTTCGTCAAAGTCGAGGCCCTGCCGGTGCTGGGGACTGGTAAGATGGACTTGCGTCGTCTCAAGCAGATTGCGATGGAACGACTTGCCTGAAGGCTGAGCTGAATCCGAGATCCTCAATCCGAGAGTTGACCATGACTGACAAGACCCTCATCGACTGCCACGTGCATCTGGCCGCGCTGCCCGACGGCGACAACGGCTGCTACATTTCGCCGAAGATGCTCAAAAGCCCGCTGTTTCGGTTTCTCTTGTGGAAGCACAAACTCTCTCCTGACACCCTCGCGAAGCCAACCAGAAATATGTCGACGATCTGCTCGCTCGAATTGCGCGCCTCCCGTCATGTACAGAAAGCCGTCCTGCTCGGCATGGACGGGGCCTACGACCAGAACGGCCGGCTCAACCAGGCCCATACGGATTTTCTCATCAGCAACGACTATGTCTTAAAGACCTCCAAGGCCTATCCACATGAATTTCTTGCCGGCGTCTCGATCAATCCCCAGCGGCGGGATGCGATCGAAGAAGTCCATCGCGTGCGCGGATGCCGGCGCCGTGTTGGTGAAAGTGCTGCCGAATGCCCAGCAGTTCAACCCGGCCGATCTACGGTACAAGCCGTTCTATCGCGCGCTCGCCGAACGCAACCTCCCCTTCCTCAGCCACGTCGGCTACGAGTTCAGCTTGATCGGCAAAGACCAGTCACTGGGAGACCCCGACCGTCTCCAACTGGCTCTCGACGAAGGGGCCACGGTCATTGCCGCCCATGCCTGCAGTTACGGGTTGATGCTTTACGAGAAGTTCCTGCCGACCATCATGCGACTGTCCAAACACTATCCGCATTTCTATGCCGACATTTCCGCCCTGACACTTCCCAATCGGCTCGCGGATGCTCCTCAAGTTGCGCCACTATCCGGAGATCCATGAGCGGCTGCTCTTCGGCACCGACTATCCCTTATCCGTCTTCCACTTCGCCGCCTGGGGCCGCGTGGCGTTCGGCACGTTGCGCGAGATGATCCGGACAAAAAATCGCTTCGATCGCCAAGTGGCGGTCTGCCGAGGGTTGGGTCTCGGGTTCCGCTCGTTCGGGGACTTCTCCTCACCCAATTGCAAAGCGTAACCGGAAAACTCTCGAATGGATCGAGACGAGATACTCGCGGCCTCCGCGAAAGGATTCTGGCCTTCGCGACATTACGTGTTTCGAGGGAACAAGCCGAGGACCTGACTCAAGACGTTCTCTCGTCCTCCACGAGAAATACGCCCACGTCACGGATCTGACCGAACTGGTTCCTCTGGCTTTTCAGATCCTGCGGTTCAAGATGCTGGACGCCCACCGCAAGTCGCTCCGGCGTGGCGAGTATAATCAGGAATCGGTTGAAGACCTTCCCCTCGCCGATCCCGGCGACGATCCGGCCACGCAGCTCGACCAAAAACAGCGCGTCGACCGGCTGCTGGTCGCGTTGGGTCGCTCGGCGAGCGCTGCCGTGAATTGTTCAAGTGGAAGCTGGAAGGCAAAAGTTTTCCCGAGATTCAGAGGATCATGGGTCAGAACTCGATCAATACGATCTATACATGGGATCTGCGCTGCCGAAAGCAGTTGTTGGCCTTGATGGGAGGCAGTTGGGACATCTGAGATCTGAGATCTGTCGAGATCTCAGATCTCAGAATTTCAAATCTCAAATCTCAAACTTCTAAAGACAATGTCTGAACACGAGCTGGAAAAACTGCTCGGCGGATTTGCGGCCGATACACTCACGCCGGAGGAACGGCAGAAGCTGTACACCGCCGCGCTGCAAGACCAACAACTGTTCAATGCGCTGGCCGATGAGCAGGCACTGAAAGAATTACTGGCAGATCCGGCCGTGCGCCGAAAATTGCTTCACGGAGCTGAACCAGACTCAGAGCGCAGGCGGTTCCTCCTCATGGCTGGACTGGCTGCGACGACCTGCAGGCCTCGCCTTCGCCGGCGGCCTTGCCGCGGCGGTCTTCGCCATCGTACTTGGCACGAAGGTCTATCAGGACAGTCTCCGTCAAGCAGCGCAATCGGCGACCGAAGACATGAAGCCTTTCACCCCACCACCGCCGGCAGCCCCGCCATCTCAACCGGCGCAAGCGCCTCTGACGGACACAGAGTTGAAAGAGAACAAGAAGGTGGCTCCGGCAGCTGAACCGAAGAAGACGGATGGGCTCAACGACAAGTTGGCAAAACGAGAGAAGGCAGCGGCTCCCCAATCGCAGGAACAGCGCCTCTCCAGTTCCGCCAGAGACGACATGCGACGACGATCCGAGCAGGATGAAGCACCCAAACAGGTCGAGGCCCCAGTGAGTGCACTTGGCAAATCCGCCGAGGATGCAACTGCCTTGACGAACAAGCCAACCGCAGCGACGGAGCCGACAACGATGGAAGCGATTGCTCCTGCCACTGGTGCCGTTGCTCCTGCCGTGAGCGCACGTGCGCTGTTCTATGCTGAGACATCTGCGCGTTCCGATATCGGCACGATGGCCCACGAACGAGAGGCAGGGAAATCGGGTGTTGAGCCGTCGCCTGAAGTGAATCGGCCGGAATACGAACGAGACCGGTTTGCCCTGAGAGGCACAGCTGCAGACATATCAGCGCCGGTCAAACCGCTCGGCCTGCGCTATAGCTTCGTGGTCCATGAAGCGGATGGACGGGATCGTGAAGTGGACGCAACCACAGCCGCAAAAACTCCGGAACCGGTATACCTAACCGTGGAAACCAACCAGGACGCGTATATACAGATCTGGAAGAGGGCGGGGGAGGCGACGCCTCAACTGGTATTCCCGGAAAAAGAAACCAGCCAGATTTCACACCGGATAGCCGCTGGTCAACGCCAACGTGTTGCGTTGCCCACCGAGAGCGAAATGATGACCGTCCGTCTTTCTCGAATGCCGTTCGGTCCCATCACGAGGCAGGAAGCCGTCATGCTTGGACGAGGGTCACGCCGTCAACTTCAAGAAACCGTGAAAACCGGCTCCCCCACCGCCAAAGACGAACAGGCCACCTACGTGGTCAACCAGGATCCCTCACCAACCGCTCAGATTGCCGTCGACATTCCTATTGATCGGTAGTGTACCGTCACACCTGCTCCGACCGTTGGCTGCCATGCATTCTGGCGAAGAGATCCCAGTCGAACTGTTTCGGCGCCACCGCATGGAGTGGGATGGCCTCGATCGTGCCGCGCTCGCGATAGGCCATCATGCACCCGACGACCTCCTCCGGGCGCTCGACCAAACGGCGAACGGTCTCATAGGCCAGATGCTGGGCGATGGCCTTGTCTTCCGGGGTCGGGGGAGCGCCCCGCAAGGTATGACCGAGAATCGTGGCTTTGGTCGCCAGGGTCAGGGGATACTGACCGGGCCGCGCCTGGCGCTGCGGCCATTGGGCGATGCGCCGGCGACATAATCAACAAGCCCGTGCACCCCTCCGTCCCGGTGATGGCGATGGGGCGTTCGTTCGGCCACCACAAACAAATGGCTCTTGTTCGGCACGCCCAACGTCCGCTTCAGCGTGCCGAGGATGATGTCGTCGATATAGGCATCGGGATCGGGATGCTCGTTGACCAATAACCCTTCAGCTCTTGCCTGATAGGCACAGGCCAGGGCGAGGTGGCCCGATCCAGCGCCCATGACTTCGACGAAGAAAATGCTGCCCATGGCCGCACTGGTCGCCTTCAGCGACTCGATCGATTGATTCGCCAGGGCCACGGCCGAATGGAAACCCAGCGACATGGTGCCCTCGATATTGTTGTCGATGGTGCCGGGAATGCCGACCACCTGGACGCCAAACCCTTCGTAGAGCGCCCGTGCGCCTCGAAGACTGCCGTCGCCTCCGATAACGACCAACGCTCCGTCTTCCAGATAGGGCTCGAGATGCCGCATCGCCGCCTGTTGCACGGCTTCTTCCTTGAAATCCTCGAAGCGGCTGCTCCCGATCGGGCTGCTCGCATGGCTGCTCATGCCGCGGGTATGTTCTTCGGTCACGGCTTCGATCCAATTGTTCGCCAGACCGAGAAATCCGTGCCGAACGAAGTGGACTTCCAGACCAAACCGGTTTCCTGCCACGCGCAACTCTTTCAACGCGGCGCCGGCACCGGCGAAGTCTCCGCCCGAGACCAACGCCACGATCCGCTTGATCTGCCGCGGCTTCAGCGTGATCCGGTCTTTTCTTTCCCGCTCGACCGTCATCCAGGTCTCCCGCGCCGCCCGTTCCCGCTCGGACAGACCCACCGCGGTGGAATAGCCGGACAAGCGGCCCTTTTCATAGGTCAGCAGCACGACGTTATCCTGTCTTTCCTTGTAGTCGCCGAATTCGGTGAAGGCTTCGTGAAAGGGACGAGGGTCCAGATAAATCATGAGCGCCCGCAACGTCGAGCTATGCGTATACAGACACGCCACCTTGCCCTGGTTGGCCTTGCCCAGCTCATGGAGGCCGTCGATGACATCGACATAGAGATCGAAGAACGAATTGCCGCCGGGATAGCTGTAGAGGGGATGTTTGATCAGGCGTTTGGCGGTTGCACATCCACGCCGAATGCCTTGGCGAGTTCCTCCGCCTCCACCGCCTTTTCCACGCCGGTGATCCATCCGAAGTCCGAGGATTCCAAGGCGTGTTCGAAGGTGGGCTCCACGGACGAATCGGTTTTCTGGACCAGCGCGGCAACGACCCGCTCATAGAGTTGCCGCGTGTTGGGACTGTGGCTGATGAAGTGGAGGAACCGTTGCGGGTCCAGATAGTTGGTCAAATGCAGAAAGTCCAGTTGCTGCCCGACCACGCCCACCATCCGGGCCAGCGCCGCACCGACGGCGTCGGCCTCGGGCACGCCTCGCTCCTCGATCCAGCTGATTCGCCAAGCGGCGCCCGACTCGATGGGTTTTGCTCTCCACGCGAGAGATGCCATGGCGCATCGTGAACAGGAGCGTGCGACCGGTCAGATCGCGCGGCAACAGCCAGAATCGGTCGTCGCCCAAATCGAGCACGATACGACCTTCCGCCAACTGCGGCGTCAGCTGGTTGCGCGGCACGATCGCGACCGGACGGCGATGCGTCGGTTTCAACACCGAGCCGATCGGGGCACGCAACAGGGGCTGGAGTGCTCCTTCCGCCACCAGTTTGTTCCAGGCGGCGAAAAAGACGAGTTCATCGCCGCCACAGGCATTGCGGATTAAGGCGCTCCTCGCCTCCCTGTACGCATCGGCCCCGGAGAATCCGCTCTGAGCTTGGCGTACAAAGAGCCTGATCGCGTCTAACGCGTCCTGCGCTCGCTTCGCTCTTTCACTCGAAGGAGCCGGCGCAGCGGGGAGTTGTACCTCCACGCCGTGCGGTCGTTCAGCAACCCGCTCTCCATAGGCCAGCAGGCCATCAATCGTCACGAAATCGAGTTGATTTGTGGTAATCTGCATCGTTCCTCGCTAGTTCGATGCGCGAAATCGAATGGCTCATCGCGCGAATAAAAAAAGTTGTGTAGGCATCATTGCCCTCTGTTCGCATCTTGTCAAGAGCTTGAGGAAACGCCGATGCGAAAAGCCAAAATCGTCTGTACGATCGGGCCGGCCAGCGAATCACTCGCGCTGTTGGATCGACTCATTGCGGCAGGAATGAATGCGGCCCGTCTCAATTTTTCACACGGCACCCATGCCTCCCACGCAGCCGCCATCAAGGCGATTCGCCAGGCCGCCGATCAGCGTCGCACAGCGGTCGCCATCATTCAGGATCTCCAAGGACCCAGGATTCGAGTCGGTGAGGTGGCTCCTGAAGGCATAGACGTGCGGGACGGCCAATCGGTGCAGTTGCGGACCATGCTCGCTCGCTCGGGCGGACAGCTCGGCGCACGCGCTGTTGGTGGTTCCGCCATTCCTGAAATCCCCGTGACGTACCAACACCTGTCGCGCGATGTTCAACCGGGTGCCCGCATCCTGATCAACGATGGACTCGTTGAGCTCATCGTCGAACGGATCAGCGGCGGACTCATTGACTGCAAGGTCATCATCGGCGGAAAGATTACGTCACACAAAGGCATCAACCTCCCCGGTACCAGAGTCAGCGCGCCGACCCTGACCGACAAAGACAGAGAGGACATTCGATTCGGCGTCGCGCAAGACGTCGATTACATCGCGTTGTCTTTCGTCAGAGGGCCCCAAGATATTATGGCGGCGAAGAAACTGGTCGTCGAATGCGGCGGAACCATCCCGATCATCGCGAAAATCGAACGACAGGAAGCCATGACCTGCCTGAGTGCCATTTTGGAAGAAGCCGACGGCGTGATGATCGCGCGGGGTGATCTGGGCGTCGAAATGGGTCCGGAAGCGATTCCCATTTTACAGAAACGCATCATCGCCGAAGCGAACCGCCGGCGGTGTCTCGTGATTACGGCCACACAAATGTTGGAGTCAATGACGCAGCACCTGCGACCGACCAGAGCGGAAGCCTCTGATGTCGCCAATGCGGTGTTCGACGGCACAGACGCGGTGATGCTCTCTGCTGAAACGGCCATCGGCAGCCATCCCGTTGAAACCGTCGAAGTGATGGATCGCATTATTCGAGCAGCAGAAGAAGGATGCGAGCCTGGTGTGATACCCAAGCGTCACACCGATTTTGGGGACATGTCCTTGCCCGAAGCCATCTGTACTGCGGCATCCTCTGCGGCGGCGGCGACCGCTGCGAGTGCGATTATCGCGTTCAGCGAACGGGGCAGTACGGCCCGCTTGATCTCGAAACAGCGGCCGGTTGCGCCGATTATCGCTTTTACCCCCTTCGAACCGATCCGTCGACAGATGGCGCTGTATTGGGGCGTGCTGCCTCATACCATGAATCAAATCGCCCAGACCGATGAGCGGGTCCACGAGGCCGAACGTAGACTCAAATCGGAGGGATTGGTCAAAACCGGCGAACGAATCGTCATCCTGTCGGGAACGCAGATCGGACAACCCGGTGGGACCAACCTGATCAAGCTGCAGGAAGTGGGATAGCCTTTCTCTTCTTTGGAAACTGACTCCCGCGTCAGACTATCCAGAAGAGCATTGACTGGTGGATCAGGCTGGTGTGGCGAGTTTAAGGCCGATGATCCCGATAATGATCAGCCCAACGCTGACCAGCCGAGCGGCCGTGACCGGCTCTTCAAGCAGTACAATACCCAGAATCACAGTTCCAACCGCTCCCACTCCCACCCAGACACTGTAGGCAGTTCCGACCGGAAGCGTTTTCACGGCGATTCCCAGAAGCCCCAGACTGATGATCATGGCGAGCCCGGTCCACAGAGTGGGCCATAATCGAGTGAACCCGTCCGTAAACTTCAATCCAATGGCCCAACCGGTTTCGAACAGTCCCGCGACGACAAGTACGATCCAGTCCATGTTTGTTTGCCCTTTGACTATGATCCGCTTGGTGTGAGCGTCTCGACGGACTATTGACTGCCTATCTGTTCCTCATATGCCGGTACGCGAATTGAGAAACAGGACCCTTGCCCGAGTACGCTCTCACACCAAATCTGACCGCCCATTTTTTCGATCAATTCCTTCGCCACCGCCAGGCCATATCCCATGGAGGACTCGCCGCCTGTGGGCTTTGGTGTGAGCCGGACTCCTTTGTTAAACAGTTTGTTCTGATCCTCCGGGCTCAGGCCCGGTCCCTGATCCCGTACATTGCACACGGCCGAGTCCCCCTCACCCCGCACCTCTACCTCAATGAGTTTGCCGGGCTGCGAATACTTGACCGCGTTCGACAGCAGATTATCCAGGACAGCCGCGACGGCGACACGATCAATCCAGACGGGCGGGACATCGTTGCTGACACCGGCGACCACGCGGATGGCCTTCTTCTCTGCCACCCGCTGGTAATAGTTGCATATCCGCTGTACAAGCACCGGCAGATCCGCTTTGTCGAATCGAAACGTCGATTCTGTGGTTGTGGACGAGTTCATCAGCTGACCGACGGTCCTGGTCATCAGATCCGTGACGTGCTGCAGCCCTTCCAGCCACACCTTCACTTGCGCATCCGGATGATCCGCTAAACGCTTCAGAATTAATTCGACTGTTCCACCAGTAACCGTGAGGTAGTTGTTAAGGGCGTGTGCGGTGAAGGCTACAGAGCGCGGGTCATAGGCCGACATGACGTCGAGTTCGGACAGCGCTTCCTCCAACTCCATTTGGGCCCTGACAATCGCCGACGCAACTTTGTCTTTGGTCTCGGCCACAGAATAATCCTCACTTTCTCGCCTCTACGGAAACTGGTCGCCTACCTGAATGAAAGAACATCACATTCTCAGGAAAATCACTAGGTGGGTCAAGCACCATGTTCAAGATGTTCCTATGCGGGCCAACATCTGTTGGTTCAAGCAGGAAGCCGCAACGACCACTAAGCTGGCCAGCGTGGTGAAGGCGGAAAGGGGCATGAAAGGATTTCGCCCCTCGCACCATAACGTGGGTAGAACGATACGCCAGTCTACCCACGAGGTGCCGAATGGAGACCTATTGTCCAATTGAGCGGTTAAAGGCGCAGTTTTCTTCTTTCGATCCCCGCCTCTATCAGATCGCCAGCCTCGGCACGCTGCTGTTATACGGGCTATTCTGGATCCATTTCGATGTCTCGGTTCCCCAGATTGCCCTCACGTTCGGTACGGCGCTTCTCACCCAATATGCCGGCACGCGCCTCTACAAGTTGCCGGCGTTTGATCCTCTCAGCCCACTCGTGTCAGCTCTAGGCCTCTGCATTTTCCTCCGCACCAACGATCTCATGGTTGTCGCACTGGCATCGTTCCTCGCTATCGCCAGCAAGTTCATCATCCGCTGGGAAAAGAAGCACATCTTCAACCCCACGAACCTGGCGCTTGTCGTCGTCATTGTGAGCGGAATGGGCTGGATCTCTCCCGGACAGTGGGGACAAGTCGCCTGGCTGGGCTTTCTGATCGCCTGCCTCGGGAGCCTGGTCGTCACTCGTGCAGTGCGGGCGGACGTGACCCTGGCCTTTCTCGGGTTCTATGTCGGCCTGCTGATCGCACGAGCGCTGTGGCTCGGTGATCCCTTGACGATTCCGCTGCATCAAATCGAGAGCGGCACCTTGCTGATCTTTTCCTTCTTCATGATCTCGGACCCGAAGACCACCCCAGATTCCCGGCCCGGGCGCGTCTTCTTTGCATTCCTGGTCGCTGTGGCAGCGCTATTCGTCCAATTCGCGCTTTTTCGTCCGAACGGGCCGCTGTGGGGCTTGATCGTCTGTTCTCCGTTCGTTCCATTCATCGATCGTTGCTTTCCCGGTTCCCGATACGATTGGTCTCGTCCTTCGGCTGGCCATCTGCCAACGCCGCTCGTTGTTCCTCTTCCATCACCTAAGGAGGTTCTTATGATACGCCCGCTTGTACTTGCTCTGACGTTCCTCACCGGTTTGCTCCTTTGGAGCGGATCAGCTTCTGCCTTCTGCGGCTTTTATGTCGGAAAGGCCGACAACAAACTCTTTAACAAGGCCTCCGAGGTGGCCATCGCGCGCCACGACGACAAGACCGTCATCACCATGGCGAATGATTTCAAGGGCGATGTAAAGGAATTTGCGCTGGTCGTGCCGGTGCCGACAGTCTTGGAGAAGGAGCAGATTCATGTCGGCGAGGCGGCGCTGCTGAAACACTTGGCCGATTACTCCGCGCCGCGGCTGGTCGAATTCTTCGATGAGAATCCTTGCCGGCGCTATGAGCTCATGGAGCGTAAGATGGACGCGTTGAAGAGCATGCCACAGTCCGCGCCGAGTCGTGAACGAGACCGGGCCTTAGGTGTCACAGTTGAAGCACAGTACACGGTTGGCGAATACGACATCCTCATCCTATCGGCGAAGGAAAGCGCCGGACTCGAAACGTGGCTGACTGAAAATGGCTATCGCATTCCGAATGGCGCATCCCCGGTGCTTCACAGTTATCTGAAACAGAATCTGAAATTCTTCGTGGCGAAAGTGAATCTGGGCGAACAGGCGAAGCTCGGCCTGACGCACCTGCGGCCGCTCCAGATCGCCTTCGAGTCGCCGAAGTTCATGCTGCCGATCCGTCTCGGGACCGTCAATGCGGACGGTGCGCAGGAACTCTTCATCTACTTCCTGACAAGACAAGGGCGGGTCGAAACCACGAACTACCGGACGGTGCGCCTCCCGGAAGCGCAGGAGATTCCCCTCTACGTGAAAGACAAGTTCGGAGACTTCTATCGCGATCTGTTCACGCAGCAAGTGAAACGTGAAAATGAACGTGGCGTGTTTTTAGAATATGCCTGGGACATGAACTGGTGCGATCCCTGTGCGGCCAACCCCCTCTCTGCCGACGAACTGCGCAGCCTTGGGGTGTTCTGGCAGGATCACAACGGCAGGCCTAGCAAAGGCATGGCACCGGCGCAGAATGTGTTTCTCACCCGGTTGCACGTCCGCTACGATGCAGCACATTTTCCTGAAGATTTAATCTTTCAGGAAACTTCGGATCGGGCGAACTTCCAGGCCCGCTATATCCTGCGACATCCGTGGACAGGGGGAGACGAATGCCCTGCCGCGACAGCCTATCGGCATCAACTTCGTGAACGCTATGAGCGGGAAGCGCAGACCCTCGCGACGTTGACCGGATGGAACATCGGCGAGATTCGAAAAGCGATGAACATTGCCGCCCTGCCGACGAGTGACGAGAAACAATGGTATCAGCGGCTATGGAATAATTGAATCCTGGCGCGGCGCGGGACGCGTGCACGCGTTCAGCGCCGCGCTCCGCTGGGGCAACTCGGAGTATCCCTTGTCCACCTGCGACGCTCCTGACTTGATCCTTCGCTCCTTCTGCTCTACAGTATGATCTGTCAACGACGTCATTCTGTTGGATCATTTGACCAACCAGGAGGCAGCCATGGCACAATCAAGACACATTCTGAGCCTTCTCTCAGTTGCCGCAGTACTGGTTCTCTCTCTGTCCGCTTGCAGCATTACCGAGACCATCAACAATATTTTATCTTCGACGTCGGGAAGGTCTTGGTTTACGGAGGACGGGCTGGTCAAGACGGATCAGAAGGTCAATGCCTTCATGGCGTTTAACTTCGAGAACGTCAAACAGGACATGGCGAGAGGACAAGGTGAATATCTCGATTCCTTGAGTACATTGATGGACATCCCGCAGGATCGCCGAGCATCCTTTTACGCTCATGCGCAATCCCGTTATCCCTTTGTGATGGAGCACCACAGCAGCCCGCAGGAGACCCTCGCGCTGCTCGTGGGAAATCCGTCGGCAGCCACGACGCTCCGTTGACGGGCCGACGATTGCTCCGAGAAACGAACGCATCACCGACTCACGCGCTGTGGGAAGTTTTGTGCGCCGGCGCACCGGCACCAGCCATGAAGAAATAACGCTATCCGGCAGGGGTGCTGCGAGAGAGTTGTGCGATCTGTCCGCGATCCACGCTTTCTCCTCTTCCCGTGATGGTGCGAATGGGAAGGCCATCGCGGAATATCACAAAGGTGCTGGGAACGGCTGGAACACGCGGGCCGGGTAAAATCACGCCGGCAAGATTCAATGGATCGCAGGCCGAGAGTTTGACTTCCATCCCACCTGCCGAGCCGCTGCCCTTCCTGATCGCACGCAGCGCTTCCACCGCTTCGGGCAGAGCGAATTGCTCGCCGACAAACCCTGAGACGAACCGTCCGCCACGCACTTCTCCCTTTAACTCCAGTCGCCGATACAAGACCAACAGATCACGCCACGACTGGACCAGCACTTCGCGCGCCAGGAGATCGCGAAAGACGACGCCATAGCGCCGGAGCAGTTGCCACGCGACTCTTTCAGTGGAAACAGCTGAGTGCTGTGTGCTGAGCACGCTTGAAACAGCCGGTGGCGGATCCGCTTGCCGGAGCAACGACCAGCGGCCGGCAGCGTGGCGTGGACGGCGAGACCGCTCACGACCCTGGGCTCTGCGACGGTGCGGATCCATCAGTGCACGGAGGTTGTCGAACCCGTCTGCGGTCACAAGCCCCGCTGCCACCAATTCCCAGAGCCCCTCTTCCACCTCCGTCGCCAAGTGACCTGTCGCCCTGAGCAAATCGGCAAAAAAGCTGGCACCTCGTTCCTGTAGCACGCGGCGAAGATCTTGCGCCACGGAACTGAGCCCGACAAAGGGGTCCTGGCTCGTATGTTCCGTCTCTCCCTGCAATGCCTCCAAGAGCCACTCGCCGTCTTCGCGCGGAAAGACGCTGATCGGTGCCACGCTCGTCGGCGTGATCCGACGGGCACGTTCACCGTCGCCAGAATCCGCAAGGCGTGGATGGGGGGAAAGCCGGCCCCAACTCACTGCGCCGCTGAGGCACAAACGATCCAACAGTTCCGGCTCATACTTGGCCATTCTTACGCGCAACAACTGCGAGTCCCAGCTCGATGCGGCCGCTTCAAATCCGGCCAATTGCCTGATGACTTCGAGAAGGCCGGCTTCGCCATGTTGGCGCGATCCTGATGCGAGATGTTGCCACTGGAAGAGAAACCGCATGAACTCGGATGCCGACACCGGCTCAACTTCTCTACGCAACTTGCCGATCGTCAGACGATGGATGCGTGCCAACAGGCGACGATGGCACCACTCGGGCGCAGCTTTTCCCTCGCCTGAATGGTCAATTTGAGATTTGAAATCTGAGTTTCGGCCTGCAGGCCGAAACTGGCCGCGGAGGACTTGGCCTTGAGATTCGAGGCGCACCATCGCGGCATTCACGGCCTCGTGAGCGAGATGCAGTCGATCAGCCAATTCGGCCGTTGTCGTGGGACCGATACTTTCCATCCAGCCTTGCACAATGGCATCCACGGTCCTCTCTCCATCGCCCCCGCCCAGCACGCACTCGACATGAGCCACATTCTCCGTGGCCACCCACCCCCGTCTCTCCTGTTCTCCATCGCGCATGGCCAATTCGACGGCGCGACCCGACTGCGTCAATTCCGGCACGAACTGCTGCCAGCCGGAAACCTCCTGACAGGGAACCCAGACCAGCGTGAGCAGCGCATCATGCAATTCATCCGCGTCTCGCACGACCGGCCAGGATTCACGCACGACTTCCTCGATCGCAGCCGGATCGAGCGCTCCGAATTCACCCGCCAATTCCGCCGGCAAGGTCCTGCGCAGTTCCACCGCCCTCGCCCGCCGTTCTTCGAGCGGAGCATCGTCGAGGAAGGCATAGGGGTTCGCATTCAGGATTTCATGTGAGAACGGCGAAGGAACCGGCGTATCGATCGCCACACAGCGGATCTTCCCTGCTTCAATATGGCGCAGTACGTCGGTCAATCCATCCACGTCCATCGCTTCGGTCAGACAGTCGCGCAAGGTCTCTTGGACCAATGGATGGTCGGGAATCTGTCGTGCGGCCCGCTCGCCGGTCAGATTGTCTTGGCAGGCGATCGCGTCCGGAAAGACCGCCGCCAGAAGATCCTCTGCTTTCATTCGCTGAATGTTGGGCGGCACTTTCTTACCCTTCGAGAAGCGGAGCAGAGCCAACGCCCGTGAGGCGTTCCAACGCCAGCGTGTGGCAAACATCGGCGCGAGCAAGACCGCTTGAATCAAAATTTCACGTACGGTGGCAGAGTGCAGATAACTAAACACGGATTCCAATGGAAAGCTGTGTTTCTCTCCAAGCGAGATGACGAGGCCGTTGTCCGTCGCCGCCGCCTGCAATTCGAAATCGAACGTGACGCAGAAGCGCTTGCGGAGCGCGAGCCCCCAGGCCTTATTGATTCGACCGCCAAAAGGCGCATGGAGCACTAACTGCATCCCGCCACTCTCATCGAAAAAGCGCTCGGCGACGATGGTCTCCTGCGTCGGGACGATTCCCAAAACCGACTTGGCGCCCAACAGATACTCGATGGCTTGTTGGGCACCTCGCTGGTCGAGGCCGCTTTCTTGTTTGAGCCAGTGGAGTGCTGAATGCGGAGTGCTGAGCGGATCGGGAGAACACAGCACGTGGTCGAGATCGTGACGGAGTCGCGCCACTTCGGCGGAGAGTTCGGCCGTCCGGGAGGGCGCTTCCCCACGCCAGAATGGAATGTTCGGCGGGGCACCGTGGGCATCCTCCACGCGCACCTTGCCCATCTCCACGCCCTTGATGCGCCATGACGTATTTCCCAGCAGCATGATGTCGCCGGCCAAACTCTCAACGGCAAAATCCTCATCAACCGAGCCGACGACGGTCCCTTCCGGCTCAGCCACTACCGCATAGTTCGCCGTATCGGGAATGGCCCCGCCGGAGGTAATCGCCGCTAGCCTCGCCCCGCGCCGTCCTTTGAGTTTGTGATTGATGCGATCATGGTAAAGATAGGCCAGCCCTCGTCCCCGATTCGTGGCGATGCCTTCCGCGAGCATGTGAACAACGCTGTCGAACGTCGATCGTTGCCAGGCCTTGATAGGGAAAGGCGCGACGGGCGAGTGTAAAGAGCTCCTCTTCGGTCCATGTTTGCGTCGCCGCAGCAGCCACAATCTGCTGGGCCAGTATATCCAAGGGCGCGGGGGGCACAGTGATGTGATCCAACGCTCCGGTTTTCATCGCTCGAATCAGCGCGGCGCATTCAAGCAATTCATCGCGTGTGGTGGCGAACAGCCGTCCCTTGGGAATCGCTTTGATCCAGTGTCCCGCACGCCCGATCCGCTGCAAACCGGTGGCAATCGCCCGCGGCGAGCCGATCTGGCACACAAGATCGACCGTTCCGATATCAATGCCGAGTTCCAGCGACGCCGTCGCGACCACCACCCTCGTCTTGCCGCTTTTTAAACGCTCTTCCGCTGAGAGGCGAATGTGCCGCGACAGGCTCCCGTGATGCGCCGCCACGACATCAGCGCCAAGATCTTGGAGACGCTCCTCGAGGTGGTGTGACACCCGCTCCGCCAATCGACGGGTGTTGACAAACACAAGCGTCGTCCGATGCTCCCGCACGAGTGCCGCGACACGATCATAGATATCGGACCAGATGGCATTCGTCGCGACAGCGCTCAATTCGTCTTTCGGCACCTCAACCGCCACATCCATCTGACGCTTGTGGCCGATGTCGATGATGGTTGGAACCGGGCGATCGCCGACCAGAAACTGCGCGACCGTTTCGATCGGCCGCTGTGTAGCGGACAAGCCGATCCGCTGGGGCTTCACGAATGTGAGCGCTTCGAGCCGTTCTAATGATAGAGCCAAATGGGCGCCGCGCTTGTTGGGAGCCAGTGCGTGGATTTCGTCTACGATGACTGTCCGCACCGTCTGCAGCATGCGCCGGCTTTTCTCCGCGGTCAGCAAAATAAACAGGGATTCCGGCGTCGTAACGAGAATATGCGGCGGTCGTTTGAGCATGTGCTGACGGTCGGCCATCGGCGTATCGCCGGTACGCACCAGCACGCGCAGCTCCGGCATCAACAGTCCGTCTTCCAACGCAGCTTGTCCGATCTCGGCGAGCGGCTGCTGGAGATTTTTTTGGATATCATTACTCAGGGCTTTGAGCGGTGAGACGTACAGGACCTGCGTACGATCGTCGAGCTCCCGGGCCAACGCCTGTTTGAACAGCTGATCGATGGAGGAGAGGAAGGCTGCAAAGGTTTTTCCGGAGCCGGTCGGCGCGGCAACGAGTGCATCCTGCCCAGACTGGATGACAGGCCAGGCCTGAACCTGCACGTCAGTAGGGGTGCCGACGGAAGACTCGAACCAGTGAGCAATGAGGGGATGGAAGCGGGTGAGCGGCATGGCCCGTCATGATAACACGGGCCAACAGGGAGGGCGATCAGGGAACTTTTGGAGTTAGCGTGCTAGAACGTGAACGCCGTGACGTTCCCCCCCGGCACCAATTGTCCATTGAGCTTGGACGATGACCCAGGAGACCCCACATTGACGGCGTACAGCTCCACGACACCAAACGTCGTTTGATCAGCTAGATAGAAGACGAGCGTGCTGTCCGGAGAGACCGCAAAGCTGGACACATTGCCTCCCACCGTTAAGGGACCATTGAGGGGTGTCGTATTCGCCTGCAGCGACGAAAAAGGAACTCGATACAACTGGACCACCGTATTGACCGTCTGGTTCGCAAGGTAGACGGCCGCCGAGCTGTCCGGTGTAATGGCAAAGGCTGTGACGCTTTGAGGGGCCACGAAATTGGGATTGATTTTCTGGGCTGCTGCCACCGGCGTGAGCGGTACACGAAATAACTCGATCACTCCAAACGTACTTTGATCTGCGCTATAGACGACGGACGACCCGTTGAGGGCGATGGTGAAACTGGACACATTCCCCCCCGCCGTCAACGCGCCATTCAGTTTCACGCTAGACTTGGGGCAGCGCAAAAGTCACCCGATAGAGTTCGAACGTGCCGGGCGTGGTCTCATCCGCACGATAGACCACCGCGGCACTATCAGGCGTCACAGCGAGTGCCGTGACGCTTTGCGGTGCAATCAAAGTCGGGTTCAAACTCGTCCCGCTCCCCGGTCCCGTGATCGGAGAGAGAAAAATCTCAAACACCTCATCAAGATTCTTATCGGCCAGATAGACGACTGACGCACTGTTGGGAGTGACGGCAAAATTTGTGACATTTCTTCCCGCCACCAACGCGACGTTGAGCTTGGTGCTGACAAGCGGTGTCGAAAATGTCACCTGGTACAATTCGTTAAGATTGTCGACGTCTTGGTCGGCAATATAGACGACTTTCGTGCTATCGGAGGTCACAGAAAATTGCGTGACAGTTCGATTTGCCGATAATGCGGGGTTAAGCAACGTACTCGCCTGCGGAGTTGCGAAGAGCACACGGAAGACTTCGAACACTTGATCAATCCGCTGATCGGCAAGGTAGACGACTGATGTTCCATCCGTCGTGATGGTGAAATTCGTGACATCTCCGCCGAGTACTAATGTACCGTTCAGCTTGACGCTCACCCCAGGCGTCGCAATGTTGACTTGGTACAACTCAAAAACTTCGTCGGTCGTCTGATCCGCAATGTACACGACGGCGGACTTGTCCGGCGTCAGGGCAAAACTGATGACATTGCCACCGGGAACCAGCGGCCCATTGAGCTTCGCGCCTGACGATGCCAAGAAAAGCTCGAACACCCCATCAGTATTCTGATCCGACAAATACACGACCGTCCCGCTTGATGCGAGCGAGCCACCGGTGTTGGTTCCGTCATCACTGTTGGGGCAGCCTGTTAAAGACAAACAGGCAGTTGCAACCAACAGGAGACAGTATTTATTGGTCATGGCTTCACCATAGGGGAAATGCCTGCATGCTGACAATTCGTATGCGCCCTTAGTTGGTTTATACCATCACAGAAAGGATGTGCCAATGAAAGAACGGAATCATTCAATGGACTCCCCTGCGACGACCGCTGGCAGACTATGGGAGTCTTGAACAGGCAGGTAGACTTTCAGAATTACGGATGTCCCGGCGTTGCAATGGCCCGCGGTGTGACTCCCGCTCCAAATGGGGAACCGGTGACCGTGGTGAGCGCGCCTGAGGTGCCGTTGATCGCGAACGCAAAGACATCATTGGAGCCCTGATTGGCGACATACAAGAACGCCCCGTCCGGAGACACGGTGACCGCTGTGGGGGTGGTCCCCGCCGGAAACGGCGATCCGCTAACGACCGCCAATGCCCCCGTCGCCGTGATCGTAAACGCCGATACATTGTTAGAGCTTTGATTCGCCACATACAGAAACGATCCGTTCGGCGATATGGTGATCCCGGCAGGCGTGAAACCCGTGACAAAAGGAGATCCTACAACAGGCGTCAAGGCCCCTGTCGTCTGGTTGATTAAAAAAGCCGAGATGAAATTGGAGCCTTGGTTCGTCACATAGACGAAATGACCCGTTCGGCGAAACCACAACCCCGACGGGAGTGGTTCCGACGGCGAAGGGAGAGCCGGAACCGGTGTCAGCTGTCCTGTCGCGGCATTGACGACAAAAGCCGACACCTTGTTTGAATTTTGATTGGCAACATACAGAAATGCTCCGTTCGGCGAGAGAGTGATTCCGGCTGGCGTCAAGCCCGTAGCAAAGGGCGAGCCGGGAACCGGCGTCAATCCTCCTATAGCATCGATGGAAAAGGCCGACACATTATTTGAACCTTGATTCGTGACGTATACGAACAACCGATTGGGAGACACGGTTACCCTGAAAGGAGTGGTCCCTGCGGCAAACGGTGATCCGCTCACGGCCGTCAGCACTCCTGTCGAGGTATTGACGCTGAACGCCGACACTGTATTTGATCCTTGATTTGCGACATAGGCCAATGTCCCGTCAGAGGAGACGGCAACACCGCCGGGAGTCGTCCCAACCGGAAAGGGAGACCCGGCGACAGGAACCAGCGCACCGGTGGTTTCGTTGATCAGGAATGCCGAAACGTTATTGGAAGTCTGATTGGCAACATAGGCAACAGCAGGTGTAGGAGGAACAGGAGGCGTACCACTACCGCCACCGTTGTCATCCCCTCCGCAAGCGCCCAGGAGCAAGAGGACAAGTAAGGCGAAGCGCTGGGACATTTTGTCTCTTATGGCGATGGTATTCATAGTAAATCCTCTCACATACCCAGAGGCGCAAGCAATACTCAAAACGTATGCCAGAAAACCAGCTGATTTCCGTAGACTCTCCTCGAGCGTCAGAGGCAAACTGTCCTCAATTCCAGACAGGCGCTTGTATGACGATCAAACGAGACACTGTGGTAGTCCTCGGATCCGGTTACCTGGCGCGATTTATGCTTTCCCTTACACAACTTTTACCCGATGTCCGGTACACGAGCCGCGACCCACACCAAAATCTTACGTGGGTGCTTCCCAAGCAGCGCGTACGATTCGATCTGGCGCAACCGGACACATGGAGTAATGTTCCGCTCTGGTGGCGACCTGCTCTGGTGCTTTCCTGCAGTCCCGCTGAATTCAGTTCAGCAATTCGCTGCACGCATTAAAGGATCATTTCGAAAGCTCGTCGTACTCGGCAGCACATCGGCCTACGATGTCGCCGGGGTTCATGACTATCCACCGCCCTGGATCGACGAATCCGCCCCGATCAATCTCAGCAAACCACGCGTGCAGGGGGAAGAATTTCTACGAAAGGAATGTGGAGCGATCGTATTGCGCGTGTCAGGTATATATGGACCGAACCGCAATCCGCTCGACTGGATCAGAGCGGGCCGCGTCAGCCCTTCGCGAAAGTATGTGAATCTGATCCACGTGGAAGATCTTGCAACCACGTGTCTCGCTGCGTTGGAGCGAGGCCAAGCCGGTGAAGTCTACAACGTCAGCGATGGAATGCCGCGGACGTGGAACGAGATTTATATGATCGCGCGGGATCGATGGCACTTGCCCACAATTCCAGAACAACCGGTTCAAGAGTCTGGGAAGCGGATTGAGACGCACAAGCTACGCGACACGCTTGGGGAGTCACTTCGTCACAGAGATCTCTTTGCCTCGCTCGAAGTGCTCGAACGAGCGAATTGCGCATTGAAAGAAGGCTCGTCAAAACGGTCATCCGACAAGACCGCAGGCGAGAATACACCGGAGGCGTAACTTTCTCAGCCACCCGCCCCGAGCTGCCAAGAACAGCTCTTGCCCGGGGACTACGTTGAGGACTGTTTCGAGCCGAGAACGATGTCGGGATAAAGGTGCGTCTTGGCGCACCAGGGTTGGGCGGATGAGAATGTCGACCGTTGTCACGAGCCTGTTACCAACGTAGAAGAGCCATCACGGCGAGACACACCAGTAGATTGTTGATGGCATGTGCCAGGATGCCGGGCGCGAGACTTCCGGTCTTTTCGTAGATCCACGCCCACAGGACGCCGCTCCAGCAGACGCTGATCAGACCCACCACCCCATAGCCGTGCGCGAGCCCGAAAATCCCCGCGCTGATGAGCGCAGCAGGGAGGAACCGGAACTTGCGACGGAGAATCGCGAACAACAAACCTCGGAACACAAGTTCTTCGAACAGCGGTGCGAAAATGACATATTCCAACAGGCTGACCATGGTCAGGGAACTCGATCCCCACACCAGATCTTCGTCGAACCATTCGGTCCAGTGGCTCGTCAGTTGCCACTGTTCCATCAGACGGTCCATCAACCATTCTCCCCACAACCCGGCCGCCACCGCCACCAATACCGCGGTCAGCAGCCGACTGAGGTGCGCCCAGGGGAGACCTAAACCAAACCCTTCTTCAAACGTCATTCCGGCTGGCCGGAACAAATGATAATAGGCCAAGGCCAGTAACGGCACGTTGGTCATCGGAATGGCCAGGGCCCGCAACGAGGCGTTCTCAGGCGGCATGTACATCAGGCAGAACGCCATGATGATGGCGCCGATGGCCCCACCACGCAACAATACCGCCGCGCCGACTCGGCCTGGCCATGGGGGCGGTATCCCCGGATCATGCAGACGGATTAGATTCACACCGGCCGAGTGCCTTTGCCATATGATGAGCAATAACAACGTACCGATGAGCATGGCGGTAAGCTCGACGATGGTCAGCCGACGCGAATAGGCATACAAGCGGTCGACGCGAACGTCGAACTGTTCTTGAACCACCGCCGCTAAGTCGGTATGTCCCGCGCGCTGAGCCAATCGGGTGACCACGCTGTCGTAGAACCATCCGACCGGCAATACATCAGCCAACTCGCCTTGCAGCAATTCCACCTTCTCCCGGTCCGGTGGAGGCTCTTCGCCATAGGCTGCACGGATTATATCGGCGTATCGTGGGAGCGGTCCTTCCCGGTTCCATTCATGAGCCGAGAGAAGGGCTTGCGACACTTGCCCGGCCTCGGCTTGGAGGATCGCCAGTTGAAACGGGACGAGCGGATCATCAGAGCGTTTGGCCAATTCTCGATACCATTCGATGGCATGCACCGCGTTCGGCTGCCCCATCGCCGGACACCCATGCCATCAGCTGCTGTTCCCAGTCAGGGGCGCGTGTGAGCCCCTCCTGCAGGTCCATCGTCCGACCGACCATTAGACTCAGCGCCTGCTCCGGAGCCTCAAACCGATCGATCTTCGACGTTGATGAGGCGACGACCAGGACAGTGACAAAGGAGCCAGTGAGGAAGATCGCTGCAATCCAGCTGACCATCGTCGAGTATCGCCCTGGGAACGTCCCGGTTGCAGGAGGCGCGTTGGTTTCGCGCCACCATGAGCGGGAAGGAGAGGACTGGGGCAAGGGTGTCACCATATCGTCCATGATGGATTGGACTATAACATGCCTGTTTTCTAGCCAGAAACCCCTCGAAAGTAACGACGTCTCTCCCGGACACGCGACATATGGCTGAGTGAGTGAAGAGTCCGCTATACTAAGCCCCTTAGTATCTTTCTCCAGAGTCTTATGGCTGTTCAGGATTTTATCCCCCCTCACCGGATCTTGCTTGGACCCGGTCCTAGCCTTGTGCATCCACGCGTCCTGCGTGCGCTCTCCATGCCGCTTCTCGGCCACCTTGACCCGGCCTTTCTCAGTGTGATGAACGATATTCAGACCTTGTTGCGCCTCGTGTTTCAGACCGAGCATCGCTTTACGATCGCTATTTCCGGAACCGGCTCAGCGGGCATGGAAGCTTCGATCGTGAATCTGGTGGAACCGGGTGATGCCGTTATGGTGGGCATCAACGGTGTGTTCGGAACCAGATTGGCCTCGGTCGTCGAACGATGCGGCGGAAAAGTGATTCGCGTGGAAGCGCCCTGGGGGACATGCATCGAGCCGGACGCCGATCGAGCAGGCCTTGGTTCGGTCCGGACCGGTCAAGGCCGTGGCCATCGTCCATGCCGAAACCTCTACAGGCGCATGGCAGCCACTTGAGGACATCGCCGCCCTGTGCCGGCAGCAGCAAGCCCTTTTCGTCGTCGATGCCGTCACCTCGCTTGGCGGTGTGCCCGTCGATGTCGATCGTCTTGGCATCGATGTCTGTTACAGCGGCACCCAAAAATGTCTAAGCTGCCCACCCGGATTGTCGCCGTTCACAATGAGCGAGCGCGCATTGGCAGTTGTGAAACAGCGCCGGACGCCTTGCCAAAGTTGGTACCTGGATATGGGGTTGATTGCCGGCTATTGGGCTGAAGGCACGCGGGCGTATCACCACACGGCGCCGATTTCCATGCTCTATGCGCTGCGCGAGGCTCTGCGCCTGGTTGAGGAAGAAGGCCTGCCGGCTCGATTTAAGCGGCATCAAGTCAACAGCGACGCGCTCCTTGCCGGCTTGGGTGCGCTGGGTCTGAATCCGCTTCCTCCTGCCGGCCGTCGGCTGCCGATGCTGAATTGCGTGACGGTCCCTGCCCACATTCCGGAAGCGGATATCCGTGCACAGCTGCTGACGCACTACGGCATTGAAATCGGCGGCGGACTCGGTCCGTTACTGGGCAAGGTCTGGCGCATTGGCCTCATGGGCGAGTCTTCGACCGAGGCCCATGTCTTGACTCTCTTGAATGCCTTGGAAGCGCTCTTTATGCGAGGGGGTTGGTTGAACACTCCTGGTGTTGCGTTGCAAGCTGCGTCAAAAATTTATAGCCACGTGCCCTGCTGACCGGAGGTTTAACGATCGTATGGACAACAAACCCTTGCTCTGGGTGCTCGGCGGTGGAGCCTTTGCCTTTACGGCGGTCGTCGCCTACTGGATCTTTGCCATCACGCTGGCGAACCAGTTGAAATCCGACCAGGTATCGCCACAACAAACGGCCGCCTTCATCCATGCCATCCTGGAGGCGAACCGCAACAACTATACTGACAACGTGGTCGTCAAACTGAGCCGCGATGGCATTGAGGCCCACGAACATTGGAGAGATGAGCGCGGCGTGCCGCTGCCGGCGCAATTTCTCCTGGAGTCCGGCCGGCTGGTGGCCACGAAAGATCTCGGCTTTTCCTTCCGACTCGCCAGCCTCACACCCATCTACGCCTGGAATGGCGCGAACAGCGATCTGGAACGAGTGGGTCTGTCCGCCGTCCAGCAAGATCCATCGCAACCTCATTACGGACTCGTACGGCGCGGCGAGCTGCGTCTCTTTCAAGCGGTCTATGCAGATCGCGCCGTCTCGCAAGCCTGCGTCGACTGCCACAATCGGCATCCGAACAGCCCCCGCCGCGATTTCAAATTGAACGACGTGATGGGCGGTATCATCATCACGTTCCCGATCGGAAGCTAAGACCGTGATCATCGCGATTCACAATGTCCGGCTCGTCGACGGCAATGGCCAGGCGATCGAGCGCGCCACAGTCATCGTGCGCGATCACAACATTCACGCCGCCGGTCCCAGTCGCACCGTCTCGATTCCACGCGGAGCAACTCGGATCGACGGGCGGGGGCTTACGTTGCTGCCGGGCCTGATCGATTGCCACGTGCATCTTTGCCTCGGGGCGGAACCTGATGTGGTGAAGGCTGTCGAGCACGAGACACCGACTGAAACGCTGCTCAAGGCCAGTCAATCGGCCAGACAGACGATTGAAGCGGGCGTGACCACCGTTCGGGACGTCGGCTCACGGGACCATTCGATTTTTGCACTTAAGCAAGCTATCGACAAAGGGTTGACGCCAGGCCCCCGCATCATCGGAGCCGGCCTTGCGATTTGCATGATCGGAGGCCACGCCCGGTTCATCGGGCAAGAAGTCGAAGGGGTCGAGCAAGTCCGCAAGGCCGTGAGCGAACAGATCAAGGCGGGCGCCGAGGTGATCAAAGTGATCGCCTCAGGCGGAGTCCTCACGCCGGGCACCTCTCCGGATCAGGCGCAGATGACCCTGGATGAACTTCGCGCCGCTGTCGACGAAGCCAAACAAGCCGGGCGCAAAGTCGCAGCCCACGCGCATGGAGCATCCGGAATGAAAAACGCGATTCGTGCCGGCGTCCATTCGATCGAGCACGCGACGTTGATGGATGAGGAAGCCGCCGAGCTGTTTGAAAAGCAGGGCGTGTACATCGTGCCGACGCTCTCGGCGCTCGCTACCACCGCTGCCTGCCGCAGAGGCTGCGGCATCCCCGACAGCGCACTCGACAAGGCCAAGACCCTGACGAAGCGCCATCAGACCAGCTTCAGGCAGGCCCACCATCGCGGCCTCTTGATCGCCATGGGCACGGACGCCGGCACGCCCTTTAATCATCATGGAGAGAACGCGCAGGAACTTGAACGGATGGTCGCATTGGGTATGAGCCCGATGGAAGCGATCATGGCCTCCACGTCATCTGCCGCTCGACTGGTCGGCATTCACGATCAGGTGGGAACCATCGAACGAGGCAAGGAAGCCGATTTACTTCTCATCGACGGAAATCCGCTACGGAAGATCGACCTGCTGCGAGACCGGAGACGGATTGTCGGCGTGATGAAAACGGGACGATTCGTGGCAGGACCGTTGGCCCGACTGTGAACTCATCACCGTCGTTCATAGAACAGTTCGAGAGCCGACGCGAACCCATGCACCCGGCCTTTTCTGAACTGCTCATCGAGTCGGTTACGTAGTGAGCGGATTCCGCCTTCGTCGTTTCGTCCGACCACACCTTGAGACACCATCATCTGCGTGGCAACGTCGACCAGTCGTTTCTTGCGCCCGTCCATCTCATCGCTGACCAGCTCAGGCATGACCTCCGCTGCACGCGCGTGGATGATCTCTTCCTTGAATGAATCATAGCCCTGATCTTTGACGGTCCGCTGTCGAATGATCGCCAGTTCCGCCTTAACCCGTGTCACTTCCTTGATCAGCACCGCAAACAGTTCCTTCCGCCCTTCGTCGAAGAGTTTCTTTTCCATCTCCTCCAGGATAATGGAGACATCGACCACATCCGGCGCGAAGACTTCCCCCCAATTGAGCCGGTCGTAGTTGCGGCGGGATTCAGGATCACCGATGATTTCATACGCGGCATTGATCTCGCGAATCTTGTCTTCGGCCTCCGTGTTGTCGGGATTGCGGTCCGGATGGTGCTCAAAGACAAGCTTTCGGTACGCCTTTTTGATGACGTCGTTCGAGGCTTCACGAGAGACTCCTAGGACGCGATAAAAATCGACACGCGGCATGGCCCGCGACTATAACACGTGTACTCAACGAGCTTCATCTTGACTCCTGACTGTCACGCCACTAGCCTGGCGCAGCATGCCGTCACCCGTCACTCGTCTCTCGTCGCTTCCGCATGATGCGCCACTCTGGTATCACGGCGTTACCCGCTATCAATGGCTCGTCCTCTTCGTCGCCTGGCTCGGCTGGGTATTCGATGCAATGGATGCGACGATCTACGCCATCGTGTTGCATCCAGCGCTGCACGAACTGTTGCACAGTTCAAACGGCCCACCGGCTATCGAACAAATCGGCTGGTACGGCGGCATGATCTTTTCGATCTTCCTTATCGGCTGGGCCATCGGCGGTATTACGTTTGGCGTCTTGGCAGATCGTTTCGGTCGCACAAAGGTGCTGATCGCGACGATCATCATCTATGCGGTGTTTACCGGTGCCGCGGCGCTGTCGCAGGACTGGTGGCATCTGGCGATCTATCGTTTTCTGACCGCGCTGGGAATCGGCGGCGAGTGGGCAGCCGGCGCTGCCCTCGTCGCGGAGACATGGTCGGAGGAGAACCGTGCGAAAGCCGCCGGGATGCTCCAATCGGCCTGGGCTGTCGGATTTTTTCTCGCTGCCGCGTTCAATCTTATTCTCAAAGACGCCTATGGATGGCGGGGGCTTTTCCTCGTCGGCATTCTGCCGGCCTTCGTGGCGTTGCTCGTTCGTTGGTGGGTGAAGGAACCGGAGCGTTGGACCCATGCGCATGAACGACAGGCCTTGCCGCTTTCGGCGATTTTCAAAGGCGATCTGAAACGGGCCACGATGGTCGGCTCGACGCTGGCGTTCGTCGCGGTGTTCGGATTGTGGGGGTCGACCAATTGGGCGCCGACGTTGGTGCGCGAGTTACCGGATCTCCAAGGCGCGGACCCGGCCATGCTCACAAAATATGTCAGCTACGCGATTATGGCGCTGAACGCGGGGGCAATTTTCGGATATCTCGGTTTCGGGCCTCTGGCCGATCGCTTCGGCCGGCGGCCGGTGTTTGCCTTCATGTGTCTCGGCAGCTTGATTATGCTCCCGGCAACCTATCTGTTGACTTCGAGTTATGCCGGCGTCTTGATGCTCTTGCCGATTCTGGGTTTCTTCAACAACGGTATCTTCAGTGGCTTTCCCATTTATCTTCCGGAACTCTACCCCACCAGACTTCGCGCCACCGGTGCCGGCTTCTGCTTCAATGCAGGACGCCTCCTTGCCTCCGCCTCCCCCTTTATGACCGGCTGGCTGGTCACGACGCTCGGCACATTCGGTCGCGCTGCCAGCACCGTGGCATTAATCTATCTAATTGGCCTGGTCGTGCTGCTGTATGCCCCGGAAACTAAAGGGAAAGCACTTCCAGACTAGGGATACCCTGCCCTTGACATCACCGCACTCCTACTTATCTATAGGTACATGGACGACAATCAGACCCCTCGGGCGCTCTCCCATGATGAAAAGCTTGCAGCCGAAGCGGCCTTTGCCGGACGGCCATTTAATGCCAAATGGTCGACCAGGGCGCGAACGGTGTATGACGGGATCGTCAAGTCGCTACCAGCCGCCGCCAATAGTCCCGGAAGAAGCTTCCGCACTCCAGGAGCCTTCAAACCAAGCGACTGAACCGGCTATTTTCGGGCAGGAGTCATCGCACACAGAGCCTGAGCCACACTCGGTGCCGACAAAGATTCCCTTTCAGCAGGCGATTGAAACCGGTGCGTTAATCGACGTCACCCCGACGGCCAAACAGCTCGGCCTATTGTTTCCGGTGACGGTGACAAAACCGTTATGGGAAATCGGCATCGCACCGAACAAGACCCTGACCCAAGAAGAGCAGTCCGCCCGATTGCGCGACGTGTTGATGGCCTTCAGGCTTCGCTTGGCCACTCAGCCGAGCATTTCGCCGCTGATCGATTTCCCGGCACTGCTGGCTCTTCCACCTGGCACTGTGCCGCAACCCATCCCACTCTTTGCGTTGATCCAGCCGGACGAAAATCACCGGGCCATGGTCACGCTACTGATGCCGAACGAAGTAGCGGCGACGATCATCCCAATGAACTAATTTGAGTCCGTCGAGGTCTCGATAGCCACAATATCGCCGCCCGCAGGCTGAATCCAAACCCAAAGCCATCAAATCCCTATCCAATCAAGGTGTCCACTGAGCCCCTTGCAACAACGCATCCCGAGTTGTAGGGTGATGCCGGTATCTTGTACGTGGAGGGAGGCGAGTAATGTCTGCTCCAGCGCGTCTTTGGAAGAGCGGCGCCCTCCTGCTACCGGTGTTCGCGTTGTTGTTGCTGAATTTCTCCTGTTCCCAATTGGTCTATCAGCCGGGAGCAGTGGTGCCGACAACCTCGCCTCTTCCCTATTCTGTCACCGTCCGGCTGGCGGAAATCGAAGCCTATAACGTGGAGCCGGGCGCCACGATGGTCGCTGATCCCCGCATCGAAAACAAGGTGACTGGGATTGCTCAACCCATCAGCAAGGCGAAAAAGGAATGGGAACGGTCGATCACAGATTATCTCGCGGCACGAAAAACATTTACCTACCTGTCGACCGACAGTCAAACGGATCTTGATCTTTCCATGCGGCTCAATATTTATGTTGACCCGAGCGTCATGTCGGATTTCAATCATGTCTACGTCGCCCGCATCGATGCGACGTTGGCGGAAGGGTCCAGGCAAGCGTCCACTCTCGAAGTATATTGGCTTCGGCAAAACCGCAGGAGAAGACGACCGCGGTCCGATCAATCTCGCGGTCCAGGCGGCCCTCAACGATCTGTTCGGAAAAATCGAGAACGATCAGCGGTTGCGCAGATATCGCCTCTAACCGCACCGCTCGGCCAAGATGCGGGCACGGTCCCGCTCCTGCGCCACAGCGGTGATCCGACCATCAAGCCGCTCATTCAGCAACCGATCCAAAATTGTCTTGAAGTGAGGTCCGGGTTTTAGCCCGAGCTGTTTAAGATCCTCACCCTTCACGACTGTCGTGATCCATCGATCGTGTTTCAGGAATCGCAGCACCCGCTTCGCCAATCGTCGCACTCCTTCTCGGCTTTTTTCCGCGAATCCTTTTGCTATGAGCAGAACCATCGCTTCACTCGGCATGTTCATCAACACGCGGTAGACCCGTGAAGGAGGCATGTCACTCTGTGCCAAAAGCATCTTCACCGCGCGACGCGTCTTCTCGCCCGCCCAGTCGACAGCTGTGGCCTGCACAGTGGACAGCTGCAGTCGCTGAGCGACAGCATGAAGAACTGAGGAATCGGCCTCCGACAGCACCGCCATCAAGTACAACAGCGCCTGATCGACCGGATCGCCTGGGCATTGTTGCTTCCACCAAGCCAACGCTCGCGGGAGCGTCGTCACGAGGCGATGCGCCTGTTTGCCGTACCGTAGCCGCGGGTGGAGAAATCGATAGAGGTTCAAGCGGGTGAGAGTGCCTATCGCCCGGCCGGGATGGGGTTCTCGCATGAGCAGGAAGACCTCGTTGGCAAGGCGGGGTCCAGAGAGCCTCGCAACCATGTTCGTCGCCGCCGCTTGTTTGAGGAGCCGGCGGGTCTTCGGCTCAAGATGAAAACCGAACCGCTCGCTGAATCGGATGGCGCGAAATATTCGTGTTGGGTCGTCAATAAAACTTCCTTCGTGCAGCACGCGGATCGCCTTGGCTCTGAGATCACGTTGCCCGTCATAAGGATCATGGAGTTGTCCGAACCGTGCGGCATTCACCTGGATCGCCATCGCATTGATCGTAAAGTCACGGCGATAGAGATCCTCTTCCAGTGAAGCCGGCTGCACATCCGGCAACGCCGCCGGTTTCGCATAGGACTCACGACGCGTACTCGCGATGTCCACCTTGAGACCCTTGGGGAACGTCAGTCGAGCGGTCGCAAACCGCTCGAAGAGCGCCAGGCCTGCACCGTAACGGTCCGCGACGAGACGCGCGAACGCGACCCCATCGCCTTCGACGGTCAGATCAAGATCCCAATTCTCTCGCTTCACCAGGAGATCTCTGACCACGCCGCCGACGAGATACAGCGCCACACCCTTCTCGTCAGCCAATCGTCCGAGTTGGCGCAACAGCAGCACGATCCTCCGTGGCAATCTTCTCATCAACAGTCGCGTCGCCTGCGTATGAGCCATGGCGCTCATTGTAGCCGTTTCACTCTCCTCTCGAAACTACTGGCTCGTGCTTGCCGCTTGTAGATTTCCGGCAGGATGATTGAGCAGGCTGCGGTGGATTTTGGAGCAGAGATGCAAATCGAGGGGCTCCGGAAGTCGTCCGGAGCCCCTCGCTGTTAGAGGTCGTGAAGATCAGGAATTATTGGTGCCGTTTCCCTTGTCGATCATGCTTCTCTCGAGCAATATTCTTGGACGCCTTGTTTTGCGTGGCCCTGATACGATGCCGTTCCTTGTGAGTCACGACTCCATCCGACTTGGCCTTGTCTTCCATTTTATTGATGTGTTCCTGCTGCGTATTGAGCCGAGCCGCCTCACGCTGGTTTAATTGGCCGCTGGCGATTCCCTGGTCGATGCGCTGCTCTTGATTGGCCTGGCGTTGATCGATCCCCGGTGTCTCGGCCTGGGCGTATGCGATCCCTGCGCCCAGAAAGACCGTACTGAGTGCAACCAATATGTGTTTCATCATTCTCCTCCTAGAGTGGATTGTGGGTCATTGATAGCGGGTAACGCGCCAGCCGGTCATTGGTTGACCAGTGCAGTCCTTTCCTTCTATCAGGGGCGCGCAATGTCGTCCATGGTTTTGTCTTTCTTATCACTCGATACGTAAGCAGCCGCTTCGCTCACCGTAACGGCGACATCCTCAAGGATGGGTTGCATGGGAAACCCACCGAGTTGCCAAAGAGCACAAGCCGCGAAGAGCGCCTAATCGCTCCAGGATGTAGGAGAAAAAAGAGGCCGACCTCTTCAGGGTCGGCCTCTTCGTGGACACCACCGCACCCGGGGTGGGTGCGCGGATTCAAAAGGGGGTTACTGAATCGAATTCGCGAAGCCGCCCCGCGTAATCTCAGCGCGAACGGTGTCCCCAACTTTCTTTTGTTTGATGTGTTTTGTTCCCTGGCCGACGTACAGCTTGACCTGGTTGCCCTCGAAGTCTTCGACGGTATAGGCGTTGTCATCAATGTTCTTCACTGTGCCGCCGACAGTCCTCCAGGCAGGACCCGGCTTTTCATCGTGGTGGCCTGGCTTGGGAGCCTCTGGCACCGTAGGTACATGCCCCATCGAGGCTGCTGCCTTCGCGGCAGATGACTGAGACGATGACTTCTTCGAATCCTTGGCCATCGCAGGCATGGCAGCCACGGCTGCAATCGCAGCCATGGCTACGACAATGGGGAGAATCTTTTTCTTCTTCGCCTTCTTCATGGAAGCCTCCTTGAACTGATATCGTTTCGTTCGAGAATCTTCTCAGCAAAGCATGTGCCGGGAATGCCAATGATTTAGTCGTTAAATTTCCGTAGGTTATGATAGGGATCTCATTTCCATGTGTGTGGACCTGTTCCGGATGGAAAAAAAACGGCAGAAACCTGTCCAAATATGACCGTCTCTGCTCATATGAGGAACAGTGATGGCAATGCTACCAGGCGAGTTTGAAGATTTCGAAGCGTACAGGGCTTATTATTTAGCGGCACGCGAAAACTGGATGTCGCCGTAATAGGCGGTCGTCCGCTCTTTCGTATTATCGGTGTCGCTCATAATTGCCACGCCATTAATCATGGGCGGTTCTTCTCCAAAGGCTTTCTTGTAGTCCTCGTAGATGTTGCGTTCTTCCTCCACCCACATCCCGACGTTCTTCGGCCCGCTCTCGACAACGACCATTTTTGCAAAATCGGTGTAGGCGTTGTCGATAAAGGTTCCGGCCTGAGTCTTCGTGTCCCAAATGTAGTTGAGGGCTGCGATCGGAATATCGCCGAAGATGACTTGTCCGGCTTTGAACTTGAGCTTCTTACCCAATCCCACCTTGTCCGGATCATATTCAAAGGTAATATAGAGGCGGGCAGGATAATCGTCGCCGTCCTTTCGGCTGACGTCGCTGTTCTTGAGCAGGTTCTCTATCTTCCAACGCCAACGCAGAATGGGAAACGCTTTGGGATCAATCTTGACCTCTTTCGTAAGGCCTGAAGCAGAGGCTTCACTCGTGGCCTTCACCACCACCGTGTCACCGTCCTTGACGAGCTCGTACTCGGTCTGTTTTGGCACTTTCTTAAAGGTCAGGGGTTTCCAGCCATCGGGCAAAGCAGGGCTAGGCTGGCTTGCCGAAAACTTCGCAACATTCAGCACTGTCGGAGAATCGGTTGCTGAGACAGGAGAAATGCACAACAGTCCGGCCACTGCTATGAAGAACTTCCAAGTCACGAATAGGACCGCTATCCTCGTCGCATCCAGGCAAACAGTTTCATCAACATGTTCTTCGTTCCCTGGGTGAAGTGCGCCTTCCGCCAGAGGTTCACGACTTTCTTGTTCACTTCGGCCTGTGTGGGATAGGGATGGATCGTCCCGGCGATCGTCTTCGCTCCGGCGCCGGCTTTCATGGCGACCGAAAACTCGCTGATCATGTCGCCGGCATGGGCAGCCACGATCGTGGCGCCAAGGATTGTGTCGGTACCTTTTTGAATATGCACGCGGGCGAAACCCTCCTCCTCGCCGTCTAGAATGGCGCGGTCTACTTCGTCCAGCTTGAACGTATAGGTCTCCACATCGATACCCTTGGCCTTGGCGTCTTTTTCGTACATGCCTACGTGGGCGACCTCTGGCTCCGTGAACGTGCACCACGGCATCACTAACGAATCGACGCTGGCATAACCCAAGCCAAACGGATGTGGGAACAAGGCGTTCTGAACGACAATCTGAGCCATCGCGTCGGCCGCATGGGTAAACTTGTAGCGGGAGCAAATGTCGCCTGCAGCAAAGATCCTTGCGTTGCTGGTTTGTAACCGACCGTTGACCTTTACACCGTTCTGGTCGAAGTCGACACCGACCGTCTCCAGCCCCAGACCCTCTACGTTCGGCGTCCGTCCAACGCCGACGAGGATTTCATCGACCGTCACATCGTATTGCTGACCATGAGAATCGACGGTGAGTCGTTTGCCCTGGTCCGTCTTATTGACTCGAAGATCCTTGCCGCAACAGAGCACTGTGACGCCGTCCTTTATCATCTGCTGCTCGACCAGTTCAGCTGCGTCGCGGTCTTCGTTGGGCATGATGCCGTGCATCGCTTCGATCAAATAGACCTGGCTGCCGAAGCGTGCAAAGGACTGGGCCAACTCGCAGCCGATCGGGCCGGCGCCGATGACGCCGATACGTCGCGGCAATTCGGTCAACGAGAACACGGTTTCGTTCGTGAGGTATCCCGCTTCTTTTAGACCGGGCGTTGGAGGGGTCGACGCTCGCGCGCCGGTGCAAATCGCAGCCCTGACAAACTTCAGCGTCCGGTTGCCCGCTTTCCCTTCAACTTGAATCGTATCCCCGCTGGTGAATCGCCCGCTGCCGATATAGACGTCGACGCCCAATTTCGTGTAGCGATGGGCCGAGTCGTTGTGGCTGATCCGCGCGCGCAGTTTCCTCATGCGCGCCATGGCGGCGCCAAAATCGTATTTTACGCCTGGCGGAATGTGTAGTCCGAACGCCTCGGCCTTTCGGAGGTCCGCCCAGGCCCGCGCCGCGCGAATGACACCCTTCGAGGGCACGCAGCCGACGTTCAAGCAGTCTCCACCCATTAAGAGTTTTTCAATCAACGCGACTTTGGCGCCCAAACTGGCCGCAATGACCGCCGTAATTAAACCAGCCGTTCCGGCTCCCAGCACGACGATGTTGTAGCGCCCGGAGGGTTCAGGGTTGACCCAATTCGACGGATGGACGTTCTCAGCGAGCACACGATCATGCTCGTCGTTGGGCAAAAGCGCGCCGATCTCAACGTGAGACATTACTGATCCCTTTTCTGCTTGAGACATAATCATAGCCTATGGCTCCATTGGGAAATAGTGGGGGCGTGCTCATGCCGATTGTGCAGTCACCTTCTTATAGATAATTGGGACCAGCGCGAGGAGTCCCAGCAAGACGAAGGCGGCGATGACATTGGGAGAGGCAATTTCCTTCAGCGAATTGATTGTCCCCAGTTGCCGACCGGCATAGGCGTATACGAAGGAACCGGGAATGATGCCCAGCGCCGTGGCTCCCACGTAGCTGCCGACGCTCATCCGGGTGAGACCTGACACCAGGTTCACGACAAAGAAGGGGAAGAGCGGAATCAATCGGAGTGTCAGGAGGTAGCTGAACGCATTCTTCGCAAAGCCCTGCTGGAGCGGTTCTAACCACTTTCCAAATTTTTGCTCAACCCAGTCGCGAAGCACATAGCGGGCGGCGAGAAAGGCCACCGTGGCCCCCGTCGTCGCCCCGAGATTCACGAAGAGGGTCGCAAAGACGCTGCCGAATAAGAATCCTCCGGCGAGCGTGAGGATCACCGCGCCCGGAAGCGATAACCCTGTGACCGCAATATACACAAGAATAAACAGCGCGACCGAGGCCGCGTAGTTTGCCTCGGTAAAGGCCAAGAGGCGATCTCGATTTTCCTTGAGCGTGTCGAGGGAGAGGAATCGTCCGAGGTCGAAGTAGAAGAAGGCGCCGATCGCACAGGCGATGACCAACGCTATGGCAATTTTCCCCGCATTCGTTCCACCAGCCGGCTCAGCTGCTGACATCTCATTGGTCATGGCGGTCTGCTCGCGTATCATGGGGACTCCTTCCTTCGCTGTCAATGTCGGCATTATGCCATCTGTCGCTGGCTGGCCTCATTTCTTACATGCCGGCAGGGCTGGAGAAGCGGCAGGAGACAATGTGGTTTTCTTACAGTCCAGAAACAGTCAGTGCTGTAGATATGAGTGGTAGGGGCAGAATGAACTGAGGAAAAACTAGTGCAGCTGGCGGTTATGAAGATCTCGATCCATGTCAATGCGGCCGAATGCCCGTTCGACGGGATCGATCCTGCCGTCCTGATTGCGATCAAGCTCTTGAAAATGGTCGTGGGTCAGATCAACGGTCTGCGGATTAGGCACGCCGGCATGATGAGGATTTGGGCGAGGATCATAGCGCTGCGAATCTTCGAGCACGCCGTAGTACATCAGATCCGTCCGGGGTTGCACGACGGCTTTTGGTACAACCTTCTTATGGACTCTGACCTGCTCGCGGCCTTTCCGGGCGGTCGTCTTGGACTCTGTCGGCACCCGCTTGATTTGCACTGGAGGCACATCGGGCGACAGCCCTGGATCCGCACGTCCGACGGATTTCTTAACGTGAGAGTTCGCAGGCGGCTTCTGACTTTGCTTGGACGAAGGCTTTAGAGGGTCCAAGACACCCACAAACGTACCTTGCTCCTTGGCAGTTTTCTGGGCTCCGAACGCCTGTTCGGCCATGCGCTCTATGGCGGCCAAAGAACAAACACAGACGAAGATCGTAAGCACGAATCGTTCTATATCCATGCCTCTCCCGATTGAAATCTCTTACAAGTGTAGCAGGTTCCCATATGCTTATTGCGACGGATTTCCCATACGTTAGCGTGCATCAATTCTTGAAGGGGCCGCCGAGTTGCTACTCGAGCAACTAACGAGGATTCCTGGATTCTGAATGTGTTCCGCGGACTTAGTAAATCAAAATGGAATGGATTACCAGCCCTCACTTACGCGTTCAACGTATAGGCTGCGAGCTGGGAGTCAGGCTGTACCGGTTGCCTCTGCCCATAAGGAAGAAATCGCTTGAGTCTCAGAATCGGCTCTTCGAACAACAACCAGGACGCACTTGCCATCATCAGGAGGGCCGCTAACCACAGAAGCACGTGAGCATAGAACCCAACATCCCATTGTTGTACTGCCGCTATGATGAGACCTGAAGCCAGAACATGCCAGATATAGAGTGCGTAACAGCGCCTCCCCAGGAACGTGAGTATCGGCGAAGTTAACACGACTTTGACTGGTCCTCGAGATTCCAGGCTGGCTGCCAGGAGAACTGCAAAACTGATGGCTAAGCATGAATACCCAAACACGCTGAACCACCATGGCCTAGTTTGAGGAAGTGACGGACTAAATGGAACCAGCAAGGTGATCATAATCAGGGCCAACGCCGGGCCTGCGAGTCTCTTACCTGACCCGACAACTCGCTCTTGCCACTCCCTAGAACTAAATAGCACGGCCACGACAGCACCAGCAGCGAGTGCATCAAGTCGACAGAAGGTGAAAACGTAGGTTGCCGGGTAATCAGCGGCCATAAGAGTAAGCGCCCTGACAAGAGGCGCCATAGCCATGAATCCAATACTGCACAACAATATCTGACGTGCGCTACACATCCGAACAAGAAAGGGCCAAAACAGATAAAACTGTTCCTCGATGGCCAGGCTCCACAGAATCATGACAGCCAACGGCTGCCATCCGTATATAGCGATGTGAATATTGCCGAGATAGAAGGCATACCATGCCCAACCTTCGAAACCCGGCAACATCTTGAGCGGATCGCCGAGCCTTGTGAGAACAAATAAAGCCACTAAGTACAATACGGCGAGTGGAAGTATCCTCAACCCGCGTCTTCCCCAAAACACCCATGACGAACCTGCCCAATCCCTTACTCGAATGAGAATTAGTGTGATAAGGAATCCGCTGACGACGAAGAAGAGATCCACACCGATCCAACCACCGAGACTCATCTTCCAGAAAACGCCGAGCATCGTCCATGGGGACCCTTGGGAAGAAAATTCGGGGAGTTGTCGGAACAGGAAGGGAGCGTGATACCAAAGCACCAAAAGGATGGCAATTCCTCGTAACCCATCAACCGTCGGCATGTAGGGAAGGGCGCTCTGGTCGGAAGATGATTCTGAGTGCTGACCGCTGTGTTGCGAATCCTGCATTTCTACAGTTCTATCGGGAGGAGATTGCTCGCACTATTCCACATCGTAGAAACCAATTAGTCTGTGTCAGCAAGGTCGATTTGGAGCGTCTAAGTTCCTATCGACTTGTCTGACACCATTGCTCGAGCTCCAGAGAAAAGACGAGGAATTCGTTTCCCCCCTGGCGGCGGTAATCCTCCCTTGGGATTCGCTCTTGGTGATCCTTTCGGAGCCGTTCACACGCCTTTCGCTGTGCCCGCTGGATCTGAGGTTGCAACCGAGCTTGTTCGTCAAGAGAGCGACCTGCTAAGCTTTCTTGCATCCGCTTCAAGGAATGATAGTGATCGTAGAGTGTGGGCTCCTGCTCCTGGGGTTTCTCCGGCACAGATTCGGCTCTACAAATCATCGTGGGCAAAATCAAGAGAAGGCACAATGCCAAAACTTTCATAACATATCCTTTCACGCCAGTCGAATGCCCTGATGAGCCGGAATCGTGTCGATCAAATTGAAGTTCGTTCGCACTGCGGCAATCGCTTCGCCACGCTGTTCGATCGACTCCTTCGCCAATCGGCCCTAGCCAATTGTCGGCGCGCTCCAGATAGGACACTTTGTAGGGATCAATGCCCATGATCCGGCAGCAGGTCGCATCGACCGCAGCAAAATTGCGTCCCATCACCAAGACCCCCGACCTTCTTCGGATCGCCCATGATCGGCCCATCGCCTTCCATCCCGACAATGCCATCGACAATGGCAAAATGGGGTTTCAGTGTCGCGTTGATGTCGAGAATCGAATTTTCGATTCCAGCCGCATGAAGCACGTTTTTCGGCCAGCCATAGTAAATGCCGGGCATGACCCCGAACAGATTTTTCATCGAGAGCGTGGCTCCAGTCCAATGGTGCGTCTTCATCTTCGCGACCGATACGATCCAATCCACTTCCTTGAAGAGGGCAGGAAAAGTAAGCGTTCGCATGGAAGACTGACGACCGGCATTCGGTAATTCATAGCCTGTGATGTAATTCAGATCATGAAACCGAATGCGATCTTCAGTCAGCACATCCGCCAATCCGGACTCTTCATAGACCGCCAGCGTGTCGCGGCGATGGCCTGGTCCCTCGGCAACCATCACGGCAGAGCTCCCAGCCGAAGAAACGCTTCGATCGCCCCACGTAGGACGAGAGGATGCGTGTTGATGTGAGGCGCTCCTAAAGCGGTTTCGACCAGATTCGGCTTCAGGAGAATGCGCTTGCCCTTCAATTCCTCGGGAGAGACACCCAGCTCCCGAATCCCCCTCGTAATCGCATCGGCAATATCCAACTGGTAGTGGTCGCACTTTGGCCACGAACGATTGAGCCTGTTGCGGCATACGGAAATACCGCTTCGGAACCAGGAGCAATCCTGAGCCGAGCAGAAGACCGGCCGCCCCTGCTAGAAGCAGATCGCGGCGCGTGATGCCTCCAGTCGATTTTGGATTTACATGATCGGACATGGCACTCCTCACTGAGGAATCGACGGCACGCGGTCATGACCTGATGGAACAGAAGATTGTGTTCTTGTCCTTCACCGCTAATGCGCAAGAGTAACAGGCATAATGCCGAAGTGTCGTATTCACCATAACGGGCTTGATTCGCCAAACAGCGTTCGACCAGCGCCGACGTTCGACGGCCACAGGTCCCAGGCCGCAAGACCGAGCAAGCCCCACCCGAGAGAGATCGGCGTGCGTAACCGATCGACCTCACCCTGAAGATACTCAAGGCTTCGGGCGACATTCTCCTTCTCGACCACTCCCGCTAATCCGGCCAGGGCAGCGCCTGTACTTTCCGGCATGGGATGAAGCTCCTTCCCGAACATCGTCGTATTCCCATAATTCCATCCTCCATGGGGCAACTGACGGTCAAGCATCATGCGGATA
>CAWKPI010000004.1:0-994259 GCA_963851455.1 uncultured Nitrospiraceae bacterium
TCTATGCCATGAACCGGAAAGTCTGGGCGATATGGCCGCAGAAATAGCCATCGACATCACCAAGACCTTTCCCGGACGTGCGCCCATCAGCGCCGCGCTGACGTACCGGCTTCAGGAGGCCACCGCACTCGTCCTCTTTGGCCCGTCGGGGTCAGGAAAAACAACGGTCATCCGGTCCATCGCCGGATTGGAATGGCCGGAGCGGGGGACGATCCGCTTTATTTCGAGAACCTGGCTCGACACGCGTGCAAAGCTTCGCATCTCTCCACAAGAGCGACAGATCGGCTATATGCCGCAAGAATATGCGCTGTTTCCCACCTACAGCGTGATGGGAAACATCGCGTATGGGTTAGGTGCGCTTTCAGCCGTCGATCGAAACAGGCGTGTCGATGAGATGATAGATCTCTTTCAATTGCGTGGGCTCGAAGACGCAAGACCTCGTGAATTGTCCGGTGGACAACAGCAGCGAGTAGCATTGGCGAGGGCGGTCGCGCCTCGCCCACAGTTGCTCTTGTTGGATGAGCCACTTTCCGCGCTCGACGTTCCTACCCGGTTGCAACTCCGAGGAGAGCTCCGGAGTCTGCTCAAACACTTAGCCTTGCCCTCAATTATCGTGACGCATGATTGGGCGGAAACGCTGACGCTGGGGGATATCGTGGCAGTGATGGGGGACGGGCAGGTGTTACAGGTCGGTCCACCGCAGGAAGTATTCTCACGTCCGAAGAATGCAGCGGTCGCACAGATTGTGGGAGTCGAAACCGTTGTGCAAGGCCATGTGACCGAGCAGGCGAACGGACTGGCTACCGTCCATGTCAACGGGACCTCGCTCATCGGCTTGGGCTCGGACGAAATCGGATCACCGGTATTCGTGTGTATCCGTGCCGAAGATGTGGTATTGGAACAGGCGGGGAGTGGGATGACCAGTGCGCGCAATCATCTTAGTGGAAAAGTGAGTGAGATCATCCCGCATGGGGTCATGGTCCACGTGAAGATCGACTGCGGGTTTCCGCTTGTCGCGATGGTCACACGAGGCGCTCAGGAGGAACTCCGGCTGGAGTCCGGCTCACCCGTTGTGGCGATGATCAAAGCGGGCGCGGTGCATTTGGTGCCGCGATCAGTGTGAAGGACGTTAGAACAGACCGGTGATACCGGTACTCATTTTTTCCGTAATAATCGGGGTGGCTTCCGCGATGTCCAAGTCTTTTTGCCGCACATGGCCAACCGTCCGCATCTGCTGGACTTTAGGAACGCCGGCCTCTTGTCCGCCCATCGGTTGACCAAGGGGTTTGCCGATCTTTCGATCAGTAATCTGCACATCGGTGACGCACAGATAGGTCACTCCCTCTTCTTTTGGAGGCGGTTGCATACCGGGGAAACCACCCTGCATGCCACTTCCAGCCATGGCTCATATTTCCAATCGGCATCCCCCCATCCCAGCGGTTAACGTGTTGCTGGTGATGAGGTCGGTGTCTTTGATATTTCCGGCGAAAGCGGTCAGCGGGAGGCAGAGGGTCATCAGCAGCGAGAGGAAACGCCTCATGTCTTTCCTAATCGGATGGCAGGTGGCGGATTGTACGCCGACCAGGAGAGAACGACAACAAACATTCAAATTCTGACCTCGTTTTTACTCTCCCCAGCTTTTGTGGATAACTCTGTGTGTAACGATGAGACCGTTGATTAAACCGGTCCATTTCATCCTGGAAACGACCTGATTGCCTATATTTTAGGCATAGGTTAACGTCTGACTCACCCCCCTATATCTTGTGGTCGCTCCTCAAGAAAATGGACAAATGGTTATTCCTATGCTGGCGGCGGTATTCCCTCCTGTGTGAAGTGCATACCCCGTGTCTGGCTTGTCTTTTCACCTGAAGTTATGCACAGAGCACGCGCTGTCACAGCATTTTCTTCATCATTTATATGGAGACCAATGTGGGGGCTTGACAAGGGCATGTTCTGTGTGTAACCATTGGTTACATCATGAAGCCAACCGATCTCAAACGCGTTCGTGCACAACTGGGATTGACCCAACAGCAATTGGCTGATGCGTTACGTACGACCCGGGTGTCAGTCGCGCGATACGAGGCTGGTATGCGGCGAATTCCCGGAATGGTGAAGATGGCCATCGATCAACTCGCGCGTGTATCGGAAATTCCGATGGCGGGGATGGTCGCAGCCGGTTCACCAATTGAACCCGTACAACAGTCTGAACTGGTCGATGTACCGCCGAGCATGTTGCGAGGTGGGAATACCTTTGCGTTGCGTGTGAAAGGTGAGTCGATGAAGGACGACGGGATCCTTCCTGGCGATCTGATCATCGTGCGCAAACAGGAAACGGCGCAGAACGGACAAACGGTTGTCGCACTGGTCAATCGTGAAGCGACGGTGAAAACCTATGTGAAAAAGGCGACGCACATCGAACTGCATCCGGCCAATGCGGCGATGCAGCCGATTGTCGTGCAGTCGTCGGACGAGTTTCATATCGAAGGGGTGCTCATAGGAGTCATCCGGCATTGCGCAATCTAAGTGAAGAGGAGGTAGAGAAATGACAGCGACGAAGGAACGGTTAATGGACCTCGAACGGACGGTCGATACGATGAATGGGCGGTTGCGAGATATGCAATGGGAGCTGCGGCAGGCCAAGGGGCATTCGCTGACGGAGCGCCTCTGGAAGAATCTGATAGGTTTCCGGCAAGGCAGCGAGTTTATGTCAGCTGTTTGTAACAGGCAGGTTCGGCCGAATACGAAGATGGTGGACTATGTTGGCACAACAACCAGACATTGAGATACAGATAGCCGGTCCCTGCGCCGATTGCGGGCTCATCGTCGAACGGCGAATTGAGTGCGTGGATGGCTTCACGCATTCCACGGTGGACCTCTGTCAGGCCTGTTGGATTGCCTGTCAGCAACGGCAAGTCTTTGCGGGGGGATGCTGCGGATAAGTGAGGTGCGGTATGCATGCAGGCATGGAGACGGCAGAACTGCCATTTGTTGAACGTCAGCGTCACACCCCCACGCTCCGCGGCAGACGCAGGCCGGTTCGAGATGGGTTTGTGGCGCTGCGCCACGCTCAGGTAACCGTTCATTCCGATGACCGATTGCTCCTGCTCTATGGCCATCCGCTCGTCTATCCAGTAGGCCTCTATGCGGCGACCGCGCGGGTATTGGACGGAGACCCCGTCGTGTATCTCGACGGCGCAAATACCTTCGATCCATTTCTGATGGAAGGACTGGTCCGTGCTCATCGGCGACAGCCAGGCACGGTACTGACCATGATGCATGTTGCCCGCGCCTTTACCTGTCATCAAATGGAGCGGCTGGTTTCCGATTGTCTCGGCGCCGCGCTGGAACGATATCAGGCGCGTATGGCCGTCCTGTCCGGTCTCTTTGACACTTTTTACGACCAGGCAGTACCGGAACAAGAAGCGTTGCGTCTCTTTGGCCGTATGATGGAGGCAATCCAGCGCTTGGCAAAACAGGGGTACACGTTGCTATGCCTGTGCCCGCAGGCTCCCATCCTGACGCGCCATGGCCGGCGCTGCCTCGATCAGCTCCGTGGGCAAGCCGACCGGGTTATCAGTCTCCATGAAGCACAGGGGATGATCCGATTCGAGGAAGAGACTCGAGGAGTTGCCCGGTCATGGGAGGTTGCCTGCTCGTTGCTGGAGCCGCCCAATCACGCGAGTAGCTGAAACAAGCCCACAACCGCCCTTGCAGGGTGGGAAAATCATCCATCCGAACCAAGGTGATGAAAGGGGTTCCTTCTCTCCACGATGGTTCTGAGAGAAAGCATGAGCTGGCAGCGCTAAGAGAGGTCCAGAGGATTAGTCCACACCCTTAGTGCTTATGGCCATCCATATGCGATTTCTCGAAAGAAATCATTCCATCGGCCAGCACGTATAAGGCAACCAACACAAGCAGAATCCCTCCAGTACCCCATCCGTGGGCCGCCAGCATCACTTCGTTCTTCGTCACCGAGGTCAGCAAGCCCATCACTCCGCACAGACTCCCTAGACCCGCAGCGATTCGGGCAATGGTAGTGCGTTTGACTCCTACTTCCATAGGGCACCTCCTTTGATGGTGATTCTGCAGCGTGACTAACAGGACTTAGATTTCAGCTCGGTTCTAATCAGATGGTCCAATTGTAGAAGATATTGGTATTTAGACCCCTGCCAACGGTGTAAACACGACGTAATAAAATGCGGGTAATGATTCCTAAGGGGGTGGTTTGGTCAGAAATTAAATTTGGTGGCGGTGACCCGGATCGAACGGGTGACCCGCGGCTTATGAGTCCGCTGCTCTGCCAACTGAGCTACACCGCCAGTATATGGTTGCTACCGGAAGGTACAAAATATTACCTGAGGAAGGGCGGAGGTGTCTACTGGAGCGTGTAACGTGTTAGGCGGGCAGCATGGGACTAGAAGGATAGCTGCCATGTGCAACAGTCTATCCCATGGCCTTTCTGATTCTGTCCTGATGTTCGACGGAAAACACGTTGGAATACAGATGGGCAATCCATTCTTTTCCTTTTTGAGTCACGTTCAAACAACGCAAACCATCCTGGATATAGGGAGTGACGACATTCCAGTAAAATGCAGGATAATTATCCCGCAGGTCATCCACCGTCTTGAATCCGAGGCTTGCTGCAGTGCCGGTTTCAACGAACTCGTAGAATAGTGCTGTGCACTTTCGCATATGCTGAGGGTCTGACAGTTGACCGATCAGGTCTGCGGCACGAACCAAGCCGGGGTAGTCCAAGGTGCCTTGGTGGTCCTCATCGTGAGGGACAGGAAATCGTGTTCGTTCAATGTTCGATGCGATGATGTTTGCATCGATGAGGAAATGACCTCCAAATCGCTCCTGGACAAAATGTTTGCCGCGATTAATATGATAGGGCGTTAATGAGGCATCCGTGGCGCCGCGGGGGAGCGTGGTCCGTTCGTCCTTCATTCCCGTCACATATGATCCAAATTTATCCTCCTGGCAGACTCCGCGCACATAGCCGATGTCGTGGCACAACAGTGAAATGACGCAGTGTAGCCAGTCGCGAGGCGCCACCCCTCCGTGACGTAAATGCTTTCCAATGAGTATGTCCTGGCCGACGAGCGTTACCATCATCGTGTGTTCGATGTTATGGTAGGGCGCGTCACTATCCGCGATACATTCGAGCGCCATACGGCCTGCCCAGCTGATGATGCCTGGATAGTCAGGCTCTAGTTTTCCGTACATGACCTGGTAGGCGCATTGGAGGTGCTCAGAAAAGGCATCGATCAGGACCGCTTTTGCATTGAACATGATTCGTGTCTTTCTATGAGGACGTGAGTGAAGGTGAGAGGCTAGATCGTCAGCGTTTGGCCCTCCTCACAAATCTTTAAATTTGGGATCTTCAATTCACCCAGTTCACGTATAATCTGATCTTTATACGCCGGTTTAAGATGGTAGGCATAGATGGCGATATCAGGCCGGTCCAGTTTTTTGATCTCGCGAGCCAGCAATGTCGGGGTGAGATGTTTGCTCAGACGTGCCAGATCGTCCATCGAATCGGGATAAGAACACTCGATGAAAGCCGTAGTGAGCTGGGCATTTCGTTGAGCGACCTGCCAGAGTTCATCGGTCGAGTACGTATCCCCGCTATACAGAAAAGCGGAGGTATGATCTTGAACAATGAACCCCGTCGTGGGCACCGTGTGGTTGACGGCAATAGGTGTGATCTCGAATCCTGACAAGTCATGGGTTTTGCCATGACGCAGTGAGACACATTTCAAAACGGGATTGTCCAGTGAAGGGATCTGGAAGAAATCCGGATAGACGTGAGTGTTAAAAATGTATTCGTGCAACCCTTTGGTGACTTCTGGAATACCAGCCACGATCACCGGGATACCCGCCCGCTCGCTCAGGTTATCTGCAAAGGTCGGCAATCCTTTAATATGGTCGAAATGCAGATGGGAAAGAACGATATGGCGGATCTGAGCCTGCGCGCTCAAAGGAAGGTGATTCGCGATCGTGCCGGCGTCAATCAACAGGCGGTCGTTCACCAAGAACCCACAGGTATTGCAGGCAGTCAATCCGCGATCGCTCGGAAGCAGCCCGTCAGATCCGTGACAACCCAATATGTGAAGTTTCACGCGTTCTAGTCCAGTTTGGGAGAGCACGCCTGTTTAGACATTCTCATCGTCAAACTAGCGATGTTCGTGCCGAAGCTCGTACAGGTTCACCGCCGTCCGCACCTTTTCGAGTAAGACTTCTCGTGTGACGGGTTTTCTAAGCCAGTCGCAGACGCCATGTTGAACGATCCCGTCGAGGAACACCGTGTCGGAGGCGCCGCTGAGCACGATAATGGGGATCGACGGATAGTGGATCCTGAAATGGTCGATGAGCTCCTTGCCACTCACGTTAGGCATTTCTAAATCGCACAGCAGTGCGCACACTTTCCCGGCGGCTTCCAAGTTCGACATGAGTTCGATGGCTGTGTGTCCGTCCGACGCAGTCAAAACCCCGTAGCCCTCACGTGCAAGGACAAGCCGTGCCGTGTCCCTCACGCTTGCATCGTCATCGACAATCAACACAGTTCCAAGCATGTCTCCCTCCTCAAGACGGCTTCTTCAATCGCCAACAAATCAGAACATCCCGCCATTTATCGCTAGGAACCAAGTTGTCACACGTGCTGGTTCGCAGAAAAGCGTGCATTTAGGGCATGGCTCATGCTTGATGCCTGGTGCAATCTACTGTGAGCGAGAAAAAGAGTGAATAGCCTCAAATGAGGGGGGTCTATTATGAGGGTTTGAATCCCCTCATCTGAGGGGGGACTAGCATGTGGGGATTGTCGATCATGGTAAGACAAGATATACGGAATCCTCAGTGAGTAGAATAGCCACTTAAAGGTAACGATGCCTGCGAGATGAGGCTGAATATGGTGATGGGCAGGATTCTGATCGTGGAGAATGAGGAGCATGTGAGAAGAACCGTCGGGCTCGCCCTCAGACAAGGCGGGTATGAGGTGATCGAGGCGATAGATGGGGAGCAGGCGATTCAAGCTATTCAAGGGGACATGCAATCACCGTCCGTCAGTGCCATCATCTGCGATCTTGGTTTACCCAAGCTGAGTGGGAACGAGGTCGTCGCGTTCATTCGCGCCAAACTTCCATCTGTGCCGATTATCGTGCTGACGGGACAACCTGACGTGCAAGGCGCCGCCTTTCTCTTCAAGCAGGGCGTGGTGGACTATCTCATCAAGCCGGCGCAGGCACAAACGCTGTTGGATTCCGTGAGGCGAGCGATCGGCGAGCAAGCGTTATTAGGATAAACGATCTCTCGACGCAACCGCAGTTAATGCAGGCGAACCTTGTCCTGTTCAGCATGCGGAATTCCTGCCGGAGAAAGAGGCAGGAAAATATGAATCTTCGTTCCCTTCCCCAATTCGCTCTCTACCCACACCTTGCCGCCATGGGCATCGACGACATCCTTCACAATCTTCGTGCCGAGGCCTGTTCCTCCCGGTTTTGTGCTTATCGCTCCCTTAGTGAATAACCGGTCTCGAACTTCCGGGGACATCCCTCGCCCCGTATCGATGACGCTGATCACGATGGCACCTTCATTCGGGAGCACTTGTCCGCGGACAGTCACGGAACCGCCGGGCGGAACCTCGGGAATGGCATTGTTGATCAAATTGTAGATCGCGTTGTAGAAGCGCCGTGAATCGACGACGATCAAGGGGAGCAGGTCCAGATTTTCGGTCGCCAAGGTGATCGATCGCTCTTGCGCGAGGACCCCGAGCGATCGAAAGACGTTGCTGATGACCGACGACACTTCGCAGGCGCAAAACTCCAACGGCGAGCTGAGCCCTTTGACGGCGTCGGCAATCTCCCGTACTCGATCCTGAATGCGACGGGCATCCTCTTTCAGCATCTGAATGACCTCATTGCAAAGGTCACGGCTGGCTTTCGCACGGGTGATGTGAATGTCCGGCAAATGACTGAGCAAGTCGTTAATTTCCGTCTGCAAGATGCCCGCTCCGCAGACCACCGGCATGAGCAAATTCTTGATGTCGTGTGTGATGTCCCCCATCATTTGTGCCACCTCGGCGAGCTTGGCCGCTTCGACCAGCCTGGTATGTTCAATGGCGACGGCGGCGAGCGCTGAGATGATGGTCAGGATGGCGAGATCGTCTTTGTCCAAGAATGCGTCTCCGCGCTTGTTCATGACCTGCAAGACGCCAATGGGCTCACCCTCCCATTGCTTCAATGGGATGGTAATCATGTCGTGGGTGATGGAGCCCGTTGCTTCGTCCACCTTCTTGAAATGGCGCCGATCAGTTTGTGCGTCTGGGACGATTTCCGGTTGACCAGTTCGAAAGACGGTACCCGCAATGCCTTCGTCCCAGGGGATGGGCGTGCCTGAGAGTACCGGCCTATCGCCGATCGAATGATAAAAGACTAACGTGTGTGTCTCCGGATCGGCAAGGAGCACCGAGCCGTTCTCGGCATCGACGACATCGAGCGCGATGCGCAGCGCCTGCGCCATCAAATCTTGCAGCTTGATCTGTTGAGAAAACACTTCCGACATTCGCTGCGCGGCAGCCAGTTCCAGTTCTCTCCGCGCCAAGAGCCGGGCAAGTCCTCCATTCGTCTTGCCGGCAGCCGGAGGAATCGTCGGAAGATCGGTGGATCGTGGGGTTGTCATGTGCTCATCCTTCCTGTAGGGGTAGTCCTCCTGTCAGCTCCTCCTTATCCCGCCGCCTCCTCATCATTCATGATGCGATTTTAGGCCGTGTCCCAATCCGGGTGCTCCTGCCGCGCGCAGGTCGTGCACACCGTATGGGAAAATGCGGCAGTCGAATGTTGTTCGATGTATCGCTCGATGTCTTCCCAATTCCCTTGCGGATCACGAATGCGCTTGCAGGTCGCGCAAATAGCCACGAGCCCGCGGATGGTTTTTCCGCCTGAGGTGGCTTCTTGCAGATCCCGCAAGAGGGCCACGCTTTCATCGGCCAAACGTTTCCGCTCGATGAACTGTCCCACTTTGATCCCGATATCGGTAAACGTGTGGAGCAAGCTATTGTCCGGTGCGCGGACTTCTCGGGTCAGAAACTCCATGACGCCGACGACACCTTTCGAATCCTTGATCGGGAGTCCGAACGCCGCGTGCAAGTCCGCAGCACGCGCTAAATCGAGCCGGGGGAAGTTATCGTCTTTGACGACGTTCGTGATCCAACAGGGTTCACCGCTGGCCAGCACGCGGCCGGGAAGCCCGATGCCGGAAGAAAACGTCGTGACGAGACTGTGGCGAAGAAACGACTCCAGCGCAGGCTTGGTGGATTTCTCCCACACGACGGCGCAACGAAGCACCTGTCGCCGTGCATCGAGAAGCCAAATCAAACCTACTTCCCAATCGGCCAAGTGACCGACCGATTGGAGAATTTGCGTTCCGGCCTGCTCGACCGTCTCCGATTCCATCAGCACCTGGCTGATGGCGAGCTGAATGGCCTGCCTTGTTTCATGGCGTTTGCGTTCGGTCAAGTCACGCACGAACGCGCTGAAGAAGCGCGCGCCTTTCGCATGCCAGGTGGCCAGGGACAGTTCGAGCGGAAATTCGTTGCCGTTTTTGCGGAGCCCGTTCAATTCGATGGTGTTGCCGATTAACCTCGACTCTCCCGTCTCACAGACTCGCTGAAAACCTTCAGCATGCGCCTCCCGATAACGCGCCGGCACGAGGAGTGTGAGCGGCTGGCCGAGTGCTTCTTCCTCCTTGTAGCCGAACATCCTCTGGGCTCCTGCATTCCAAAACACGATATGGCCGTTCGCATTGCCGAGTACCAGCGCGTCGGGCGTCAACTGGACCACCGAGGTAAGCTTGGCTTCCAAATCGGTCAGGCTCTCTTGCGCATGTTGATAGGTGGCTTGTTGCCTCGCCATATAGACACAGGCACTGCCGAACAATAACAGGAGCAGCAAGCTGGCGACGTGATTCAGGAAGGCGATGTAATGTGTCGATGTCTCGAGGCTGTAGGTTCCGTCAGGACGAGTCCATTGCTCCCAGATTGTGAGAAGAAATGCCGCGCCGGTCGAGTAGAGCACCGCGCGTTCGCCGCCCCACCAGAGGGCCGTGAGAATCGCCACGGGATATAAAAAGACGCCGACATGGAGAGTCGGAGTCAGCCACACATCCAGTATGGCAATGGCTACCAGTAAGATGCCCGTCGGCAGGCTGCGCCACGAGAGAGGAGGAAGCTTGAACATATCGACACAAGCCAGGAGCAGTGTGGTTGGTCGCATCTCGTCACAGGCAGTGTATGGACAAAGATCACACGCGCGTTACAGACAGTGCAAGGACAAAGATCACACGATAGACGTCGTCCATGTCTATTATCCCGTTCCTTCATACACAAGGAATCCCCACAAACTAGGGGTCCCCTCATCTGAGGGGATAGTGAAAGCCGGCCTCTACTGTGTTACCATGACCCCCGCATTTGCTTGTGGAGGCGGTGAACCGACAGGGCATCAACCTGAAAAAGGAGGATATTATGAGTGAGGGGAGGGTGTTGGTGGTCGACGACGAAGCCGATGTGCGAAAATCCGTTAGGCTGATCCTGTCCAAAGCCGGGTACGACGTCATTGAAGCGGAAGATGGAGAGGTCGGAGTAAGTACCATCAAGTCGGGAGATAATCCGCTTTCATTGAATGCGATTGTATGTGATCTGAACATGCCAAAGATGAGCGGTATGGAAGCAATCCCCTATTTCCGTTCGCAGTTTCCATCCGTTCCCGTCATTGTCCTTACCGGAGCAGGATCGGTGGATCGGGCGACCACGCTGTTCAAGCAAGGCGTGATAGAATTTCTCTCGAAGCCGATTGATCGGGACAAATTGCTCGGAGCGGTCAAGAAAGCCATGAGCGAAGGCGGATGGAAAGACAAGTTTTCGGTATAAGTCGGTCGGCAGCAATGGCCAGATGAGCTGAGAAAACTAGGCTCTAATACTCGTGAAAATCCGGCCTCTTGGCGGTGTAACCGTCAAGAGGTCTTATTATTGGGTGGGGCTGCGGAGCGTAGGGTCGAGGGGCAGCTGCATATGAAAGGTGGTGCCGAGGCCCGGCTCGCTTTCAACCCAGATTTTGCCCTGGTGCGCATCGATCACATCTTTTACGATTTTCGTTCCCAATCCCGTGCCACCTTTCTTCGTGCTGACTGCTCTGGCGGAAAACAACCGCTCACGGATGTGAGCCGGCATGCCGCGTCCTGTATCCGAGACAGACAGCGCGATATAGGGAGAACCTGGCTCATGGCCGCCTCGCACTGTAATCGAGCCACCGGCAGGCGTCTCTGGAATGGCGTTGTTGATCAAATTGTAGAACGCATTGTAGAGCCTGCGCTCGTCGGCATTGAGTTCCGGCAATGAGCCAAGGCCTTCCACCTCTAACGCGATCTGTTTTTCCTTCGCCAGTACGCGCAATGTCTGCACCACTTCATGGATGACTTGATCGATACGGCAGGATGTGAACGTCGGTGCCGAACTGAGACCTTTGACGCAATCCGCCATTTCCTTCACACGATCATGTAACCGGCGGATGCCGTTGTGGACCATACCCGCAACCTCGTCGCACAGATCTTTGCTCGATTGCTTCTGTGCGCGTTCGGCCGGCGCCATGCTTTGAAAGAGTTCCTTCACTTCGTCTGCGAAGAGGTCCATACCGGCTTGCACCGGCGTGAGTAGGTTTTTCAAATCATGGCCGATGTCCCCCAGGAGGGTCACGACTTCCGCTTTCTTGGCATCTTCAAATTGACGGGCTTGCTGGATCGCCAGCGCAGCAAAGGCCGAGATGATGGTCAGTAATCCTAGATCCTGCTCGTTGAGCTGCCCGGTCCTTTTGTTTAAGACGTTCATGACCCCGATCGGCTCACTCCGCCAACGGCGAAGCGGGACGGTAATCATGTCTCGGGTCGTGAAACCCGTGGCGCGATCAATCTGGGCATTATGCCCTGCTTGTTCATGCATATGGGTCGTCAAACGCGGTGAACCGGACTGAAACACCGCCCCGGAGATGCCGCTGCCCCATCCGATGGCCGTGCCGCGCGGGACAGGTTTCGCTCCGATCGAATATTGGAAAATCAGTTGCTCGGTCTCATGGTCGGCGAGAAGGATGGAGCCGGCTTCGGCATCGACTTCTTCCAAGGCAATGCGGAGTGTCGTTTCCACCAGCTGATCGAGGTCGATCGTGTGAAAGAGCGCGTGACTCACCCGTTCAATGGCGGCAAGTTGAGCTTTGCTGTGCAAGAGGTCGGTGGTCAGAGCATCGATGGGAGGTGTCGGAGAATCAGACATTTTGTCGAGGGTGCGTGGAGTGTTCATTGCATAACTCCCTATATTGTGCCATGAAATAGATGCATGCATGGCTGCTGTATATAAGCCAAACCGTGTATACAAGGCTGCGGTGGCCGCAGGAATCCCCTCATTCGAGGGGAGGGTTCATCTGGGGGGATTGCAAAATGCTGAGATTACCGCAGGATAGGAGAGTCTCATTTCGTTTGTGATGAAAACAACGGAGGAAATGGCGTGTATGCCAACAAGGCGAGTGTTAGTGGTCGAAGGCGATCAAGGTGTCAGGCAATTCATTAGCCAAACGTTGACGCAACAGGGGTACGACGTTGTGGAAGTCGACAATGCTGAAGAAGGCATCAAGTGGTTGCAGCCCAAAAAAGGACAGTGTCCCATCGATGTCGTTCTGTGTAACCGTCAGATTCAATCGAAAAACGAACAGGATCCGCTCGTGCAATTTCTGACACACCGTCCGCCTGTGCCGGTCGTCATGCTGGCCGACCATCCCGATCTGCATTATGCCACCCAGATGTTCCGGCAGGGGGTCGTGGACTACCTTGTGAAACCGATTCAATCCAATGCACTGGTCGATGTCGTGCGGCACGTCGTCGATCTGAGTGTCGGCCAGAAGTGAACTGTCATGTCTGAACGCCCTTTAACAACCTCTCCCAATGAGATAGAGCGCCTGCGCGTCATCCAGGAAACGCTCACGCACCGGGAAAAAGAAATTGCAGCCGCGCGGCGCGTTTCTGAGGCTCTCTCGCAGCGCACCAAGCTCCAAGATCTGATCGAGCAAGCGCTCCGGACGACACTGGATGTCCTGGACGCGGAAAACGGCTCGCTCTTGCTGGCCGATGCGGAAACGGAGCAGCTTGTGTTCTACCATTCCATCGGGGACCGACCGGTTCCTCAGGGTGCGGTCATTCCATGGAAGCAGGGCATAGCGGGCGCGGTGTTTCAGTCGCGCAAGCCGGAAATCGTCACGGACGCGCAATGCGATCCCAGGCATTTTACCGACATCGATCATGCTTGCGGCTCGGTGACGCGCGATATGATTACCATTCCGCTCAAAAAGTGGGAAGGCGATCCGATCGGTGTCGTGCAGGTGATGAACAAGCGGCACGGCCGGCTGAACGAAGAGGATGTCGGAATTTTGACGATCATTTGCGCGTTGTCCGCCACGGCGATCGAGCAGGCTCGATTGTTCGAAAATGCGAAGCTGGCCGAAGTCGCGCAGATGATGGGCGACATCACGCACGACATCAAGAATCTGCTCATGCCGGTGGTCTGCGGCGCCGGCATCCTGCAGGCCGAGATCAACGAGTTGTTGGAACGTCTGCCGGACATCGAGATCGAGCGCGCCAAGGCCAGCAAGGAATTGTGCAACGAAGTCATCGACATGCTGAAAGACGATGCGCGCCGCATTCAGGATCGGGTCAAAGAAATTGCCGATGCCGTCAAGGGGTTGACGACTCCGTTGGATCTGGCGCCCTGCCAGATCGCCGACGTCATCAGCAACGTGTACAAAACCTTGGGTGTCATGGCGCAGGAACGGCACGTCAATCTGAAAACGGAGAACCTGGAACGCTTACCGTTGATCGTGGCAGATGAGCGGCGGCTGTATAACGCCTTTTACAATCTCGTCAACAACGCCATTTTTGAAGTGCCTCCTGGCGGCAGCGTGACCGTCCGAGGCATGCACGATCTTGCCGCCGACACGATCAAGGTGTCGGTCGTGGATACAGGGAAGGGGATGTCGTCAGAGGTTCGCGATCGACTCTTCACGCCTAGGGTCGTCAGTTCAAAGCCGGGCGGAACAGGGTTAGGCACGAAGATCATCAAAGATGTCGTCAAGGCGCATAGCGGGACGATCTGGGTGGAAAGTGAATTGGGTTGTGGCGCGACCTTTCATATGATCTTACCGGTTCATCCGACCAAGGCAGATTAGCGCCGCATCATGGCGACCCTCCTCAAGGCACTCGGATTCGGATTCGTGGTCGGCTTACTGGGTGTCGTCCTCAGTTTCACTCACGCTGCCAAGCATTTTGAAGAAGATCTGGGCCTCGATCTCCTGTTTACACTGCGTGGCATCAAGACTCCTCCTCCAGAAGCGGTCGTCGTGAGTATTGACCGCGATTCCTCAGAGAACCTCCATGTCCCCGACAATCCGGATAAATGGCCGCGCTCAGTACATGCCAAATTGGTCGATCGGCTGGTGCAAGCCGGCGTCAAGGCCATCACCTTCGACGTCCATTTCATCGAACCGAAAGTACCGGAAGACGACCGGCTCTTCGAAGAAGCGATCCGGCGCGCGGGCAACGTCATCTTGGCCGATGCCATGCGGGCCAAGGATATTCCGATCGCGTCGAGCGGAAGCGGGCCGGCTGATGCGACCAACATTGTGAAATTGACCAAACCCTACGAGCCCTTCGCCAGGGAAGCGATCGGCACTGCTCCGTTCGTGTTGCCGCGTATTCCATTCAAGGTGAATCAATATTGGACGTTCCAGCAGGGCGCAGGCGATGCGCCAACGTTTCCGATCGTCACACTACAAGAATATGGTCGGGACGCATTCGCTCAGCTCCTGCAATTGGTCAAACAGGCCAATCCCGCGTATGCAGACACATTGCCTCTTGATGTAGAGGGCGAGCGACTTGCACGGGGACTGGTCGGCATGATGCGCGATCTGCGCGACCGGTTCGAAGGCGATCCTGCCTTGGCGCAACAGGTGCGCGACATGCTTGAACGGTCCGATGTTCGCCAAGCCGATCCTCAACGTTATCGATTATTGAAGGCGCTCATCAACGTGTACGCTGGCGAAGAGACCCGATACGTCAACTATTATGGTCCGCCGGGTACGATTCCTACGATTCACTACGATCAGGCGCTGAAAATAGGAATGCCGGATGGCCCCAATTTCGATGTGAAGGATAAAGTGGTGTTTGTCGGTTTGTCCGAAGTGTTGCTGGCGGAGCGGAAGGATAGTTTCTACACCGTCTTTTCTAAGGCGAACGGCGTCTTCATCGGGGGAGTAGAAATCGCCGCTACTGCCTTTTTGAATATTCTGGACGATACGATCGTCCGGCCGCTTGGCGTTCTCACGCATCTTGTGCTGGTGCTGTTATGGGGGGTCGCTATAGGAGTCGTCTGCCGACTCCTTCCCGTCTCCGTTGCGGCCATGACCTCGTTGGGGCTCGGCGGGCTGTATCTTGCCGCTGCTGCCTATCAGTTTCAATCGCAGCAGTCCTGGTTGCCGCTCGTTGTTCCGCTGCTGGTTCAGATGCCATTCGGATTCGGCACTGCGGTGCTCTGGAACTATATGGAGACGGATCAAGAGCGAAAAAATATGCGGAAGGCCTTTGGACTCTACCTGCCGAACGATGTGGTCGATCAGCTGGCGAAGGACATCGCCAACATCAAAGGCACCACGCAAGTGGTCTATGGCACCTGTCTCTTCACCGATGCTGGAGACTATACGTCGCTGTCGGAGAGAATGTCGCCGAAGGAACTCAGCGACTTTCTCGGCCGCTACTTCGAGGCGCTGTTCCAGCCGGTGCGCAAGCACGACGGTTTGATTGTGGATTTGAAGGGCGATTCGATTCTTGCGATTTGGAAAGGCCCTCAAGATGAGCCGGCTTTGAGGAAAAAAGCCTGTCTGGCGGCGTTGGAGATGGCAGAATCCGTGGCTCGCTTCAACCAATCCGTTGCTCCATACAGTTTGCCCACCCGTATCGGTCTTCATGCCGGGGAATTCACCATCGGTGCCGTTGGTGCTGTGGATCATTTTGAGTACAGGCCGACCGGCGATGTCGTGAATACGGCCTCACGAGTGGAAGGATTCAACAAATACGTCGGTACGCAAATCGCCGTGAGCAAGGAAGTGATCCAGGGATTAGACGGACTGCTGACCAGAGAACTCGGGGCCTTCCGGCTCAAGGGCAAAGGCAAGCCGCTTGGACTCCACGAATTGGTGAGCCGCGCGGAGCCGATCGATCAGACGCAACGAGAAGCCTGCGCCATATTTGCGGAAGGCCTTGCGGCATTTCGATCTCGCTCGTGGGAGCAAGCAGGGGCCACGTTCAAGCAGTGCATTGATTTCACAGGCAAAGATGGTCCATCGCAATTCTATCTCTCGCTGTGTGAACAATATCTCAAGACGCCGCCGACCGAAGAAGTCTGGGACGCGGTGGTGACGCTCGAAAAAAAATAAGAGGAACAGCAGAAGCTCTTCACCCGCGTGCACAAAACAACCTCTCCTACTAGGGGCATACGGCCCTAATTCAGTACAGTCCGAATCTCCACAAAAATAGCTGCAATTTACAAGTATTTATCCCCCTCGAACGAGGGTAGTCCATCTGTGGGGATTGGCAGACTTCGTAAATACCGGTACTACCAGCGCAAATGATGTGCAGAACCTTTTGCGTCATCGACAAGAAAACAGTCAAGGAAGGACATTTCATGCAGCGCTGTTCATCACGTGCGGTTGATTCCGCGCAGAAAGACAGGTGGCTGATGGAAAGAGCCAGGACAACAGTGTTGTCATCACTGCGACTGATCGCTTGTGCAGCCGTCATGATGAACTTGCTGTCTCCGACGACTTCCTTTGCTGCGTCCTGCGAGCCTCCGATTGCAAAGGCGATGGCGGTCGAAGGAAAAGTCGATGTGCGCACGACCGACAGTACGCAATGGCGACCGGTCAAGCTCAACGACACCTTCTGTCCTGGCGATGTCATCCGCGTACAAGAACGCAGCAGAGCCGACATCGCGCTGTCCAATCAGCCGATGCTGCGCCTCGATCAAAACACCACGATGACGCTGGGCGGCATTAAGAAGGAAGGCGGCTCGCTCATAGAACTGACTAAAGGTGCCATGCATTTCTTCAGCCGTCTGCCGCGCAATCTCGAAGTCCGTACCGCGTTTGTGAACGCAGGTGTCGAAGGGACAGAGGGTGTCGTGCGCGTGAGCGACGAGAAGGCAGAAGTCACGATCTTTGAAGGTAAAGTCGTCGCGACGAACGAATCCGGCACGGTGAATATTACCGATGGGCAGTCGGTAGTCGCTGAGAAAGGGAAGGCACCATCGTATCAAACGGTCGTGAAGCCGCGCGATGCCGTGCAATGGGCGCTCTATTACCCACCGGTGATCGACCGGAAAACGGGAGAAGCAGCAGGGGAGGCACAATCGCTCACTGGTAAGGCCGCTGATGCCCTCGCGGTAGGTCGTGTAGATGAAGCGAAAGCCGATCTCGACAAGGCATTGAAGGCAGACCCACGATCAGCGGATGCATTGGCACTTCAATCCATCATAGCCGTCGTCCAGAACGATAAAGACAAAGCGATGGCGCTCGCAGAGCAGCGCTGTGGCTGCCAATCCTCAATCGGCCTCGGCCAGAATCGCGTTGTCCTATGCGCAACAGGCTCAATTCGATGTTGACGGAGCGCTCAAGAGTCTGGAAGAAGCTGTCAAAGCAGAACCCAATAACGCGCTCGCCTGGTCCCGATTGGCAGAGATGCGGCTGTCGCTGCAACTACTGGACGAGGGATTGGAAGCGGCCCAGAAAGCCGTGTCCTTGAATCCTAACGTCGAGCGAGCTCAAACTGTGCTTGGATTTGCTTATCTCTTACAGGTCAAAACTAAGGAAGCGCAAGCCGCGTTTGAAAAGGCCCATGAACTCGACCAGGCAGCCGCACTACCGAAACTGGGTCTGGGTCTGGCCAAATTCCGTGAAGGGAACATGGAAGAAGGCCGGCGTGAGATGGAAGTCGCGGCGAGTCTGGATCCCAATAATTCGATGATCCGGAGCTACTTGGGGAAAGCCTATTTTGAAGAAAAGCGCACGGATCTGACGGAACGGGAATACAAGAATGCCAAGGAACTGGATCCCAAAGATCCCACACCGTTCTTCTACGACGCACTCGAGAAGCAGCTTACCAACAGGCCGGTCGAGGCCCTCCAGGACATGGAAACGGCGATCGAAAATAATAAGAACCGCGCCGTCTATCGGTCGCAATTGCAGATGGATTCAGACCTTGCGGCTCGGAGTTCCGCGTTAGGCCGTATCTACACGGACCTGGGATTCGAGCAGGTCGCCTTGGTGGAAGGTTGGACTTCCATCACGCAGGACCCCAGCAGTTACACAGCTGCCCGTTTCCTCGCCGATACCTATGCCTCACGAGAACGTTCAGAAGTGGCGCGGGTCAGCGAACTGTTGCGATCCCAATTGTTACAACCGCAAAACATCACGCCGATACAACCGTCTCAGGCGATCAGTAATCTGCTCCTTCTCAGTTCGATAGGCCCTACCGGAACATCGTTTAGTGAGTTCAATACCTTGATGGTGAACCGTGACCGGCTGACGTTTCTGGGTAGCGGCCTGTTTGGAGACAACACGACCTCCGCCGGCGAAGGCATCGTCGCCGGAATTTTTGGAAAATTCTCGATCAGCGCAGGTTATTCGAATTTTCGAACGGACGGCTGGCGTCCTAACGCGACTCAAAGGGACGGAAACGCGACTGTCTTCATGCAATATGAATTCACACCGAAAACGAGTATCCAGGCCGAGTATCGCTATCGAAATCTCCAACAAGGAGACGTTCAACAACGGTTCTTCGACAATAATTTTGAGCCACGCTTCATGGATGCTGAAGCGAGAAATACGTTCCGCATTGGCGGCCGACATAGCTTTACTCCTGATTCCATTCTGTTGGCGAATTTCACATATGCGAAGTCGTCTGAGCAGTCCACGTTTGCTCCTCCGAACGCGCCGCCTGTGGACATCGGAATTCCTGTTCCAATTTCGTTGGTCCAACTTAACGGAAAGGAATTCAAGCAGGATGCCTATAGGGCCGAGGTTCAGCATATTCTGCGTACGCACTATGTGAATTTGGTAACTGGAGGAGGCTACGCGCAACAGAACGGGCATCCCCCACTGAGAGTCGATCTCGACCTCAGCATACTGGATCCAACAGACCCCACACTTACGAACTTTAATATCGTGAGCCAAGCCGTTCCTTTGCTGCTCCAACAGTACAATGCTTATGCATACGGGTACTTCAAACCCATCCAGAATCTGACCTTGATCGCGGGAGGTAGCCAGGACTATCTCGTAGGGTCACCTGCGCTCGTGCAAGGACAAAATTCGGCAAACTCTCTAAGCACTTTCAATCCTAAATTCGGGCTTCTCTACCAGCCTCATCCTAACACCACGGTTCGGTTAGCGGCGTTCAAAACCCTGAAGGGGCCTTCGCTCACTGAGCAGACTATCGAGCCGACGCAGGTGGCTGGCTTTAATCAGTTCTATGATGACCTCAGCATCAGCAATGGATGGCGCTACGGGGCAGCTGTCAACCAGAAGTTCTCAAAAACTTTTTTTGGCGGGGTCGAAGGCTCTTATAGAAAAGTCGATGTTCCGGTACTTTCTGTCTTAGATCCTACGGCTCAGATAACGAATACCAATGATTGGTATCAGGCGATTGGCTACCTTAATTATTCGCCGCACCGTTGGGTGGTACTCAGGGCTAGTTATCAGTACGACCAGTATGCGAATAGCAATCCTAGCGCCGGACAGTTTTCTGATCAGCACCTCTACACGAGTCGAGTGCCACTGTCGGTTGGCTTTTTCCATCCATCCGGATTTATTGCCAATGTGACCCAGACTTATTGGAACCAAAGTGGAACATTTGAACCTCTTTCAGCCCCAGCCGGGACCCGAGTAGATGGCCGCGATGCGTTTTGGCTCACGGATGCGATGATCGGATACCGGCTGCCGAAACGGTACGGATTGATCATGGTCGGTGTGAAGAACCTCTTTGATCAAAAGTTTAGCTATTTCAACACTGACTGGAAAAATCCGCTCATCCAACCTGACCGGATGGTGTTCTTCAAAGTGACGATTGCACTTCCTTAAGGCTGGTGAGGTCTTGAAATGACGGATGCGGTGATTGTGATAAGGAGGAGGACAGAAAGATTTCGTACGTGAAGCTGGCAAAAGAGAAATTCACTCTTACACAACTTTTCACAGGAGGATATCAATATGAATAAATTTACGGTGTGGACTTTAAGCGCTGTTTTGATCGGATCTGCAGTTTTGGCGAATCAAGCCTCTGCTCTTCAGATAAATTTTCAAATTAAGAGCGTGTCATGCGCAGAGGTTCTTACTGGCGTTTCTCGGTCCGAACTTAATGATGACAATGTAGTTTGCGCAATTAGAGTCACTGAAATCTTAAGAGCGTGCACGAACAAGCCGCTTCAGTCCGATACCGCTAACGGAACGCCCTACCAGGTCAATGCAGAAATTATCAAGGTTAATCTTGGAACTGCTCTGCCCCTAAGTAGGACGGGTAAGTCCTTCTCCGAAATTGTTTTTAGCGATGCCGAAATCGCGGCGTTTCTCGGAGATATTGTGAATCCTGCTATAGTGTGTCCCAATCCGGGCTGGCATGTTATCTTTGCGGTCACTAAATTTGACGGCATCGGAGAGGTTTTATCAGGTGCATCTTCACAACCGGGAGGTGCTTGCTCGGTAGACGCGAATCAGTTCAGTCTTGATAGTTGTGCGGTGAGTGCAGGCGCTTCCGCATGCCTCCAAAAGGAATGCCTGCGTGTGTCGCCTTGCCTAAAGGACCATTATGATCTTTCTAAACCCGATTCAGTTTCATGTACCTGTGTTGAGCACGTAGTATCTGGTGATCCTGCGAATAAATGTATCTACGGAATAAAGTAAACGGGATCAAGAAGGAGACACAGTACTGTCCTTTCAGAGGGATGCTCGCGTCGGCGTAGGGGATTAAAGTCCCAGCGCCGGAGCGAGCGGCTGTTGCCACTCAGTGCCAAAGAACGGTTTGTGGTTTACCTAAGACGTAGAAGACCGAATGCACATGCTAGCGCAAAGTAGCTTGTCCTCTCTACAGTTTATGGTCGGATCTATCACGACGCTAGCGTTGATTGTCTCGTCGTGGGGCACACCTTGGGCCACGTCGCCGGAAGTTCTTGTAGAGGTCAATGGAGAAACAATCGACCAGGAAGAGCTCGATCGTTCGCTAGGCGTCAAGTTGATCCAACTTCAGGAGCAAATGTATAAGCTCAAGCGAAGCGAGTTGGACTTACAGATCGAGCAGCGGCTGCTTGAGCAGGAGGCAGTTCGACGAGGGGTGTCAGTCGCCACATTACTTGATGCTGAAGTAACAGCCAAAGTTACTCTCGTGACCGAGGCTGAAATCGCTACGGCATATCAAGCCAATAAGGCTCGCTTCGTAGGAAGCGAAGCGCTCATACGAGACAAATTGCGTTCCTCGGTCCAACAACAAAAGCTGGCGACTCAACGCCAAACGTTCGTCACTTCGCTCAAGTCACAGGCGAACATTGTTGACCGTCTTCAGGCGCCTTCTGTTGTACGGCTTGCCGTAGCGACTGACGGGGCGCCTGTCGTGGGTCCCGTCGACGCTCCAGTTACGTTGGTGGAATTTTCGGATTTCCACTGTCCGTTTTGCATGCGCGTCGAACAAACGTTGAAAAATATTCTGGAACGATATCCTTCGAAGGTGAGATTGGTGTATCGCCAGTTTCCGATCCAAGGGTTGCATCCTCAGGCACGTCCTGCGTCGGAAGCCTCTCTCTGTGCGCATGACCAGGGAAAGTTTTGGGAGTACCATGACGTCTTGTTCGCGCAGGCGCCCAAGGCGGGCGATGATGACTTGAAACAGTATGCCAAGGATGTCGGGCTGGACACTGAGAAGTTCAGTAGTTGCTTGTTCAGAAGCGCGTATCACGAGGCTGTACAACGCGATATTGATGAAGCCAATCGGTTAGGCATTGAAGGTACCCCTGCCTTCTTTATCAATGGACGATTCCTGAACGGCGCGCAGCCGCTGGAAAAGTTTGTCCAGATTATCGAAGACGAACTGGCTCGAGCTGAGTCGGGCACAGTGTCAATGCGAAAACAATGACGCGTGACAAATTGAATATTGTTCTGCGTTGCCTGGGGTTCAGCCTGATTGTGTTAGCTGGCTGCGGGGAGCCTTCGTTTGAGAATGCGGGGAGCCAGGCGAGCTTGCTCGAGGATCGTGAGGCCTGTGCCATGGAAGTTAATAACAGTCCAGCGGCGGACGCTTATCGGCAGAATCCAGACGCTCATCCTGAATATCCAATTCAAGTTTTTGGCGAGATGAATCGTTGCATCGAGCGCAAAGGCTGGAAGCAAGTACTATCGCAGCAAGAGCAGGAGCAGTTGCGAGACGCGATTGTGAAGGAAGTGGCACAAAAATCTCCACCTGCCTCGATCTCAGATTCCAAGGCCACAGAATCGTTGGCGCGAGCGGTGGAGCAGAGGTTCTCTTTGCGCAATGAGGTGAAGAAGACTGACAACTGAGCCTGAATCTCTGTGTGCATGGACTGGTCAGGACCGGTCCTCGTCGTGGCCGACTCTCTCGCTAATTCCTCCTGTGAAGAGTCGGCCATGATTGTTTTTGCAGGTTGATGAAACAGTCCGTCAGCATCGTTCTCGTGTCGCTCAGAGACTCAACGTACGGTGCAGAGTACGCCTCCTCTCTTCGCTCACTGCGGCCTTGCTGAACGAACTGTTTGATCAACCTGCGAGAATACACGGTTGACGAGGTAACTGATGGGAATACTGGCTCGAAATACCGCGGCTGCATCGGTGGGGACAATCGATCACCAAGATTCCCACCAAGATTCAATGGTAACCCCATTCTGCCGAAAGACAGCACCAATCCGAATTGTCATTGTGGGTGGCGGGTTTGCCGGCATTGAGACCGCGAGCCGGCTTGGCCGTCTGCTCAAGAAGAATGATGCCGCCGAGGTCGTCCTGGTCAGCAGCGAGAACTACTTCCTCTTCCAGCCGCTTCTGCCTGAAGTCGTCGCCTGTAGCATTGAACCAAGCCACATCCTCAATCCCATCCGGCATCTCTGTCGGAACATCCACTATCGATGGGGAACGGTCGAGAACATCGATCTCAAGGCGCAGCAGCTGACTCTTGCCGGGACGGATGCCGCCAAACCTCAATGCTTGTCCTACGATCATCTCATTCTGTGTCTGGGGCAGGTGGTTGGTTCCTCCACGGTCCCCGGGATGAATGAGCATGCGCTGTCTTTGAAGACGCTGGGTGACGCGTTTCAGCTCAGGAATCATATCTTGAGCCGGTTGGAGGAAGCGGAGATCACGGATGATGAGGCGGCCCGTCGCAAGCTGCTCACGTTCGTGACCATTGGCGGCGGTTTCAGCGGGGTCGAAACGGCGGCGGCGATCAATGACCTCATTAAGGATGTGTCAACGTTCTATCCCAAGGTGCAAGCGACTGGCTATCGTTCCGTGATTATCCAATCAGGGGATCGGATTCTGGGAGAGCTCGATCCTGATTTGGCCTGGTTCGCGCAAAAAAAGCTTGAAGCGAGAGGCGTGGAGGTGAAGCTCAAGACTCGCGTAAACGAGGTGACACGCGACAGAGTGGTGCTCGGCGATGGGGAGTCGATTTCGAGCGGGTCAGTCATTTCAACAATCGGCAATGTGCCGCATCCTCTAGTGAAAAAGCTCGGCCTTCCGCAGGAACGGGGTCGGATTCTCGTGGATGAATGTCTTCGGGTGACGGGATTTCGCAACCTCTGGGCGCTTGGAGATGCGGCGGCGGTACCGGACCGGCAAAATGGTGGAATGTGTCCCCCCACGGCTCAATATGCAGTGCGTCAGGGCACACAATGTGCGCGGAATGTGCTCGCCATTATTCGTGGTCGATCTCCGGCACCATTTCGCTACCGGGGGCGGGGGCAAATGGCGGTGATTGGCAAACATTGCGGGATTGCACAGATCGGGGGATGGAAGCTGTCCGGGCTAGGCGCCTGGTTCTTGTGGCGCGCCGTCTATTTTATGAAACTGCCTGGTCTCCGATCCCGGGTACGTGTTGCTATGGACTGGATGCTCGATCTTCTCTTCCCGCGCGACATCACCAAAGTCGAAGTCCACCGAACTGACGTCATGCAGCGGGCCCATTTTGCTCAGGGGGAAATCATTATTCGGCAGGGCGACGTGGCGGATTGTTTTTATCTGATTGAGTCTGGGCAGGTCGAAATCATCAAGGAAGTGCCGGGGAATGCGTCGGAATGTCTGCGTCTCTGCTCGGCCGGAGAAACGTTCGGTGAAGTCGGTATTCTCGCAAACGCCCCTCGTAGCGCAACGGTGCGGAGCCTCACCGCCGTGGATGTGTTGAAGTTCAGCAGGCAAAATTTCCTGAGCATGTTCCGTGGTTACAAAGCCTTCCGCAGCCAGGTTCAAGAAACGATGCACACCTATAAGGCGTGATCACATCAAAGGACTCAGTGCGAATCTAGACTCTTGTCCTTGCTCAAGAAGGGGCAGGCTCGTTTCCGGCGGCAGGCTCCGCGGGGCGCTTCGGCGCACGGCCAGGGACCTGCTTCTGGCGGATAAGCTTCGTGAAATAGGTGCGCTGCAGACCGAGTTCTTCGGCCGCCCGCGTTTGATTCCAATCGTTCCGCTTCAAGGCTTCTTCCAAGACCCATCGACTATAGGTCTCCATCAGGTCGTGGTAGCCTTTCGCTAAGCAGGGAGGATGTTGAACCTCGTGTGCTGTGGAATGGGCTATGGTGCTGGGCATTTCTGAAATACACACATGCTCAGGTTCGATGGTCGTTCCGGGCGTCAGGATGTAGGCACGCGTCAACACATTTTCCAGCTCGCGAATATTCCCAGGCCACCCGTAGTCGGCAAGCTTCCGTATGGCATGCTCGCTGAGGGAGCAGCGTTTGTTGAGGCCGAGCTTCCCCGCGCGGCTGATAAAGTAGTTGGCGAGCGCAGGGATGTCGTCGGCCCGATCACGCAGTGGCGGCAGGGTCAAGGAGATGACCGCAAGACGATAGTAGAGGTCTTCACGGAACGTGCCTTGACGAATAGCTTGATTGAGGTCCTTGTTGGTCGCGGCGACGAATCGGACATCGGTCTGGACCGATTGTGTACCTCCCACGCGATAAAAAGTCTGATCTTGCAGGACCCGTAACAAGTGGCTCTGCAGTGAGAGCGACATGTCCCCGATCTCATCGAGAAAGACGGTTCCACCCTCGGCAATTTCGATTTTTCCTGCCTCGCGTTTCACAGCGCCCGTAAACGCTCCCTTTTCATGGCCGAAGAGCTCGTTCTCGAGGAGATCTTTGGGGATCGCCGCGCAGTTGACGGCCACAAAGGGTTTGTTTCTTCGAGGGCTCCATCCGTGGATGGCGCGGGCGACGACTTCTTTGCCGGTCCCGGTCTCACCTAACACGAGCATGGTCACGTTGGATGCCGCGGCCTGTTTGGCCAAGGCGAGCTGTGCGGTAAACTTCTTATTCTCTCCAATGATCGGCCCGTAACGGTCGTCCAGTTCCTGTTGAAGGACGCAAACCTGGCGGCGCAGTGAGATCGCGGCAAGCGCCTTATTGATGACGACGGTAATGTGATCGCCGGTAAACGGTTTCGTAATAAAATCGACTGCTCCGAGTTGCATGGCTTTCACCGCGAGTTCGATGGTGCCGAACGCAGTGAGCATGATGATAGGAGGACCCTGTGGGCCGGCAGCGCTGGACGAGACGTCTATTTGAAGGGCATCATATATTTGCTGCAGCACCTCGATACCAGAAAAGATCGGAAGCTGGATGTCGAGAAGTACCAGATCAGGCTGTTCCTGCTGGATCATGCGAAGCGCGTCCTTACCGTCTCTCGCCGTCAGCGGCTCGTGTCCCATCCAGGTCACACGATTTTCGAGTGCCAGCACAATATCGGGATCATCGTCGACGATGAGAATGCGTGCACGCATGGAAACATCCCTCTTTCGATCAGATCGCCTGACCGAAAAGTTTAGAGTATCTATCCGCTAAAATATATGCCTTGTCTCAGGTCTCACCCTCCCGAAGTTTCCGTACTCGCGTTGGGGGAGACGATCTGTGGTGATGTCTGGCCTGCCTGGCTCTCAGGGGACGCGCAGGGTGTGGTAAAGAAAAAGCGCGATCCTGCTCCTAACGTGCTCTCGACCCAGATCTCTCCTTTGTGCATCGCAATGAAACTTTTCGTAATGAACAGTCCCAACTGAGCACCTTGCGAGGTCGGCATGGTCGAAGGAACTTTGGAGAATTCGTTGAACACCCGGTCGAGCTGATCCGGAGGAATGCCGCATCCCGTGTCCTCTATACAGGTCTGGACCATGCCGTCGGAAAGACCCTCGAACCGGACCGTGATGTTTCCTCCAGGCGGTGTGAATTTAACCGCATTGCCGACGAGATTCCAGAGAATCTGCTCCAGTTTGTCGCGATCCCCTTGAATCATGGGCAGATGTGCCGGCTTGTCGATGTCGATGGCGACCTGTTTTTCAGCGGCCACCGTGCGCAAGCTCTCGACGACCAGCACGGCAATCTGATTGATGCACAGCGGTTCCAGACGGAGGACCTCCTTCTGCATGTCCATTCGAGACCAGTCCAACAGTTGGTTGATGATTCTGGTCAGGCGATTCAAGTTGTGTTCGATCCGGTCGAGATACGTTTTTTGACGGTCTGTCAGGGCACCGGCAACGCCGTCGAGCATGTTGTCGGCAAAACTGCGGATAGCCGTCATCGGCGTGCGCAGTTCATGCGAGGCCACCGAGACGAACATGGTGCGCCGGCGGTCATGCTCTTGGAGACGTTCGTTTGCAATCGACAACTCTTGCGTGCGTTCTTGTATGCGGTACTCCAAATGTTGCGTCAGTTGGGCGAGATTGGCATAGGTCCGTGCGTTGTCGATCGCCGTGGCGACATGGCTGGCGATCGTAAGCAGGATGCCGAGGTCCTCCTCGGAACAGGGCTGCTCACCTCGATCTGCCGCAATAAAGCCCAGCGTCTGGTTGTGAGTTTGCAGAGGGACACAGACAAACGATTGCAGCCCCACGCGGCGGGCTAACTCGAGAAGGGGGGGTTGCATGCGATGGGCCACGTCACTCAAACTCCGCGCGAGGATGGGGCTGGCCTGTAAGAATAGTTCGGAGAGAATCGTCCCATCTTCCTTGATCGGAATCGTGAGATAGCGGGCCGCTTCGGCGATCTCGTCCGAGACGCCGGCCACTTGAGCAATGTAGGCCACGTCTCGATCCTCGTGTCGAAGCATGAGGGCCATCCTCGAGAAGCCCAAGTTGGACCTGAGCAACTGGAGCACTGTGTCCATGAGTTCGTGCAGGTCCAGGGTGCTCGTAATGGCCGCGCTGGTCTGATGAACCGTGGTCAATTGTGTGATCTGCTTGCGAATCGTCTCCATGTTGGACGTAATGGCCGCGCTGCGTTCTTGCAGGGCTTGGGCCATCACATTGAACGTCCGGGTCAACTGGCCGACCTCGTCGTTGGTCGAAGTCGGAATGGGAGCAGGCGATTCCCCTTCGGCTAATTGGCGTGCGACTCCGGCCAGCCTTAGCAACGGGGTCGTAATGCGCAGCGTGAGGAAGTGCGCCCCGAGAATTCCGGCGCCGATGAGCAATGTCGTCAGGATAAGGATGCTGCGAATGATCTCGAACAGCTCGCGTTTGAGCCGCGCATCACTGATACCGATCTGTACGACACCTTGGGTGAGAGAGGAGGCGGCGCTTTTCTTGGAGAGGAGCCGTTCCTCATGCTCGAGTGGAAGAGGGGAGCCTGAGGAGCCCGCCGGTTTGCGCATGACGGGCAAGGCGAAGTCATACAAATTCTCAGTGAGCGGAGAAAAAATCCAAAGTTTGTCCGAGCCGCTGTGGGGAACGAGGATCTTGTCTGGCGATAGAGCCATCGGCGTGATGAGGGGAGTTTCCCTCGGGTCCCCGTAGAGCGCCTCTGCGAGGGATTCCTCGGGATAGAAACGGCGTTCTTGCGTGAAGGTGATGCTTCCGGATGACTCCCTGGGGAGCTTGTTTTGTTGCGCGAGGATGTCATGGTCGGCGCCCCTGATCACCACATACACCACGTCGTCGACAGCCATCAGACTTTCGGTGAACTGTCTGAGCGTGACAGCATCTTCAGCCATCAAGGCTCCAAAGCGGAATTGGCCATTATTGACGACGCTGGTGAGTAAGATCGTGCCCAGTTGATTCAAGTTCTCGGTCATCGACATGCGCTTCGACTCGATAAAATACCAGGTGAGTATCGAAGTGGCCACAATGAGAATCAGGCTGAAGAACAGGACGAACTTGGTCCGGAGACTGGCGAGCATACCAAGGCCTACCGTCGGCCGGGTGTTGATCCTGTGCTGTGAGTGAGGTGTCGTCATGGTTGACTCAATAGGTTTCGTCGATCAAGTGATTGACGTCTTTTGGAAACTCCACGCCCAAAAAACGTGCTGTCTTGAGATTGACGGTAATTTTAAGCCGTTCGATCGGAATCGGCTTGGCCGGAAGCTTCCGGTCCCCATCTAGGATACGCTTTGCCAACACTCCTGTCTCGCGGCCGACTTCACCATAAGAGACCGAGAGGCTGAGGAGAGCACCAAGCCTGGTAAATTCCGGGGAGAAACCGATAACCGGAACCCGTTTCGCCAAGGAGGTTTCGAGGATAAATCCGATCGATTCATTGGTAAGGACGGTCGAATCCGGCACGAGCCACAGCGCGTCGACGCTGGCCAGCAGCGAGCGCAATTTGTGCGGAACGTCCTTTTCGCTGTCAACCGGAAACTCTTGTAGTTGGAATGAGTTGGCGGCAGCCTGTGCGGCCGTATCCTTGAGTTTGCCGGTATAACTGGAGTTCGACAGGATGCCCAGCCGGCGTAAATTTGGCAGAAAAGCCCGGAGTATCTTGAACTGACGCTCCGCAGGAATTTCGAGCAACGTGCCCGTCATATTAGGCGAGTTCAGGTTGTGTTTCGAAGGGTCAAGAATCATCATGTACACGATAGGAACATCCACGATTTCGAGTTTGGCTGCCAATGCCGCCTTGAGCCCTACGGCTACGACGAGCGAAGCCTCTGAGGCGCGTATTTTTTTGGCAAGCTTTCTCCCTTGGTCCAGGTCGCCCTGCAGATCGTACTCGGCATAAATCGTCCCCGAAGGCGCCGTTGACTTGAATCCTTCGATGGCCTGGTCGTACGCGCCAATGCTCGAAGATTTGAGGATGGCAATCTCAGTCGCCAGGCTCTCGGATTCGCCTATGGCGGCAAACCCGATCCAGAGCGCGAGGGTCAGGGCAAGCGTGGCGGCGGTGCGGTATACCGCGCTGCTGCCACTGGCTCTGCGATGTGCTTCCTCAGCCATGCTCCTGCTTCCTCTACGACGGTCTCTTGGGACCGTGGTGAGCGCGGACCATTCCCAATATATGCACGACCTTGCCGTCCCGATCTCGAATGATCTGGCCGGTCCAGACACACCAGCGAACTATGCCGTCGCGGCTCATAACTCGATGCTCAAACACGACATCCCTGCCAGTCCGGTCATCCAGAGCCTGGCGCATCGCTCGCGCCATGGCCTGACGGTCGTCAGGGTGGACCAGCGCTAACCATTCTTCCTGAAAGCGAGGTCGCGCGCCGTCCGTGAGTCCGAGCAAGCGGTCGACTTGTCGAGACCAGCAGAAATGACCGGTCCGGCAGTCCCAGTCCCAGCCACCGGCTTCCGTTGAGGCCAGCGCAAGACGGAGTTGTTCCTCATGGGCGCGAAGCGCAGCCTCGTTGCGCTTGCGCTCGGTGATATCCGTCGAAATCCCGCACGTGGCATAGGCCCGGCCGGTTTGATCGCGGAGGGGAAGTTTGAGCGAGAGATACGTGTGAAGGCCATCGGCATGCGGGGCGAATTCTTCATATTCGATCGGGCGGTCCTGCTTCAGCACTTCCATGTCGTTGGCGTGGAAGGCATCGGCGATGTCGCGGGGAAAGACCTCATGATTGGTACGACCAACGATTTGGCCGGTGTTCAGTTTGAACAGTTCCTCGAAGCGGCGGTTGACGAACAGGAACCGGCCGTCCAGGTCTTTCACATAGATGACAGCGGTCGTGTTGTTGGCGACTTCCGCGAGCAACTGTTTGCTTCGATGAATGGCTTCCTCGGTGCGTTTGCGATCCATGATGGATTGGAGGGAACCCGCCATGCGAATGACGCGTCCTTCGGCATTCCAGATCGCCTGGCCGCGCGCCCGGACCCAATGGTAATCGCCCGCCTTCGTGAGCAGCCGATATTCCACATCGTAGGGATGCGCTGTTCCATATGGGCCGTGAGGGCGGCAAATACGCGATCGCGATCTTCCGGGTGCAATCGCGACGTCCAGCTCTCTAAGACGTCCGGAAATTCCTCGTCGCTGTAGCCCAGCATGGTTCTAACGCGGGGAGACCACCAAATCGGCGTCCGCGGCGAACTCCAATGCTCGTCTGGAAGAATGCGGCCGTCCCAAAACCCGTCGCTCGAGCCTTGAATGACCAGTTCCAGTCGTTCTTCGCTCGCCCGCAACGTCGACTCCGTCAGTTTGCGTGCCGTGATGTCGCGGAAGACAATCACCGCGCCGACCACGCGGTCTGCTTCGCGAATGGGGGTGCTCACGTACTCGACCGGGAAACTGGTGCCATCCTTGCGCCAAAAGACTTCGTCGACCACGCGATGCACCTGTCCGTCACGAATAGCTGCACGGATAGGGCAGGCGTCGGCAGGATAGGGAGTGCCATCCGGTTTCGAGTGGTGCAAGACATCGTGCATGTTGCGGCCGACAAGGTCTTCGACGCGGTGGCCCAGCATGGAAGCCGCACTGGGATTCACGAACGTGGTATTGCCGTCCACATCCAGACCGTAAATGCCTTCGCCGGCTTGCGTCAGAATCAGCATGTGCTGATGCTGGAGTTGTTCAAGGGCCTGTGCCGCTTTTTTGCGGTCGGAGATGTCGCGGATAATCCCGCTGTAGTAACTGCCTGTCGCGGTTTTCCAGGTCGCCAGCGACAATTCGATGGGAAATTCTTCCCCGTTCTTTCGAAGGCCATGCAGCTCGACGACCGATCCGATGATGCGACCTTCCCCCGTGGCTTCGATGCGAGCCAGGCCCTTTTCATGTGCCTGGCGGTAGCGAGCCGGCATCAGGACCGTCAAGGCCTGGCCGACGATCTCGTCCGTCTCATAACCGAAAAGTCGTGATGCGGCACGATTCCACGACACGATGATGCCGCGCCCATTGGCGACCACGATGGCGTCGGTGGCCGACTCAACCAGCGACTGAAAACGGTGTTCGCTTTCCGTCAAGGACTGTTCCGCTCGCTCGACCTTGACGGCCAATTCTTTGACACCGATCGCACGGAGGAGGTTCTGTCTCAGCTCCTCTGTGTTGTAGGGCTTTGTCAGATAGGCGAAGGCGCCTTTCGCCAGTGATCCGACGGTTCGTTCTTGTGCGATATGCGCAGTGATGATGATGACAGGGAGTGAGGCATCCCGGCGCTGAACTTCTTTGAGAACCTCAATCCCATCGCCATCGGGCAATCCCAGATCCAGCAAGATCACGTTAAAGCGCTGCATCGCGATCTTGGCGATGGCATCGGCGCAGGTTCCGGCCACTGTGACGAGATACCCATCGTGTTGCAGCAAATCCTGCAACCCGATCACGATATCGGGGTTATCTTCCACTACGAGTACGGAATAGGGACCGACCATCGTGCCCTCAGTGGTCTTCTACGCGGAGTGCGGAGCCCGTGGAGTGAAGTGCGGATTCCCGTGAAGGAACCCCATTATTATCCTCAAACTCTGATGAAAATGCGATGGGTGGCATACAGTGTTTTTCCTAGATTAGAACCATTTAAAACCTGACCGTCAGCCAGCCCATCACGCGGCTGCCGATCGTGTCGCCCAATGGATGTTCTTGATGCTTGTCGTTCAAGGCGTTGAAGGCCGAGACCGCGACTTCCGCTTCGCGGAGATAGCCGGCTGATGCCTTCTGCTTCCAGAATTTATACCCGCCGCGGATGTTGAGAAGGTTGTAGCTACCGACGCGCGGGTCAGGAGCGGTCACTCCGCTATTGGGAATCGCGGCGAAGATGGCAAACGTCGATGATATCGGGTACGTGACAGAGCCGTAGTGATGAAAGGCGGCCTCACCGTTGATGCCATTCTGGAATTCCGCTCGCATCCCCATGTTCCATTTGAATCGAGGAACAGCTCTCCGTGCCTGGTCTTGAAAGGATTGGCCAACTTCCTGATAGGAAAAATTTGCAAATCCACTCAGCCACTGCGTCACCAGGAATTCCGTTTCCGCTTCACCCCCATAGATATCTGCTTGACCGGGATCGTTCGTATAGGTTGTGGGAAGGGTGGCTGTGATCAGGTTTGTTATATGATTGAAGAACATGTTGGCTCGTAGTCGTAGGCGATGGTTCCAGTACCACCCCTGATAGCCGACTTCGTATGACGCGATTTTTTCAGGCGCGAGTCCGGTAGACCCCTGAAATGGAATAGGCTGAGGAAGCAGCGGTGATTGAGCCTCAGTCCTCGAATAGGTTTCAAACAGTGTCGGAGGGCGATAGGCCACGGAAAATGTGGCACGAAACGTGTGCTCAGGCGTCACTGCATACAGGAACGACACTCGAGGACTGACCGTTGGATGGATAAAGCTATCTAAATCCACGCGGGCACCTGCGACGACGGTGACTTGGCTCGTTGCCTGCCATTCATTCTCCGCATACAGTCCAAACCGCTGTTCCGTACTATAGGAGTTGATATAGTTGCTTGATAGGGTGTTGAGTCGATAGTTGATCCCATATGTGATCCGGTTGTTGGCGGGCAACGTGACGGCATGCTGTCCTTCCATGTTGTAGGTATTGCCTCGAAAACTTGAGATCGGATTACCGGTACGATTCGTAAAGCGGAACAAGTTGTTGAGCAACGGATTTGGATTAACAAGGCTCGTGTCGTCAAAGCTATTCCAGAAAAACCGAAAAAACACGTTGGGGCGTTCATACACCGCATGGGCGTAGCCCAGTGCAGGCTGGTCGGCATTGATGGTCACAGAGGTGACGGGACCGTCAAATCGGTTCACATCGACAAGGCCTCCCGAGAGCAGCACTCTTGAGTCTTCGGTCAAGGCATACTCGGTTTGCACGTTAAATTTGTTGGCTCGAAACGCCAGCGCATCGCGGTCTCGCCACTGCTGATTCTGATCGTGGCCGACAGAAAGGCGATAGCCAAGTTTGCCTTGAACTCCGGCATGTATGGCGGCACTTGAGATGGTCCCATATTCTCCCCCGCCGAACTGGAGGGTAGTGCCTTTCATCTCTGCAGGTGATTTCGTGATGATGTTAATAATGCCGTCGAACGCGTTGAAGCCGTATAGCACCGACGCAGGACCTTTCAACACTTCAATGCGTTTGATCTCGGGCAGAGTTACTGGGATCGCTTTCCAGTACACTTGCCCTTGAGTGTCCACATAAATAGACCTGCCATCCACCATCACGAGCAGCTTGTTGGCGGTAAGCTGGTTGTCTCCGCGCACGCTGACGTTGAAGTCGGCGCCAGTAGTCTGCATGACCTCCATCCCTGGGATACGCCGAAGGACGGTCGGAAGATCGGTGGCCCCTGATTGCCGAATATCTTCATCCGTGATCACGTACACGTTCGACGGTGCCTGTGAAATCGGTTGCTCATAGCGAGACGCGATGCTGACGCTTTCTTCTTCTTTTATGAGCTCAAGCTCTTGGATCAGCGCCGCTTCGATCTTTGGTTCCGTCGTCTCCGGCGGAGTAGCTTCGGCCTGCGCCAATGAGGCCAAGCTGACCGTCAGTAACGTTGCCAACATGGGATGGCCAATTCGTGCCAATTCGCCAGCCATGAACAAGTCCTCTTATGTATCAACTGCGAGCTTACCGTGAGGCAAAGCAAGACACGTGCTTGCGCTTGGGTTGTAATAGAGGAAGAGGAAAACTAACGATAGGCGTTGTGTCTAGTGAAAACGCTCAAGGGAAAAGGGGGGAGGCCGCAGTCAGCTGATTTCAAGCCGATTGAGCTCTACCGACGGGGAGTGATGGGCCAGACTTGGTGCGGGGACGGCCCCGTTTCAATGGAGCGAGCCGTTGAGGAAACGGCTGCCCGTTGGATTGCTCCATGTGGGTCACGGCGTCGTCCAAGGCATTCGAAATAAGGCGGGCCAGCGGGCCATGGCCGGTCCAGTAGACAGCGTTCCTGAGCCGCTCCAGCAACGCAACGGGCAAAGTGATCGTGACCCGTTGTTTCCGAGATTCTGCGAGTGAAGAGACCGGATTCGACGAGCCGTTCACGTTGTCGTGGTGTCGAGTCTCAACTGCCGTTAGCATGGGTCCCTCGTGGTTGCCTCGTCGATGTACCCGCTTCATGCGGCAATCGTGTGGCGTTTCAACCCGCGGTCTTGCTGGGCGGCATCCCTCTGCCCGGAGGAGGTCCCATGGTTCTTTCCCGTTTGGTGATCACCGGCCAGAATGGCGACGGTCATGACCCAGATGAGGCCGACCAGTCCGGTGAGCAGGACGACGAGAATGAGTTCTTGTGTCACGGGATGCCTCCTTTCGATGGAGCGTTATCCACATTGAGTGGTAACTATGAACTCAGCAATCCTTGTGCCATTTGTGCCGCCGTTACCTTTGTCTTGGAAAGGGCGAATATCCCAGCATTTCCTGCGCAGCAACGACTGGAAGATGGACCGGAAGTGAATCACTTGGAGTGGATCAAAACTGATTCGCCGCTGGATCGTTTTTGATAAGGCAGAACTGAAACCGGGCTAAAGGATTGCGAGGTGAGAAGGGCGGGGCGTCAGCGGACAGAAGTCTGAATTGAGCGAAGATCCCATTCGGCTACGCCGTTGAGACCGACATCTTTCAAGAGCCGAGCGCGGAGTCGTCTCAACTTATCATTCTTTGGTTCGGCGTCGATCAGATTACAGAGGCAACCCATCGCGTCGTACCACAGACCGGCACGGGCGTTGTCCATCACACTCTGGTCAGTACAGTCCAGTTTGATATCCCGCTCTGTCAAACATTCACTGAGTTCACATCGTTCGATGACGCCGCCGGCCACGATATCTTTGGAAGGCGACTCGGCATCACGAATGACGGAGACGAACCACTTATATTGCACGTTCGGTTCGAGGACGAGTCCCAGCTCCTTCAGGTTGACGGTATAGATGCCTGGCTGTTTTGGAGTCGGAATAATCTTTTCCTGAAACGATCTCGTGGATCGATCGTCTCTCAAGGTGAACCGGACTTGATACACCGTGGATTTCGACAAGAACCAGTTCACGGCGGGAGTTTCTTTCACCGTATATCCGACGTGATCCGGCACCAGGGCCTTCACTTCCGGATCCGTGCCGTCGGTGCCGCGCACGTCGCCACCCACGCGGGCCCGAGGGGTAAGCTTTTTCGGCGGAGCGTAGAGGGGCTGCGATAATTCGTCAGATTGTTTTTCGCGGCGGAGCGGCCAGAAGCTCGGACAGTGTGAAACTCATGGCACACAGCGCCACGAGACCACTCAATACGCAGAGTTGTGTTCTATATCGTATCGGCTTCATATGGTTTGACTCTACCATAATACTCGTAGTGTTTACAGCCAGTTGTTGAGCAGCAAGAACGGCGACCAGTAAGCCGGATGGTCATAGACTCGGTCGTTGAGCAATTTGATTTGGGCGCGCTGAATGGCCACGGCTTTGGACACGGACGGATCGCGTAGCTGACGGTAAAACTCGGAGACCAATGCGGCAGACGCTTCATCGTTGATGAACCACAGGGTGGCCAAGGCGCTGCGCGCTCCGGCTTTAATGGCCACACCGGCCAGACCCAGCGCGGCTCGATCATCCCCAACGGCGGTTTGGCACGCGCTGAGCGTCAGCAGTTCAAGAGGGTCCTGCCGGAACCGGAATAGGCCGATCAATTGATCCAGTTTGCTCATCGTCAGTTTCCCGTCGAAGGTCAACAGAAACGAATCGTTTGCATCGGTCGAAAACTTGCCGTGTGTAGCAATATGAAGAATCCCATACCGGCTTTCACGCAATTCCTGTTCCAGAAGACCGGTGCGAAACTCTTGATTGAGTAATTGGTCGGCCTGATAAAGCGTGCGAATAGATTCCACCTCCTCAGTGACATAGGGGAGGGAGGGGAATCCTTGCACAGAGGTAGTGAGACCCGCGGCAAGAGTGCGGACTTTTTCGAGATTCAGAGGATGGGGGTCGGTCAGATACAGGCCTGGTGTCAAGGCGATGGCATATTGCTGGATCAAAAATGATTTCCCATCATGCAGGGCGGAGAAGGGGATGGTGCGAAGTGGTCCATCTGGAACAAATACGAGTGTCTGGATTTTGTGCCGTATCAATTCCGATTCAAGCGGACGGATCAGCCAATCGTAAAGCTGTTGTGCATGGGAGCGATATTCGAGCGTCGTCCGCTTTTCTACGGTCCGTCGAAAGGCCCGTACTTCTTCTGTCAGGGCTGCTGGCGTGATGGGGACCGAATAGCGCACCATACCGGTGCTGAGACTGACCAAGAGCTCAGTCCGATCGGGAAAGACGATGGGATAGATGACCGCTGTGGTCGGAGAGATCGTATCGAGCTTCGTGAGTTTCGCTTGGAGTGCGTCCACGCATTGATCACGGAAATAATCCCTGAGCTCTGCCGCCTTGTAGCTTTCAATCGCATCGCGGGCATATCGAAGGTACTCCTCGGCCGCTTTGGCGTCGCCGGTCAGGGTCGCTCTTTGGAAGAGGAGATCGGCCTGTTCAAAGAACAGTGGTCGGATCGATTCTTCACCTGAAAGCGCGCCGATCGACAGTGCGGAGGCGACTTCCATCCGAATCGGCTTCAGCACCTCAGCGGCACGATAGTAGGCCGTGATGGCTTGATCCAATTTTCCTGTATCAGCGAGAAGCCGTCCCAATTGCCACTCCCAACGATACAGCGATTCCGGAGCACTAGCGGCTTGTGCGGAGAAGATGGCCCGTCTCGTCAATTGCAGGCCTTCATCATAGCGATGCTCGGTTTCGTAGAGATGGCCCAGATAACCCTCGGCGTAGGATCTGGTGCGGACGTCACCAAGCTTGTCCGCGACTTCAGCCGCTTCCACGAACGCTCCGGCGGCGCGAAGCAACAGCGGTGTGCTCAAGGTCGGCATGGCGGGGCGAAGTTGCTGGTAGCCCAATCCAACTCGAATCAAACTTGTCGCCTTGTCATGCGAGGGTTCAAAGTCTTTGAGTCCGTCCAGCGCCTGATCGAGGTCATCTCTCGCGGCCTCAGGTTTGTTGAGTGCCAGCGCGGCGCGAGCTGCATTGATGTGCGCACGCACGGCCAGCGGCCGATCGTCAGCGGCCGTAGCAGTTTTTGCTGCGTCGGCAAAGGAAGCCAGGGCCTCGGGTAGGTGTTTTTGTGCCACCTGAGCAAGGCCCCGATTGTTGTGAATGGCGCCGATCACGGCGTTGGCTCCTTCAGGAGCTGTCTCCAGGGCCTGCGTCAAGTGTTCCATCGCGGCATCCGGTTGTCGTCCGGCGAGATAACTGTGGCCAAGGTTGTTCAAGACCGTCGCCGTCCAGACTTTGTCCTGGCTCTGCTGTGCGAGAGCCAACGCGACCTCCAGCTGCTGGAGTGCTTGAGTGACTTGTCCCATGGATTCTGAAGCCTGCGCCGCTTGCACAAGCGCCCGGCTCTGCTCCATGGGCTTGCCTTGTTGTTCATAGAGCTGCGCTGCCTGCTTCCAGGCTCCCAAGGCCTGGTCAAACGCACCACGCTGATAGGCTTGGAGCCCCTGCTTCATCAAGGTCTCAGGAGTCGCCTCGACCGCCGCAATCGTCCCAGCCGTCCTGGTCAGCAGCAAACCAATGGCGACAATGACGACCAGCGCCAATCTGGTGAGATTCGACTTCATACCGTGAGTCTTGTGCATGTCTTGTTCCACTGCCTAGGTTCCTTTCACCCGTCGTTCTCAGATCTCCAATCTGGGATGCCAAATCTCAGATCTCAAATCTCAGATCAGCTCGAACGTCAATCTGATCATCCAATTTCACGTAGCATATCCCCGCAAGATGCTCAAAAAGGCCAACGGTCTCACCCGCCCAACCCCGGCGCGCCAAGACGCGCCATTCCGGAGCGCGGCCGCAGCGAGCGAAGGTCGAGGAGGTACACACCAAGCTTGCTTGCCCCGCTCGCTCCGATCAGATGCGAGCGGATAGGCACTTTGCCTCCAGCAAATCTATACGTCGAGCCTCTAAGCGAGGCGAGAACGCGGCTGGAGGACTTTTTCAGCATCATGCTAGAACAGATTCACCACAAGCCCAATATGCACCCCATGATCCTGTATCGTATTACTCACCTTCGGCACATGATTCAGTTGCTGTCCCCAATAGACTTCAAAAGTCGCTCGATCCTTCGGCAAGATATTCCAACGAAGCCCGGCACCGATACTGGCGAGGGTGTCAGGCAGTGTGGGATTCGGCGTGACCGGGGATGGGCGATTCTCGCCGAGATTCCATCCGCGTGCGACATCGATAAACGGCGCGAATTGGAACATCGGTTCACCGCTGGCCCAGCGCCACAAGGGAAAGCGAGACTCGATCGACGCAATGAAGACGTTATCGCGCAGCGTCGTGACTTCCCGATAGCCGCGAACGGTGTATCGTCCGCCCAGCGCCACTTGCTCGAGCGGGAAGAGCGGCGAGTTCGTGAGCTGCAGGTCCATCCGCCCGAGCAGCTGCATGCCGAACAGCTTTTCGCCGAACTGCTGAATCGCCTGAGCCTGCCCCAACCAGGAGAAGAATTGTCCATCCGGCGTATCGGAGTTCGGATTGATGGTCGCGCCCAAGACGTTCAGGCCGACGCTGAAGCGTGAGCGGAAAGCCAGGACCGTATCGATCGTGCGGTGAGTCCAGTCCTGCGCGAATCGGAGAGCCGACACGGTGGCGACGCCGTTCTGAAATCCTGGGAAAATGTCGAAGGGTACATCCCTGAAGATAAACGTCTGCGTGAAGAGATGCTCGCCGATGATGGAGAGCGCCACTTCATCCGTCACTGATCGATAGATCGGTTGGCGAAGGCTCATGCCGATAATTTCGGTATTGGTTTTCAGCCCTAACGGAGCGAATGGATCTTCAATCAGCTTGAAATCGTACCGGCGATAGTAGGGTGAAAACGTCGTTCCATACCGGTTCATCGGAAGCGCGTACGAGGCATCGACGATCGGAAACGCGCCGCTCGACTGTCCGTAGCTGAGGCTCAGAGGGTCTCCGTGGCCGGTGAGATTGTCGTCGATCAGGGTGCCCATCCCGCGGATTTCGCCGACGAGGGGAGTCTGATAGTTGTTGACCTCCATGATGGCATGAAATGGTTGCTTGTCTTGGACGCGGACATTCAACATGCTTTGGCCAGGCTCGTCACCAGGTCTGAGTTCGGCATTGATCCGCTCGATCCGTCGATCTTGTTGGAGGATTTGCAGCTGGTCCTGCAACGGCTCAAGCAGCACCGGCGTCTGGCTGCCAAGTTCGATGCGATCATGGATGTATGACGTACTGAACCAGCGATTGCCTTCGACATTGATGTTCGTGAGCCGACCTTCAATGATGTGCACCGCCACGACACCGGCCTGCACCTCCTGATCCGGGATGATCGCGCCGGAGGTCAGGTAGCCTTTGTTGATGATAGAGCAAGGTGAGGGCGAGCCGCAGCCGTTCGAGATCCTCCGTCGCCAGCGTCCGGTTCTTATAGGGCGCCGTCACCTCGTTGATCTCGGCATCCGAGAACACCGTGTTGCCGGTCACCATGATGTCGCGGACAAAGATCTGCACGGCGCCGGGCTTCCTCGGAGCCTCGCCTTCAGGTGGAAGTGGGACGATTGGCAGCACGGGACTCGGAGGCGGGTGGGGCCGTTGAAACTCTTCCTTCAATGGCCCAGGCGGTTGACCGGACCGTCCGGTTGGGTCAATGGCCGTTTGCGCAAAGGCCGATGTGCCCGCCAAGGTAGTCATCATGGCGAGACCAATGATGAGGGAAGAGAGTTCAGCAAGCCGAACCAGTTGAGCTCTGCCGCGATGGGTCATGATGTACAGCCTGCCGACCAATCCTCTGCGAAGCTCTGGGTCAAGAAGACGGGAGGAAAGACTTGCAATAACGAGATCAAGGTAGTCTCTCCTGTCATGCCAGTTCGTGCGAGCTGCGGCCCCCTTTGGTATGCTCCTAACGAGAAATTTTCAATACCGCTTTGGAATAGGGCCATCTGAGAAAATGCGGCTTTTCCGATGTTTCCCCAATATCTTGTGGGGATAGGGCGACCGATTCTCCATTGGTCTCTAGACATTCCCCCGTAAGGGGAGCGCATGGTGATCCTTTTTAGCGAGGCCGTCAACAGGTCCATTCGTATCTACTCCAAAGAGAAGACCGCACAACTCTTGGCGATTTAAGCCTTGAGCAATCAATATGCCTCCAATTTCCCAATTTTGAATTGCATGTAATTGCCTTATTCTTTATGGGCTTGGAATTTCAATGATTGCGAGGCACCTGGGATTCCCCCCTGAGCAGTGACTTTCGCGACTGAATCGTTTTGGATTCTGTGGCGGTCGGAATGGATTCAGTAGTTAAGAAGTTCTGAGTTCTTCGAGTTCTGAGTTCTGAGTTGAAGGTGCTGAGAGGGAAGATGAAATCAGGAATGGCCTGAAGGAGCTCTGAGTGATGAGTTCTGGATTCTGAGTTTCGTGGGAAATGAGGAATTAGGAATTTGGAATGTGGAATGGGGCCTGATCGGGAATTAATAATGTGGAATTTGTAATTTGAGATCTGAGATCGCGTTTCGCGAAGGAAGTCCGGTCGGCTCCCGCAGGATGCTCAAAATGGCCAACAGTCTCACCCGCCCAACCCCAGCGCGCCAAGACGCGCCATTCCGCAGCGCGGCCGCAGCGCGCGAGGAGACGACGCGTACTCTGTTCGGTACGTGGAGTCTCTGAGCGAGGCGAGAACGAAGCTGGACTTTTTCAGGATCCTGCAGGAGAACTTTCACGAAGCGACGGCAAGTATCCTGGCTTTGGCTTCTTCGAGGAAGGCAATGACTTGCTCACGCGAAACGGCGGGGAACCCATCGAGGAACTCGTCGATCGACTGTCCTCTCTCCACATACTCGATGAGCGTTTGGAGCAGGCACCCGTGTCCCGCTGAACACCGGTGTTCCACCCAGAATGTCAGGCGTAGAGGTGATGAGTGGTGGCTTAGCTGTCGCCATAACAAGTCCTCGTGATAGGCGGGATTGTAAGCCTGCAGACCGGAGAAAGCAATTCCAGCCGTCGCGCGGAGATATTCCCTGGTGCGTTTCTCCGTGCTATAGTGTTATAGCGTTATAGTGAATGGCCGTTTTGATGGGAGGACGCCATGGCCGGTGATACCCGTATGACCGTGTACTTGCAGCCCAAGGTGTACCGTGCACTCAAGGTCAAGTCGGCGACGACCGATCGATCCGTCTCCGAGCTAGTGAATGCCGCGGTGATCGAGGCACTCCGCGAAGATGCTATTGATGTTGAAGCGTTCGACAAGCGGAGTAAGGAGTCCACCCGGTCTTTCGAACAGGTCCTGAAAGATCTCAAGCGTGACGGACTTTTATAGTCTCGTCGTCAAGAAGTCTGCGGAACGGGAGCTGCGCGCGCTTCCCAAGACCGATCTCCGCCGCATCACAGAACGTCTGCGTGGACTGAGGAGCAATCCTCGACCTCCGGGCTGCGAAAAGCTATCCGGGCATGATCACTATCGCATCCGCCAAGGAGACTATCGGATGGTCTATGCCGTTGACGATGATGCGCACGTGGTCACGCTCGTGAAGGTTGGTCACCGCCGGGAAGTCTATCGCTAAGAACTGCCTTCAGTGCTCCTCATACCCGATCCGCTGATCACTCAGTATCCCGTTCGAACGCAGTGGTGAGGTGCCCTTTATTTCTCCCAACTCATGGTGTGCAGCCCTCAGCCTATCCTTCCGCCGCGCAGTCAGGTGAGACTGCGAAGCTCTGGGTCAAAAAGCCCGGAGGCGCGATCTTTCGCAGCGAGAGCAGAGGAGTTCCTTCCGCCGCTTCGCTTGGAGTCGGACTTAGGCCTGCTTCTCTCAATGTGGCATTTTCAGATTCAGACATGCTTAAGGCCAGCGGACTTGAAATCCAGCCACCTGGTTCGGCCGGCAAGCTGTCTCGTCCGGCGACGGTAAAGCTGCTGGTGTTCCCAGGCGGCGAGTGCCGCGCAGCGTTGGCTCAAGAGTGTGGTTGCGATCAGCGGCTTCTGCCCGAGAGGAACGATCTTGCCGCTGGCGGGAGAAATGGGCGATTGGATCGAGATCGTGCCTTGCTGGCCAAATTGCGAGGAGGCCGAGATCACGCTGGCGGTATCCGGTAACAGAAGATTGGTCGTGATCGAGATGTTTCCGCCAGGCCCGAAGACGGCGTTCGCCAGGATCTGACTATTCTGCAAGATCACAAATTGTGGGTCGATATTGACACTGCCGCCCCCGCCAGTGCCGTCCAGAACCGACGCGCTGATCATGCTATCGGTAAGCTGCACCATGCCGTCGGGAGTCGTGGTGATTTTGATCGCTCCGCCGCTCGCCTGATTGGCCTCCGTCGTCACCGTGCTATTTGTCATCGCGAGCAGGTTGCCGGCGTTGATCTGAATGTTGCCGGCATTGCCGCTCCGGTGCTGCTTGCCGAGATCGTGGCTCCATTCGTCATGGTGACCGACCCATTGGCCAGGATATTGATGTCGCCACCCGGCCGATTTCCGGTGGATTGGGTGAAAATGCCGCTGCCAGATCCATCTATAGTCACACTTCCGGCCTGACTGCCGGCGCCCGCCTGTCCCTGGACCGTGATCGTGCCACCGGTCAGGGGGGTGCTGCTGCAGGCGACAACGCAAGAGCGCGAAGCGTTTCTGTCGCGTCTCCGCTACTGCTTCGGACCTGACCGCCGCTGTTGATCGCCAAGCTACCGGTATTGATATCGACCACGCCGGCTGGGGCAATGCCGTTCGTGTCCGCCGTAATGACGGCTTGGCTATTCAATGCCACGTGTTCGGCATTGACCGTAATCGTGCCACCCGTGGCGGACGATGCGGTGCCGGAGGTTGCGACTGAGAGCTCCCCGCCATTCTGGAGCGTGACTGAGTTGGCAAAGAGATGAATATCTCCGCCAGTACCAGTGCCGCTTGTATTGGTTAAGATGCCGCTGCCCGTGCCGTCGATCAGGATGGACTGGGCCGGGCTGGCGAGGCCTTGCACTATAACTTCGCCAGACGCGCCTGGGCCACTCGAGGCGGCGGTCATGGTTCCTCCGGAGGCGAGGTTGACCGTATTTGCGTTCACGGTGATCGTGCCACCGGTGGCGGATGGCGCGATGCCGGTGGTCGCGGCCGAAAGCGTGCCGCCGTTCTGGAGCGTAACGGTATTGGCCAGAATGCTGATATTCCCGCCCGCGCCAGTGCCTTCACTGCTGGTGGAGATCCCGCTACCTGATCCATCGATCAGGACGGATTGCGCCGGACTCGCGAGACCTTGAATGGTGACAGCGCCGGCGTTGCCAGTAGGGGGAGGAATAACTTCTCCGTCAAACAATGGAGTTTGCCTCAGACTGCTGCTGCTCGTAATTTGGCCGCCGGTTGTGATATTGACCGAGTCCGCCTTCACCAGAATATTTCCTGCCGGACCCGCACCTGTGGTATTTGCTGAAAGGACGCCACCGTTCTGAATCGTGACAGATTGCGCCGTTATGTTTGTATTGCCACCTGGGCCGGTGCCGACCGTGTTAGTGAAGATGCCACTACCTGAGCCATCAATCAATAACGAAGCGGCAGGAGTCCCAAGACCTTGTATATTAATTGTGCCGCCAGGGCCGGATGCCGGTATTGGTTTGTTTAGCGGAGAATCCGGAGGAAGGTTGGGATCCAATCCAGACGTGCTTCCACTCTTGATTTGACCTCCGCTCAGCAGAGTAAGACCGTTTGTGAAAATATTGAGCCGCCCACCAGGCCCGGAACTTTGGGTTTCAGTGTTAAGGACACTACCCTCGCTGATGCTCACGTCGTGAGCCGTGATGTTCAGGTCGGCGGCAGCAAGCGCAGGTCCTCGGGCGATAGTAAAAATCTCAGAGTTACCAGTGAGATTCAAGCTGCCGGAGAGGTTCAATGTGATGCCCTTTGGCACCTGCGGGGCAAAATTGTCGATCTGGATACTAGAGAAAAGCCCCATGTTCAGGTTGTTAGCAGTAACCTCGATCCCGCCGCCACCAGAGGCACCGCCGCCGATCGTATTGTTTAGCGCTATCACGAAAGACATATCGATGTCGCCATGCGGCGCGTTCACTGTGATGGTCCCCGCCTCTCCGGCTGCGCCAATCGCCTGAGAATTAATGAAAACACCATTCGCCATCGAAATATTTCCGTTCGTACTCGTCAGGTTAATATTGCCGGCATTGCCTGTTGATGCTGGATCTGTAGAATTCGCATGAATCGTGGTAGTTACCAAATCAATGCCCTGACTCGCCGCCACCGTGATATTCCCTGCATTCCCACTTCCAAACGTGTCGGAAAAGATATTGACCGGATTAGGGGGCGTGAACACGGGATCGAAGGAGGGAGGCGTCCCCAAAAACTGTATGCGGTCGGCAACAACCTGCACGTCAGGAGCGGGGTCAGCCGAAGAGGTTTGACTGATAATCGCACTTCCTCCGGCAAGCACGATTGTGTCTTGGCCCGGCGTGGTAACGGCAGGGGCCGTGCTATCCGTAGTACCGAGCGTCGCGTTCTGGATGTCCAAAACCAATTTTCCGCCATGGATTGAGACCTTGCCATTCCCGGTTTGGCTGACATCCACAGTAGACCCTGGTGCGAGGTGGGCCGATCCAAAAGACGCAAATGACGCACCATTGATGTTGGGTCCTGTCATCGAGAAGGGATCGAGCCCCTGAAGACCTTGCAACAGAAATTCGCCTGGAGACGCTGCGGTCGCCAGGTTGATCTGACCGTTAGGCGCTGAAAGGCGAGCAGGTTGGACGGTGCCATTGTCCAGCGTCCCGGATTGAATCGTAATGTTGCCGCCAACCAACGAAATGCTTTGTTCTGGCGTGACGGACAGTTGGCTGCCTTGAACGGTAATGGCCCCAGGGTTCGAGCCCAAGAATCCGTAGGCCGCGACTGGGGCAGTGGTCAATACGCTTGTCTTCGTTGGATCAGCATGGAAGATCCCAGCATTCCCGCCGTCAATATCTTGCAATCGTAGATAATCGGCACTGCTGAAGGACACCATTCCACCGACATTCACCATTGCATTTGGTCCGAACAGAAATCCGGCTGGGTTCATCAGGAAGAGGTTGGCATTTCCAAACCCGGTGGTCTGTATCGTGCCAAAGATGTTAGAGAGGTTTCCTCCTGTGACACGACCGAGAATGTTGGACGTCGTAAGGCCGGAGTTGTTGAGAAAGTTGGCGATGTTGTTGTTGGGAACATTGAAGTCGCCGAAGCTGTGGAACAGATTGGTCCCACCACCTGGGCGGGTTCCGCCGGTGATGTCATATTGCACCTTTCCTGCCGGCGGAGTTGGCGCCAGATTGACCTGCGTGTTCAGTCCAGAAGGTGTAATGGGAGGCGCTTGGGCATTAGCTTCACTTGCAATTGCTATGATCCACAGCAAGAAGCCTAGAACCTGAATAACAAGAGAGAGGAGCAGAGTCGGCACCAAAAATGGAAATGTCCGTCTCATGATTCATCCTCCTTGAGTCTCAAAAAAGGATCCGTACGCGAGGCCTCTTGGCCTCACTTCCACAACTGCCGCACCGAGACTGTTCAACCACTGTTTGCTCGGACACCGCACCAACTACAACGGCTCCTAGTTAGCTTCCCAAGTCGGTTTATGTAATTGCGTTCACTTCAGCCGCCTATGGTTTTTGCCTCAAATGTTTCGAGTCGGGGATGCTCTCGAAGTCAACACTGCTCGGCCCCACTGACAGCATTGGGTTACCGTCTACATTAAACGTGTACTCAATTTCCGTGTCTGGATAAAAGTGGTTGTTTTTGGAGAAATCGATCGATCCATCTAAGGGTGGACAGTCGTAAGCCAAACTTTTGTACTCTGGCAGAAGTGTCTCATTGACCTTTGGACAATCTGCTGCATTTGCTTTAAAAACATCCGGATGGACTCTACCCGTGAACCTCCCGTGTGCTTGGTCTTTATTGTCGGTTATTTGCAGCTTGTAATAACAGCGTTTGGAAGATTGTTGTTCTCCAGGAGGGAGACATTGATCTGGCAAAGGGGTTGATGCCAAATAGACTTTCAGCGCTTTGATATCGCTCCTCAGCGCCCTGACATCGCTTTCAATCATGCAGCCGGTTAGCATAACTATCATAGGAAACACCGCCAGCAGTCTTAGCGCGTGCATGTTTAAACCTCCCCGTCCTAAATTCTTGAGGCCAACACTAATCCACTCAGTCGCTAGTTCTCTGTACCTCTATACAATGCCGACAATAGTTCCCCATCAAAACGAAGAGGCTCGAACTTTAGGCTATCCCGCGAATTCCCAAGAAGGCCTAGCGCGACCCTTTCACGAAAACATATGTTGCTGTTAATCACTCTGACAGCGACCTTTGACTGTAAAATAGGTGACGCTAGATTTACTGGAACTGTGCTGGAATCCATGTCTTTATGGACAGACCCCGAGATCTGAAAAGAGTCTGACTCATCCGACAAACAGGTCGAACAACCGTTTTCGCCAGGACAGTAGCACGGTGGATTCGTGTAGTACTTCATGTAGCACTTCCCACAGCCGCAACAGGTCGCAGAAGCGTACATCGGTGCCAACATAGACACTACGCTCAACAGGAGTGAAAAACAGAAAGAGATGGTCAAGCTCCGAACGCTCATCGCAGCACCTCCTACGGTGTTGGCCAATCTAATGGCCAGTTCTGTACAATCCAAATATTTGCCAAATTGATTTTGACCACTTCGTCATCTTTTTGCTAAAAATCTTGTGTCGGGAACGCTATCGAAGTCATATATTTTTCCTACTTCCAGTACCGGGTTACCTTCCACCCGAAATGTGTAAATAACATCTCTGCCTGGGTTGTCTTCGGGCTTCGGGCAATCATAGGCCAGATCTTTGAATTCAGGCCGGAGAGTCTTTTTAGCTTCTTCGCAGTCTTTGACGTCCTTCTCATATACGTCTGAAGCAAATTTGCCTTTGTACCGGCCCTTCGCCTTGTCCTTGTCATCTGTGATCTGAAGCCTGTAATAGCAGGTATTGGAATATTCGTGCATACCCGGAGCATGGCATCCCAGGGGGCTGGGTTGTGCCATCAAATAGACTCTCAATGCTCTAATATCAGCCTTCAAGGCTTTGATGTCGTCAACTACATCGCATCCTGCAAAGAAAACTGCCAAAAGCAGGACTGCCAGAATTCTAAGCGGTATCATTGTCGTACCTCCTGTCGTTCATGTTTGCTGCACAGTTAAACCTGTTCAGCGAATCCTTGCTTCGCGTTCATCAAAATCACCTCGCTTGCCTTCTCCGCGATCATGTACACCGGCGTCACGATGAAAAATCCAGGGATATAAGGAAAGACCGAGGCATCGACCACGCGTAGGTTCGTTGTGCCGCGGACTCGGAAATTGTTATCCAAGACGGCCAGAGCGTCTCTGTTGGCGCCGAGTCTTGCAGGAGCAGGATGCATGATGCCCCCAGGCTTCGTTCATGATCCATTCTCGCAATGCATTGTCTGAAACGTTAGGTCCAGGCCAGATTTCCTCCGCATCACCGTCATCAGTCAGACGGCTCATGATTTTCCGAATGAAGGCGATCGCTTCAACCATGGCTTGGAGGTCTTCCTGGCCTTTATTCGGATCGTTGCCTTCTTCGAAGTATTTGAAATTAATGTGTGGCGTATCGCGAGGATCGTTGGAGCGAAGCGTCACTTCTCCGCCGCTATTGCGGGTATGCGCCTTCAAGACGAGCCAGGTGAAGTGGTCCTTGATCGTGATGTTCTTCGTATAGCCTTGCTCATAGCCTCGGAAATCGGAAGGCAGGCCGAAGATAAAGAGATCGGGATCTTGCTTGGCATTTTTGGCAATGGATGAGCGCTTCAGAATCGCGATGATCACGCCGTTACTGGAGTACAAAAAGCCCTTGCCTTCTCTTCGCTCTTCCGGCGTCGCTTCCTTCCACTCCTTGATAGACCGGATCTTTCTGCTCATCGGCTTCAAACTTCGCGTTGTGCCAAGGTCGAAAGGTTTTCCTTCAGTCTTGTACACAATTCCCACTTCATAGCGGTCCTGCAAGTTCTTGCCGACGCCCGGCAGGTCGATATTCACTGGAATGCGATGTCGTTCGAGTTCATCCCTCGGACCGATTCCCGACAGCATCAGCAGTTGAGGAGTATTGAACGCCCCGGCCGAGAGGATGACTTCTCTCTTCGCCCGGAATTGCTTTGGCGACGGCGAGGCGTCGGAACGGCCTTGGGGTCCGCTCGATACAGATGCGCTCCTTCGCGGCACTCCACTCCGATGGCTTTGGACTGTTCTCCTTTGAAGGTGCGTGACCTTCTCCAACAGTACTTTGGTGACCAGGACATTGGTTTTGACGACCAATTGATTCGGACAGGCCTTTTGCACTTCTCGAATGCGATCGCGCACGCTGGCGCGCCTGCCGCCATTGGTCGCCAGTGGTGTGAGGTACAATCCTTCCGGACGGTATTTGATGGAATCCATATGATTGATGTCTTCTTTCAAGGCGGCGCTGAAGAGCTTCGGAATGGCTCGATGGATAATGGCGTCCGGGGTGGGCCAGGGAGGTCTTCCAACGTGGTGAGCGCCACGGCGGCGAGAATGCGCTGGAGCTGCGGATCTTTTTTGACGAACTTTTCCAGTGTTTCTTGTCTGGGCCGTTCAGTGGAGAGCCATCCCTGAAATCCGTGACGGCCTCCGGTCACAAAGTCCCATGTCTTCGAACAATATTGGCAACGCTCGACACGCTGAAAGTACTTGCGCATTCTTGTCTGATGACCACGAGTCATCGCCGGTCAGTTGGGCGATGCGGTCCCAGTCACTTTCATGCGGGTACACGGTAATCATGGCATTGTGTGCCGTGCAGCCTCCGAGCGTGCCGGCTCTCGGATACCAGATGCCCTTTCCTTCTTTGTCTCGCTTGGTATCGTTGTTTTGACGATTGTCGTTGGCGTAATGGCGGACGAAATAGTTCCATTGAAGGTCCGGATCCTCTGTGGAAAGGCGTGAAAGGCGGGGACGGAGTAATGGGCGTTCTCCGTTTCGCCGCCTGCTTCAAGAAGGAGCACCGTATACCCTGCCTCCGCCAAGTTCGCCGCGACCGGGCCTCCTCCAGCGCCTGATCCCACGACGATGTAATCAAACTCCGTGTCCGGAGCCGTTCCTGCTGCGACACAACGGCCGGTTTCAGGGAGTCGAGAAGGACTCAAGCAGCGAACAGCCTCCCAGTGACAGCAGTCATCCCTGTCGCGGCGGCTAACTTCAGAAAGTTCGTCGTGAGATCGGTTTCATCGGGAAATCCATCGCTGATCGGGCACGCTTAGAACGTCTTCAGAAACTCGATCAGCGCGCGCTTGTCTTCGTCGCTCAAGCCCGGCTCGTTCTCTTCTTTGTTCAAATGATCCGTCCCGAAATAGTGGCCCCTGTTGACGACAAAGTCGGTGCACTTGCTCAACTCGAGCAGAGGCTCAACCAAGATCTTTCTCCAGAAACACCTGTCGCGCCTCTTCATCGCGTGGCATTCTGGGGCAGCGCTTTCAGGGCCTGTCTTCACCTTGATCAGCAAGCTTGACGATTTTCCTCTTGTGCAGTGAACCGCTCGATGACACCGGCGTCGTCGGGCAGCATATTCAAATTCGCCAGGAGATTGACCGGCGTGCCTTTGGGAATCGGGCCCGATTTCAAGCCCGCTTTCCTTAAAGATGGCAGGAAGCACCTGCACATCAGGAAGAATCTTCTCTTCGAGTTCGACGATGTCTTGAAGAAAGTCAGGCAGATAGCCTTTGGGAACCCGCAGATAGCTCGTCGTCGTGGTCCGGTCGATCACGCCCGGCACCTTGTCGCCCAAGACGCGATCTTTATCTCGCTTCTCGGGCCACAGCATTTGCTCGATGGAGTCCTGGAAGGAGCCGCATGCGGGCTTCCACACTCGGGCTCGGATCGAATTTGCCGAGGCTGTTGTTGAGTAAAGAACGGCGCAGTGGACCACAGGCTGACGAGCGATGGCACGCGCGTGTAGCCCCGGCCTCCTGCCGGCATCTGATACGGCGCGGCTCACCGGTGAGCGGGATGGTGCACGGTGATCGTTCCGACTGAAGGCAGGTCCTTGTACGACTGCGAGGAGAAGTTGTCCCAAATATTGTTCTCGATGGCATTGGTGGCGAGCGGGCTGCAGGCGTTCGTCTCGAGCAGCGTGACGGGGACGCGCATATCGGTCGAGAGAAAGTTGTTCTCGAGGAAATCGTCGGCCAACACGATCTTCTTCATTTCTCGTTTGAACTCGTCGGTCTTCGTCCACTTCCAGTACTTGTTCCAACAGTCCAAATAGCCGGGCCCTGCGCAGCCGTGAGGATCGAGACCGACTGCCGGGGTGGGAAGTTTGCTCGAATGGCAGCGCGCGCAGCGTTCGGCAAACACTTCCTTGCCCCGCGTCAGTTGCGCGACATCTTTCGTGAGATAGGCCTCTCCTCCGGGAGCGTCTTTCAACTTGTGCGGCGCCGTTGTCTTCAGGAAGAAGAGGGCCAGGTTCGGGGTCTGCGCTTCGGTCGCTTCCCAATAACTGGAGTTCTTCCGCGCGACCGCTGATTTTGATCGGCGTAATCGGTTCTCCGCCGATCAACGGCTTGAAATGCAGCAGCCATTCTTCGCTGAACAGGCCGATATTGAGGAAGACGCGATTGAGCGCGCCCAAGGCGCCGACGGAATCGGATCCGTCTTTCAGCACGCGAGGGGTCCAGACGGTGTTCGGCGGTTGAAAGAACATCGTCAGCGGCCCGCTTGCGACATAGTCGTTGAACTGCTTGTTGTCCAAGTTCGCCGCCGGCTCAATGTCTCTTGTCCCCAGCGCTTGGCTTGCTCGAGGCGCGGGCCGAGATGGTACATGGCATTCATGGTGCGGGGATTGTTGATATTGTCGGTCGAGATCAGCGAGGTATCGAGCGCGCCGGGGCGCGAGGTGTCGAAAAATCTGGTAGGGGAAGCTGCGTTTCGTCGGCCTCCCACGAAAAGATCCGATCGATCCAGAAATATTGCGCCCCGACATTCGAGCTTAGAGTGTTTCCATTCCGGGTGCTCCGGATCCTCGGGGGCTTTGTCGGGTTCGGCCCGACGTGGCAGAACGCGCAGGACATGCCGACGCGATAGGGCTTCACCAGATCCTTCGATAGGTAGTAGGTCGGATCTTCGTAATAGCGCTTCGGGTCCCATTTCTTGGCGGCTTCTTCGTCGAAGTCGGGATTGGGGAAGAGCCGCAATCCCACAATGCCGGTTGCATAGCCGTAAAACGATCCGACCGGCACGGTTCTTGCCGCGCGCGCCGATCTTTACGCCGGGGTATTTCGTCTCATTCTCGAATGGATCTGGCGGGCAGTCAGGACTGACGACACGCTTGTCGAGCCAGAGCCCGAATCGATTCGGATCGGGGCCGGTCGCCTTTTCGAAGCAGGGCTCATTGACGAGTCCAAGATAGTACCAGCGATTATCGCGGCTGAATTTCAGGCTCGGGATGCGACGACAGCGTCTTCAGAAAATCGAGCGTCCCGAAGCTGAGTTTGCGAAAGATCATCCCAGAAGCGGTCGTTCCCGCCGCTCCAGACGATCCACGTATTGCGGCCTTTCACTTCCTCGGGGGATAACTTGGCGCCACCATCCATGTCGGCAAAGTAATCCTCATCAGCAGCCGGGAAGGATGCGGCGGCCCGATTCGCCAAGCGCGCTTCGTCTTTGACTTCACCGGGAGTGCCGGCTTGTTTCGTGATGAACGAAAGGGATTCGCAGCTCAGAAGAAGGGCAAGAGAGATCAGTCCTATAATGGCGAATTTTCTGGTGGATCTGTCAGCACGAGGAAGAGAAGCTCTCATGGTCTGGGAGAGATTCCTTCCCCGTTTCGGCCAGTTCCCATCCTCTCAACTCCTGTGCTGCGTTCAATTAACCAGGTCGAGGGGGCTTATGAGTGGTTTGGTTGTGCCCCTAGCTATGCTCTTAATGAGAAATTCTCAATACCCCTTTGGAATAGGGCCATATGCAATGAGAAAAACCCTGGCAGAGGGATCTTCTAGTCTTCTTCCCCTCGACAGGTCAACGACTTGTTTTGACAAGACTGTGCCGCTGCCAGTGACGCCTAGAGGTGAGCAATCGATATGCCTCCAATATTCGCAACGTCCGATTGAACGTAATTGTCTTATTCTTTCATGGCTTCGATCTTTTAGTGATCCCGAAGTACCTAGGATTATCCCTGGCCCATTATTTTCTAGTGTTGAATCGATTTCGATTCTTTGACGGTCGGAATGGATTCAGTACTCAGGAGTTGTGAGTTCAGAATCTTGAGTGAATTCTGAGTTCAGAGCAGGAGGGATTGGAATTTAATCTGAGATCTGAGATCGCGTTTCGCGAAGGAGGGTTCGCGCTGAGGCTCTGGCAAAACCAGAGCCTCCCTTGCGAAACAGAAGCCAGGCGCTTTAGACGGTCGCTCGGCATTCTAGACCGAGCGACCGTGTTATGACTGGCAGCCTGAAGATTCCACCGCAAAGGCTTGCGTTAAGAAACCAGGAGGCGCGATTTGCCGCAAAGAGAGTAGGGAGTTTCACGGTCATTGCTCGCTTCGCGCCCTTTGTCTTGGCTCAGGTTTTTTTCCCAATGCCAGCGGGGGGTCGAGAGCAAGCCGCCCCCGTTCCGCTGGTAAGAACGGGGGCGATCAACTGAAGCATTCCTCAGCGTATTTCATGGTGTTTTGAAAACATGGTTATCAGAGTAAGTGTTACCGTTATAGACATGCGAGAGATACCCAGTGTAGTAGGCATTCGCATTTAACGTCACATTACAAGACATGGAAATGGTTGCCGGTCCAACGGAACCAGTGCTACATCCGGGGACGGCGGTCCCACTCGAGTTTTTCAGAGTAAAACTCCAGTTGGTTATCGTGTTACCGAATGCACTCCAGCAGAACATTGGATTCGTCTTTGGAATCGCCTGGTACGGTGGATTCAAAGGAGCGGCCTGAACGTGCTCTGCAGGGTCAGAGCAACTCGCATTGTTCACGGTTTTAGTATGATGCGCATATGTGATTACTCCTCCTGCTGGTGGGTTTTTGGGTTTTCCCTTTGCCTCGCTAGATGCTGTATACACGGCAAAGACTGCGCCTAGAACAAAAAGGCTTGAGACTATGAAGAATTTGAACTCTCTTCCCATGGGCTCCTCCCTAAAGGTGAAAGTAAGGTAGAACAACAGCCCAGAACCCTAGAGTCACATCTGGGCGCCACACCACCATTGCCTGAAGGCGCAACGTCACTGAGCAGATACCGCCTTATAGACGTTGATGATTCCTGAGCCAAAGTCTGTAACCCACTTGGGATCGATCGCCGGAAACGGTGGAGTCCTTCTATTGGTGCGATTTCGGCTGCCATCGGCTGTTTGCTTTAAGAGATTCTTCATGTCGGCCGGAGTGATTTGTGGTCGTTTCTCAAGCACTACTGCCACTGCGCCAGCCACATGCGGCGCGGCCATGGAGGTGCCCGAATGCTCCATGTATTGATTGGTCGTTCCTGTCTGAGCGGACCAGATCTTGTCGCCAGGCGCAGAGAGATCAGGTTTCAAGCCTAGCTGTGGGCTTCCCGCAGGATTGACATCCTTCCTTGGACCGAGCAGAGCATCAAAGAAGAGTTTATCGTTGGCACGCCCTACGGTGTTCCTGTCATTAGAGCCTTGGACGGTAATTGCCAAGGATGCGGAACCGGGGGCGGGTGTGAAGACATAGTCGAACGGCAGTGGGTCACAATCCTCGCCGACGATCCGACTTGCATTCCCATGCGCAGCAACAACAACCATTCCCTTCCTGACAAGAGCGTTTACTAGCTGTGCTGTCGTGGCCGTTCCGTCGTCATTACTACACTCGGCAAGGCTGATGTTGACGACCTTCACCTGGATATTGGGCTTTTGTCCATCGGTGTTGAGCCACTCTAAACCTTGGATGAGGCCACTGCAGTCATCTACGTCCGCGCACACTTTCACATCCACAAGACGCGCATCTATGGCCACCCCACGACAGTGGACGGAATTTTGGCCGGGGTATTTTCGGCATTTGTTATTACTGCTCGTCGGAGGATTTCCCAAGGCAATACCGGCGACATGCGTGCCGTGCCCGTCAGAATCATTGTTCTTGGGAGTGCTGCCCAAATTCATGGGCGTGGCGAGGGTGGCGTCGTACCCCCATACAAACTTTCCGACGAAGGCTTCATGCGTACTATCGACGCCGGTATCGACTATGGCGATATTCACATTTTTCCCAGTGTAACCTGAATCTTGAGCCGTTTTGGGAGAATACACCCCGCTGCTCAATGATTGAACCGCCCCACTGCTAATGCCATCCATGGCTCTTACAGGAGCCTGCCATTCGATCATGGCCACCTGTGGCAAAGCCGCAATTAGTGGCAAGACCTGAACAGGTACGCCATCGACAAGCACAAAGCTAATCGTTTTTCCGATATATTTTATTTGGCCAAACTGGGTCAAAAGATCTTGAATTTGGGGGTCCGTCAACGAGGTGTTTAGGTCGACGATGATGTTGACACGTTGGCTTGGCAGAGGAAATCTGCGCTGTATGGCGTCGTCGATGAAGTCGCGGTTAGCATCTCTTATCCAGGTGAAGTGCTTGCGTTGTCCTCCCGCGAGCGCATGATGTGTCGGTATTTCCTGTTGCCACTCTGGAGGAGTATACGGGACGGCGCTAGCCTCCGATGAATTCAGCAGGAGACTGAGTGGAATGCAAATGGCAAGGGCTAAGCCGAGTTTCGCAGCATCCTCACCTTGCCATCTGTGCAAGGTCATGATTGGCAGCCTGACGATTCCACTGCGAAGACCTGAGTTAAGAATCCAGGAGGCGCGATCTGACGCAATGACAGCAGGGGAGTCTCTCGCTCACTCCTCGCCTCAAGCCCCTTGTTTTCGCCAAGGGTACCAAGTGCGAGCGGAGTTGAAAGCCAGCCACCCGGTTCTGCAGGCAAGGTATCACGTCCTGCGAGCGTGAAGGAGCTGAAATTCCCTCCGGCTAGCGCTGCACAGCGCTGGCTCATCAATGACGTCTCGATGAGCGGCTTCTGCGAGAGCGGAACGATTTTGCCGCTGGCAGGAGAAATGGGCGATTGAAACGTGACCGTACCGCTCTGGCCAAATTGCGATGACGCGGAGATGACGCTGCTGGAATCGGTCAACAAGGCGCCGGTGTAGAAGATGTTGATGTTGCCTCCCTGACCTTGCGTGGCCTGGGCCAGGATCTGGCTGTTCTCAAGAATGACGTACACCGGATCGATGAGAATATTCCCTCCCACCGTCGTCGAGGACCCCTCTACTGAGGCATTGATCTCGCTGGTTGTGAGATGGACCAGACCGGTCGCGAGTACAGTGATGTTGCCGCCGCTCGCCTGTTCCGCCTTCGTCGTGACCGAACTGTTCGTGCTTGTATATTGCTGTCCCGCGTTAATCACAATGTTGCCGGCGTTCCCCGCGCCCGTGCTGCTCGCGGTGATCAGCGAACCGTTGTCGAGTGTGACCGATTGCCCGGCAGAGATGTTGATGTCTCCACCGGTTGCTTGCGCTGCCGAGCTACTCACCGTGCCAGCATTGCTGGCGAAGGCGCTGCCTGCGCCGATCGTAATCGAGCCACCGGTCCCAGCTCCTGTGGTTGAGGCGGTGATGAGAGCGCCACTATTCAGCTGAACTTGATTTGCATTGACTGTGATAATTCCACCTGTTGCAGTTGATGCGGTGCCGGAGGTCACGGCTGATAAAGCGCCACCGTTCTGAAGCGTGACGGCGCTCGCATTAATAGAAATGCTCCCGCCAGAACCTGTCCCTTGTGTGTCGGTGAAGATCCCGCTGACCGCGCCCTCGCTACTCTGCCCACTGGCCAGAAACGAGTTGGCCATGCTTCCAGTTCCTTGAGGGCCTTGAACAGTCACAGTGCCACCCGCTCCTCCTCCGAAAGTTGAGGCAACGATGCGGCCACCGTCTGAGAGGCTTAAGGTCGGCGTCTCTATCAGAATATTTCCGGCACGGCCGGCTCCATCACTCGAAGTATTGATTTGGCTCGGAAGTGTCCTCGTTCCAACTGAACAGGTCGGACACAGAAGCGCTTCTCCGCTAATTATGACCTGCTCCGTGGCGCGGATGGTAATCGTACCCCCGGTGCCAGCGCTAATTGTGGCCGCCTGCATTTGGCCGCCATCGCTAATTGTCAGTCGCGCTGTGTCCACAGTGATGTGACCCGCCGCACCAAGATCCGCAGCGTTGGTCAAAATTCCAGCTCCGGAGGTGATCGTGACATCCGTTGCCGTGCTCCCCATACCGCCCATTCCATGAACGGTGACACTCCCGCCCAAGCCAGCGCCTGAGGTTTGAGTGGTGATTTGAGAATCGCTGGCAAGCGTTAGTTGTCCCACAGCGAGTTCCACAAGGCCGCCATTGCCGTCCGTTGATAAACCGACTGGAGAGAAGTCTGGATTAAAACTGCTATTTGAAGCTGCACTACTGATGGTACTTGCATTTGAGAGGCTTACCGTCGGAGCAGTAATGGAAATATGACCAGCATTCCCAGCCGTATCACTGATGCTGGAGTCAATGGTTCCCCCCACGAGCGAGACAGATTTTGACGCGTTGATCGTCACATCACCAGCGCCGGCTGTGGAAATACCGCTCCCAAAGCCCAGTGCGAGTGTGACGATGCCGCTATCCTGTAAGCTCACTGTCGGAGCCGTGATCGTCACCGGGCCCCCATTCCCGCTGATATTGAAAAAGGACGTTGAGGCGATGGCTGAACCTCCTTGGAGGGAGACAATGTCATTAGCTGTGATGTTGATTGCCCCAGCGTTGCCCGCACCGGTTGTCTGAGCCGTGATCAATGCGCCGCTAGTTAATTGCACGTCGGTGGCAGCAATGGTGATTGTCCCGCCGGTGGCAGTGACGTCAGTCCCCGACGTCGCTGCTGAGAGCGTGCCACCGTTGGAGAGAGTGACTGAGTTGGCATTGACGAAAATATTTCCGCCCGCGCCGGTGCCCTGCGTGTCGGTGAAGATACCGCTGCCAGCTCCATCGATGAGGACGGATTGAGCCGGACTGGCCGGTCCTTCAAGAATGACGTTACCTGCGTTGCCTGTTCCTAACGAGCTGGCAGAAATTTGTGCGCCATTAGTCACTTCGAACTGCGCCGCATGTAATTCGATATGTCCGCCGTTCCCTGAGCCAGAGTCGGTTCCAACGGTCTGGCTGAAGACTCCTCCCGGAGTGCCGTCAACCATCGCTCCGGAGATTGAGATGCTGTCAGATGCATGTACCGTCACGTCTCCACCATGTCCCGTGCTGGCCGTGCCGCTGTTAATAACTGCTCCACTGTTCAGATTGAGGGAGCCGGTCGTGATGGACACGTGGCCGGCATCTCCACAAGCACCGGTGCAGAATTCACTTCCTACCGTACGCGTGTAGATTCCACTGGCCAGTGTACTTCCAAGGCCGAAGAGTCCTTCCTCGATAACTTCAAATGGTCGTTCTCCGGAAATCGTAATTTGATTGGCCGTGACAGTGACGTCTCCGCCACGTCCGTTGCTTTGCGTGGTGCTATTGATTCTGGCACCACCAATAATTTCAAGCCGGGGAGTGGTCACAACAATCGCTCCAGCATTTCCCAGAGTTCCCAGATCTGCGTTGCCCAGCGAGTTCGTGAACAAACCGGTCGGACGAGAACGAGCTCCCAAGGTGGTCAAATCGTTGGGGTCCGCCGTGAAGCGATCTGCCAGCGTGAGATGATCCGTTGCGCTAATGCGGATATCACCAGCGTTCCCATCTCCTACGGTTTGGCTGCGAAGCGTCGTCCCATTTCCAAGCTCCACTATGCGTCCAGTGATTGAGATCCCTGTCCAGGGCGTGCCGACTCCTCGGCCATCGACGGTCTCGAGTTCAAACTGGGCAGAATCCGCGATAAACCGGTCCGCGGTGATTTTTAGAGCCCCGCCGCCGCCAAATTCCATTAGCGAGAGCTGACTAAATCGCGTCATCTGGATGTCACGCACTGAGATTGTGAGATCGCCGGCGCGCCCTATCCAGAATCCGTCAGTCGCTATAGTTGCAAGGTTCATTGAGAGAGTATCAGCGGTGATGGTGATGTTCCCACCGTTCCCACCTGACTCTTGAGAAAGCGTGCGAGCGATAAAATCCCCGCTGTTGATATGGGTGTTCGTCAAACTGATATCCTTCGCCGTGAGCGCAACGTCACCGCCGTTTCCGCTATTCGGCCCAATCATCCCGCTATCGATTAAGTACATCGGACCGGTGGCTTGGCCGGTAGCATTCAGATTGCCGGTCGTTTCGATGGTGACGTTGCCGGCTTTTCCGCTACCAGAGGTGTGGGTGTCGATGATGGCAAAGTGAGTATCGGTGGGCGAAAAGAGAGACCGTACGGTCGACGTAGCCTCCAGATTTGCCGATGTGATGTGGACCTCGCCTGCGTCGCCAAGGCCGGTCGTTCTCGCGGTGATTGCGGGAACACCGCGCGTATCGGAAATCGACATATCACCAGTGACCTGGATGTCAACGGCGGTTGGAGCGCCGTTTGCATTCCCGGTGTCGGCTGAAATTGTTGCGTCAGCTATCTGCAATTGGCCGCCACGAATTCTCACGGTTCCCGCTGCGTTGGCTGACACGTCGAGTCTAGCCCCTTGTGAGAGGGTAATGTTGCCCATCGTCATGCCCAACGAGGGCATGAAGTCAGCGGCAGACACTTCACCAGGTGAAGCCATACTGGCCAGATTAATCTGACCTCCAGGTGCCGAGAGTCGCGCGGGCTGGACTGTGCCATTGTCGAGCGTGCCGGATTGAATCGTGATGTTGCCTCCGACCAGCGAAAGGCTCTGTCCCGGTGTGATGGACAACTGACTGCCTTGAACCGTAATGGCTCCCGGATTCGATCCCAAAAATCCGAATGCGGCAACAGGGGAACTGGTCAAGACAGTCCCCTTTGCCGGATCAGCATAGAAGGTGCCGCTTCCACCAGTTCCTTCAAGCCGAAGATAATCCGCGCTCGTGAAAGCCACCATTCCGCCGACGTTCACGGTTGCGTTCGGCCCAAACAAGAATCCAGCCGGGTTCATGAGGAACAGATTCGCATTCCCGAAGCCGGTGGTTTGAATGGTGCCGTAGATGGTGGAGAGGTTTCCCCCCGTCACGCGAGCGAGAATGTTGGATGTTGGTAGTGCGGTTTCATTGAGAAAGTTCGCGATGTTGTTCGTGGGGACATTGAACTGACCAAAGCTGTGGAACAGATTGCCTCCGGGTTGCCCGTTGGACCCTAAGGGCCTTAAGCCACCCGTGATGTTGTATTGGGTTTGTGTTCCAACGGCGATCGGACCGCTCACCTGGGTGTTGAGGCCGGAGGTGGTGATCGGGGGCGTTTGGGCATGAGTGACAGATGACAAGGCGGAGAGGTACAACAGGAATAAGCCAAGCAGTTGTCTTGCATAAGCGGGGCGCGGAATTGGTATCCCCTGATGATGTATAAAATTCCTTCTCATGATCGATGTTCCTTGCGTTTTCAGAGGTGAGCCGGTCAGGCTTTCGAGCCAGCTCACCTCTCCCTGAATCGAACAACAATACCTCAACCACTTCTATAGGCAGCTACAGGCGCACAGGGTTCCCCCAGCAGGCATTATAGTGGCGCAATGTTGGACAGGAGTCGTTCGTGAGCAGGCTGCTCCATTATTGGAGCAGACGAGACCACCTGAGCATGTCACTCCACCTACTTGTTCTCCACTCGGTGCCTGTGTTGCGCATCCTCCGCGGCCAGATGATCCTTGGCTTCCATCGCAATTCACAGTAATGGCACCTTCATCCAAATGGGTGCAGCCCGAGAGGGCCAGGATTAGGACTAAGCCCCCCCAAAGTCGTAGCTGACCGACCGGTCGAGTTGGCTTGAGAAATCTCCGCATCTTATCCCTCCTTGGTTTAGTGGCTGACTGACGATCGTGTGCGAGGTTTGGACACATCCTTGCGGTGTTCATAGATATCGAACAGCTTCTTGGCGACGGGTCGAAGCCCAAGAATTATCTCCTGGGCAGGGCGTTCCTCGCCGGCTATCAGTACAAACCTCCCGAATGCAAATGAGTCGAGTGACGTAAGTGTTAGTGCATGACCGCTTTTTCGGGCAAGAAAACGCAGTCCGATGCCGCGGTTCTGCACCAGAAAGAAGGCATCGTCTGGTAATTCTTGTTGTTTGCGCACTTTCTCGATTTTGCGTATGAGAATGGGCGACCCACGCTCCATCTGTACCCATGAGTTTGTCCGGGAGGGATCGGATACCGTCAAAGATGATCGGACTTCTGCTTTTATATATACTGGAAAAATTACGGTGTGGGGATCGACCACGAGGGTTTTGGGATCGTCTTCCGCCTTAAAATCTCTCAGTTTTTCCAGATTGACATTGATGACGGGTAGAGCCTTGCCTAACGTCGCCGTGGCGACCTCGGCGAGTGATTCAAACCCCAACTTTTTGGCACGTTCGATCCCTCCCATCTCATCCCGGAAAAAAGACGGAGCTTTGATCAGTTCCAACGCGCTATTTGCCGCTTCGCCTGGGGATGGGTAGGTTTGTTTGGAGGTCGGTTGCTGCAAGCTTTTCTGAAGAAGGGGCTGCTGCGCATGCTCGGAGTGAGGTGCTTCTGCTACTGCCGCATGCGAGAAGTCAGGTGTCAGATAGCCTCTTAGGAAACAAAGTATTGTCATCAGGACCATTGGCCATCGGCCGAATATATTCATTCCTTGTCCCGCACCTATTTGCGAACGTTTACAAGAAATTCAACATAACTGCGAATCTCATCGTCGCCGAGTTGCAATCGAAGCCACGTGTCATAGTCTTGTTCCTTGTATTCTGATGGGTCGTCCAGTGGATCGAATAGGACAACCGTTTTTTCATTGATGCTTTGATCCTCAATAAACCCAGAGAGGACATATTCATGTCCGCCCCCTCCCTTGTAATCTTCTCCATAGATGACCGGTTTATCCTGACAGATCTGTTCTCGTAACGTGGACCAATGGAATGTGGAATCTCCGAGGGTATCATATTTGAATGAGAACTCGTCCAGGGCAGCATATGAAAAATAGAAGACATCCCCGCAACCGACAGTCATATCGGGAGCTGCGATACAGCAAGTACTTGGATAATATATGCCTAATTGATTCTGACGGACGGCATCGACAACAAAGCATTGTTCGTGCATCTCACCTCTATAATGCATGACGATCTTAGCAGTCGTTGCCCAACACCAAGACACTGCCTTTTGTTTCTCTGCGGGGATCGTAAGGAACTTGCTGTCAGGGCAATCGTCGACAACAAGGTTGCTAGGCGGGGGTGGAGAAGTTGAATCCTGGGCTGTGACGATGTTTATGAGCAAGGAGAGCGAGAAAAGACATATAAGAATAAGACGGCTAACACATAAATTCGACATTCTCGCCTCCTGAATCAGGAATCAGCTAATAGAGCAGTCCCCTTCGAGAGGAATACATAGGTGATCTTCAAAGCCCTTGTCTGCCCCCCTAGGTATTCCAATTGGTTGATATCCGCAATACCGCTTTGGAATGGGTCCGTATGGAAAAATCCGTATTGGAAGTCTTCACCCAACTTGTGACCTTTTTTAAAAGGGCCGTCAACAGGTCCATTCGTATCTAGTGGCACGAACCTCGCTGCCTGCGATTGGTGCAAGCACTGAGCAATCGATGTGCCCCGTGTTGCGTCGGATTTTCCGGTTGTGTATATTTGCCTTATGCTTCTAGGACTTTGATGTATGGATGATGGGGGAGCACTTAATAGTATCGCCCAATCGCACCCTTCATATATGAATCCATTTGGATTCTATGACATCGAATCGATTCAGGCAGGCAGGACGATCATTTGGAGGGTTTGAAGACAGAAGAAGGCGGAGGTGGGGTGGGCTGGAAGACCACGGCTAGGGACTCAGACAATAGGGGGACCCAAACCATAAAGACAAAATGGAGAAGTTGGGGTTTGTGGCCGAGGGATACCAGAGTCAGCCATTTCCCTGCTTTGGGGCTTCGCCAGACGAAACGGCGGGCTTGTCTCGATGTGTAAGTATGATCGGGACTTCAATCAATTCAGGTCGCGTCGCCCCTGGGTCGTCGCTTTCAAATCGAGGACCGGTGGCTTGGTTGCTTTCCTTCCACACCCGCGGCACGCGCCGTATGCCAATGGGAAAAATTGTGAGACGTCCGCCATCATCAATATGCAACCGAAGAAAATGTTTCCAATCCTCAATGCGAAGCGAGGAAAATGCCTCGTTCATATGTCGTCCAAATACATTGAGCGAAATTAGAAGATAAACCCCGAGCAGAATTGAACCTACTACCCATCCGCCAAAAAAGATTAACGAACCTGTGAGTAGAAGTTGTTCGGGAGCCTGAAAGCGCAATCCTGCTGTCGTTATTGCCAGATATGAAGCGGCCCACCCGATGAAAAATGTGGCTCCAATATGTGAAATCGCGTGCACCGTTCCTGCGGTCCAGCGGTACCATTTCACATACGTATCCGTGAAAAGGAAAAATCCTAGAAAGAGCACAGTCGTCCAAAAGATGGGGAATGGCGTCAGCAGTGATTGTGCGAAGACAACCGACGCGGCTTCAGACAAGTCCGAGATCTCGCCGACGTTCGCCATGACGGACCATGCCGTCAGTAAGTACAGACTGGCCGGTACTATTCCGAATTTCCAATTAAGAAGGGGAAAAAGGCAATTGCGGAGGGAGAGTTGTCGTGACACTGATGGGCTCGGCCAACTCGCCTTATGATGAAATGTCCTCGCAGCTTCAGCATGCGTTGGCTGTAACGTTTCGACGATTTCATTCACATTCCAGCCGTGAGTCGGATGGAGAAATGCGCCTCCCCCGCCGGCAGTAATTTTTTGGGTACCATCCTTCGCTTCGTGTCGGCGGTAATGATGAACGTCTCCGGCCAAAAACACCTGAACGGATCTCCCTTTCAGTATCTCGTTCTCCACAAAATCAAGATTTCGATCATTCACATTGGGGTCGTACCGATGGTACTGAGCCTCGTAAATCCATGTCGGCTCGGAATTGCAAAGGATGATGCTGTCCCCATCTAAGATCTGTTCGGCGACCAGTTGAAAATATTTGACCTGTGGACCATCAATGTATGACGTGAGTTGCGTGTCCAGAGCTAAGAGCCACCAGCCATGCGGAAGCTTCATCGCAAAGTAACTGCGAAGCTGAGGGGTCGGAAAGCCAGCAATCTCGTCCTTGTCGATAAAATATCGGGTGAAGGCCACTAAGCTGTCATACCAGTCATGGTTTCCAGGTATGGCAAACATATCGGGGCGAGCCTCATCGCCATGGAATGCGCACTCATAGGGATGAAATGTCCGTTCCTTGTAGGCCACGCGATTGGCAGTGGGATAGACTTCATCGCCACCAAAGACAATCGCTTGACCGCGTGCTGTTATATACGGGTTCTTTTCCCAGGTGAGGTCAAGCTTCGGCTGACTGCTGTGGTAGGCGACGGCATAGGTGGAGTTCCAACCTTCCCCCAGATCGGCGATATAATCCAACCAGAATTCTTTGTGATGCGAGTAGTCAATGATGAAATGTTCCGGATCGTCTTTCGGCAAATCCTGCGGGTCATCATAGAGCGCTTCGATGAGTCGGTAATCCGCGTGGCGCCCGAAGATCGTGGAAAGGACCACTTGCCCTGCCGTTCGCAGCAGTTGAGGCGGATCGTACCATCCCACCATTCTATGCTTTGTGATCGAGACGTTGTCGTTTTTTGAGGCCATTGCTGCCTAGTTAGGCTTTGGCCTACTCGTGGCGTAATCGCATGAGAGGGTACTCGATTGGTGCTGAGCGGTGAGATTCAGACATGCAGGAAGTGTATCATAGCGCCTTGCCGAAGGAGAACGTTGATTAGGAATCGACCATTAAGAAGAAGGCCGCGCTGCCAGTGATGGTGGAAGCGCGGCCGACCGGTCATTTTTGGATAAGACGATGGTGGCTGTGGCTGAGAGAGGGAGGAGAATTGTTGCGTGATGGTCCTCAGGCAGGAACGTCGATGTATTCAACTTGGCTACTAGGGGGAGGAATGGGGAGACCATCTGCTTTAAGACCTTCCAGTTGAAACTCGATGGCTTCGCGGATGAGAGATTCAGTTTCTTCAACGCTGACCCCGGTGGCAATGCACCCTGGTAAGTCCGGAACATAAGCTGCATAGTTTGATGGGGCTTTCTCAATTACGATGGCATACCGCATGTTATGTCGCTCCTTTTTTCCAACTGGCTTGCTTGTCGGTCAAGAAATTCAGTCAGCTCTTCGGCGACCACCTGTTAGAGAACTACGATCTCCCACTTTCGCTCGCACGGTCCCGCGCCGTCGCCCACGAGAAGCCGTGTGAACTGTCACTTCTACATCTTTACCCAGAAGTGAGAGGAAATGCACCAGACGTTCGATGGAAAATCCAGCCATTTGACCGCCCAAGAGTTTCGATACTTTTGCCTGGTCAATTCCTAACTCAGATGCCGCTTCAATCTGCTTCCATCCCCGCCCTTTGATTGTCTCTTGAAGCGCTTGCAATAGACTGCTTTTGAGAATCAGTTCGGCGGATTTTTGTTCGGAGAACCCCAAGTCACGAAATACATTCCCGCTGCTTTTCGTCACGATGGTGCGTGTCATAGACGTTGCTCCTTTCTCCACTTCAACAAGTCGGCATATCGGCTCTTTGCGAGATGGATATCGCCTTTCGAAGTCTTGTGAGATCGTTTCTCGAAAGCATGCAGCACGTATACTGCCTCCTCAAACTTGGCCACGTAGAGCACTCGATAGCCGCCGCTTTCATCTCGCACCCGGATTTCATTGATTCCCACACCTACTGTGGGCATCGGTTTCCAGTCATCCGGTTCTTTTCCTTGTTGAACCTTGAAGAGTTGATATCCCGCCGTTTCCCTGGCATCGTCGGGAAAGTCCCGGAGATCATCCCGCGACGAGCCTACAAAGTGAACCGGCTTCATTCCCGTCTATGATATGCCTAAAATGGCATATTCGCAAGAGGCCCTGCTAATTGTTGTTTTCAGTCTGGCAAGAAATTACCGATCGATCAATTGAGGAAGAAGTTGTTTCGATTTCGCGGGAGCAATCTCAGGTCCTCTTTGAGAAGGCCGCGCTGCCAGTGATGGTGGAAGCGCGGCCTGGTGGTGTGGCCGATCAGGTCTGTATAGAGAAATTACGGCTGGGAAGGAGGAAGGCTCTGGCAGAACAGGCTGACCGTCTGTTGCCAGGGGAATAAGGCGGTGGCTTGAGGAGGCAGTTGCTTGGATGCCAGCCAAACTGCTTAGACGGCAATTTCGAACTGAATGCGCTGGTAAGGAACTGACAGCACGACAGCATCTCGCAACCGTGGGCCAGCCTTTGATTCGACGAGGCCAAGCTCACTCAACACTCTCACATCGGAGCGGACGTTCTTGAAATCTCGTCCGACCAGCTTGGCAAGCTCCGCGATCGACCGTGGGTGACGCGTTCGAATGGTATGCAGGAGGGTCAGCCGCGGTTCGGTGAGGACCTGGCGCATGGCTTCGACGCTGACGAAGAAGACGCCGGTTCGTTTCGGAACTGTGATGCCTTCGTTCAATGCCTTCAGAGTCGCTCGAAACTCCTGAAGCCCCTCCTTGAGTGAGCGCACGCCGACTTTGAGTCGTTTGACCTTCATGATGAAAACTCCTTGTTGATGACGGCCACGTCGGAAAGAAAATCCTCAATGAGGCGATCCACGGACTTGAATGCGTAGGGCCGTGTCACGCTTCGATGATGGCGGTGGTCGCCTTTGCGTTCATGATTGTCGTACCCAATAAGCCGTCGGCCATTAAATATGTAGACCAAAGAATACTTGGTGTGGAGGACGAGCCGTCCCTTCGGCATGGGGTATTGGACACCATAAGACGGCCATCCGTCAAGGGCTGTGACGGGAACTGTTGTGAACGTAGAGCAGTCGGTTGACGGCTATCGCCGAGGGTCCATGAGAGGGAGGAGAGTTGTTGCGTGATGGTCCTCAGGCAGGAACGTCGATGTATTCAACTTGGTTACTAGGGGGAGGAATGGGGAGACCATCACGATGGCATACCGCATGTTATGTCGCTCCTTTTTTCCAAAAGTGGCTGCCTTTCGTCGCGACGAGAAACCAACCATCTTCTCGTAATTTGGTCCAGGTTGAATCGTCATTAACGATTTCTCAACGGCCGGCACGAGCCGGACGACCAGAGGTACCTGATTACTGGGTAGCACAAGAATGGCGAGCTTGTGCCCAGAAAGGTTTTGTTGATACCGGAGATTCTGGTCGGCGGTGACGAAGACATCGAAGCGTTCTTCGGCCCGGCGCAGCAATTCACCATTCCGCACTCCCGCCCATCCCATCTCTTGAACAGTTGAGATGTTCAATTGGGGTAAGCGTAGCTTGAGTATGCGCGGAACGAATTCGTCGAGAAGGATCTTCACGCAGTCTTGCGCAACTTGAGGATGGTACTCTTGGAGAAGTCCAGCACTTGTAACGCTTGTTCGCGCGTTACGGTTGGGAAATTGTCGAGAAATTCATCGAGAGAGACACCGGCCTCGAGGTTGCTGATTAAGGTCTCGACAGGTACGCGCGTCCCGCGAAAGACCGGGGCTCCGCTGACGATCTCCGGATCAATCGTAATGGGAAGACAATCCAGGTCTTTTTGATCAATTACGAGCGGCATGGTGATCCTAGTATACTCCATTCAAATAACCCTGAAAAAGAGTTTGGGTAGCGGTGAGCGCAGACAAAGGAGAGTACCTCTGCAAAGCTCGATAGTCTCTAAAATCGATAGGACCGGTATCGGACGGCAGTGGCGCACGACCTAGAAGAGAGGTGATCAAGCGCCGATACTGGGTGTACCATCGACAGGCCGTGCTATAGGCGGCTTGAACGGCGGGGTCCGATATACACGGTACCAAGTCGAGCTGGTCATTCACAAGAATCTCGAGCCAGAGCATCCGTCGCCCCCGCGCGGTCTGAATTACTTCAGCAATGGAATCCGTACCTAGATAGGCCGGCAATAGCATGAGAGTGTGCTCGGATGGGGCTGGACGGTGAGGTTCTAGCATTCCGGCGAGTGTACCATAGCGTCTTGCCGTAGGAGAACCGTAGAGCAAGGGAGCGGCAGGAATAAGAAAGGCCGCGCTGCCAGTGATGGTGGAAGCGCGGCCTGGTGGTGTGAAAGGCGACCGGTCAGCTCTGGAAGGGTCAGGACCAGAATCTGGTTGGCCATTGGACTGTCGCTTGGGCAGTCCATGGCCGGTGGTCGGCTCCTCACCATGTGTCGGCTGTTGAAAAAGACTGTCTGCTGCGTTCTCGCTTCTCTCAAACCCTCAACGTACATAGAACCGTACGCTTCGGGCTTTCGCTCGTTGCGGCCTAGCTGAGCGACCTTTTTGAACAACCTACCGGATATAACTTATCGTTCTCGCGGCACTTAGAGGCTCAACGTACGGCAAAGAGTACGTTGAGCCTCATCGCTCGTTGCGGCCTTGCGGACAGTCTTTTTGAACAGCCTAATCGATACACTCGGCGCGGGGCGCCGCGATTTCAAATCTCAAATTTCAGATTCCGTATTCTCAATCTAAAACCTAGGACTCGTACGTCCCGGGCTTTCGCTTGCTGCGGCCTCTCGGTGAAGGCGCGTCCCGGGAGATCGATTGCGAAGCAATCGGTGGGTCGAGCGGGTGCAAAAGAATCGCCGGGGCTGGGTGGGTGGAAAAAGCCAGCCTTTTTGAAAAACCTACAGGTCTCATCGTTCTCGCAGCGTCTAGAGACTCAACGTACATCAAAAAATATGCCTGGCCGGGTCGCTCGTGGTGGTCTTGCTGAACAGCTTTTTTGAACAGCCTACCCGGCATAGCAAAGTCTCCGCTTCGCACTACCGTGGCTTTTAAAAACCGTCTTCGTCGGTCACTCATCATGTGTCATTAGCTTCACTAGTCTTGCCAGATGCGAGTCACGATGAAATAGATGAAGCCGGCTAGTACGGTGTTGCTTACGATAAGAATAATGGCGAAATCCATGGCCTTCTCCTTTCCTGTCAGATACTTCGAGCGATCGCATGGACCGGTTTCAATGCGACGACGGTTCCTGTGCCGCCGGACAACAATTCGGGAAATCCCCCTTGGGGTGTGGGAAAGATCATGCGAGCCAAGAGCCCTGTGCGGGTGGTGGTTTTGGTCTTTTGCATGATCCGTTTGAGATGCTCTTTCACCGTGTATTCGCTGAGATTGAGCCGGTTGGCGATTTCTTTGTTGGTAAAGCCCAGCATGAGGTAAATGATGACCATCTGCTCGCGCTCGGTTAGGTGATATCGCTGCTGGATGTTCGTGTCGGGACATTCGAGTCTTTGATTGAGTTTTTCCATGACGATGAGGAGCCGGCTATTGCGGGCGAGCGGTGCATCCGGGACACAGAGCCCGCGGAGCAACAGCCGCTGATCGGCCGCGAAGCAGAGGCGCTCGACCTGGATGGCCTCGCAATCCTTGGGATGATCGCAGTGCATAAGCCGGCTGATGAGTTCGCGTACAACGGCATGAATATCTTCTGGAATCAAGCAGGTCCCGTTTTCCCTGGTCGTGAGGGGCTGTAGTTGCTGGATATAGATCTGGGCCTCGTGGTTCATGAAGAGTAATTGGCCGGTACTGCTGAATAGCACCACCCCTGTGGCCTGATGCTGTGGTGCGGCCGAATCCTGTTTGCGCCCGTTTACTGGCGTCAACGTCTCGATTTTCATGCGCGTGCCCCCCAAGATGATGTGAAGCTGTCCTCACGCTTGTGCAAGGCGCGGGCCATCTGCTTGCTGCTTCTTGAATCGAATGGGTGATTCGTTGAAACTGCACGACCAGCTTGGCTTTTCGCGTTTCCTAGTGGCCGCTCGGCGAGAAAATAGATGGTAATTTTCACGATTGTTTCTGACTCGAAACCGATTCTGTCTGAATCGGAAATGATCCGAAAAAAATGAATCTTTTTGTGGGCTTAAGCTGTGTCGAATGCTGAAGATTGCAGGGCCAATCGGATCTGTCTGATTATCTGCTGTTGGTTCTTCCTCTCGGGATTGGTTAGACTAGGCCCCAATGAAGCAAATGGACTTCGTGTTACCGGCTTCGTGCGAGACGGCGCTCCTGGAACGATTCCTCAAGGCTGAAGCGATGGCCTTGTGGTCGGTACGTTCGGCGCAGGCGAAGGAAGTGCCTCCCGGCGTCTTGCAGTTTTTGCGGCGGCATGAGGAGGAAGAGGCGCAACACCTCAAGGAGTTTGAAGCGCGGCTTGGAGTCCGGTCGCATTCCCGCGAGAAGCTGCCTCGTGTGCCGAGCCAATGGTGGGCGTTGGTGATCCACCTCTATGGGTATGAGACACTGGGACTCGAATTCGCCAAACTCCTCATACAGATACGGCCTGACCTCCAGTCGATCCTGAACGACGAGGAAGTGCACGTCAGGTTTTTTGAAGAAGAAGTCAGCAAAGTATTGGCGGAGGGTGGCACAGCAGCGGAAGGAGCAAAAGTATCGGCGAAAGCATGGTGGCGGCGGCTGCCCCCGACGGTGGACCGATATCTGGAAGGGGAATCGTTGATGCCGTTTCGCATGGAACTCCGGCAGCTGATCTTGGATTCCATTTACGCCAGGCTTGCTCACGCGGGCTTACTTGATGGTGTCACCGGATAAGGCAGGGACTATGGACTGTATTTTGATTCGACATGGTATCGCGGTGGATCGAGGCGAATGGGAAGGACCCGATTCCGATCGGCCGTTGACGGAACGAGGGACGAAGCGGGTGGCGCAGGTTGCGGCCGGCTTGAAATGGTTAGACGTGCAGCCGACCCATGTTTTTTCAAGTCCCTTCGTGCGTGCTGTGGAGACGGCAGAAATCGTGCACGCATCACTGGGTCTCAAGACCCCCCTCCAGCGCGTGGATGAACTGTTACCTGATGCGCCGCCCGAACAGCTGCTAGCGCTGTTTCGCGATCTACTTCCTGAATCCTGCGTGCTCTGCATCGGTCACGAGCCGCATTTGGGACTGGCAGCCAGCGTCATGCTGGTCGGGAAACCCTCGACGTCTTTTCCGTTTAAAAAAGCGGGAGCCGCCTTGATCGAGTTGACTACACCTCCAAAGGTCAGTCGAGGGGTGTTGCGATGGTGGATGGAACCGGGGCAGTTGAGGGCGTTGGGAAAAAAGAGGTTGAAGCTGGAGGTATAACAGGGCGTTGAAAACATCCGCAGGCTGCGTTCTCACTTCGCTCAAACCCTTAAGGGCCGGATTCAGATACCGCCTGGGCGGGAATTCGCGTGAGCTCTCCCTCAGGGAGAAGCCGCTGGATTTTTGATCGCAGTTCCTCTTGAATCTCTTCCAGCGATTTTCTGGCATCGACCACTTCGAACTTGAACTCCTCGGCCATCTTGTCGAATTCCTCGATCAGGACGACTGGTATTTCTTAAAGCTATCGTAGAGATCGTTGCCCAGCCGCAGGTCCATGCCTGATTCCCAGTAAGTTCATCGCTTTGGTTTCGATGACGCGCAAGCACGAGCGTTTCGACGTCGATACGCAAATAGCAGACGAGATCCGGCACTAAGGCGAAGCCGAAGACATCTCTGATCCATTTGCGGTCGCTGCTTCGGACGAAATCGCGGGCGAAGGCGGTGTAGATATAGCGGTCGGCCAGCACGATGAAGCCCGATCGCAGCGCGGGAATGATTTGGTGTTCCAAGCGATCGGCAAAATCGGTCGCATAGAGCAGGCTGAATGACCACCGATCGATGAATGTTGCCTTCCTTGGCCACTTCGATCGTCTTGGACATGAGATTGGATCGGGTCCAGCCGGTCGTGATGACGCCATAGCCCTGCACTTCGAGCCACTCCTGCAACATCTCGATGTGCGTGGAGCGGCCGACCCCGTCGGTGCCTTCGATGGCGATCAGTTTGCCTTTGAGGTCACTCGGATTTAGATACGTCAAACCGTCGCCAAAATACTGTGCGTCGCCCATGGGTCCCCCGTCTTGGTTTGTAATCTTTCAACGCCTCTTCGACGAGCCGGCGCATGGCGTTCTTGCTGCTGGTTCGATGTCTTTCGTGGCGTCCATCGTGATGAGCTGATACTCATCGACGATCTTCTCGTACTGGGCCAGGATGCGTGATTGGAAGATGCGGAAGCTTTCGGTCACGTCCTGGCTCAGGTTCATGTCCATGCCGGCTTCATAGTACTTGAACTGCCCGCGCGTGCCTCCGAGCAGGCGCGAGATGGCCACCTCGATCGGCACTTTGAAATAGAAGGCCATGTCGGGCTTGATGGCGAAGCTGTAGAGCTTGCGGACCCATTCAGGCGACACGCCGCGGACCACGTCGCGCGCAAAGGCCGTATACATGTACCGGTCGGCAAGGACGATCATGCCGGCTTTGAGCGGCGGCAAGAATCTCATGATAGAGGCGGCTCGCAAAGTCGGTCGCATGCAGCAAGCTAAACGTCGTCGGCGTCAGGCTCTTGTTCTTCTTGCCCCGCTTGGTCGTGTCTTTGACCAATTCCGAGGAGTTCCATTCGGTGAAGAAGACTTTGTGACCTTTCGACTCGAGCCACTTGTGCAACAGGAGCAGTTGGGTGCTTTTGCCGGACCCGTCGATGCCCTCGACGATGATCAACTTGCCCGGGTAGGGATGGGGAGGCGGTGCTAGTCGGTGGTTGTTCGCTCATGCGGCGTCCTCCTGCGGGATGACGGATAAATTTTACCCGGCGACGGAAGACCCGTTCAAATAGGTCCGCGCGCCCCTTCGGCGGCCCAGGCTTCCAACTCCGCATCGCCCGTCACATGCACGATGATTTTGATGGTGGCGCCGAGTCTTCACATCGAGGGTGCGGACGACTGAAAAGTGCGTCCGATCCAGGCCATCGGCGATCCGAAGCAGCGCGGACAGGATGCGCACGATGCGTTTGCAGCTTGGGAGAGAGGGCGTCGAATCCCTCGTGCTTCTCTGCGGAAGCGCCCGCCGGTGGTAGCGCGCGACATTGGCGACCACCTGAATCTCCTCGCCGGATAATCCGCCGAGGCTCGCTATTGAGTGATCAGATAATAGGCATGCTTGTGATGCTGGCGTTCGTTGATGAGATAGCCGATGTCGTGCAGGATCGCGGCATATTCCAGCCAGTTCCGCTCGGTGTGCCCTAAGATGATGGAGGCGTGTCGTCTGGTCGAAGAGGCGCAGGGCGAGGCTGGCGACGTGCAGGCTATGGGCTTCCGGGAGCCTGGCAGCGACGGGCCAGCGCGATGCACGTTCCGCCGCCGCAAGTCGGGAATTTCCGCTTCCGCTTTGAGCCGTTCACGGTGGCGGTGGATAAAGTCGTAGATGACGCCTTCACGAATCGCCTTATCGCAGAGGATGAGTTCGTCTCGTCCTGAGAGCTCCATCAGACGGCGAAGGACCATTGTGGCAGGAAACAGGGTATCGACGCGTTTGGGATCCAGTCCGGGGATCGCCAGCCGGGCTTTAATGGTGGATTGGCGGAGGTCCTGCTCGATTTCTTTGACGTCTTTCAGTGAAATCGTGGCGAGATTGATTTGAGGAAGCGGGCGATTCGTTCGGCGCAGATGAATGACTTCTGCCAGGTTGCCCGCCATGCCGGAGGTGGCGATCAGGGAATCGAATCGTTTCGTCTTGAACGAATCGAGGCGCGCCCTGTAATTGGGCGGTCACGAGTGTCTTCGAGTGACGCGGAGCATCTCCTCGGAAGGCGGCGTGCGCTTGAGGAATTCATCCGCCAGTCGGATGGCGCCCAGCTTCAGGCTCTTTGCGTGAAGGAGCTGGTCACGATTGCCGACCATCAGTTCGACCGATCCACCGCCGACATCGACCGAGAGCGTCGGCTGTTCTGTCATGGGCACGCTGTTTTTGACGCCCAGGAAAATCAGCCTGGCTTCTTCGGCGCCGCTGATGACGCGGACGGTGAGCCCCGTGTGTTCGGCCACGAGATCGATAAAGTCTCCGCCGTTTTTCGCCTCGCGCACGGCGCTGGTGGCGACGGCGATGATGCGATCGTAGCCCTTGTTCTTGGCCAGGGTGACGAGATTGCGAATGACATCGAGCCCGCGTGTGATGGCCTCGTCGGAGAGGCGGTGGGTCGTAAAGGCGCCGTTTCCGAGTCTCGTCATATCTTTGAAGCGATCGAGAATCTTGTAGCCTGAGTCCGGCTGGACCTCAGCCAGGACCATATGGATGGAGTTGGTTCCGATATCGATGACGGCAATTTTCGACATTGGCGGTCGTAACCGGCAATTTAATGGGGCACAAAAGATCATGACTTGATCATTGTAGAGGAATGTCACGACCATAATGAAGGGGGCCGTGCCTGTCAAGATGACGAATGTTAAGTTTCTGTTACAATCCGCCGAGATGGTGGACCTGAGATGAGTGTTCAGTGGGCGGTCTCGATTCGTCGTGATCACCGGTGCATCGACCGGAATCGGCGCCGGGTGCGCCATTGGCTGCGCCCAACAGGGGATGACCGTGTTTGCCGGAGTCCGAGATCTGCAAGCGGGTGAAGCGCTTCAGGCGAAGGAAGGCGCCGCGATCATTCCACTCCAGCTCGATGTCACTGATGACGAGTCGATCAAGCGGGCGGCTGACACAGTGAGGCAGCGCGTGGGAGGGGCCGGGCTTGCCGGTCTGATCAACAATGCCGGCATTGCGATCGGCAGTCCGTTGGAAGTGATTCCTCTCTCACAACTACGCAAGCAACTGGAGGTGAACGTCATCGGTCAGATTGCGGTGACGCAAGCGTTTCTCCCGCTCCTCCGCCAGGCGCACGGGCGCATTGTCAACATGGGCTCGATTGCCGGGCGGGGAACGATCCCGATGATGGGACCTTACTCGGCATCCAAGTTTGCCATGGAAGCGTTGACCGATGCATTGCGTTGGAACTCTATCCGTGGGGTATCCACGTGTCGATCATCGAGCCAGGGGCCATTGCCACGCCGATTTGGGATAAGTCGCTGAATACCGCCTTGGATGTGGAGAAAGATATGCCTGCTGGCGCCAAGCTCCTCTACGAAAAGGCCGCGCACCAGGTGAGGGAGGCGGTTCAGGAGGCGGCCCGCGAGCCATTCCGGTCGATGCCGTCGTGCAAGCCGTGTTGCACGCATTGACGTCGCCGCGGCCCAAAACCCGGTATCTCGTGGGAACCGATGCGAAGCTTCGGGCCTTCATGGCCAAGTGGTTGCCCGATCGGATGCAGGATTGGATCTTGAAGAAGGCGCTCAAATTGCCGGGCCGAGCTCAGATTTGATATCAAATCTGAGTGCTCAAATTTCAGATCTCAGATCTCAGATTTCAGATCTCAGATTTCAAATCTCAGATTGCAGATCTCAAATCTCAGATCGAAAATCTGGGATTTGAGATTGTTAGAATGTGAAATTTGAGATCTTCGAGGGATACGTCTCAGTGAATTCGCCATCCGAAATTTGAGATCTGAGATTTGAAATTTGAGATTTGGCTAATACGCGCAGCGCGTATTATCCAACTAGGTCGGGGTTCAGCCGATTCAGCGATTTAATGGAGAGTGCCTTGATCTCGTTGTAGATAATCGTGCGGCCTGCCTGCCGAAGCCGAGAGAAAATCCCCTCGACGATCACCTGATCGCCCTCTTTCACTTCCACCTGACCGAGGCCGATGACTTTGATGGTTCCTGCCTGGTCCTTCAACAGGAATCCATACGCAGGCTGGCCTTGCCGGTTGGTGGCGAGTTGCACATTCGTCACTTGGCCGAAGACGACCACTTGCTGACGATCGTATTGATCGGGGTTGGCAATGATGTCGGCCAAATCCAGCAGCCCGGATGCGAAGACGGTTCCAGACACGAGCGACAAGACCAAGAGAAAGGGGGCTGCCAGGACCATATGACGGAGACCCAGTGGTGTCGTTAGCATCATGGATCAAATATAGCGTGAAATTGTTTTTTTGCAAAGTGCCGCATCTGAATCGGCTGAGGAGCCTGGCGACACGGTCGTGGAAAACTGTCTGTCGAGCTGATTGGACGGCGGAAGTGGGCGTTTAGCGCCTGGGTATTCCCGTCGGCGCCATCACCACTTGCCCCCGCCTGTCAGATCGGGATGCGGCTCGCCGAACATGCTCTTGAGCACGTGCTCTTGCATTTCGTTCGATACAGGTTCGGCTGGTTGCTTCTCCGGCAGCTGGATCTGATCTTCCTGTGCCTTCGGCGTCGCACGGGTCATCAGGACTTCATCGAGCGCCGCCGTCGATGTGTCGAGGTCATTCAGGGTAGCCACCAACCGCTGGAGGCCAAAGAGGCTCCTGGTGACTTCAGAATGGACGGCATTGGAGCTGGCTCCTTGGACGAGCGACAACCAGAACTTCGCTTCGATATCTTCACTCAGGCCCCCCCAGGCCATCGTCGTCAACTTCTCGAGCAGATTTGTCTCCGTGCGCTCCAAGCCATCATAGATCGACATGGACCGTTCGATCGGGCGTGTGGCCAATACGGCGAAGGTCTCTTTCCACAGGTCGAGCGGAGCGGTCTGTGAGCCGGCAGACGGAGCGCTGCGTTGTATTGCGGCTTGGACGGATTGAAGATATTGCGTCATGTACTTGACCTTGCGTGCCGCCAAGCTTCCCGCAGGAAGCCCCCAGATATGGCAGACTTCATGGTCTTGGAGTGAACTGAAATCGGCGGTCTGGCGTTCACGTTCGGCGAGGTCGAGCCGCTTGAGATACTTGTCCGCGAGCCGAATATGGGTCTGCATCTCGATGGCCAGCCGCTGTTGCTGGTACTCCTCGGCTGTGAGTTCGCGCGCCTCCCACCGCTGATCGAGAGCGCGGATTGCCGGTTTCGCCAGGGCGGTGCGTGCCTGCGACTTCAGTTGGTCGATCGCTTCAGGCGCGACGCCGAACTTCGTGGCCAGCAATTCCGCCGCACGATTGGCCATGGATGTGCGCAGGGCCAATAGCTTGGCCAGGGAGTCACACTGGAGCCATATCCGCTCCCGTTTCAGTCGGACATGCCGAAGGTATTGGTCGCGCTTCTCGGTGACCGACCTGATCGCATCTTGTGTCAGGATATTGTGCGTGGGCTTGCTGCCTGCGACGCAACGGGGATCGGGACGGTCGGCGGTCATATACTTAATCTCTTCTTCCGTCACGTCGAAATGTTGAAGCAGGATCAGACGTAGCGTGATCCTCCCCTGAATCGGCATGTTGTTGATGACGGATTCAATGAGAGCCGGCGTCAACGGTGAAGCGGTTGGTGCAACAGTGGTTACCATAGGTGGTTAGGCCGTTCCAGTTTTTTGGGTTTCAAGATAGACAGCGACGTATTCCCGAATTTGCTGCACGGTTCCAATGGAAAACAGCTCGCGCGGGATTTCCACACGCGTGAGTGTCGCGGGATCGACGCCTCGTTCTGCCGCATACTCTTCATCGATGTACAAGCTGACGGAGCCGTCGGAATGGCGTATGGCGTAGAGAGCATCGTTATCGGACATGGTTCTCCGCCTACTAATCTATCTACAGGTACCATAGGCGGAATCTGGCTGTCAAAGCAGCGGAAATGATGATTTCCTGGTTAGGCAGTTATCCGTTCTGGGTGTACCGCCGCATGCGGGAATGTGTCAAATTCTTAGATCATGGGAGATCTCGAAATTTGAAATTCAGGCGCTGTTGAAGCGCCTGACCACCTGGTGAGCGAATGGCCGAGCGAGCTGGAAGGATCATTGTGAATGTTTTCCCAGCAGAATATCCCGGCGCCAGAGGACGTAGATGGTCGAGAGGACAACGGCCACCAGCAGGGTGTTGCGGATGCGTCCGGATCCGAAACAGGTCAGGTTCACCATCCCGTTGGTAAATCCGTAAGCGGCATAGATCAGATACACGAAAAAGGCCCATCGGCTGAGCCTCACGAATCCGTATCCGACTGCAAGATGGAGAGCCGGTGAGATGGCTTTGGTGAGAAAACCCGGCACGCCGTCCGGTTTGGTGCAATAGAAAGGGAGCAGATAGTCCAGGTTATTGAGGATAATGAACGTATCGTTAATGGCGCTGATCAGCAACAGAAGGCCGAGAAAACGGATGTCGTGGCCGCGCTGCCAAGCGGCGCGGAAGGTGCGCCGCCAAGAGAAGCTGTCGCCGCTCGGTCCGAGATACGCGTCGTAACTTTGGAGCGCCCACCACGGAAGGGTCAGTACCATAAAGAAGAATACTTCCGCTGCACGGCCCGAGATACGACCGAGCCCGAAGCTGGCGGTGATGAGAAGAACCGTGCATGTACAGGCGGCCAGTGCTTGGAGATAACGACCTTGGAGAAGTTGTCCGGCGCCGGGAAGAACGACGGAGAGGAGGGCGGCACGTACGTCGCATGCATCAGATATCACAGAAAAAAGAAAAGGGCCTTCGATCAAATCGAAGGCCCTTTATCTCCCTAAGCCTGAACCTCAGCCCGGTTTGTTATCCGCCGAGCGTGTCCAGCGTCTCTTTCAGGCTTCCACGGATACAGGTGAAGATCGGCGTATCGCGCAGGGTATAGCGCGAGCCTTCGGTTTCGCGCAGCGCCATCACCAAATCGAGGAAGTCCTCCGGCTTGTCACTTTCGAATGCCACCACCCATTCTTGATCGTCGAGACCGAATGAATAGGTCGTGTTGAGTTTGACGGAGGGGAAGCGGTGGCCGACTTCGATATGCTCATCCATCATGCCCTGCCGCGCAGCTTTTGTGAGGAGGAACCATTCGCGGGTCTTCAAGAACGGGTAGACAAAAATGTATTTCGCCTTGCCGGGGACGACGGTGAGGCGTTTGCTTTCCTGCCCTTCGTGCGTGTGATGATCCACATAGATCGAGCGTTTCGTCATGGACAAATAGGAATAGGGTGTCGTGAGATATTTGCCCAAGCCTGACGCGAGCATCTTGGAACTCATCTGCTGAAACAGCTCCAACTCGTAGCTGATGCGCCAGAGCAGGAAGTCGCAATCGCCACGAATGCCGACGGTCGTATACGGGATGACCAGCACCTTTCCGGCATAGTCTTCGATGGCGCGAAGGAACTCCTGCTTGCCCTTCGTGCGCTCATCTTCCGGGAGGCGTCGCCAGGCGGAATCGAGCTTGTAAAAGGCAAAGTTGACGTATTGGCGTCGCGGTGGTTGTTGTGAAGGCTGTGTTTCGGGGGCGGCCATGAACTCCTCCGTATAATCTTGATCTTCACGTGAGAAAAGACTGATTTCTGTAACACTTCGTCTTTTGTTTTGTCAATCGGGAAGGACGCGCCTCGGCGCGGCGGGGTGGGTGGGTGAGAACGGGTGGTGAGGACTGCAGGCCGCTCGTTGACAGGCAAAAACTGATCTGGTACTGGCTTCGGCATGGAACGGGTACCAAGGGTTGCTGCGCTCATCGCTGCGGCCGCAATTCTTGCGGTTTCTGTATCCGGTATCTGGGCGATTGACATCCAACCGTCTCCGGAACAAATCCGTGCCGCACTCGAGCGGGGGACGGAAGCGGCAACGCAACACCGTTCACCCGATTCCTTCTATATGCGTTTCGGTGCGACGGATGAATTGCATCCGAGCGGTTTTCTGGTGACCAAGCTGGCCGGCCTGTCGGTGATGGCCACGCACATGGCGCTGCGCGGGTTGCAGCCCAGCGAGGCCGATGTGGCGCAGGTCTTGGATGGCAAGGCCATGCTCGTCAGCGCGACGATCTTCGGCAATGTGCCGAACTTTGCCGTGGATAGTTATATGGTGTTCGATCAAGCCGGCAAAACGATCAATCCTGTGACGGTGCGGTTCGACGCAAGAGCCAACCGGAGTGCCGCCTGGCCGGACGCTCCCCGGTTCAAGGCCAAAGTTGTGGCGTCGTTTGCCTATGGCGATTTCGATCCCATGGCTCAGACGACGATCACGATCTATCCTGCCAACGGTGGCGAGGTGACGTTCCCGCTCGATTTTTCCCAGATCAAGTAGCAGGATGGAATAGAATTGGACGGCCTAGTGAGACCCCTGTGCTCGCGCACCCCGCACGCTAGAAATAGGGAGGATCAGCCTGGTCAGTCCTGGTGCTCGCGGAACGCGGCACACCAGAATGGGGAGGGTGTGGAGGCTGTTCGTCTCCTTTGCTCGCCCAACGCGCACACCAGACCAATCGTATTTTTAGGATGGCGGTGCTCGTCGAAGCGCGCAGTTGGAGACGAATCAGTCTCCATCCCTAGAGCAGGAACAAGCGAGCTTGGAAGGATCATTTATAGGCGTATAGGCGGTGCTCGCCTGGGACACGGCGCGTCTCGGCGCGCCGCGGGTGGGCGGGTGAAAAACGTTCGCGCACGTTTGGACTGATCCAGGCTGCTCCTGGTGCGAACAAGCTTTGAGGAATCATTTCTAAGGCGGTGCTCGCTGGGTAAAGGGTGCGTCTCCGGGTTAACGATTGCGTAGCAATCGGTGGGTGGGCGGGTGAAATAGTCGGCCCGGGTTGGGCGGGTGAAAAAGGATGCGCGCAATTGGGGACTCATCTAGGCCGTCCAATTACTTTGGGCGGGGGAATGAAAAGACCCGCTTATTGAACATCCTGCTTCGGTGATGGCAATGCCCTTGCGACAATTACCGCCACTGATCGCCGAAACGATCGCGATTGGTTCAGAGCTGCTCCTTGGCGGTCGGACCGACAGCAATTCACAGTTCGTCACGGACGAGCTGAGTCAGCTTGGCATCGAGGTGCGCTTTAAGTCGGTTGTAGGAGATGACCGGACCGATATCGTCAATGTGCTGAAGACGGCAGTTGGCCGTGCCAAGGTGATCGTCATGACCGGCGGGCTTGGACCGACCGTGGATGATTGCACAAGGGAAGCGATTGCCCAGGCGGCCGGACGGAAGCTGGCGAGACGGAAAGAAGCGTTTGAAGGTCTGCAAGCGCGGTTGGCGCAATGGGGACGGACGCCGAACAAGGGGCAACTGAGACAGGCGTTGATTCCTTCCGGCGCGACCGTGCTGCCGAATCCAGTCGGCTCCGCGCCCGGGTTCTGGTTGTCGTGGAAGGGCGCCACACTGATCTCGTTGCCCGGTGTGCCTGGCGAAATGAAAGCGATGATGCGAGAGAGTGTGATTCCACTACTCATGTCTCAATTGCAACGTCATGATGATGGGTCCAAGCGGCAGCCGATCACACGCCTGCTTTTTCACACGTGGGGATTACCGGAAGCCGATGTCGATGCTCAATTGAAAGGACTGATTCCGAAGCGAGTTCCTGTCGATCTTGGTTTGCTGGCTTCCCCGATGGGAGTGTTGGTGTCATTGACGACGAATTCTCGAGCTCATGTCAAAGAAGACGCGATGGTCTCTCTCGCCCAGGACATTCGCACTCGTCTGCGCGAATGGCTCTTCGCCGAAGGACAAGACTCAATGGAAGAAGTGGTCGGGCGGTTGCTGACAGACCAGAAACGTACCGTTGCGCTCGCGGAATCCTGCACCGGTGGGTTGATCGGTCATCGGCTGACGCAGGTGCCCGGATCGTCCGCGTATATGGACCGCGGAGTGATCTGTTACAGCAACAAAGCCAAAGTTGAATCACTGGGTGTGCCGCCAGAGCTCATTGAAAAACACGGTGCGGTCAGTGCTGAGGTCGCAGCTGCAATGGCGAAGGGTATACGTGAGCGTAGCGGCGTATCAGTCGGTTTGAGCGTGACCGGTATTGCGGGTCCCGGAGGGGGCACCGCCACGAAACCGGTGGGGCTGGTCTATATCGGACTCGATGCCGAAAACGGCGATTCCATCACGAAAGAGCATCGCTTCCATGGCGATCGAACCATTATTAAACAGCGTTCGTCACAGGCCGCTCTCGATCTGCTGCGTCGTTGGCTGTTAGCACGTCGTCCATAAAGGCCGTTCAGCTTCGTTCTCGCATCGCTCAGACCCTCGACGTACGGATATGCTGGAGGCAAAGTACCTATCCGCTCGCATCTGATCGAAGCGAGCGGGTCAAGCAAGCGTGGTGTGTACCTCCTCGACCTTCGCTCGGTGCGGCCTTGGTGTGGAGAGGCGCGTCTCGGCGCGACGGGGTTGGGTGGGTGATACCAGAGGCCTTTCTGGACGACGTGGGGGAAGGAAAACAAAAGCATGATCCGCGCTTTTCTCTCTGTCGAGCTGTCTGAACCTCTCCGCACGAATCTCGCAAACATACATGTGGAATTGAAACAGCGACTGGGTCGGGAACTCTCAAAGGACGTGCGCATATCTTGGGTGCAGCCGACCTCGCTTCATCTCACCGTGAAGTTTCTTGGCGACATTGACGAACAGTCGGTCGCGCCGATGCAACACGCTATCGAGAACATCCTTAGCGGACATCAGGCTGTTGAAATCCCACTCAATCGTCTCGGAGTCTTTCCACGCCTGCAACAACCGCGAATCTTATGGGTGGGACCGTCGGAGCAATGGGAGAAGGGCCAAGACGCCGTACGATTGGCCTCGCTGCATCGCGCCGTAGACGAATGTTGCAGCTCGCTCAATCTGGCTCCGGACACAAGACCTTTGAGTCCGCACCTTACGTTGGCACGCATCAAAGAAGGCGGCCGCGACTTCGGTCAAATCTTGGCGAGGTCCGGTCTTGTTGGACAAGCCGGTGAGGGATGGGATTGATGGCGGTGAAATTCCTTACATTGATGAAGAGCGAGCTGAAGCCGACAGGGTCGGTGTACACGAAGTTGTGGGAAGCGAGGGTCGGGGAAAAGCTGAGCCCTGCTCGCTTCGATGCTCCGACTCGACCGCACTAACCTTCGCATCTGCTCGTCTCCGCAACTTGTTCCGTCCTGAGCTTCGCTCGAACGGAACTGCAAACAATGCTCGACGTCGTCTTCGACGACCGCATCTGCTCAGGAAGTGCGGGCCCCGAGTCTTCGCACAGTCGCGGCAAAGGGCTCAGCTTCCCCTTGTGGGAGGGACAGGGGAACTTGGAATTAGGGGGATGCATGTCGGAGAGGCTGCGTGGGTTGTTCACGCATCGTCCGGCAAAATACTTCGACGAGAGATGGATCAAAGGCCGTGCCGGATTGCTGTTCGAGCATCGTCAGGGCTTCTTTGATGGTCATCGGCACGCCGTCTGGTTTGTCGGCGGTGAGAGCGTCGAAGGTTTGCGCAAGTGTCACGATTCGCGCCAAGAGCGGGATGTGTCCTTCTTTCAAGCCGAACGGGTAGCCGGTGCCGTCCCAGCGTTCGTGATGCAGGGCAATGATTTGCACGGCTTCGGCGGGAAGTCCCATGGCGCGTCCAATGCGTGCACCAAGGTCGGGGCGATGGTGGAGCCGGTCGTCATCGTGGTGGAGCACGGGGCTTCCTTCTCCGGCGATCAAATCGAGATCATGGGCCAAGGCGCCAAGTGAAAGGTTCTGCTGTTCCGTCAAAGGCAGTTGAAGCGTGTTGGCGACCAGCGTCGCATAGAAGCTCACACGGTTGCCGTGATTCACCAGATAACGGTCCTTCGCTTCCAATAAATCGGAGATCAATTGGATCAAGGGCGAAGTCGTTTCCCGACTGGAGACTTGGAGGAGACTGCCTTTTACCCTGGTGGCGTACTTGGCCATCAGATCCTGCCAGGCCTGCGCGGAGGCGGGATCGGGCCCCCACAGCGCATCGTTAGCTGCCATGGCCTTGCGAAGCATGTCGAGCCGTTGCTTTTTCTGAGAGGTTTGCAGGCTGATGGAGAGCAGTTCCGAGGCGTTGAACGGCTTCAACAGAAAGCCGGCAGCGCCGTGACGCACACAGTCCATCGCGGACTGCAGCGTGCCGTAGGCGGTGACCATTATGACTTCGATTTCGCGATGCGTTCGTTTGATTTCTTTTAAGATGTCAGAGCCGGAGGTATCGGGGAGCTTGAGATCAAGCGTAATGAGATCGACACCGCGATCATTGATGACCGCCAGGGCGTGTCCGCCGTCCTCCGCCGTAAGAATATTGAAGTCTTGTTTCAAAATCTGTGTCAGCGAGGCGCGGGGCGCAGCCTCGTCGTCAACAATAAGGACGGTCGGTTTGTCATCCACCGTCTCTTGGACAAGGGGGGGCGTCATACCTCCAGCTGTATGATGAGGAGGCCTTTTCGTCAAGGAAATCACGATTAGCAGGATGCTGAAAACGTCCGCCAGCGGCGTTCTCGCATCGCTCAGAGGCTCAACGTAGGATTTGCTGGAGGCAAAGTACCTATCCGTTCGCTGTTGATCGAAGCGAGCGGGTCAAGCGAAGCTCGGTATGTACCTCTTCGCCGCCGAACTCGCTGCGGCCTTGCTGGACGGCCTTTTTGAGCATCCTGCGTGACAGTTTAGCCAGTCAGAGAAACTCCTAGATGTGGCCCTTGACTGGCGGCGAATTGCATAATAGATTGTCTCCATGAAGTGGCTGACAGGAACAGCTTTCCTTGCGGTTTTCCTTGTGACGCCGGTCTGGGCTGGAGAGTCGGGCGGATTCGATCCGGACCAGCCGTTCAAGGGGCTCAGCCAGCGGTTATTGGAATCGTTTCTTGGCCAGGCTATGGACGCATTGGACGATCATTTCGAGATCTCAGGCAATCTTGATCCGGATGCTGCACAGGGTGATCGGACGAAGAAGCTGCGGTTCAAGTTCTTTCCGAATGGAAAATCCCAGTCCGATGAGCATATTGCAGCTGAGGGCTGGTTTGGTCCTTCAAAGGACGCCACTCAACAAGAATTTCACTTCCGGTTTACGGTACCCAAGTCGTTGACTGAATCATCTCCAGAACTGCCCGACAACGTGTTGTAGCCGGCATCGCTCGTAATAATCCCTCCATTTCCTGGTCTTCTCGTCACATTCTTCGCTAGGTTTCTCGCACCCAACTTGGGTATAATCCGCCACGCTTCACCCTGAGACGAGGAGGAAATCTTCCATGGCGGAAAAAGACGACAAAAAGCGCGCGTTGGATTTGGCCCTGTCCCAAATCGAAAAGCAATACGGGAAGGGCGCCATCATGAAGCTCGGCGATGCCGAAGCTCCGGCCGATATTCCGGCGATTTCGACGGGATCGCTCGGGCTGGATATTGCCCTCGGCGTCGGCGGGTTTCCGCGCGGACGGGTGGTTGAGATTTTTGGCCCGGAAGTCGTCGGGAAAGACGACGCTGACGCTGCATGCGATTGCCGAAGTGCAGAAGACCGGTGGCGTCGCCGCCTTTATCGATGCGGAACATGCGCTGGATTTGACCTATGCCAGGAAGCTGGGCGTGCAGGCCGACGATCTGCTGGTGTCGCAGCCCGATACCGGTGAGCAGGCGTTGGAAATTGCCGAGACGCTTGGTCCGCAGCGGCGCGATCGATGTGATCGTCGTGGACTCGGTCGCGCGCTTGACGCCGCGCGCTGAAATCGAAGGCGAAATGGGCGATGCGCACATGGGCCTGCAGGCCCGGCTGATGTCGCAGGCCCTTGCGAAAACTGACGGCGGCGATTTCCAAGTCGCAGACGACGGTGATTTTCATCAACCAGATTCGCATGAAGATCGGCGTCATGTTCGGCAATCCCGAGACGACGACCGGCGGCAACGCGCTCAAGTTCTATTCGTCCGTCCGGCTGGATATCCGCCGCATCGAGTCGATCAAGGAAGGGCAGGAGGTCGATCGGCAGCCGCGTGCGCGTGAAGGTGGTGAAGAACAAGATGGCGCCGCCGTTCAAGCAGGCGGAGTTCGACATCATGTTTGCGCAAGGGATTTCGAAGACCGGCGAACTGGTGGATCTCGGGGTCGAGAAGAAAGTGGTGGAGAAGTCCGGGGCCTGGTATTCCTATCAGGGCGAGCGGCTCGGGCAGGGACGCGATGCGGTGCGCGATTTTTTGGCACGAACCAGCCGTTGGCGCGTGAAATTGAAGCGAAGCTGCGTGAGCTGGCCGGTGTGCCAGGATATGCCGCTGAGAAGGAGAAGCCTGCCGCGGCGCCGGCCAAAGAAGAGAGGCGCGAAGACAAGAAGCCCCACAAAGTCGGTGTCTGAACGACCTGATCCCTCGTGGGTGTCGTCGTGAAACGGCGCGTTCCGCAATCCGGAGACGAGTGGGTTCACTGTGCGGTGCGGTATCTCGCCCGGTTCGATCGAACGGCGGCTCAAGTCGAACGATTTCTCACTCGCAAGGGAGCCTCATCCACCCAGACCAAGCAGGTCATCAACCGTCTTTCGACACTACGGTATCTGGACGATCGTGGCCTACGCTGCCCGGTGGATCGAGGCCACGATCGCGCGCCTGCCGATGGGCCTGGAAGCGGCTCAAGAGGGAATTGTTGACTAAGGGGATTGTCTGAAGGGCTCGCTGACGAAGTGATCGGTGGTGCGTTGCAAGACGTTGACGAAGACACGCTGGCGCGCCGGGCGCTGCAAATCCATTGGCAGCGAACAGGCGTCGAGTCAGCCCGCGCCAGACGGCCTCCTTCCTACGTCAGCGGGGTTTCGCGGAAGAGACGATTGAGCGTATCATAGGCGATCGCACCGAGACTGAGGGACGGGAATCATGACGCAGACTGCCCAGGACCTTCGCCAGGCCTTCATTCGTTATTTCGAACAGCATGGCCATCAGGCCGTGCCGAGCTCGCCTTGATTCCTCAGGCCGATCCGACCTTGCTGTTCACCAATGCCGGGATGAACCAGTTCAAGCGGGTGTTCCTCGGCGAGGAAACGCGCGCCTACAAGCGAGCGGTTACCGTGCAGAAGTGTCTCCGTGCCGGCGGGCAAGCACAACGATCTGGAGAATGTCGGCTATACCAGGCGGCACCATACGTTCTTCGAAATGCTGGGGAACTTTTCCTTCGGCGACTATTTCAAGGAAGACGCCATCACATTCGGCTGGGAATTTCTGACCCAGACGGTCGGCTTGGACGAAGGATCGGATCTGGGTGACGATCTTCCGCGAAGACGACGAAGCGGAACAGCTGTGGAAGAAGATCGGGGTCCCGCCCTCCCGCATCATGCGTTGCGACGAGAAGGACAATTTCTGGCAGATGGCGGATACCGGTCCCTGTGGGCCCTGCTCGGAAATCCATTTCGATCAAGGACCGGCGGTGCCGGGAGACGATCGGCCGAACGGCGAGGGCGACCGGGTCATCGAGATCTGGAATCTCGTCTTCATGCAGTTCAATCGGGATGCCTCCGGGACGCTGCATCCGTTGCCCAAGCCCAGCATCGATACGGGCATGGGATTGGAGCGGCTGGCGGCAGTGGCACAGGGCGTCTACAGCAACTATGACAGCGATCTGTTTACGCCGTTGCTCGCGCCGATTGGCGACACGGGCCGGGGTCCGAGTACGGCAAGAAGGAGCAGGCCGATCGTTCGATGCGCGTGGTGGCGGACCATCTTGCGCGCGATCACGTTCTCTGATGGCCGACGGCATTCTTCCGTCGAACGAAGGGCGCGGCTATGTGCTTGCGCCGGATTCTGCGCCGTGCGGCTCGCCATGGACGGCTGCTGGGCATCGTCGAGCCGTTTCTCCACGAGTTGACGGCGGTGGTCGTCCAACAAATGGGCGGGGCCTATTCAGAAGTCCGCAGCGCGGCCGGCACCGATGGCCGAGGCGACGAGAGGTGAAGAGGAACGGTTTATCGCGACGCTCGATCAAGGCTTGCCGATTCTGAACGACATGATCGCGAACGACTCGCTCGGCCGGACGCACGATGCTGCCTGGTCCGGAAGTCTTCAAGCTCTACGACACCTACGGGTTTCCCGATGGATTTGATTACCGAGGCTTGCCGCGAGCAGGGCATGACGGTCGATCAGGCGGGGTTCGATGCCGGCGATTGAAGAGCAGCGGAACCGTGCGCGCAAAACCGGCGGGTTTGAGCAGGAAACGGCCAGACCAGCGGTGACGAAGTTAGCGGAACAGTTCGGTGCGACCAAGTTCGTCGGCTACGATCGATTGGAATCCGACAGCGTCTTGCAGGCGATTCTCAAGGGCGATCGCCTGGTAAAGGAAGCCGCTGAAGGCGATGAGGTGGAAGTGGTGCTGGACGTCACTCCATTCTATGCCGAAGGCGGCGGGCAGGTGGGCGATCAGGGCGTGTTGGTCGGCACCGAAGGGCGGTTGGAGATCAAGGAGACGACGCGGCCGGTCCCGACGCTGATTCTGCATAAAGGGACGGTCGAGCAAGGGACGCATCCGCGAAGGCGAGCAACTGCATCTGACGGTCAACAGCGACGACGCGGCAGGATTCAGCCAGAAACCACACGGCGACCCATTTAGTGCATGCGGCCTTGCGCGATATGCTGGGGCCTCACGTGAAACAGTATGGCTCGCTCGTCGCGCCGAATCGCCTCCGGTTCGACTTCGCCCATTTCCGGCCCCTCTCGTCGCGCGATATCGACGAGATCGAAACCGTGGTCAACGATGAGATCCGAAAAAATGAAACGCGTGCGACGGAGGTCATGAGCATTCAGGATGCCGTGGCGAAAGGCGCATTGGCCTTCTTCGGCGACAAGTACGGCGAACAGGTGCGGGTCGTCACGGTCGAATCGTTCAGCAAGGAGCTTTGTGGCGGCACCCATTGCCGCCATACCGGAGAAATCGGCCTGTTCCGGATCGTCTCGGAGACGGGCGTGGCGGCGGGGGTACGACGCATCGAGGCACAGACCGGCAGCGGTGCCATGGCTATGATGAAGAAGCTTGAAGCGGAAGTGAGAGAGCTGTCAGACCTTCTGAAGGTCGGGCCATCTGAATTGGTGGCGAAGACCCGGAAGGTCATGGCGCAACTCAAAGACAAGGAACGGGAACTGGAAGAGCTGAAGCTCAAGATGGCCAGCGGGTCGGCGGTGGCCTCGACGGCCAAGACGGTGGCCGGTGTACCGGTCCACGTCCAACGCACCGATGGATTGGATATGAACGGCATGCGCGCGTTGGCCGATCAGTTGCGCGACAAGTTGAAGAGCGGCGTCGTGGCCTTGGGAGCGGCGACTGAAGACGGCAAGGTGTCGCTGCTCGTCGTGGTGACGAAAGATCTCTCTGGCAAGGTGAAAGCCGGCGACTTGATCAAGGTCATGGCGGCGGAGGTGGGCGGTACCGGCGGAGGGCGGCCGGAAATGGCGCAGGCTGGCGGAAAGGACCCTTCAAAATTGGACGCCTCGTTGGAAAAAGTCTTTGGACTTGGTCGAACAAGCCCTCCAGCGGTAGAATCATGTCTGGTTCACGAATACTGGCTTTAGATTACGGGACCAAGCGGATCGGCGTCGCACTCAGTGATGAGCTGGGGTGGACGGCGCAGCCCCTCGAAACGTTCGAACGACGAACGCTCGACCGGGATGTCACCCACATCGCCTCCCTCGTCAACACACATGAGGTCGGGCAGGTGGTGTTGGGATTTCCGCTGCAATTGGACGGGCGGGAAGGTCCCGCGGTCCAGGCCATGCGGGAATTTGCCGTACGGTTGGAACAAGGCCTGTCGGTTCCGCTTGTTCTGTGGGACGAGCGACTGACGACGAAAGCGGCGGAAGACCTGCTGATCGCCGCCGATGTCGAGCCGGAAGAAACGCAAGGGAGCTGGTTGATCGCATGGCCGCCGCGATTCTCCTTCAGAGCTATTTGGCGAGCCGCGAAGCGGCGGTATCACAAGCCGGAATGGCAGGAGAGTCAGTTCGGACGAACCCACGGTGCACACTACTCATGAAGCTGCGAAGGATGCTCGTTCTTCTGCTGGTCGTGATCGCCGTTCTCGGCGTGGCCGCGTATCAGACCATTAAGTGGGCTCAAGGGCCAGTCGTGCCTCCGGAACAGCATCCTCCCTCCAAGGTCGTCGTGATTCCTGACGGATCGACCTTTCAACAGGTTGCGGCACTGCTCGAGCGAGAACGGCTGATCAAGAGCCGGTCGGCGTTCGTGCTCATTGGACGATCTCAGTCGGCGGACCGGAAAATTCGGGCCGGTGAGTACGAGTTGAATCCTGCGATGGTGCCGGCGGAAATCCTCTCGAAACTCCTCAACGGCCAGGTCGTCCTCCATCCGATCACCATTCCCGAAGGCTTGACGATGACGCAGATCGCGGACCTGATGGCGCAACAAGGCGTGGCGGATCGCGATGAGCTGCTGCGGTTGATGAAGGACCGGGCGTTGACTGCTGCACTGGGTATCAAGGCGGATAACCTCGAAGGCTATCTCTATCCGGACACCTACAAGTTTCCGAAGAGCGTCAAGGCAAAAGATGTGGTGGCGACGATGGTGGAGCATTTGCAACAAGTCTATGGCTTGGAACTTGAGCTGCGTGCGCAGGAACTCAAGATGACGAAACATGAAGTGCTGACGCTGGCTTCGGTGATCGAAAAGGAAACGGCATCGAACGGAGAGCGTGAAGAGATATCCGCGGTGTTCCACAATCGGTTGAAGAAGCACATTCCATTGCAAAGCGATCCGACCGTGATCTATGGGTTACCCAATTTTGACGGCAACATCCATAAGAAGGATCTCTCGATTCAAAGTCCCTACAATACCTATCGCTACGCGGGCCTGCCGCCTGGCCCGATTGCAAATCCAGGCATTCGCTCGATCCGGGCTGCCCTGTATCCGTCGAGTTCACGAGCGCTCTACTTCGTATCGAAAAACGACGGGACGCATCAGTTCTCCGCGACGCTTATGGAGCACAACCAAGCCGTGGAGAAGTACCAGAAACGTCCGTTTCGGCGGGCGGCCCAGCCCCGCACTTGAGAGGATGATGCAAAAGCACACCCCTCTCCAGCTGCGTTCTCGCATCGCTCAGACCCTCGACGTACCGAGACAGAGTACGCCTCGGCCCTTCAGAAGGGCGCTCCCATCCGCGCCCGTCCTCACATGACGTCGGTCACGCTGCGGCCTTGCTGGACGAGCTTTTTCATCATCCTCTTGCATCAATGATCTGGAATTCCCGAGTATGTAATGCAATTTCTTTTTATTTCATGACAAATGCCAAAGTTGTTATTAGAGCCATGCCATGAATCAGCGTGATTGGAATCTTCCAGCCTTGATCGATCACACGGTGCTCCGTCCGGAGGCGACCAGAACGGATGTGCTACGCCTGTGTCAGGAAGCCAAACAGCACGGGTTCACCGTGATTTTTCTTCCACCCTGTTACGCCCATGAGGCGGTGGAGGCCGTGGCTGGCTCACCGATCCGCGTAGGGATTCCGGTCGGTTTTCCATTGGGTGGGCATACGACCGGCACCAAAGTCTCGGAGGCGTTGGAAGGGGTGCGGCAAGGCGCGACGGTGCTCGATATGGTCATCAATGTGAGCCGTCTGAAATCAGGCGATGTCGATGCGGTGCGACAGGATATCGCCGAAGTTGTGCAGGCCACGCCAGGGGCGGAGCACAAAGTGATTCTCGAAACCTGCTATTTGACCGATCAGGAGAAAATAACGGCCTGTCGATTAGTGGTGGAGGCGCGCGCCGATTATGCGAAGACCTCGACTGGGTTCGGTGCAGGGGGCGCGACCGTTGCTGATGTGAGACTGATGAAAGAGGCGGTTGGAGCCAACGCCAAGGTGAAAGCTTCCGGCGGCATCCGCGATTGGAAGACTGCCATGGACATGCTCGAGGCCGGAGCCGATCGGATCGGGACCAGCGCGAGTCTCAAGATCTTGGAGGAATGGGCCGCGGGCAAAAGAAAGGGATAGGAGAGCATGTCGCTGCGTAAAGATGTGCGATATCAAGTGCAATGTCCCGTGGAGTTTGTCGTGGACGGAAAACCCGGCCAGGGCACGACATTCAACCTCTCACGCGGCGGGTGCGCCCTAGAAACCGACATGTTTGCTGCCGTGGATGACCCCGTCAGTCTTCTTATCACCGTGTCGAATCAACCGACGCCGATCGTGATCGAACTTGGCAAGGTCCGCTGGTCGACCAGGCGCGAGTTTGGTGTCGAATTCATGGTGGTAGAGAATGTATCAAAACGGCGACTCGATGATTTTCTCCTGGTGGTGGCGAAGAACAAGGTGTCGTCATAATGCCAAATGCCGCGAGAGTTTCCCGCTCCTCGGTATAGAGAATTCCTTCGCCTTCTCATTGAACCTGGTTTGCGACCCGTTTCCATCTACTATATAGTGCGCCCATGATTAAACGCGTCATTCTTCTCGTCGTCGAGGGGTTAGGGGCCGGCGCTGCGAGCGATGCCTCGGAGTATGGAGATGCGACTTCTCATACGCTCGCACATCTGGCTGAAGCAGCCGGAGGGCTGAGTCTTCCGTCGTTGGAATCACTCGGGCTTGGCCATGTGTGTGAGATCCAAGGCGTGCGGTCCATGGCTCAACCGATCGGATGTTTCGGCCGCTTGGGTTTCAAGAGTAAGGGGGTCGATTCGCTTGTCGGGTACTGGGAGATTGCCGGATGCCTTTCGGAAGAAGAAAGCCCGACGTTTCCGGACGGATATCCTCCAGAGGCACTTACGGCTCTTGAGCAGATCTTCGAACGGAAAATCCTGGGCGGGCGGCTGGTATCAGGCAAAGAAGCACTGAACGATTATGGCTCGGACCATCTTTCGACGGGCGCGCCGATTGTCTGGACAGATGGGCGTCAGACTTGCCATGTGGCGGCGCACAAGAAGGTGTGGAGCGCCGATGTCTTGTACCAACGGAGCCGTGAGGCGAGGAAAAATCTGAGAGGAGCCTGGGGGATGCGGCGTATCGTCGCACATCCGTTCCTGGGTGCACTGGGCGCCTTGCAGTTCGGTCCGGGGCGTCGGGATTTTGCCGGAGAACCACCCAACCCGACGATGTTGGACGTCTTGAATCGGGCCAGCCAGATTTTGATCGGCATCGGGAAGGTGGGGGATATGTTCGGCGGCCGTGGATTGACCCGATCGGCCACGGTTCCCGGCTGGAGTGATGCCGTCGATGAAGTAAATGGCTTATTCAATAAAGTTCCGCGTGGTCTCATCTTCGTCGGGCTGGATGTCATCGGCTCTGACGCGGAACGTTCTGCAGCGGCCCTCCAAGACTTCGATCGGCGGCTCCCTGAATTGTTGGATCAACTGCGCCCTGGCGACTTGTGTATCATTACGGGCGACCACGGACGCGATTCGAAGAAACCTCATGCCGTTCCCACCCGCGAGTACGTGCCATTGCTCATCACGGGGCCGAAACTGGCGCAGGGAGTCAATTTCGGCATTCGACCGAGTGCCGCAGATTTGGGCCAGACGGTGGTAGAGGCGTTGCAGGGTGAATCCCTCGCCATCGGAGAAAGCCTTTTAGACGCGTTAAGACCAGGCTAACGGATGCAATGGGATACGAAGACAAACTAAAAGAACTGGGACTGGAATTGCCGCAGGCGCCGAAACCGGTGGCGACCTACGTTCCAGCCGTGCGTGCCGGCAATTTGCTGTTTTTGTCCGGCGTGCTGCCGATGCAGAACGGGCACGTGGCATTTACCGGAAAGCTCGGGCGCGAGTTGACTGTCTCGCAAGGAGCCGAGGCAGCCAAAGTTGCCCTCTTGAATGCCTTAGCCATTGCCAAACAAGAACTCGGGAGCCTCGATCTGATCACCCGCGTGGTGAAAATGGTCGGTCATGTGGCATCGGCCGAGGGATTCATCGAGCAACCTCAAGTATTAAATGGTGCATCGGATTTGCTCGTGGCGATCTTCGGGGAGGCGGGACGGCATGCTCGTGTCGCAACCGGCGCTGCTGAATTGCCTCGACGCGCCGCCGTCGAAATCGAAGTGATTCTCGCCGTTTCATGATCGACATTCGCCGCTGCGGAATGGCTTCCATGCAGCGTCTCCGGCTTGACACTCGAAAAAACCGCTTGTTATAGTCCGATCGTCCTTCGCTTCACGCTGTACCCCCGGTTGCCTTGCCAACTCTCATGCGTGGGGTTCTCGTGCCACGCAGGGCTCTCACGTCCTCTCGCTCATGGTTATCAAGGATCTGTGTCATATGAAACATTGGATCATGGCCGTTGGAGCCGCCTTCTTGTGGGCCTGGGGAAGCCTCTGGGTTGCCGAAGCCGCGTCCTCGACAGTGCAATTGCAGCCTGCGACGGGCGTTCCCGGCGCGACGGTCTCAATCATCGGCAAAGGGTTCGGCCGTTTCACATCCGCCCAGGTCAATCGCGTCACGTTCGGAGGAGTTCCTGCCCTGATTCAACGGTGGGATCCGGATGTCGTGGAAGTAAAGGTGCCGTCGAAGGCGCAGACCGGACCTGTTGAGGTGATAATCGGAAAAAAGAAAGTTCCGGCGGGTACGTTTGCCATCGTCTATCCGAAAATTCTGTCGATCAACCCTCCGGAGATCGAGCCGGGCCATACGATTGAGATCGTCGGACAACATTTCGGCATCACGGCCGGTCCGCGCGATCCCAATACGATGTTCGGCGTCAATGATGTGGTCGTGGGGAACTTAGTTGTCAGGCCTCGACGTTGGAAAGACGACAAGATTGAAGTGGAGATTCCAGCCAATGCGGCGTCCGGTGACATCGCGATCCGCTTGGCCTCTTCCGACCCATTACCGGATGGTTCTTGCTGCGCTCCGGTTCAGCACACGATCAGTAATGCCGTCTCGCTCAAGTTGATTCCGACTGTGCATATCGATCCTGTCAGCGGACCGGTCGGCACGAAAGTCGTGCTGTTCGGTCAAGGGTTCGGTCAAGAGAAGAAGGCGGGCGAGACGATTTCGATCGGTGGACATCCGGCTCCCATTGCTCAATGGAGCGATCGTGCGATTGTCGTCCATGTCCCGCTGGATGCGGAAACCGGGCCGGTAGTCCTGTCGCAGAATGGACAAGAACGAACTGTGGGGGCATTTACCGTACAGATTCCCAAGGCCACTGGCCTCACTCCCGCCAGCGCTCCTATTGGAACACTGGTCAGGATTCACGGAGAGCATTTTGGCGCCTATTCCGAGAGCGGAGCCACACCATACAACTACACGGATTTCAATATAGGGCAGAATCGTGTGGAAATCGGGGGCGCCCCGGCGGTGATCTACCGGTGGCATGACGACCGGATCGACGTCTGGGTGCCGTTCAGCGCGAAAAGCGGCCCGGTAGTCGTCACACGCGGCGCGCCAAAGCCGAGTTCGGACGGATCGTGTTGTGCGGAAAGTGGCATTGTCTCGACCGCAGCGGGGACGTTCACGTTAGTCGTTCCGACTATTGAGTCCTTTTCACCTGCTTCTGCCGGCCTGGATGAAGTCGTGACGATCAAGGGCAGGGGGTTCGGCTCTTTCATTAAGTCGACGGAAGCGACGCAACCGGGACTCGGTGAAGGCGCCTTTAAGCGGGACCAGATCGAGTTGGGCGAAAATGTCTCCCGCACGGAGGTTCTGTTCAACAACATCGGTGCCATTGTGCTGTCCTGGACTGATACGGAAATCAAAGCGCGCGTTCCACACCGCCATCTCTTCGGCATCGGAAAACCCGGACAATTCAATACCGATCTTTCAACGGGTCCTCTCGTCATTCGTCGCGGGTCATGGGACATTCTGCCAGACGGCAGCTGTTGTACGCCCAAAAAATGGCTGACCTTGGAAGCCGGAACGTTCACGATCGAAGCCAAGGGCATGCCGGACCAGAGTTTTTTCCAATCTCGGCCGGAAGGCAGCACCAACGATTGACAGGATGGTGGAAAAACCCGTCGGCTTTGTTCTCGCATCGCTTAGACCCTCGACGTACGAAACAGAGTACGCCTCGGGCCTTCGCTCGCTGCGGCCTCGCCGACGGCTTTTTTGACCATCCTGTGAAACCCGCATGACGTTATCTCAATGATTGTTCAACTGGCTCTTTTCGCGCTTGTGTTTGCCTTCCTCCCCGCATCTCCTCCGGCACTGGCCGAATCCAACCTGACGACTGCTTCGCAGAAAACCGGAACGGAAGTCACCCTTATGGGTGTGCACTTTCGCGACGCCCAACTGGGATGGGCTGTCGGATCAGGAGGAACTGTTCTCAAGACGCTGAACGGTGGTCAGAAATGGAAGAAACTCTCCAGCGGCACCTCCGTGCAATTGACCAACGTGTTGTTTGTCGACGAGAGGCGTGGATGGATCATCGGGGCGAACGGAACGATCCGAAACAGTCTCGATGGAGGCGCGAGTTGGACCGCGCAACCGATCGATAGCCAGGTGCCCTTATACGGCCTGTCGTTTGTGTCGTCGCAAGAGGGATGGGTCGTCGGCGGCAACGGGACGATTCTTCACACCACTGACGGCGGCGTCCATTGGATGGATCAATCCAGCGCGACCTCTGCCGCACTCTATGCCGTCCAATTCGTCACGCCTCGTCGAGGGACCGCAGTGGGTGCCGTTGGTACGGTGCTCGCCACGGAGGATGGCGGAACGACCTGGGTGGCACAGGAGACACAAGGATCGGTCACACTCTTCGACGTGCATTTTGTCGATCCCTCGACCGGATGGGTCGTAGGAAATGCGGGAGCCATGTTTCAGACGACGGATGGAGGGAGCCATTGGGCTGATCGGACACTGCCCTGTTCGCGGACCTGTACCAGGTTGACGGATCTCCTTCGTATTCGCTTCACCGATCCTAAAACCGGTTGGATCGTCGGCGAGCGCGGGATGGCCTACCATACGACGGATAGCGGTTTTACATGGATGGAACAGGGGGCGGTCGCGAATGTCTCGCTCTTTGGATTGTCTTTTCCCAATAGCCTGCACGGCTGGGCGAGTGGAGAAAAAGGCACGATCGTGCATCTGAAGCTAAGCCGTTAAAGATTAGCCTAACTCGCCTATTCGGGCCTGGAGAATGCTGATGGCGGCGATCGCGGCCGTTTCTGCCCGAAGAATCCGCGTTCCCAGTGTGACGGCAGTGTAGCCCTGGTCCCGTGCCAAGGAAAGTTCCTCCAGGCTCCATCCTCCTTCCGGTCCAATCAGAAGCAGCATCGTGTCATGCAGCCCGATCGGCAAGGGAATCGTCTGCAGCGATGTGCCCTTTGATCGTTCAGCCAGAATGATTTTTGATGAAAAGGTATCACGACCCGTCACGAGCTGTGAGAACGTCGCCGGGTCGTCGATGTGTGGCACCGACCAACATTCAGACTGTTGGGCCGCTTCGAGCGCGATGCGCTGCCATCTGGCCAATTGATGATCGGCGCGATCGGTGCGAAGTTTGACGACGCTATGTATGGCATGTATCGGCACGACTCGGTCAACTCCGAGTTCCGTCGCCTTTTGAATGACCCAGTCCATCTTGTCGCCTTTGAGCAGTGCCTGAGCGAGAATAAGCGATGGACTGGTTCTAGCAGGGGCCGTGGTCGTCTCGAGAATGCGGCCGATCAGCTGTTTTGCAGTGACCTCCACGATCTCAGTGCGATAGCGGGTGCCGCGGTCGTCGGTGACGGTGAGTGCTTCTCCCTGATGCAGGCGAAGGCTCTCACGCAGGTGATGGAGTAGGGGACCAGTGATTCGAACGGTCGGAGGTGCGACGGCCTCGGATGCAACAAAGAACGTCGGCATGAGAGGAACGGAACCTCAGTGGGACGGCTGCAGCATTACTCGAAAAAGGTCTTCATCTTGTCGAAGAAGCCGTCGCCGTCGGCTTCCATCGTCATGCCGCTTTCTTTGGCGAACTCCATGAGCAATTCTTTCTGCTTGGCGGTCAGTTTGGTGGGGATCTGAACCTTGATGGCGAACAATTGATCGCCGGTAGTCTGGCTCTTGAGGCTCGGAATGCCGAGCCCTTTGAGGCGCAAGACTTTGTCCTGTTGCGTGCCGGCAGGAATCTTGCATGACGGTCGTGCCCTTCAAGCGTCGGGACTTCAATCTTGCCGCCAAGCACGGCGGTGACGAAGCTGATCGGTACGTCGCAGAGGATATCGTGCCCTTGCGTTGGAAGACCGGATGCGGTTTCACGGTAATGGCGACGTAGAGGTCGCCCGGCGGGCCCTCCGTTGACTCCGTGCTCGCCTTCATTCGACAGTCGAAGGCGCATGCCGGTTTCGATGCCGGCCGGAATGTGAACCGCGATGGTTCGTTCTCGATAGACGCGTTGCCGTCCCTGGCAGGTTGGGCAAGGTTCTGTGACGATCCGTCCGGCTCCTTCGCATTGGCCGCAGGGGCGGCTGACACTGAAGAAGCCCTGTTGGAACCGGATCTGCCCGGCCCCTTTGCAACTGGGGCAGGTCTTGACCGATGCCGCAGATTTGGCGCCGGTGCCTTTGCAGTCATTGCAGGATTCCCAGCGGGGAATCTTGAGCTTGGCTTCTTTGCCGTAGACGGATTCTTCGAAGGTGAGTTCGAGGTTGTATTGGAGGTCGTTGCCGCGCTCTGCTCGAGTGCCGCCTCGCTGGCCGCCGAAAAAATCTTCGAAGATGTCGTTGAAGACGTCGCCGAATCCGCCTCCCGGCCGAAGTCCGAAGCCCTCGAATCCTGCGCCGCCTGCTGGGCGCCGGCATGGCCGAACATGTCGTAGCGCTTGCGTTTGTCCTGGTCGCTGAGATGTCTCGTAGGCTTCGTTGACTTCTTTGAACTTTTCTTCTGCCTGCTTTTTTCTGCTGCATCTCCGGTCTGGAGGTCGGGATGGTGCTGGCGGGCCAGCTTGCGATAGGCTTTCTTGAGTTCGTCGTCGGACGCGTTCGTTCGACGCCTAAGGTTTCGTAATAGTCGCGTTTGGACACGGAAGCCTTCACGTCTGGTGGTAGTGCAGAAAGACCGAGTTCCGCGTCCGCGACGAAACTCGGTCCCATCTGACTGTGTATATCTAACTTACTTTTTGTCTTTGTCTACTTCTTCGAATTCTGCATCGACGACCTTTTCATCGGTCTTGGTCTCATCGGCTCCGTTCCGCCACCGCGTCGGCTCCCGCTGCCCGCTGCTGCGAGGCCGAGGCCTTCTTATACATCTCTTCCGCCAGCTTGTGCGAGGCGGTCGTCAATGTTTGGGTGGCCGACTCGATCGCATCCGGATCGGTTCCTTCCATCGCCTTCTTCAGCGCAGCCACGGCTTCCTCGATCTTGGTCTTGTCTTCCGCAGCGATCTTGTCGCCGTGCTCCGTCAGGTTTTTTTCGGTCTGGTAGATCAGAGTATCGGCCTGGTTCTTGGCTTCGGCCGTCTTCCGCCGCTTCTTGTCGTCTTCCGTATGCGCCTGGGCATCCTTGACCAGCTTTTCGACTTCTTCCTTGCTGAGACCGCTGGAGGCCGTGATCTTGATGGACTGTTCCTTTTGCGTCGCCAGATCTTTGGCCGAGACATGGACGATGCCGTTGGCGTCGATATCGAACGTCACTTCAACTTGCGGCATCCCGCGGGGCGCGGGAGGAATGCCGACCAGATCGAACTGGCCGAGTAGCTTGTTGTCGTTCGCCATTTCGCGTTCGCCTTGGAAGACGCGGATGGTCACGGCGGTTTGATTGTCGGCCGCCGTCGAGAAGACCTGGCTCTTCTTCGTCGGGACGGTCGTATTGCGCTCGATCAGCTTCGTGAAGACGCCGCCGAGCGTTTCAATGCCCAGCGAGAGCGGCGTGACGTCGAGCAAGCAGCACGTCTTTCACTTCGCCCTTGAGCACGCCGCCTTGGATGCCGGCGCCGATGGCGACGACTTCGTCAGGATTCACACCTCGGTGCGGCTCTTTGCCGAAAAAGTCTTTCACGACCTGAATGACTTTCGGCATGCGGGTCATGCCGCCGACCAGCACGACTTCGTTGATGTCGCGGGCCGACACGCCGGCGTCGGCCAGAGCCTTTTTGCAGGGCTCGATCGTGCGCTGGATCAGGTCGTCGACCAGTTGTTCCAGCTTGGCGCGGGTCAGCTTGATGACCAGGTGCTTGGGTCCGCTGGCGTCCGCCGTGATGAAGGGCAGATTGATTTCGGTTTCCTGCGAGGACGACAGTTCGATCTTGGCGCGTTCCGCCGCTTCTTTCAGGCGTCTGGAGGGCCATGCGATCCTTCCGAAGATCGATGCCCTGGTCTTTCTTGAATTCATCGACGAGCCAGTCCATGACGCGCTGGTCGAAGTCGTCGCCGCCGAGATAGGTGTCGCCGTTGGTCGACTTGACCTCGAAGACACCTTCGCCGATCTCCAGGACGGAGACGTCGAACGTGCCGCCGCCCAGATCGTAGACGGCGATCCGCTCGTCTTTCTTCTTGTCGAGACCATAGGCGAGCGACGCGGCGGTCGGCTCGTTGATGATGCGCAGGACGTTCAGGCCGGCGATCTGGCCCGCATCTTTGGTCGCCTGGCGCTGGCTGTCGTCGAAATAGGCCGGAACGGTGATGACCGCTTCGGTGACTTTTTCGCCAAGATAGTCCTCCGCCGTTTGCCGCATCTTCTGCAGAATCATGGCGGAGATTTCCGGCGGGCTGTAGCGTTTGCCGCGCAACTCGACATGGGCGTCGCCGTTGTCCGCCTCGACGACCTTGTAGGGAAGCCGCTTCAGCGGCTTCCTGCACTTGCTGGCTGCGGAATTTGCGGCCCATCAGGCGCTTCACGGAGAAAATCGTGTTCTCCGGATTCGTAATCGCCTGACGTTTGGCGATCTGTCCGACGAGACGCTCGCCCTTGTCGGTGATGCCGACGACCGACGGTGTCGTGCCGGCTTCCTTCGGCGTTGGCGATGACGACGGGATCTCCGCCGCTCATGATGGCGACGCAGGAATTCGTGGTGCCAAGGTCGATGCCGATCACTTTACCCATGGTTGTATGCTCCTTCCTCCTAGCAGGCTGTTAAAAAAGTCCGCCTCGCTCGCTGCGGTCTTGCCGACGACCTTTTTGAACAGCCCGCAGGCTCCCTGATCACGATGCGTTATCCCCTTCGTTGGATGTAGCCCTGTCGATACGGTCACCATGGCGGGCCTAAGAATACGGTCGTGCAGCCGATATCCCCGCTGAAATTCGTCCACAACATGCTGCTCCGGAACCTGATCCGATGGCACCGAGGCAACTGCCTGATGGTTGGAGGGATCGAACGCCTGTCCGACCGTTGGAATCGGCTTGGACGCCGAAATTTCGCCAAGGCGCCGTTCAACTGTTTGAGGGTAAGTCGACGCCCTGAATCAGACTATCTCCTGATCCCGCGGTCCTTGAGCCGCCTTAATGGCGCGTTCCAGGTTGTCGACGACTGGCAAGAGTTCCTTGAGCAGTTGCTCATTGCCGAATCTGATCTGATCCCGCTGATCCCGCTGAGCCAGCCGCTTATAGTTATCGAATTCTGCAGCCAGGCGAAGATACTTGTCGTTGAGCGCCTTCAATTCCTCTTCCTTAGCCACCAGCTCCGCCAGCGGCACTTCACCGGAAGGAGAAGGTTCACTGGAAGAAGAGGCTCCAAGTTATCAATTGTATTGTTATTATTCTCTTCGTCTACCACTGGTCTGTCCCGTTACAAAACAGAGATAGCCACCTGGAGGGATGAAGTCAACAGGAGCCCACAAAAATTAATTACTTGTGAGGGTTACACCCAGGTCAAGGAGGGAGGATCGCCCTTCGCGCGCCGGTAGAGGAGTTGCAAGCCCTTCGAGCGTCAGGAGAGGCTCGATCTTTTGAATCGTGGTCGTTTCAGGAGCAATCACCATACTTAATCCCCCGGTTGCGATGACATAGGTCGAGCGGCCGAGTTCCTGTTCGATTCGTCTCACCAATGTGTCGACGAGTCCGGCATAGCCGAAGAGCAGGCCTGACTGAATGCTGCTTTCCGTGTCGGTGCCGATCACCGTCTTGGGTCTGGTCAGTTCGACCTTGGAGAGCTTGGCCGCACGGGAAAAGAGCGCTTCAGCGGAAATGCCCAGGCCTGGTGCAATCACTCCCCCCAAGTATTCCGCATCTTTCGTCACGGTACAGAACGTCGTGGCCGTACCGAAGTCGACGATGATCAGGTCCCGACGATACTTATGATAGGCCGCAGCCGCATTGACAAGTCGATCGCTCCCGATTTCCTTCGGGTTGGCGTAGCGGAGGATGAGGCCCGTATCCGTCTCCGAGGTCACAAAGAGCGGCCGTTGATGGAAGTATTGTCCGAGGAGCGTCTCGAAGGTGCCAGTCAGTGCCGGCACAACACTGGATACCATGGCTCCGGATATCTGACGGGGAAGGAGTCCCGCAGAGCTGAGAAGATTGGTGAACAGCATGCCATATTCGTCTGAGGTGCTCTTCGCGTCGGTGGACAAGCGCCAATGGGCTTTCAGCACCGGCCCATCATAGATGCCTAAGACGACGTTCGTGTTGCCAATATCGACGACAAGCAGCATGAACCTATTTTACGGGGTTTGACCTGATTTCGCTAGCAGGCTGCTGATTAGGATCTTAGATGAACGATGTCGGCCGCACGAAGCTGCTGGACTTCCGGTGCCCGCTCATCACCTGACACGGCTCGTTGGACGAGGGTCAGAGAACCGTCCTTCCCGATCGCCTCGGCCAGTCCGACTAACTCCTTGCCGTCGGCCAACGTGGCCTTGACGGTTTTTCCGATCGTCGAGCAGCGCCGTCCGTAGGCCAGCGCGAGCCGCTCGAATCCACGTTGCGCATATTCGTCAAGGCACGCTTCAAGTTCATAGAGCAACTGCGCGAGAAGCCTATTCCTATCGATAAAGCTTCCTACTTCGTGGCGGATGGTGGTCGCCGTCTCTCGCAACTCGTCGGGAAAATCATTCCGCTCTCCATTGACGTTTAATCCGATGCCGATGACTTGAAACGGGCCTGATGGCGCGTTCGTTCCGCTTTCGCACAGAATGCCCCCGATCTTGCGCCCGGCGATCAGGAGATCATTCGGCCACTTGACGGCGACGCTGGTTGCGGCGACCGTTTCAATCGCTTCAGCCGCAGCCAAGGCGGCGGTCAGCGGCAGCCATGAGAGCCATTCGGAGTGGCGACCCGCACTGATCGCTTTTCTCATGACGATCGAGCAATACAGATTGACGCCCGGTGGAGAAAACCAGAGCCGGGAGAGTCGGCCTCGTCCTTCCGATTGCGAATCCGCGAGCACGACCGTCCCATGCTCGACACCGGCTTGAGCCAACGAGACCGCTTCCCGGTTCGTCGAGCCGATCTGATCGCGTAGCTCAATCCGGCGACCTAACGATTGAGTGGCCAGAGAACTTTGAATGGCCTGGAGACTGAGTGGTGGTGAGGAGTGCACTGGTTATCGGTGCCTATGACGGCCCTTAGGAGAGCATTTGAGTTCCAAATTTATCGCGGCTGCCGGGGCAGAATGGGTGAGTGCGCCGATGGAAATGCGGTCAGCTCCGGCTGCGGCCATTGCACGGATATTGTTCAAGGTGATGCCACCTGAAACTTCCACCAAGGCCCGTTTCTTGATCAGCCGGACGGCTTTCTTGACCATGGCGGGCGTCATGTTGTCGAGCAAGATGATATCGGCCTGCCCTGCCAAGGCCTGGGCGACCTCCTCAAGTGATTCCACTTCGACGATTGTCTGCATCCCAGCGGGTGCCCTGCTCTTCGCGAGTGCGGCTGGCTTCACGGACTGCCTCTTTCTGGTTCAGAAGCAGCAGATGATTGTCTTTGATCAGGATGCCATCGCCAAGCGAACGACGATGATTCATGCCTCCACCGAGCGACACCGCCCATTTCTGAAGGGCCCTCCAGTCCGGGTAGCGTCTTTCTCGTGTCGAGGATGGCCACACGATAGCCGCGTACGGCCTGACAAAATCGTTGAGTGAGTGTCGCGATACCCGAGAGGTGTTGAAGGAAATTGAGCGCGACCCGTTCGGCCATGAGAATGGATCGGCCGTCTCCTTCAATGCGTAAGAGCGTCTCTCCGTTCTTCGCCCGCGATCCGTCTTTCCGCAAGACTGAGAGGTCAAAGAAGGATCGACAGCGACAAACGTTTGAACGGCGGCGGCCATGCCGGCGACGACGAGCGGCTGTTGCGCAATGATATGCGCGCAGGCTGGAACGGGTGATGTAAACAGCGCGGCGGTCGTGACGTCGCCTTGGCTAAGGTCTTCTTCCAGTCCTTGCCGAACTGCGCGCCGGATGTCGGCAGCCGGAAGCGCAGCCATTGCTCGCAGCTTGTTCGAAACCAATTCTATTATCTCCGCCAAGGCAAACCATCATGAATGGTGCCAGAGCATCCGCAGGATGTTCAAAAAGGCCGACGGTCTCACCCGCCCAGCCCCGGCGCGTCAAGACGCGCCGTTCCGCAGGCGCGGCCGCAGCGAGCGAAGAGGGCGAAGCGTATACTATCTTCACCCGCCCACCCATCGCCTGCAAGAGCAGGCGTTTTCCCAGACCGTACGTTGAGCCTCTGAGCGACACGAGAACAAAGCTTGGTGAAGGGCGCGTCTCGGCGCGCCGGGATCGGGCGGGTGTCATGAGTGACTTTTTCAGCATCCTGCTAGGTTCCGAGCATGGCGCGCAACTGTTGCTCGCTGCTGGCGAGCATGACTTGATCGTTCCGTAGGCTGTGCAGACGGGTTTGATGGTCGGCAATGACTTCAGGCGGCGCCTTTGCCACAAATTCCTGGTTGCCCAGTTTTCCCTTGAGCCGGCCGATTTCTTTTTCCTGCTCGTCCTGCTGCTTGACGATACGGTCCAAGGCTTTCTTTAGATCGACATCGCCGGATACGACGAGCCCGATCGTAAGGCCCTCCGTGACCAGGCGAAGGAGCTTTCTCGTCGTCCACGCCGATGATGGGGCAACGTCGGCAGTCCCGCGGCCGAGATGAGCGAGGTGACGCTGGAGGTCGTGCAGTTGGCGGTGCTTATTCTGATCCTCATGGGCTGCAGAAAAGGAAATGTGCTGTCCAGGTGGATAGTTCAGAAGCACGCGACCCGTACGGACGAGACTGATGGTCTGTTCGAGCAGTGTAAAAAGGTGCTCGACCTCAGGAGCGTGCCAGGCGGTATTCTGGGTAGGATAGGCCTGAATCACGATGCTGTCGCCCTGATGAGGGATCGTTTGCCAGATTTCTTCGGTGATGAACGGCATGAAGGGATGCAGGAGCCGCATCGTGATTTCCAGCGTCTCGACGAGTGTCTGTCTGGTCACCGGGCCATCGGGATGCGCGGCATCTTGCAGGGACGGTTTAATCAGTTCCAGATACCAGTCGCAGTACTCATGCCAGATGAAATGATAGAGAGCATTGGCCGCACGGTCGAACCGATAGGCTTCCAGCTCAGCTGTGACGGTCTGAATCGTCTGATTCAGACGGCTCAAAATCCAGCGGTCAGGAAAGGAGCGATCGGCCGGTGCCGTTGCCGTTCTGTGGTCCATCGAGATACATGAGGCCGAAACGAGCCGCATTCCAGATCTTGTTCGCGAAATTGCGATAGCCTTCGATCCGTTCTTCCGCCAGCTTGATGTCGCGCCCGGGCGACGCCATGGACGCGAGCGTGAACCGCAGCGCATCGGTGCCGAATTGATCCATGACATGCAGCGGATCGATGACGTTGCCTTTCGACTTGCTCATCTTCTGCCCTTCGGCATCGCGCACGAGTGCATGGATATAGACGTCGCGGAACGGGACATCGCCCATGAACTTCAGTCCCAGCATGATCATACGGGCGACCCAGAAGAACAGAATGTCGAGGCCAGTCACGAGCGTTGAAGTCGGGTAGTAGGTCTTGAGTTCCGGCGTCTGCTCCGGCCATCCCAGCGTCGAGAAGGGCCAGAGGCCGGATGAGAACCAGGTATCGAGCACGTCAGGATCTTGAACCAGGTTGATACCTCCACATTGAGGACATTTCTCCGGCCTTGATTTGGCTACAATCGGATTCGCATCGAAGGACCGATAAGTGGCCTGTCTGTCATGTCTGCTTCTGAGAAATCCTCCATTGCATGGCTCGCAATACCATGCTGGAATTTGATGCCCCCACCAAATTTGTCGAGAGATGCACCAGTCCTTGATGTCCCGCATCCAGCCCAGATAGTTATTCGTCCAGCCTTCTGGAATGATCCGGATGCGGCCATCTTCGACAGCTTTGATTGCAGGTTCGGCCAGCGGCTTGATGTTGACAAACCATTGTAGGGACAGGTAAGGCTCGACAACTGTCTTACAGCGATAGCACTTACCCGAGGGCCATCTTGTGGTCTTCGACCTTCTCTAATGCACCATGATCTGACAGGAGTTGTTCGATTTTGAGACGAGCCTTCTGTACACGGCAGCCCAGCGAGGGCAATCGACGATTTCCGGTTCCACCTTTGTGGCCAGACGCAGTTCAGACTGCATCGAGCATGTTCGCGTGCATGATCCAAAATGCGAATCGATGGAAGTGAATGGCGCTCGCCTGCCTCAAAGTCGTTGAAGTCGTGGGCCGGCGTGATCTTCACGGCACCGGTGCCGAACTCGAGGTCGACGAGGATGGCGTCGCCCACGATTGGAATGTCTCGTCTCGTCGAGCGGCAGGCGGATTGTCTTGCCGATGAGATGGCGATAGCGTGGATCGTCAGGGTGTACGGCCACCGCGGTGTCGCCGAGCATGGTTTCTGGTCGCGTTGTCGCGACGATCAAGCGAGTGTGTGGGATCGTCCGTAAGCGGATAGCGGATGTGATACAGCTTTCCTTTAATATCTTCATGCTCCACTTCGATGTCGGACAGGGCGGTCAGACAGCGCGGACACCAATTGATCAGCCGCTCGCCGCGGTAGATCAGTCCATCTTCATACAGTCGCACGAACACTTCGAGGACGGCTTTTGAGAGGCCTTCGTCCATCGTGAAGCGCAGGCGATCCCAATCGCAGGATTCTCCCAGCTGCTTCTGCTGCTTGATGATCGTGTTGCCGGACGCCGCTTTCCACTGCCAGACCCGTTCGATGAACCGTTCGCGTCCGAGCGATTCGCGCGAGATGCCTTCGGCCAAGAGTTGTTTCTCGACGACGTTTTGCGTCGCAATGCCGGCGTGATCGGTTCCTGGGAGCCAGAGCGTATTGCGCCCCTGCATGCGTCGCCAGCGGATCAAAATGTCTTGTAACGAATGATTCAGCGCGTGGCCGACGTGCAAGGAGCCGGTGACATTCGGCGGAGGGATCACGATGCTAGTAGGGTTGGCCCGGATGGGTCGTTGACGCGTGAAAGTAGCCCGCGTTCGGTCCAGAGCGTGGTACCAGCGAGCTTCGACGGCCTTGGGATCGTAGGTCTTATCGAGTTGCGGAACGCTCATGTCACAGCTCAAGAACGTGCGCGGCATCTTAACATGCGAGGAATGACCCCTCAAGGCGATGACAGTCTGCAATCTGCGGCTTGAGGGGTGGCGAGCCTTGTGTTATACACACCGAACAACGCGCGGCTGATTCGCGAGCATGTTCACACTTTTTCGAGGAGACCTTATGGCGACGGGACGTGAAAAGGATCGCAAGACGAGAAAGAAGCACCGGAAGAATGTGAAGCGGATGAAGGCGCTGGCGAAAGCACGGCGTGGTAAGAAGGGAAAGAAGGGATAGGGCCGGACTGCGTTCCTACGCAGTCTCTATGAGTCGCGCGATCTCAGCCTTGATCTGACGTTCAACAATCGTCGGAACCAGTTTCTGGATGGCTTCCTGAATCTGCTCATCGGCGGCGGCGCGAACCAGGTCAGCGGCGAGTTTTTCGGTCTGTGCCGTCGCAGCCTGTTTGATTTCATCCTGAACCTGCCCCTCGATCGATTTCAGATGTTCCCGGACGGTTTCGGGGAGGGATTGTTTTGCCGTTTCGGCCTGCTCGCGCACCATCTGCTCGATATTTTCCTTGATCAACGGGCTGGCGATTTCAAAGATGCTGTGGCGAATGATCGGTTCGAGCACGGCCATCTCGCTCGTGAAAACTTTAGGTAACTCCTTGGCCAGGAGTGGCTCGATCACCTGAGTCAGGCGTTCCTGAGACATCCGGCACCGAGTTGTTGATGGACTTCGGCTTCGACGGCTTTGGCCACATGCGCCGCGAGGTCCTTACTCACCATGACCGGAAGGATTTCCGAGATTTTCTTTTCGGTTTTTTCAGACATGGAGGAGAGGAGCTGTCCGAACAAACCCTTCATCGTTTCTTCCGGTTCCGTCACCGACGGCTTCGTCTCCGTTATTGCAGATGTTGCGGGAGACACGGGTGGTTCTTTCTTAGGTTGAGGTCCAACTCCGACGGGAAAGGGAATCGTCAGATTGAGATCCACTTCCTCGTCTTGTCCTTCGTCGACCGGCTCGTCCAGTGCGTCATCGTCTGAGTCGGTTTCGCTGGACGTCGGGGGCCAAGACCGTTTCTTCTTGCTCCCATTCTTTGCCGCGCTCGTATGATCGAGGTCTTTGATCAGGTCCAGGAGATTCTCAGACTGAAACGGTTTCTTCAAAAAGGCCTTGACGCCGAGGGACTTCAAATGGGATTCATCCAGTTTGTCGGTCGCGCCAGTTAGGGCGATGATGTAGGTGTCGGTCAGATTGTCCATCTTATGGACTTCTTTGCAGAACCCCGAAAATGTCATGTTGTCGAGATGGTAGTCTGTGATGATCAAATTGGGGCTCAATTTGCGGGCCGCTTCCAGGGCGGCGGGGCCATCCTGGAACCCCACCACGTCATAGCCTTCCGGCGTCGAAATCTGCTCGACCATCCGGCGGACGGCGGGACTGCTGTCGATCACAAAGATGGTAGAAGCCACTTAACTCTCCAATTTTATTGAGCTAGTTCGAAGCTAGCAGGGGGGGTATTCTTTGTCAAGAAAATGGCCGATAGATGCGCGATTTCATTTAGAATGTTTTCCCAGACGGCAATTTGCAATCTGAGTGCGTGGATGTACGAATGAGCCACCCGATTCGAGCCGTATTTTTTGATGCCGCCGACACGCTTTTCCATGTGAACGGATCGGTGGCGGAGATCTATTTGCAGCACGCTGTTGAATTTGGGTTTCAGCGGACGCCGGACTCGCTTGCCTCGATCAAGCAGGCGTTCAGCCGGGCTTTTCGCGATGCTCCTCCTCCAGTTTTTGCCGCGACCGAACCGGCACAGATCAAGCAGAGCGAACGGCTTTGGTGGTTCGACATCGTACACAACGTGTTCTATCGCGTCGGGATGTTCGAGCGGTTCGACGAATTTTTTGATCGAGTGTTCGAGGTGTTCGAAGATCCAGGGTCCTGGAAGCTGTTTCCTGATACACTTCCGACGCTCACCAAGCTGAGGGAGCAGCGGATAGAACTTGGCATCATTTCCAATTTTGATTCGCGGCTTTTTACGGTGTTGCGGGGATTGGGCATTGCGGAAGCCTTCGCGACTGTGACGATTTCCAGCTTGGCCCACGCTGCGAAACCTTCGCCGAAAATTTTTCAGCTCGCGCTGGAAAAACATGCCGTCGAACCGGAAGAGGCGATGCATGTCGGGGACAGCCTGCGGGATGATGTGGAAGGAGCGCGAAGGTCGGATTGCGTGCCATTCTGCTCGATCGACAAGGTCAGCACGAAGGGGCAGGGGTGGAAGCGATCCGGACGTTGGAGGAATTATTTCCGCTTGTAAAAAGATTAGAGCAATAGCGGGACGACATCTTTCGCGCGTCCTTGGAGCGAAAGATCGACCAAATCCGATTGTGGCGTTGGCTCCAGATTGATCTCCGCCACGAACGCGCCGGCCTCCTTCGCGACCGTCGCAAAACCTGCCGCCGGATACACCACGCCGGAGGTTCCAATCACAAGCAGGATGTCGCATGCTTGAAGTGCCGCGGCGCAGCGGGCGAGGTCGCTTGGAAATAGCGACTCTCCGAACCATACGATATGAGGGCGGAGCAGCCCGTGACAGTGACGGCAAGTCGGGAGAATAGCGATCGGCACGTCGTGATTGTCTTCGACCGTTCCGCAGACCGTACAGCGAACCTTCCAGATATTTCCGTGAATCTCCGACAGTTGTTTTGATCCGGCAGCTGGGTGAAGTCCGTCAACATTTTGGGTGATGAGCCAGAACTCCTGGCAGCGCTGTTCCAGTTCAACGATGGCCTCGTGCGCTGGATTCGGATTCTTCGTGGCAATCAGCTCACGGCGCCAGTTGTACCATTCCCACACCAAGCGCGGGTCCCGCTCAAACGCCTCGGGCGTGGCGAGATCTTCCGCACGAAAGGTGCGCCATAAACCGTCCGCGCCTCGAAAGGTCGGGACGCCGCTGTCGGCAGAAATGCCAGCGCCGGTCAGGATCGTGAGCGACCGTGCCTTGGCGACTTTCTCTTTCAGAATTCCGAGGTCGGAGCCGGCTGCCATAGGTTTGTAATGTGAAGGATGAACGCTGACCCCCTGTCCGGCGCATGCTATAGTACGCACGAGTTTCACGCAACCAACCGGGGACCAAAGATGCAACATGTCATGATGGTTGGAGCTGGATCGGTCGGAGGATACTTTGGCGCCCATTTAGCCAAGCACAATCCCAACGTGTCGTTTCTCTTACGCCCGAAGACGCTCGCCGCAGTCCAGCGGCAGGGACTCACGATTCGCAGTGCATCCGGCACCTTCGGTCGTGCATCCGCCCTCCGCCTCGGACCCGCGCCAGCTGCCCAAACCGGATTTGATCATTCTTGCGGTCAAGGCATACGACCTGGACGAGGTCATGGCGCAAATCGAACCGGTGCTGACAGATCGGACCGTCATTCTCACTTTGCAAAATGGCATCGATACGGAAGATCGCATCATCGCGCGACTGAAACGGGACTGTGTGGTCGGTGGGGTCGCGTTCATCTATTCTAAGATCGTGTCGCCAGGCGTGATCGATCACTATAAGAAGGGGAATGTGGCGATCGGCGAATTGATGGGACATGAGAGCGAGCGCCTGCTGCAGATTCGAGACCTGTTTGTCGCAGCCGGAATTCCTTGCCAACTCTCGAAAGACATCAGGCGGAGCAAGTGGGAAAAGATGTGCTGGAATTGCGTCTTCAACCCCCTGACGGTGTTGATCGATGACAAGGTGTCCAAGGCCTTGGATCATCCCGAGATGATGCGTGTCATCCACCAGATCGTCGGCGAAATCACCGCGGTGTCGGCAGCATTGAAAGTACCGTTGCCGGCGGACATGCCTGAGCGTGTGGTCAAGTGGACGCAGGAGATCCGGGACATCCATACCTCGATGTACGACGATTGGAAAGCCGGCCGGCAGACGGAAATACGGAACCTAAATGGCTACATCACCGACCAGGGCCGTGCGCTGGGGATTCCCACTCCGGTCAATGAAGCGCTCACCGCCATGATCAAGACGATCACGGAGAAGGAACAAACGGGCCCACGCATCGTTCGTATCGATGGAGTAGTGGTGCAGCCGGTGTCGCTGGACCGAACGGCGATCCGGCAGCTTCCACGCGAGCATCAGGTCGAGACGTCAGTCGGTCATGCCGAGCATGAAGGGGTCTGCGATCACTGTGAAGGGATTGCTGGAGGTGCCGGCGTTGGGAATCCAAGCCGATCATGTGACGTTTCATTCCAGCGACGGGAAATATGCCGCCACACTCACGCTCCAACAGGCCGAGGACTTTGGCTTGCTGCTCTACGAACTCGATGGCGAGCCGTTGCCAGATGGAAAGGGCGGGCCGTTTCGGTTGATTACTCCCGGGCTCGGCGATCTTTGTGCAAATGTGAAAGGGGTCGGACGCATCGAAGTCCGGGTTGGATCAGGCAAGGATACGAGGCCATCCGAGCGACCGCCGGAATGTACGAACGAAGCGCGACCTTCCTAGATTTATCGAATCACCTGAATCGCCTTCCATCGTTCCGATCGATAACGCCACAACATCAAGATCATCCGCATCGTCCAGTCCGCAATCATGGCCAGCCAGACATAGAAGACTCCCAGGTTAAGCCAGACTCCCGTGATGAGAGCAATCGGTACACGGACTACCCACATACCGATGGTCGTCGCCACCATGATGAAGTGGGTGTCGCCGGCGCCCCGGAGGGATCCGGCCAGCACCATGGTCAGGGCGAGCGGAATCTGGAGCAGCGCGACGATTTTCAGAAAAAGCGTGCCCAATTCAATCACCGCTTCGTCGCTGGTAAAGGCGCGAAGGAGCGCATAAGGGAAAAAGAAAAACACCACTCCCATGATCGACATGATGACGGTGGCCATGCGGTTGGCTTCCCAGTTTTCGAGTTTGGCTCTTGTGTATTTGCCGGCGCCGATACTTTGCCCCACCATGGTGGCGGCGGCAATGGCGAAGCCGTAGCCGGGGAGAAATGACAAGGACTCGATTGACAAGCCGACTTGATGGGCCGCATAAGACACGGTGCCATACAACAAGACAATTTTCGTGTATGCCAGGATGCCGGCCTGTTGGACGATGCGCTCACCGGAGACTGGTGCACCGACTTGCCACATCGTCCGGAACAGGTCATACCGGATATGTTTCGATCGATGCAATAAGGGAAAGCACCGGCAGCAACAGGTACAACGTCCCGATCGCTTCAGCGACTCCAACGGCGACCGCCGCGCCTTTCACACCGAACGCGGGAACTCCCCAATGGCCATAGATCAGTGGATAGGCGATGGCGATGTGTAACAGATTGACGACCATCATGGCGTACATCGGCGTTCTCGTGTCGCCGGTGCCTTGGAGAACGGAAGACAGGACTTGAAGCAAAACGGTAAAGGGGATGACGAGAAAAATCAGTGTGGAGTAAGGCAGGGAGAGGGCAATGACGTCTGGCGCGGCTCCGAGCAATTCCATGGCGAAGCGATTCAGGACCATGCCGCTGGCCATGAGGACCAAGGAGACGGCAATAGAGAGACCGAGGAAATGACGGGCGGCCTGGCCGGCGTCATGATGTCGGCGCGCACCCCACAGTTGGGCCACGATCACGTTCGTCCCGACTGAAAGGCCGGAGACAAGTGTGGTAGCAATAAAGGCCAGGAGCTGGCCCAACCCCACGGCGGCGATCGGGATGGCGCCAAGCCCGCCGACGAGAAACACCGCCACAATGCCTTCTGAGCGTTGAAGAAGACTGCTGATCGTGACGGGCAGTGCCAGCGTCATGACGGATTTTCTGATTTGCGATACACCGTTCGCCATGAGGGCACATCCTAACAGAAGTCATGAGCGGCCTGGACAAACCAGGCGCGCTTCAACTAGGTTCTGATGGCCATGATGGAAGCCGATGAGAATGGCCCTTCCCCCTCGTCTTCGCCACCGCGATTGTCAAAATCCAGGTTTCTCTCAGGGCTGCAGTGCCATAAACGTGTCTATCTCGAAATACACCGGCCAGAACTGGCCACGCCGCCTGATCCCTCAACGCAGGCGATCTTGGCTATGGGGACGGAGATCGGCCTCCTGGCTCGGCGCCGATTTCCCGGTGGCGTCCTTGCCACTGTCGGGTTCCGTCAACGAGAGGCGGCGATCGCGCAGACCGCGGCATTGCTTCAAGACCCGAATGTGCCGGCTATCTTTGAAGGCGCCTTCGAACATGAAGGTGTAGTGGTGCGTGTCGATATCCTCGAACGGGTCCTTGATGAGACCGGACGACCACTAGCCTGGCGCCTCATCGAGGTGAAATCTTCCTCGAGAGTCAAAGATATTCATCTGGACGATGTGGCAATCCAGAGCTACGTGTTGTTGGGGAGCGGCATTGCTCTTGCCGGAACGTGCCTCATGCATATCGATACCACGTATGTCTATCAAGGCGGTCAAGCCGATCTGCAGGCACTCTTTGCTATCGAGGATGTGTCGGAGGTTGTGGCAAGCCGGCGAGGACAGGTCTCCGAACGGCTTGCTGTCATAAGATCGGCGTTGATTGAATCTCAACCGCCTGCCATAGATCCGGACTGGCGCTGCCATAGTCCCTACGAATGTCCATTCTGGGCCCATTGTACGAAGAACAAATCTGCGCGTTGGATTTATTATCTGCCGGGCTCGAGGGAGACGGTGAATCGATTAGCTCAAGAGGGAATCACGACGATCGATGAGATTCCGGATGGTGCGACCTTGTCGCTCACCCAGCGACGAGTGAAGGATAATGTCGAATGGGTGTCAACCAATCTAGGCGCGTCGCTTCGATCGGTTCAATACCCGGTGCACCACGTGGATTTTGAAACGGTGATGCTGGCAGTGCCAAGGTTTCCTGCGACGCGACCGTATCAGGCTATACCCGTGCAGTGGTCGAATCACATTGAACTCGAGTCCGGTGACATCATTCACCACGAGTTCCTTCACGTTGACCCGACGGAACCACGCAAGCGCTGGGCGGAGGCGTTGATCGAATCGCTCGGTGAGAAAGGCAGCATCGTGGTCTATTCCGCCTATGAAGAGGCGATGATGAGGCAAGTCGTGGAGGCTTTCCCGGAATTCCGACAGCCTTTTTCCGCCATCATTAAGCGGCTGTGGGATCTGCATCCGATCATCAAAGAGCACTATTACCATCCGAAGTTTCAAGGGTCCTATTCGATCAAGACGGTATTGCCGGCAGTCGTGCCTTCAATGGGGTATGACGATCTGGCAATACAAGAAGGCGGACAAGCAGCCAACGAATATTATCGGATGGTGTTTCTCGAGAGCGACTGGATTGAACAGGCCAGAATCAAGGATGCCTTGTTGCGCTACTGTGCGCGGGATACGATGGCGATGGTGGAACTCAGACGGATGCTCATGAAGAAAGCCCCAGCATCATGTTTCTGACCCGCTGTCATTATCAGCCGGGAGGTAGCGGCCTATGTGTGGTCTTAGCGGCGATGCTCTTGACCAATCTCGGTTGCGCGACGGTGATGGGTTCGTGGGATTACGGGCTGCCGAAAGACAACTTATCGACGGAAGACCGGCTCTGGCACATCGTCTTTCCATTGTCACTGGCGGCAGCGGACCAATGCGTGTTCAAACGCGAAGATACCTATGGGTTTTTCCTTGAAGATACGGCTGCGCCTCGAGATGGGCATTCTAGTCAAACGAGCCAGCCACATGTCCGAATCCGGTATGTCCATGCACAATTGCCGGCGGGAAAGGCCGGCATGGCAATCAACGATCAGGTGGTGGCGATCAATGGCGATCCAGTGACATCTCAACAAGCGGAGGCTGTCTCCAATCAGATTCAACGATTAACGCGGGCGAAGATCCAGCCTCTGACGTTACGATTGTTGCATGGTCATTCGGAGAAAGAGATCCATCTCTGGGCCGTGCCCTCATGCCGCATGAACGTCAAACTGATAGAAAGCCCGATCGTCAATGCGTTGTCCGACGGATCTAACATCGTGGTTACCAGCGGGTTGCTCGGGTTTGTCCGATCACCAGACCAGTTGGCCTGGGTGCTGGCTCATGAAATGGGTCACCATGTCCTTGAACATACGGAAAGGGCAAAACTGCAATTGATGTTGAACCGATTCCTTAGCTCGACGGTCGGGGAAGCGCCTCAGGATATGAAGCAAATCGACTTGGAGCGGCAAGCCGACCTGTTCGCCGCTGATCTCATGACGCGAGCTGGTTTTGATCTTCGGGAAGCGCGCAGGTTGCTCGGATGGTTCCAGGCTCTTCAAGGTCAATCATCTGAAGAACTCAGGCGTTCCCATCCGACCAATAGGGAGCGTTTAGAGGCACTCGACCGAATCATTCAGGGATTAGATGAAAAGCGTAAACGAGGCGAACAGGCAATCCTGCAGTAATCCGCAAGGGGACACTTGGATGGAACAAGCTCCAAGAAACAATGAGGCTGTTGTTATGGCGGAGAGGGTGGGATTCGAACCCACGGTCGAGTTACCCCGACAGCAGTTTTCGAGACTGCCCGATTCGGCCGCTCTCGCACCTCTCCGTTTGCCGAAAGCTTTTGCATAATCACACAGTTAGATGACGTTCCGCAAGGCGGACGACTTCGCCAGAAACAGGAGCGTCGAAGCGGCCAATGCGCTCCTGACTCCAGCCAGTGCAGCCTTCGCGATGCCAGCGGCTATTGCGAGCCAGGGAGAAAGCACAACCTGGAGCAACAATCAGTTGGCAGCAGCACTGATGATCAGGCCACAGCGAATTACTCAGCTGGTCAAAACCGGTGTGCTGCCGACATCCCCACAGGGGAAGCATGATCCCTTTCTCGCCGTACCGGCCTACATTTCTTTTTTGGGTCGACGCCTGACCGGTGGTGATCTGAAGTCGGCAGACTGCCGTGGAACAATTCCTGTTCTCAACAGCCGTGGTGTGAGAGATAACCTTTTGAACGTCCCCGATCGCGTGTCGGCCCAGTGTGCAAGCCTGCGCGATCAGAACCAAGATTCACCCCTTGTTAACAGCGGAAATTAACGATTGTTTGGAGGGTCTGGCCAATGGGGCTCCTGAAAGAGACACAGCTGGCCGCGTTACAAATCCTCGCTGATATGCGCGAGCTGTACTTCCTGTTCTGTCGGTATGTCGACGAGCTTTTCATACTACGCCCGCGCCAAAAAAACCCCCGCCGAAGCCGAGGCGCGACGGCTAATGCCTAGGGGGTCCCCCAGGATCGTTGGAGCTTAAATAACATTAGGATTGTTTCGGAATTTTGAGAGAAGGGTCATGGATATTGGAAGCAAGGTTCGAGTGCTTCTTGTCGATGACCAGCCCAATGTTCGACGAACATTGGGCCGTATTCTCGAACCCTACCCCAACATTGAAGTGGTCGGTGAGGCAAGCGATGGTGACGAGGCCGTTGCGTCCGTAGGAACGCTCCAACCTGCTGTTGTCGTGATGGACATAAAAATGAACAAAATGGACGGCATCACGGCGGCGCGGTTGATTAAGACACAGTACCCAGATGTTCTCGTGCTGGGATTTTCTGCGGAGCTGAAAGATTACGAAGTAAATGCGATGCAGCAAGCAGGCGCGTTTGAAGTGTTACAGATGGAAGATACAATGAAGGATTTATACCCAGCGATACAGAGGGCACTAGCAGCGAGCAAGTCGAATCCCCCTGATACCAACACCTAAACGCGCTGACGAGATCTAGCTCCAGAAAGACATGGGCGCTATTTCCAAGTATCAAGAAGGGTTATAAGAATTGTCCGTGTTAGCGCGTAAGTGACCTTGCTTGTCCGCCCACTCCTTCGCCGCCTGCTCGCAAATGCGCTCAATGTCCCGCAGTCGAAGGCGCAACAGCTATGTCATGTGCTGTTTTGCCAAGACCTAGTACTGGTTGGGGGTAGGAAAAATCATACGTGCCAATAGCCCAGTGCGCGTGTTAGTCGTGGTCTTGAGCATGATCCGTTTGAGATGCTCTTTCACGGTATATTCGCTTAAATTGAGGCGGTTGGCGATTTCTTTGTTGGTAAAGCCGAGCATGAGGTAAATGATGACCATCTGCTCGCGATCCGTGAGGTGATAGTGCTGCTGGATATTGATGTCGGGACTCGTCGATGGTTTGTTGAGCTTCTCCATGACGATGAGGAGGTGCCCGTTGCGGACTATCGGTGCATCTGGGATACATACTCCGCGGAGCAGCAATCGCTGATCTCCCGCGAAACAGAGGCGCTCGACTTGGATGGTTTCGCAATCTTTCGGATGTTCGCAGTGTATGAGCTGGCTGATGACTTCCCGCACGACCGCGTGGACCTCTTCTGGAAGCAAGGAGGTTCCGCCTTCTTGGAGCTGCTGGAGGAGAATATGCGCCTCGTGATTCCTGAAGACCAACTGGCCGGTACAGCTGAATATCATCAACGCGCTAGCGTCAGGTTGGGAGGCAGGGGAATTGTGTGTATGCTCGCTTTCCAGTGACTCTGTTTCTGGAGGCATTTCTATTCCCTTTATGCCAAGGTCAACCGAGGAAAGTATGGCGGGGGAAAGCAGGAAAAACGATAGTGCTGAAAGGTCCTAGCAAATCTATCTAGATTGCGGTTGTGAAAAGCGGTTGGTCTTTAGCCACTCAGCAAAGCTGTCGGCATGATCGGCGGGATTGAAGCGACCTTCCTGAGCGGCGTAGCATCAGGGCTGTTTCTTCGTGGCACGGTCGAGTGCGCGCTGGATTCTGCGCTCGGCCTCTTCAAGTTGTTCTAGATGATTCACATAATAAATCTTCCCTTGAGGGTCAGGCACCAGTACGACAGCCGCAGCGAAGAATGACCCCACGGTTGTTTCCGCAGAAAGCGGAACCGAGCGGTTCGTCATTAATGGGACGACCGGCCCCCCGCCGCTGCGCTTTTGAATGTGCTCGCTGATCTGGCGACCGTCAAGCACGCCTTTTATAAAGACATCGTCTTCAAACACCCTATGCAGCGCCTGCGCTTCCACGGGATCGAGCGTGCGGGCGTCCCTTTCCTTACGGTAGCGCTCTCTCAGGCGGCCTAGCCTGCCATAGGCATCTCGGTAGTCGGCGGCGTTGAATGAGGTGGCGCTGCGGCACTCCTTAATCTTGTCTGAAAAGTCGCGCGCGTCGTTCAGAATTCTGGTGAGGGCTTCTGACATGGGAAGCGACCTTCAGTTTATCGGCCAATTCCTGGGGCAGATCACTAGAGTGACGGATCTTTCCCATACGGGAAGGCTCGGCTTTTAGTCCCCCTTAACTTTGTGACAGGACCCTTTGGAATAGACATCCTTCACCCCTTCACTAGGATAACGCACAAAGGCTGACGCCGTCTCGTAGTCATACGTGCCCATATACGTGATCGTCGTCCCGTCGTCGCTTACGCACCGAATCTGTTTCGTCGCGCACCCTGACAGGAGGGTCATCCCCAGACTGAACACCAAGAACACGCTCCATTTCGCTGTGTCCTCCACCATTTGTGACCCCGCCTTTGATTTATGACCGGAATATTGCGATGACGGACACGACAAGAGAGAGCGCAGCAATGGCTATGGCAATCCACGATTGAACATTGACTGATCGTTGATCGCGTCGACGTAATTCATGCAATCCGGCAATATGCTGTTCGCTGGTCGGTTTCCATCCCGCAATCCACGTCAACAGCTCCTCCTCGGACATGCTTTTGACGTTCCACTTATCGGCCAGACCTTCCTGGCGTCTAACGATCGGTAGAAATTCCCACCACACTTTCTTGCCTCCTCCTAGTGTCTACACGGCGTCTACGTATTCACCCTGTTGTGAAAAGCGTTGTGAAATAAGTGGGGAAACTGGGGGAAATCTGGGGAAAGTGGGGGAAGGGCTGAACGGCCCTTCTCCCAGTGTTTATGCGGTGATGCGTGGTTTTTCAGCTGATTACGTGCTAGGCTCACAAAAGTTTTCGAGACTGCCCGATTCGGCCGCTCTCGCACCTCTCCGTTTGCAGTTGTGCCTGAAGCTCGGGCGGATGGCGTGAAACAGCCGCTTCAGCGAGTCGACTTGATGGCGAGCTTACCGTGGAGGAGGAGAATTTTCAATTGCTTTTCTTTCCGGCCTGTCCGACTCGCGCGCAAGATTGGTTTTGAAACATTTCGTTTTGCAGGTGTGCCATGAATCCTGATTCTCTTGGGCCGAATGTGAGCTTTCCCTCCGTAGCACTCCTCGCGCCGGTTGATCTTTCTGCACAGCTTGCTCTGGACGACCGAACTGTTCATATCTGGGGTTTTTCCCTCGAGGGAAGCGATACCACCATGGATCGCTTCCAAGCCTGGCTCAGCCCAGAGGAGCGGGCACGGGCAGCTCGGTTTATTCACCGGGAAGATCAGAATCGATTTACCCTTGCCCATGGAGGCCTTCGAGCGCTGCTGGCCCGTTACGTGGCACTCGATCCATCCGTATTACGGCTTCAAGCTGGCACGACAGGCAAGCCAACTTTGATGGATCTGCAGAACCATCCTCATCCTGTCCGGTTCAATCTGTCTCATTCTCACGGGCGCATGCTCGTGGCTGTGGCACAGGGGCAGGATGTCGGGGTGGATCTTGAACAGATCCGTGACAAGGTCGAGGTCGTGAAACTGGCCGAACGGTTTTATACTCCTGCCGAATACCAGCAAGTAGTGAGTCGTACTGGTCCAGAACAAGCGAGGCAGTTCTATCGTTATTGGGTTGCCAAGGAAGCGCTGTTGAAGGGGCAGGGAGTTGGATTGCTCTCGCTTCAACAGTGTGAGATTCATTCCGACGGCGCGTTGTCACAGGCCATGGCGAAAATTTCACCTGATTCCGCGATGCAGACCGGGTGGACAATTCAGTGGCTTAATTGTGGAGCAGGCTGGCAGGGTGCGGTCTCCGCTTGCGGAAACGGATGGGCGGTTCGGGTCGTCAACGAATCATCCGCCTGAGTGGTTGCTGCTATTCCTGTTAGCAGCCGTCAGTCCGCTCTGAGGTCCTTAAAAAACCGCTTCAGCAATTGCTGACTTTCCTCTTCGAGCACTCCTCCCAGGACCTCGACACGGTGGTTTAAGCGGGGTTCGTTTGTGAAGTCGAGCACCGATCCACAGGCACCGGCTTTCGGATCTCTGGCGCCAAAAATAAGATTCGGTATGCGTGCCAGAATGATGGCGCCCAGGCACATGGCGCAAGGTTCGAGTGTCACGTAGAGCGACGTGTCGGTAAGCCGCCAACTGCCCAGCGCCTTGGCCGCTTCCCGGATCGCGATCATTTCTGCATGGGCGGTAGGGTCTTGCCAGCCTTCTCTGTAATTGTGGGATTGGGCCAGGATCGCTCCGCCTTTCACAAGTAAGGCGGCGATCGGTACTTCTCCGATGAGCATGGCACGGGCGGCTTGCTGGAGCGCCGCTCGCATGTAGCCAAGGTCTTCCGGAGTTGGTTGATGGGCCATCGGTGGCCGGTTGTAAGGGCTTTTTAGGTGCAGGTCAAGCGAGGCCTTACACCTATGAGGACTGACCGATGAGGTAGATCGGGCCGGTTGGTTGTGGACGACCGCCGGCCGGTTCGAGGCTCACGGCGAATTTCTTGGCCTTTGCGAATTCAGGCAACCGTTTAACCAACAGATGCGAGGTCTCCCCTGCATCCATGTGGAAGGTCCCGACGCTGACCGGCCGTTGGTCAATGGCCCACAGTTGATACGCCGTGCCCCTGGGACATTCCGGGAGATGGGCAGAATACAGCCAGATTTTTTGTGTGGTCGGATTATAAAGTAATAGGGCACTGGCCTGTTTAGCCATGTCCGAGCCAGATAGGGTCACAACCTTTGCGTCAGGCTGGCGCAGCAACGCGGCAAGTTCATCTTGAGGAACCTTGCCGCGAACGACAGCACTGAGCTGTGCGCGAGCAGTGTCCAGCTCAACTTCTCGTTCCATCAGTTGGCTCTTCAGCTCAATAGCGTCGTTCGCCTTTCGCTGTGCATCCACTTGCAGTTCGGCGAGCACCCGATCCCTCGTACTCACATCGCGCTGTAGGTTGGCAACCTTCGTTGTTTGCTCCAAGAGCGATCCTTCCAACAGTCGAATCTTCGAGGCATCATCCGAAAGTCGCAAGGTATACGTCCAAACCAGATAGCCTCCCAACCCTACAATCAGAAGGGTGGCGAAACCGATGGCCCATGGCAGCGAAAAGGAGCGCGCCGGAACAATGGGAGGAAAGAGATGGTTCATCCATTCGCCCGGTTCAAGGCTCGGTCGTCCCGGTTCTTTCACGCTGTTATCAATAGCGAGTGAGTCGGGATTCCTCGCCGCCATGATCTTGGCCTTGAGTGCACGCGGCGCTTGGATTGGCGAGAGACCGAACGAGAGCACAGACGCAACGGATTGATATTCTTTCAGTGCATTGTGGCAGGGCTGGCAACCGGACAAGAGATGGGCTTCCAGCGCCTGGCGTTCCGCCCGGTCCAGAGCGCCGGCGGCGTATAACGGAACGGCTTCTTCGAGTTCTTCGTGCGTCATCCGATGTCACCCTTCTCCCAACAATGCCTGAGGCTCTCGCGCAACTTCGACATCCCGAGCTTGATTCTGGTTTTGACGGTGCCGAGCGGTTGATTCAGCCGTGCGGCAATTTCATTGTGTGACAGGCCTTCATAATACGCCAATTCGATCGCCTGTTGTTGCGCCGGTGGGAGACTCGTTATGGCTGTACCGACGGCCATGCGTAACTCTTGATCTGCCTGCGTCTCAAACGGGCTTGGCCCCAGATCCGCCACTTTGGACGACACGGTTGCATCTAACTGAGACGTGACGGGGTGGCCTCGCGTGCTTCTTGCCCGCAATCGATCGATGGCGCGGCTGCGCGTCAGCGTAATCAGCCAGGCAATGGGTGTTCCGCGCCCGACATCATACCGAGCCACTTTCCGCCAGACCTCCAAATAAACATCTTGTAACAGTTCGTCGGCTTCCTCTCGATTGCCCAAAATGCGAAATGCGAGGGTGTAGAGCAATGTACTCGAATGATCATACAGTTGGCTGAACGCCTGCTGGTCGCCTTTAACAATGCTTGTGAGCAGAGCCGGGTCGATTGAAGAAGTGGCGCGTCGTGTGGGTGTGTCCATAAAAAGCGTCAGCCAAGAGTCCGGAGATGGGATCACCTGACGTCCGCCACAACTATAGCATCTACGGATGATATCGCCAAAGAGATCTGTGTTTAAGTACGCAAGAATATTGGCGATATTCTGCGGTCTGTAGAAAAGGCATGCGAACGGCCTACTGAATGTATGGGGCGAGTAAGCGAGCCGCGTCGGAGGCGCCTGTGATGGGTGGCGGGATGGCTGAAGGTTGGATGCAACGGATTGCCTCGAAGGCGGGCCGCCAGTTCCCGGCGGTGAAGTCGACGAGACTCAGCTCATGGCCACGCCCATATTGATGGAGAAACTCCACGAGTGGCGCCTCATCGGCAAAATTGTAGCGACGGACATAGACCACCGGCATGCCGAGGGCGACCGCTTCGACGATGGTGCCATATCCGGGCTTGGTCATGATGAGATCGACGGAGGCCATTAGTGTGCTGAACGAATGTGGAATTGTCGAATTCACATGAATGCGTGGGGATGGTCGATTCGGCGGCGTATTGACGATGAAATGGTAACCCCGCATCTGTTCCATCTTTTCCCAAGGAAGAGTTTCAAGAGGGATTCCTCCAAAAGCGAGCAACACCAACTGCTCTGATTCCTTCAAGCCGAGCTGCTTGCGGATCTCCGCTCTGCGTGAAGGAACCGTCTCTGTGATCGGTCCGATGTCGACCACGTTCAAGAAGGCAGACAAGGGCAGGCCCGGCGCAACGCGCAAGGCTACGTTCGCATGGCCGTACGACTGTCGCATGGTGTCAAGAAGGGCTTGATGCCGTGGTTGCGTGGGATCGGCGAAAGGCTGTAACGCTTCGATCCAGGTAAAATTAGCCAGCGCAACGACTGGAACGCCGGTTTCTTTGCCGGCAGCAACGGCTAAATAGGGTGTGTCAGCGAGGATGATATCCGGAGAGGCGACACGAATCGCCGCTACTTCGTCTGCCAGTCGCTGTTCCCATTCCTCATGGAACTGCACATGAGCCGCCCATGTGGCGGGGACGTCGATTTCTAACGGTCCGTGTTGAATGCACCCGACGTCTTGCTGAACGGATTGGAACTCCCACGGGATGGTGAGGCGGTCTCGAAAAAATGTGGCCGGCACCGTGCTTCGAAGGATCGTTTTGAGATTCGGAATGAGCCTTCCGAGTTCATTGAGAACAGGAACGACTTGAGCGGCGTGGCCATAGCCGTGGCCGGAGATTGCAGACCAAATGACAGGCATAACAGGGTGCTCAAAAAATCCTTCCAACTTCGTTCTCGGCTCGAAATCCTCCTCAACGTACCTCGAAACGTACGCCTCGCCTGCGGCTGTCACGGTGAATGGCGCGTCTTGGCGCGCCGGGGTAAGGCGGGTGAGAATAGTGGGCTTTTTGAGCGTCCTGCGGGAGAAGAAGCTTGTGGTTCATTGACTAGCTACTGGAGTAATCCGACTCCATCGGGGAGATGTTATAGAGGAGTTCAAGGTCGAACTCTTCAACCAGTTCGTTGAACGCACTGGCGCCCATGTCGGAGCGGACTTCGTTCATGACCAGATCAATGGCAGGAGCGGCCTGCGGGCCGTATTGTGTAATGGCCGAGTCGATGCGTTGTCTGGCGGTTTCTAGGTTCATCGTGTGTCCTCAGATCACAGCGGAGATCTCATCCCAGGGAACGAAGCAAACTTTGCATCTCCGGAACGAGGTCACGCCCTCCATTGGATCGTCCGGAAATAGCTGCATCGATGCCGGCTTGGAGAACGGGTTTCGCCTCCTCCGGCCTTTTCAACCCAATCAACGCGCGTCCGAGGGCCAGGTAAGAAGCGACATGTATTGGATCCAGCTGGACTGCGACGCGAAGATGTTCCACGGCTTCTTCAAAGCTGCCGCCTTCCTGCAGAATCTTGTTGCCGAGACCGTAACGCCCAAGAAATCCTTTTGGATTCTTGGCCACCATCTGGCGAAATGCGTCAATATCCACGATGAATGCCCCAAAGATGGAGCATCATAGCATTGAGGGTTTTGAATGGGCCAGTGGAAATGTTGGGTGGAAGTGACGGAGTACTTACCGTTATGGCTGTGCCGGGACGGAGATGGGAATGACCGCGAGGGGTGGTACGGAATGTTCCGGAGCGCGTGATCTGACGGACACGCTCCGGATGCCTGGCTCTGAAATCGGCACGCTGCTGGCCGCATAGAATGCCGTATCCAGCACCAGTTGCCGTGCCAATGTGGTCAGGCAGGTCTCCATCACATGGCCTTTCAGTTCGTCGATCATGAGAGGGCTGGCGCCGAACAGCTGATAGCGTGCAGTACCGGCGGACTGACTTTCATAGCGCTTCGTTTGTCCGTCCCATCGTTCCAGTTCCAGTGTGACGTGAGCGGCATAGTCGTATTCCAGCGGAATAAACGGTGTCAGAATAAACATCGAGGCGCCGATTACGATCCCTTTCCAGGCGGCATGACCCGGATGCGATTCAATGGCTTCGTCAAGTAAAATTCGAGCGCGAATGGCTTTCTCGTTCGATGTTGGTGGAGCGGTATTCATTCCAGCAAGGTACGAGAATAGTCCGATGTCCCCCAATGAGCCGAGAATCCGTTGTTCCGTCTCGATCGATGGATTTTGCGGCGAACCGTTTCTCGTAATGCGGATGCGGTCCATGATCAGCGGCACCTGTTCGTCACGAGCGATCGTCTGAGAAGCGGGCTCTTGCCCCTCGAGCGGGGACGCCATCATTTCAATCCAACGGGCACAGCCGGTGGTGATGACGAGTCCGCAGCAGGCAAGCACAAGACTTCGCAGCGTAACATTACTGATCATGGCATGCTCCTAGAAGTAGAATGAGAATCCTCCGTAAGGAAGACTCGAATTGAGGCCGATGTTGGGATAGCTGGTGCCGGCATTGGAAATATGGTGAAAGCGATATCCGGCATTGAAGGACATCTGTGAAGTAATGAACCAGGAGATGCCGCCTCCGGCTGTCAGGATGAAATTGAATCGTGAGGACTCTTCGGGAATGCGGCCTGCGAGATCCGTGTAAAACGGCCCGCCTGCGAATTCGATGTAAGGCCTGATGCGGTGTGTTCCTTCGAACAGGTATTTGATCTTGGGAGTGAAGCCCACACCATGGGTCAATTCGGGTCGTTCGAATTGAATGTAGACGATTTCCGCCCCCAGTAGGATCTGTCCGCGATACCAGCTGTCGCCGATCGGATCTGTCAACACCATTGCCCATGACGGCATAAAAGCGGGACCACTTTGTTTCGTGGTGTGTTCGGTGGTCAATCGATGTGGTAACAAGTAACCGGCGCTCAGCCCAATTTCCTGTGTACCCACTGTCAGATGAGGAATGATCTCTGCGGCTTGACTCGTGATCAATGAGGCCCAAAGCAGGATGGCAAGAGACACAAGGGCTGGAAACAAAGGAGCTTTCATTCACCATCCGGGTTGAACCTTTGTCGGCGGGCTTGCAGGCCAACAGGAGTATCCGTGACTGGTCTTAAACGTAACAGAGATTGTCTGTCTGTCCAGAAAGAGAACAAATGTTGCAGAGGAAAAAGAGATGTACGAAAGTGTCGCCCGGGGTTCAGGCGATCATTCTAGCTGTGTCCGTGAAAAGAATGTAGGAGAATCCTGTTAAGGCGGTATTAAATGTGTGTTAACTCGTTAATTTCCGTTTGACCCTGCATCGCGAAGGTGCTTGAGGAGAGTGAGAGCCTCAGAATCGCATGACAATTCCGGAAGGGTGTATCTGGTATCGACAAGGACCGTCCGCTCGAGACAGCGGATCGCAGAAAGCAGATCCCCACGCACACGGTAGAGCTCTCCCAACACGCGCAGGACCGCCGCTTCACCGGCTTCATTCCCCAGCTTAATGTAGTGCTCCGATCCATTGTTCAAACACCGTTCGGCTCTCGTGAGATCACCGTGATCGAGGAAGCACTTTCCCATTTGGCTGTAAGTGACGGCCAAGCCCTCTTCATTGCCGACCACGCGGTGACAGTCGAGCGCCTGGGTAAAGGACGCGATGGCCTGTTCCCATTGCCGCTCACGGGCTTCTTGGAGGGCGAGATTGTTGTAGAGGATGCCCAGGGCGCGGTGGTCGTTCAGCGTGCGAAGCAGGTCAAGTGCTTCAAGATAATACGGACGGGCCTTCTCTGGATGGTCCGTTCCAATGTGCAGGTTGCCGAGGTTGACCAGTGTATGGGCGATGGCATGGGCGTTTTGCTCTGTTCGCTGGATGGCCAACACCTCCCGGTAGCATTGCTCGGCTGCCTCGTACTCGTTCATCAAGGCGTAGGTGTTGCCGAGATTGCCCAGCGAATTGGAGAGTTCGCGTTGATTATTGGCTCTGCGATCGTCGGTTACCGCCGCCTCCCAAGCGGTCTTGGCCTGTACCAAATCACCACGATGAAGAAAGATTCGCGCGCGGTGCTTGTGATCGTCTGACACACTAATCTCCACCTTTCGGTGTATCTCGTCTGAACTCCACCTGAATCTCGTCCTCTTCCTCCATTCCGAGACCAGCCCGGAATGACTCGTACAGTTCCGTGATCTGCTCAACATGTCGCCTATCCTTCGTTTCCATAGAGGAAAGAAACGTTTCGCAAAGTCGCACGCCGGTCTGAAAGTGATGGGCGATGGTTTCTTCCGTGACCTGCTGCCAGGTGATGTAGATGCAAAAGGCTTGAAAGGAACGAGCGTCTGGGATAGCGCTGGGCAAGGGACAATAAACCTTCGTAGGCTTCCCGCGCCGTGACGCCAGCGTTGGAAGAAAACGTGTGTTCCAGCTCAACGGCGGTCGGCCAATCTGAACCGAGTTCGATTTCTGCTTCTCGAAGTGCGGACTGCGCGGCCAGGGCTGGATCAAATTGCATAGTATCTTCCTGCAGAGAACGCTGGCAGGGAGTGTAGCGTCGCTGGAGAGACGTAATCAACTCGCCTATCGTTTACTTTTCTTCAAGCAGCTCTGTACACTGGACACATCAACTATGGGAATCCACGAGTCAGTTCCCGAGGCAGGGGACACCTCAGCTGCCACTGATCCGATTGATCAGATCATTCAGTATCACATTCAAACCAAGCATCATTTTAATCGCTATGCCCGGTCATTGGGATATTTAGACTGGGCGAATCAGCCCGACCCGTTTCGACGATTTGAGGGAACACAGCTGATTCGGCTTCCATTACTGAAGCCGGATGAAGAACCGCTCTCACCATCTTATGATTCGATCTATCAACAGGGTAAGGTCCCTACTCAGCATGTGACCGTGCGGACTCTTTCCAGATTCTTTGAGTTCGCCCTTGCCTTGTCCGCCTGGAAGAGAGCAGGGGAATCTGAATGGGCATTGCGCAGTAATCCCTCCTCCGGCAACCTACATCCCACTGAAGGGTACATCATCCTGCCACAAATCCAAGGGATCGATATGAAGCCGGGTCTGTATCACTACGCGCCGAAAGAGCATGGGCTGGAATTAAGAGGAGAGTTCTCTGCTGAAGTCTTGGAACAACTTTTTGATCCGTTGCCGACCGGTGCATTTCTTTTCGGACTGACTTCGGTTCACTGGCGGGAGGCTTGGAAATACGGGGAGCGGGCATTCCGGTACTGTAACCATGACGTCGGCCATGCGATCGGGACAGCCAGAATTGGGGCTGCGACGCTGGGATGGAACATGGGCTTGCTGGACTCGTTGGATCAAAACACAGTCGCCATGCTCCTCGGGACTCATCGCACAGGCGACTTTTTAGAGGCTGAGCCGGAGCATCCCGATTGCCTTGCTGTGGTGTGGCCATCGTCGGTTGTGAAACGTCATGCGGATTCGGACCTTCCCTATCTGGATGTGGAGATAATCCCGAATCTTGAGAAGACGAAATGGTTCGGAAAGGCGAATCGTTTGAGTCGTGAACATGAGGTGCATTGGGACATCATTGATGAAGTGGCTGAGGCGTCATGGAAAGGGCAGTCAGAGAAGGTGACGATTCCGCTTGGTCATTCGCAGCAGTCGATCATCGCGCAGTCTTTGGCTCTTACGTCCCACGGGGTCTTGGCAGGCCAGATCATTCGCCAACGGCGAAGTGCCGTCGCATTCGATGGGAAGACTTCGATTACTGCCGCCACGTTCTTCCGGATGCTTGAACGGGTTATGCCGCATGTCGAGGTGCCGCAAATGGTTCGCCCGACGCCGTGGGATGTCTGGCCGTATGATCCGGCGATCCATCTGATGCTCTTCGTTCATCGTGTAGAGGGGATGACTCCAGGACTGTACTTCCTCCTCCGTGATCAGACGAAATTGACATTTGTACAGCGATCCATGAATGCCGAACTACATTGGTCCCCCGCCCCAGGCTGTCCGGATGACCTTCCGCTGTATTGGCTGTTAGAGGGTGATGCGAAGCGGCTGGCTACCCAAGTGAGTTGTCATCAAGATATTGCGGGAGACAGTGCCTTTTCATTCGGCATGTTGGCTGAGTTCGAAGGGACCTTGCGTGAACGAGGGGCTTGGTGGTATCCGCGATTGTTTTGGGAATCAGGCCTCTTGGGACAGGTGCTTTATCTTGAAGCGGAAGCGGCAGGAGTCAGGGCCACCGGCATCGGATGTTTTTTCGACGACCCCGTTCATGAGATCGTGGCCGTGAAGGGGTTGAGCCTTCAGTCGCTCTATCACTTTACGATCGGAGGAGCGCTGGAAGACCGGCGATTGATGACCTTGCCTCCATATACTCATCTACACTCCTAATTGAATGCATCTTTTGAATAAGATACCTCATGTTTAAGATTAAAAAGAAAATTGCACAACCAAAGGCGCCCGTTCTGTATAACATCATCGAAGACTATTCGGAATTCGATGCACCTGGGAACGTGACGGCTTGTGCGATGACCTTGCCTGAAGATCTGTCCGCTCATGCCAAAGTCCTTTCTGAGAGTTATGACGTGCCGCTAGACACGATGACCAAGCTGCTGATTGAGGGCGGGGTATATGTGTATCCACAAGAAGGTGGCTTGCTCACTCGCGGGCTGTTTGCCTGTGTCATGGATGAGAACAGGCAGAGTCCCAAGCAGACATTTACACTGGATGTGGTGCAATTCGACGAGGCCGAGCGGATGGCGCGCGCGCGATCGATTTCTCTCACGGAGGCTGCGAAGGATGTGTTGTATCGGACCTTGCCTGATGAATTGAAAGCGAAGCTGGCCCGAAAGAATCTCGGTCTGGATTTCCGTACCCTCGATCGTGCCGTGGCGAAAGGGGGCGACATCAAGTACATTGATTTCCGCAAAGACTGGTCGCCTCATTTCAAGCGGCTCTGCATCATGCCGGATGGTCGGTTGGTTGAAACCGGTGGGTTGGAAGAATTTGTTGAGCTCCATGGGATCACGACACCGCAAGCCAAAACGCTGGTCGAGCAGGGAGGGACCTTGGAAGTGGGTGATGAAGTGCTGGCGTGTCAGATTGTGAATGGCCATCCCGCCGTTGCACGATTTAGCGCAAAGAATTATACCAAGGCCAAGGAATTGGTGGCATCCAAGGGCCTTCATCTCATGGATGCCTTGAGCGAAGTCGGCTACAGCGATCCGGCGATGATGCGGGGCCTTGTTCGCAAGGAATTGACCGGAGGTCGATAAGAATGAGTCGCGTCGCTGTAGAGTCATGATACGGCGTATTTCGATTGCAACGCTTCTCGCTCTGTTCTGCCTCTCCTGTGCCCCGAAACCGATCCTCTATCCCAACGCTCACTATAAGGAAGTCGGTGAAGAGGCGGCTGGTCGCGATATCGAGGAATGCACGGAGATGGCCAAGGATGCCGGAGCGACTCCAAGTCAGGGGAAGACCGGTCAAGTTGCCGGCAACACCGCGGCGGGAGGTGCGGTCGGATCCGCAGCCGGCGCTGTCGGTGGAGCGGTCGTTGGTCACCCAGGACGCGGCGCGATGGTTGGTGCAGCCAGTGGCGCCACCGCGGGATTTCTGCGAGGACTATTCAGGCGCTCGCCGCCCAGCAATGCGCATAAACAGTTTGTGCAACGGTGTCTGAAAGAGCGAGGCTATGATCCGGTTGGATGGGAGTGACGTAAGAGGGAAGAGCAACCTTATTTCGCCAATTCTTCTGTCACCGCTTCCACCATCTTGCTTAAGTCAAACGGTTTTTCGAAGACTCGGCGTGCGCCGAACAGCTTGGCCACGTCAAGGAAATTGCGGTCTCCCTGGGCGCCGGTCATGGCAATGATCTTGGCGTCCAAGTACTCCCTGGTCAGCTGGAGCGTGGCTTCCAACCCGTCTGTGCCAGGCATCAGGATATCCATGAGGACGAGATCGACCTTGTTGTTCTGATACAGGGTCAATCCTTCACGACCGTCGCGGGCTTCGAGCACCCGGTGTTTAGCTTTTTCCAGCACATCTTTTAAAAGATGCCGGATCGAATCCTCGTCGTCGATGACCAAAATGGTTGCCATAATGCTCATGACTCCTTGATTTGATGGATCTTACCTATCTTAAGCCAACCTGTCTAGCGAGAAAAATGATTCGCCAGGGAGGCGCGATTCGTTAGGTCGCTGGTCGTGAGGTGTCCTTCGATTGCGCGGGGGAAGGAGAAATGACAATGGGAGATGACCCTAGGGGGGTATACAGGCTGTGAATAAGCAGTTGTCCCGCAGTTGATTGGATAAACGAGAGGAACGACGCGGTCAGCGGATCGCGCTGTGTCGCAGTGAGCAGCAGCACGGGGCGTTTCAATGGATAGTGGCCACTGGCGACGGTCGGCTCACCGGGCTCGACCCCGTCAATCGACAGGATGCGAATGGGAATGCCATCTTCTTGCGCGCGTAACGCCACTCCGAGGGACATGTAGCTGACCCCGGCATCCCGACCGGACACCAGTCGCAGGGCTTGTTGGTCCGAGCGAGCCGTGGTGGACGATTGCACCAGCCGCCCTGTTATACCGAGCGACGTTTCGAAGCCGGCAGTGAGATTATCGTTCCCTGTGCGCGCGATGATTTCGACCGGCTGATCTGCACCTTCGAGGTCAGACCAACGCTTCACTTGACCAGTAAACAACTTTTGGACTTGTTCGCGCGTCAATTCGGTCAACGGATTGGCGAAGTTCGTAATGACCGCGATCCCGTCCCACGCCAAGGGGATCGCGTCGAGCGACGAGTCAGGTCGGTCTGTCACGGCAATATGCGCTTCTCCTGTTTTCACCATCTCCGCGGCTCGTACCGTCCTGTCCCATTCGACGTCGATCGCGGTGCCTGGGTGAAGTTTTTCATAGGCCCGTGCAAGATCCTGCATAACCTGTTGCTCAGGACCGTAACCGGCAATCACGATCCGTCCCGTGAGTGCGGACGCAGCAAGCGGCGCGGCGAACAATCCGAACAGCAGGCAGCAGCATCCGGCAAATACATGGAAGCGGCTCGGCCGTCGTTGAAACAGTCGTTGGTAGTTTCGCATTGTCCGATATCCTTGCCATCATCATACCACTGAAATTTGTGACACGAGGACGAGATATTTTTGCCGACGGACAAGAAAAGGATTGACCTGGCCCCGGCCTTTTGATACCAACTACGTATGTAGACTCCACAGTCTACTCTTTTCTGGAGCGATCTTGTGCAGCCGCCCGATTGGTCCTGGACCCGACGAACGTTATTGAAAACTTCTGTGGCTGGGGTGCTTCTCCTGAGCGGCCGGCTCTTGGACATTTCTCCTGCGCGTGCGCAGGGGAAAGGCCTGCCGGAAGGCGAGCTGGCGTTTTATAACGTGCATACTGATGAGCGGTTGCGGGTTCGTTATCGGGACGAGAGCGGGCGGTACGATCTCACCGCACTGGACGATCTCAATCATATCCTCCGTTGTCATCACACGGGCGAAGTGGCTACGATGGATCCCCGGGTGATCGAGCATATCAATCTGGTGCAAAAGACGTTGGGCGGTGCAGGGGAGATTCATATCATTTCCGGCTATCGGTCGCCTGAATACAATGCCATCTTAGTCAAACGCAGCCGTCGGGCCGCGCGTCACAGTCTCCATGTCGAAGGACAAGCGGTCGATTTCTTCATCCCCGGTGTTCGTCCGCGTGAAATCCGGCACGTCGCCTTAAAGCTACAATACGGCGGGGTGGGGTATTACCCACGCGCGGATTTCATCCATCTGGATTGTGGTCCTTTCAGATCCTGGTAACTCTTCTCCTGATTCCTCCACGTCATGACTTGTGTCCTATCGTAAGCTGCGGGCCGCATGCTGTGCGGCCTCCCTTCTGGGTATCGTGTTGCAAGGAAGGATGGCCGGCAGAAGGCCAATCTATGCGTCGGCTTTAAGAAATAAGATTGAGAGAGGCGGCAGGGTGAGAGCCAAAGAGAAAGGCAGCCCATGAGAAGGTATCCACTGCGCATGCAGGCCGCCCTGGTTGCCCATGTTGCCTCCTCCATAGGTGGAGGCATCGGTATTGAGCACCTCGCGATAATATCCGTCACGGGGGACGCCGATGCGATAGTCATAACGAGGGACCGGCGTAAAATTGCAGACGCAGAGGATGTGCTCCTCTGGATCGACGGACTTTCTGAGAAAAGCGATAATGGAATTGGCAGCGTCATGAAAGTCCACCCATTGGAAGCCGGGCCAGTCGTGGTCGATGGCATGGAGCGCAGGCTCTGCTCGATATAAAAGATTGAGATCTCGCACGAGATTCTGGACTCCCCTATGGAAGGCGTAGACGAGAACATGCCAGTCTAAGCTTCCATCGTGCCGCCACTCCTGGCGCTGGCCGAATTCACCTCCCATAAAGAGCATCTTCTTTCCTGGATGGCCGTACATCAGCCCGTACAGCGCGCGAAGATTAGCAAACTGTTGCCATTCGTCGCCTGGCATTTTATTGATCAATGAACCTTTTCCGTGGACGACTTCGTCGTGCGACAGCGGCAGCATGAAGTTTTCGTTGAACGCATAGAGTAAGCCGAACGTCAGCTGATTCTGGTGATACGTCCGATGGACGGGCTCATGGCTGAAGTATTCGAGCATGTCGTGCATCCAGCCCATATTCCATTTGAAGGTGAATCCGAGACCTCCGGCGTATGTGGGACGAGAGACACCGGCCCAGGACGTGGACTCTTCCGCTAACATCATGACGCCGGGGAACTCTCGATGGACCGAGACATTCAAGTCTTTCAAGAAGAGCACGGCGTTGAGATTCTCGTGCCCTCCGAACTGATTGGGAATCCATTCTCCCGCTTTGCGTGCGTAATCGAGGTAGAGCATGGACGCCACGGCATCCACCCGCAAGCCGTCGATGTGGTAGCGGTCCAACCAGAAGAGTGCACTGTTCATGAGAAAGTTGCGCACTTCGACCCGTCCGTAATTGAAAATGCGGCTATGCCATTCCGGATGGTAGCCGAGACGTGGGTCGGCATGGTCATAGAGATGTGTTCCGTCGAACTGTGAAAGGCCATGCGGATCGTCGGGGAAGTGTGCCGGCGCCCAATCCATCAATACGCCGATGTCGGCCTGGTGCGCGGCATCCACAAAGGCCATAAAGTCTTCCGGTGTGCCATAGCGTCTGGTTGCGGCGAAGTATCCCGTCGATTGATATCCCCATGAAGCATCGAAGGGATGCTCAGTGACCGGCATCAACTCAAGATGCGTATAGCCCATGTCTTTCACATAGGGGATAAGTTTGGCGGCCAATTCGCGGTAGGTGAGCCACCGATCGCCTTCTTCCGGCACGCGCATCCAGGAGCCGAGATGCACTTCATAAACGGCAATGGGAGTTTTGAGAGGGTCCCTCCGACGTCTGGCTTCCATCCAGGAGTGATCGTTCCACCTGTAGTGTGAAAGATCGTGCGCGACCGATGCAGTTTTCGGCCGGAGTTCCGATGCGAACGCATAGGGATCTGCCTTCAACAGAATGGTGTCACGATCTCGAGGCCGGATCTCATACTTGTAGAGTGTGCCGTCAGAGAGTTCGGGCACGAAGAGTTCCCACAGGCCGGTGGCACCACGGTTGGTCATCGGATGCCGACGGCCATCCCACTGATTAAAGTCGCCCACGATGCTAACACGGGCGGCGTTGGGAGCCCACACGACGAAATGGATGCCCGCAATCCCATTGACGGTTCGCAGATGAGCGCCCAACGTATCGTACGCTTTCAAAAAGGTACCTTCGGCGAAGAGATGCAGATCGAAGTCCGAGAGCAGTGGCGCAAAGGCGTAGGGATCGTATCGTTCAGATACCTGGCCGGCAAAATCGACCAGCCGAACACGATAAGGCGAACGAGACGGTGCTTCCGGAAGGACGGCTTCGAACAGTCCTGACTCGTGCACGCGTTCCATGGGGATGGCCGACTGTTCCGAAGTATCGACATACACGCTTGCTTCCTTCGCTTCCGGAAGAAAACAGCGAATGACGACCTCGGCGGAGCCGTTTTGCTGGGTCGCATGAAGGCCGAGGACAGCCAAGGGGTCCCAATGATGACCCTTGACCAGTTGCTCGATTTGCTGCTGTGACAAGTTCGACATGGTGGCGTATGTGGCTCGAACTATCGTACGGGAGAGCGGCGCCATTATGGAAGAGGAAAAATATGCGAGGCTGTCTTCAGTGTATTTCAACGACTTCCATTGCCAGCGCTCACCGGTCTGTCCATAATGGGCCAGCATTCACGGGAGAGGAACCGAGGCTACCCATGTCGGACGTGTCCATCGCTCTGGTCATCTTTGGTCTCGCCTATCTGGTCATTATTACCGAGCGGATTCACAAGACGGTCGTGGCTCTCTGCGGAGCCGCGCTGATGATCGGATCGGGAGTCCTGACACAGGAAGAAGCATTCTATTCGCATGAATTCGGGGTGGACTATAACGTGGTCTTCCTGTTGATCGGGATGATGGTCATCGTCAACATCATTCGCGAGACCGGGCTTTTTGAAGTGCTGTCGATCTGGACGGCGCAGCGCGCCAACGCCGAACCTTTTCGCATGATCGCAGTGCTGGCAGTTTTGACGGCGGTCCTCTCCGCCATGCTCGACAATGTGACGACGGTGCTCTTGATGGCGCCGGTCACCTTGGCCCTTACCAAACGGCTGGACTTGAACCCTATGCCGTTTCTCCTCGTGGAGGCGGTCGCATCGAACATTGGGGGGACCGCTACGTTAGTCGGCGATCCTCCGAATATGATGATCGCGAGTAAGGCGGAGCTCGGATACGTAGACTTTCTGCTCGTTCTGGGACCGATCGTCGTCATCATACTGGCATGTTCTCTGGGTGCGCTCTGGTTCTTTTGGGGCCGTACGATGCAAGTGTCGCCACATCTGCAGCAGGCCGTCTTGTCGCTGCAGCCGCGCGAGGCGGTACAAGATCCGGTCCTATTGCGTCGTTCCGTCTGGTTGCTTGTGATGGTCAACCTGGCCTTCTGTCTGCATCGCTGGTTGCATCTGGAACCAGCGACGATCGCGCTCCTTGGCGCCAGCGCGTTCATGCTGATCGGTCAGTCTCGGAAGAAGCAAGACGCCGAAGAATTAAGGTATCTGTCAGACGTTGAATGGAAAACCATCTTTTTCTTCATCGGCCTCTTCATGCTCGTCGGCGGGCTCGTAAAAGTCGGCGTGATTCGTTATCTCGCGGAACAGTTGGTTGCACTGACCCAAGGTCATCTTGCTGGTTCCACATTGGCGGTGCTGTGGGGCTCGGCGTTGTTGTCGTCGATCTTCGACAACATTCCGTACGTGGCAGCGATGAATCCATTGATTGTCGATCTTGCGCGCGCACTGCATCCGGAAATCGTCGATCATTCGGCGCTCGTGCGTCAGCCGGATATTGTACCGCTCTGGTGGGCGCTGGCTCTGGGAGCCTGTTTGGGGGGAAACGGGACGCTTATCGGGGCCAGCGCCAACGTTGTCGTGGTGGACCTCGCTCGGCGGGCGGGCCATCCCATCTCGTTCTGGCAGTTCTTCGCAGTAGGATTCCCCGTGATGTTGGGATCGATCGTGTTGAGCACGCTATATCTCTGGTTGCTCTTTTTGAGATGAGCGACTCGCTACCTTACCCCGCCGAAAGAATTTTCAAGCCCGCTTCCTCAAATTTGCGCTCGATGGCGAACCGCAACTCGCTTGCCACTTCATTGGGATCCACGTCCAACCGGATTTCGAGCCAATAGTTCAGTGTGAAGATCCGTGCCTGGCTACCGAATTCCTCCAGCAAGACCTGTGGCTGAGGAGTCTTGAGTACGTGCGGATGCTCTTTCGCGAGGCCGGCCAGCAGATCCATCACTTGTTGTGTGGAGGAACCGTACGGCGCGCCGACTCGGAGTGAAAAACGGCCGATACGACTGGAATACGTCCAATTCGTAAGATGCCGCTCGAGAAAACTGCTGTTGGGAATCAACGTGATCATCCCCTTGGCATCCCGCACGGTGGACGATCGAAGGCCGATGGTTGTCACCCGGCCACGCACGTTGTCGACTTCGATCAAATCGCCTACACGCAGGGGACGTTCGATGAGCAGCAAGATACCGCTGATCACATTCTTCAACAAGTTCTGTGCGCCAAAGCCCGCTCCGATGGCGAAGGCACCTCCGAGAAAGGCGAAAATGGTCAAGGGAATCTTGACCCACACGAAGCTCACCACAATCAGAATGGTGATGAGCAGCGCCTGGCTCCACTGGCGCAGAAGATTGGCCAGTTCGGGAGCCACGCCCAATCTCGCGACGGCCAGGCGTCCGATCAATCCGGCCAGATAGAGACACAACCAATATCCGATGAGGAGGATGACGAGCGCGCTGACGATTTTGCCGACCGTCACACTTCGACGGCCCGTGATTTTCTTCCCATCCACTTCAATCGTGTCTTCCGCTGAAAAGACTTCGAACTGCCAGGCAACTTTGACGTTCTCCCACGCATGTTGCGACCAATCTTCGAGACGAGCCGAAAGAGGAAGTTCCTTCCCTTGTTCTTTGAATTCCGACTTCCAGCGCTCAAGAAATCGCGAGGCCTGATCCACTCGCTGAAGGGCGCGGTCGTAAATCTGTTCTCGCTGCCGGTGAACTTGGAGCAGCGCTCGTGCATGCTCTCGGTCTTCTCGAGCACGGGCGTTCTTCAAACGAGTTTCCAGTTCGCCGATCTGGCCGGAGACGATGCTTACTTGTTGCCGTAAGTAATCGCGCGAAGCGCGGAAATTCGCGAACAGGGGCGTAAAGCGGTCGTACGCCTCTCGGGCCTTTCCGGCTTCAGCACCGTGCGCAATGGCAAATCGGCTGTCCCACAATTGCCGTTCGCCTTCCACCACATCGAGCAGCAGCTGAAGCAAATCGCCCTTAAGAGCCAGGTTATCCGCCTGTATACGTTGTACTTCTGCACCGGCCTGTGCTTGCCGGAGGCCTTCAGGGACTTTCACGGCTCGATCGGTCCGTTTCGCGAGCCGAGCCGCCAGCTCACGCTCGATTTCCCGGAGTCGGTCAAACTGCTGGCGCCGGGCGGCGGTTGTCCGCTCCAGTTCCTCAGCCAGACTTTGCCGCTCCTCCGACAGACGCGTTCGTATTTTGCCGAGATCCGCTTCTGTAAAATCCACGTGAGATTCGACGGATTCCAGCCGGCGCTCCGCCGACTGGAGGCGGGCACGGGCGTCACTTAAATCTTCCTGCAGGCGTATCTTTGAGAGTTCCGCTGCCTGGAGCATGGCGGCAGCCGCCCGGTGGCGAAGTGCTTGAAGGTCGCGGAGCCAACTCTGCCGCTCAGATCCGGGGGAACCCGTTGCAGCTTCCGCTCGTTCCGCTGCCTGTCGGAGGCCCTCTTCCGCTGCCAGCAGAGACTCACGTGCGCGATTGAAACGCAATTCGGTGAGGCTCAACTGCGATTGCAGACCTTCCACAGCGAGTCGGACCGAGAACGCGTTGTCCCACAATTGATCGGCAAAAAAGATGGAGTAGGGGGGAGATTCGGCAGGATTGTTGGAATCGGTCCTGGACTCCGTGCGTCGCTGACGGGTCTGTTCCAACCGCTGCGCATCGTCGATCTGCTCGTCCTCGCTTCGGACAATGAGATGGAGAAGTGTTCGCCGTTCGAGGAGTTCATCTTGCGGGGTGCCGGACGGAGCACCGGCCGCGAGAGTTTTAGGCCGGCTTATGGCTTGTAGCTCCGCATCAGCCTGTGCACGCTTCTCTCGCAGCTCGTCTATAGGAGGTTGGTTTTCGGTGGATCGATCATTGTCCTCAGCAAGGGTGCCCGTCCCGGTTTTGACGTCGGTGATGGTCTGCGCGTAGGCGTCGCTGAGGGCGAAAACCAGCGTCACACACAAAATCGCCTCACGCCTCACCCCTGACGTCTCCCCACGTTGTAAATACCCACTAGTTACTTAGCAGGTACTTTATTCCCTTTACGTCTGGCTTCCGACAGGCCAATGGCGATGGCCTGTTTTCTGCTTTTGACCCTCCTCCCGCTTTTTCCACTTTTTAAAGTGCCTTTCTTCCGTTTGTGCATGGCCCGCTTGACCGATCGTTTTGCGCCTTTGCCATATCGCGCCATATTGTCAGATACCTCCTCTTCGCGCAGGCACGCGAAGAAAGCTCTTCACCACATTATCAATAGCGTTTAGTCTGCTCGCTGGAGTGTCGTGGTATGCCCTTTATCGGTGATATAGGCCTTGACCTGATCTCCGACGGCGACTTTGTCCAGTTTGGTGCTCTTGTCCACGTGAATCTTCGTTTCTTTCCCGTCATTGTCTTTGATCCAGTAATACTCTCCGTCCATTTTCATCAATGTACCCTTCACCGCATCCTTGGTCAGTCGTTCTTCAATCGATGGCTTGGCCTCTTTATCGGACATCGGGTTGGCTGCTTGGGCAAACCCAACGCCGAAAAATACCGCCGCCGCGAAGAGTGACAACAGTATGCGTGTCATGTCGGACCTCCTTTGATTGTGTAAAGATGCGCTACGCTCCATCCAATTACGGTTATCACGATCAGGACTGCGGAGAGACTAGTAAGAGCCCTCGTCGCGACGACGATAAAGCTGTTTTTTCGACTCAGTGTTCCTCTAGGTTTGTGTCTTACCTTCTTTTGTTTGTCTCTCCTTCTTTCACTGGTGTGCTTCTTCTCACGTGGCGTGAAACTGTCCTTCACCATAGTCTTTTCTCGGGCATTTGCTAGTCGCTCGACGCCTCTGCATCGACCATAGTGGATTGGAGTCAGTGCGAATGTTGAGGACTGTCTCGGCTCCGCAATTTGACTTCGAAGTGATTGTACGAATGCACGTACGGCTGAAGCCCCTCAAACAGCAGGTCATTGTGATCACCGGCGCGTCCAGCGGTATCGGTCTGGTGACCGCACGCATGGCAGCGAGGCGCTGCGCCCGTGTCGTACTGACCGCCCGGAATCATGAGGCGCTCAAACGGCTCGCTGAAGAAATTAAAGGCAACGAGTCCATCGGCGGGATGGCAGCGTTCATCGCGGCAGATGTCGCCGATGAATCGGCTCTGCGCCGCGTGGCCGCGGAAGCGATCTCCCGTTTCGGCCGTATCGATACATGGGTCAACGGCGCCGGTGTGTCGGTCTACGGGCGCCTGACTGACGTATCCATCGAGGACCAACGGCGCTTGTTCGAGACGAATTTTTGGGGCGTCGTGAACGGCTCGCGAATCGCCGTCCAACATCTGCAGAAAGAAGGCGGGGCGCTCATTAATATTGGCAGCACGTTGTCTGATCGCGCCGTTCCTCTACAGGGCATCTATTGTGCGAGCAAACATGCGGTGAAGGCATACACGGATGCGTTGCGTATGGAAGTGGAGCACGATGGACTGCCGATTTCCGTGTCGCTCATTAAACCTGGCGCTACCGATACGCCGTATGCTGAACATGCCAAAAACTACCTGGCGAACGAGCCGACCGTTCCTCCGCCAGTGTATGCGCCTGAGGTCGTTGCTGAAACGATTCTCTATTGCGCGGAGCATCCGGTGCGCGACGTGTTTGCTGGAGGCGGCGGAAAAATGCTCTCGTTTCTCGGTAACCTCGCTCCGCGTTGGGCCGATAAAGTCATGGAGAAGATGTTCATGGTCCAGCAAAGCGACCAACCGGAGGAGGATCGGCAGGACAACAACCTCTACGGACCAACGAAAGGATTGAAAGAGCGGGGCGGGCGTGCTCCTTACGTGTCCGAGTCGAGTCATCTATACGCAGGCATCTCTTCATCCGCTCGAGACCGCTGCCGTGCTTGCGGCTGCCGGTCTCACTTTAACGTCGTGGTTGTGCAGCCGACCGAAGGCACCCGATCGCCAACGTGAGCCGCGCCATTGCGAGAGCACCGTAGGTAAGGATTGATGCCATGATTCGTGCGGTGACGGTGTGGATGATGACGGCCACTGCAGTTGCCTTCATTCCCGCAACCGGTGGACAGAGTGTCAAGGAGGACACGACGTCGAGCGCGCAATCCTTTATCGAAAAGGCCGCGGAGGGTCAGCAGGTTGAAATCGTATTGGGACAATTGGCTGCTGAGCGGGCCGGCGACGAACAGGTCAAGCAATTCGGCGCTCAGATGGTTGAGGATCACCAGAAGGCGAACCAGGAAGTCGAGCAACTGGCTTCTAAGGAAGGTGTGCAGCTCCCGATGCCCCTCATCGGCAAACACAAGGAGAAAAAGGAAAAGATCTCCCAACTTTCAGGCAAAGAGTTCGATCGGGCCTACATGACGTATATGCTCCGCGATCACGCGAAGGACGTAAAGGAGTTCGAGCGAGGGGCGCACGCGCTCAAGAATCCCCAAATACAGCAATGGGCTGAGGGTACGCTTCCAGTCCTCAAACAACATTTACAGAAGGCTCGGCAGATCGCCAGTTCGATTGGCATCGATCAGAAGCCTGCGCGCTGAAGATCCGGGAGGAGACACTGATATGAAAGTGCGGAGACGTTGGCTCACCCTGCTGGCAATACTCGTAGGAATCTCGTCCGTCGTTCTATTGGTTTTCCAGTTCGACCGAAGCGGCTGGGCTCAGCCCACGCCGCAAGGGAAAAAGCAGGACACGCAGATCGGAACGATCGAGGATATGAAGAAGAAAGGGTTTGAAGGCGTCGATTTCTCGTATGACGCATTCGGTGCTCCTCCGGGCCAGGATCCTCAGAAGATTGCCGACGAGGTCATGAAGAAGGATATTGCCGAAAAGGCAGATGTGATGAAGCGGCAACGAAAACTATTGAATGAGCGGTACGACCTGAGTTGCCGAAGCGAAAAGGCGATGGCTATGACGAAGGGGAAGTTCCAGCCAATCGGTCCTGCCGTCAAGCTGCCGTCGGGAACGAGTTGGGAGCAGTTGGCACAATTGACTCCCGAGGAAATTAAGACCAAAGGCGTGTTTCCTCCCGGCTTCGACCGCTTGCCTCACGTGAAGCAGGCAGTGGGGGGACAGGTATTTCCTCAGATCCAGATCAAGCAGTTTCCGAGACTGGAACGATTCGATGTCGATTTCGATCTGCCTGAGTGCTTTCTTCCCGAGTTTCCGCCGGCCATATTTTTAACGACTCATCCGGAGCTCGGCGATGTGTCACAGGGAGAAGTGTTGCATACCGAGAATTTTGATCGTTTGTTTCGTGGACTCGTCACGCCGGCGCAGCTTGACGGACTTCGGATGCTGGTGACCCAATTTCCTCAGGAAGAATTTAACGCGACGCATGACCGCAAAACGGCGAAACCCAGCTTGGGCGTGAGCTGTCTGGATTGCCATGTGAATTTCCACACGACCGGGCAGTTCCACCTCAATCCCGACACGAGACCGCAAATGGAACGGCTGCGGCTGGATACCACCAGCCTTCGCGGCATGTTTAATCAACAAATCCATGGATCCAAGCGATCGATCCGTTCCGTCGAGGATTTTACCGAGTTCGAGCAACGCACCGCCTACTTCAATGGCGATCCGATCCGCGCCATGAAAAAGGGGATGAATATCATCGATCGGGTTCCGGTGGCCCACATGGCCCAAATGCAAAACATGATCGATTTCCCGCCCGCCCCACATCTCGATCCGATGACCGGTCGCCTGGACCGCACGAAAGCCACGCCACTTGAAACACGAGGGGAAGATCTGTTTTTCGGCAAAGCGAAGTGCGCCGTCTGTCATCTGCCGCCTTCGTACACTGATCATCAAATGCACGATCTTCATCTCGAGCGGTTCGGCGCAGCAGCGGATGGACCGATTAAGACCTTTGTATTGAGAGGCATCAAAGATTCGCCACCCTACTTCCACGACGGACGCCTGCCAACGCTTGAAGACACGGTGGAGTTCTTCAACGTCGTCGGTGGGCTTAAGCTGGATCAGGAAGAGAAAAAGGCGCTGACGGCCTTCATGCGGGCTTTATGATCATCGAGGAATAGACAAGCGAGATGGGAGTGCACAGCTATGGACACTCATACGACGGACCGGACGGTGCTACAACATATCGAAGAATTGGTGTCGCAAGAACACCGCCTCCAGAGTCAAGACACTTTATCAGAGGATGAGCGCGCGCGCTTGCGTGGTGTACAGGTAGAACTCGATCAGTGCTGGGATCTTTTGCGACAACGGCGTGCGCTCCGGACAGTGGGGGAAGATCCGGATAAGGCTCAAGTACGGCCGCCGGAGATTGTGGAGAAGTATGAGCAATGACGATCGGGGCGGCAGTCAACACGATAGCAATGACAAGGCTAAAGGAGGAGTACTATGTCTGTCATCGAAAAATCGATTGAAATCAATGTGCCGGTGAGAGCCGCCTATAACCAATGGACTCAGTTTGAAGAGTTCCCAAGGTTTATGGAAGGTGTGAAGCAGGTGAAACAAATCGATGACAAGCACTTGCATTGGAAAGCAGATATTGGCGGCAAGGAAAAAGAATGGAATGCGGAGATCACAGAACAGGTTCCCGACCAGCGTATTGCCTGGACGAGTCGGGAGGGGGCATTGAACGGAGGCGTCGTGACCTTTCATCGCTTATCTGATTCCAAGTCCAAAATTATGCTCCAGCTGGAGTATGACCCCAAAGGTTTCATCGAGAATGTGGGAGATGCGGTAGGGATTGTCACCCAGCGTGTCCAGGGAGATCTGGAGCGGTTCAAAGCGTATATCGAAACACGTGGCCAGGAAACTGGAGCCTGGAGAGGCACCATTAAATAGGAAACTGTGACTCGTATCGTCTTTCGACAGCCCACGCCGGTCGATCAACCGGCTTCGCCCCGACCGTCGGGGAGTAGAACGCTCGGGAAGGGAGGATCAAGCAGTCTGCTGTATGGGGCGTTGGCAGCCGGCTTGATTCTAACGGGCTGGCTTATGCAGCAGCAACGAAGGAGGCACGCATGATCAGAACACGACTCGTCGGTTATGCCGTCTTGTTGTCGCTAATCCAAGTTCTCCCGGCCTCGGGACAGGAGGCCATTTTGCAGAAGGGCGCAATCCATGTGACGGCGGGTGAGACACCAGGCAAGGCTCGTCCAGACACAGGTTTGGCTGATCCGACCATCAATCCTGGGCAAGCCTCCGGAATGCGCGTTGTACGAGGTGAGGTGAAACAGGCAAGCCCTAGAACGATTGTCATCGAAGACTCCAAAGGGAAAGAGACGACGATGTCGGTGGATGCGGGTACGGCTGGAGATCGAGATGTGCGCCCAGGCGATATCATTACGGGGACTATCACAGGCCAAGGCCGAGCGGTCGCCATTCATAAGGAAGTGGTTACTGAACGGTGATCGCACATAGTTTTGAGATCCGATCTCAAGGCAACATTCTTCCAGAAGTTCTTTCCTGCGAGACATCACGCTCTGCGACGAACAGTTCCGTATTTCTCAAGAGGGAGACAACAATGCCGAGACAATATGTGGAACCCCGCGCAGAAACCCAACTGATCGTGATGACGCCATAAGCTCGTGAAAACGATAGCAGATGCCACATTCAACCCAGGAGGATTCCATGTTTCGAATCATGCTCATGATGGTGATAGCCGCTATTTCCATGTGCTTCTCCTCGGTGTACGCCGCTGACTCGAGCCGCTCGGACGGACCGACGAAAGGAGAGCATCACCGAACGATTGATGGAGTCGTGACAGGAGAGAAATCCGGTGTGCTCTCAGTAAAAACGTCGGAGGGCACGACGATGACTGTCAATTCCAAGAATTCTACGCGGCACGGTCACGAGGTCCCAAAAGTCGGTGATGAAGTGACCATGGTGTTGAACGAAAACAACAACGTCATCGATGTGCATCCGAAGGGACAGGAAGGCGGACACAGCTTTGTCACCGGCAAACTGGTCTACGTCGGTAAGATGAAACCGGAAATCAAATTAGAGACGGCGCAAGGAGAACGAACGTTTCCGCTTGAACGACAGGACATCAAGACGGGAACAATCGAGGAGGGAGCTCTGGTAACCGCTGAGTTGAATGAAGCCGGCTCAGTCATCGACTTGCATCGAGCCAAACAGTGAATGGTAGTCGCTTCTTTCCTGGCGGTGTACTCGGGTCATTGTGCAAGAGATGGGCACCATGCGTATTTCGATAAAGCATCCGACATCGGCGCATCCTGTCCGGCCGGAGACACGTTGTCTAATTCAGAGAGATTGAAATCGGCGCGGTCGGCTACGCACATCCCGGCATCCCCTGATTTTGCCACGTTCGAATGACCACGATGGTCCAACATTTGCTCCATTAAATGTGCAGAGAGGTTTGGACAATATGACGAGGGGGTGTTTCATGACGCATAAAGCCGTACTGATAGGAGGAATGTTGCTGAGTTGTGGAATGAGTATACCGGCGCTGGGTTGGAGCAGCGAACGACCCAGAGCAAAAGGAGCAGGTGATCACAGAGCCTACGAACAATCTTATTCCAGGCAATCGTCTGGTGACTGGACGGATCGTCTCTATCCGTGCAAACCAAATCGAAATCGACATCGGCAATCCGCAGTCACTCTATGTGCCGCTGAGAGCGGCCACAGTGAAAGGCCAGACCTTTAAGGTCGGGGAGCCGATCATCGTCACCTTGAATGACCACAATGCCGTCGTCGATTACCATCACCCGAACGAGCGATCCGATCATCAAGTGGTGCGTGGAAAATTAAGTACACCATTGACTGTGGGATTGGACAAGGCCGTGATCCAAACGGACCAGGGAACCAAGACCTTCACAGTCGCCGAGCGCGCGAAAGGCAAGCTCACGGCGATTCCGGTTGGCGCCGATGCCTTCTTTTTGGCCGATGAAACCGGCCAGTTAGTCGATGCTCAGCTAGCCAGCAAACAGGCGGTACTGGAATCTGCCGACAATAATAAGGCCAGGATAAAGGGGGCCCATCAACAAGTGCAGGCCGTATTCAAAGGCACCGGGAGACAAGGAACACTCAAGATTGCAGAGCAGGGGAAGGAACGTGAAGTACCTTTCCGTCCGCCGTTGAAGAAGCTCGATCGGCTTCAGCCCGGTCAGGACGTGGTCTTATTAATGGACGATCAAGGCTACGTATTGGAAATCGCCACGCCGGAGGTCGCTCCGGTACCGTGACACAAGAAACACAACCAGTGGTGGAAAAGCTATTTTATTTATAGTATTCGAAGATAGTAGCTAGAGGGAGGACAAGTTAAGGGTTCCTGTTAAGGACTCTGTTTCCGAGACTGCGCATTTAAAACGGCCTGGGGGCGCTGGGCATTTGTGTATGCCTCTTCCTCCCTCGAGGAGCCCCTTACGTTCAGGTGGGCAGATCAACGAAAGGAGTCAGCCGATGACGAGCCGAAATTTCGCCCAACTCATAGGCATTGTATTCCTTCTGGTCGGTGTACTCGGGTTCTTCCCAGGAATAAAGACTGCGCCTCCGCTTGGTGCTCCACATTTGGCTGTTGACGGTGGTTACGGCTTATTGCTGGGGCTGTTCCCCGTCAATTGGCTCCATAACTTCGTTCACTTGGGAATCGGCGTAGCCGGTTGGTATTCCTCGCGGAACAATGGCGCTGCTCGGCAGTTCGCCCGCGGGTTAACATTCTTCTATGGTGCACTGGCGATAATGGGTCTGCTACCGGTGCTCAATATCACATTCGGGCTGATTCCACTCTACGGTCACGATATATGGTTGCATGCGGGGTTTGCAGCGATGGCTTCCTATTTTGGCTTTGGTCAAGAAGTAAAAGTGATCGAGACTCGAAGCAATTATCGGCGAGCCGCCTGAACTCGCAAGGGCCTGCTCTGCTTCTGACAGATTTTGACAGGCTGGTAAGATATTCATTCCAACGGCAGGGATCGGAAAACCTGTCCGTGAGAGGACAGTCTGTCTGATCAATGAATGTTCAAAGGATCGTGAATTAAATAATCTCGCCTCATTGGCCGGTACACGCGCCGGCTACCATCGGTCTACCTCTTGCAGACCCTCTAGTATCTCCAACAACCGAATTCCTAAATGAGCCCAAATCGGCGGGAGGATATTTCATGGCGCGCAAATCTGGTCAACCGAAACGATACCGTTATCGTACGAACAAGCAGGATCTCGATTGGCGGGAAGAACGGGCGGACGCGAGAAGGTGACTCGCAAAATATTGGCGAAGGACAGCGTCTGTTATCCGCCGTGGCTGGTGCTGGGTTGCTCGCAGCTGCATTGCCCAAACGGTCTTGGTTGGGAGCCATTCTGGCTACAGCAGGCATCAGTCTTCTCTATCGAGCGGCTAGCGGCTACTGTCCGGCCTTTGGTGCCCTCGGTATCGACATGAGTGACGACACGCATGACACGACCCGGTTAGGACGGAGGAAGGTCCATTCCGGACAGGCGACGAAAATCGTGCGGACGATTGAAATCAATCGGCCACCGAGCGAGCTGTACCGTTTTTGGCGCTCACTCGAAAACCTTCCGCGCGTGATGAGCCACCTGGAATCGGTGCAGGTCATCACAGACCGCCTCTCTCACTGGGTGGTCAAGACCATGACCGGCGTTCCGACAGTGGAATGGGACGCCGAGATCATCAATGACGTTGAGAACGAACGCATCGGCTGGCGATCGCTGCAAGGCGCCGACGTAGACAATACGGGATCCGTAAAATTTGAGCCAACGGCTGACGGGCGAGGGACGAAATTGACCGTCACTCTCCAATACGCGCCACCGGCAGGCAAGATCGGCACAGCCATTGCCAAACTGCTTGGCGAGGATCCGGATTCACAAATTGAGGGGGACCTCCAGCGATTCAAGGAAAGTATGGAAACAGGCGTCTTTTCCCACGGCGATCGTCATCAATAGAGAAGATAGAAAGAGTACGGAAAACGGGACTCACCCGGTCCTCTTTCGATCACATTGTCGCTGATCGGCACCGCGAGGCTCGCAGTCTCGGTCTGGTATGGCGGCCATTTGGTCTATCACCATGGCATGAGGGTACGGGGAACAGAACTGGCTGGCAACCAGAAGAGGTGAAGCTCCCCGGAGACAGGCGCATGGCGCAGGCACTCGCATCGACCGCAGGCGATGAAGCAAACACGAAAGCGCAGATCGCCGGATATGAGCGGAAAGCGAGCCACCAATCACGTGGAACCATTGCAACCGGACGACCATGTCGTGGGGCCGGACTCCGCGCCCATGACAGTCATTGCCTATTGCGATTTCGAATGTCCCTACTGTGGCCAAGCCTTTGTTCTTGTGAAGGGCTTGCGTCGGCGACTTGAACATCAGCTTCGGTTCGTATTTCGGCATTTCCCACTGGTCAACAAACATCCACTCGCACAACAGGCAGCGGAGGCCGCGGAGGCAGCAGGGAATCAAGGCCGATTTTGGCCCATGCACGATTTACTTTTCGAAAATCAAGAAGACTTGGAGGCCGACGATCTTTATGCCTACGCTGACAGGGCCGGTCTCGATGTTCCACGATTTAAGGAAGACCTGCATGGAAGGGTGTACTCATCACGCGTCATGCGCGACGTAAGGTCCGGACGACGCTACGGGATCGGTACCACGCCAACTTTTTTTCTGAACAACGTTCTGGTTTCTGATGACGATCAGCTCGAGGAACTCGTGCTTCGAGCAGCGTGATGTGCCGTAGAGGCCAACGAAGACCGATACCCGTTTAATCCTGTCGGCGATGCCACGACCCGCCGTTCCTGTTCACTGAAACGACAACGATGTCTTGAAATCTTGATGCCTAATCGGAGTGCAGTGGCCTCGGCCAAGGCGAACCGTGGTCATGACTAGAGGATGCTCTAGTACCGTCCGATGTGTTTCCGTTTTACTTTGGCAAAATTAAGACACTTGGGAGGGGAATGATGAAGCAGCAAAAAGAACGGACGCGCCAGCAGCGTGGGAAGGCCAGGAAAGCGCGGCGGGGACGAGCGGAACTCAATCGGAGGAACATCCAACCTAACTCTCTGATGAAAGAGGTGGAGGAGGCGAATGCACACATTACTAATCCGGATGAACGAGAACGAATAATTCCGAGTAGACCTTGTTAAAGGGGCTTGTCAGGAGAAACCGGGACGGCATCAACACCGCTTTTCATGATCCTGCTGCGTGTTTAGTCCAGGACGGTATGGTCGTTGCGGCTGCCGTAGAAGAACGATTCACCCGCATTAGGCACGGCAACCGCCCGATTCCATTCAGCACGTATGAGTTGCCGTTCCACGCCACTAGAAGGAGGACTATTCATCATGCCGGAACAACATAACCAACGAAAAAGGGAAATCGATGCCGACGAGGTCATCCGTGACTACGTGGAATCAGGCGATCAAGCGACCTTGCCGATGCAGAACGACGAGCGGGCGGATGTGGAATGGTATGACCAGGCTCGGCAGGACTCGCCGACACCAGCAGATGTAGTCCTGACCGGCGGAGACATCGATGCAGCTTGGGACCAAGCGGATATTGGAGATGAAACCGTAGGCGGATCGAGTCCGACGCCAGATCAGGACATCGTCGACGAAATCGGCAAGGCCCTTGGCGTCACCTATGCGGATGGTGAACCGTTGCATACAACGGAAAAAATCGCGCGACGTGACGAGGTACGGTGGGAACTCCATCCAGCCTCCTCTGAGGATTATGCCGAGCGCACCCGGACTTCCGAGACGCCACAGACTCATGTGACTGGGCCAAAGGAGACGAAACGGCGGCCTTCATCGGGGAAGCGTGCTAAGCGCAAATCCGGGTAATGCCTCGCCGGTGCCGACAGACCAGGTGAAACCCTAGATAATTGAAAAAAACGCAAACGTTCGCGCCAAACGCCAGACATGCTGTCCCGCACGGGACAGCTTGCACTGTCCCAACGTTGAATAAACCGCGTTCATCTGTTTGGCATTTACCACATCGTCGGCACATCCTTTGCTGACTATTACATAAAGTCTTCGTTTCCTATCCGCGACCTGCAGCCCACTCCGCTTTTTACCGTGATGAGAGGAAATTATGCACATTCAGAGCATGCAGAGCGTGATTGTTGGAGGTAGCCTCATGGCAGTCTCGTGGCTTGGAGTGGTTGTTTCTCCGGCTGTCGGCGCCGAACCTCTGTCGGAATCCCAACTCCAACGGTTAATGGAAACGGCTGCCCAAGCGCCGGAGAGCCCCGACCATGACTATGTGACGAACAGTCTGCATTCCATGCTTCGACAAGCCAAGGACCTGAAGTTGTCTCCACAACAAACCGATAAGGTCAAGACGATCACCGACCAATACGAACGCACCCGCCGAGATCGTGAGAACGCCTACAAACAGAGCGAGATGGAAGTGCTCAAACTTATCCATGATAGTCGGAGCTCCTTGTTTTCCATTGAAAGTGCCGTCCAGAAGGCCGACCAGGAACACAGCAAACTTCGAATGGTGGGAATCAAGGCCTTCCGCGAAGCCAGAGACGTCCTGGGGCCGGAACAGTACAGTAGCTGGCGCCAGAGTCATGCGGCCCAACAACTGGCTCGGAGCACGCAGGAGCGGGAGCAATCCAATAGCGAAGTAGGTGAAGCCGGTCGCATCGCTCCTCACTAATGTGATTCGAAGGAAAGGAGTGTCATCATGCCTCGCGTAAAAATATTAATTGTAGCGGCTGCGCTCATGGGTTTGCTCGTGCCTCCGTTGTTGCTATTGGTCTGGGCTGAGGGCAGTCCTTCAGTGAGGGACGGCGCGGTGGTGTTGATGGAATTCACCATTACAGTTCCAGAGTCGCGCATCATCATTCCGAAGAATGTGAGTCAATTTGTGCCAGGGCATCATGAATTGTTGCCGAGCCTCGAGAAAGCGTTGACCGGCATGAAGAAGGGAGAAGAAAAACGCGTGGATCTGTCCTCTGACGACGCCTTCGGCCCCTATGACGAGACGAAGAAAGGGGTCATTAGTACTGAGAATTTACCTCCCGATACCAAGCCCGGCACTGTGCTCACGACGGAAGAAGGGGTGCCATTTATCGTCACAGAAATGTCCGGTCCCGTGGCGTCCGTGGATTTCAACCATCCGCTGGCAGGGAAACATCTCGTGATCGACGTGAAGATTCTCAACGTCGAACTGCCATCTGGGGAAGAGGGAGTCCAGACGGGCGATATGGGCGATCGAATGGATGTCTCAATTTGACCATAAAAGAGGAGATGTATGCTCAACGATCAACCATACCAAACCAAATCATTCAACCTTCGTGGGCTGCAAGGGATATCCGATAAAACCATCGACCTTCACCTGACCCTGTATGAAGGATATGTCAAGGCAACAAATGTATTGCAAGGGAGAATCGCCGATTTTCTAAAAGACGGCACCGTGGATCAGGAAGAGCTCCCAGCGTACTCCGAGCTCACTCGCCGCCTGGGATTCGAATACAACGGGATGGTGTTGCACGAGTATTATTTCGATAATCTCACTCCGCAGGCCTCTTTGAAACCGGAGAGTACGTCGTCTTTTTTACGACGGGCTGAGGCGTCGTTCGGCAGTTATGAACGATGGAAAACCGACTTTGTCAGTGTGGGAAAGATGCGCGGAGTGGGCTGGGCCGTGTGTTTCCAAGATCCCGCGAACGGCCGCCTCACCAACCATTGGATCACGTTGCATGAACATGGCAACGTGGCAGGCTTCAAGCCGGTTCTCGTCATGGATGTGTGGGAACACGCATTTCTCCTTGACTACACACCCACTCAGCGAGGGCAGTACATCGACGCGTTCTTTTCCAACATCAATTGGCGGGTTGTTGATCGCCGTGTCGAAGGCGATATGTCTCAGATTCGCCGGGCAGCCTAGTTCACCAAGAAATATCAGTCTATGAAATATCAGTCTCTAGGCGGCCAGCTTGCTGGTGGGATCAAGGGGGGCTAGGGATGTGGCTTTGGCAAGGCGGAACCGGCGACTGGACAAAGCAGCGACGCATGCCGTACCGAGCAGAACGAACCCGATGCCAAGCAGACTGACGTGAGGCCCCATCTTATCAGCCGCCCAACCGAACCCGGCCATGCCAGCCATGGCTGACGCCATGGAGCCGGTACTAAAGGTGGTGAAGACGCGGCCCAAAAGGGGTGCCGGTGTCACTTCCTGGAGGACGCCCCACACGATTGGCATGAACATGGCGGTGCTTCCGCCGATGATGAGAATTAACGCCGCCGCGATCAACGGTGCCGTCAGCAGGCTCAATCCGCACATCGCCAGTCCTCCCACCACCATCGAGCGGGAGATAAGCGTGAATCGTCCCTGCAAATCCCCCTGGGCCAGTGACGCCAGCCAAGTCGATGTCGCCAGCATGCCGGCGCCCAGCGCAGACCATAATGCGCCAAGTTCCAGCGCTCCAACGCTGAGGTTTTGCTCCGCGAAGACCGGCAGCATAAAAGCAAAGGCACTTGCCGCCAAACTATAGAGAGCAGCGGTCACCATGAGCACCAGAACAGTCTGTTCCAAACAGACGAACCGGACACCGGCTATCAATTCCTGAGTCCACGTGCCTCGTCCGATTTCGCCTGCCGCGCTGGCCTCTATCGGACGCAAGCGCACTCCCATGAGGCATAGAGCCGAGACGAAAAAGGTCGCTGCATCGACGTACAAGACATTTTGCGACCCAATGAGCGCGATTCCGATGCCGCTGAGCAACGGACCAATCAGCAGGCCGGTGTTGGTCGTCGTCTGCAAGAGCGCATTCGCGGCTGTAAGTTGGTCACGCCGCACAAGCTGCGGGACGGCCGAGGAGAGGGCCGGACCGAAGATCGTCGACACCACGGCAAGCAGAAAGACGGCTGCATACAACCGTTCTAGAGTTAATTCACCAAACGTATAGAGGAGCGGGACGAGGAGAACAAGCGCGGTGCGCGCGATGTCCACCCACACCATGACCGTCTTTTTGTTGGCCCGATCCAAATAGACGCCAATTAATGGGCTCAAGATCAGTGGTGGGATCGTCTGTAACAGGCCGATCATCACCATTTTCATGGCAGAGCCGGTTAGCTGGTACACGAACCACAAGAGGGCTACGCGATTCAGGCTATCTCCGATTTGGGACGTCATCTGGCCCCAGAACAGAAGACTGAAATCTCGCCCCTTCAATAACTGCCAACCAGGCATTTTGGCTTTAGCCGGCTCAACCGCATCGGGTACATTGGACATGCTCGCTCTTGCTCCTCATGCTCCTAGGGGTAGGTAACGACTATAAATCGATGCACAGACCTTGCCTCAAATCGGGACGAAAAAGCGTTTCGTTCTCTTGCGTATTGCCGACAGGACATATCGTCCAACCAATGATCATTCTTATGTTTTTGGTCAAAAGGAGAGCACGTATCGGATAGCGCGGAAATTCGCAAAGTCAACACTAGGGGTCCTCCCCGTTCTTGGCGCCTTCAGCTGGGTGGTCTAGACCCTACAATGGCAGGGTTCAATGACTCGTGCTTCCCCTAGTTTCACGCTTGCGAGGCCGGTCGGACATCTTGTTCAGAAAACGCCAGGCTGAAACCGCGGCAATTCCCATCACCAAACCGATCGCGGCGACCGTGGTCGGCACGCCGAACCGTCCGGTCACCCAGCCGAAAAAAGTGATGCCGCCCATCGCTGCGCCCATCGCTCCCAACGTATAGAAAGCAAGGACCCTGCCCAACATATGAGCGGGAGCAACCTCTTGAAGAACGCCCCAGGCGACCGGTGTGAGCGCTCCGAGCCCCGCGCCTAATAAGATCAGAAGCCCAGCGGCCATTGTGGGATGGGTCACGGTCACAAAGGCAAAAAGGACGAGGCTACAGACCCCACTGGCGATCGCGATGACCTTGATTCGGCGTTTAATGCTCCAGCCACTGACCGCTGTCAATGCGACGGACACGCTGAGAAGTCCTATACCCAGCATGGACCATAAATAGCCGACTTCCACTGGTCCTAAATCCAGTAAAGTCCTGGCGAAGACGGGAAAGAGGGTGGTAAAGGCACTCGTTGCAAACGTGTACATTGACGCAGTGATTGTGAGAAATATGACAATCGGACGACCTTTGATGACATAGAGCAATCCATCAACCACGTCACGCCATGTCGATGTGAGTGGAGCATCCGATGCTAAGTGCAGGGTAGGCAAGCCAAACCGAATAGGCACGAAACAGGCGGCGGAAACCACGTAGGTTAACGCGTTCAGACAGAGCACTTCCTGGGAACTCAGGGCGGCAATGCCGAGGCCGCTTAGCGCCGGCCCCAAGATGATCCCTAAACTAGTCGTGATTTGGAGTAATGCGTTGGCTGAGGTGTATTGGGAAGGGACGACCAGCGAGGGCACCGCCGCGGTCAGCGCGGGGCCAAAGACAGCGGTCGCCACCGCGTGTAATGTGACGAGGATGTAGAGCGATGAAACGGTGAAGTTGTCTACTGACATCCAGCATGGAATCAGCCCGAGTACCACCGCCCGCACCAGATCCGATACGATCAGCAACGTTTTTTTGGGTAGGCGATCGACGGCGACGCCAATGATCGGAGCTAATACAATCGCGGGAACGGTCTGGAGAAGACCGATGATGCTGGTTTTCAGCGGTGAGCCGGTAACGGAATAGACAAACCACAATAACGCCAGTTTGGAAACGCCGTCTCCGACCTGCGACACCACCTGACCCCACCAAACAAGAGAAAAATCGTGAGTGAGCAACCACCGCTGTCTGACGGCGTGAGGTCGGTGCTGCTTACGGGCGTGAGATGAATCTTTCGTGACACGCGTGAGCCGGTCCTCCTGACCTTCCTAATCCTTGGCGATGATCTGTACCCCGGTCGTATCCACCGCGCGCACCCCGGGGACTTGCCTGGCCGCTTCGGCCGCTTCAAGCGCGATGACCTGAAAGCGAGTCTTTCCGCTTAAACGGACGATGCCGCTCTCAGATTTGACCTCGAAACCGACCGCCTTTAACGTCTCGCTGCGCACCAAGCGATCCCGAACGACATGCGCGATTGCCTCGTCCTGTTTTTTAGCCCACTTCTCGCGGAGCGTCGGAACGAGGCTTAGCTTGTTGACCACCGCCTCAACCCCTTCGATTTTCCCCGCCACCTCGGCGACTCTGCCCTTCTCTTCTTCCGAGGGAACGGCACCGGTCAATATCGCCTTTCCTTTATCCATCTCCACTTCGATGTCGAACGGAAACAGTTGAGGATCGGCCATCAATGCCAGTTTGATCGCCAGGTTTGGGGACGAGACCGGCTTCTTCGCTGTGTCGTCTGGTTTGGAGGGAGGGGCTTCCTCCGTTTTGGTCTTGTCTTCCGTCGATGGCTTGTGATTATTCTCGGATTTGGGCTCAGCGTCCTGTTTATTTTTGGGTTCAATAGCCCTGGGCGGTTCCTTCGCCCGCTCACCGCCTGGCCCCTCGTCCGCCGCATGGCCTGACACCGTCACGAGAAGCGAGACCAGGAAAGCCCCGAACCACGACATGATCATGGGCCCCGCCTTGAAAAAGAAATGTCGTCTGTCCCTCACTGCTGCTTAGGCAATTGTCCTGCATCTTCTCCGGTTCCCTCGACGGATCCTACTCGGAAATCCCCCAGGGATAATTTCCTAACACATGCTGCTTCGGGTGTCGGTCACACCATGTACAACGGCAAGTTCGGGTGGAAGGCCCGGTGACTGCCGAAATAAGGGGTTCATGAAGTGGGAACAAGGGAGAGGCCTAGTTAGGCATCCAGGGTTCGCTTGCTATCGTGCGGTGGTTCCCACTAATCCGCTCCCAGCCTCCATACGACGGAATGACAGTAGGAAACCATCAATGAAGCCGCGACGGATTTTGGGAATTATCATGGCAGGAGGAAAGGGCGAACGCCTCCTCCCCTTGACAGAAGTTAGAAGTAAGCCTGCCGTGCCGTTTGGCGGTAGGTACCGCATTATCGATTTTGTCCTGAGCAATTTCGTCAATTCTGGCATTACCTCCCTCTTCGTTCTGGTGCAATACCGCTCACAATCGCTCATCGAGCATTTACGGGACAGTTGGCAGATCGGAGGACGTCTCTCGCAAAGTTTTGTGAGCGTCGTTCCTCCTCAAATGCGCACGCAAGAGGGGTGGTACGAGGGCACGGCGGATGCCGTCTATCAAAATCTTAACCTCATCGCAGACTGGAAGCCAGACATCATTGCCGTCTTTGGAGCCGACCATGTATACCGCATGGACATCGAACAGATGGTCCAGGAGCATCTCAAACATGACGCCGACGCAACGGTTGCGGCCTTGCCTGTTCCCGTGGCCGCAGCGCGCGGGTTCGGCATTCTGGAGGCCGACGAGCGCGGTCGGATGATTGGGTTCGAGGAAAAACCATCTAACCCGAAACCCATGCCTGGACGGCCGGGTTATGCTTTATCGTCGATGGGCAATTACCTGTTTAAAACCGAGACATTGGTTCCGTTGCTGAAGCGTGACGCGTCCAGACCAGGCGCCCACGATTTCGGCCGCAACATTGTCCCCGAACTGCTCACCGATCATCGTGTGTATGTCTACGATCTCCTCACCAACGACATTCCAGGCCTCCGCTCGTACGAAGAACGGGGCTACTGGCGTGATGTCGGAACCTTGGAGGCCTATTGGCAAGCCAACATGGATCTCCTCGGCGAGTCTCCTGTCTTTGATCTGGGAAATCCGGCGTGGCCGATACTTTCCGGTGGTTACGATGGTCCGATGGCCGCCATGGTACGAACACGAATAGATGATTCAATGATCGGCCAAGGTAGCCGCTGTTACGAGGCGGACATTCGCCGCTCTGTTGTCGGACGAGGTGTGCGCATTGACCGTGGCGCGCGTTTGGAGGAGTGCGTCATTTTAGACGATGTGCATATCGGATCGCATGCGCGCTTGCGCCGCGTGATCGCCGACCGGCGCAGTACGGTGCCGGCCTATAGCCGTATCGGCTTTGATGCGGGGCAGGATCGCAGGAGGTTTCACCTTTCGCAATCGGGTCTCGTGGTACTCTCTCGTCCGTCCGACGAGGCTGATGCGATGAAGCGTGCATCATGACAGTAACCAATCAAGAAAGTCATTTCCCATTAGCTACTTACAGGATACAGCTCCATCAGAACTTCAAGTTTTCAGACGCTCGTGTGATCGTGCCGTATCTGCAGGCTTTGGGTATCACGGATTGTTATCTCTCACCCATCAGTAAGGCTACGCCGGGAAGCGAGCACGGATACGACGTGATCGATCCGGCCGTCCTGAATCCGGAACTGGGAACTGAGGAAGACTTCCAGGAGTTTGTGCGCACGGTGCAATCCCATGGAATGGGCATTCTACTGGACGTCGTGCCGAATCATATGGGGATCGGAAAGACCTTAAACCGGTGGTGGCGCGACGTCTTGGAAAACGGCCCCAGCGCGAGATATGCGACGGCCTTCGACATCGAATGGCAACCGATCAAGCGCGAATTGGCCAACAAGGTGTTGCTGCCGATTTTAAGTGACCAATACGGCGCTGTCCTGGAAAGCCAGGAGATGCATCTCGCCTACGAGGATGGTTCGTTTGTGTTGCGCTATGGTGACCACCTCCTACCGTTGGCTCCCAAAACATGGACGAACCTCCTCTCGCACCGCCTGGAGTCATTGGTGGCCGAAGCCGAGCAGGCGATGCCGGTGTTGGAACTTCAGAGCATTTTGACGGCGCTGAAGAACTTGCTCGGACCGGCGGAACGAAATCCTGAACGGATTGCAGAACATTATCGAGAGAAGGAAATCGTTAAGAAACGGCTGTCCGCCCTCATGGAGGAGAGTGAAACCATCCGCGCCTTCGTGCTGGAGAACGTGCGACTATTTAATGGGGAACGTGGCCGCTCCGAAAGCTTTGATCTGCTCGATGCACTGTTGAATGAGCAGGCCTATCGTCTGGCGTCCTGGAAGGTAGCCTCAGAGGAAATCAACTATCGGCGGTTTTTCGACATCAACGAGCTGGCTGCTATCCGGATGGAAGATGAAACGGTATTCCAGGAATCGCACCAATTGCTGTTGCGATTGGTGCGCGAGGGCGCCGTCCGGGGATGCCGTATCGATCATGTGGACGGGTTGTACGACCCCAGACAGTATCTCCGGCAATTGCGGGAGCTGACGAAGCCCGAATCGGATGGGGCTCAGGCTACGCTCTTCATCGTCGTAGAAAAGATTCTGGGTAAAGACGAGCCGTTGCCAGAGACATGGCCCGTGCAGGGGACGACCGGTTATGACTTCCTCAATCAGGTCAACGGGCTGTTTGTCGCCGGCATTCACGAAAACGCATTTACCGATTTATATGCCAAGGTCATCGATCGAGAAGATGTCTATTCCGATCAGGTCTACGCCGGTAAGCTGTTAATCATGCGTGCCTCCATGGCCAGCGAACTGAACGTTCTCGGACACCAGCTCAACGGCATTTCGGAACGCGACCGTCGCTCTCGCGACTTTACATTGAACAATCTCACACACGCCATCAGGGAAATCATCGCGTGTTTTCCTGTGTATCGGACCTATGTGACCGAAGGGCCGGAACCCGTCGCCGATCGGGACCGCGCGTACATTCACATGGCAGTGGCCCGCGCGAAGCGAAGAAATCCGGCCATCAGCGGGCAGGTATTTGACTTCATTCGCTCAATTCTCTTGAAGCAACGCGAGACCCGTACTAAGGAGGACGAGGCCGAGCAAATCAAATTCGTCATGAAATTTCAGCAGACGACCAGCCCCGTGACGGCGAAAGGCGTCGAAGACACCGTGTTCTACCGGTATCAACGGCTCATATCACTCAACGAGGTCGGCGGAGAGCCGGAACAGTTCGGCATATCGGTCGAGGAATACCACAAGCGGATGTGGGAACGGCAGGCCCGCTGGCCGCAGGCGCTATCGGCCTCTTCTACGCACGACACGAAACGAAGCGAGGACATGCGTGCGCGAATCAATGTGCTTTCGGAGTTGCCGCAGGAATGGAGGCTGAAGGTCGGCCGATGGAGTCGCTTGAACCGGCCGCATCTCCGGGAGACTGAAGGCGAGCGGATGCCGGATCGTAACGATGAATACCTGTTCTATCAGACCCTCGTCGGGGTCTGGCCACTTGAGGCGATGGGCGACGATGCCTATCGGGACTTCCGCGGACGTATCCAGCGATATATGCAGAAGGCCGTGCATGAAGCCAAGGTGCATACCAGCTGGATCAACCCGAGCCCGACATACGATCAATCGGTGCAGGCATTTATCGAAGCGGTATTGGAACGCACTCCATCCAATCGCTTTCTCCAAGACTTCCTTCCCTTTCAAGAGAGAGTGGCGCGGTATGGACTCTACAATTCATTAAGCCAACTGTTGCTCAAGATAACGTCCCCGGGTATACCTGACTTTTATCAGGGGACCGAGTTGTGGTCCTTCCATCTCGTCGATCCGGACAACCGCGGTCCCGTCGATTACCAGGCCCGAGCCGCGATGGCCGAGGATCTCCGCGTGACACTCAACCGGCTCGGACCGGACCGTGCAGAATTCACTAAAACTCTCTTCGAACAAGCGTATGACGGTCGGGTCAAACTGTATACCACCATGGTCGGGCTGGATTATCGCCGTCTTCATCCGAAGTTGTTCCAAGAGGGTGAATACTTGCAGTTGGAGTGTGGTGGCAGCAGGAAACAGCACATCTGTGCCTTCGCGCGGCTCTATCAGCATGAGGCCCTCGTCACGATCGTGCCGCGCCTGGTTGCGACCTTGAACCCGGACGGCAAACATCCACCGATGGGACCCTCCATTTGGGAAGATAGTTGGATCGTCGCCCCACCCTGGCCGACTCTTAGCGAATTTCGACATCTCCTGACGGGAGAAATCATCAAGGCCGAATCGGTGAACGGCCGCAGGGTTCTTCCGTTGGCCCGGGTCTTGACCCATGCACCGATCGCTCTCCTCGAACGGATCTCCTAGTTGCGACACCATTTCAGGTCGGATGGTTCGTGGGAGATTTTCCTGACAAAAAGCAACAGAGAACATTCAACTCAGAACTCACACAGGTCAAGCTAGGGACCATCCCAGTTGGTCGCTCCTGCTTGCATGATATGGTCAAAACGAAACTCGCTTTTTGCAGAACATCGGCTGCGGCGTAACGCCACTTGCCCTGCCGTTCGCCAGGTCACATCGCGCATACATGATTCATGGCACAGCAACCACGAGAGGCTCGCTCGAAGCGAAGAGATGACGCACTGACCCTGTTACGCCGGGATCATGAACGCGCACAGAGCCTCTATGATGGGTTTCAAACCGCGGGCGGCGACGATCGCTATTTTCTTGCCAGTCGAATCGTGAGAGTCCTGGAACAACATGCCAATATTGAAGAAGAAGTGTTTTATCCTGTGATCCTTGCCCGCGCATCCACGCGCGACCATCATGGAGAAGACCTCGTACGCAGGTCAATGAAGGACCACGATGCCGCGCGCAAGCGCATCACGAAAGTGAAAGACACGCTGGAGCATGACGAAGGCTATCAAGTACAACTCGACGAGCTCATGAAACTGGTATGCCGGCATGCAGAGGAGGAGGAAAAGGAATTGTTTCCCATCGCCCGGAATCTGTTGAGCGATTCCGAGTTGATGGAGATAGGAGATGATATCCGCCGCATGAAACCGGAGGACGACGCAACTCTGGCGGCATAATTATTCTTAAGATGCGAAGTGCGGGGGTATCATCATCGTGGCTGAGTGATAGATAGAAGGAGACAGAGGGATGGACCAACAGTATTCAACCGGAACAGTGGACCGCCCCATCAGGCCAACGGATGGACCCGGCCCAACCGAGCAATGTTCTGATCTCGTCGACGACGTGTCCGAGTCCTCATCATCGTGGGCCAACAGCGTCCTCGGTGACATGGAATTCGTGATTCAGCGGTACCCGTGGCCTACGCTGCTCCTGGGCATAGGAATCGGCTATCTCGCGGCGCGACGCGTGAGGTGATTGATGGAACACACCACGTCATCACGATCGAGATGGATGGATCTTCTTGGCGGCATTCTGTTTGATGTCAAATCGCTCTTGCAGCAAGAGGTGCAGCTCCTCAAAGATGAGGTCAAGCTGGAAATTTCCACGGCTGGCCGTGCCGCCACAAAATTCTTTATCGGTGCCGCGTGTGGAATAGTTGGAATGTTGTTTCTGCTCCTGATGCTCGTGCACGGCCTGCATGAGTGGACTGTCTTGCCACTTTGGGCCTGTTACGGTCTGGTAGGGACTGTGCTGTTTGGGATCGGTATCGCGTTGGTTGTCCGAGCTCAGTCTGTGGCTGCGCACGTGCAAGCCACTCCGCGTCGAACTCTGTATAGCATGAAGGAAAACATCCAATGGATCAAAGAGCACATGATGTTGAAGAGGACCTGAAAAATATTCTGCACACGCGCCTGGCCCTCACCCAGAAGATTCAACTCCTCGAAAAGCGGGTTGAAGATACTGTGCAAGGAACGAAAGCGGCGGCGCTGGCCACGCTTGATTTCGCCAGAAACAAGGCGGTCGATTTCGTCGAGGCGGCGACATACCACATGAATCCTTCTGTGCAGGCCAACAGAAGGCCATGGATCATGGTGGGTGGAGCGATCGCCGTCGGATTCGTTGCCGGCTTGATCGAGCAACGACGGCGCGCATCCGGCGTGTATCCGTATTATCCTCCCAAAGCTGCGGGAGCAGATGTGATGCCTTCGCAGGCACGTGAGGCCGAGGTTCCACGCGGTGTGTACCCCTTCTATTCGGCTCAGGACCAGGTTTCGATCCAGCGCCCCTCCAGTCGGTCCGAGCGGCTTCCTCGCTCCACTGGATGGATTTCAGATGTGTGGAGACCACTGTTTTCATTGTGGGATGAGCTGGCGGACGAACTCGCACAGGAGCGTACGAAGCTGCAAAGAGCGGCGCTGCATGTGGGCCACTCATTCGTCCGCGATGTGGCTCGCATCGCCGGACAGATCCTACTCGACCAACTGAATCACCCGAGGTCATCGCAGCGGCAGGAGCAACCTTGGCATTACAAGAGTCTGAATCTCTGAGGGCACAGCATGAGCCCCTTTTCCCATCGCAACTGACGGGCAGACTGATCCGGGCGCCGAAGAAAAAGGATCGTGATGAAACAGCGCCGCGGATGGATGATCGCCGCAGCCATTGTCGGCCTGCTCGTGGTTATGATCGTGATTGTCGCAACCGTGATCGATGAGCCACTGCGGCAATACGCCGAAGCCAGAGCGAATGATCTCCTGCCCGATTATCGAATTACAATCGGTGCGCTCGACCTCCATCCTCTCACCTTATCGGTGGATCTCCACGATGTCGTAGTCCGTCAAGCGATCCATCCCGACCCTCCGCTGGCGGCCATGCCGCATGTGACGGCTGACGCTCGGCTCGTGCCGTTGTTTTCGGGGAAAGTGGCAGCGGATCTGCGCATCGACACACCAGTGTTCTCTGCGACCAGACAGCAGATCGAAGGAGTACTGCGAAGAGTCAACAAGGAAGAAGTGAAGGAAGAAGCCGTGGCCTGGCAAGACCGGCTTCGGGAGGTGACGGCCTTTCAAGCGGCGATCTTTATACACGATGGCCATCTGACCTACGACGAAGGCAAGCCAGAATCCGAGCCGATCCGCCTCCAGCAGATCGACGTGCAAGCGACCAATCTCACGAACCAACCCGAAGAAGACGAAGCCTATCCCTCGAAGCTTCGTGTAAAGGCGAGACTCCCCGATGAGTCGCAGATGGAGCTCGACGGCCGGGCTAATTTCCTGGTTAAGCCCTTGCCAACGGTCGAGGGGGACCTGAAGGTTCAGCATCTTCAAATTAAGGATTTGCTGCCCGTGGTCGGACAATACAACCTGCAATTTCGAGATGGCGTGCTCGATCTGAACGGCCGAATCAAATATTCGGGTCAGGGAACCGTCGTCGCGATCGATGAGTGGCTCCTCGAAGGAGCCAAGATCGACTATGTCCATGCGGCGGCGACGAAACACAAAGAAGTGCGACGGGCCAAGAAGGTCGCGAAGAAGGCGAAAGAGGTACATCAGGATCCATCGGTGCGGGTCAAGGTCGAACACGGGAAGATTCTGAACAGCGAGGTGGGATTCGTAAATAAGGCTACCTCACCGGACTACCGCGTCTTCATCACTGAGATGAACGTCGAAGTGGATAATTTCAGCAACCGTCTCGAAGAGGGCACGGCTGTCGTGAAGGTCACGGGCAAATTCATGGGCAGTGGTCCGACAGTAGCGACCGGCACATTCCGGCCTGAAAAACCCAGGCCGGATTTCAACCTTGATGTGAAGATTATCAAGACGAATGTCGAGGCGTTCAACAATGTCCTGCGCGCCTATGGGGATATGGATACGCACAAGGGGACATTCGCGTTTTTCAGCGAGCTGTCGGTGAAAGATAATCGCATACAAGGCTATGTGAAACCATTGCTGAAAGATGTGGAGGTCTACGATCCGCAGCAGGATAAAGAGAAGGCCTTGTCGAAGAAGGTGTACGAAGCAGTGGTCGGCGGCGTGCTCGGCCTGTTGGAAAACACGCCGCGCAACGAAGTGGCGACGACGACGGATCTGTCAGGCCCCGTCGAGAACCCGCAGGCCAACACCTGGGAGATTGTGGAGAAGCTGATACAGAACGCATTTTTCGAAGCGATTCTCCCTGGCTTCAAGAAAGTGGGCTGACATGAGCCAACCATCCCGGGCATCGTCCATTACCAGCCGCACCGGCGCGTACAATCCGTGGAAGTTGGGAGGTCTGAATATCGTCGAGTTAGGTCGCCGGATTTGGCGCGAGAGCCAGCAAGACGAGCTGTTGGGCCGCGCCGCGCAATTGTCATACTACGCGCTGCTCGCGCTGTTTCCTGCGTTGATTTTTCTTACGGCCTTGATGGGTCTCTTCTCGGTCCAGAGCTACATGCCTGAACTGATGAGTTACCTGCGCAACGTGCTGCCCGCCGACGCCTTGTCCATGGTGAAGCGGTTCCTGGACCAAATCGCGGAGGGCAGCGGCGCGAACGTCCTGTCGCTTGGGGCGCTCGGCGCGTTATGGGCGTCGTCGAGCGGGGTGACCGCCATCATGGACGCGCTGAACGTCGTGTACGACGTCAAAGAGGACTCGCGGCCGTTTTGGCGAAGTCGACTGACTGCCATCTTACTCACGCTCGCCTTAGCCGGTTTCGTCATCCTCGCGCTGACGCTTGTGCTCTATGGTTCGAGCATCGGGTCCTGGATCGCCGACTTTGTCGGACTGGGGCGGGCATTCGCCTGGGCCTGGAACATCCTGCAATGGCCGGTCATCATCGGCCTGATGCTCCTAGTGGTCGACGCTGTCTATTACGTCTGTCCCGACATTGAACAGGATTGGCGCTGGGTGACTCCTGGGTCGGTATTCGCCGTTACCATGTGGGTGATCGTATCGCTAGGTTTCAAAGCCTACGTGGACAATTTCGGCGACTACAACAAGGTCTACGGCTCGATCGCCGGCGTCATCGTGTTAATGCTCTGGCTCTATTGGAGCGGCATGGTGCTGCTGCTCGGCGGCGAGATCAATGCCGAAATCGAAAAGATGGCAACGGAGCGTCGCAAAATGCGCGGTGAGACGACGAAAGCGAAACAAAAAGCCGCGTGATGAGCAAACGGTGAGTTGAGTTTGTGTAACGTGAGTGCCACGGTTCATTCATAACTCTAACGAACGGGGTGTGAAGATGCCACGCGTACTCTGGAAAGGTGCCATCAGTTTTGGACTGGTCCATATCCCGGTCGGACTCTACTCGGCCGAGAAACGGAACAGTTTCGACCTGACGATGTTGGACCGCCGAACGATGAAACCGGTCGGCTTCAAACGCTACAACAAGGAAACCGGCGAAGACGTGTCATGGGATGACATCGTCAAGGGATACGAATACGAGAAGGATCGGTATGTGGTCCTGACAGAAGACGATTTTAAACGAGCGAACGTCGAGGCCACACAAACCATCGATATCTTAAGTTTCGGCGACGAAGACGAAATTCCTTCGATGTATTTCGAAACGCCGTATTACCTGGCGCCGGACAAACGCGGCCACAAGGGCTATGCCCTGCTCCGGGAAACACTCAAGCAGACCGGCAAAGTCGCCATCGCCAACGTCGTGATCCGCACAAGGCAGTATGTTGCCGCGTTGCTGCCGGTGGGCGACATCATTGTGATGAACACGTTGCGCTATGCGAATGAATTACGCGGCACCGATGAGCTCGAAGTCCCCTCGAGCAATCTCAAAGCGGTGGGCGTCAACCCCCGAGAGGTCGAGATGGCGCGAAAATTGGTCGATGGCATGACGGCTAAATGGAATCCCGATGAGTATCGGGATTCCTATCACGAAGATCTCTTGGCCTTGATCGAGAAACGCGTTCAGGCCGGCCAAACTGAAGTGATTACTGAGCCCTCAGAGGAAGGAGAGGAGCGGCCGGCTAAGGGAGAAGTCATCGACTTGATGGCACTCTTAAAACGAAGCGTGGAGACCAAAGGTAAGGCTGGAAGGGCAGCCCGACCGGCGAAAGCGCGGGGACGAAAGTCCGGTCCGAGAGCCGCATAACTGGGAATAGGAAAATGTGGAAAGGGAAAGGGACACGGCAAACCCAAATTGCCGGCGAGGGCAAACTGGCTGCCAGGTCTGCGGGTTTGCGGTATATGGACGACCGCCGGCCCGGTATTTCCCGACAGAGGCGGGGAAAGGGTCTTCGTCTCGTGGCATCGTTAAAACGAAAAGCCAGCCGGGAGCTCCGGTCCAAGCTTCACGATCTGTCTTCCGAAGAAGCCGCGGTATTGGCGCTTCTTCATCATGGATTGACGCGAGACTCGTACCTGGCGCGGGCGGCATGAGGGCAGAACGACTTGACAGCTTGTCCGACCGCAGACAGCTTGTCTTCGTGAAGCACGCTCTATGAAAGTGCCTTGTGGCCGACGATTAATCCAGCGATCAGCAGCACGGCGAAGATGGCCAAGAAGAGAAAGAAGAGCGTTTTTGCGATGCTTGCCGCTCCTACGGCGATGCCGGAAAACCCGAAGGCGGCGGCAACCAGGGCGATCACGAAGAATATGGCGGCCCATTTGAGCAACATGGCAACCTCCTGGTAATCACATAAGCAATTACTCAATATCTACGCAATATCGGTGCCTTGCGGAAAGGATTCCCCATGAATTAACTCATGCTGGCGGGCTCAAACACCTGGGTGGCCTCCTAGTGGAAACCTGACGTGTGACGTGGTGACCTGAGGTGTTAGGGGAAGGAAGAGTCATGAAGCAACTGCGTCGCAGTCGTGATCTGACCGACTTGACGATCCATGCGACCGACGGTGAGATCGGCCGTGTGCAGGAGTTGTACTTTGACGATCGCAACTGGTCGGTCCGATATCTCGTCATCAAGACCGGTGGCTGGCTCCTGGGCCGGGAGGTCCTTCTGGTTCCGGCAGCTGTCGGCGAAATCGATGATATCGATGGGACGATGACAGTTGCCTTAACGAAGGAACAGATCGAAGGCTCGCCGCCGATCGAGGTGGCGAAGCCGCTCTCGCGCGAATATGAAATTGCCTACTTCCGCCACTTTCAGTGGGCGCCCTATTGGGAGCCGGGTCCCACGACGTGGGGAGGCTCCGTGCCGTATCCGGGAACGCCGCCCGTGAATTTTGACACCGCTCTTCCCGCCGATGCCCCTCACAATCCCCACCTCCGCAGCACTAAGGAGGTCATTGGCTACGACATTCGGGCCAGTGACGGAGCCATCGGTCACGTCGAAGACCTGATCGTGGACGACCAGGACTGGATTGTGCGTTATGTACAGGTGGATACGAAAAACTGGTTGCCGGGGAAGAGAATCTTATTGCAGACCATGCGGATCGATCACATCAATTGGGCCGATCGGGTGGTAGCCGTCATGCTCCCACGTCACGCGATCGAATCGGCCCCCGCCTACGATCCATCCAAGCTGATTACACCCGCCTACGAAATACAGCTTTTTAAACACTACGGCACGGAGGCCGCTTAATCCATCCATCCCGGATTTGGGGCTTCTCTGCCTCCTGCCAGGAGGTTCTCACGTCCGTAAACGTCATGCCCCTTACACTCGATCAAAACTAGGGGTCTCCCTAGTTAGAAATGTCCCACCAGCCAAGTAGGGTTTCTCTCCGATCCCATTCAACCACAAGCTTTTTTTCACTCGGAGGCCCAACTATGAAACAGCCAGTCGTCGAGCAGGAGCACACACTGGATGTCGCACCGGTTATTAGCAATGGAAGCAGTAGACGGCGGCAGGAAGTGTCCGAGCAACTCGGCGATATCCTCAACGTGATGGTGGCCTATCGCAACGGCGATTTCACCGTGCGCCTGCCGTCGACATGGACGGGTGTGCTCGGGAAAATGTCCGACACGATGAACGATATTCTTGCTGTGAGTCAGAGGCGGGCCGAAGAGACCGTCCGTATCTGCCGCGTCGTCGGCAAAGAAGGCCGACTGCGGCAACGGTTGTCTGTGCCTGGTGTCTCCGGCGGATGGGCGGACGAGATTGATTCACTCAATACCTTGATCGACGACTTGGTCTCGCCGACCACCGAGGTCACGCGGGCGGTCGGCGCGGTCGGCAAGGGAGATCTGAGCCAAGCGATGGCGTTGGAAAAAGACGGACGGCCTCTTGAAGGAGAATTCCTGCGCAGCGCCAAGCTGGTCAATAAGATGATCGAGCAATTGGCCGTCTTCACGTCGGAAGTCACGCGCGTGGCGCGCGAAGTCGGCACGGAAGGCAAACTCGGCGGACAGGCGCAGGTCAAAGGCGCCAGCGGCGTCTGGAAAGAACTCACCGACTCCGTCAACCAGATGGCGGGAAATCTGACGGCGCAGGTCCGCAACATTGCGGAAGTCACGATCGCCGTGGCCAACGGCGACCTCTCGAAGAAAATTACCGTCGACGTGCGGGGCGAAATTTTACAGCTCAAAGAAGCGATCAACACGATGGTGGAACAATTGCGTTCATTCGCGTCGGAAGTCACGCGCGTGGCGCGCGAGGTCGGCACGGAAGGCAAGCTCGGCGGACAAGCGGTCGTGCCGGGCGTCGCCGGGACGTGGAAGGACCTCACGGATAACGTGAACTCGATGGCGTCCAACCTCACGGCGCAGGTGCGGAATATCGTCGAGGTGACGATCGCGGTGGCTCGTGGCGACCTCTCCCGCAAGATCACCGTGGACGTCCGTGGCGAAATTCTCCAGCTCAAGGAAACGATCAATACCATGGTCGAGCAGCTCCGGTCCTTCGCCTCGGAAGTCACGCGCGTCGCGCGCGAAGTCGGCACAGAAGGCAAGCTTGGTGTGCAACGCGGACGTCCCGGGCGTCGGCGGTACGTGGAAAGACCTTACCGACTCCGTCAATGCCATGGCGAACAATCTGACGGCCCAAGTCCGCAACATCGCCGAGGTCACGACGGCGGTCGCCCGCGGCGACCTCTCGCGGAAAATCACGGTGGACGTGAAAGGCGAAATTCTCGGCCTTGAAAAACACCATCAATACGATGGTGGACCAGCTCAACGGATTCGCAGCCGAAGTCACCCGCGTCGCACGCGACGTCGGGACGGAAGGCAAACTGGGTGTGCAAGCCGTGGTGCCCGGTGTCGGCGGTACCTGGAAGGACCTGACCGACTCGGTCAATGCGATGGGCGTGAACTTGACCGCGCAGGTGCGGAACATCGCGGAAGTCGCGACGGCGGTGGCGAGAGGCGACCTCTCGCGCAAAATCACCGTGGACGTCAAAGGCGAAATTTTGGAGCTGAAGAATACGCTCAATACCATGGTGGACCAGCTGAACGGTTTTGCGGCCGAAGTCACGCGGGTCGCGCGCGAAGTCGGCACCGAAGGCAAGCTGGGCGTGCAGGCGGTGGTGCCCGGCGTCGGTGGCACCTGGAAGGACCTGACCGACAACGTCAACAGCATGGCCAACAATCTGACGGCGCAAGTGCGCAATATCGCCGAGGTGGCGACCTCGGTCGCGCGCGGCGACTTCTCACGAAAGATCACCGTGGACGTGAGCGGTGAGATTCTTCAGTTGAAGGAAACCATCAACGTCATGGTCGAGCAGCTGCGGTCGTTCGCCTCGGAAGTCACGCGCGTCGCGCGCGAAGTCGGCACGGAAGGCAAACTTGGCGGTCAGGCGCAGGTCAAAGGCGTCAGCGGCGTGTGGAAGGAGTTGACGGAGAGCGTCAATGAGATGGCCGGCAACCTGACGGCGCAAGTCCGGAACATCGCTGAGGTGACGGTGGCGGTCGCCAACGGCGACTTGTCGAAGAAAATCATCGTCGACGTGCGCGGCGAAATTTTGCAGCTGAAGGAGGCGGCGAACAGCATGGTGGAGCAGCTGCGCTCCTTCGCCTCGGAAGTCACCCGCGTGGCGCGCGAAGTCGGCACCGAAGGCAAACTCGGCGGACAGGCGCAGGTCAAAGGCGTCAGCGGCGTGTGGAAGGAACTGACGGACTCGGTGAACCAGATGGCGGGCAACTTGACCGACCAAGTGCGGAACATCGCCGAGGTGACCATCGCCGTCGCGAACGGCGACCTCTCGCGCAAGATCACGGTCGACGTGCGCGGCGAAATCCTGCAGCTGAAAGAGGCGGCCAACACCATGGTGGAGCAGCTGCGCTCCTTCGCGTCGGAAGTCACCCGCGTGGCGCGCGAAGTCGGCACCGAAGGCAAGCTCGGCGGCCAGGCCCAGGTGCCTGGTGTCGCGGGAACCTGGAAAGACCTGACCGACAACGTGAACTCCATGGCCTCCAACCTGACGGCGCAGGTGCGGAATATCGCCGAGGTGACGATCGCGGTGGCCAACGGCGACTTGTCGCGGAAAATCACCGTCGACGTGCGCGGCGAAATTTTGCAGTTGAAAGAAGCCATCAATACGATGGTCGAACAGCTGCGGTCGTTCGCCTCAGAAGTCACGCGCGTGGCGCGCGAAGTCGGCACGGAAGGCCGCTTGGGCGTGCAGGCCGTGGTGCCGGGCGTCGCCGGCACCTGGAAGGACCTGACCGACTCGGTCAATGCCATGGGCGCTAACCTCACGGCGCAGGTTCGGAACATCGCCGAGGTCACCACCGCCGTCGCGCGCGGCGACCTCTCGCGAAAAATCACCGTCGACGTCAAAGGCGAAATTCTTGAATTGAAGAACACGATCAATACGATGGTCGACCAGCTCAACGCGTTCGCGGCGGAAGTGACCCGCGTCGCGCGCGAAGTCGGAACGGAAGGCAAGCTGGGCGGACAGGCCGTCGTGCAAGGCGTGGCCGGAACCTGGAAGGACCTCACCGACTCGGTGAACGTCATGGCCACAAATTTGACCGACCAGGTCCGCGGCATCGTGAAAGTCGTGACGGCGGTGGCCAACGGCAAACCTGCGGCAGAAACTGACGGTCGAAGCCAAAGGCGAAGTCGCGGCGCTGGGCGAAACGATCAACAACATGACCGATACGCTCGCGATTTTCGCCGACCAGGTGACCAACGTCGCCCGCGAAGTGGGCGTCGAAGGAAGACTGGGCGGCCAGGCCAACGTGCCGGGCGCCGCAGGAACCTGGAAGGACTTAACCGGCAACGTCAATCTGTTGGCCGCGAATCTGACCACGCAAGTGCGAGCCATCGCCGAAGTGGCGACGGCCGTGACAAAGGGCGACCTGACCCGATCGATTCAGGTGGAAACGCGCGGCGAGGTGGCGGAACTCAAAGACAACATCAATACCATGATCGACAACCTGCGCGTGACGACGGAGCGCAATCAGGAGCAGGACTGGTTGAAGACCAACGTGGCCAAGTTTACCCGCATGCTGCAGGGCCAGCGCGACCTCTTTACCGTCGGCCAAATGCTGCTGTCGGAACTGGCTCCCCTCGTCGAGGCGCAGCAGGGCACGATGTATCAGATGGACGCCGTGGAAGGCCAGAGACCACTGCGCTGCGCCTGCTGGCCGCCTATGCCAGTCGCCGCGGACCCTCAGGAGCGGATCGAGGTCGGCGAAGGCTTGGTCGGCCAATGTGCGGTCGAGAAGCAGCGCATTCTGCTCACGGATGTCCCGCCGACTTACACGCATGTCCACTCGAGCCTGGGTCGAAGCGCTGCCGGCCAACATCGTCGTGTTGCCGGTGTTGTTCGAAGGGACAGACGAAGGCGGTCATCGAGCTGGCGTCGCTGCATCCCTTCACGGTGACGCACCTCACGTTCCTGGAGCAGCTCACGCAGAGCATCGGCGTGGTGCTCAATACCATCGAGGCCACGATGCGGACCGAAAACCTGCTGCAGCAATCGCAGCAGCTCACGACCGAACTGCAGTCGCAGCAAAAGGAATTGCAGCAGACCAACGAGGAGCTTGAACGGAAGGCGAAGCAGCTGGCCGAGCACAACACCGAAGTCGAACGGAAGAACAAGGAAGTCGAGCAGGCCCGCCGTGCGCTCGAAGAAAAGGCGGCGGAGCTGGCGCTGACATCGAAGTACAAATCGGAATTCCTGGCGAACATGTCGCACGAGCTGCGCACGCCGCTGAACAGCATCCTGATCCTCGGCCAGCAGCTCGGCGACAACACGGCCGGGCAATTTGACGCCGAAGCAGGTGGAGTTCGCCAAGAACATCCACAGCGCCGGCTCCGACCTGCTGAATCTGATCAACGACATTCTGGACTTGTCGAAGATCGAATCCGGCACGGTCACCGTGGAAGCGGAAGAGATGACGTTCCTCGCCTCTCCGCGAGAGCGTCGAGCGCAACTTCCAGCACATCGCCGAAGCGAAGAACCTGCCGTTCCATCTGGAGTTCGACAACGGCCTGCCGCGCGCATTCACGACCGATCCGAAGCGCCTGCAGCAGATTCTGAAGAACCTGCTGTCCAACGCGTTCAAGTTCACCGCACAGGGGCACGTCGCCATGAATGTCCGGCTTGTCGACGGAGGGATGGACGCTGGATCATCCGGTGTTGAGCCGGGCGCACACGGTCATGGCGCTCGCAATCACGGACACGGGAATCGGCATTGCGCCCGAGAAACAGAAGCTGATCTTCGAAGCGTTCCAGCAGGCCGATGCCGGCACGAGCCGCAAGTACGGCGGCACAGGACTGGGGTTGGCGATCAGTCGTGAGCTCGCGACGCTGCTCGGCGGAGAAATCGATCTGTCCAGCGAACCACGGCAAGGGCAGCACGTTCACGCTCTATCTGCCGCTGGTGTACACGGGTCCGTCATCGGCAGAAATCCGGCCCACCGGCACGGCCCATCCTGCCGCGGGCCAAACGCCGGGGTTGACGATCCTGCCCGGTGGTCGCGGAAGAGAAAATCGCGGACGATCGCGAAACAGTGAAGGCTGGCGATCTGGTTGTCCTCATCGTCGAAGACGATCCGCATTACGCCCGCGTGTTGCTGGGCCTGGCGCGCGACAAGGGATTCAAAGGCATCGTGGCAACCAGAGGCAAACAGGCGCTGGATCTTGCCGCCGAATACCTCCCCGCCGCGATCACGCTGGATATCTTCCTGCCCGACATGCTGGGATGGACCGTCCTGAACAATCTCAAGCTGAATCCGAAGACCCGGCATATCCCCGTGCAGATCATTTCGCTGGAAGAAGAGCGGCAGCATGGCCTGTCGCACGGCGCCTTTTCCTATATGGTCAAGCCGGTCACGACGGAGGGCTTGGAATCCTGTTTCGACCGCATCCGGACGTTTATCACGCCGCATCTCAAGCGGCTGTTGATCGTCGAGGACAACGAGCTGGAAAGCCGCAGCATCACCGAATTGCTCCTGCATGACGACATCGAGATCAGCAATGCCGGCACGGGCGCTGCGGCGCTGGAGGCGCTGCGCACCTAGCGTTCGACTGCTGCGTGCTGGATCTACGATTGCCGGACATGAGCGGCTTCGAGCTGCTGGACCAGATGAAGGCGGACCCGACATTGAGCAACGTGCCGATCGTCGTCTTCACCGGCAAGGACCTGAACGCGGAGGAGGAGCGGCAGCTCAAGGCCGTGGCGAAGAGCATCGTGCTTGAAGGACGTCCAGTCGCCCGAACGGCTTGTTCGACGAAACGGCGCTGTTCCTGCACCGCGTGGTCGCGGATCTGCCGGAAGCCAAGCAGCACATGCTGGAGCGCTTGCACCAATCCAATGAAGTCGCTGCGCGGCCAGAAAGTCCTGGTGGTGGACGACGACGCGCGCAACATCTTCGCCCTGACCACGGTGCTCGAAAATCAGGACATGGAAGTCATCAGCGCCACCAACGGCCGTCAGGCCATCGAAGCTGATCGAGAACACGCCGGATCTCAGCGTCGTCCTGATGGACATCATGATGCCCGAAATGGACGGCTACACCACGATGCGGGAAATCCGCAAGCAACCGGAGTTCCGCTCGTTGCCGATCTTGGCCCTGACGGCCAAGGCCATGAAGGGCGACCGGGAAAAATGTCTGGAAGCCGGCGCCTCGGATTACATGGCCAAGCCGGTCAATACGGAACAGCTGCTGTCGCATGTTGCGCGTCTGGTTGTACCGATGAAGCGAACATGGCCAGGGGCTGAGGTTGACAACCGGATGCTCGAGTTACTGACAAGGTGCAGACACTGCCATCGGGCATCTATAGGCCGCAACGGAGCTCTCGACACGATGAACGTTGAAAGACCTGCGTCAACATCCTGCTGGTGGACGACGATGCGCGGAACCTCGACGTGCTCGAAAGCATCCTGTCGCGTCCCGGACTATCGCCTGTTCCGTGCACGCACGGCCGACGAAGCGCTGCTCGCGCTCATCGCCGAGGAATTTGCCGTCATCGTGCTCGATGTCCGAATGCCGGACGTCAGCGGCTATGAGTTGGCGCAACTGATCAAGCAGCGCAAGCGGACGCAGCACATCCCCATTCTTTTCTTGACGGCCTACTACCGCGAAGACGAGGACGTGCTCCAAGGCTACGGCGCCGGGGCGGTGGATTATCTGAGCAAGCCGGTCAATCCGCTCATCCTGAAGTCCAAAGTGGCGGTCTTCGTGGATCTCTTCCGCAAGACCCGGGCACTGGCCACGATGAACCGGGCCATGGAGGCGGAAATCGAAGAGCGGCTGAAGCAGCTGAAGGCCTCTCTGCGCGAAAAGGATATTCTGCTCAAGGAAGTTCATCACCGCGTCAAGAATAATCTGCAAGTCATCTCCAGTCTAATCGATCTGCAGGCGGACCGGTTGCCCGATCCGGCGATGCGGACTCTGTTTCGCGATACCCGTGACCGGGTCCGCTCGATGGCGCTCGTGCATGAAAAACTCTATCAATCAGCGGATCTGGCTCACACGGAACTGGGAGCGTACATTCGCAATGTGATGAAGGAATTGTTTCAGGCTCACGGCGAAGTGTCGTCCAGAGTACGGCTGCACATGGAACTGGAGCCCGTGTTTCTCCCGATCGACATGGCCATTCCCTGCGGACTGATCCTCAACGAATTGGCGACCAACAGCCTCAAACATGCCTTCGTGGGGCGGGAACAGGGCTCCATCGAAATACAATTGACCAGCGTACGAAATGAGTCGGTGCGGCTGCGCTTCCAGGACGACGGGCGGGGGCTCCCTCCGGGATTCGATTTCCAGTCGGCCGAGTCGTTGGGATTGCGCCTGATTCGCATGTTAAGCAAGCAACTCCGTGGCGAGCTGAAAGTGCACAACGGGTCGGGAAGTACGTTTGAATTGAGTTTCCACATTCAGGACCCGCATATCGGTTCTTCATCCGAGGCAAAGGTGGTGCTCGATGGCCAAGGCTGACATTCTCATTGTCGAAGATGAAGCCGTGGTAGCGGCCGATTTAGCCGGAAAACTGGAACGAGCCGGTTATCGCTCCGTCGGCATCGCCGCCGACGGAATCGATGCAGTTGAAACGGCGAAGGCCATGGCCCCGGACCTCGTTCTCATGGACATCCGGTTGAGCGGCGCGACCGACGGCATTGATACCGCCGCAAAGATACGGGCATTTCGCAATGTGCCGATCGTCTATCTCACGGCCCATTCGGATGCAGATACGCTTCGACGAGCCGCGACCACCGAGCCGTTCGGCTACATTCTCAAGCCCTTCGAGGAGCGGGACCTCACGACGCAGATCGAAATCGCGCTCTACAAACATCAGGCGGAACGGCGCTTGCGCGAAAGCGAAGAGCGATATCGCAGGCTCATCGAAACCGCCGTGGACAGCATCATCACCTTCGATCCGGAAGGCCTCATCCTCTCCTGCAATGCCGCCACCGAACGGATGTTCGGCTATCAATGCGACGACCTGGTCGGCAGAAACGTCTCGATGTTGATTCCGGCGTGGTTTTCAGAATTCGGCGATGCCTCTCCCGCCGATGCGACGAGTCGATTGATGCGATTGATCGGTCTCTGGCGGGAATTGAACGGGCGGCGACGGCAGGGTGACCTCTTTCCGGTCGAAATTGCCGTCAGCGAGAGTTTCTCGAGCGGCGAGGTCCGCTACACCGGAATTTTGCGTGACATCTCGGAACGGAAGCGGACGGAAGTGGAACTCCGCTGGCGGGCCGGGTTGCTCGCGCAGACCCATGACGCGGTGGTCGTGTGGCGCCTGGGCGGTGGCATTATGTATTGGAATCGCGGAGCGGCAGAATTATACGGCTGGACGGTCGCAGAAGCAGCCGGCCGGCCTGTCCATCAGCTGCTCGAGACGGCCTTGCCCCTTGCCGAAGAAGAGTTTCACCGGCAGTTGATCGAAGCGCGCCGTTGGCAGGGAGAGATCCGTCAGCGGAAGAAGGACGGCACAACCGTCATCGTGGAGAGTCGCATGGTGACGATGACTGAGGACCAGGGCGGTATCCTGGTGCTGGAAACCAACCGGGATGTGACGGAACGCCATGCGATGCACGAAAAGGTCTGCCGTTTCGCCGAGGACTTGGAGCTTCGTGTCAAGGAACGGACGCAGGAGTTGTTGCAGTCCCAGGCCTTGCTGCGACAACTGGCTTCGGAGCTGACGATCGCCGAACAACGTGAACGTCGCAGAATTGCAACAGATCTTCACGATTATCTCGCGCAATTACTGGTGTGCACCCGTCTCAAAGTCTCCCAGTCCCGGGCCCGTCCCATGGACTCGGAGGTGGAAGGCTGGCTCAGCGAGTCGGAAGACATTCTGCAGCAGGCGTTGACCTATACGCGAACGCTTGTCGCTCAACTGACCCCTATGGCGCTTCACCAATTCGGGCTCGGCGCTGCGCTGAAATGGCTCGGCGATCAAATGCGCCAGCAGCATCGGTTGACCGTGAAGGTAGACCTCGACGACCGACTCTCCGTGGCGCTGCCCGAAGATCAAGCGGTCCTCGTGTTTCAATCCGTCAGGGAACTGCTCATCAACGTGGCCAAACATGCTCGTGTCGAGAAGGCCACCATCCGCATGGCGCAGGATGAAAGCCAGCTCCGTATTACCGTGCGTGACGAAGGCCGCGGAGCCGACCCGGCCGTCTTCTCCGGTGGGGGAACGTCATCCAAATTTGGGCTGTTCAGCATCCGAGAGCGCATGCACGCGCTCGGCGGGACGTTCGAATTGCTCTCAGCCCCCGGCAAAGGCACCACAGCCATGCTGACCTTACCACTGCGCAAGGACAGCGTCACCGACGGTGTCGCGAGGGATGAGGAAATCGGCAGGCCGGAGCAGCGTGCTCAAGTGGCGGAGCAGGAAGGCGATCATGTCAACTTCAAGATTCCACCTTCCCCGTTTCACCAAGACGCCAAGCGCATTCGTGTTCTGCTGGTCGATGATCATGCCATGGTCCGACAGGGTCTCCGAAGTGTGCTGGAGGCCTATACCGACGTGGAAGTCGTGGGGGAGGCGTCGAACGGAGAAGAAGCGGTGGAGATGGTTCAACAGCTTCGTCCGTCGCTGGTCGTGATGGACATCAACATGCCGAAGATGAATGGTGTGGAAGCGACGGCCATCATTAAGACCCGGCAACGGGACACCATCGTCATCGGCCTGTCGGTCCAAGCAGGCGAGGAAGCGCAACGGGCAATTCTGAAGGCTGGTGCGGTCGTCCTGCTGACCAAGGAAGCGGCGGTGGATGAGCTGTATCGAACGATTCGTGAAGTACTCGATGCGCAGTTGACGAGCGACGAAGGACAAGAAGGAAGAGTGGCGGAGGCGCGGTGATGCGTGAGGACAAGCGGACCCAAGAAGCTCAGCGGTTGATCGAGGGGAGCTATCGCGAGCTGATCCAGGGGCTTCCCGCCGCCGTCTACACCTGCGATGCCCAAGGATGCATCGTCCTTTACAACCAAGCCGCGGTGGACTTGTGGGGACGCAAGCCGGAAATCGGAAAAGATCAATGGTGCGGTTCGTGGAAAATTTATCGGCCTGACGGAAGCCCCCTGCCTTTGGACGAATGTCCGATGGCCGTCTGCTTGCGCGAAGCTCGAGCGGTCCGTGGTGAGGAAATCGTCATCGAACGGCCGGACGGATCCAGACGTCACGTGTTGCCTCACCCGGAACCGTTGCTCGACGCGTCAGGTGTAGTCGTCGGCGCCGTCAATATGCTGATCGACATCACTGAGGGTCAAGAGGCCGAACGTGCAAGGGCCCACTTGGCCGCCATCGTGACCTCATCGGACGCGGCCATTGTCGGCAAAAATTTGCAGGGGGTGGTGACCAGTTGGAATCGGGCGGCTGAACAGTTATTCGGTTTCCGCGCGGAAGAGATGATTGGTCAGCCCGTGCTACGGATTATTCCGCCGAATCGACGGGATGAAGAAGCCAAAATATTGGAACGGATCGCGCGCGGCCAGTCGGTTGAGCCCTACGAAACCATCAGGCGTCGGAAAGACGGGACGGACGTGACAATTTCTCTGACTGTCTCGCCCATTATCGATTCTCATGGACGCGTGATCGGAGCATCGAAGATTGCCCGAGATATCAGCGAACACAAGCGAGCGGAACATGCATTGCTCCAAAGTCGCGAGGATCTCCGACGCGCATTGGAATACCAGGAGGCGGTGGTCAATAACATGGGAGAAGGGCTCTACACCGTCAACCACGAAGGAATCGTGACCTCGATGAACCCAGCTGCGGAGAAGCTGTTCGGTTGGACCAGCGACGAGGTGCTTGGACGCAGAATGCACGACGTAACGCATTACAAACACCGGGACGGCACGCCGTTTCCTGCGGCGGAATGTGCAGGATTGCAGGTCCTTCACATGGGGACTCCGTTGACGAATTATGAGGACGTCTTCGTCCGAAAAGACGGCAGCTGCTTTGATGTCCTGTATAGCTCTTCGCCAATTCGCGCAGGAGGCGAGATCGTCGGCCTGGTCGTCGTCTTCCGGGACATCTCAGAGCGGAAGCGGGCGGAGGAGGCACTCCGGGACCGGGACCGGGCTCTGACCATTGCCAATGATGAATTGACTCAGCAGTCGGAAGCGCTGTCGGAGGTCAATAACGAGCTGCAAAGTTTTTCCTATTCGGTCTCTCACGATTTGCGGGCGCCGCTGCGCACGATCGATGCTTTTGTGCGCATCGTCGAAGAGGACCATGGTGCTCACTTGAACAGCGAAGCTCAACGCTGCATGGGCATCGTCAAAAAGGCCGCGAGGCAGGCAGGCGAATTGATCGACGACCTATTGGAATTCTCCCGCTTGGGACGTGTCGGTATGGATATTCGTCCGGTTAAGATGACGGAACTTGCACGAGAAGTCGCGGACGAGCTGCAGTGTATGCAGGAAGGCCGAATCATCGATCTGAGGGTCGGCGATCTGCCCCCTTGTCAGGGAGACTGGCGACTAGTGAAACTCGTGTGGGCGAATCTGCTGACGAACGCCCTCAAATATACCCGTCCCCGAGCGGCGGCTCAGATCGAAGTCGGTTGGCTGCCCGACGACCGGCAGGCCGATGCGTCCGTCTATTACGTCAAGGACAACGGCGTCGGATTCGACATGAAATACGTGCACAAGCTGTTCGGCGTGTTCCAACGCCTGCATCTGAAAGAAGAGTTCGAGGGGACCGGCGTCGGGTTGGCCATCGTCCAGCGCATCGTGCGCCGGCATGGGGGCCGGGTCTGGGGAGAAGGCAAGACCGATGGCGGCGCCACATTCTTTTTCTCTTTACGAAAGGCGCTGCGATGACCAACGGGACGGACATTTTGTTGATTGAAGACAATCCGGAGGATGTCGAGATCACCCTACGGGCGTTTCGGAAGAATCATATTGCCAATAAGATTCACGTGGTGCGGGACGGCGAGGAGGCGCTCGAATGTCTGTTCAGCACCGGTCGCTATGCCGAGTCGAGTCCCTGCGCGAACACCAAGCTGATTTTGCTGGACCTGAAGCTGCCCAAGGTCGACGGGTTGGAAGTCTTACAGAAGTGCAAGAGCGATCCGCGGACAAAAAATATCCCCATCGTCGTCCTGACGTCATCGCGAGAGGAGCGGGATTTGGTGCAAAGTTACAATTACGGCGTCAACAGCTATGTGGTCAAGCCTGTGGATTTTCCCCAATTCACCGAAGCCGTGCGGCAGCTGGGCCTGTATTGGGTGTTGCTCAATCAAGTGCCGTCGGAACTGTCTGTTCATTCTGAAGCGGAATAATCTGGAAGGAGTGTGGGCCATGGTGACCTTGCGTGTGCTGATCGTGGAGGATGACCCGGCGGACGTCGAATTGATTACCCGCGAGCTCATCAAGAGCGGGTTCGATCCGATATGCCTGCGTGTCGATACGCGCGAAGAATTTTCGAGCCGTCTCGTCGAGGAACGACCGGACATCATCATCTATGACCACAATCTGCCGCATTTTAGTTCGGCCGAAGCTCTCCAGAGTACGCAGCAAAGCGGTCTCGGTATTCCGTTCATCATCGTCTCGCATGCGATCGGAGACGAAGATGCCGTGGTGCTGATGCGGGCCGGTGCCGCCGATTATCTGATTAAGGACCGGCTGGGCCGCTTAGGCGAGTCGGTCCGCCATGCGCTCGAGCAACGGCGGTTGCGTGAAGAACATGCCGCCGCCCGGACGGCGATCGTGGCAATGAACGCCGATTTGGAAATGCGTATTGCGTCGAGGACCGCTCAATTGAAGGTCGCCAACCATGCGTTGGAAGCAGAGCTCGGACAGCGGAAACGGGCGGAGGAGGAGCTGCGCCGGTTAAACGGTCTGTTGGAAGAGCGTGTGATGGAGCGCACCAGAGATCTGGTCGCCTCGAACCATCAGCTACAGGCGCTGGCTACCGAACTGACGCTCGCGGAACAACGGGAGCGCAAGCGGCTGGCGTCCGAGCTGCACGACTACCTCGCGCAGATGTTGGCGCTGGGTCGCATGAAGGTGGCCCAACTCCGACCCAAAATCTCGCCTGACCCGGCAAAACAACAACTCATCGGGGAGGTCGACGATCTCTTCCAGAAAGCGGCCGAGTACACCAGATCACTCATGGCCAAGCTCAATCCTCCGGTGTTAGACGATTTGGGCTTGCCGGCGGCACTCACCTGGTTGGCCAAAGAGATGCCGCTGCATAATCTCATGGTTGAAGTACGGCTGGGGCAAGAACACGTGCCGTTACCAGACGACCAGGCCATCTTGCTGTTTCAGTCGGTGCGAGAGCTGCTGATCAACGTGGCAAAACATGCCAAAACGGACCGCGCAACCGTGGCGTTAGAGGTTGATGGGCAGAATCGGCTCTCCATTGAGGTGCAGGATCACGGCCGGGGATTCGATCCGGAGGCAGGCAGGCAAGCCGGTTCACACTTCGGGTTGTTCAGCGTCAAGGAGCGCATGGAGGCGATGGGCGGACGACTCGAGGTGAAAAGCGCTCCCGGCCAAGGCACCACGGTGACCTTGTTGTTGCCGCTTGGCCACAGATGAACAAGGAAAAGGCGCGAGCGAGAACGGACAAGGTCGAAATGCTGAGCGTCGTGAAGCGGACCTCACCGGCCTACAGACGAGAAACGGATGATCGGGAGTTAGAACCCGAAGCCATAGGGAGCAAAAAGGAGCCGCTGCGCTCCCATCGTGCCCAGAATCACCATCAGAACAACTTTAGCCAAGCCAGGGAGGACCGTTATGTCCCAGGAAACGCAAGCCAGTCACATTCGTGATAATCAAGATAGCATTCTCAAAGACTGGGTGGCCTATCAATTGTCTCCAGGAACGATGCGGCGGGACCTCGTCAAGGAGCAGGATCTGCGCGAGGCGTCCCGGCGATTTTTAGATTTGTTTGTGACCGTGGTGGAGGATGGCGGGGACAGCTCTGCGCAAAGCTGGAAATCGGCGCAAGAGTTCCTGGGCGAGTTGTCCAAGACCAGAGCCCAACAGGGATTCAGTCCCTCCGAAACCGCCATGTTCGTCTTTTCGCTTAAGCAACCGCTGTTCGACATGCTGCAACGGCAAAAGCAGCACGACGGCAAGACCCTGGCGAAAGATTTATGGGACCTCACGGTGCTCCTGGATAAGCTCGGTCTCTATACCATGGAGGTCTACCAGAACAGCCGCGACTCCATCATTCGGCGCCAGCAACAGGAACTCATGGAATTGTCCACTCCGGTTGTCCAACTCTGGGACGAGGTCTTGGCGCTACCGTTGATTGGCACGCTCGACAGCAGCCGGACACAGGTCGTCATGGAATCTCTTCTTCAGCGCATTGTGGAGACCGGCGCCAGGATCGCGATCATCGACATTACCGGCGTGCCGACGGTCGATACACTGGTGGCGCAACATCTGATGAAAACCGTGTGGGCTGCGAGGCTGATGGGGGCCGATTGCATTATCAGCGGGATCCGGCCGCAGATCGCCCAGACGATCGTGCATTTAGGCGTGAATCTCCATGATATCGTGACGAAATCAACATTGGCTGACGCATTCGTCGTTGCACTACAACGAACCGGCTCGACCGTGGGAAAAGCGACAGTGCCGGCGAACTGAGGAAGAAAGAGCACACATGGAACGAATTCCAATTTTGAAGATGGGCCCCTACCTCCTGGTGACCATCCAGGTCGATATGCACGACCGGGTGGCGATGACGTTGCAGGAAGAATTGACGGAACAGATCGTGAGCCAGAAGGCAAGAGGAGTGCTGCTCGATATCTCCTCGGTGAATGTGGTCGATTCGTTCATCGGTCGTATGATCGGCAACATCGCCGGGATTTCCCGCGTGCTGGATGCCGAAACCGTTGTCGTCGGGATGCGTCCTGCGGTCGCCATCACGTTGGTGGAACTGGGTATGGCACTGTCCGGAGTGCGGACTGCCCTGAACGTAGACGCAGGGATGGCCTTACTCAAGTCGAACGGAAAGATTGCGACCAATGGCCGTCTTGCGAGATGAGCACATCCCCGTTCGTTCGGTGGATGACATCATCAAGGCGCGCCAACTCGTACGTGACAGCGCGATCGCACAAGGCTTATCGCTTGTCGATCAGACCAAGTTGATTACGGCAGCTAGTGAACTGGCCCGCAACACCCTCGTACACGGTAAAGGGGGAGACATGCGGTTGGAAATGCTCAACGACGGTGCGCGACGAGGAGTCAGAGTCACCTTTAGCGATCAGGGGCCTGGCATCACGGATATGGCTCTGGCCATGAAAGACGGGTATTCATCGGGAGGCGGATTGGGATTGGGTCTGGGAGGGGCGAAGCGATTGGTGAACGAGTTCACTATCGAATCAGAGCCGGGTAAGGGTACCAAAGTCATGATTCTCAGGTGGCGATGATGTCTGCAAGTACGGCTTCTGGGGTCTCCCTGGTGGCCTATGGTGCGGGTGAGGACTCGCTGCCACTTCATAATAAAGAAAGAATGCGAGGTCTCGTGCATGATCAGATACATATTTCGATGACGGATCCGAGCCAGTCCGCCGCAGCGCGGCGAATGGCGGTGGAGTTGGCCGAGAAGGGTGAGTTAGACGAGAGGATACAGGGAAGTGTGGCGCTCATCGTAACTGAACTGGCGACGAACCTTGCCAAACATGCGTCCAAAGGCGAGCTTCTCTTCCGGCTGTTAGGAACAGGACTTGGAGCAGCCGAAGGCTTCGAAATACTTTCGCTGGACCGTGGACCTGGTATGGGGGATCTGGCCCGTGCTCTTAAGGACGGGTATTCCACGGCCGGCAGCCCAGGGACCGGATTAGGCGCTGTAGTGAGAACTGCAACCGAATTTGATGTCTTTACCCAGCCGGGAGTAGGCACTGCACTGGTGGCGAGAATCTTACGTCCACGCCCTCGTGGGTCTACCTCTCCAGGCCCGGCGATCGGGGTGGTCCATCGGGCGATGCAGGGCGAAGAGATCTGTGGCGATGCATGGCTTGTGCGTTCGTTCGCCGGAGGGTGGCTCTGCGCAGTCGCCGACGGTTTGGGCCATGGGCCGATCGCCGCAGAGGCCGCGGCGACGATCATCGAGACGGTGCGGACCGGAAAACATACAACACGCCCCATCGAATTGCTTGAAGCAGCACACCGGGCTGCCAAGCCAACCAGAGGTGCGGCCTTCGGCGTGGCGGTTATCGATGAAGATGACCCTATGATCCGGTTCGCCGGAGTCGGCAACGTGGCTGCCGTGGTGTTGGAAGGTGAGGGCCGACGCCAGCTCGTCTCGTATGACGGGATTGTCGGACATGCGTATCGTAAGGTCGTCGAGATGACCCATGCGTGGTCACCACAGACGACCCTCGTGCTGCACTCCGACGGCATCTCGACGCATTGGGATATGAAACCGTATCCGGGCTTGTTATCACGTGATCCCAGTCTCATTGCCGGCGTGCTCCATCGTGATTTTACGCGCGGACGCGACGATGCCACCGTGGTCGTCGTGAAAGACAAACACTGAATACTCCAAATTGGCACAGGACCTGAGCTTACACCGCTCAGCTTTGTAAAGAGGCCTTCATGTCCCAAACGATCAGTGCAGTGCAAATCAAATATGATGACGATGTGGTAATGGCCAGGCAGCGCGCCAGGCAGGTGGCACGCATGCTGGAGTTCGACGAGCAGGACCAAACCAGAGTCGCCACGGCGGTGTCGGAAGTTGCCCGTATCTTCGTAAGCGAGAAGAGCCCGGGTGTCGTAGAGTTCGGCCTCGAAGGAGAGACGGCGCCTCAAGTCCTGATCGTCGGCATCGGCAGCTCCCCTACGGCATCCAAGATTACAAAAACATCCAGGATCGGTATCGATCCTTCTTTGGTCGAATGGGAAACGGCCCTGGTCTCGGCACGCCGTCTAATGGATCGGTGCGAGATGGGGGAAGTGCCGGGGAGGGGCACGACGATCCAATTGAAAAAGATTCTCCCTAATCGGGCGCCACTGTTTACCCGCAAGACGCTCGAGCGTCTGGAAAAACAGGTCGAGAGTCAGGCGCCGCAGAATCCGATGGAAGAGGTCAGGCAGCAAAACCGTGAACTGTTGCACGCGTTGGAAGAGCTCCACGAGCGGCAGCAGGAGCTGATCCGGCTGAACGGGGAACTGGAAGACACCAACCGAGGCGTGGTGGCCCTGTATGCCGAGTTGGACGAAAAAGCCGGCCATCTCAGGCGGGCCGACGAAATGAAATCGCGGTTTCTGTCCAATATGAGTCATGAGTTTCGGACCCCCGTGAACGCGATCCTGGCGCTGTCTCAACTGCTTCTCGACCGGGCCGATGGAGACCTCACGGGTGAGCAGGAAAAGCAGGTCACCTACATCAAAAAAAGCGGGTCCGATTTGCTGGAGCTCGTGAACGATCTTCTCGATCTGGCGAAAATCGAGGCCGGCAAAGTCGAAATCCGACCGGGGGAGTTCGAAGTCGCCACGCTCTTCAGTGCCCTGCGCGGCATGTTACGTCCGTTGCTCCTGTCGAGCACGGTCAACCTCGTGTTCGACGAGACGGAGGACATTCCGTTAATGAAGACCGATGAAGGCAAGGTCTCTCAGATCCTTCGCAACTTTATCTCAAACGCCATTAAGTTCACTGAACAGGGTGAAGTCCGGGTAGTTGCCAGCCTGGCGGAAGGCGGTCAAGCCGTGACGTTCAAAGTCTCCGACACGGGAATCGGTATCGCGGAGGACGATCAGCGCCGAATCTTCGACGAGTGGTCTCAGATCGACAATCCCATTCAACGCAAGGTCAAGGGGACGGGGTTGGGATTACCGTTATGCCGAAAGTTGGCCAATTTACTCGGTGGGACTATCGGTGTGACGAGCCGTCCGGGTGTCGGCTCAACGTTTGAGGCGACCATCCCGATCGTCTATAGGGGCGCTGAGCAGGAACCTAGGGTCAGCGTCGACGCGTCCGAGTGGCAGCCGGATGCGGACCATTTGCTTGTGCTCGTCGTGGAGGACGAGCCGGAGACGCGGTTGCTGTACGAAAAATATTTGCGGGATACCACTTTTCAACCGATCGCAGTAGACAACATCCGGCAGGCCCGGGAGGTACTGCGCCGCCATCACGTGGCAGCCATCGTGCTTGATGTATTGTTGCCGGACGAGACGGCCTGGCAATGTCTCGCCGAACTCAAGAGTCAGGAAGACACGCGACATATTCCGGTTCTTGTCGCGACGTCTGTGGATGATCCCCGTAAAGCCATATCCCTTGGTGCAGACGACTATTGTCTCAAACCTGTCGAGCGCGCATGGCTGCTGAATTTCCTGGAACGTGCCACTCGTGTTGAAGGGAATTTTGTGAACGCGCTACCGCCCGTCGTCTTGCTGATCGACGATCAGGAAGCGGACCGTTATATTCTGCACAGACACCTCACGGAGGTTGGCTATTCGGTTGTCGAGGCGGCATCGGGAGAAGAAGGGCTCAGGCTGGTCGCTGAGCTGAAACCGGATGTGATTTTGTTGGATCTCAATATGCCCGGCATGGACGGATTCAGCGTGCTGGAACGGCTGAAGCAGAACGGCGATACCGCCACCATTCCTGTCGTAATTGTGACCTCTCAAATTCTTCCGCCGGAACGCGAGGCCGCGCTCGCCGGTTCGAGGGCGGTGGTCTTAAAACACGAATCGACGCCGGCAGTTTGGCTACAGGTATTTCGAGAGATGGGTCTGGTAATTCCTGCGCTGAAGATAGCGAGTTGATGACGGTGGCGTAGGTAAATAGGGGACAGGATGGCGCGATACGACCCTCACATGACCGATACCATGAGCTATACGGTGCTCAACGTCGACGACACCGAAGCCGCGCGATATGCGAAAAGCCGTATCCTGCTGTCGGCTGGTTATCGCGTGATCGAAGCCGGCACCGGCGAGGAAGCCTTACGTCTCGCACGAGAAATTGAACCGGAGCTCGTGCTGCTCGATGTGAATCTGCCGGGCATCGACGGCCTCCAGGTGTGCCAGCTGCTCCGGAGCGACCCTACCACCGCGTCTATGATGATCCTGCTGGATTCCGCCGAACGAGTCCGACTGACGGATCGGGTAGTCGGCTTGGAACGAGGCGCCGATGCGTATCTCCTCGAACCGGTCGCGCCGGACGAGTTATTGGCGACAGTCAAAGCACTCCTGCGCCTGTATAGAAGCGAACAGCGATTAAAATTGGCGCTCGACATTGCAGAGGTCGCCTCTTATTCATGGGATAGAACGACTGGTACCGTGCAGTGCGATGCACGGTTGAAACGCATGTGGGGACTGCCATCTGATGCGTTTGTCGATTCCGAGATCCTGTTAAAAAATCTGCATTCCCAGGACCGGCCGCTCCTGGAAGCACACATGGCCGATACGAACAGTGCGGTTGGGAGCATCTTCGAAGCGGAACTACGCGTCCTTGGCAGTGATGGCATAGAACGGTGGATCGCCGTTCGGCACCAACCCCACTTCAAGGCAGGTCAACCGGCCGGCTTCATCGGCACGGCACTGGACATCACAAAACGCAAGCGAGCCGCGCTCGAGGTGTCCCAGCTCAGCGATGAGCTGCAGCTCATCTTCGATTCCGCTCCTGCGATGATCTGGTACAAGGACACGCACAACCGCATTGTCCGGGCCAATCGGATCGCAGCGGATTCCATCGGCTTGCCGAAGGAGCAGATCGAAGGCCGGCCGATGGCGGATTTCTACCCCGAAGAAGCCGATCGTTACTACCGCGATGATCTGACCGTCATAGAGACCGGCGCACCGTGCCTTGGCATCATCGAACCCTATCAGCCGCCGACCGGTGAAAAACGGTGGATTCAAACCGATAAGATCCCGATGAAGAACCAGTCGGGAGAGGTGACCGGCGTTGTGGTCTTCTCGCAAGATATCACCGAGCGCCGAAGGGCAGAGAAAGCGCTGCGAGTCATCGACGAGCGTAAGACCGCGCTGCTGAAGTTGGCGGATCGATTGCGGGAGCTGACCAACCCCAGCGATTTGGCCTATGCCGCCGCTGAAATCTTGGGCCAAACGCTAAGGGTGAGCCGATGCGGGTACGGAACAATCGACCTCGCCGCAGAGACGATCACCATTGAGCGGGACTGGACTGCGCCCGGTATCAAGAGCTTGGCTGGCGTGCTTCAATTCCGGGACTATGGGACGTACATCGAAGACCTAAAGCGCGGCGAGACGGTGGTCTTTGCCGACGCTGAAAAGGACCCGCGAACCGCCGCAACAGCAGAGAGTCTGAAGACCATTAGCGCACAGTCCGTGGTGAACATGCCCATCACCGAGCAGGGAGGGTTCGTGGCCCTGCTCTACCTCAATCATGCCACCGCTCGTGAATGGACGTCGGACGAACTGTCGTTCATTCGAGACATTGCCGAACGTACGCGCATCGCCATCGAAAGGCGTTCCGCGGAGGATCGCTTGCGAACGTTCGCAGGACAATTGGAGCAGATGGTTGCCAGACGAACAGGTGAACTGGTCCACTCTCAGGCTCGGCTGCGAGCCTTGACCACGGAATTAAACCTCGCAGAGCAACGGGAGCGGAAGCGTCTGGCGGCCGAGTTGCACGACCATCTGGCGCAAATGATGGTGCTCGGCCGTCTGACCATTTCGCAAGCCAAGCGTATCGCCGGAGTGCCGCCAGCCTGCGTTGAATTACTCGACAGAGCGGAGGAAATATTGGCCGAGTCGCTCACGTATACGCGGACAATGGTGGCCGATCTGGCTCCGCCGGTCCTGCATGATTTGGGTCTACCTACGGCTCTGAAGTGGCTGGCCGAGTACATGCAACGTTATCAGCTCTCGGTGGCTGTCCAACTTCATGATGAAGAGCGTATGCACCTTCCCGAAGATCAGGCCATTCTGTTATTCCAATCGGTCCGGGAATTGTTGTTGAACGCCGCCAAACATGCCGGCTCCGACGAAGCATGGGTCAGGCTAGAATGGAGCAACGGGGGTCTGCGCATCACGGTCAGAGACCAAGGCAAGGGGTTTGATCCGGATGCCATTGCCGCAGTCAACGCGGATCAAGCGACCACTCTCTCGTCAAAATTCGGCCTTTTCAGCATTCGCGAACGCATGCAAGCGTTGGGCGGCGCGTTTGAGATTCAGTCATCACCAGGTGGTGGAACTATGGCGACACTGGTGTTGCCATTACATAGTTCTGAGGACTCAGCACTGAGGTCTGAGCCGTCCGGACAGGCTAAGTCATCGGACATGAGCCCTGCCACGTCCGTTCAGTCCTCGGCACTTGATCCTCAGTTTTTTCCCCTCGCTCTCGACACTCAGCATTCAGCCCTATCATCCACGAAGGTACGAGTCCTCCTTGTCGATGACCACGCCATGGTCCGGCAAGGACTGCGCAGCATGCTGGAATCCTACGACGATGTGGACATCATCGGAGAGGCGTCGAACGGCGAAGAAGCGGTATCGACGATTGAACGGTTGAGACCGACCGTCGTCGTCATGGACATCAATATGCCGAAAAAGAACGGCATTCAGGCGACGGCTGAGATCAAGACGCGCTGGCCGGGCATCATTGTCATCGGCTTGTCCGTCAATCCGGAAGGCGCCAATTCGAGAGCTATGAAAAAGGCGGGGGCGACATTGCTGCTGACCAAGGAAGCTGCGGTCGGCCAACTCTATCAGGCGATCCGCCAAGCGCTGGCCACGGTGGGGCAAGCGTGACAGGCTCCGCATACGCCATCTATTCCTGAAACAGTATTCAGGCTCGTCCAGCGAACTTATGCGGGCGTTCTATTGGTGGAATTTCGCAGAGGAGTCGGTCGCTGGACGACAAGAGGGGATATTCGGATGAAGACCAATACGTCTCTGCCTGTGAATGTCCGTGGCACCGTGGTTCTGGCCAGCGATACTCGCGAACAGTATCGGGAAAAGATTGCGCGCATCACGCTGGACTCCATGGTTCAGTTCGTCGGCCTTCTGGATGCAGAGGGCACGGTGCTGGAAATCAACAAAGTCGCGCTCGACGCCGTAGGGATCAACCTCTCCGATGTCGAGGGGAAGCCGTTTTGGACGACTTTCTGGTGGCAGGTCTCAGAGGAAATCAACGCGACCCTCCGAAAGTCGATCGCTCGTGCGGCGCAAGGTGAGTTCGTTCGCTGGGACACGGCAATCTACGGCCGTGCCGGTGGTAAGGAGACGATCATCATCGACGCCTCGCTTTGCCCGGTTAAGGATGAGCAAGGCCATGTCGTGTTCATCGCTGCCGAGGGGCGGGACATCACCGAAAAGAAGGCCTATGAACGCGAGATAGCTCGACAGCGCGAGGAACTGGCGCAGCTCGATGTGTTGAAGACGCAGTTCTTCGCCAATGTCAGTCATGAATTTCGCACGCCCCTGACGCTGATGCTCGATCCGCTGCAGGAAGCCCTGCACGATGCGGTGTCCGTCGCGTCCCCCGCGCACAAGGAACGGCTGGAGTTTGCCTATCGCAACAGCCGGCGGCTGCTCAAGCTGGTGAATTCGCTCCTTGATTTTGCGCGGATCGAGGCCGGACGCATCGAAGCCAGCTACGAGCCGACTGATCTTGCGGCGGTCACCACCGATTTGGCCGGCTGCTTTCGATCAGCCGTTGAACAGGCCAAGTTGACCTTGACGGTCAACTGTCAGCACTCCCCGAGCCGGTCTACGTCGATCGCGACATGTGGGAAAAGATCGTACTGAACTTATTGAGCAACGCGTTTAAATTTACCTTCGAGGGCGGCATTATCGTGACGGTGCGATCCGACGATCGTGCTGCAGTGTTGGAAGTCCGCGATACCGGAACCGGCATTCCGAATGAACAGCTGACTCGGATCTTCGAACGATTCCATCGCGTTCAGGGCACGAGAGGAAGAACGATCGAAGGCACGGGGATCGGGCTTGCCCTCGTGAAGCATCTGGTCCAGCTCCATGGTGGGTCGATCGACGTCACGAGTGAGGTCGATCGAGGATCCGTCTTTACGGTCCGTATCCCGTTGGGAACGGCCCATTTGTCGTCGACTCACATCCGCATGCCCCGGCAGTTCGCTTCCACCAGTACCCGAACCGACGTCTTCGTCGAAGAAGCGCTCCGATGGTTGCCATCCGAAAAAACGGTGGACCGCAACCCGGCACACACACTCCTGAAGCAAGACTCACCACCCAATCCTCACGCGCGCCCGGCGCGCGTGCTGGTGGCTGACGACAATGCCGACATGCGGGAGTATGTCACTGGCTTGTTAGCCGAGCGCTTTGCCGTCGAAGCGGTGTCTGATGGCGAAGCAGCCTTAGTGGCGGCGCGGCACCATCGCCCCGATTTGATCTTGTGCGATGTGATGATGCCGAAGCTTGACGGATTTGGTCTGTTGCGTGAAGTGCGCAACGATCCCTCAATGAAGAGCACTCCCGTCATTCTCTTGTCTGCCCGAGCAGGAGAAGAATCGCGCATCGAAGGTTTGGAGCATGGAGCCGACGATTATTTGATCAAGCCCTTCAGCGCGCGCGAGCTACTGGCCCGCGTGGCCGCACATCTCGACCTTGCCTGTACAAGGCGGGAAGTGGAGCAAACCTTGCGCGCCAACGAAGAACGGTTGCAGGCCATGTTCGATCAAGCCACGGTGGGGATCGCCATTGTCGATCGGGCGGGGCAGTTTCTGGAAGTGAACGATAGGATGTGCGACATCGTGGCGCGCACCCGGGAGGACTTGCTCCAGTCCACCTGCGCCGCATTGACGCACCCGGATGACTGGCACTGTAATGTGATGATGATGGAAGAGGTGGTGGATCAGCAGCAGTCTTCGTTCGACATTGATAAACGGTATGCGAAGCCGGACGGCAGTTGGGTGTGGGTGCATGTGACCGTCTCGCCGCTCCGCGACCGTAAAGGAAACATCGCACGATTGATGGCCGTGGTGCAGGACATCAGCGAGCGAAAGCAGTCAGAGGAAGCCCTGCGGCACCATCATGCGCAGTTCGAAACGCTCCTCAATCAGGCCCCGCTCGGCGTATATCTGGTCGATGCGGACTTCCGCATTCAGCAGGTTAATCCGACGGCGCGGCAATTATTCGGCGACTTTCCTGACTTGATCGGCCGAGACTTGGGCGAGGTTATCCATTGCCTTTGGGAGAAGGACCAGGCGGACGAGATTGTGCGCATCTTCCGCCATACGCTCGACACCGGAGAGCCCTACATCACGCCGGAGCGCATCGAGAACCGGCTGGATCGTGGAATGACCGAATACTACGAATGGCGCATCGACCGCATAGTCTTGCCTGACGGCCGCTTCGGCGTGGTCTGTTACTTCCGCGACATTACCTCCCAGGTATGGGCGCGAGTCGCATTGCGTGCGAGCCAGGCGCAACTGGAAACGGAACTCGCCGACACCAATCTGTTACAGAGTATCAGCGCTGCATTGATCCAGGAGAATGATGTCCAAACGTTGTATGACAAGATTCTCGATAGCGCGGTTGCTATCATGCGTTCGGACTTTGCCAGCATGCAGACGGTCGATGAGAGCCAGGACGCGCTGCGAATGTTGGTCTGGCGAGGATTCGACCAGGAGTTCGGGCGGATCTTCGAGTTGAATCGCCCCGACACGAAGACTTCTTGCAGCGTTGCCCGGCGAACAGGCCAGCGCGTGATCGTGCCTGATGTCGAGATGTGTGACTTCATCGTCGGCACCCCAGCGTTGGAAGACCATCGCAAGACAGGCATTCGGGCGGTACAGTCCACGCCGCTGATTTCACGAAGCGGCAAGCTGGTGGGCATGATCTCCACGCATTGGCGCAATCCGCATCAGCCCTCAAAACGCGATCTGCGCCTCTTCGATATTCTGGTGCGGCAGGCCGCCGACTTGATCGAGCGCAAAAAGGCGGAAGAGGAGCTGATCGCACGAAGCCGACAGCAATCGCTGCTGTATGTGCTGGCCAATGCCGTCAATCGGGCCGAAGGCCTGGCGGATTTGTACGAGAAGGCGCTCGATGCGATTGTGAAGTCAGTCAACGCCGACCGCGCTTCAATTCTGTTGTTCGATGAGGGCGGGGTCATGCGCTTCAAAGCCTGGCGTGGTTTATCCGATGGCTACCGCCGCACGGTCGAAGGGCATTCCCCCTGGTCTCCGAACACGATGGACCCTCAACCCATCATGATAGAGAACATCAACGATGCGGGCCTGGATCCAGAGTTACGGGCGGTGATTCGGGATGAAGGGATCGGCGCGCTCGGGTTTATTCCGTTGGCATACGGCGGCCGTCTCCTCGGCAAATTCATGGTGTATTTCAATCAGCCGCATTCTATGGCCAAGGAATCGATGGAACTGGCTCAGACGATTGCTCGAACTTTAGCCGTCGGCATTGAGCGAATACGACAGGAAGACGTCCTGCGCAAGAATGAGCAGCGGTTCCGCACAGCCTTTCAATTGGCATCGGTTGGAAAGGCGCAGCTTGACACTCAGACCGGACGGTTTATTGAAGTCAACGAGGAATTCTGCCGTCTGACGGGGTATTGCCGCGATGAAATTATGACGTTGACTCCCGCGGAGTTGACACATCCGGACGATCGACTTGCCGATGTCGAAGGCTTCAGTCGGATGCTGGCGGGGGAACGAGATCAATACCGGGTAGAAAAGCGATATCTCCGAAAGAACGGCACGATCATCTGGGTGCATGTGGAAGCGGCGCTGATCCGGGATGGACAAGGAAGGCCGTATCAAACCGTGGCCGTCATTCTCGACGTCACCGCGCGCAAACAAGCCGAAGATGCCTTGCGCCGTAGCGAAGAGCGAGTGAGGCTGCTCGCCGAAACGGCCGACCTCTTGCTGCGAAGCGAATCGCCCCAGAGCGTTGTGAATGCGCTTTGCCGCAAGGTCATGGCGTTTCTCGATTGTGAGACCTTCTTTAATTATCTCATTCATCCATCCGCCGGCCGGCTGCACCTCAATGCCTGTGCGGGCATTCCAGAAGAGGAAATGGCGCGGATCGAGTGGCTCAATCTCGGGGAAGCCGTCTACGGATGCGCTGCACTGGAAGAAACCAGGATCGTGACCGAACATATCGGCGAGACGGGAGACCTGAGAGCCGAACTGGTCCGTTCCTACGGCATCCAAGCCTATGCGTGTCATCCCTTGTTTGCGCAGGGAAAGGTGATCGGCACGCTCTCGTTCGGCACTCGCAGCCGCGCAGCTTTTTCCGAAGAAGATCTGGCTTTGATGAAAGCCATTGCCGATCAGGTGGCCATTGCCATGCAACGGAAACAGGGAGAAGAAGCGCTGAAACTGAGCGAGGAACGGCAGCGCGCCTTCGCCGAGCAACTCGAACAGCTGGTGGACGAACGGACTCATGAACTCGTGCAGTCTCGCGATCAATTGCGAGCCTTGGCCTCGGAATTGAATGTGGCCGAGCAACGCGAGCGTAAACGGATTGCGGCCGAGTTACACGATTATCTCGCGCAGGTCTTGGTTCTGGCCCGCCTGAAATTGGGACAGATGAAAGGAGTCGCCGGCGTCGATTCCAAATTGTTGCCCTTCATTGGACAGGCCGAGAACGCCATCAATGAAGGGCTCGCCTATACCAGAACGCTGGTGGCCGATCTTTGTCCGCCGGTGCTGCACGATTTCGGTCTACCGGCGGCGCTCCGATGGCTGGCCGAGCACATGGACCGTCACAGGTTGAAAGTGACGGTGAACGTTTCCGAAAACGAGTTGCCACTGCCGGAGGATCAAGCGGTGTTGTTGTTCCAATCGGTCCGTGAACTGCTGATCAACACGTCCAAACATGCGGGGGTCAAGGAAGCGACTCTACGGCTGGTACAAAGGGACGGGCAGCTCCATATTGAGGTGCGAGATCAGGGTAAAGGATTTTCTCCTGCTTCAGCGCCATCGATGAAGTTCGGGCTGTTCAGCATTCGCGAACGGATGAGAGCGCTCGGCGGGACCTTTGAGATTCAATCAGCCCCAGGTAGTGGAACGACAGCCACACTCACGATGCCATTGACAACCGTGGCTCAGCCGAAGAGACATCCTGAGACCTCAGGACCGAGTGCGGCCTCGGGGCGTCAGAACGACTTCATGCATTCAGCACTCCAAAAGAGCGCAGTGATTCGCGTCCTCTTGGTGGACGATCACGCGATGGTGCGTCAGGGGCTTCGCAGTGTATTGGAGGGGTATGCCGATATCGAAGTAGTGGGCGAAGCGGGCAATGGAGAAGAGGCGATCGAGCAAGTCATCCAATACAAACCGGACGTGGTCCTTATGGACATTAATATGCCGAAGATGAACGGCGTGGAAGCCACCACTCGGATCAAGAGCCTCTATCCCGAGAGCATCATCATCGGTTTGTCGGTGCAGACGGGCGGACACGCACAACAGGCCATTCTCAAGGCCGGTGCGGCGATGTTGCTCACGAAAGAAGCGGCGGTTGACGAATTGTATCAGGCTATTTTGAACGCCTTGAAGAGAACGCGGGACGTGGTGAGAACTGAAGCATTCAGTGCTGGGGACTGAGTGGCACTCAGTCCCCAGTGGTCAGTCTTACCGGCGACCGTGTCCCTCCGACCAGGCCGTGTCGACGATTCGACTGGTGGAATCTTTTACCGGCACAACGTCGTCGAACATGGTCGCATACGAGTCCTGCATGAAGAATTGAAATTCAGGCAGTCGTTCGGACGACACCCCTGCGAGCGTGGCCAAGGACACGAGATACTCGCCGCTGCCTCGGGAGATATCCGAACGCAGATTCTCGTAGGACGAAGAGGCGAACACTTCCAGTTTTTTTCTGGCCCGTGCAGGGTTGTTGCTGCCTGCCGTTCCCGGCGTCGTACTCGACGTAAATTCCTTCAACGGCTGAGTAAACTCCGATGACGCAGCGGTCGTTCCATTCGTCAGATCCGTCGTCGCATCGAAGGGTGCCTTGGTCAATTCGACCGTCGCTTCGGTGATGCAACCAGATGCGCTCAACAGTACACTGCTCACTAGCAGCTGCCATCTCTTCATATCGACCTCCTCGATGGTGATCTCTTATATGAGACATAACCGCTTGTGTTCGGTGATTCGCCTAGGAAAACCCATAGAAGGTGAAAGTGCTAAGCGCTAAGTCTTTCCGAATTTTTCATCTCTATCCGCCTCGCGTGGGTCTCTTCTCATCGTCTCAAAAGTACTAGGGTCTTACCCAGGCCTGTCCGCCATGTGAGGAATGATAAATGTGGGAGATCAACGCCGCTTAATTCTTGGAAATCCTATGGCCATTCCCACGCCCAGTTCACAAGAAATTCTCGATGTTCTACCCCCTACCGAGACGACGTGGCGTATGACGCTCGGCGCCCAGGTTGAACCGGGTGGTGTCCGCTTTCGGGTGTGGGCACCAAAGCGGGAGCGGGTTGACGTGGTATTGGAAGAAGATGGCCGCAGTTTCCCTTTGACGAAGGATAAAACCGGTTATTTTTCGGGGTACGTCCCAATCGCCAAGGCAGGCATGTCCTATCGGTACCGATTGGATAACGGCGACGCCTATCCCGACCCCTGTTCGCGGTATCAACCTCAAGGTCCGCATGGACCATCGTTAATCGTTGATGCGAACGCCTACGAGTGGCGCGCTGTCGAATGGCCTGGCATCCGAATGCGGGGTCAGGTGATCTATGAATTGCACGTCGGAACCTTCACGCCGGAGGGCACGCTTGATGCCGCCATCAGCCAATTGGATGAATTGAAAGAACTCGGCATCACCGTAATCGAGCTGATGCCGCTGGCGGAGTTTCCCGGCCGCTGGAATTGGGGCTACGACGGCGTGGATCTGTTTGCTCCCGCACATGTGTACGGAGATCCTCATGCACTGAAACGTTTTGTCGACGCTGCGCATGAGAAGGGGCTCGGTGTCATTCTTGATGTGGTCTACAACCACTTTGGCCCCGACGGCAACTATTTGCCTGTTTACAGCGACACGTACCTGACGGACCGGCATCCCAACGATTGGGGCCAGGCGGTCAATTTTGACGGGCCGGGCTCGGAAGGTGTGCGGGATTTTGTCGTACAGAACGCCTGCTATTGGATTTCAGAATACCGTTTGGACGGATTGCGGCTGGACGCTGTGCATGCCATGTACGATGATAGCCCGGTCCACGTCCTGGCGGAATTGACGGGAACGGCGAGGAAAGCGGCTGGCGGTCGTTCGATCGTGCTGATCGCGGAATGCGAATCGCAATGGATCAAGACGATACAGCCAGTCGAGCAGGGCGGCTGGGGCCTGGATGGAGTGTGGAGTGACGACTTCCATCACATCTGCCGCGTCGCCATAACCGGACGTAGTGAAGCCTACTATACGGATTATCGCGGGACGGCACAGGAGCTGTTGTCCGTGATCAAACGAGGCTTCGTCTTCCAAGGCCAACGATACGACTGGCAAAAGAAACCGCGCGGCACAGTGGTCAAAGATGAGCCGGCGCACGGATTCGTGTTTTACCTTCAGAACCATGATCAGGTCGCCAACCATCTACACGGCAATCGCATCCAGACGATGACCTCCCCCGCACGCTACCGCGCGCTCGTGGCGATGATGTTGCTGGCGCCTGAAACTCCGATGCTCTTCATGGGTCAGGAGTTCGCGGCTTCGAGCCCCTTTCTCTTCTTTGCGGACCATAATGCCGATCTCGCCCCGCTGGTCTATGAAGGTCGCAAAAAATTTCTGTCAGAATTTCCGCCGTATGCCACGCGCGAGGCTCAAAAGGTCGTACCCGATCCATCGGACCTACGAACGTTTGAACAGTCCAGGCTGGATTTTTCGGACCGACAACGTCATGCGGAGGTATACCGGCTCCATCGCGACTTGCTGCATCTCCGGCGTGGCGATCCGGTGCTCGCTCGCCAGGATCGCCAATCGCTCGATGGCGCGGTGCTAGGACCACAAGCATTCGTGCTGCGGTATTTCACTTCGACGGACGACGACCGCCTGATGATCGTAAATCTGGGCGCCGATCTGGCCTTGATCCCGGCGCCGGAACCGCTGCTTGCTCCCGTAACTGACGGAGCCTGGATGCTGCGCTGGTCGAGCGACCATCCCGACTATGGAGGATCCGGCATCGTCAATCCATTGACAGAAAACGGATGGCGCATTCCCGCTACGAGCGCCACGCTGTTTGTCGCAGCCAGGAAGCACGAGAGGCATGAGCATGACTAGCACCGCTCCCGAGTTCACCATACCCGACGCGGCGGTTGGCGATCCGTTGCAGTTGCTGGCGAAGGAGTGGTTGGTGACCAACGGCGTCGGCGGCTACGCGTCCGGTTCGCTCCTCGGCGTCGCGACGCGCCGCTATCATGGTGTGTTTGTACCCGATCTTCCTGGACGAGGCCGCACCATGATTGTGCCGCGCCTAGATGAAACCGTGGAACAGGGTGCCCACACGGTGTTGTTATCGGGTGCCGAATATGCCGACGGCCGGCTCGACTGTGAGGGGATCCGCTGGCTGAAAGATTTTCGCCGCGAATGGCAGACGCCGGTCTGGATCTTCGATGTCGCCGGATCCGTATTGGAGAAGCGGATCGTCGCGCCGCATGGTCAAAACACGACCTACGTGCAATTTGTGTTGACGAGCGGTCCGCCCATCCGTTTGCACCTCCGTCCGTTCGTAACCTGCCGGATGCACGATGCGGGTCTGTCGAACGGACACGCCGGTCCGTATCCCATCACCGTCACGCATGGACGGTATGAAATCACGCTACCGGAAGGACTCCCTCCTCTCAAACTGTGCCTGCGGCCGCAGCGCGGTGTGTTCGTGACGGACGATCTGGTGAGTTCCGCCGTGTCCTATCGTATAGACCGCGATCGAGGATCGGAGCACATAGAAGATTTGTTCAGTCCCGGCTATTTTACGGTGGAATTGCAGCCAGGGGAGTCGGTCGCCATGGTCGCCAGCGTCGAGCCGTGGGACCAGCTGGATTTCGATTGCGGGGCCATCCTCGAGGCCGAGCGGCAGCGTCTGGAAAAACTCGCCGGGCTTGTTCCCGATTTCCAACAGGACGACTTTGTGCAATCACTCCAACTGGCTGCGGATCAATTCATTGTCCTGCCGGGAGGGAGGCCGCAAGAACAAGTGCTGGCGCAGGCGTCAGGCGACGAGGCGCGAACGGTGATCGCCGGCTACCACTGGTTCGGCGATTGGGGACGAGACACCATGATCAGCCTGGAAGGATTGACCTTGTGTACGGGACGGCATCTGGAAGCGAAGGCGATTTTGCGGACATTCGCGCGATACATCAAAGATGGATTGATCCCCAATCTCTTTCCGGAAGGGGCGCGCAAAGGGCTTTACCATACCGTTGATGCCACGCTCTGGTACTTCCATGCGCTCGACCGGTACCTCTCAGCCACAGAGGATCGCGACACCTTGATGATGTTGTACCCGATGCTAAAAGAAGTGGTGCGTCATCATCGTGTCGGCACACACTTTAACATCGGCGTGGATGCACGCGACGGATTGCTCCAGGCCGGCGCCCCTGGTTATCAACTGACGTGGATGGATGCCAAGGTGGAGGACTGGGTTGTGACGCCGCGCCGGGGAAAGCCGGTAGAGGTGCAAGCCTTGTGGTACAACGCGCTCCGCTTGATGGCCCTGTGGGCTCAGCAATTGGGTGAAGGACCGGATCGATGGCTTGAGATGGCGGAGCAGACGGAGAGATCCTTTCATCAGCGCTACTGGTTCGCGCCCGGGGGGTACCTCTACGATGTCGTTGACGGCGAACGAGGCGATGATCGCAGCCTGCGACCCAACCAAATCTTCGCGCTTTCCCTGCACTTTCCGGTTCTCCGTCAGGAACGATGGCAATCGGTGGTGAATAGCGTAAGGGATCATTTGCTGACACCCTTCGGCCTGCGTTCACTTTCACCGGATCATCCCGACTATAAAGCGATCTATTCCGGCGATCTGCGCGCACGGGACGCGGCGTATCATCAGGGCACCGTGTGGGCCTGGCTGATCGGCCACTATATTGATGCCTTTCTCAGGGTATACGGCGACAAGGCCAAGGCCCACAGTCTCTTGACGGCGTTTCACTCCCATCTTCGCGATGCCGGTATCGGCACGATTAGCGAGATTTTCGATGCGGAGCCCCCGTATCGCCCCCGTGGCTGCATCGCGCAGGCCTGGAGCGTGGCGGAAGTGCTGCGAGCCTACATGAAGACAAAAGAACCAGTTGAGTCTTGAGTGAGAGTAACCGGAGAACACCCGATGGCCTCCGACAATCTCAACATCCAGCACGCCACACTCAACACTCAGCATCGCCGATGCGAGGTGCGCATCGGGACATCCGGCTGGCACTACAAGCATTGGCTGGGGCCGTTTTATCCTCAAGGCCTGCCGACCAAGAACATGCTCGCCTGGTATATGCAACGGTTCGACACGGTGGAGCTCAACAACAGTTTCTATCATCTCCCCACGACGCAGACCTTTATGGCCTGGCGAGAGTCCACACCGGCTTCGTTCTGCTTTGCCGTCAAAGGGAGTCGCTACATTACCCATCGCAAAAAATTAAAAGATCCATCGGAGGCTCTCGCGCGGTTCCTGGAGCCGGTTGAATCACTGGGCACCAAGCTTGGGCCGATTCTTTTTCAATTGCCGCCGCGGTGGTCGCGCAATGTCGAGCGGTTGAGCGCCTTTCTCGAGGCGCTACCGTCGTCCCATCGCTATACCTTTGAGTTCCGCGATCCGAGCTGGCACGACCCGGCCGTTTATCGCGCACTCAGGCGACATAATTCCGCGTTTTGCATGTACGAACTGGACGGATTTGAGTCGCCGCACGAACTGACGGCGGATTTTGCCTACGTTCGTCTCCATGGACCGGGGCGGAAGTATCAAGGGGACTACTCTTCAAAACAGTTACGCGATTGGGCTGATCGCATCGCGGATTGGCGAGAGGAACTCGACGCCGTCTATGTCTATTTCGACAACGATCAGGCCGGATATGCAGCCAAGAATGCAGAAGAACTGAAAGATCTTGTGACGGAACATTGAAGGCGAGTGACGGAGGATTAAGCCAACCGGTCAAAGAGGTGATGTATGAAAAGCCGAGCGGGCATTGCTGGACATCCCATTCACGCCATGTTGGTTCCGTTTCCGATCGCCCTGTGGATCTTTTCTCTTGCGAGCGACTTCATCTATCTGTTTGGATTCGGTGGACCAGTGTGGAAAGACATCGCGTTCTATACCATAGTGGCCGGAGTCGGTGGCGCCCTCGCCGCTGCCGTGCCCGGGTACCTCGACTATCGCACCATCACCGAGCCACTGACAGCGAAGATTGCGGAGCGGCATATGCTCATTAATCTCTCGTTGGTTCTGCTCTTCTCTATCAATGTGTTTATGCGGCTTTCCACCGGACCGCACGCGGTGGCACCGGTCGTCTTGTCTGTGGTGGGGGTCGTCGGGCTGGCGATCTCCGGTTGGCTTGGAGGTGAACTCGTCTATGTCCGTGGGGTCGGCGTCGGAGATCAGCGGCTGTCCGAGCCTCCTGTGAAGCGGCGCGTGGCGTGAACTGAAGATGAACGAAAGTCCGAATGAATTGAGCCGGGGTTGGAATGCTATCCAGAACTGCGAGCTGAAGGAATAGGGACATGAACTTGACGACCACGGTCGCAGACCTGCTTGTGGACCGGTTGATCGAATGGGGCGTGGATACCGTGTTCAGCCTGCCTGGCGATGGGATCAACGGCATCTTCGAGTCTTTGCGTCAGCGCCAGGATCGGATCACCATGATTCAGGTGCGGCATGAGGAGGCGGCGGCCTTCGCGGCCTGCGGCTATGCGAAATTTGCACGGCGTCTCGGCGTCTGCCTGGCAACTTCCGGTCCAGGCGGCCTGCATCTCATGAACGGCTTGTATGATGCCAAATGCGACGGTCAGCCGGTCCTCGCCATCACCGGCCATACCTTTCACGATTTGAGCGGCACGCATTATCAACAAGACGTGGACCTCGTCAAAGTCTTTACCGACGTGGCGGCCTACAACGAAAGAATCATGGGGCCGGCGCACGTCTCCAACGTCGTGGACGAAGCGGTTAAGATCGCCATTGCCAAGCGCACGGTCACCCATATCACGGTGCCAAAGGATATCCAGGACTGGTCTGGGAATGGGCAGCGCTCGAAAGCCAACATCGCCTCGCACAGCGGGGACCTCTATACCGATGCCTTACCGATGCCTCCACATGCGGCGTTGCGGAAAGCGGCCGATATCTTGAACAGCGGTACTCGCGTCGCCATCCTGGCGGGGCGTGGCTGCCTGCCGGCGCGCAAAGAAATCCTGGCGATGGCGGAGAAACTCGCCGCTCCCATCGTCAAGCCGCTGCTCGGCAAAGCCGTCGTGCCGGACGATTCTCCTTATACCACCGGAGGCATCGGGTTGCTGGGCACCGCGCCGTCGCAGGAAGTGCTCGAAGAATGCGACACGCTTCTGATCGCCGGCAGCAGCTTCCCCTATTTGGAGTTCTATCCCAAACCCGCACAAGCGAGGGCAGTGCAGATCGATCTGGATCCGTCCCGCCTCGGGCTTCGCTATCCGGTGGAAGTCGGTCTGGCGGGCCATTGCTGGGACGTGCTGCGAGCGCTGTTGCCGTTGATCGAGCAAAAAACCGACCGGACGTTTCTCTCGACCGCGCAGGCACGCATGCGTCAATGGAACGAATTGATGGAGGTGCGGGGGACACGTGAAGACCTGCCGCTCAAACCGCAGGTCGTCGCGCGGGCACTCAACGAATTCCTGCACGACGATGCGATCATCTGCAGCGACACCGGCACCGTCACCACCTGGGCCGCGCGGCACATCATGATTCGTGGTGAGATGGAATTTTCCGCCTCTGGCACGCTGGCGACGATGGCAAACGGCCTTGCCTACTCGATCGGCGCGGCCGTCGCGTTCCCCGGACGGCAAGTGGTCTGTTTTGCGGGAGACGGCGGCTTCACCATGCTGATGGGCGAACTGGCGACCATCGCGAAGTACCGATTGCCCGTCAAGATCATCGTAATCAAGAATAACGTGTTCGGCATGATCAAATGGGAGCAGTTGGCCTTCGAAGGCAATCCTCAATACGGCGTGCAGCTGCATCCCATCGACTTTGTCGCGGTCGCACAGGCCTGCGGTGTGGCCGGGTACACGGTGGACGATCCACACCTGGTGAAGGCCGTGCTGAGTGAAGCCTTTCATCATGCCGGGCCGGCGCTGGTCGAAGCGGTCGTCGATCCCAACGAACCGCCGTTGCCGGGGAAGATCACGACCGATCAGGCCTGGCAATTCGTTAAGGCGCTGGCCAAAGGACAAAAAGATCGTTGGGAAATCGTTAAGACGGTGGTGGAGAATAAAATCAGGGAAGTGGTGTAGGCAAGGCACCCAGCCTCGAGCAATGTGGGCGACCAGTGGAAGCAACGAGTGATGGATCAACGAATCTATCTTATCTTATTCACGCAAAGAAAAAGTAGCGCAAAGAACAGGTCCTGAAAGGAGTACCCTCCGTGGCTCATAGTATTGCGAAGGCCGTCGTGATCAAACATGGCAATCTCTTCTTCCTCGCTCCGCCAGAAGGCGAAGTGCCGATGTCGCGCGGCCATGGCTTCGGCCTGTACTTCCACGATTGCCGATATTTGAACGGATATGAACTGACCGTCGGAGGTGAGCATCCGGAGCCGCTGGCCGCGCGTGCATGGGAAGGGGGTCGGGCGGTGTTCCAGTTGACGACGCCGGATTTCCAAACGCCGGACGGCCGGACGATTCACCGGGAAACAGTCGGCCTCAAATGGGAGCGGGTCATTGATGGGGAACAATGCGTTCTGCACGAACAACTCGACATCCAAAACTTCGGCTCCGAGCCGGTCGAGTTTCCGATCATGATGCGCTTTCGCGCCGGCTTCGAGGATGTGTTCGAGATCCGCGGGTTGTTCCATGAAGTGAAAGGGAAACTCTTCAAGCCCAGCTGGAGGGACAAATGCCTGGTCTTTTCCTACGAAGGGGGAGACCGGATCAGGCGCAGCCTGGCCGTCCATTTCTATCCGCTGCCGAAGGATGTCAAGGGTACCGCTGTCGAGTTTCACATTTCGCTCCAGCCGAATGAGAGCAAACAGATTCGTATTTCGCTGGCGGTTTCGGAGTCAGACGAGCAGCCGAACCGGCTTTTTGCGCAGACGAGTGTGTATCGCGACCTGCACGCGGTGACGCAAGGCATCAAGGCGTCATGCGAACAATGGATGAAGCGAGAAACGGAATTCCACAGCGACAGCATACTGTTGAATCGGGTGATGCGCCGCTCGCTGTTGGATTTGCACATGCTGAAGACCTCGATCGCCGGGGACGACTACTTCGCCGCCGGCGTACCCTGGTTCGCCACGCTGTTCGGACGGGATTGCCTGATCACGTCGCTTCAAACGCTGGCCTTGGGAACGGATACGGCGGCGGACACCCTCCGCCTGTTGGCGCGCTATCAAGGAGACCACGTCAACGAGTGGCGCGATGAACAGCCGGGCAAGATTCTGCACGAACTGCGGGTCGGAGAGTTGGCACGGATGAACAAGATTCCGCACACGCCTTACTACGGGACGATCGATGCCACACCGCTCTTCATCATCCTGATGAGCCGCTATGCGCACTGGACAGGAGATCTTGACCTCTTCCAGGAATTACGTTCCCACATTGAGCGGGCGCTGCACTGGATCGACCGCTACGGCGACGTGGCCGGCAACGGCTACGTCAGTTATGTGGGCAACACCGACAAGGGCTTGATCAACCAGGGATGGAAGGATTCGGGCGATGCCATCGTTACGGAAGACGGGCGGATTGCGCATCCGCCGATCGCACTGGTGGAAGTGCAGGGCTACGTGTATCTCGCAAAAATGTCGATTGCCGATTTGTACGATCGAGTTGGCGAGCGGGACCATGCGACCCATCTGCGTGCCGAAGCTCACGCGCTGCGCGACCGCTTCAATCGGGATTTCTGGCTGGAGGACGAAGGATGCTATGCCCTGGCGTTGGAGGCCGGCCGGCGACCGTGCCGCGTCATGTCGTCGAATCCTGGTCAGGCACTCTGGGCCGGTATTGTTGACGAACAGAAAGCCGGCCGGGTCGTCCAACGGTTGATGAAGCCCGATCTCTTCAACGGGTGGGGCATCCGCACGTTGTCCTACAAAGAGCGTCGATACAATCCGATGGGCTACCACATGGGGACGGTCTGGCCTCACGACAATTCGTTGATCGCAGCCGGCTTCCGTCGCTATGGCTTCGACAGGGAGGCCGACCGCATTTTCGTCGGGCTATTGGAAGCCGCGATGGAATTCGAGGACTATCGCCTTCCAGAATTATTTACGGGCTTTGCCCGGGAAGAGTATGGCGTGCCTGTGCGGTATCCCGTCGCGTGTCATCCGCAGGCGTGGGCCGCCGGGTCGATCCCGTTTTTGGTCGAGACGTTGCTCGGCCTCGTTCCGGACGCTTTTGGGAATCGATTGAAAATCGTGAACCCGCATCTTCCGGACTTCATCAATCGGGTTGAAATCCGGCATCTGTGCGTCGGGAAAGGCTCCCTCGACTTGTGTTTCGAGCGGGGACGAGATGGTCAGCTGGAAGCCAAGGTCCTGCAAGTATCGGGAGACTTGTCGGTCGAGGTTGTGCGTCGGGAACGATGAGGCCCATGAGGGAGCGTTTGACGCGCATGGATAAAGATGCCCGAGGCTCGATTGTGGAGGTGATGGACGATCCTGATATGAACGGCTCCACTATCCGATCGGCCATGGGATTCTTCGAGGATCTCTTGCGCGGGTGCGAGACGCCCAACATCGCCGTGCGTTTCTGGGATGGGTCTGTCTGGCGACCGCGCTCAGACGTGCGTCCCACTGCCATGCTCCTGCTCCGGCGTGAGGATTCCTTGAGCCGGATGCTGCGGGCGCCAATTGAGCTGTCCCTTGGAGAAGCCTACATCTACGACGACATCGATGTGATCGGGCCACTGGATGCATTCCTGCCATTGGCTGATCACCTGTTGACCAGATCGCGGTCGGTCATGGATTGGATTAGCTGTCTGGCCCATACATGGCGCCAGCGCCACCTTACCCGGTTGCCGGAAGAAACAAGAAGTCTTTCGCTTCAAGGCCGGCCGCACGAGAAAGGCCGAGACAAAGAGGCGGTCCGGTTCCATTACGATTTGCCGGTGGAGTTTTATCGCCTATGGCTGGACAGTCGATTGATCTACTCCTGTGGCTATTATCGGCAGCCGGACGACGACCTGGAGGACGCTCAAACGCAGCAGCTGGAGTACTTGTGTCGCAAATTACAGCTCAAGGCAGGCGATCGCCTCCTCGACGTGGGCTGCGGTTGGGGAGGCTTCGCACTCTATGCCGCGCAGATGTACGGCGCGATCGTCCACGGCATTACTCTCAGCCGCCGGCAGGCCGAGGTCGCCAATCAGCGAGATTACCGCCCTGGGTCTTTCACGACGTTGCCGGATCGAAGTCCGTGACTTTCGCGACGTGCAGGGCGAGGCGCTCTACGACAAGATCGTGAGTATCGGCATGGTCGAGCATGTTGGACACGCGCACCTGGCGTCCTTTCATCAGCGTGCCGCCAGACTGCTCACGCCGGGCGGAATATTTTTGAACCAGGGCATCGGTGCACGCGACGGACAGGCGAAGGTGGGCCCCTTTGTACACCGCTACGTGTTTCCGGATGCCGAGCTACTGCCCATTCAGGACCTCGTGCGCGGCGCGGAATCGTGTGGCTTTGAACTCCGCGACGTGGAGAACTTGCGGGAACATTACACGCTCACGCTAGAGACCTGGCGACATCGACTCGAACAACATCAGCAGAAGGCCGTGCGGATGGTCGGCGAGGTCACCTATCGGGTGTGGCGCCTTTATATGGCAATGGCGGCCTACTATTTCAAACTGGGACGGCTGAGTCTTTATCAAACCCTGTGTGTCAAGGCGATCGACGGGAAAGCCGATCTTCCGCTCACCAGGGAGAACTGGTACGAGTCACTTGCCGAGGCAAGCCAGTCACAAAAGGAAGCGGCGTGACGTGAAACTTCCTTCCTGATGTGTCTTCACCGTTACCCAACCGCTTTGATTCATGGCCAGACGGGAAACAATATGGGACAGGACAGCCGGATTCCGGATGTTGTTGCGCAATCAAAACGTCCGATGGCTGTATGCCGGGCAGATCATTTTGCAAATCCCGACGCGCAGCGTCTCGGTAAAGAAGCCTTATCAAGCGCTTAATCCGTGGGACTGGATTGTACACTGCCCGGGGAATCGTCCAGAGCGTCCAGGATGGCGACAACCAATGCTTGTTCACTATCCTTGTTCTTTTCGAAGTATCCCCTGACCCCCAGCGACGAAGCGGTGGTAGAAAGCATGGTGTGGCTCAAGCGCGTCCAAATGAAAATGGGAACGGGCTTGTTACGCATTTCGGTGGTGATCCGATCGAGCACTTCCATGCCGACGATGTCTTTCAGCTTCAATTCCATCACCACGCAATCGGGCTGGACTGCTCGAAACCACTCTAGGGCCGTTTCGCCGCTGCCGGCTTCGAAGACGCGAATTTTATCGTTCGCTTTCATGAGGCATTGCCGAAGAGCCGCGCGGTCTTCCTTGTGCTGGTCAATCACCAACACCTTGACGGGTCGGAATGTCATGCCGGCCTCATGACCTCAGCTTAGAGTCGTGCCAGCGGTCTGTCTGTCAGCTAGATGACAGACAGCTAGACTTCAAGAGGTCGCGGATCGACTGGGCGATGATCACGTAACATTCACAGGCTCGCTTTTCCAACGCCTTACGATCGAGGATGACCATCGACCCCCGCCGAGAGTCGACCGTACCGGCCTTTTTGAGTCCGTTCATGATCATGTTGATCGTCGGGCGCCGGCAACCGATCAATTGCGCCAGTCCCTCGTGAGTCAATTGGATTTCGTTGGCCCGCACACGATCATGCATGGAGAGGAGCCAGCGAGAGAGTCGCTGTTCGAGGGAATGGAAGCGATGGCACACGGCGCTTTGAGCCAGTTGCACGAAACGAAAGCTGGTGTATCGCAGCAGCTGTTCCCGTAGGGAACTGCTGGTATGCAATGCGTTTTGCAACACTTCGCCGGGAATACGCCAGGCTGAGCCATGATGTTGGACCGTCGCCTGATAGGGGTGGATGGGCTTGCCGAACAGAATCGGCAGTCCGAGATACCCTTCGTAGCCGACCATGCCAACTTCGACGCTGAGACCATCAAGCGTGGTTCCGGTTAGCGAAAACACTGCATCGATAGGAAAGTACGCATAGTCGACCGGTTCATGCGCCATCCCGAGGACCATGCCGCGCTTCAACGCAACCGATTCCATCGCGGGATTCAAGAGTCGAAAATCCGGCTGACTCAGCGAACCCAGAATGAGATTGTCCGACTGTGATTTTGGAATGACCTTCAGATGACGTCCTTGCGTTCGGCCTCTGCGAGAATTGGGAGACACAGTACCCCATCACATTTCAGCCTGTCTGTAATGTGGCAGACACAAGGGAAGAAAACAGGGCGGAAACTCAGCGATATCAGAGTATACGCAAGGGGATGCTGGTGAGAAATTCGGTCATGGCTTTAGAAAGGATGCCGTAGCATTCGCAAGCGGCTTGTTCGAGTCCGGGCCGATTCGTAATCGCAAGACACCCCCGACGGTACTCGATGAGTCCTTCGTCCTCCATCCGTCCGATCAACGAGGTGAGGACCGGTCTTCTCGCTCCGACGATGGCAGACAACATCTCCTGTGTGAAATCCATCTCCTGCTTAGCGGTGCGATCGTGAGCGGTCAACACCCAACGACTGAATCGTTGGCGTACGAGATGAAATCTGTTGCAGACCGCCGCTTGAGTCAATTCCGACAGGTGATAGCCGGCGTACTGAAGCAGCAAGCGGTGCAATGTCGGTAGACGCGCCTGCCGAATGACCCCTGCGGAAATTTGGCAGAGCTCCCCGGCGTGTTGCACCATGCATTCGAGCGTGTGATTCTGATGCCGGAAGAACTGCGCTAAACCGACAAGGCCTTCCTGGCCGACCAGGCTCGTTTCAACCGTGAGCCCGTCCCGTGTCGTCGCCATCAAGGAGAGCACGGCCGACGTCGGGAAAAACAACCAGTCCGCTTCCCTCGTCGCGGCTTGGAGAATTTTGCCTTCATGCACAACTACCTTCTGTCCCGAATCCTTGAAGCACTGCATCTCACGATCCGGGAGTGCAGCCAAGATGAGATTGCGCGGTTCTTGCCCGTCGAAAGATTGCGATTGCATAGAAAGTTCTCCACGCCCGCAGTGAGCCACGACACACATCAACCGAACCCGGAATCTCAGGAATGGGACAGGTTGTTCGCTTCCGGAGACAGTTTGTACCGTAGAGTAGGCGAGGACCCGTCTGGAATTGCCTAAATCTCAGTCTCTCGTCAACGCTCACGCAACACGCATGCTCACCACTCATCCATTCAAAAATGGGGCCTCATCTACCACTCAGTGGTCTTGAATTTGCACACTGACCCGTCATGCAAAAGAGTGTCTACGGGTCTATCTGTGCGGGGGCGATCTCACTGTTGGCGATGGCGGGGCCCGCAAGAGGAGAGTGGTACGTGGCAGGACAAGTCGGTGTGAATTTTGCGGATCGGCTGACAAATGTCCAAGGCACGGGAAGCCTGGCCAGCTTGCGAGCGCCCGACTTCGATCTCAAGAACGCCGTCGCGTACGGCGGAAAACTCGGGTATTTCCCCGCCAATGGCGCCATGGGGGTGGAGCTGGATGTCTTTAACAGCCAGCCTAACATCAAAAACCTCGATAACATTCCGGGCATCCATCTCCGCGTGACCAACGTCGGCTTCAATCTCCTTCTCCGCTACCCGGGTGAGACGTTTCAACCGTATGCCGGCATCGGAGGCGCTGCATTGATTTCCCACCTTGCGGACAGCGCGACTACCAGGAGCGACAGTGATGTCGGTTTCGGCGTGAATCTTCTCGCGGGACTGCGAACTTTCGTCACGCCGTATGTGGCTCTGTTCGGCGAATATAAATATACGCGAGGGACATTGACCTTCAACGATGCATTCGGGTCGGTCGGCGGGTTCAGTGGTGATTATCGGGCCCAGTACGTCGTATTCGGCGTCTCTTATCACTTCTGACGACGATGTATAATAATGATGAATCATGGATGTTGATATACAGGACGAAAAGGTTGTTTGATGAACGTGAACAATTCGACATTGGCCATCGGAATCATCATAGTTCTTCTGACGTTCATCGGCTGCTCGTCCGGACCGCCTGTGGTGCCGGAGGAGTTTCAAAAGCAAATCGATCCTTCTCTGTCATTTCGTGACCTTCAAGCGACACCGCAAAGCTTTCAGGGGCGGACGGTCTTGTTGGGCGGGGAAATTCTTTCCGCAAAGCGGACACAAGAAGGGACTGAATTCGAAATACTCCAACTGCCCGTGACGGTCGATGATCCTCCAGCCGAGCGACGGACTGAATCACAAGGCAGGTTCCTGGCGCTAGACCGGCGGGCGGAGGATCCTGCTTCCTTCCCCTCCGGCACGCGGGTGACGTTAGTCGGAGAAGTGAAGGGCCAGGAGACGCGCCGGCTCGACGAGTCCACCTACCAATATCCTACTGTTGATGTGAAGCACCTGTATGTCTGGGACCCAGACACTTATCGGGAGCGTCCGAGGAGTTCCGTCGGACTCTTCGGCGGAATGGGATTCGGTTTTGGTGGTGGAAGAAGCGGCAGCTTCGGCGGAGTAGGGATCGGTACCGGATTTTAGTGTGCCGATTTCCGCAAGAGGCATTTACCGATCGCGTGATTCCATAGGTGGAGCGGTCAGTGACACTGTCGGTGAGGGAGAGTCACCCGGTATCAGGAGTTGAGCCGGCACCTTGACCATAAACGCATCCATTCGATTGCTGCCCAAATTCGTCGTCCAGATGAAGTATTGACCGGTGATATCTAAGTTGCCCTTCGGTTCTTTGGCATAATAGGGGTCCTTGCCGATGCCACCCGGCGCATTCGGGTCCGTCATGACCGGTGCGACGATCAACTGGTCATTCGAACCATCTACACGAACGCAGGTGATTTCGTTTTGAAATGCGTTTTTGGAGACATCGCTTCCACAGGCATATTGCCGCGACAGTGCCACATGTGACTTGGCATTCCCATGGGATGGATGATTGATGGCCACGAGATCCCAGCTGGGATTGCGGTGCAACACAGGACCTTGGGAGACTGTAGGCTCGAAATTCCACCGGATCGTCGCATTGGGCAATGGGTTATGATTGTCAGCGCCGAGCATATACCCGTAGCCCATGTCCAAATGGCTGAGTGTGCCCTTCGGACCATTTAACCTCGTCTCTTGGCCCGTTTCATTGTCAAATATGCGATTCGCTATGTCCTTGGGCACCCCGATATCTTCGAGACTGACGGTCCACCGTCCCGACCGGTCGAGGTTACATTCGTCGAATTTGCCGATTTTCGAATAAAAGCGGAACTGCCGTTTTGCTTCTGAATAGACCACACAGCCTAGGTATTCACCGCTGTCGGCGGCTTGCAACGTCGCGCTGTGGACCAAGTCATCATTGCTGGAATGCATCTGGCGAATTTTGCGGTTGGGACCAAACTGAGATGTCACATCGTACACGGTTTCGAAACGTTGTGAGGCGACGTCATAACGCAACATCTTCGGTCCATCGTTCATATACAGCGTCGTCGCTCGACTGGCGCTGAAATACCACCCTTCACCGGTGTAGTCGATGAATTTACTGCCAGCGGGAAAAAGCGGGCCAACTTTTATGATGTTGTCCGTTGCCTTGTTATATTTAAATAGTGTCGGACCTGTGCCTCCCCGGTTGCTGGCAAGACCCAAAAATATCAGCATCTCGTCGCTGCCCTCGTGGGCGTTGGTGTTGCGCCAATACGAATAACCCACCGACCAGACACAATCCTTCCCACCGCAATCACTGGCGTCCGTGATGCGAACTGCCTGGGTGTTGTATGGCGCAGGAAAGGTAAAACTCCCCCGGACCGTTGGCACGAATGACTGGATGAACGCATTGGACCAGCGTGCCCGTGGAGCTGTTCCTTGTGGTTCGAGCCAGCCGCCAGGTACCGGTGCCCCCAACCCCATACCGGACGGCACCACCGCTAAAACAGTAAGTAAGAGTATAAGTAATAATACTAAGCCACTGTATTGTATAGCTGTTATGTTCTTCATATGTTGCTTGCTCTATGTACTTCCTAGCCATCGGCGACGGCTGTAGGGGTCATCCTAAAGACGAAGGCCACCTTACTTCTGAGAGGAGGTAGGTACACACTGTGACATCCCCTAGTGACAAAACCAGACTAGACGGAGCCTAAACTAAGACCGTGACGCTTCAGCTGGAGAAAATGCCAGCTCCATTCCCTGATGGGTGTTGGTAAGGTTAAGGTGGTGTGTTTGTGTCTACGACTATCAACCGCCGTGTTTCGTCCGTCTTCCTTGTCATCTGTGCAGCGATGCTCGCTTCAACCTGCGCCAAATCCGCTCATCAGACCGGACAGGACCAGTTGGACAAACTGGTTCCCCCCGACGTGATGGCGAAGGTTGACGAGACCGTTTCCTTCGCCGACCTCCGCTCAGCGCCAGGCAACTACGTGGGACGGACGGTGATGATCAGTGGCTTGGCTTTGCACGCTCACCGCATGAAAGACGGGACGGAGATCGAGATCTTGCAGCTGCCGACCGAACGGGGTCTGACGCCGTCCGACCGGAAGTCGAAGTCGGAAGGACGTTTTCTCGCGGTCCAATCGGCTGGATTTCTCGACCCCGCCGTGATCGAAAAGGACTCGCCATTGACCGTCGTCGGAGAAGTGAAGGGCGCCACCACCAAGCGACTCGACGACGGTGAGTACCAATATCCGGTGCTCGACATCAAGCACCTCATCGATTGGAACGACCTTCGCGGCCGTGATCGTAATGGATATTATGATTCGAGCTATTACGGCCGGTACGGTGGATATTACGGTCCCTGGTCGTCGTGGTACTACGGGTTCGGCGGTCCATACTATGGTCCTTATCCCTATGGGTTCTATGGTCCATGGTATGGGCTCCCACGTGTCGCGCCGGCGCCACCGCCGCCTCCGCCTTCCTCCGTTCCACCGCAGTTTCACAAGAATCAATGAAGATGAAGCGCAACGTTACTAATCAACTACAACAGTACCGCACAAAGCGAAATTTTGTCAGGACGCCCGAACCGAGCGGTCGGCCTACCGGTCTGCGACAGACCGGACGCCCGGTCTATGTCGTGCAAAAGCACGCCGCCACGCGCTTGCATTATGATTTCCGTCTGGAACTGGACGGCACCTTAAAAAGCTGGGCCGTTCCCAAGGGACCGAGCCTCGATCCAGCACAAAAACGATTGGCCGTCCATGTGGAAGACCATCCGCTCGACTACGCCGCCTTCGAAGGTGTGATTCCACCCAAACAGTACGGAGCCGGGACCGTGCTGATTTGGGATCGCGGTTCATGGTACCCGGAGGGCGATCCGCGTGAAAGCTATCGTCGGGGTGTGCTGAAGTTTCGATTGGATGGGCAAAAACTCCATGGCGCCTGGACTTTGGTTCGAATGCAGCACCGGCGTGAAAAGGAACGGGAGAACGGAAAAGAAAACTGGTTGCTGATCAAGGAACGAGATGGGGAAGCCAAGGCGGGAAAAGCCGCCGAGATCGTCGAGACGCTGACCGATAGTGTTGAGAGCGGTCGGGGATTGAAAGAGGTTGAGGCAGAAGGCTCCCGGGTATGGCAGTCCAACCGCGCTTCCTCGAAGGCTGTGCCAACCCCACGTCGGCTGCCGGACGTCGACAGATCCGCTGTCCCCACGAAGCGAGCGCAGTACTCACTCCCAAGCACCCGGTCATATTCTTCTCTCCCCGGGGTCGTCAAAGCGGTGCAACCTGATTGGATCGCCCCGCAATTAGCGACGCTGGTAGACCGCATGCCATCGAACGGGGAGTGGCTGCATGAGATCAAGTACGATGGCTATAGAATTCTCTGCTGCGTGCGAGGCGGTAAAGTCAGATTGTATACGCGCCATGCCAATGACTGGACGGCCAAGCTTCGCGCACAAGCCGATGCCGTCGCGGCCTTCGGGATGAAGAATGCGTGGCTGGATGGAGAAGCCGTCGTGTTCACTGACGGAGGCAGGACGGACTTTCAGGCCTTGCAGAATGCGTTCGATTCGAGCTTTACCGGCCGCATCGTCTATTGTCTCTTCGATCTGCTCTACCTCGAGGGGTACGATCTTCGTTCAACGCCACTCGTAGAACGGAAACGTTTGCTGTTCTCACTTGTTGGCGAACACGCCGCCAATGGCGAAGGTCTCCTTCGCTATAGCGATCACATTCACGGCCAAGGCGTGGAGGTCTTCGCTGAAGCCTGCCGTCAAGGGCTAGAGGGATTGATTGCTAAACGGGCGGATTCGCCATATCGGTCCGGGCGGACTCGCAGTTGGCTCAAAATCAAATGCGAACAGCGGCAAGAATTCGTCATCGGAGGATTCACCGAGCCGGCCGGTTCCCGTCGTGGATTTGGCGCACTCCTCGTCGGCTACTATGACGGGGGGCGATTACGGTACGCGGGAAAGGTCGGCACGGGGTTTTCGGACGCGACCCTGCGTCGGTTACACGGCACCCTCGTCGCCCGCGAACGATCACGCCCGCCCTTTGCCGATCCGCCCATCGGCTTTGAGGCGCGGGGAGTGCATTGGGTCAATCCGGATCTGGTAGCGGAAGTGCGATTTGCGGAATGGACGAAGGAGGGGATTCTGCGACAACCTAGCTTTCAAGGCCTCAGAACGGATAAGCCGGCACGAGAGATCGTGCGGGAACAGCCGCAGGCTCCATCGATAGACGGTATGAGTCAGCCTCGCCACAAAGGCCGTCAACCATCCAAACAGTCCATGCCGGCTCGTTCCCGAACGCACCTCACCAATCCTGACCGGGTGCTCTATCCCGATTTGGGTCTCACCAAGGCCGATCTGGCCCGCTACTACGAGCAGGTCGGGGAATGGATTCTCCCCCATCTGCGCGGTCGTCCGCTCACGCTCGTTCGCTGTCCAGAAGGGTATCAAAAATGTTTCTATCAGAAGCACGTCAATGAACGGGTGCCGCAAGCCATCAGTCGTGTCGAGATCGAGGAAGACGATAGCCGCGCCACCTATATGGTGGCCGACACACTGGATGCCGTACTCGGATTGGTTCAGATGGGTGTCCTGGAACTGCACACGTGGGGGGCGACGCGTGATCGTCTCGATCGACCGGATCGACTGACATTTGATTTGGACCCGGATCCCACGGTGCCTTGGACGCAGGTGGTCGAGGCGGCTCGATTGACCAGGACGCTGTTGGAAGAATTGGACCTCGTGTGTTTCCTGAAAACGACGGGAGGCAAGGGATTGCACGTGGTCGTGCCGATTCAGCGGTCTCACGATTGGGATGAGGTGAAAGCCTTTGCCAAAGCTGTTGCAGACCATATGGTCGCGGCGATTCCGCAACGGTTCACGTCCAACATGGCGAAGCGTGTACGAAAAGGGAAAATCTTCATCGACTACCTTCGCAACGCGCGCGGTGCGACCGCTATCGCCGCCTATTCTCCAAGAGCCAAGCCTGGCGCACCGGTTTCCGTCCCGATCGCCTGGGAGGAACTCTCGACGGAGGTCTCATCCGACCACTTCACCATCATGAACGTGCCGGCCAGGTTGAAACAGTTGCGCCGAGATCCATGGAAGGGCTACGACGATTCCGCCCGCCGATTAACGGCCGGCATGAAAAAAAGGCTGATGAAGTAACGAGGTGATTGTCCAGACCACGTGTCATCGTGCTAGGGAAGCCCTGAGTAGACAGGTGGAAGGCCGGGACTGAAAATCGGAAACTTGTAGTCAAGGAGGAACCGTGACGCGGCTGCTGCAGCTCCAGAAGTGCGGGCAGAGCTACTGGCTGGATAATCTGACCAGAGCCATGATTCGGAGCGGCGAGTTGCAACGACGGATCAACCACGAAGGTCTGCGAGGCATCACCGCAAACCCCACGACATTCGGAGTGGCGCTCGCCAGCGGCGATTACGATGAGGATATCAAGCATCTGGCACGTGAAGGTTATGAGACGGACGAGATCTATGAGAAACTGCTCGTCAGGGACGTGCAGGAAGCCTGCGATCTTCTGCAGGAGGTTCATCGAAGTTCGGAGCGGAGAGACGGATTCGTCAGCTTAGAAATTTCCCCGCACCTGGCGCACGATCCCGCCGGTACGATGCGTGAAGCCCGGCGGTTCAGTCGCCTCGTCAATCGCCCCAATGTGTTTATTAAGGTTCCTGGAACGAAGGCCGGCTTTCTCGCCATCGAACAGCTTCTGTACGAGGGTCTCTGCATCAACATCACATTGCTCTTCTCGCTCTCTGCCTATGAAGCGGTGATCGAAGCCTATCTGTCGGCGTTGGAACGGCGATTGGCCGAGAAACGTTCATTAGAGGATATTGCCTCTGTCGCCAGTTTCTTTCTCAGCCGCATCGATCGTCTCGTCGATCAATTGCTCATGCAACGGGATCGGCCCGGTGACGGGCGATCGCTCTCGACCACGTTGCGAGGCAAGGCGGCGGTGGCGTCGGCCAAACTGGCCTATCGGTCGTTTCGGCAGGCATTCACAGGGGAACGGTGGGAACGACTGGCGGTCAAAGGGGCGAAGGTTCAGCGCCCGCTCTGGGCAAGCACGGGTACGAAGGATGCTTCCTACTCCGATGTCTATTACGTCGAGCCGCTGATCGGCCGCGACACGGTAAACACCATGCCAGAAAAAACGATGCGCGCGTTCTCAGACCACGGAGAAGTTAAACCGAATCAAATTGAGCAAGGTGTGGAACAGGCGGCCCGCACGATCCAGGACCTTTCTGATGCCGGTATTGACCTGCACTGCGTGGCCTGGCAACTGGAGCACGAAGGCGTCAAACAATTTGACGAAGCATTCGACAGTGCGCACCGGGCGTTGGAAGAGAAGCGACGCCAGGCCGTCATCAAACCGGCAGCAGCCTGAATCTGAGATTTGAGATTTGAATTGCGTGATCTCAGATTTCCAAATCTCAGATCTCAGAAAGGATGGTTATGAGGGTCGCCATCAATGGATTGGGACGCATCGGTCGGGCTACGTTCAAAATTCTGGCGACGAACCCGGAGCTGGAGGTGGTGGCGCTTAATGACTTGATGCCGGCCGACAATCTCGCCTATCTGCTGAACCATGACACGGTGTACGGCCGCTACCCCAATCGCGTGACGGTGCGGGATCGCTCGCTCGCGACGGCGGATCGGTCCTATCCTCTCTTTGCCGAGTCGGATCCGGCCCGCCTACCGTGGGGCGAATGGAAAGTCGATCTGGTCTTTGAGTGTACGGGGCGCTTCAACCGCCGTCACGAGTTGTCCAAGCACTTGGACGCCGGCGCGAAACGTGTGATTTTGTCGGCACCTTCCAAGGACCACGACATTCCGACCGTTGTGTTCGGCGTTAACGTCTACGATGAAAAAGACGGACCGATCTTATCCTGCGCGAGTTGTACGACGAATTGCGTTGCGCCGGTCGTAGAAATCGTCAGCCGGCATCTCGGCCTGCGTAAAGCGGTGATGAACACGGTCCACGCGTACACGGCGAGTCAGGCGATCGTCGACGGACTCAACAAGAAACTTCGCCGCGGACGGACCGGAGCGGCCAACCTGGTGCCTTCCGCCACAGGGGCCGCCACCGCCACGACACAAGCATTTCCGATGCTCCGCGGACGATTTCAAGGCACGGCCGTTCGGGCGCCAGTGCCCCTTTGTTCCATTTCCGATATTGTGATGGTGACGCAGCGGTCCACGTCGGTCGACGAAGTCAACAACCTATTTTTGGAAGAAGCGAGGGGCGACCGCTATGCCGGAGTGGTTGGCGTAACGGAGGATCCCGTGGTTTCTTCGGATATCGTTCAAGATTCCCGGGCCTCGATCATCGACCGCGAGATGACGCAGGTCGTTGACGGCGATCTGGTGAAGGTGATGAGCTGGTATGACAACGAATGGGGCTACGCCAGTCAGATGGTCCGGCAGGCCGTCAGCATGGCGCAGATCGTTCCCTTCGAGTCAGCGCTTCCCGTTCAGAATGTGCAAGGGTAAGGATGCAGATGCGATGATCGAGGGATTCAAGGCTGAGGACCGAGACATCTTTCGCATGCTCAGCCCTCAGCTCTCTCACACGCTTCACGAATTACACTTCACCTGCCACATCAACTAGGCCACATCGGTCTGCGGCGCGAGGACTCGCGGGTGACTCGTTGATCGAGCATGAGTCAGAAGCCTCGGTCGGAGCGGAGCACCCGCCATTCTCTCGTATAACGTCACATAGTCTCTCACCATGCGTTCGACCGTGAACCGGCGTTCGAAGACCTCACGACAGCGATTCCGATCGAGTAGAGAAAGTCCTGAAACCGCTTGGACCATTTCGTCGAGATTGTCACACACATAACCGGTCACTCCATGCTCGATGACTTCGGGAATCGATCCTCGCCGATAGGCCAACACCGGCGTACCGCAGGCCATCGCTTCGATCAGCACGAGGCCGAAGGGCTCGGGCCAATCGTACGGACAGACAAGGGCGGCCGCATCGCCGAGAAAATCGTTTTTCTCAGCGTCCGTGATTTCTCCGACATATTCGATCAACGGATGTTCCAAGAGCCGCTCGATCTTGCGACTGAAATAGTCGCGATCCGCCGGATCGACTTTGGCCGCGATTCTCAACGGCATTCCGACACGTTTCGCGATCTCAATGGCATGGTCCGGGCACTTTTCCGGAGCAATACGGCCGAGAAATGCGAGATAGGAGCCTGTGCCGGAATGAGAAGAGTACAGGTCTTGTGGAATACCGTGATAGACGGTGCCTAGCCAGTTGGCACCTGGCAGCGGAGTGCGCTGGGCATCCGAGATAGAGACAACGGGCATCTCGGCATATTCTTCGAATATCGGCCCCAGTTCGGGCAAATCCAACCGCCCATGCAGCGTCGTCACGACCGGAGCATGGGCTCGTCGACTCAGAGGGAAGCTGAGGAAATCTAAATGCGAATGAATGACGTCGAAGCTTCCGGATGCGGCACCAAGTGCATGTTCCAGCATGAGGATCAGCGGCGCATCTCTGTTGATCAGTCCAGTGTCATGGAGACGAAGGGCCCTCGAACAGCAGGACTCGAGCTGAGCCGCGGTCTTGGAGTCTCCACTTGCGAACAACGTGACCTCATGACCTTGACGAACCAGTTCCTCCGTAAGGTAGGACACGATCCGTTCGGTTCCTCCATAGAGTTGTGGAGGGACACTTTCCCACAGCGGAGACAACTGAGCGATCTTCATGGCTGGTCCTTTCTATAAATTTAAGGAAAACGGGGCAGATGCTTTACTATGGCGAAGAGCGGAGCTGACTCGAACTAGGGGAAATGCTAGCTAAGACCCCTAGGACGACCCTTGCTCCTCTCTCTCCTTGTCCCTTGCCATGTACTCCATAACTTTCCCATAGGCCCATCCATGATTCTCCTCCCCAGTTTCAGTGACATCCGGATAGTCCTTGCCATCTGTATTCGCTAGTGTGAGCCAAGTCAGGGATGAAAAGTCTGTCGGCTAGTAAATTGCCGAGCAGGCCGCACAGCCGGGCTTGGTTCTCGATAGGAGACCTCTGGTGTGCGAGGAGTCAGGATATCGTTCTGGATGGGAACTCATGGCCAGACCGAAGGGGGCGAAGCCTTGTCACTTCTCGAATCCTCTTTCCTGCGCGATCAGTTGTCCGGACCCCGCTAGATTGGCGCTAAAACGGCGGTTATTCGGGCAGGACTGGATCCAGACGATACCCCACGTTTCTCACGGTGAAGATCCGGCGCCCTTCTGGTCCGAGCTTGTTGCGGAGGCTCCGGATATGGACATCAATGGTGCGCGACTGCAAATCCGCATCTTTACTCGCGCCCCAGACCGATTCGAACAATGCGTCACGGCTGAGGACCCGTCCGTTGGTCATCAACAACGCTCGCAGCAAACTGAATTCCTTCGAGGTCAAATGGATCGGCTTGCCCCGAAGCGTCACCTGATATCGATCGAGTTCCATCTCCAAAGCCCCTACCTTTAATACCCGCGCTGGATCGGTTGGAGCCGACCGTCGAAGACGATTCTTCACCCGGGCGATCAGTTCATTCGCCTGAAACGGTTTCGTCACATAGTCGTCTGCACCGATCTCCAACCCAATCACCTTATCCCGTTCCTCATCCTTTCCGCTGAGCACGATAATGGGCAAATGGGCAGTGATCGGATCTTGTCTGATGCGGCGGAGCACTTCCAGTCCGTCCAGGCCTGGCAGAATCAGATCCAAGAGCACGAGATCGGGCTTTTCGCGGCGAACCGCTTCCAAGGCTTCCAGCCCGTCCTGTGCGACGGCGACTTCGAAGCCCTCGCGTTCCAGCAGCGTCCGAAGCAGGTCGACGACGCTGTCCATGTCCTCAATGACTAAGATCTTCGCCATGGTGAACCTGGAGGTTTGAGGTTTACGGTTCGATCAACCGGCGGCGGATGGAGTATCGGACGAGACTGGCGGTGTCATGAAGATCCAGTTTATCCATGATGCGATGTCGGTGAGACTCCGCGGTTTTTACGCTGACTCCCAGCAGGCCCGCCACCTTCTTCGTCGTCATGCCTTGGGCGACTAACTGCAGCACTTCCCGTTCGCGGGTCGTCAACGGATCGGACGGCAGATCGCTTTTCGCTAAAAAGGCGTAGATCACCGTCTGGGAGATGCCAGGACTCAGATAAAACGACCCTTTGGAAACATCGCGGATCGCATGCACGACCTCCGTGACCGGCTGTGTCTTAAGCAAATAGCCTTTGACACCGACCTTCAGCGCTTCAAGCACGAACGCGTCGTCCGTATGCATCGTCAATAAGAGAGATTTGGTTTGAGGAGAGACCCGCCGGATTTCCCGGACGACGTCCAACCCGTTTAATAGCGGCATCATCACATCGACTACCGCGACGTCGGGCTGTGTTTCCTCCGCCAGACGTACCGCCTCGCGGCCGTCTCCGGCCTCGCCCACGACCGTGACGCCATAGGTTTCGATCAAGGCCTTCACGCCTTGCCGCAGCAAAATGTGATCGTCTGCGAGCAGCAGTCGGCAGGATCCCAAAGAGGGATTCACTTCGGTACCTGAAGAGGGAGCCTCGAGGCGGCTCAGGCGGGACGGCGAAATGACCGGTGTAGAACTGCGAGAAATCACAGTCACTCCTTTCTTGTCGGGTCCAAACAGCTCATGAAACCTTCTCCGTCAATCTGTAAACGCAGGAAGCACCTGGCCCTTAATGTTCCCACATGCTGACAATGTGTCACATCGACTACCCTATAGGCACCTAGGGATCAGCCTAGTTGGACGGCCGGGAAAAAATTACTACAGTGCGTCATCCAAGGGAGGCCTTCATGGCAACCATTCCAATGCTAGCCATCTGTTGCGTATGTAAACAGGTTGCGGAGGGTTCTCCATCTTTGGGTTGGACGTCCATGTCAACCTACCTTGATCGTCATCATCTTCAATCTGCCGACGTTAAACTGAGTCACACGTACTGTCCTGCTTGTTACGAACGGCAAGCTCGAGCGTGGTCCCTACCGAAAAAGGGTCGGGCGCGCCGAACTTCCGCACTCGTTCGATAGCCTATTTATTCCGCTCAGTTCCTCCATACTCCATTCTTCTCACTAGGGTTGGTACGCGGTCGCGCCGGCTCTCGTCAGGAGATTTTTCGTCATTTGGGCCACCGCCGGTTGATCCTGCAAGTGCTGATTGTAGTACACCGTGCCGGCAGCGAACACAAAGGCCGACCCGCGTTCGTAGACTGTCGCTTCATGCCGGCTTCCGGGAATGACATTGTTCGGAACAACTGACGAAGCAAGTACGGTGATGCCGGAGGGCGTCACTGCGTTGTTGACGAGGCTGTCCCACTCGTAATAGACGAGACCGGGAAGGATGCTGCCATTGGTCAATCCGGTATTCGCATAGACCCAGTGATTGGCATTGGTGACGATCCAGTCGGCTGGGGTCAAGGTGTGACTTTCGTCCGACATGACTCCGGTGACCTGGTTCTCAGGACGGTTGACGACGTCCGGATCGCGGAAGCGTGTCGATGTCAAGGGTCGGTTGGTGTTGTACATCGGATCCGCGGCGAACTGATCCTTATAGCCGACAATCGTCCGCTCATTATCTTCGTATCGAATCTGATAGACCATCGTGTTGCCGGTCAAAAACGCCAGGCTAGTGCCTGATGACGGTAACGCTTGGAGTCGGTCCAGGACTGCCATCGTGGCATACTCGTCATGGCCGAGACTGATATAGAGCCGATGATTTCCCAGACGATTGACGGCTCCTCCGATATCGGCGCTGGTGAAATATTCTACATCGTAGCCTGCGTCTTCGAGCCAGCGGACACCTTCATGTTGCTCGAATAAAAACTTTCCGGCGCCGTATCCGACGGTGATCGGCCGGTCCAGAGACACCTTGACCGCATGGCCTCCGGGCAACCCCGTGTGACGACACGTACAGACTTTCACCGCCGAAATCGTTGTAGGCATGCCACGTGGCAGTCGCAAGATGCACAGCCACCTCGGCATGCCGAGTGTCGTCTCGCAGGATGAAGATCGCATAGGTCTGCCACCCGTCTTGTTTGGTCAACAGCACGACATACACACCAGGTAGCCAGGGGGACCCATCCGTATTTCTCGTCGAAAATGCGAAGGTTGCAGGCCATCTGCACTGCACGAGGCCCGTCTTCACGTCGGGGGTAGGAATGGCTTGTTGCGGCGCTGTAATCGGGCCGCCTTCCGCATACAGGCGTGCGCCCATGCCACGATAGCCGCCCATGCGGAATACTTTCCAATTGAATTGGCCTGAGGGATTGGCGGAGACAGAAATACCCACGTCCGATCCTGCGGGATAACTCTCGCTATTGGCATAGGCGACGATTTCACGGTTTGCCGACGGATTACCAATCTGCCAAGCCGATGATCCAGAGAGCGTATTCTCGCGCGCGATGGCTTTCGGGTCGCCGGGTGACGCTGGAGGGGCCGAGCTCGTCGTCCCGCCATCGCTCCCGCCGCCGCATTGAATCTGGGTGATGAGACAGGCTCCCGCAATGATCGAGAGGCCAAAACGGATCCAGAAGGGAGAATGTCGCGTCGAATGGGAAGTGAACATAACGAAAGCCTCCTCGGTCACCATTTGATGATCGGGCCATGTTGCCCGAAAATGTAACGTGAGTGCGAAAACCTTCTGCCCGACAACTGGCGGGGCGCAGGCGTCAAAAAGGGCGAGCAAGAACCACACCTGCAGAAAACCCCAGAACGGGCTTGAAGACCGTTGATTTGGCGGAAGGCGGACCGGGCTTGAGGACAAACTGTCCGGCCCCGTCGAATTTGAGGACAAGCTGTCAGTGAGTGGTCGGGGCGGCGAAAGACTTGTTCAAACGACGACTGTCTGTTGGAAGCACGCCGCGCGAATCGTCGGTGGCGGAAGCCGGTGTGCCTGCGAAAACACCGTACAGCGTCGGCAGCACGATCAGCGTCAGCAACGTTGAGCTGATAAGCCCACCGATCACAACGACTGCGAGAGGACGTTGGACTTCCGAGCCGATGCCGTGCGAAAGAGCCAGCGGGATCAGACCCAGCATGGCGACCAACGCCGTCATCAGGACGGGCCTCAATCGAAGGAGGCAGCCGTGCGCGATGGCGGTTTCGTCGGGCAGGCCTTCAGCGCGCAGCTGGTTGATATACGATACCAAGACGATACCGTTGAGGACGGCCACGCCGAACAAATTGATAAACCCGATCGAGGCCGGCACGCTCAAGTATTCGCCGGTCACCCAGAGCGCCACGATGCCGCCGATTAAGGCAAAAGGCAGATTTAATATAATCAGCGCCGCATGCCGGACCGACTGAAAAGACGCGAATAGCAATAAAAAAATCAAGCCGATCGTAATGGGGACGATGATTTTGAGACGGGCCATGGCGCGCTGCATGTTTTCGAACGAGCCCCCCCACATGAGATGATAGCCGGTCGGCACCTCGACCTGCCGAGCGATCTTCGCCTGAGCCTCTCCCACGATACTTTCAATATCGCGTCCCAACGTGTTGAAGCCAATATAGATTCGTCGCTGCAACCCTTCCCGACTGATCAACGCCGGGCCTTCCCTCAGTTCTATTTTCGCCAGTTCGCCCAGGGGAACGAGGGCACCGGTCGGGGTGGTCAAAAGAATGTTGCCGATCGTTTCGACGCTGTCCCGATAGGTTTTTGGATAGCGGAGGATCAGATCGAAACGCTTCTGGCCCTCATAGACACGGGTGGCCGCCTCCGCCCCGATGGCCGTCGAAATGATTTCCCTGATGTGGGCCACGTTGATGCCGTAACGGGCGATCTTGCCCCGGTCGATGTCGATGGTCAAATAGGCCTGTCCGAATAGCTGCTCGATGCGCACATCTTTTACTCCTGCGATATTCGCCATGATCGGCTGAATCTGCTCGGCTATTTTTCGCAACTGATCAAGATCTTCTCCAATGACCTTGACGGTCGCCTCCGAGCGGACACCGGACAGCAATTCGTCAACGCGCTGCTGAATCGGTTGACTCAAGAGAAAATTGGCTCCCGGCACGCGTTCGATGCGCCGGCGAATCGCGTCGTCCAGTTCCGGCTTCGTTTTTGCGGTGGTCCATTCGTCCATCGGTTTGAGCGAAACAACGGGGTCGCTCGCATTGGGTTCTTGCGGGTCGTTTCCCAACTCGGAACGCCCGATTTTAGACACGACCATGCGAACCTCCGGAAACTCCAGCACCGCTCGTTGCATCTCCTTTTCGATCTCGATCGATTTCTCCAGCGAGATGCTCGGCAGCCGGATGGTTTGCGGGGTGAGCGCTGCTTCGTTGAGAATCGGAATGAACTCGCCGCCGAGAAACGGGAAAAGCGCCAGGCTCGCTATCAACATCGTCACACTTCCTGTCAGGACAAGCCCGCGATGGCGCAGGGACCAATACAACGACGGTGTGTACCAGCGCTTGGCCTGTCGTAGAAGCCACGTGTCCTTTTCGGCACCGCCTTTCAGCGCCACCGAACAAAGTGCCGGAGACAACGTCAGCGACAGCAGCAGCGAGACCAGCAACGCGATCATGATCGTATAGGCCAGCGGCTTGAACATCTTGCCTTCCATGCCTTGCAATGACAGGATCGGAAGAAAGACCAGGATAATGATGAGAATGCCGAACAGAACCGGTTGGGCGACTTCCTTCGTGGCCTGCAAGACCAAGGCGCTGAGGTTCGACCGTTGCGGATGTTCGGTCAGGTGACGATAGACGTTTTCAACCACCACGACCGATCCGTCCACCATCATTCCGACGGCAATGACCAGTCCGCCGAGCGACATGAGGTTCGCGGTCAATCCCACCTGATCCATGACAATGAATGTCGCGAGCGGCGCCACCACCAGTGTGGCCGTCACGATGAGTGCGCTCCGGACATTGCCCAGAAACAGAAACAGCACGAGAATGACGAGAACGATCCCCTCGAGTAAGGCCTTGTACACCGTTCGCAGGGCGGCAACAATCAATTCGAGGCGATCGTAAAATGGCACGATATGGAGGCCGCCGGGAAGGATCTTTTTCTCGTGGATCTCCTCCACCTTGTCCTTGACGGCTTGAACGACTTCCCGGGCATTCCCGCCACGCAGCATCAGCACGATGCCCGCGACGACTTCGCGCTTGCCGTTCAACACGGCGGCGCCGTGGCGTACGGCATGGCCGATCTGCACATCCGCGACATCTCGCACAAAGACCGGCGTACCCCGGGTCTGCTTCACCACGATGTTCTCAATGTCTTGCAACGTTTTGATGAGGCCGATGCCACGTACGATGTACTTTTCCGAGCCCTTTTCAAGGATATTCCCGCCTGCATTCGCATTGTTGTTCGCGACGGCATCGAAGACATCGTGAAGTGCGAGGTCGTACTTGCGCAGTAACCCGGGGTCTACCATGACCTGATACTGTTTGACGAAGCCGCCGATCGAATTCACGTCGACGACGTCCGGCAAACCTTTGAGCAGGGGACGGATCACCCAATCTTCCAGCGTTCGCCGCTCCATCAGTTCCGTCTCGGTCATCGGGTAGTCCGGATCGTTGTCATGCGGACCTTCCAGATAGAACTGAAAGACTTCGCCCAGGCCCGGGGAGTTGGGAACCAGTTGCGATACCGCTCCAGGCGGCAAACTGTCCTGGACCTCCAACACGCGCTCCAATACGACTTGTCGCGCCAGGTAAATGTCTACGTCGTCGCGGAACACGACGGTGATCATCGAGAGTCCCACTTTGGACAAGGAGCGGATATCGGTGAGGCCGGGCGCGCCGGTCAATTGCAGTTCCAGAGGGAATGTCACGAAGCGTTCAATTTCGGCCGGCGAGAGGCCCTGCACTTCGGTGACAACCTGGACGAGAACAGTGGTCACGTCGGGGAAGGCGTCAATGGCGATGGTGCGAAACGAATAGATACCGCCGGCGGCGATAAGACAGGTCAGGGCGACGACCAGTACCCGCTGGCGAAGCGCTAATTCAAGAAAAGAAGACATGAGATGACATGAGCAATGAAACGTGAAACGTGGGCCATAAGACGTGGTGCATGGTACGGGGTAGATAGTTCATCAACAGAACAATCCCTTAAATTTGATCAGAGAGCAGTTCCGACTTCAGCACATACGCGCCCTTCACGACGATCGGTTCCCCTTCCTGAAGCCCGTCAAGCACCTTCACGGCGTCCCCGTTGCTCTCGCCGAGCCGAACGTCTCGCGCCTCGAAGGTGCGGGGGTCACGCTGGACAAAGACGAACCGACGGTCCCGCTCCCGCTGGACGGCCACCTCAGGGACCATCAATACGCCCTCCTCCGGTAAGGAGTAGACGCGAATCGTGGCATACATTTCCGGTTTCAGCTTTCGGTGCGGATTGGGGAGTTCCAAGCGCAGGTTCATCGTGCGTGTGGCTGCATCGAGCACGTCCCCCACGTAAGTGACCTTGCCGTGAAACACCTCATCCGGGTATGCCGTCAGCAGGACTTCGACGAGTTGGTCCAACCCGGACGCGTTGGGAGTCGCGGCATCCGCGCGAATGAAGGGAATGTCCTTTTCGGGAATATTGGCCAGCACCCAGACCTTTGACAAGTCGGCCACTGTAAAGAGTTTGTCGGTCACCTCGACCACCTCACCTTTTGTCAGGTTCCGTGCAATCACTCGACCATCGAAGGGGGCCGTGATCGGGACATACGACAAAATCTTCTGCTCATCGGTCAATTTGGTAATCAGCTCTTCGGTCATCCCCAATAAGCGGAGACGATCTTCCGTCTCGCGCTTCTCGGCCCGTAGGCTCAGCATCTCTCCCTGCCGGCGCTGGGATTCGGCGAGGCCAATGACCTTTTCCCGCAAGAGCATCTTGGCACGCTCCGCGGCCCGCTCGGCGACATACAATTTCGCTCGTGCCTTGAGGTAGGACGACTGCGCCATGCCAAGGTCGCTGCTGTACATAATGGCCAGGAGATCACCGCCCTTCACCTGTTGGCCCAGATCGGCATACACGTCAACGACCCGCCCTCTCACCAACGCCGTGATATCGGCGGTGGTGTGATGATCAGGCACGACTGTTGCGGAAAAATCCCGATGCACCTTAAACTCTCCGCGGACGACTGGGCGAACGACGATGTCTCCACTCCTGATTTCTTCCGGCGTGAGCATGACCATGCCTGTCTCATGGGGCTTCCGCTCGGTCTTCTTGCCGAGCGAATCTTCCGCCGCGCTGTTGCAGCCCAATGTCAGAATGAGCATGAAGCAGATCGACATTCTCAATTCTGAACTCTGAGTTGATAATGGTGACATGTGCGATGTGTTCATCATGGTTGTCTCTTAAAGCATCCCTCCGACTGCCCGTTCCAAGCGCGCCAGGGCAATGGAGAGCTCGAAGCGCGCCTGGGCATAATCGAATAGAATCTGCCGCTGCACGCGCTGCGCGTCCAAGACGTCCAGCAGGCTGGCCGCGCCTTGCTGAAAACTGAACTTCGCAATCCGAAGCGCCTCCTCCGCCTGTCGCAACAGCCCTTTCTCCAATACTTCGATCAATTTGGCAGTGGTTTGGGCATCCTGGAAATACTGGTGGATCTGTCTCAGCAATTCGTTGCGCATCCGGAAAAGTTCCGCCTCTTCCTTGCGCTTTGCGCCGAGCGAACCGGCAATTTCTCCCTGTCGCTGGTACCAAATGGGCGTCGGGACGCTGAGTCCAACATCGAAGCCTTCACGACCATATTCCCTTGTATAGCTCGTGTTCAAGCTGACGTTCGGGACACGGGCCTGGCGTTCGAATTCGATGGTGCGGTCCGCTTGTTCAATCGACCGAGCGAGACGCTGAATGGAAGGATGCTGTCCCAGCGACCGCGCCGTCAGACGGTCGAGGTCAAGCCCCACCGGATAGACGAGAAATTCGCCGGTGATGTTGAATGTAGCGCCCAGCGCGCCGCCGGTTAACGTATCGAGGATAACGCGATTGACACGCACCGTATTTTCGGATCGCGTGACGGCCTGGTTGGCTTTCAGGACCTCTACTTCTGCCTTGATCAGTTCAAATTGAGGAGCTTCGCCGAGCCTGACACGTGCGGCGACGATCCGGCGCACATCCTCGACGATGCTCAGATTGTTTTTCGTCAGTTCCAGATCTCGTTGCGCCAGGAGGAGATCGTAAAATGCGACCTTCACGTCCGCTGTAAGATTCAACCGGGTTTCGATCAGTCCGACGGACGCGCCGGCCAGCCCTGCCTCCGCGGCACTTTGCCGAGCCGCTCTTTTGGCCGGCCATTCAATCGGCTGACTGAACCCAGCCATATACTCGGTCGCTGATCTGGGGATCTCATTTGTCAGCGGACCGGCGTCTTTTAAATACCCACGGCCGCCGTCGCCTCTGATGGTCGGATTGGGATAGGCGCCGGCTGCCGTGCGCTGACCAGTATTCTGATCAATGACCGCCATTGCGCCGGCGACGACAGGATTGCGTTCGATCGCGAACCCGATAATATCGGGGAGCACGTATGTCTTTTGACTGGGCTCCGCTCCCACAGTCTGAATGAACAAGACCGCTACACCGTTGAGCAGGAAAACGAGCAACCAGGGCTTCATAGAAACCTCGCTACTATCCTCAATTGAAGAATATTAGGACTACCCAAGAGATTCGAAAGAGTGAACCGATGTGTTGGGTCAGACGAGAAGGGGAGGACGGAACCAATCCGACACGAAGGTTTGTCGAGGGCATGAAGGACTGTCAAAAAAACAGGAGCCCGTGCGAGGTATGACCTGCAATCCGTCACCCTGAGCGAGAGTAAACTCCATCTCGCCTTCACCTTGGCTACCGTCTGTCTCTGTCGGTCCGTCCGTTCCGCTCGGGATGTGATCGCGTGCGTCAAGCGGACCGGGGGACCATTCGCGCAGGCAGTCATCAGAGCACGCCGTTCCCAGAAACTGAGCCATGCAAAGAACCATCAGCACGCTGAGAAAAAAATGCTTAAATGTTCGGAACATGATGCCTTGCCCCACAGAAAGAAGCCTCACCGTACCATACTGAAGACCGCCCCCGCAATTTCCCTCATCGTTTATCAGACGCAACTGGGCGAACGGCAAGGCGTCCTGCTGTAACGAGTCGCCGTAGAAGCGACAGGTTTGTAGGGCAAGATCGATTCAATTCATCCCATGTCGTCCCATGTTCCAACACTGGGGTTATCCCGAGTCGCTCCTCCTCTCGGGAGCCCTTTATAGTTGAGACGCCGAGAGGGACGCCTTGTCAGAGCAAGAGAGGGGGGGCACCATGACCGCCGGGAACATGGGCGAATTTCCAGAGTCGCGTAGCAAGAAGCGCAAAACCATCGTCAAACGGAGCAAACCTGACAAGTCGACAAGCGATCTGCGTGAGTCAGGCGGGGCCTCCCAGGATCAGACAGCGGAGGCGACGCCTGAACCCTTGCCGAACCGGGAACGAGATCCTCACATGTTTATCAAAATCCAAGAACGTGCCTATGGGCTCTTCCAATCGGGCGGGTTCAAGCACGGACACGATCTCGAACATTGGCTCGAAGCGGAAAGACAGGTCACCGGCTCGTCGGATCTAAGAGCACCCTAACAGGGGGAGAGAGCCGGCTCCGGCATGAGCACCGTTTCGTCCTGTAGGGTCTCGCGCAGAGGCGCTTGCAACCATACGCGTCCGTCGCGGAGCAGGAGCTGAATATCGCAATGCCGCAATGTATCCGTGCGGTGGGCGATGATGAACGTGGTGCGCCCGGCGGTCAGTTTTTCCATTACTGCAACGAGATCCATTTCTGTTCCCGCGTCCAGCGCGCTAGTCGCTTCATCCAGGATCACGATCGGGGCATCCCGCAAAAACGCCCGCGCCAAGGCAACGCGTTGTCGCTCGCCGCCGGACAACCGAGAACCTCGTTCTCCCACCGGAGTGTCATATCCTTGCGGCATCGATTTGATGAAGGTGTCGGCATGGGCCGCCTGTGCCGCGGCTTCGATCTGCTCCGTGGTGGCCTGTAAGTTGCCATAGCGGATGTTTTCCGCAATGGTTGTGGAAAACAATTGTGGATCTTGCGGTACGATTGCAAACTGACTCCGCAGATCCGTTAAGCGATAGTCGCGTACATCACGGCCATCGAGCAGCACGGTGCCGTGGCTTGGATCGAGAAAGCGGGTCAGCAGGTTGACCAGTGTAGACTTGCCGGCGCCGCTTGGTCCGACGATGCCGACTCTCATGCCGGCTGGGATGTGAAATGAGACGCCTCGGAGTACGGCCGGCGAAGACGGATACGCGAAGGAGACGCCACGAAATCCTATGTGTCCTTTGGCCTTTTCCAGTCGAAGCGGGACAGGTTTCTCGGTAATCACGGGGGGCGTGTCAAGGATAGCGAGTGCCCGTCGAAATCCCACGAAGTGAGATTGGAGTTCGGTCAATTTTTTCGCCGCCGTCTCCAGCGGACCTGCGAGTTGCGCCATATAGGCCATGAGCAACAGGAGGTCTCCTATCGACAGGCGGCCGGCCTTCACATGATCAATTCCGACGAAGAGTGCAATCGCGGTTCCCGTTGTGACGGTCATCCAGAACATAAAATCGAATCCGCTGCCGATTGAGGCGAGAGCATTGTGTTGCCTGACCCAATTCATCGCGTGGCGGAGAAAGCGCTGCTGTTCGTGTTCTTCGCGTCCGAATGCTTTGACGAGACGTGAGGCGCCAAATACTTCCTGGGCACAGGTCACGGTGGCCGTTTCAATGGACTTGACATCGGACCACTGCCGCTTCAACCGCCGGCCGCACCGGTGAGTCAGCCAATACAACAGTGGCAGCATCGACAGGCCGACCAGCGCGAATTCCCGGTCGATGATGAGCATCAAGGTGGCCAACCCCGCCAACAAGCAGCATGCCCGCAAAAATGGCAGCAACGCATCGATGGGAATCTGCTTTACCGATGCAGCGTCATGCTGGATACGGTAGACCGAATCTGTCGGCCCCTGGGCTTCATGGTATGACCAGCAAATGCGTTGAAGATGTTCGAAGAGCCGGCTGCGAAAGGCATAGATCAGCCGTTCCCCCGTGTATGACGAGAGGATCCAAAGGACCATGGCCTGCAGATGCATGCACAGCGCGATGCCGATATACGCGGCCGATACGACAATCATCAAGCCCGACGTCGAGGAACGCACGTCCGGCGGAACCCAGGCTTGGAGAAAGGGAGGCAGCGGGCGTGTGCCGACCACGCTGTCGACCGCCAAGGTCAGCGGCAATGGGGTCAGGAGGGTCAAGGGAATCGACAACAGCAATACGAAGCAGAGACAGGCCATGTGCCATTTGAAAGGAGCGATGAACCTCCACGAGCGGCACAACACACTGAATGAGGAGCGGCGGCTCTCCACGAGATGGAGCTGATTGAGTGGTGTCATGGATTGGTGTGTGTGATTCCGTCAACGATGATCGACGGTGCATCCTAATCGGCGACTCGGGAAGTCGCAATCGATGGAGGACAACAAGAAGTAAAAATGATGTAAATGTTTCGAAACGGCACTCGGTAAGGTCCCCTCGAGGCCCTGATTAGACCCGGACATTCTGTCCTAGCCGGGGGACACGCTGTCACGAAAACCCGGTCACTTTTGACTTCAGCCCTCCTACCCCCTGATAAATTTCTTAAAATTGCTCCACGTCGGTCTTTCGCCAGCGGTCCATAGATTGCACCTCGTAAAGAGAACGTGCCCAAAGAGTCATTCATTCGACCTTTACAAAAAAAGGAGGGTGTCTATGCGCAATGGAGAATACGAGTACTACGAAGAGGATGCCATGGGTTGGTCGGCGTTCGTCGCCGGCGCCCTCATCGGTGCCGGTGTAGCGTTGCTTTTTGCACCGCAAACCGGAACGGAGTTGCGGGGCATGCTGCGGAATTACGCAGCGAGGGCAAAAGATGAAGCGTGGGACCGAGGCAGGGCCGCCTGGGATACTGCTGTAGAACGGGGCAAGGAGTATTACGACAAAGGCCAGGAAGCCGTGCAGGAGGCCGGTCGTTCGGCCAGAGAATATGCGCAGACCGGTAAAGAAGCGCTTCGCGGGGAGGGAAGAGACACCTCGCATCGATCGTGAGGCGCTGACCGAGTCCCTTGGAGGCCCTATGGCGCGGTTCCTGCTCGCACTGATGTTGACGGGCGCTGCATTTGTCGGGTGCGAATCGAACGCCAACCAGCGGGCCCAAGAGGCCATTGACGACGCGTCAATATCAACTGCGGTGCAAGCCAAACTCACGGGTGACCGGGCGTCCAATTTTAGCCGGGTGTCTGTCGACAGCGATCGTGGCGTCGTGCATCTCAGCGGCGTAGTCTCTTCCGCCGAGCAGCGGAAGAAGGCTGAGGAATTGTCTCGCCAAGTGAAAGGGGTGAGGCGCGTAGACAATTCTCTCCGGATCCACCATGAATCGACAACAACGGGAAAGTTAGGCGACTGAGCGTGCGCCCCGAACTTTGGGATGCCGTGATTGTCGGGGGAGGGTTGGCGGGCTTGTCCGCAGCGATCTATCTCGGGCGGAGCCGCCGCCACACCCTGGTGGTCGACAATGGCCATTCCATGGCGCGGTGGGAGCCAGCCGTCGAAAATTACCTGGGATTCCCCCAGGGACTGAGCGGGCGGTCATTGTTAGATCGCGGTCGGGCACAGGTTCAGCGATTCGGCGCCCGCATGATAGCAGACGAGATCGTTCGTATCCGGCGCCCGTCGGACACATTTCTTGTCGAGGGGTCCGACGATTCTTATCGCGGCAGACGGGTGCTGCTGGCCACCGGTCTGACACATCTGTTGCCTGATATTCCCGGTGCTGACGTCTGTCTCGGCCGAACCGTACTGTTCTGCAAAGACTGTGATGCCTACCGGGTGCAGGGGAAGCGAATTGCCGTGTATGGACGACGCAACGAGGCAGCTCGGTATGCGCTGGCCATGCTCGCGTTTTCGCCGTCGATTACGATTGTTACGAACGGACAGAGGCCAGCCTGGGACCCGCTGTACCAGGCATATCTCTCCGAGTACGGCATCCGGGTACGTGCGGAACCGGTGAAGGAGTTGGTCCACCGGGACGGAACACTTCAGATGGTGCTGTTTCGATCCGGCGAGCCCTGCGAGGTCCAGGCGATGTTCACCACGCGCGGAGATGTCTTCCACACGGCGTTAGCCGAAGGATTGGGCGCGGCGGAGGACGCGGAGGGACAATTGATCGTCGATGCCGATATGCGGACGACCATCGAAGGTCTGTATGCGGCGGGCTGCGTCACGCCGGCTAATTGCCAAATGATCATTGCGGCCGGGCAAGGAGCGACGGCGGCACAAGCCATCGATCGTGACTTGTTCGATGAAAGCTTGCAACGCCACCGGCTGCCGCGAATGGGAACGAACGAGGCAGGGGTGGCTGGAGTACGGATGTGAAAATGGAATCGTGGCGGTGAAGGGACGGGAAACCGGAACTGTGCGAATGGCCGCGGTGGGCGATTTGCATTGCCCCCGCACGTCGTTTGAAGAGGTACGTGCGCTCTTTCACGAGCTGTCGAATGAAGCCGACGTGCTGCTCCTTTGCGGAGATCTGACAGACTATGGCAAGCCGGATGAAGCGCGGCTCTTAGTTGACGGGTTGGCACATGTCCGACCAGTGCCGATTCTGGCCGTGTTGGGCAATCATGAGTATGAGTGTGGGAAACAGGAAGAGGTTGCGCGCATCCTAGCCGACGGAGGGATCACGGTGCTTGACGGAACCGTGACGGAAGTGCTGGGCATCGGATTCGCCGGCGTCAAAGGTTTTTGCGGTGGATTCGGAGAACGGGCGCTGCAACCGTGGGGAGAATCGGCGCTGAAACAGTTCGCGCGAGAGTCGGTGGAGGAAACGGTGAAACTGGAATCGGCGCTTGCCAAGCTGCGGACTCCATCGAAGGTCGTGCTGATGCACTATGCGCCGATTCTCGATACGGTGCTCGGTGAACCAAGGGAGATTTTCCCCTTTCTGGGCTCCAGCCGGCTGGAAGAACCGGTGAATCGCTATGGGGTCACCGCCCTGTTCCACGGTCATGCGCACAACGGCACCCTCGAGGGGAAGACCTATGGGGGGACACCGGTGTTCAACGTGGCCTTGCCGCTGTTGCGAAAACAATTTTCCGGCCGCCGTGCCATCCGGTTCCACGATCTGCCGGCCATTCCCATGCCGGTGGCTTCTTAAGGGGGACTATGGAAACACATCGAGGTCCCGAAGATCCGGCGCATGACGTCTATCGCGAGGCATTGACCTGCTTAGGGGATGCGGGAATTCCTTTTTTGGTGGGCGGGGCGTTCGGACTGGAAACCTATACAGGCCTCATCCGCCGCACGAAGGATCTCGATCTCTTTGTCCGTCCTGCTGACCGTGTGGAGCTCATGCAGCGACTCAGTGACGCGGGCTTCCAAACCGAATGGCGGTTTTCCCACTGGCTCGGCAAGGCGTTCAAGGATGACCGGAGCATCGACGTGATTTTTAGTTCTGGCAACGGACTGTGCACCGTCGACGACGGGTGGTTTCAACATGCCGTGCCCGCCGAGATTTTGGGTGTGAAAGTCCGTGTCGTGCCGGCAGAAGAGATGTTCTGGTCAAAGGCGTTCGTCATGGAACGCAATCGCTACGATGGCGGAGACATCGCGCATTTATTGCGGGCCCGTGCTCCGATGATGGATTGGGCAAGGTTGCTCTCCCGCTTCAACGCGCACTGGCGGGTGTTGTTCAGCCATATCATCCTCTTCGGCTTTGTCTATCCGTCGCAGCGGCTGCGTGTTCCCGACTGGTTTATGCACGAAATGGTCCGGCGGTTGGAACTCGAGATGCAAAGCCTGCCTCCTGACCGTCGCGTGTGCCAAGGGACCCTGCTGTCTTGGTCCCAATACCTCGTGCACCTGGATCGCGGAGAGTACGAAGACGCCCGGCATCTTCCTCGCGGGAAGCTGACAGGGGAAGAGACGCAACAGATGACCGACGTGCTTCAACGAGAAGAACAGGAACAGTTGTGAGCCGAAGCGCGTCGGACGGGAGGAGCTATGTTCGACACAACCTATCTCAGTGTGATCGGCCGGGTGTTCCTAGGGGTTATCTTCCTCATCTCGGGAATCCATAAAATTGCCGACCCTCAAGGCACGCAGCAATACATGATCGCGATGGACATGACCTGGATGACGACCTGGTTCTATCTGGGCGCGGTCGCGGTCGAGTTGGCCGGTTCCTTGTCGCTCTTGCTGGGATACCGAGCGCGAGCGGGAGCTTGGCTCTTGTTCCTGTTTTTGATTCCGACGACCCTGATCTTTCACACGCACTTTGGCGATCCGAATCAGATGATCCATTTTCTGAAGAATCTGTCGATCATGGGGGGTCTCCTGTACGTCGCGAACTATGGAGCGGGCTCTCTCAGTATGGATGCAGGTCTTGAACGCTCCGCTGATGTCCCAGTGCCGCCTCGCACGTTGAAAAAGGTGATGCACCAATGAGCGAGTCGAATCGCCGGGAAGAGCGGGAAGAAAGGAACCGGCCGTGCAACCATCGTTAACACTCGGTCGCGTGGCCGGGATTGAAATCGGATTGCACTATACCTGGTTGTTGATCGCGGTGCTGATCACCGGCTCCTTCGTCGGCTATTTTTCGGAGACGCACCCGTACTGGCAGATTAAGACGACGTGGTCTGCGGCCATCGTTATTAGTCTGCTTTTCTTCGGATCGATCGTGCTCCACGAATTCGCACATGCTCTCGTGGCCAAGACGTATGGTCTGCCGGTACGCACGATCACCCTCTTCGCTCTTGGCGGCGTCACGCATATTGAGAAGAAAGCCGCCACACCTGCCGCAGAATTCTGGATGGGCATCGCTGGACCGATTATGAGCGCCGGGCTGGGCTTGCTCTGCGGATGGTTGGCGTCGATGGGGAATGCGGGGCAGGCGGCAATAGGCATGAGCCCGCCGGTCGCAATTTTCCTGTCGCTCAGCTCGCTCAATCTTATGCTTGCCGTGTTCAATTTGATTCCAGGATTTCCCTTGGACGGCGGACGCATCTTACGTGCACTGGTATGGTGGATCGGCGGCGACGAAGACCGCGGAACCCGCATTTCCGCCCGCGCGGGACAGGGAGTGGCCTTGAGCCTGTTTGCTTTAGGACTGTGGGAATTCCTCGCAGGCGAAAACATGAGCGGCCTGTGGTTAGGACTGCTGGGATGGTTTCTGCTTGACGCGGCTACAGCCAGCTACCAGCAGGGTGAGATGTTGACCGGCCTTCGAGGTGTTCGCGTCGGGGAAGTGATGTCCCGTGACTGCCTCACGGTACAGGCCGATATGCTGTTGCAACGGTTTGCGGATGAGTACGTACTGAAGACCGGGCGACGCTGTTACGCGGTGGAGGAGCAGGGCACGACCGTGGGAATGATGACCCCGGCGGATCTGATGAGGGTAGATCGCGCTCGTTGGACCGACACGGCAATCGGAGAGGTGGCTCGTCCGCTTCATCAACTGCAGTCGGTCTCTCCCGATACACCGGTTGTTGAGGCTCTGCTCACGATGGGGCGGGAGGATCTCAACCAGGTCCCGGTCATAGCGGCGGGACGGATGGAAGGCATGCTGTCACGAAGTCATATTATGCATGTGCTTCAAACCAGGGCCGAACTCAGTATGTAAACCAGAGTGTTGGAGTCGTGGATGTTTGACCCATAACTTGAACCTGAAGTCGATGTCGAGGTGAAACCAAGACCAGAATCATAAGAGGATCGCTACTCACCATTGTAATGCTGAGCGTCGCCGCTTGCGCGGGTGGCCAACGTTTAGAAGAGACCTCAAGCGGATCAGCGCCGGCCACGCAGCAGGATGCGGCGCACCAGGCCCGTGATTATCGGAAACAGGCCCAGGCCTTGCGGGAAATGGCCGAGCGGCGACAAGTCGAAGCCGATCTCCTGGCGCGGGACATGGGTCCTGACGATCCAGCAGTGCAGAAAAAACGGCGTATGGCACAGGAACTGCGGGATGCTGCGGATGAAACCGAGAGTAAGGCCCGCGATTTACGTGGTCAAGTCCCGCACGGGATGGTGCAGTAGGACTGTGGGGAATGCGATAGTGAAAACTCAAAACCCGAAACCCAGAACTAAGTACGGAGGGAGGCTACCATGCCGACCGCGACGATTCACGATCCGGTGAAAGCGAAAGAGTTTTTCGAAGCCAAGAACGCCTTTACGACCGGCCCTGTCGAACTGGAGCGGATGATGAAAGAGGGAAATGTCAATATCGTCGATGTGCGGGCCGCCGACGATTATGCCAAGGGCCATATACCAGGAGCGGTAAGCCTACCCAAGGAACGATGGGCGACGCCTCAGGGTTTGCGAAAAGATCGCGTCAATGTCCTCTACTGTTATTCACTGGTTTGTCATCTTGCAGCCACCGCCGCTGTCCAGTTCGCGTCCCAGGGATTCCCCGTGATGGAATTGGACGGCGGATGGCGTTGGTGGTCGGAGGACGGATTCGATGTCGAAACGTGAGCAGATGCACCGCCGCGAAGAAGGATGTGAGTTCTCGCGGAGGGACTATGATGGCCGCTTTTCTGAACGAATCAGTCAGCCGTCGCGTCGGCCACCGATTCGGGATCATGCTGCCCTTTGATGGTGTATCCTCCTATCCACGAGTATGCGCTGGTCGGCGACTGCCGAACCGGCGCATTGATATCCAGCCGCGGTTCGATCGATTGGCTCTGCCTCCCGCGTTTCGATAGCCCTTCCTGCTTCAACCGACTGCTCGATTGGAATCACGGCGGCTATTGTGCCATCCATCCGAACAACTTTTTCCGAACGCGCCGCTGGTATCGGCCTAATACGGCGGTGCTGACGACTGAGTTTCTGACTGCCGATGGCCGCGCACAGCTCACCGACCTCATGCCGGTCGCTGCCGATCCCCGACAAACGGCCGTCCTGTATCCACACCGGCAGGTGCTGCGTCGTATCGAAGGGTTGGAAGGGACCGTCCAATTTTCTCTGACCATCCAGCCTCGGCCGGACGACGGCCGGACAATTCCACGCTTCCAGGCGCGTGGGCGTGCGGGTTACTGCGCCGATTTCGGCGGCCGGATGTTGTTCGTCGCTGTCAATGCGCCGATGGACATCGCGCCGGGCAAACTCTCCGGAACGGCTACTGTCAGGAAAGGGGACAGGATTACCTTGTGGATGGTCTATGCTGAAGAAGCGCCCGCCGTGTATCCACACTTGTCCACTGCGGAAAAAGCCATCGACGATACCGTCTCCTATTGGACCGGTTGGACGGACCAGTGCCGGTATTCCGGTCCTTCCCGTGAGCAGGTGCTCCGAAGCGCAATTACGCTGAAATTGTTGAGCTATGCGCCATCCGGCGCCATCGTCGCTGCTCCCACGACTTCTTTGCCGGAGCGCTTCGGCGGTGATCTCAACTGGGATTACCGCTATTGCTGGCTTCGGGATGCCTCGTTCACCGCACATGCGTTCTTTCGGCTCGGCTTTCATGCAGAGGCGGTTGCCTTTACCCAGTGGATGACTCATGCGACGACACTGACGTACCCCGAGCTACAAGTGATGTACACCCTGCATGGGGAAGCATCGATTCCGGAACGATTATGGCCGTTCTTCGAAGGCTATCGGCAATCCCGGCCTGTCCGTTTCGGCAATGCCGCATCGCAACAGTACCAACTCGACATCTATGGCGAAGTACTCGACAGTCTGCTGCTGTATGTCGAAGCCGGATATCCCGTGGATCGGGACACGAGACGCTGGATCTTGCGGGTTGGCGATCTGCTATGCACGTCCTGGGTGCATCCTGACCATGGTATCTGGGAAATACGCGGGAGTCCACGGCACTATGTGCACTCGAAGGTGATGTGCTGGGTCGCACTCGAGCGGGTGGAACGGCTCGCATGCAAGCTGGGCCTGCCAGCTTCAACCGGTGCCTGGACGCAGGCACGAGAGGCGCTCACGCGCACCATCTTGAAGACCGGGTATTCGAACATCAGGCGCAGTTTCGTGCAAGTGCTGGGTGGTACGCGGCTGGATGCAGCGGCGCTGACGTTTGGGTTGACGGGATTCATCAATGGAAAGGATCCCCGCATGTCTTCGACCATCACAACGATCCAACGGTGGCTGACGCGCGGGCCGCTCGTATATCGCTATCTGACGGAACAGGAAACCGGGCGGGAAGAGGGTACGTTCTTACCGTGCAGCTTCTGGCTGGTCGAAGCGCTCGCACTCGCCGGTCGTGTTGCAGAGGCGGAGGATATCATGGCGCGGATTAACGAACGCGCGAACGACCTCGGATTATTTCCGGAAGAAATTCGTTACGATGATGGCGCCTTTCTGGGCAATTTCCCACTCGCGTTGACGCATGTGACACACCTCGGCGCGTTCCTACGGTTGTACGCCAAAGACTGAAGAGCTTGCGACGGTCATACGGTATAGAAGGCTCCCAGTACGGTGCCATAAGCGATGTGCGCGATGAGGACGGCAAGCGGCGTGCGATACCCGTAATTCAGTGCCAGAAAGCCGGGCGGCTCCAGCATTTTGGTTGGCTCCGGTCCGGTAGAATCCGAGGCCATGCGCGGATGGAGCCCGGGCAGGTTAGGGAGCACAGCTACTAGAATGAAGGCCGTGTGGGCGACACCCATGACGGCGCCCAGCCACCAGGTGGCAAATCCGAAGGCGTGAAAGAACAGAATATAGATGAGCGCGATCCACCATCCGTTGAGAAAATGGATCACGAAGCCTATGACTTTAGCCCGATCGCGATCAGAGGTAACGATCGTGCCAAGGAGCAGGGTCGTGTCCATGCGCGTCAGATGCAGCGCTTGGCCCGCCCGCAACAGGGTTGTCAACAATCCCGTCGCAAGAAGTCCCCAGAGCAACGTCTGACCGACATGCATGAAAGCCCTTCTTACCCACCCAACCCCGGCGCGCCAGCGCCCTTCCCTGGACCTAACCGGCCGCGCCAACCATGTGGATCGAGCTCTCGGACTGCGTGTCGGTCAATCTCAAGAATTCGACGGTCACATGGCGGCGACCGGGGTTCGTTCCTAAGCGGCTTTCTTGCGACGCTGACTCGATGCCTTTTTGCCGCCTTCGTATTTCTGCATCAGCTTCTCTTTACGCTTCATCACATCCTGCGACAATTCTTCCGTTTCTAAACCGCCTTCCTCCGCCTGGGGGAACATTTCGCCCTCTTCTTCCTCGATGTGGTGTTTGACGATCTCGCCGAGGACCTTAAACTTTGTGGCAAAGTCCTCCTCGCCCGCATCCATCTTGCGGAGTTCTTTGATCAGGAATTTGGCCACGTGATGCTCTTCTTTGGCCTCATTGACAATATCCTTTTCCTCGACTACTTCGGCGATCGCGGGATAGACCAATTCCTCTTCCAGCGCCGCATGGACTTCCAGTCCATTCAGCGCTTCCTCCGCGATGGCGGTCCTGGTACGTTTGTCCGCGTCCTCGAACTTGGAAAACAGTTCCTGCACATGACGGTGGTCGCTCTTTAGCATTTCGAACACATCAACAGATGAACTCCCCTCATCGTCCATTTCAACGTCGTTCGCGTCGCTTCTCGATTTCGATTCGGTCATAAAGCCTCCCTGCAGCGCTGGAAAAGTGGGTCACCGTGTCTCAGTCTCTGTTACATTTCTTCTCTGTCCTCTCGGCGCACGATATTTTCGAACAGTTCGTACTGTTCCTGACATGCAATGCAACGTCTGGCAAAGGGGAGGGCACGCAAACGGGCGGGGGAAATCGCTGCCTCGCAATCTTCGCAAATCCCATAGGTGCCTTCGTCGAGCCGGCGCAAGGCTTCATCCAGTTGTATCCGTTCTTGTGTTCTGGCTTCCAACAGTGCGATCTGTTGGGCGCCTGTTGCATCGCGCAGCGACATGTCTTCGACGTCCAGCACGGAATTGTCGCGAAAGTGAGTATGATTATCTCGATGCTGCGCAATCAAATGATCGATCTCCCGTTGCAGCGTCGTGCGTCGTCCGATGAGGAGCGTGCGCAGCACCTCTGGCCGTCTGTCATTGACCATCTTATCCATAGGTGGACTCCTGGTGAATTGTGACCGCACATGAACTCCGCTTGCTTTGTGCAAAAGCAAGGCCATTACAAAAAAGAACTAATGGGCTCATGTCATGCTGATTTACCGCGCCATTCCCCTCATGCGCACGTGTGTTTCAGATGACCGGCACGCTGAGACGGGAAGAGTTGTCTCGGAGAGGACAAACCGTCAAAGAATCGCGCTGAGGCAGAGGAGATAAACTCCTCTGCCTGGCGTCTTTCGCCGAGTGCGACATGCCCGCGGGCAGTCATGAAATCGAGAGTGGGCGACTCTCACGCTCAATGACAAACGATCCGAACGGGGGCCGCGTTCTGATCGTTCCAGACCCGTCGGGCGAATCGATGATCGACGAAAGACAACGCGATCTCGGGATACGTCTCCAACCCGCTGCAAGACGAAAGCGCCGTAAGGCGTTTCCTCAGAGGCAGCCATCTGATTTAAGCGGCGAGAGGGGATTGCGACGTCAGATCGTCCCTTCTCCGCTGCATTGTTATGCCCAGCGCCTGCGGGTCCAGCTGCGCAGCCGCCAACGGAAGAATCACGTCCTCTTCTTCGGCGACATGTTCGATGACGGCTTCCTCCAGTTCGGTAAACAGTTCACGGTAGTCTTCGCTCTTTGGGTCGAGAGACCGGAGCTGCTGGATGAGATCATTGACGGTTCGATGGCTATCATAGGCCGCCGAGATGACTTCTGATGCCGTGTCCTCGTCCTCTATCGCTTCAAGTTCCGCTCCGTCGATCCCATCGATGTTGATTTCAGCCGCTTCAATCTTTTCCCCATCACCGTTTTCGGTCACATCAAGACCGTTACCCATCCCAAAGGATTCTAATTTGGATTGCACAGCCGGATAGAACAGCTCTTCTTCCAGCTTGGAATGGATGTCCAGGTCAATAAACAACTTGCCTGCAATGGATCCTTTCTCATCGTCCGGCGCAGCATAAAATTGCTCGAACAGCTTTTTGACTTGCTTGTGATCGGTCTTCAACATCTGCACCGCATCGGTCGGCTGCGAACTCTTCGTCTGAGCTTTCTTGGATGTCCGCTTCGCCATAGACATGTCCTCCTTCCCATCAAGATTAAAGTCGTGGCCGGCTCATCCATTCACGACCGTTCCACCATTGGGATGGAGCACTTGGCCTGTCGTGTAAGAGGAGTCTTTCGACGCGAGAAAGACGTAACTGGGAGCCACTTCCTCCGGTTGTCCGGCGCGTTTGAGCGGCACGTCGGAACCGAATGAGCCGACCTTGTCCGCCGGAAAAGTCGAAGGAATCAGCGGCGTCCAGATCGGACCGGGCGCGACTGCATTGACCCGAATCTGTTTCTCGGCGAGAGCTTGTGAGAGCGAGCGGGTAAAGGCCACAATTGCGCCCTTGGTCGACGCGTAATCCAGTAGTTGCGGACTGCCCTTATAGGCCGTCACCGACGTGGTGTTGATGATGGTGCTGCCTTCCTTGAGGTACGGCAATGCGGCCTTGCCCATGTAGAAATAGGAAAAAATATTGGTGCGAAAGGTGCGTTCGAGCTGCTGAGCCGTGATCTGCTCCAAACTTTCTTGAGGATGTTGTTCTGCGGCATTATTGACCAGAATATCGAGATGTCCGAATTCCTGAACGGTGCGTTCGACGGCTTCCCGGCAAAACCCTTCCTCGCCGACATCGCCTGCGATGACCAGGCAACGGCGGCCCTCCTGTTCGACCAAGCGCTTGGTGTCCTCGGCGTCTGTATGTTCATTTAAATAGACGATGACGACGTCAGCTCCTTCCTTCGCATAGGCGACGGCCACAGCACGGCCGATCCCGCTGTCTCCTCCCGTAATGAGGGCCACCTTCTCCCTTAACTTGCCGCATCCCCGTTCCTTTGGATCATGGCTCTCAGGCGGAGGAATCATACTTTCTTCTAGCCCTGGCTGGCGCGATTGATGCTGTCGCGGACGTTGCGCTTGTTTTTTCATTTCCGGCATCGGTTGTTCCTCTGATCCATTTTACATTTCGCCTTCCAAGGGAGGGGGTCCTCCTCATGGCGGATTGTGAGGTGGAGACTGGTGCAAGAGACAGACCGGTATGCAGGTGTCGTGGTCGTGCCGGTGGGACAGACGGGAGCGCCGCACGGGAGGGAGCAACGTCGCGACAGCAGCGAACTTGAACCGGCATAGACCCGAATTTGGTATCTGCATGATCCGATGCCCTAGGGTCCTCCACGGTGGACAAATTGTCTGATGCAGGACAGCTGGTCCATGAGTCAGAAAGGATCGAGCGACGACTCATGGAGAACCCGTGGAATCACCGTGCCCAGAAATCGCAGGGTCACTGGTTGGACCATAAGGGCACTCGGTTTGCATTCCTCCCTCTACCGCCGCTATGAGCCACCCTAAAAGATCGCAGAAACAGTCACACAGCGGCCGCCAGCAGGCCGGTGACATTTCGCTTCGTTCGGTCCCGCGTGCATCCCTCTTTGAAGCCGGTCGGAACTGTTGGAGAGTGGAGCAGGCGGATCGTGTTTCCTTCCTGATCGATGGCGAGGCCTATTTTCGTGCGTTCCGCGACGCGGCCATCAAAGCCCGTCATTGCATCATGATCCTCGGTTGGGACTTCGACAGTCGGATCCGGATGTTGATTGATCGCGAATCGGACGGCTTTTCCGATCGGCTCGGTGAGTTCTTGCACGATCTACTGATTCGAAGGAGGGATCTCCATATTTATGTGCTGACGTGGGATTTTCACATGATTTACTGGAGCGAACGGGAATGGTGGTTACCGTCCAAGCTGGCGGCACACCGGCGCCTGCATTTTGTGAAAGACGCCGCTCATCCCCTGGGGGCATCTCACCATCAAAAGGTGGTCGTCATCGATGATGCGCTTGCCTTCGTCGGCGGTTTGGACTTCGCTCAATGCCGATGGGATTCTCCATGCCACCACCCCTCCCATCCGGCACGGATGTTACAAAAGAAGCGTCCCTGCCGGCCGTTTCATGATGTCCAGCTGATGGTGAGCGGTCCCGTGGCCGCGGCGCTGGGGGAGTTGGCCCGCGACCGATGGAAGCATGCCACGAAGCGCGCTATGCCAATGCTCCGACCGATGCGCCACGATGATCTGTGGCCGTGTGAAGGGGAAGCGGATCTCTCGGGCGTTTCTGTCGGGATTGCCAGAACCGCTCCGCCATTCGAAGGGCAGCCGGCGGTCGGTGAAGTCGAGGCGTTGTTTCTTGATAGTCTCGACAGGGCGCGTCGCCATCTATACATCGAGACGCAATATTTCACATCGCGCACAATTGCTGACCGCCTCACCAAACGCTTGCAAGATCCGAACGGACCAGAAATCGTGCTGGTGCTCCATCCGAACAGCGATGGCTGGCTCGAACAACATACGATGGATGTGCTACGAGGGCGTGTCCTCCAACGGCTTCGTGCGGCGGACCGCTTTCATCGGTTGAGTCTCTACTATCCGAAGATTCCGGATCTGCACGGGCAATGCATCAGCATGCACAGCAAAGTCTGCATTGTCGACGATGATCTCGTCCGGGTCGGATCGGCAAATCTCAGCAATCGCTCAATGGGATTTGACACGGAATGCGACTTGGCGATCGAGGCCGCAGGACGCCCGGCCGTTCGCCGGGCGATTGCGTCCTTTCGCCATGCCCTGCTCGGTGAACACTTGGGAGTCACTCCCGAATCCGTCGGACGAGAATTCGAGAAGGACGGTTCACTGATTGCCACTGTAGAACGCTTACGAGGCGGAGTGCGGTCGCTAGAATGCTTTGACGGGACGGTGTCGGCAGACGTCAACGAAGTGGTCCCGGACGAAGAGTTCATCGACCCGAGCCGTCCATACGACGCGCAAATCTTTCCTAAAGAACGACGGAAGCCGGCACTCCGGCAAATCATCTCCGCCAGTATCGGATTGCTGCTATTGGTGCTTCTTGCAGGCATATGGCAATGGACACCGCTGCGAGACCAGCTGGATGTGTTGGCCATGGCCGCCTATCTGGAGGAGTTCGCGAAGGGCCCGACGGCGCCGCTCGTCACGATTGCCGCATTCTTGGTCGGCGGGTTGCTTGTCATTCCGGTCCTGATTCTGATTGCCATCACGGTCCTGGCCTTCGGGCCCTGGTGGGGATTTCTCTACGCCTTAATCGGCATGACATTGAGCGCACTCCTGACATTCTTTATCGGTCGGCTCCTCGGCCGGAAACTGATGGACCACTTGTCGGGATCCCGTGTGTATCGTGTGAGCCGGGCCTTTGCGGCCAAGGGCATCCTGGCTGTCGTGATGCTACGGCTCCTACCGGTCGCACCGTTCTCTATCGTCAATGCCGTGGCCGGCGCCTCGCACATCCGTACCAAAGATTTCTTCATCGGCACCGTGATCGGCGAGATGCCCGGGTTGCTGAGTCTGGCGTTATTCATCGATCAGGTGACAGAAACGTTCCGCAATCCAGGCCCCGGAAGCTTCGGACTGCTGGCGGCGATCGCCGGTATTATTGTGCTGTCTGTGGTGGCTCTGAACCGCTGGAATAAAACACGTGAAACAGACCGAGGGGAGCTGCGGGCGTGACATGCGCCTAACGTTCGCCACCTATAATATTCACCGATGCGTCGGACGGGATGGGCGATATGATCCCAACCGGATCCGGGACGTCATCCGCGAATTGGATGCCGATGTGATCGCGGTGCAGGAGATCGATTCTCCCGATCGGCATGGCCTCGAACTGGCTCATTGGTTGGGAGAGGAATCGAAGTTACAAGTCATTGCGGGACCCACCTTGCTCGAGCGCAAAGGCCATCACGGGAACGCGGTATTCACCCGGTGCCGTCGCGGCGACATCCGTTTGTTGGATCTCAGTCAACCCGGGTACGAGCCGCGCGGTGCCATCGATCTGGATCTGGTGTGCAACGGAATCACAGTGCAAGTGATTGCAACCCATCTTGGCCTGCGACCATGGGAACGCCGCATCCAAGTTCAACGTTTACTTGAACGAGTGGGACGGAACTGCGTGTTGATGGGGGATTTTAACGAATGGTGGCTTTGGGGCCATCCGCTGCGTTGGATTAAAAGCTTTTTCAGCCATGCCCCGGCCCTGCCTACGTTTCCTTCCTCAAAGCCGATGTTGGCACTGGACCGGATCTGGGTCCGGCCGCCGACCTTGCTCCGCTCGATTGTCGTCCACCGCACTCCGCTCTCCGCCAAGGCATCAGACCATTTGCCGCTGAAGGCCATTGTCGAGTGGCACCAAGAATGTGGCGGCGAAGACCGGAAAGACGGGTAGCCTAGATCAACCGCCGCAATGGATCTGATGATCGGATCGTTGTCATCGACTCAAAGGGTCCTCCAGGTTGGTTGCGAGCGGCTGAACGACGCCCTGAACGGCAGGCGTCCCTACCACGTCGGGAATCGAAGTATCCATGACTTTGAGGGCGCGTCCGTCTTCGTCTAAGCGCAACGAGATGCGAGCCCCAACGATGACGTTCTCGAACAGGTAGGCCTTGGGCACGTCGAAATAAACCGGGCGCCCAAGATCGGTCGTCAACAGACCGCGGTGATTTTTCAGGTCCAGTTTCAAGAGCGTTCCGGAAACGACTTGTAATTCATTCTCCTTTGCATCGGCACCCATCGCCGTGTTCATCACAGGAACGGTTATCACTGTCAGGGCAAATACCCAAATCATGAGCATCGTGCGGTTCGTCATGACGATCTCTCCTTTCTCTTGGCCTAGGAGTTCATCGGCTCTTCGCGTGTTACGACCAGCCGGAAGGTCCCAAACGGTCTTCTCAGCAAGCCACGAACGACCAATGGCAACACGATGAACAAGGATAAAACGGATGCAGTGACCAAGGGAAACGCCAGGGCCCAATAGGAAGGACCGGTCCGCGTCAGCTCAGGCAGCCATCCAAGCAGGATCAGATTGGCAAGGAACAAGGCAAGGACGAAGCCGCCGATTCCCTGCCATAGAATTCTCCACCCGATCGCGACGGTCTCCCAATAACTCGGTTTCATCATTGCTATCCAATCTGCATCTCGCATCCGGGCTCAAGCTTTAAGGCGGCGGATTGGGAGTTGGCAGTGGCGGAAGTGGCTGAGGTGGATTGGGAACGGGACCTGAAGGCGGGACCGGTGCAGGCTGAGGAATCGGTTGTGGATTTGGAAAGGTCGGTCCCGGATTCGGGCTTGGCGGGTCCGTTACGGCACCGGCCGGCTCAATCGAGCCGACTGCAAGGCTCAAGGACAAGATCCCTACCCTTATGCCGGGAGGTAGAACCATGGTTGAATCCGCCTCATCGACTACGCCGCTTGTCCGAGTCCACCGTCGTGACCTGGTGGTTTCTCAGAACGTTTTGGCCCCGATGGCTGCGCCACCTCTTCCAACACTTCACCACCGAGGTGTGATTGTCCATGGACCGCGATGTCCCCGATTGAGATGATGCCAACCAGTTTGCGATTTCGATCCAGCACCGGCAATCGACGAATTTGTTGCCCGGCCATGACTGACGCAGCACGCTCCACCTCGTCATCCTCAAAGCAATAGACCACCGACGGGGTCATGGCTTCTCCCACCAGGATTGCCTTTGGATCGCGTTTGGCAGCCAACACACGTACGACCAGGTCCCGATCCGTCAATATTCCCACCAGCCCTTCCTCGTCAGACACTGGGAGGACCCCTATATCCAATATCTTCATGAGTGAGGCCGCGTCCTCGGCCGTCGCATCCGGCGAGATGACTTCGGCCTGGGGCGTCATCAGATCCTTAACTCGAACCATGGCTATTTCTCCTTTCTCACCCCTTACGCCATCGCTCCCGCCATGTCTCGGCAGGTGCCGGCACAACGGCGGCATTCGGCACCACAGTCACCGCACAGAGCGTGATGAGGCGCATGTTGTTCGCGCACCTCGGCGCAGCGATCACAGATTTCAGCGCAAGCACGGCAGATCAGCTCGGAGGAGGGAGAAAGCCGGCTCATCCAGCGGATGGACAATGCGCAAAGATCGGCGCAATCACGGCAAAGCCGAATGCACAGTTGCCGCAACTCCTTCTGAGCACCGGTGTCCATCCCAATCATATCGTCCGCGCACCGGTCGCAGATTTGCGCGCAGGCGGTACAGGCATCAATGCAGTGTTGCATATGTTCCTTCGGCACTCGGTTGTCCTGGTGCATAACTCTCCTTTGATAGCGTTGATAGCGGTTGAGGTTCAGATACTGAAACGCAAAAGGCAGACCAGCCTGGCTGGTGGGTGGGGAGGGAGAGGATGCGAAAAGTCTGAAGCTTTCTTTCCACCCGACGGGGAGAGAAAGGGACTGGGGCCCGCAAGTTGTCCCGAGAAAGACAACTTGTCTGTCTGCGTCTCATTAGATTTCGACTTAGTTATGAGACGTCAAAAGGGACCGGGGGACCGTAGGGTGTATTTCGAGGAAATCGATCACCGCCGCGACCACTGTCTTCAGGGGTTCGTCAAGGCATACAGGTCGACCACAATTGTTGGCCGTCATTTTTTAAAGACCAAGCGGGGAGTGGTCATGTCGCCCATGCCCATCAGGATAAGTTCCCATCCTGCGGAACCATACTCGTTCAGGATAGTTTGCATAGCGGCATGATCAGGCGGGACGTCGACCACTTTGTAGACATATCGCTTCGTCTCTTGGCTGACGGCCATCGGCTGGAAGACGGATACCGACCACCAGACTGCGGTCAATAACAGGATGACAAGGGTCAGATACTGAAGCCGCATGGTTGGAAACATAGGTCACCTCCCTGGTTGTCACAGCGCCGTGTCAGGCATCGATTAAGAAACGGCCCTTGAAGAGGCGATAGAGGTAGAAGAGCAATGGAAACAGCACGACCGATCCACCCGCAAGACTCAGAATCAACAGCCTTAACGTCGGCAGCGGTGCCGCATCGTAAATGGTCACATTCGGTTCGACCAAATATGGAAACTGGGACATTGCCCAGCCCCATAACATCAGGACAGCTCCTCCGACAGCGAATCGTCTGGCCGCCCGATGGTGGTCCTTCCACACAGTGAACAGCGCGGCCGCCTGCAGGGCGGTGGTCAAAAGAATTGCCGCCAGACCCAGGGCCGTATGTCTGAGCCCTTGGTAAATCTCCGGCGCTCCATTCCGCGCTTCATGCAGTGCATAGGCTGCGAGAAGAAACACCATGCAACCAGCCGCGAGGGCACGCCGCTTAAATAGCTCCCGTAATTCCGGTTCCTGACACTCAACTAGGAGATAGACTGCTGCCAAGTAGGCGACCAGCGCCGTCGTCAGAAGACCGACGGACAAGGGAAACGTCGACAGCCACGGTGTGATGAACCGATCCATGAACGATCCGGAAGACCCGAAAGCGCCGGTGAGACGACCTGACGCAATTGCGCCCAGACTCACTCCTAACAGTGCCGGAGTGACGAGGCTGGAGCCGGCGAATAAAAAGCGCCAAATCTCGGGCGTGGAACTGGTTCCGTCCGTCCGTGAGGTGATGTCATGGGTGCGAACCGCAAAGGCAGTGCCGCGAATGACGATACCGATCAGCATCAAGGACAGAGGAATGTGCAAGCCGGTCGCAATGACTGCGAACGCGGCGGGAAAGGCGGTAAACAGGATGGTGACCGCCACGATCAGCCACACATGGTTGGCTTCCCAAATCGGTCCGATGGCTCGATCGATCAAGTCCCGCTGCTTCCTCCCGTTTCGGCCGAAGGCGAACACGCTCCAGATCCCGGCACCGAAATCGGCTCCTCCGGACAGCAGATAACACGTCAATGCGCCAACCAATGCGGCGCCGAGGATCAGTTCATTGGAAAGCATGGAGACCCAAATTGCATCGCGGCAAATGTTTCATTCAGCGGCGTGTTTGGCTATGTTCGGAAGAGCGTTTGAGGGAGGCCGCAATCTTTCGCGGGCTGTCGAAACAAGAAATGTCAGCCTCCAAATCCAGTGCGTTACTGTGCCGCATCGCTTGAGCTGACCAGGATCGGCGCTTGCAGATCCCACCGCTGCTGGACTGCGGTGATCGACGTCGTCGAGGCAATAGACCCTGCCACTTGTCAGAGGGACCCAGGTCTGTTCCCATTCTTTCTCCGTCTGGTCTCTTGACCCTCCCACACCGCTACCTTTCAGCCCAACGCGTTTGTCGCCGCAATGTGTCGCCATATGGCCCACAGGACGACTCCGCCAAGGACCAGATACAATAGCGTGAACGTCACCATCGGAATCCATAAACCCGGGATCGGCGTGACGGCATCTGATGTTCGCATTACATGGTCAATGATCCAGGGCTGCCGCCCGACCTCGGTGACAACCCAGCCTGCCTCGATGGCGATGAACCCGAGCGGCGCGGTGACCACCAGGGCTCTCAGCAGCCAACGATCTTGCTCCAGTGCACGCACGCTCCACCATCGCCACCCACTCCAGAGAGCCAGACCGGTCATGAGCAATCCGCATGCGACCATCAACTGAAAAGCGATGTGGACAACGGCGACCGGCGGCCAGTCCATAGAGGGCACCCGATCGAGCCCGATGACCTCTGCTCGCGGATCTCCGTACAGCAGGAGACTCAATCCCTTCGGGATGAACAGCGCATAGGGCACCGTGCGTGTCGCGGCATCCGGAATCCCTCCAAGCACAAAATCGGCGCCAGCCCCGGTGATGAACAGTGCCTCCATTGCGGCGAGCTTGGCCGGTTGATGGGCGGCGACCGATTTGGCCATGAGGTCTCCGCTCACCGGCTGTAACAACGCCGGAAGCCCTCCAATCGTAAGCGCGATGGTCAACGCGATGCGATGAAACCGGCTCTGGGGTTTTCGCAGGAGCCAAAAGGCATGAATGCCTGCGACAAGGAATCCAGTTGCGGCAAAAGCCGCCAGCAACATGTGCAATGTTTCATGCCACGCGACGGGATGAAGCAAGGGGGCGAACGGATCAATCTGAGTCAATCGATTGCCGTCCAGCTCAAAGCCGCTTGGCGCATTCATCCAGGCATTCACTGCGACCACGAAACAGGCGGAGGCCACCCCACTCGCCGCCACCATGAGGCCGGCCACAAAATGCGCCTTGGGCGGGATGCGTGACCAGCCGTACAGATAGATACCGAGGAAAATCGCCTCCGTAAAAAAGGCAAAGCCTTCCAAGGCGAAGAGGGGACCAATAGAAGGACCGGCCTGTTCCATGAATGCCGGCCAGAGGAGGCCCAGTTCGAACGAAAGGACCGTCCCCGAGACGGCACCAACCGCAAACAGAATGGCGGTGCCTTTCGCCCAGCGTTTCGCCAACTCAAGGCCGTCTTCGTCCCTGCTGTTCAGCCAGCGCCATTCCGCGGCCGCAATCAGTAGTGGCATCGCGATACCGAGCGCCGCAAAAACGATGTGAAAGCCAAGCGACATGGCCATCTGCGAACGAGCGGCGAGCAGGTCGTTCATCGTAATCGGCTGACCTTGTGACTAAGCGTTTCCTTTCGTCGAGGAAGACGCGCGAGGAATGGGCGCTCCTCCGCCCCTGGCGCGCCGTTGGTCTCTTTGCGGCTCCGCCACCACCAGGCTGCGAGGCCCAGTCCGCCGAGTGCCAACCAGCCTCGATATCGATTCGCCCAGGACTGGATGCTGTAATCCAGCGCTCGGTCGCTGAACTCGCCTCGTGCTCCGTAATAATCTCCAGGCATGGGGTTGTAGAGGTTATCCAAGCGGTCCGGCTGCACCGGTTCCTGTGTCTGCTGAGCATCGTAGCCTACGCGGGCGAGATAGTGATCCAATAGTCCGGGAATAAATTTGTCGCCGACGATGGCTTGCACGGTGGGATAGCCGACGGCGAATTCACGCCGCCGATGATGCGCTGCCCAGTAGACAGCGTGGGCGATGACCTCGGGTTGGTAGATCGGGGGTACGGGCTGGGGATGGCGGGGCATCCGCGTTTTGATCCAGGAAAACTGTGGAGTATTGACCGCCGGCAATTGGACGGTCGTGAGATGCACGTGGCTACCATCATGAATGAGTTCGGACCGTAGCGATTCCGTGAAACCCTGAACGGCATGTTTGGCACCGCAGTACGCAGATTGTAGTGGAATGGCGCGATGGGCCAGCGCTGAACCGATCTGCACGACCACCCCGCGATCGCGCGGCACCATTCGGCGCAGCGCCGCCAATGTTCCATAGACATAACCAAGATAGGTCACGTCCGTCACGCGCCGGTATTCGTCTGCCGTCATCCTGATGGCTGGAGACAGTACGGACACCATGGCATTGTTGATCCACACGTCGATGGCACCCAATTCTCTCTCGGCCATGTCTGCGGCGTGCTCCACTTGCTCGTCGTCAGAGACATCTGTCTGAATGGGGAGGGCACGGCCGCCGAGACGTTCCACATCCTGCTTGGCGCCTTCCAATCCGTCGCGGCTCCTGGCCAATAAGGCGACCGCGGCGCCGTGCTCGGCGAATTCACAGGCGATGGCCCTGCCGACCCCCGCAGATGCGCCAGTCACGACCACCACTTCCGGCTTTCGCTTTCCATTGCTAGGAGATTGCACGCCACTCCACATAAAAGTTCTTATTCTACCTGTCGAATTGGAAGGTCTGTTTCAATTCCCTCAGCACTGTTATCTGCCGCCCTCCGTTGGATCGTATCCTTTGTAGGGAGGCTCAATCACGCCTACTTCCACGTGTGCGTCCTGCCTGCCGGCATTCAACAGACAGATGGTTTCATGACTCGTCATGCGCGGATGCGGCCCGGTACTGGTCGGTGGAATGTAGCCCTCTGCAATGGCCCATCGTTTTCTTCCAATATCTTCCATCTGTGTAAGTCTCCAGGAATTGTGCTGGTTTCAGGCAACTGTGCAAGCGCAATGCCGATTAAAACAAGTTCGCGCATTGACAATCTACCTGCTGGAGAGAGGGACCTTCTGTCCAGCTGATAGACAAGTTGTCTGAAATGATTCACTCCTTTTCAGAAACTACGCTGGGGAAATCCCCGTCTTGTAGAGCAGCACAGGAGAAAATACCTGGGCCCATGATTTGCACACTTGCTGAATATGCGCATGGTTCGCCGCTTGAAGCACGCGGGAGCAACTTCAGGAAAGATCAGCGTTGTCATCGGCCTGACATTAATTCTGACATTCCCTGTCAGTGTCGTATCGGGGGCCAAGTCGTCGCCCAAGCCCATGGTGACGAGCCATGATGATTTCCACCTCACATCGGCGAGCACCGGTGATAAACGTGACGCAACGCATGCTCGAATGTGTGGAAATGACCAGACGTGTTTGAGACACAAGAGGTAGAGAGGGTTACTTTAGGGGCCATATTCTCATAACAGGAGGTCTTTCATGAAACGTACGGCGTTACTCATACTCGCGGCTATGTTGTTGATGAGTTTTGTGGCGAGCTATCCGGCGGCGGCCGAGCCGTCTAGCTCGTCTGGGATCGCAGGGGGCAATACCCCCTCATCGGATAAGATGCCGAAGGACAAGCGGACGGACCTGACGGGTGGCCAACAAGGCATTCCCGATGAATATTCCACGACACCTGTTCGCCAGGGCTCGTTGAAGGAAGTGACCGACAGCAAGTGGCTGAATCAGCCGGTCACGAACAATCAGGGAGAAAAGCTGGGAACGATCAAGAAAGTCTTGAAGGATGAAAAAACGCAAAACATCGAATATGTCTTCTTTGAAATCGCCGATTCGCGCGATGCCCGTCCGATGAAGTGGAGCCAGTTCCAACAAAATGGGGACAAGCTCGTGCTGAACGCGAAAAAAGAGGAACTGCTCCCCAACGTGAATCGTACCGAGACGAAAGACATGTCTCCTGATTTAGCCATGTTCATGGATGACATCGAACAGAAGCGAGCGGAGCCGAAGGGGACAAGCGGCCAGAGCACTTCCGGTGATCCGGGCAGTCTGTCCGGCGCTTCCACAATGGGCGAGGACCAAGTGGGCGCTACTCGGACGCCCCCTCCTACACCAGCTCCGGGTTTCAAGCACGAGGGTGAAAAGAAAAAATAGTGGAATGGGAAAAGCGTAGTGGTTCCATTGCCTGGTCGATCGGATCGACATGATTCGGTCGATCAGGTTTTTTTGTGTCGGCGAAGATACACTTCGCCAAGCAAGGTCTGCCGTCCTTCTCACGACATTTCACAGAAAGAGCAGGTAAAAGGAATTATTTGTCCAAGAATTGGAATAAATGTCTGCAGTTTTCGACATCTTAATAAGCCTTTCAATTACTGTGCGGCATTAGGTGGGAGCCTTTCGGCGCGCCCCTTGCACCCAATAGAAGATATCCTCACGCAAACAAAAAGAGTTGTCGGAAGCAAACACAATAAATAAATGGTCCACAATTACGAAGGAGGAGAACCAATGCATGTCCAACGCTTCATCATGGGTTCGGCGCTGCTTATCATGCTGACCGGCTGTCAGCATTCACTTGTGCGTGAGAGCATGCCGACAGTGACCAGAACCGGCGACGTAAAAGATGTGGTCATTCGAGAGAATGTCTCCCCTGCGACATTAACGGCGAATCCTGGAGATGAAATTCGCTTTATCAACAAGCGCCAAGGCGATGTGAAGGTCATCTTCCTCAATCCGGTGATGGAGATGCTCACATGTCAACGGAATTTCGGTGGAATGATGGGAGCGGACCGCAACCAATACACGGCGAGCCTCGGGTCCAACGACACGGCAAGCCTCTGTTTCAGGAGTCCCGCTGAGGTGAAGTACGTGGTGAGGGCCGAATCGAGTGACCCCAGCGGAGAACAGAATATACCGGGCACAATTTCCATCGGCTCCGAAGACCAGGCGCGTCGATCGATTGAGAAAAACGAACCACGTGCGACAGATAGAAACGAACCCCGTGGGAACGAACCCCGTGCGGCGCAATCCGAGCAGGAAGAACCGGCCCCCATCCGCTAGGGCATTCCATGGCCGGAATGCTGGGGTGTGAAGGCCCCGAACCTAGAGCTTTCGCCAATGTCCGGGGAATGTGGTTCCATGTTGTACTCACAGGGGTGAGAAACTGTGCACTGATCTCACACAATACGTATCGGATGTCATTATTGTGAAGGAGGCTGCACCATGCAATTGGTTCACGACGGGTACATCGCTCGAGAGGTCAATCAAGACGAAATTATCGCCGAAACGCTGCTGGAATGGTTTAACCGGCGTCCGTCTTTGCGGGACGTGACTGTTTCCGTGATGGGCGGCGTCGCGCTGTTGCGCGGCTTTATCGTCAGCAATCGAGATCGAACGCTCGCCGTGGAACTTGCCCTCGATGCAGGAGCCGATGAGGTACAAGACGAGTTGATGTTGACTTGGCCACTGGCCGCTTGACGGGAAGCATTCAATTCCTTCTCACCGGCATCGGCAGAGTTTGCCGATGCCGGTCACATTCTTTCCTTACATGATCGTTCAGGGCCGCGGATAAGAGAAGGATAGGTGTTCCCACTTCTCTCATCCCTATACAATGGATAGGGTCGGTTTGCGCGCGGTGCCATATAAAAACCCATGATTTAAGAGGTGGGGTCTGCCCCTTATGCGATTTGCGGCGGTAGCCATCGATTATGACGGAACACTAGCCGAGAATGGCACAGTGCAGCCTGCGACTGTCGCGGCACTGGAGAAACTCATCTCGTCGGGCCGTAAATTCATCTTGGTGACCGGACGAATCCTGCGCGAGGTGCTTTCTATTTTTCCGGAGGCCGACCTCTGCGCCCGGATCATTGCGGAAAATGGCGCAGTGTTGTATCGGCCAGCCACCCGCGAACAGCGATTGCTGGCCGAGCCGGCGTCGAAACTATTGGTAGAGGCCCTGCAACGAAAGGGCGTCGCACCGCTACAAGTTGGGGACGCCATTGTCGCGACGGTCAGACCGCACGAGGTCTCTGTCCTTGAAGCCATTCGCGATTTGGGTCTCGAACATCATGTGGTGTTCAATCGTGAGTCTGTCATGGTGTTACCTCCCGGCGTAACCAAAGCCACTGGGCTAAAGTCGGCCTTGGACGAGCTACAGCTCTCACCTCATAACGTGGTGGGCATCGGCGACAGCGAGAACGATCATGCGCTCTTTCAAATCAGCGAACTCGCCGTTGCTGTCGGCAGCGCGGTATCGACATTGCGAGACGCAGCCGATTGGGTGACCAGGAAGGGGAATGGAAACGGAACTGCCGAGGTCCTCTCAGCCTTAGTGAACGACGATTTGGCAGAGCAGTCAGAGCGGTTGACGAGGCATCATATTGTGCTGGGATCCTCTGCGGATGGCACCGACATTGCCATACCGCCGATCGGCGAGAACCTCTTGATCACCGGAACGTCAGGCAGCGGCAAGTCGACATTGGCTCACGGGATTCTCGAGCGGCTGACCGACCGAGGTTATCAGGTTTGCGTCATCGATCCTGAGGGTGACTATGAGTCCGTCGAAAAAACGATCGTCTTCGGCAATGCTCAACGGGGACCAACTGTTTCTGAAATTCTGACCGCACTCGACAATCCGGAGACACAGATCGTTGTCAATCTCGTGGGTCTACCGTTGGAGGACCGCCCGCCGTTCTTTTTGGCGCTTCTGCCCCATCTTCAAGAGCGGCGATCACAGTCCGGGCGTCCTCACCGCATTCTTGTGGATGAGACGCATCACCTTTTACCACAGAAGCGGCAACCGGCTTCTGACGTCATGCGCGACATGAGCGGCATGCTGTTTGTGACCGTCCATCCCGATCAGGTTTCTCCGCTTGTGCTCCAGACGGTCGATACGGTGGTCGCATTGGGGGATGAACCTTTTCGAACCTTACGATCTTTCGCCGACCGAAGGGGAGTGACCATTCCATCGACGCTCCCCTTGGAATTGAAGACCGGAGAAGCGTTAATCTGGCGGCCCAAAATCCGCGTCCCTCCCTCGACATTTCGGATGGCGTTTCCCCGAATCGAACGGCAACGTCACCGTCGGAAATATGCCGAAGGGGAACTGCCTCCCGAACGCAGTTTTTACTTTCGCGGCCCAGAAGGAAAGTTGAATCTCCGTGCTCAGAACCTCATTGTATTCCGTCAGCTGGCCGATGGGGTCGATGATGCAACCTGGCTCCATCATTTGCGTAAGGGCGATTACTCACGCTGGATTGAAACAGCCATTAAAGATCCGTCGTTGGCGCACATGGTGCAGCAAGTGGAAGACACGCCATCGTTATCGGCTCGAGAGAGCCGGCAACGCGTTGCCAACGCGATTGAAGAGCGATATACATTGCCGACGACTGGAATATGATACAGTAGAGGAGATATGCGCGGATCAGTAAGGATGTTCATAGGGATATTGGCGATGATGGTGGCCGCTTGCGCGAGCACCGACGAGGGAAAGGATTATCTGCTGCGTCATGCAGCTGTGACGCTATCTCAAGCAGCGGAGATTGCAGAAGTGCAGGGACCGGGGCGGGCGGTCAGGGCCGAGCTCGGCCGGTCCGGCAACCGCGTGTTCTACGATGTCGAAATCGTCGATACGATCAATAAGACCCGATTCCTGAGAGTGGATGCGGAATCCGGAAAAATCATCAAAGGACTCGGGGAATGATCGATATCCCGCCGCTCGCTTCCCACACCGCATACTTAATTTGATCCATCCGCTCCAACCCGTGTGTTTCCCTGGCCGCGGCGAGCACATCCGTTTCATCAATGCGCGCACGGCTCATGATCTCTTTCTGTCCCTGCTCAACGATGATTGTAGCTACAAGCGCAACAAGCTGCGCTGAACCCGAGGCCCAGTAACGTGAGCACCATCAGGATCAATATGGAAGTCGATCGAACTCTTTCTCAATGGTCGATCGGAAGTCCGCGAGTGAAGTGGAGTGCCATGTTTGCGGGGGACAGTCGGTCTGGCTTTTGTCACGCTGCAACGTGATACGGCGGTAAGGACAGCTGACGAGTGGCATGAGAATCGGGCTTGGGTAGCCCATCGATGGCCGATCGGATCACGCTCAACAGATCGGACCGCTCAAACGGCTTTTCCAATACCGCGTAGGCCGGATCAAGCAGATGGTTTCCCGTATGACCGGTCAATAAGAGGTCGCTCGACGCCAAAATGACCGGCAGGTCCGGCCACATCGCCTGGGCGAGGTCCAGGAGCTCCAAACCGTCCATTTTTGGCATATGATAATCTGTGAGCAGGGCGTCATAGCGACGCTTTTTCAATGCATCGACCGCCTCTAAGCCGTCGCAAGCTTCATAGACGTTGTATCCGGCTCTCGATCAATATCGCGCAGATAAGCGTGCGCACGTCAGTGTCATCTTCGACGACGAGCACTCGTTTACCATAACCCTCCATCACAATCTCCTTCGCGCAATGAGTCATTCATCTGATCGAAGCAAGGTCCGGACCTTACAGGCTCAGCAGAAAATATCACCGGCGTTGGAATTTCAATCAACAGCCCAACGGGTGTTCGTGACGATCCAGGACGGTCTGTCCGGGCGTGGACAACCTGTCCGTCAACAGGGAAAGCCAAAGTAGCGGAGTTTTCTTAACAGCGTCTTGCGATGAATACCGAGAATAGTCGCCGCCCGGCCGAGGTCTTGGTTGTGGGCTTCCAAGACCCGTAAAATATGATCTTTTTCCAACTCGGCCAAGGTGACCCAACCGCGCGCCTGAGCAGCGGCCTGCACGGTGGCACTTTGAATGGTCTGCGGTAAGTCCTCAGGAAAGATGACAGGATGCGGGGTCAGTGCGATGGCTCGTTCGATCGCGTGTTCCAGCTCGCGGATATTTCCTGGCCACCAATACCGGTTTAGGAGTGACATGGCTTCCGGGGATATGCCGTTGATCGGCGGAGATTTTTTCCCGCCGTACATCTGGATGAAATATTGTGTGAGGAGCGGAATATCTTCGGCGCGCTCGCGTAACGGAGGAATATTAATCGTGACCACGTTCAAGCGATAGTACAGATCTTCTCGGAACTGACCGGCTTTGACCATCTGATCCAGGTCTTTTTTGGACGCCGCGACAATGCGCACGTCGATCGTCATGGGTGAGGTACTACCGACCCTGCGGATCTCACGTTCCTGTATCACTCGCAGCAGCTTGCCTTGCAATACGGGAGAAAGATCGGCGACCTCGTCTAAAAAGCAGGTCCCGAGATGCGCTTTTTCCAAGAGGCCTTTTTTTGAAGCCACGGCACCGGTAAACGATCCCCGTTCATGGCCGAACAGCTCGGATTCGAGCAGCGTTTCGGCCAGAGAACCGCCGTCGACCGCCACGAAAGGTCCTGTACTTCTCGCGCTATTGGCATGGATGGCGCGAGCGATTAATTCCTTGCCCGTGCCGCTTTCCCCTTGAAGTAACACGGTGCTTTCGGTGTTGGCGACGCGTGCAATGGACTTATAGACCGAAACGATCCCCGGGCTGCTCCCGACCAGATTGTCAAATCGATATCGATGTTTGAGCTGTTCTTTCAACGCCTGGTTTTGGCGTGATAAGTTCTTATGCTCAAGCGCCCGGCGGACCACCAGCCGGATATCATCCACGATGAAGGGCTTGCTCAAATAGTCGAACGCGCCGGAACGTAGTCCGTCCACAGCCGTTTTGAGGGAGCCATACGCAGTCATCAGAATAACCGGAACGTCTTGGTGGCGAACCCGCAGTTCAGCTAAGAGACTCATCCCGTCCAGATCCGGCATGTGGATGTCGGACATGACAAGATCCGGCGTCCGACTGGTGATCCCATCGAGCGCGGCCTTGCCATCGGCAGCCGTGTTCACGTCGTATCCTTCCTTCGAGAGAATCTCCCGAAGCAACGTGAGGGTCTCTTCGTCATCGTCCACAACGAGAACTCGAGCAGGATCGTCCATTAGTTCTTTCCTTCGGCCGCAGGCATCTGAATGGTGAAGCTCGTGCCCTTCCCCGGTTCACTCTCGACGGTAATCCGCCCGTCATGCGCCCGGACTGTCTCCTGCACAATAGCCAGGCCCAGCCCGGTGCCGCTCCCTGCTTGTTTAGTCGTGAAAAACGGTTGGAAGATCTGCGCCAAATGGTCCGGTTTGATGCCGTGTCCTGTGTCGATAATTTCAATCGCCACTCCACCGGATTGATGTGGGCCTCTGCCGAGCGCGACGGCATCGATGGCGGAAGTGCGCAGGCATAACGAGCCACCGTTCGGCATGGCCTGAAGCGCATTTTCCATCAAGTGATTGACGGCTTCCTGCACATGCTGGCGATCGGCTTCGACCGCAGGCAGGTTGGCGGCCAGTTCGGTAATACAGGCGACATGCTGCCGGTCACACTCCATTCGAAAGAGATTCGCACATTCGCGTAGGCATTCGTTGATGTCGATTCTGGCCCGAAGTGGCGGGGCGCGCCTGGTGTAGAGTAAGAGGTCTTGGATAATGCGCGAAGTCCGCTCAATCTGAGCCTCGACTGTTTGCAGTCTTCCCCGTACCTTGGAAGGCAGCGAGAGATCTTCCATGAGCAGCTGCACATGTCCCGATAAAGCGGTCAGAGGTGTGCCGATCTTGTGGGCTACAGTGGCGGCGAACTGACCAATCGCCGAAAGACGCTGCGCTCGGGCGGCGGTGTGCTGGGCCGCCGAGAGCATTTCGTTACTGTGCGCGAGGGCCTCGTTCTTGGTGTGCAGCTCTTCACTCGCCCGCCGCAGTTCTGCCTCTGCCTGGATGCGGTCACTGATATTGCGGATGACCACGGCCAAACCCGGATTTGATTTGTCTGATCCCATAACGACAAACGCATGAACGTTCAGCCATTCGACTAGATGACCATCCCGGCGAAATGGCGTTTCATAAGCCAGTGGCGCGCCGGTCTCTCGGAGCTCTTGAAATCGATTGGGTGGCAAACACAATGAATCCCACAACGAGGCGGGCGGCTCCGATCCCAGAAGTGCTTCACGCGATTGGCCCGACAAGCGGACGAACGCATCGTTCACCTCCAGCAGACTGCCGTCATAAGTCGCATAGGCAATGGCGTCGTGCGATGAGTGGAAAATGCTCTTGAACCGCTCTTGCACCTCATGCAGCGCCGCTTCAGCTCGAGCCCGGCCGTGTTGCTCCAGAAGCAGGCGATATCGGCTTTCGCTTTCCCGCAGGGCCTCTGCCATCCGTCGATGCTGCAGGAGGAACAGGCCAGTAAACACCAACACCACGAGACCCAGGAGGCGATTGATGACAGCCAGCTCATACGCGCTCCCGCCATCAGCGCCGAGTAATCCCAGGAGCAACAGCCCGCTGCTGACTGCTAATGCGAGGCCTGTGTATTGAGGGAGCAACTGCGTCGTCAGGACAACCGGGACGAGATATAGTACCCACACCGCCACGCCTAAGGGTAATAAACGATCCGCAGCGAAGGTAGCCAGCGTCACGGTCAAGAGCAGAATGGTTGTAATGATCAATCTGCTGCGTCTCTCCATGACGGGTATTCGAAGCTCCTCGGTCATCCCTGAGTTCTCTTTCGGGACAAGTTGTCCCTTCCATAACAGGCTTGTCATAGTCGGGATCTCACGGTTTCCGTCCGTATTTCATCCGTTTTTCAAGGGAGTTGCGTGAAATCGATGGTCTGGCAGTCTTTGTGCTTTCTACATCGGAACGAGAACGGCGGAGCGGCGAAGCCGACACCGCCCAGCAATGAACTTCGGAACAAGGAGATGCGAGCATGACTTGTGAACGATGCGGAGGTTTCAAGGTGTTTGACTACTTCGACGGACCTTTCCACTGTACAGGGTTTCGCTGCATTAATTGCGGCGCCATTACGGACATGCAGATTTCCATGCCGGTGCAGACCCGTATCGTCACCCAGCCAAAGAATCGAACCAAAACCGGTCGTAGTCCATTATTTGGTACGGCTCCATCCGGAGCTCCCCATGCGAGTCAGGCAGAAGATCAGCCATGAATCCACTCCACGTGCCGAACGTGCCGGTTGCGGACGAGAACCGGCACGCCGGAGCGTACCGGCGCTAAACAATTTTGGAACCAAAAGAGGCATGACGGGAATCTTTTGAGTTTGAGCTTTCATCGCAAGCCTCCCTCCCGATCCCACGAAAAACTCGGACGGTCAGAGCCAGTGTCCTCGAAGACTAAGGGTGAGTACACTGGGACAACCCCTAGGCCTATTTTCTCAGACACCAGAGGGTCCTCTTCCGCGCAGGCTCGCTCGAAGTAGCAATCTAGCCATGGCGCAGAGCGGTATCGATGAGATCGTTCGTCTTGCCAGAGGGCGGCTACAGCCCGGGACAGGAATTTGATGCCGCGCTCTTCCCACCTGGCCCACCAGTTGAGTTGACCAGAGGGCGTCGAAGCCAGCTGATCGGGCAGACAGTCCACGAGGCGAAATCCATAGGAAGCCGTGAGCCGTTCCAGTTGATAGGCGGAGTACCCGTACAAATAAGGGAACGTCAAGAGATTGTTGAAGGCTAGTGCCATATCCAACGGGTGTCGCAGTGCCCTTGGCACCCCCGCTCGTAACCCCATGACGCATTCGAAACAGGCGCCGTTCGGCACCCGGACAATCAGCAATCCACCATTGCGCAACAATGGAACCGCATGTTTCAAGAGCACATGCGGGTCTGGAAGTTGGTCGAATGTATTCCAGACAACGACCGCATCAAACGACGCAGGTGAAAGTTTGGCCTCCTCGAGTGTACCTTCAAATACCGGCAATCGCAGTCCTCGGCAGAACGAGATCACATCCCGGCCAGGATCGACTCCGAACATGTCCCAACCTTGCTCCCTTCCCTCGACCAAAAATCCACCTACGAAGCTACCGATTTCGAGAATGCGAGGCCTTGCCCGGCTTGCCGTCTTTTTGAGGTATTTGGCCAGGACCGGCACTTTGGTCCTGGCCCATGCACGTTGAGTTTCCCATTCCGCCCATAGGTATGCCCGATCGTAGCGTTCTGTTTCATAGGCCTTGGCTACAGCCTCTGTGCGCGGACGGGGATTACGGTAGAGCAGGTCGCAGTCGCTACAAGCGACGATCTCGGTCGTGTAATCTTGCGTGAATTTCAGGCGATCTGTCGCCGTGGCCGTATTCTGCTGGCTCCATCGGCTGCGATAAAAATGTTGAAGAAATCTCCGCTGGTCCGTGATGTCCTCTGCCGAGCAAACGAGCCGTGACCGGTTTGAACCACATAGCCTGCAGCGGACGCAGACGCGTGGTTGCTTTCCGAGGTCCGCCTTGGCATCGGAGTTGTGCTGTACAGCAAACACCGTATTCTCGTCGGTTCGTTGCCGTGGTAATCCCATGAACCGCCTTCTGAAGGTGAATGTTCACTTTACGAATCTGAAAATAAGACGCCAACTGGGCAGAACCCCAAAAAACACGAGAGGGCCGACCACTGATTGAGAGGAATGAGCGAGTTTATTAACCGAGTGTATAGATATGGCCCAGGATTGCGAAATTTTGCATGCGGCCGGAGAAACTAGGGGCTTGCCTAGTAGGTATAATCGACTAATCGGCGTACGTTTCTCTTCGTCCACTTTAATTTTAACAATAAAAACCAGGAGGAGATTATGAATCAGCTCGCGGCCGCTCCTGCTTCATTACCCTCCGACGCCGCCTGGCAATCGGACATTACTGGTCAAATTTTCCAAATGGTGAAGCGCAGACAAGCGTGCGACATGGAAGACCTCGTCAAAGCCTGTTCTTCTTACACCTGGAACCAGGTATTCCTTGAAGTGGACCGTCTCAGTCGAACGGGCGAGCTGCGATTGTTATCCAGGCGAGCCGGCGTCTATACAGTGACACTCCCTGCCGCTTAAGAACGGAACGCGCCCTGTTCTGGGGGTTCCCCTAGTAGTGAATGCGCTCACAACGCGCTTTACTGCCAGATGGAAACGGTTAGAGCATAGGGCTGAGCGGACGGAGGGAGACTTTATGGACAGAGCTGATGATGGCATCGTGTCCGGCTCCGTCGTAGGTCTCATCCTCTTTACCGCCCTCTTCTTCCCCACATCAGTCCGAAGCCAGCCCATACAAATCGCACTTGAGCAGCCACGGGCACAGCTTCAGGTTACCGGGACGCTCGCGAAGCTGGATCTAACAGCAGGAAAAGGGATGTTAATGACGGATCTCGAGAAACCTATTTTCTTCAGGCTTGACCGGCCGGAATTGTTCGAGCGTCTTTCGATCGGGGACCGCGTCACGATGGAGCTCGATGAAGACGGCCGCGTGATCAAGGTGATTGAAACATTACCGGCGGAAATCCACGAACCACCCCCACCAGCCAAATAATCGTGCAGGTACAGCACGGGACGTGGCATTATCTGGGCGCTGATGGCTGCCCCAGTTAGGTGCATCCAAATTAATTAATTCCACGACTATTATTTGGACAATTCGCCCCCGTATAATTGCCGACTATACAGTCTCATGGCTGTTCCGCATGAATCAGGCCAGAATAAATCACTGTTTAATTATTTACTTCCATGCCCCACTAGGGGCATCCCTAGTAGGCAATGGCATGTCGAACTTTTAGTGTGACTCGCCTTCCGGCGCACCCCAGTTCTCATCAAATGCAGAGGTAAAAGTCGATGTGTCAGGGCACGCACCGTATACAACATAGAACCTGGGGCGAGGTTAGGTGCAGCAACTCAGCCTCGACATCCAAACATTCATCCTGTTTTTCCAGAGAGGCGTGACATGACCGAGCTAGCGACGATCGTCAATGTGGACGACCAGGAAGCTGAACGGCATGAGAAACGGCGGATGCTCGAAGGCGCCGGCTATCGGGTCATCGATGCGAACAGTGGTACGGACGCCTGGCGGGTGCTGGAGGATGTGAGGCCGGAAGTGGTGTTGATGAAGGTAAACCTGCCGGACATCACGGGCTTCGACCTGTGCCGAGGGATTAAGAAACGACCTGAACTGGCGGATACGATGGTGTTGCATGTATCGGCCGCCGGGGTGAGTGGAACGGACCGGGCGTTTGGATTGGAGGTGGGTTCCGACGGTTATCTGGTCGAGCCGATCGATGAAGAGGAGCTGCTCGCTGCCGTCCGATCGCTGCTGCGGTTGCGCGAACGGAAACGGGAAAACGAGGGATTGCTCGCCCGCCTTCGCCGGAGCGAAGAACAGTTCCGCGGCCTCTTTGAACAGGCTGCGGTTGGGATGTGCGTGGTCGGTCCTGATGGGCGCTTGCTGCGCGTGAACGACAAACTGTGCGTCATCACGGGACGTCCCGAACAGGATCTCATGAAATTGGAATTGCGCGATCTGACCCATCCGGGTGATCGCGCAGAGCATGAGAGTCAGGTAGGAACACTGTTGCTCGGCGGTCTTTCCGAGGTGTCATTGGACCAACGGCTCTTGCGGCCGGACGGCGACACGATTTGGGTGACGGTCACGTTTTCGATCCAGTGGGATGCCGGCGGCCGAATTCAATCGTTGATCGGTGTTGTAGAAGACATCGACGCACGTAAGCGGGCGGAACTCGAACTGAGGACCCAGGCGCGTCGACAACAACTCTTGAGCGAGACCATGGATAGGTTGCTGCGCGTGGACGATCCAGCTGAGGTGATGCAAGACATTTTTGCCTCGCTCAAGACCACGTTGGATCTGGAGACATTTCTTGATTATGACGTGGTGCCAGACAACGGTGGGATCCGCCTAGCGGCCTGGTCTGGCATTCCCGAGCAGGCGCTGGAGCCTTTGATACTCCTGAAGTTCGGCCAAGCACTCTGTGGGACCTCGGCTGCATCGCGGCTGCCGATCATCGTCGATCACTTGCAATCCTGTACTGATCCTAAAGCGTCGCGGATGCAGGCGGTTGGCTCGACCGCCTACGCGTGTTTCCCATTGATCGTCGGGGAGCGCCTCCTTGGCACCTTGGCATTTGCGAGCGGCAGCCGACAGTCGTTCGATCGGGATGACGTGGAATTGTTGGAGGCCGTCTCGAATTATGTGGCCATGGCGAAGGAGCGTCGCCGGTTGCTTCAAGAAACGCGGCAACGCGCCGAACAAGTGGCCGAGCAGGAAGAGAGGCTTCGATTTGCGACGGAAGGGGCCGGAATGGGTGCGTGGGATGTGGATCTCCAGACCGGCCGAGTCATCTGGAACCGGCAAAATGCATTGTTGCTCGGCTACGAGCCGGACTCCTGCAAGGCCTCAGTCAAACATTGGTGGGCTCTGGTGCATGACGATGATCGGACTTCGGTGCGACGGGCTATGAACAACGCACGGAGCAGCGGAAGTTTATACCAGGCTGAACATCGAATTCGCCGTGCGGATACGGGAGAAGTCCGCTGGTTGGCCCCTTTCGGCCGCATCCATTCCGACAAGGACGGACGCCCGACACGATTCGTCGGCGTGACGTTCGATATTACCGAACGTAAGCAGGCAGAAATACAACGCCAGGAGTGGACGAGAGAACTGGAACGCCGTGTGAATGAACGTACGAAGGAATTGGTGCGCACGCACGACAAGCTTCGTGGCCTCGCGCAGGACCTGACCCTGACCGAACAGCGAGAGCGTCAGCGAATCGCCAGTGAACTGCACGACTATCTTGCACAAATGCTTGTGGTGACGAGGCTGAAGATCAATCATGCGGCTCAAATGATCGCACCGGATCCGGCTTGCGCTGTGCTGCAGGAAGCCGACCAGCTCATCGATCAAAGCCTGACGTACACACGTACGGTGGTGGCAGAACTCATGCCGCCGACCTTACGGCAGTTCGGCCTCGCAGCCGGATTGCACTGGCTTGGAGAGCGCATGTTACAGCAAGGCCTCCACGTCAGTGTGGATGTTCCGGCCGTGACTCCGCCGCTCACGGAAGACCAAACGACGCTGTTGTACCAATGCGTGCGAGAATTGTTGTTCAACGTCTTGAAGCACGCCGGTACCGAAAACGCCGCTGTGAGCATGACTGACAACGGCCTCGGCCAACTCCAGATCGTGGTGCAGGATCATGGACTGGGCTGCGATCCTGCCGCCGTCATGGAGTCCGGTGGCAACAAATTCGGGCTTTTCAGCATCCGGGAGCGAATGGAAGCGATCGATGGGTGGATGGAATTGCAATCGCAACCGGGGGCCGGGACGACGGTTACTCTTGGCGTTGCGGTAGGCGAGGGGAGGGAATTCAGCCGTGAGCATCCACAGCCGTTTTCGGATCATTCGGTCCTCAATGCTCACTCCTCAACACTGGCACCACCACCGAATACGATTCGAGTGCTGTTGGTGGATGACCACGTCATGGTGCGACAGGGGCTGCGGAGCATCCTGGACGGGTACCCAGACCTGCAGATTATCGCCGAGGCGGGGGACGGCGAAGAAGCGATCACACTGGCTCGCCTGCTCAAGCCGGACGTCATCGTGATGGACGTCAACATGCCACGACTCGATGGTATCGAAGCGACGAGACGGATTCGAGAGGAATTGCCTGAGACGTTAATCGTCGGCCTGTCGGTGAACGAGCATGTGGTGAAATCGATGAAGGCCGCCGGGGCCGTTGCCTTTCTCACCAAAGAGAGCGCCGCCGATCATCTCTACGAAGCCATCGGTGCAGTGACGCGAAAGGTCGATGTCGAATGTTGAATTTGAGTTTTGAGTTTTGAGTTGTCGGAAATGTAAGCTGCCTTCAGATAACTTCTCACTCAATTACCATTCAACATGACCGAATCGACACCTTCCTACGACGATCTCCTCCATGAAAATATCGCTCTGCGTCTGAAGCTCGCCGAGTTCGAGACACGAATCGAGCGAGGCCACCAGGCAGAAGAGCAGTTACGCATCAGTCAACGTGTGGCGGCTGAAGCGGCCTTGTCCCTTCGAACATCTCATGCCTTCATCCGACAGATTATCGATACGGACCCGAATTTCGTGTTTGCTAAAGACCGGCAAGGTCGCTTCACGTTGGTCAATCAGGCCGTCGCAGACTGTTACGGAACCACGGTGGAAGGACTCCTCGGCAAGACGGACGCGGATTTCAATCCTAATCAGGAGGAAGTGGCTCATTTTCAGCAAAAAGATCGTGATGTGCTCGATTCGCTCAAAGAACTCTTCATTCCGGAAGAGACAATCACCGATGCCTCCGGCTCGATCCGCTGGCTGCAAACGGTGAAGCGGCCGTTGTACGACGAGCAGGGTCGAGCGACGCACGTCCTGGGCGTCGCCACGGATATTACTCAGCGAAAGCTCGCCGCTGATGCGCTACGCGAGAGCGAAGAGCGCTTCCGCACCTTGGCGGACAATATATCTCAATTCGCATGGATGGCGGACGCCACCGGGTCGCGTTTCTGGTACAACCGGCGCTGGTACGAATATACGGGTGCCACGTTCGACGAAATGCAGGGATGGGGCTGGGAGAAGGTCCACCATCCAGACCACCTTGATCGCGTCCTCGAGACCTGGCGCAACTCGCTTGACAGCGGGGAACCGTGGGAAGGTACGTTCCCGATCCGCGGACGCGATCACCGATATCGCTGGTTCCTGTCCCATGCAACACCGATCCGCGACAACGAGGGACGGATCACGCGTTGGTTCGGGACCAACACGGATGTGACCGACTTGCGCAAGACTCAAGAAGAACTGCGCCAAAGCGAGGAGCGTTTGCGGTTGGCGCTGGCCGGAGGCGAAATGGGCGCCTGGGACGTGGACTTGGTCAACGACACCACACGTTGGGACTCTAAGGAATTCGCACTCCTCGGGCTCCCCGAAGGAAGCGTGAGTCCTTCGCCCGTGGAGTTTTATCGCCACATCCATCCGGAAGATCAACCGGTCATTCAGCAGTCCGTTGAGCGAGCCATCGAGGAAACCGGCGCTCTAGAGCACGAATTCCGTATCGTCTTGAGCGACGGCCAGATCCGGTGGTTGGCGGCAAAGGGGCGCGTACTCAAGGATGAGCGTGGAACGCCCGTACGCATGATCGGTGTGAACTTCGACGTGACCGAGCGTAAGCTGGCCGAAGCACGGTTTCGTTCCTTTACGCATGAATTGGAGGCTCGGGTCGAGGAACGGACATGCGAATTGGTCAACTTACACGGACGTCTTCGCGCGCTGACGACGGACCTGAATCTGACCGAACAGCGGGAACGCAAGCGTCTGGCGACTGATCTTCACGACTATCTTGCGCAACTGTTGGTATTAGTGCGCATGAAACTCGGGCAGATCAAGCGGTTGGCACCTTCGGCAGCGCAAGTCGAAATCCTGCGGGAAGCAGAAGCCGTCGTCAATGAAGCCCTCACCTATACACGCACGCTCGTCACTCAGCTGAGCCCTCCAGTCCTGCACGAATTCGGGCTGCCGGTTGCCTTGAGGTGGCTGGCGGAGCAGATGGTGAGACAGGAGCTGTCTGTTGAGGTACGGCAGTCAGTGCCGGATCGGATTCACCTGCCAGAAGACCAAGCGGTGCTGCTGTTCCAATCAGTCCGTGAGCTGTTGATCAATGTGCGGAAGCACGCTGGGACGCACCACGCAGTGGTGACGATCGAGCAGCAGGAAGGGCATTTGCGTATTACAGTCAGGGACGAAGGGGCCGGTGTGGATCTCGCCCTGGGCGCTGCCGCAGCGGGTCAACCGTCTTCCACCTCGTCGAAGTTCGGTCTGTTCAGCATTCGGGAACGCATGCTCGCAATCGGCGGACAATTTGAAGTGGCATCCGCTCCGGGAAAAGGCATGACTGCGAGATTGATTCTGCCGATTTTGAACAGTGCCGGGACGGTGAATGCTGAGCCACTGGGCGAGACCACAACCTATCGGCAATCAGCTCGCTCGCTTCGTTCAGCCCCGAGCACGATCTCAGAATTCAAACAGGATGCGCAGCGCATTCGTGTGCTGTTGGTCGACGATCATCCCTTGGTGCGGGAAGGCGTCAGGGGGCTTTTGCAGGAACACCGCGACATCGCCATTGTCGGTGAGGCTTGGAACGGGGAAGAAGCCATCGCATCCGTCGACAAACTCCGACCCGATTGTGTCCTTATGGACGTGAATATGCCCAAGATCGATGGTATCGAAGCCACCAGACGCATCAAGGCTGCCTTCGGACACACGGTCATCGTCGGTATTTCAGTCAACACGTCCAAGGAACTCGAGGCCGCCATGCGTCGAGCCGGTGCCGATGAGTTCCTATCGAAGGGAGCACCGGCGGATGTGATGTATCGGACGATCGTGGACACCACCCAGCAACACATGCAAAAGAAGGCCGAAGTGCGGGCGTCGGAATATGATTCAGCGCTGTAGATCTATCAAGAGCACAGGTGAAAGGTGCGATGGGTGTGTGACGCTCAGCACGTTCATGGCATGAGCGCAGTGTTCGTCTTTAACTGTACGGAAGAGACACCATAAGGAGTGACATAGGCGATAATCTTGTCGCCGGGTTTGAATTGTGTTCCCAGTTGGGTGCGAGGCGTGATTTGAAGCACCGTGCCATGACCTTGTTCATTCTTGATGACAATGGCCGTCGAAAATACCTGCATCACCTCGCCTTCGACTTGCCCCTGTTGCAGGACATGCATCATCGGAAGCGCGGCCGGCTCCGCCATCGCCAGCACTCCTGCGACAAGATAGCCCATCATGTCATTCACCGTGCCGGATCAGACGGGGAGCCACTTTGCTGAGCCTCGGCCCGCTGTCCTGACTCTCTCTGCTTCTGCTGTTCTCGTTGGTCCTGAATGATGGATCCACTGCGCAGAATCATGATGGTTTTCGCATGACCGTTGGGAAAGACCCAGGCATCGATGCGGTCACCAGCCTGTAGACGACCGAATTTCTCGGTGTCAGAGCCGACGTGGATCTTTTCTTGCTTGCCATTCTCGTCCTTGACGACAAATTCCTCGCCGTTGATCGAGACAATGTCGACGACAAAGTGTGTGGTTTCTTGCACGGCGCTCTGCGCGATCGGCAAGTCGAGCAGAAGTGAAACGGCAAAGAACAAGGCTAGGAGAACCATCACGCCTCGTGACGGTACGCTCTGCACATAACTGCCAAAGGTGTGTGGCGAAGTACGAACCATCCTTCTCATGCTCATGACAGCAACCCAGGCGTGAGGCGGAAAGCGTCCAGAAGAGGTCACAGTGCTGTTTCACGCCTGAGCGGTAAATGCCTTGCCCGCACTACGTCACGGGAGGGCGGCGTCCCATGACAAAACTGACAGCGGCAAAGATCAAGAACACCACGAAGAGCACGTAGGCGATTTGCGTCGCGGTGCCGGCTACGCCGGTTAATCCCAACAACCCTGCAATAATCGCTACGACCAGAAATGTGACAGCCCAGCTCAGCATAACGGACTCCTTTCGTCAGACACGTCCTTACTACTTCACTACTTCCTTCCTATCGATATACGGTCGAATCTTGAGCAGCAGCTTCGAGGCGCCGTTCAAGTTCACGGGCTTCGTGTTCGCGGTTCGTGTTGCGCAAGATTGCCGCGAGCACCTCCAGTGTCGATGTGAGCTGTGGATCTCCTTGCCGAATCCGGCTCTCTTCCAAAATAGCCAGCGATTTTTGGATCAGTTGTTCGGCTTCACCCAGCTGTCCCTGGATCGCGTAAAAGCTGGAGAGCGTCTTTAACGACAAAGCCGTACGAAGGTGCTTGCCGCCGTATTCTTTCAGGTTGATTGCGAGGGAACGTTTGAGAAGTGGCTCGGCTTCTCGATACCGCTCCTGGGTGGCATAGAGAATGCCAAGGTTTTGAACCGTTGCTCCGACGCCGGGATGGTCAGGGCCCAGGCCCTTCTCTCCAATGACCAAGGCCCGGTTGAAGAGGAGCTCTGCTTCTAGCGGCTTGCCTGAGTTCGCATACACGACCGCCAAGTCGTTTGCTGCATCCGCCACGCGAAGGTCTTCCAGGCCATATTTCTCAGCCTGTTCCAGTGCAGCAGTCAACAATCGCTCGGCGTCTGCTAACCGACCCTCATGCAGCGCCTGTAGTCCTCCTTGTCTCCAGGTATTCCAGAGCGTGTCCTGACTGCGGGTGTCGGCAGGCCACAAGGCGAATAATCCGACTAGTGATGTCGCCGCCCACAGAGTCAACATTTGACGGGGCATATCTTGGTTCCCCTTATGCGTTAGTCCGCTCTCCACTGGCGCGGTACAAAGCCTGTTGATCCCGTACGGTCATCTCGAGTAAGCAGGGATTACAATATCCGTCAATGATTTCATATTCATGCGATTGCAGTTGTCCGCAAGCCATAAACGTCGTGGGATCGATCCATCGATCGGATTCCGAACTCCACTCATCCGCTAAAGGCTGGATTCGCCAGCAGGAGGCACACATCAGGATGAGTCCCTGGTCTTCCATACTTGGCAACTTACACCGGGGGGTTTTCCGGACTAACTAGGACGTCTCCCAGAAACATCGGACGGACACCCTTGAAATGACTAAGAAAGCCAGGACTTGCGTCTCGAGTGTTGATCTTTCGCTAAAAGTAGAGATGCAGCCCGACTCCGTACCAGGACACCCGTTGGGGGTAAAATTGCCCGTCGGGTGATGGTCCTCCGTAATATTCCGCGAGCAACTGCATCCGACGATCCCCAATTCGTGCGTTCTCGAACTGGACGCCTGCCATCATTGATTGCCCGACCCCCCAGGTCGTCCGTTCGTTACACTGAAAATCCGCGTAGGCGACGGGGCGCAGTCTTCCCTCGAGAAACGTCTGAGCACTTACTAGTTCCACACCCCACTGAGTGCTTCCTCGTCCCAAATCCGCCGGTTGGCGATGCACGATCATGCCAGCACCACCATAGATCCGTAACCAAGAGTAGACGTCATAGGACAATTTCAAATCCATTTCTTCGTAACTTAAGTTCACCCTGGTGACAGTTGGGTTGCTCAACAGGAATTCATCGCCCAAATGAGAACTTTGATGTTGAATGCGGGTAAAGGCGGAGAACCGTCCGTTGCGATAGCTGATCAAGCCGCCAACACGATAGTCTGCATTTACCAGATCGATAGAGGCGGTGCTGATGTCGAAAATGCTGAAGACGCCTGCCTGGATACCGAGTTCCCACTCACCGCCAAAAAAGGATTTATTCCGGTAAATCGGCAACGTTTCGCCGAAATTGGCCGCAAAGACGTTGGATAGGTTCAGGCCCTTCGTGAACTGTCGATAACCTCCACTGAAGTGGGGCCAGCGAGGATCAGCATGAAGGGGCGCGAAGAGCGCCTCATGCGGGAGCCACTTAGAGTGCTGGGCAGGAATGGTTGTATGGACTGCTCCCTCGGTCGGGGAGGTCGAAGACGGGTCGGCGGTACGTATCTCCACGCGGGACACGCCGGGGATCTCTTGGAGTGCGGAAAGCACCTTTCCGCGATCGATATTCCCGAGGCTTTTCGTCATCACGACGATGGCGCCATCGCGAACCTCGACCGAGGCATCGGTCACATGGAATTCATGTTCAAGAATTGCCGAGGCATAACCTGCGATGAAGTCGTCGGAAGCCGAAACCACCCGAGGTAGGAAGAGGCTCAAGACAAGCAGGCATACCTTGAGCCCGAACTTCAGTCTCGCTCCCGGGATGTACATGTGCTCAGGTGTCCGCTTTCAGCTCAACGTCATGGCGACTGATCATGATCCCCGGAATGATACATGCCTTTGGTCGAGCTATTCAAACCAACCGCGGGGCCCGAGCAAGCTGAAAGAACGGAGAAGAGCGCCGCCCAAACGCGGCGCTCTTCTATGCGATGACTGTTATTTGTTCATTTTCGCGATACCGGTCTGCGCATCGACATAGACCGTCTGGCTTTTGTTGTTGTGATCGATCACTTCGATTTTCCAAATTGTACGGCCGTCATCTTTGCCGAGTTCTGCCTCGGCCGCCTTACCAGGCACGGCCTTCGTGGCGCTCTTGATGGCTTCTTCCATGGTGATCTTGGCGCTGGCGACGAGTTCCTTGTTCGTCTCGAACAGGGCCCATGCCGGTCCTGCCGAAAAGATCCCGATGAGAACTGCAGACATCACAAGTCTCACCATAAATAGCCTCCGTAGTAATTAACGAACCGGTTCCCGTTCAACCGGTTCCGGTTTGTTGCCTTGAAACCATGTGTCCGCCCATCCGGTAATATCGTCCTTCTCCATGCCGTATCTTTCTTGGACTTTGCCGAGGAACTTGTCGTAGTTTCCTTCAATTTGAAGCAAATCGTCGTCCGTAAACTTGCCCCATTTCCGCTTCAGTTCTCCTTTGAACTGCCCCCACTTACCTTTGAACGTATCCGCATTCATTGGGTCCTCCTTTCAATTCAACGCTCCACGCGTCGTCTTCTTACTCTATCGTTCGATTGTTTCGAGGAACGCTGGTTCATTCCCTGGCGCCCATCGGAACATTCCCTTGGAACGCTCGGGAGAAGACGGTTGGCAAAAGAATAAACGCTTATTTCTCTGGGGGAACGACGGCTGTTTGGGTATTGACGACGCTGAGGCGATTTCGAATCTCTTTGACGCCCAATACTGTTTCCGCCAACCTGGTCGCTTCCCGTCTGGCGAGCGGACTCACGGCCGCTCCCTCTAAGGTCACTTCACCCTGGTTGACATGAACGATGATTAAACTGTTCGCCGTCAACGGACTGGTTTGCATGGCTTGGGTGACAGCCGTTTGCAGCTGCACATCGCTTGGCTTTTCCGCCCCGTTCTCTACGGTCAACGGTCTCCCGGAATGCACCTCACCTGAGGCGGCGCCGCTGCACATCACCATGAAACCGACAATCGCTGCTCGCGCTGCGTGTCGCATGGGAGACTCCTCAACCCGGTCAGAGTACGCCTGGGACCTAGAAGCGAGAACTGGGGAACCCCCTCAGTCCTGGGCGGATGGGCACGGCCGTTTCAATCTGCATTAACGCAAGGGACCGGGCTTGGAGATCATAATGATTGCCTTCTGGCATGAGGGGAGCGAGAGCCGGAATAACGTCCTGAACGGTGTCCAACACGAGTTGCCATTGTAGGTTGGCCGGATGTGGAGGAAGCGTGAAACGGATTGGCTCATGGTGTGCGTTTATCAGTAGAAGAAAGGTGTCGTCGTGAATCGGATTGCCGAGATGATCTTTCTCTTCGATGCGATCACCTGCGAGTCTCACACCGAGGCAACGCACATATCCCTGTTTCCAGTCATCTTCGGTCATCTCTTCCCCGTCCGGACGGAACCATGAGAGGTCCTTAATATCCGCACCGTAAATACTCCGGCCCTGAAAAAACTGTCGGCGCCGAAACACCGGATGCGCGGCACGCAGCATGATGAGGGCGCTGGTGAAGGCGAAGAGCGCCTGTTCCGTGGTCGAGATGTCCCAATTGAACCAGCTGATGGCATTGTCCTGGCAGTAGGCATTGTTATTTCCCTGTTGTGTGCGGCCGATTTCGTCGCCTCCGCAGATCATGGGGACGCCTTGCGACAGCAACAACGTGGCAAGCATGTTGCGTTGCTGGCGAGCCCGCAGCTCGCGGATCGCAGGGTCGTCCGTCGGACCTTCGACGCCGCAGTTCCAGCTCTGGTTGTCATCACTGCCATCTTTACTATCTTCTAGATTCGCTTCATTGTGCTTCTCGTCATACGAGACAAGGTCGCGCAGGGTGAATCCGTCGTGCGCCACGACAAAATTGATGCTCGCGAAGGGACGCCGTCCGCTGCCTTCATACAAATCGCTACTGCCGGAGAGACGATAAGCTAACTCGTTGGTTTGCCCACCATCGCCTTTCCAGTAGCGCCGAATGGTATCGCGATATTTTCCGTTCCATTCCGCCCACCCGGCGGGAAAGTTCCCGACCTGGTATCCGCCTTCGCCGATGTCCCATGGCTCGGCGATCAATTTGAGCTGCGAGAGAACAGGGTCTTGGTGGATGATATCCAAAAAGCCGCCCAGACGGTCCACATCGTGCAACTCTCGAGCGAGCGCGGAGGCAAGATCGAAGCGGAATCCGTCCACGTGCATCTCGAGCGCCCAATAGCGCAGGCTATCCATGATAAGTTGCAGCGTGCGTTGATGGCGGACATTGAGCGTGTTACCCGTGCCCGTGTAGTCGACGTAATATCGTGGCTGGTCCTGCACAAGGCGGTAATAGGCGGCGTTATCGATGCCGCGGAAAGACAGTGTCGGGCCGAGGTGGTTCCCTTCGGCCGTGTGGTTGTACACCACGTCGAGAATCACTTCGATGCCGGCGCTGTGCAAGGTCTTGACCATCGTCTTGAATTGGTTGACGCCTCGTTCTGGATGGGCCGCGTAGCGCAGTTCTGGCGCGAAGAATCCGATGGTGTTATAGCCCCAATAGTTGGTCAGGCCCTTGTCGATGAGGTATTTGTCTGCGACGAAGGCATGCACCGGTAACAATTCGATCGCGGTGACGCCCAGCCGCTGAAGATAATCGATCACCGGCCTCGTCGCCAAACCGGCATAGGTGCCACGCAGCGATTCGTGAATCAACGGGTGTTTCACGGTGAAGCCGCGCACATGCATTTCGTAAATGACTGTTTCACTCCAAGGGCGGCGAAGCGGCCGATCGTCTCCCCACGTGAAGGCCTGTTCCACGACGACTGATTTCGGCACCAAGGAGGCATTGTTGCGTTCGTCAAACGAGAGGTCCGCCTCCGGATCACCGAGCCGGTACCCAAACATCGAGTCGGACCAACGCAGTGAACCGTCCAACGCTTTCGCGTAGGGATCGATCAACAGCTTGTTGGAATTAAAACGGTGGCCGGCCTGCGGCTCGTACGGCCCATCGACGCGATACCCGTAAAGTTGCCCCGGTCGGACTTCCGGAAGGAAGACATGCCACACTTGATTGGTCCGCTCCTCCATCCGGATACGGTGCGTCTCCTTTTCTTGATCCGGTCGGTCGAAGAGGCAGAGTTCCACTGCGGTGGCATTTTCCGAAAACAAGGCGAAGTTGACTCCTTCGCCGTCCCACGTGGCGCCCAATGGATAGGGGTGGCCGGGGCGGGAGGTGACTCGCGGCATCTCGTTTCTCCTCAGGGTTTTGCCAGCAGACTGGCAAGCTCTTCTGCGTGCTCTTCCTCTTTGGCCGTCACCTCTTCGAGCAGGCGTCTGGTCGTGGGATCGTCGGCGCCGATATATTCAATCATCTGGCGATAGCTGTCGATGGCGATGCGTTCGGCCACCAGATCTTCTTTAATCATGTCCTCGAGGGACGTGCCTTCGGCATATTGCGAATGGCTGCGATCGAGGAGACCTTCAGGTGAGAAGTTCGGCTGGCCGCCTAATTGCACGATGCGCTCGGCGATGGCATCGGCATGCGCTTGCTCTTCCTTCGCATGCTCAAGAAATTCGCTCTTTACGCTCTCGGAACTGAGGCCCTGTGCCATGAAGTAGTGCCGCTTATAGCGCAGCACACATACCAGTTCCGTTGCCAACGACTCATTCAACAGCCGAAGGACGACGGGAACCTTGGCCTTGTAGTCCTCCGTCACTGCGCCGTCTTCAATATGTCGGCGCGCGCGATCACGGATCGCTTTTATATCAAGCACGAACTGTCCATTTCGCATCACAGCCTCCTTAGATCCAACAGATCTCAATGGTGAGCCGACAGATATGTTCTGACTTCATTCAGTAGGGTCGTCGCCGCATCGGGTGTAATAGAAGCGGCCACATCCACAAGAGACACCAGGCCGGTCACGTCTCCTTGCTCATTCAATACCGGAAGGGCGGCCACTCGCTTGCTCCTCATCAGCAACAGCGCATCGGCCACGGTATCCTGCTCACAACAAGCGAGAGGCTCCCGTCCACGGAGAACATCCTCGACCGTTGTTGCGGAGGTGTCGTCTTTCTTCATTGTGACTTCGATGGTGAGGTCTTGTTCGGTCAAAAGGCCGTGCAACCCGGCCTTGTCCTGGACAATCAAGGTCGTCACCTGCTCACGATGCATGGTTTCAATAGCCTTCTGAAGCAAGGAGGATACACTGATGACGACGATTCGATGGCTCATCACTTCCCGCACGGCACGATCTTCCCCAGGTAAAACGCCTAGTTGTTCGGCTCGCGTGGATTCCAGGTATAAGCCACCTGCGGATCGGCTTTTGCATCGAGTGGTCATACCCCAAGGTATGCCGAGAATGGCTAGGTGGGCACTGGGAGTTCCCCCCGTGATCTCGGCTGCTTCTAGGGGGATAGCGGAGGAATGCCAGGGGAGGGCCCAGTTATCCCTGGGTCGCCATTTAGGTAGAAAAGACAAGGGGTTTATTTCTTCCTTGAACCGAAGGGTCAAATTGTACAATGATAGGGAATGGTACGACCACGGCCTGACGGAATAACTATGTTCTTGGCTACACATACCACGAAGGTTTTACTGGTCGACGATCATCCGCTCGTCCTCGAAAGTATTCGTCAACTTCTCGAACCGCATTTCACCATTGTGGGTACAGTCCAAGACTCCGGCGATATTATGAGTCGCGCCTTGGAATATCGCCCGGACGTCATCCTCTTGGATGCCTGCATGCCCGGCATGAGCGGATTTGCGGCCACCAAGCAATTAAAAAAGCTCCTTCCCTCGGTGAAAGTGATTCTCGTCACCATGCTGACAGAAGCTATTTCGATCAGTGAGGCGTTTCGGGCTGGGGCCAGTGGGTATGTGTTAAAACAGTCGGCGTCCGACGAGCTGCGCGCGGCGATTGACAGCGTGCTGGCCAACAAACGGTTTCTGTCCAAAAAGATTGATCCTGAAGTGCGGGAGGCGGTGGAACATGAGTGGTTTAGGCCTGAAGGCTATTCCAGCGACCTCACCGGCCGTCAACGGGAGATCTTAGTCCTCTTAGCGGAGGGCCGGACGACAAGGCATATTGCGCAACAACTGAACATCTCCATGAAGACGGTAGAGTTTCATAAAGCCAACATCACCCGCAAGCTGGGAGTTCACACGACCTCTGACCTCATCAAGTTCGCTCTGGCGCAGGGAATTACGACCCTCTGACAACATTTACCGTTAGTGAATGGAAGTCAGTCCTGCTGCGATCGCATACTTTGTCAATTCTGCCGCCGTACGAAGCCGCAATTCCTTCATAATTCTCGTCTTGTGAAATTCGACAGTCTTTACCGAGACATTCAGTATCGAGGCGATTTCCTTTGTGGCCTTCCCCTCGGCCACCAGTTGCAGGACTTCACGTTGGCGCGAACTCAGTGTCTGCGCGAATCCGACTTTCGCATCTCCTGGCCCGGACGGACTTAACGGATTGACCGCCTGATCCACCAAGCTCTGCGCTACCATCGGCGACACGAAGGTGCGGCCTTTGACGACCTCTCGAATCGCTTGGACCAATTCGGAGCCGACTGATTGTTTCAGCACATAGCCGGAGACGCCGACCCTGAAGGCTTGAGTCACAAAGTTCGGTTCCGAATGCATTGTGAGAACGATGATTTTGAGATTTGGATTGTTCTTTTTCAGCTGCTGGGACGCATCGAGGCCGTTGAGGAGCGGTAGCGAGATATCTACCACGACCAGATCCGGTTGCAGCTTTGCCGCGGCCGCTACGAGCGACCGCCCGTCGGCGACGATGCCGACCAACTCAAATTCTGGTTCCAGGAGTTTCTGAATGCCTTCCGCTACGAGCACGTGATCGTCAGCTAGCAGGATGCGAAATGTATCTGACATAGGTATCCCCCCGTAAGGTCAGGTGACTGGCAATGATCCTGCTAGATGGAAGAAGTGTACCTGGCATTCCGACATGACTCAAGAGGAGGCTTGTCGGGGCCTTGACAAGGGGTTACCCTAGTGGTACGACCCCGATAGGAATTCAATCTGGAAAGCGATCCTCCTTCGGCACGGCTCTGACGACTTCTAATCGTTTGCATTATCGGGGACGGAGAGGCGGAGACTGGTCCCCACTGGCGGAGTGTGGCACAGCAACAAATTCCTCAACCCTGCCACCGACGGCGCGGTGCTTCCCATCCTGCATCTCAACCAGATCGAGATCGCCAATTCCACCATTTTCGGTTCCATGAACGACGAAGAAGTACGGTCACTGTTCGTCGGCTACGGCACATACCATTTCTCACCAAGTACTGGTGAAGGACGTGAAGTCCAATCCGGATCACCTGCGTGTTCTTGAACAGTGGTTGCAATGGTACTGGCCCTGGGAGTTCTTTGACCGGAGATGTGGTTCGCAAAAAGGTATCCTTGCTCACCGGGAACCGGCGCATGGCGCTCAATCCGCACGCGCAAGCCGAAAAATTCGAAGCCGCTTGTCCTCCAGGACCTTGAAGAGCATGCGGCCCATGAGCGAGCACGGATGAGGGAGAAGGACCCTGACATTCTCTTCGCCCGTTCTGGCGACAACCTGAGGCTCGAAGTGCTGGCTGCAGCCGCATTGCTCAGGGTCGAAGGCGCTGCGCGTCGTGCCTTGCTGGTTCTGGCCATTCCTCAAAAATATCCTCATGGTCTAGACGAGCCGCGCTTCCACCGGTCGTTTCCCATTGATTGCCTACAGGCGTCTTCAATGTTCATGGATACACGGACGCGATCAAGCAGTTGTTGTGGGAACGGCCGCACAACGAAACCGTTCGATATGCCGGTGAAGAACCGGTGATAGCCGTTATCATCTGGTCATCCAGGCCGCGCAGAACATAGCGATGCGCAATTCATCCAACGCGGCACTCGCCGAAGCACTGGTCATGCGTTATGAAGGCCGCCTCGCCGAACACCGCTGCTTTATCGACGAACACGGCATGGATCCTCCTGACATCACCAAATGGAAATGGCCGACCTCTTAAAAACACGGTTGAGTTCTCAGTTCACTTCACAAAAAGCCCCACTCGACTCAGAATAAGATCGAACACTCCCTCTTTAGGCTGACTTCAAGGGTGATCCCCCGCCGCTGGGCATGGATGCAGGACAAGCTGTCTCTTGAATCCCTTTTTCAGGACACCTTGTCCTGGATTTATTCAACAGCTCTGGCAGCAACCCTTGAAAAGATCCAGATTGTTCCCTCGATATGAACGGTGCGGTTCTTGCTGAAGCACGGCAGCGCGCCTGTCATTCAGTGAAGCAAGACATTGTCTGCGCTCGCTGATAGACCATTCACCTACGGGGGGCGCTCCGCTGGTGCGGAGCCGTAGGGGTTGTTTATCGAAAGGAGATCATCACATGAGCCGCGCTACCATTCAGACCACTTCTCAACTGCGACAGGGGCGAATTCTCCACAGACTGGGGATGTTTGCGATCGCGCCGATGTTGCTCTTCGCCGCTTGCAGCAGCGGAGACGATGGCGGCGGCCCTCCTCCGGCGACTAATAACACGCCTCCGCCGGGAGCAGCGAATCAGTTTGCCTACGTGATTGATTCTGTTGCCAGCGAGATCCGATCCTATACCGTGGACGGAAGCGGGAATCTGACTCAAGTCGGGACCGCGATCGCCACGGGCAGTTTTCCACACCATGTGGACGTGGATCCGGCCGGACGGTTTGTCTATGTGTCGAACCATGACTCGTCGTTTGTATCCGGTTGGCGAATCAATTCAGATGCGAGCCTTACGCCGATAAATCCGGCACTCACCGGATCGCCGGTGACCAACCTTGCCGGGATTGAGCCAACTGAGAATGAACCACATTCCTCCGTGATTGATCAGAGCGGACAGTATCTGTATGTGGTCGCCGGTACCAATGCCAGCACCCTGAGAGCGTACAAAATCGACACCACGCCAGGGAACACGTTAGGCGTGCTGACATTCATCCAAGGTCAGAGCTTCCCTGTCGGCATTCATGCGCATAACATTACCATGTCACCCAATAACCAATTCCTGTATGTTGCGGTTGAAGGCGATGGCGTGACCACTGGCGAGGTGCGTGCGTTCAGCCGTAACACCGCCGACGGCACATTGACGGCGAGGAACATCATAACGCCGTTACCAGGTGCCACAGCGGTCAAGGTAGACCCACTGAATACATTCCTCTACGCCTCCTACAGCAATCCGAATGCGGTAGAAGTGTTCAAAATTAATGCGGCCGATGGCTCAATAGCCCAAATTACGCCGACGAGCACGTTCCTGACCAATCCAAATGGCAGCGGCCCGCATTCCATGGCCATGCATCCAAACGGGAAGAGTCTGTATACAGCGAATATCAACGCCAACACGATCAGCGTATTTGGTGTGAATTCTGCGACTGGAGTGCTTACTGATATTCAGCCGACACGGCCTACCACCGGTTCAAATCCCAACTATATTTTCGTCCATCCGAATGGACAAGTTCTGTTCACAGCTGACACCGTAGCCGATCAAGTGTCCCGATATACCGTCAACGCAGATGGAACACTCACCCCGTCCTGCCGCCGATTCCTGTCGCGGTAGTAGGGGATGGTCCCAACGGAATCGGCATCACGAACAAACCGTAGCCGCTCGACACCCGCTTCGCCCTTCCAACAGGGAGGGTTGAAGCGGGTCTTTCAAATTTCCGGACTCACGACGAGGAGTGACGACCATGACAGTGTATTATGAGGACCGTTTTCTGATACCTAGACGAGGAGCTGTTCCAAGAAGGACGCGGCGGAATTTGGCTCGCTGGCGGCGAGGTTGGGTTCCACGTGTTGGCCCTGGAACTGATTCTAATCCGGCGGTCACCGGTTTTCACCGGGGCCCTGGACGAGACCATGCGTACACAGCCTGGAACATGTCGTGCTCTACATTGCCACTCTGTTTCTGGCAGGGATGATTGGTCATGATCGGATAGGATACCGCTCTTGTTCCTCGTTTCTGATTTCCGCCGACTAACTAGTAGTCGTTATGGCGGATCCGCTCGCCGTTCGCGTGATTCGAACAGACGAAGAAATGCAATTGCCCGCGCTGCGTATCCTTTCCTACAAACACGACGAGAAACCGGCACCTCCTGACATCGGAAGTCTCGTGGACAGTAAAGATTGGTTCAATCCGTGATTCAATCTATGGACGAGTGTATGGTGATTGTGCTCATGGGAGTGGCCGGTGCTGGAAAGACGACCGTCGGTCGACGATTGGCGGAACGCTTGAACTGGCTATTTTGTGATGGAGACGGGTTTCACAGCGCGATGAATATTGACAAGATGAAGCGTGGCGATCCCCTGACCGACGAAGATCGCCGGGCATGGCTGGATGAGTTGCGAAGAGCGATCGCTCAATGGGTCCGGCAAAGGGTGAACGTGGTTCTGGCCTGTTCGCTGTTGAAGCGGTCGTATCGCGAGACCGTCATAGACAGCCATCATGGTGATGTAAAGCTTGTCTACTTGCAGGCCGGCCGTTCTCTTTTGGAGCAGCGGCTGACCAGTCGCTCTGGTCATTTTGCCGGAATCAGCCTTCTCGATAGCCAGTTGGAAGTGTTGGAAGAACCCACCGATGCGCTGGTCTTAGACGCCTCTGACAGCCCCGAACAGCTTGTGCAACACATCCGTCTCGCGTTGAACCTGCCAGCAAGCCGTTAAACAGCGCGCGCCTTGTTGATCAGCCTTCAGTGGTTGACCACACTCACTCCTCGGCACTCACTCCGGATTTGCCGGCGTCTTGGTGGCCTCTTTGACAGGAGGCTCAATTTTTATCTGCGGTCCCTGGACTTTCGGAAGCACACCGGCTCCCGGTTTTTCCACTAATCGCTCGTCGTTTGAATTGGGAAGAAGATTCTGCCGGACGTGTCCATCGTCCGCCGCTGCGGATTGTTGGAGCGCCTTTTCTCCCGATGCATTCTTCTGTCCGGGATCATTGCTCAAGGATTGTCCGGTGACCGGATCCTTCGCTTTGCCCATGGGATAACCCTCATGTTTGGGCAGCATGCTTGGATTGGCAAAGGCACACAAAGCGGCAAACGTAATCATCACAATAGTGAGGCCGATGAGAGGGAAGAAATGCATGGTGTCCTCCTTATGGTCGGCGGAGTTGTGGAATGGGCGGCCGTACCGGCGGAGCAGGCGGAGTCGGTTGAGGATCCGGTATCGGCGGCTGAGGTGCAGGAAAAGGATCAGGGTCGGGTGGGATCGGCCCAGGATCTGGATCGGGGTTTGGGCGGAACATTCGGAGCATCCGCATCATGAACGTTCACCATAGCAAATCCTTTGTCGGTCTTACGCCTCGGAGTTGCCCTAGCAAAAGGCCGAGTGATCGACAACTTGCCAGAGGACTCACCAGGTGCATGCTGGTATTGCGATGAGATACTTCTTAGGGAGAGAAGGAGGTCCCATGCCGAATTACAAACAACGGAAAAAGAAGGCTGGCCGCAACAAATCGAAAAAGGTGAGGGCTATGAGGCTATCCGTGGAAGCACGGCGGGCCGGCCACGAGCGCTCTTTTCCTCGCGGCCGGTTCAAGAAAGGATTGGCGGATCAACCGGACAGACAATCATTCAAACCTGGCTCAGCCAACGACTTGTACAGTCGCAAAGCCGCCTGACGGAGGAGGAACCAATCACATGGAACGTTCGCTAATGGAACTCAAACGCTCCAGCGACAAGCGATAACAGTGACGTGATCAGTTAGCACGACATACTGGTCGGTGGCTTTCTTCGTCAGCGCAAAGCACGAACAAGCGCGTTGGGCGAGCCCTTCCCGGTTAGTGATCTCGATGTTCTTGTAGCCCTTTTCCACAATGTTATCGCATTGCAAATCCGCCAGAACGTCGGCCGTGCTGGTTTGGCAGAAAATCAACAACGGGGGCGAACCCCTGCGACGTCTGGAGCCAAACCAGATGGTCTATGGTCTATAGATGAGACAGAGGACACAGAAGCAGTTGAATGTGATCCGATGATCGTCGAATGCTATTCGACGCTCGGGCGTGCGATGGGTACGTCTACAGAAGGCCAGGCAGCTGCTTATGTTTCGATCCCCGGGCCCAGTCCAATGCGGGCCCTCAGAAGATCATGGCGCGTAACAGAATAGGCGACGACGCCCTCCTTGACGACCGGGATGTTTAACAAGTGCTTCTCCTTCATAAATCGTATGGCGTCGGCAATGCTTGTAGACTCATCGGCGACGAAATGATCTCTGTTCATGAGAGTATCTGCGGTTGTTTGGCTCAAATCCTTCCCGGATTCGATGGCTCCCAAAAGATCAAACTCGCTGACGAATCCAATGAATTTCCCTTCGTCGGTGACAATCGGTGCACCGGAAGTGTGAGATGACAGAAGTTCGAGCGCAATGGCTAAGCCTGTATGCTTGGAGCGGAAACGCAACGCATTTGTTCCATCGATTTCACCAAGTGTCTTGAATCCCCCGGCAGGTGTTCCTTCCATGGCCATGGTGGACCCCCTCTTCAAAGGTTTATCCTTTTGCTTATCAGACATGAGAGGGATGCAGGAACTAGCACGATCCCGAGATGGGATAAGAAAACAACCTGCTCGTAGAACGACGGTGTAGGAGAGGCTAAAGACTTTTCAACTAATCCTCCCTCAGCAGTCCTTCACTCGTAATGTGAGAGGCATGGCGCCAAGCCGTCTGTGCTTGCAGGCTGGCCATTCACACGAAAACTATTCCGTCGCTCCGCAGTCTCTAGATAGCCTCTCAGCCATTGCTGATCATTTGTAGTAAGGTCTCGAAGTTCAAGCCCAAACTCATGCTCCTTTGCCCAGAGCACTCTCGCCTCTTTTATATAGAGCGCCTCTTCTCGCTGTGCAGGGGAGACCCACACCTTAAGGAGCATGCCGACGGCAACCGGCATTGTGCCTACGATCTGGCACCCCGCGTGAGACACGTTCACAAGCGTCCCTCTCCCGATGAGTTCTTCGTTGGCATATAGGATTGACCACTGGACCATACACCGGGCGTGGTGGCGACGCTCCTTCAACGATCCCATGTTGGCTCTCCTTTCATCTGAGAGACCACCAAATTTCTGGCAAATCACTTTTTCCCATGGAACACGACTCTATTCCTTTCGCAGGGTCGCCGATTGCCACCTGTCGATGAAGTCCACGAACTCAAGCTCTCTTCCCCCTCGATACGCCCTCCCTCCATGGATGCCCACCCTCCCCAGAAGCTACAAGCGGACGCGACGCCGGAGTCGAGCGTACCTGGTAAGCTCGACTTGAATTTGCCATCCGCATACTGTGCAACGCCCCATCCGCCTGCGTCAGAGGTTTTCCGATGTAACGGCATTGCAAATGCCATGTAGCTCCACCCTATGGCATCGTGGCGTACTTCTATAAAAAGCTCTGTGTATTTAAGAGAAGAGGTGAGCTGAAAACCCAATTCTGCGAGGTCTGCTGTGTAAGTCCCTGTGTCGACGTGGCGGAGGTGTTCGAGCCGGACCACCTCCGAGAGTGCCTCTGTCGCTTCGACAGCCTTGGCCCTTTCCACTGCATCAAGATGCATCGGTACCGCTACGATTGCCAAAATAGTGAGAACGGCTAGGCAGATGAGGATCTCGATCAGCGTAAAACCTGCCGTTCCTTTTTCAGCGCTGGAGATCTCGGATTGTTTCTTCATGGGGACGGGGTCGTTTATTCCGAACGTCGCTTTGGGTAACAAACGGCAAATCATTAATCTGTGCTTTTTCCGTCTCTTATCTATTCCAGCCTTCTCTTGAGTATTCATGCTTTTGCCTTCATCAAGATGGCCCGTAACCGCTCCCGTTGAGCCGGCCTGATTCCGACAAATTCCAGGCCGAACAGTTGACCGTCAACCCATCGGACCAGTGCCTGATCGATCCGCAACGGCCATTGCTGGTCTTGAAGAAATAGTGACAGTTTCAGAGATAAACCGACCTTGACTTCGGTGAGCGATGTGCTCCGGCAGCCGTTCGTGGAAATATCCAAAATAGTCGCTTCGCCTTCGAATTCATCCTCTCCGAAAAAGAAGAAACGGCGATTCATCGGGAGTCGACGGCCGCGCCGCTCGGCCACTGTCGCATCGACACGATTGCTTGCGGTCTGGTTCGAAGGTGTTGTATGCGTCCGCACGGGTATCCCGTCCTTTCATGTTTCTAACTAAGTTTAGGAAATAACCGTCCAAAGAGCATTCCTCAAGAGCAGTAGTTCTAACGAACTAGTTATCGGCAGTAGACGGCTAGACCATAAATGTACATGTGAACTACGTATTTGGACGTATCTTTTGGCCCCTACGTTTGTATGTTCCCTGGCACTCTTCCTGGGAATGTCTCTTCCATTAGAGGCAGATAGGCTTTAGCTAGATGGAATGCAGTATGGAGGGGTCAAGGAAGGGATGAGTACAGCGATCACCATGAAGCCAACCAGCCCTCGTGTCTATCTCGTGTTTCTTCACGTCATGTTCCTCGTGATCTACGGGTACCATCATCAGCCCTGGCCGATCACCCGTGTACAAGGAGGGCTCGTGCTCGCCTTAGCCACGCTGACACTGCTGGTTCTGACTGTACCCAAAGCTCAGCTCAGCACCGGATGGTTTCTTGGTCTTCTGACCTTGGGTAATGCGAGTATTCTCTTTACCTCCACGCTTTCCAATAGGCTGGGCACCGATCTCTGGATTCTTTGCGCAGTGATGCTCCTTCTTGCGATGGCCTCTTATGTCACCAGCCTTCTCCATTTTGCCTTGCTGAATGGTCTGGTCATCAGCGGCTATGGGATGATGCTCCATCAATTGACCTTGCTCCAAACAGACAAGGTCCTACTCCTGCCTGCCTTGTTGTGTCTGACACTGGTGTTCTTGAGCAAGATCAGCCTTACGCAAGCAGAAATACGGCGTCTTATCGACACGGAAGAAAACACACGTACTAAGTCCATGTGTGATGCGCTCACGGGACTGCCGAATCGCGCTCAATTTCTAGAGCGTGTCGGTCGGGCCGTGCAGTTCCAGCAAAACAACCGCGACTTACACTGTGCGCTCTTGTTTGTGGATTTAGATGGGTTCAAACCCATCAATGACAGACTAGGGCATACGGCGGGCGATGCCGTGTTACGTCAGACAGCGAGACTGTTACAAGGATGTTTGAGGAAAGGTGACATTGTCGCGCGGTATGGTGGAGACGAATTCACTTTCTTACTGAACAATGTGAAAGGTCCCTCGGATGCGATTCGCGTCGCTGAACGCATCCTCGCGACAGTCCAAACACCCATCAATGTGGGCGAGTCCGTGAAGGTCGGGGCGAGTATCGGGATCGTCTTGAGTACCAATTTTCATAAACGAGCTGAGGATTTGATCCGCGATGCCGACGGCGCGATGTACCGTGCCAAGGCCCAAGGGAAAAATTGCTATGTCCTCAGTGATCAAGGCGCTGACCTACCCAAAGCTGAGCTCAAAGAGCGATGGAAACGGGTGGCACAACTCCAATGGTAACTGCGCGTTTTCCCGCCCGCCGAGTTGTGAAGATGAAAACAACTTCTTTATTGCCCATCAAAAGGGATTAGATAGAATTGGCACACAGCCGACGCCTCTATTGAGACCATTCATGGCCAAACACTATCGCCGAGCAACGGAACGCAGCCTGCTCGACAGTCTCGCCTACCGCGGGCTGGTGAGCCAGAGCGATATAGAGGCAGCGTTGAAAGAGTCGTTGTCCCACGAAGTGGAGCTGGAGACTATCTTGCTCGACAAGTATCACGTCTCGAAGGCCGCTCTTGGCGCAGCCCTGAGTGAGTTCTACCAGTGCCCATATGTGCCATGTGATGAGCGGACGATCATCGATCCCGATCTCCTTAAGAACCTCAGCTTCGATTATTTGAGAAAGAATGCGTGGATGCCTCTGAAGCGCCAAGGCACCATTCTGGATATCGTCATCAACGATCCTCACGATTTAGAGAGTGGACTCGATATTCGCCGTGCATTTCCCGGTTTTACCATCCGGCTTTCCGTCGGGCTACGCCGAGATATTGAGCAGTGTCTGCTCGTGACAACCGGCCAGGCCAATGGAGGCTCCATCAGCGACATTCTTGGAGAATTGGTTCATGAAGCGGGATGGGATCGAGGCGATATGGACGCCGGCGACATCGATGAAAACGATTCCGCCATCGTCCGGTTGGCCAATCAGATCATCGCGGAAGCCTATCGGCTAGGGGCATCGGACGTCCATATTGAACCGTATTCGGAGCGCAAAGAGACGGCCGTACGCCTTCGTGTGGACGGCACCTGCTTTACCTACATGGGGATTCCCGCTGTCTACCGTCGAGCGATCGTTTCGCGCATCAAAATCATGGCCAACCTGGACATTGCTGATCGGCGCAAACCGCAGGATGGAAAGATCCGCTACAAATTGGCCAAAGATCGTGAGATCGAGCTGCGGATTGCCACCTTGCCCACAGCCGGCGGCAATGAAGATGTGGTCATGCGTCTGCTTACCGCGAAGGACTCGATACCGCTTGAGGCGATGGATCTCTCGTTTGAGGTGTTGAGCACCATTAAAAAACTTGCCGAAAAACCACACGGAATCATGCTCTGCGTCGGCCCGACGGGATCGGGCAAGACGACGACATTGCATGCCGTACTCCGGCACATCAATACAGACGGGCGAAAAATTTTGACAGCGGAGGATCCGATTGAGATTACCCAAGAAGGGTTGCGGCAAGTCCAGGTCCAACCCAAAATTGGCTTTACCTTTGCCGCTGCGATGCGCGCCTTTCTGCGGGCTGACCCCGACGTAATCATGATCGGAGAGATGCGTGATAAAGAGACCGCCGATACCGCCATTGAAGCGTCTCTCACTGGCCATCTCGTCATAAGCACCCTTCATACCAATAGCGCGGTAGAGACGGTCACGCGACTGCTCGATATGGGGTGCGATTCATTCAATTTTGCCGACGCCATGTTGGGCGTGCTCGCCAAGCGGCTTTGCAAGCGCATCTGCGAGCAGTGCAAGGAACGTTATCATCCGGCTCGTCATGAATATGATGAACTCGTCCAAGGCTATGGCGCAGGTTATTGGGAGAAACTCGGTGTCACTTACACAGATGAGTGGACGTTGTGGAGGGGGCGAGGTTGCGAGACGTGCAACAACACGGGTTTTCGCGGACGGGTGCCCTTGCATGAACTCTTAGTGGGTTCAGAAGCCATCAAGAGTTTGATTCAAGCGAAGGTGAGAACAGCGGAAATTCTCAATGTCGCGATGCAGGAAGGGATGGTCACACTCGTGCAAGATGGTATACATAAAGTGCTGCAAGGCCTCACGACCTACCCTCAGGTCCGAGCTGTCGCAATGAAATAATGCAAGAGAGATAAAGCTCTTCTATTTCTTTCCTCCCGATCCTAGGGGGTTTTCTCCAGTAAGGTGACGAATGACCGGAGGCGAGTCGCCATCTCCGGTGCCATTCGAATAAACTCCACCCCGCATTGATATCCCGATACCCAGCGAACCGCTGCTAATTCGATCAGTACTGGATCGGTCCCGTTCAGCATGTCCACCTGCAACGACAGGTAGGACTGCGCTTTGGGGAGGCGTTCGGCAGTCAGAGCACAACCCTGCAGCGAAATGTTTAAGACCGTGGCTTGGTCCATCTGTTCGCCCTCACGAAAAACGGAAGGCAGTTGGACGGCGAAGCGCCGATCTTTTCTGGAATCCGGTTTCATCTTCTCGCCTACGTCGATTATTGAGGGTCACAAACTCGTGCACTGATTCTCAAGGAAATTGCAGGCTCTTCTCGGTCTAATCGACATAACTTATTGATACTTGGTGCGCCCGACAGGAGTTGAACCTGTAACCCCCAGATCCGTAGTCTGGTGCTCTATCCATTGAGCTACGGGCGCGTTGAGCGGGTCTGTGGCATCGGGTCCACGCGTCGTGCTCTTGGGAAAAGCCGAAGGTGGGGAAGCGGTACCGCTGCCGACAGCAGGCAGCGGTTATACAGGTCTCTGGCTGGAGGGTCAAGAGAGGGAGGGAGGACCGGGCTCTTGTTTATTGAATGCTCTTGTTGACCTCGTTCGAACGCGCGCTCTCGGCACCCGCAGTATTAACCGCGGTCACCGAGAAATAATAAGTCTTGCCGCCCGTCAGATTCCCTGCGGTGTAGCTTGTGTTCAATCCAACCGAGACTGGCGGACCATAGATTCCAGGCTGTGTGCCCATATAGAGGTTGTATTTGGCTAAATTCGTATCGGTGCTCGGTTGCCACGTGAGCGACGCTGTTCCGTTTGTAGTGGGCGCGCTTAGCGTAAGGATCACAGGAATGGTCTGCGGACTATTCGTCGATCCAGAGGCAGTGACGGTGATGGCGGTACTGTAGGTGCCGGCCGCGAGACCGGTTGTCGAGACACTCGCGCTGATGCCATCGACTTCGGTCGTCGTAGTGCCGCTTGTGACATTGAGACCGAGCCAGGCGGCCGATTCGTTAAGCGTCCAGGTGAGCGTTCCGCCTGTCGGATTCGCAATATTGAATGTCTGGGCTAATGGCATTGCTCCTCCTGCCGTACCTGAGAAGCTTAGGCTGGGGGGATTGAGGAGAATGCTCGGTGTGGGGGTCGTGCTGCCTGATGTGGATGTGGGTGTCGCGGTTCCACCTGATACCACGAGAGTGACAGAGACCACACTGATTTGTCCTCCGATGGCGATATTGACCGTGCCATTGTACGTGCCCCCCGCCAGGCCTGACGCGTTTACATTGACCGTGATCTGGTCTTTTTCTCTCGAAATGGTCCCGGTCGATGGGCTTACGGTGATCCATGATGTATTGCCGGAGGCTGTCCAACTCTTAGTCACAATGGAGTTCTTGCTGAACGTTACGGTCTGCGGCGATGGGGTGGGGGCGCTACTGGACGCACTGTAACTGAGCGTGTTGGGAGAAACAGAAGCGGCCAGAGCTTCTGAGACCGTGATGATGAAACCGAACGCCAAGACCAGGAAGAGAAAACCGATACGGCGTGCCTCACGAGGTAGCTGCGAGTACGTATCGATCCGGTGTGTTTGCGTCATGGTTGCCCTCCTGAATATCCTCTCGGTACATAAGCAATGGGTATGCCACTTTGCTCGTTCGGAGGGTTCCAGCTTCTAATCCACGAATCCCTTAAAAACTCGCATGTTTCCGCGAAGCAGAACTCCCTTGTGAAGGATGACGACTGTAGGTGAGGGCACGCGTGGTGTGCAGCCTTGCGCAGAGCGCCTTCGGATCTTCGGCCATCTGTCTTGCGACGGAGTGCATTCGCTGCTGGCCTCTCATGGAAGCACAAAACGATGTTCAGATAACACGATCTCCAGTAGGATAGTGCCTATTGTTCAGCTGCATTGCATCGGGAGCATTGTCATATGCAAAACCTCCATGTCGTTCCCAAAGATGAGATGTCTGTCGAAGTGGCAATCCCACGTTCCTTTCCCATCACGCTTGTCGTGCAATGGGCTATCGGGATCGTTGTGGCATTTGGGCTTGGAACCTGGCTGGTCTGGTGGGCGGCTTCATTGCAGCGAACGTTTGCCATGGAAGATATCCGCTCAGCATGTCATCGCGTGATGCCGGAAACGGTCGAACGTTGCGTCGATACGGTGATCATTCAGCGCGGGGGCGCAAGACGATGAACCGGTGGCGACGTATTATCGCTGCATGTATGGGGACGCTTGCGCTTGCCGCGGTTCTGGATAGGCAAGTGCTTCTCGCACAGGACACCGTCGAGGAACGACGACCGCGGGTGGAATTGGGCATCGGGGCCTGGATCAGCACTGGAGAAACGAAATGGGCGCACAATGCCTCGTCGATTCCTGGATTAGGAGACCCGACTTCGAAGTTGACGTATAAAGATGTTGGAACAAATGTTGTCGATCTCACAGGAAAATTCTGGGTCACTCCGCGAGTGTTCGGCCGGTTAAACTTTGGATATGCTGCCATTGGGGGAGGACGGTTAACTGACGATGATTATGGGTCGAACGGGGGGCAAAGGCTCTTTTCAGAGACCAATAGCGACATCAACGGCAATAGTATGTGGTACATCAATGCTGACTTTGGTGGAAAAGTGAAGGAGTTTGCCAACCATCGAGGGTATCTTGAGGTGTTTGGAGGCTATCAATATTGGTATACGAGATATCAAGCAGCTGGTATCGCCCAGGTGGTGTGCGATCCCACAGCGATTCCCGGACTCACCTGTGATCCTGCGGGAACGGCATCGCACCAGGGACAGACTGTGATCACCAATACATCGAATTGGCACTCATTTCGCGTAGGAGGAACGGCTGAATATCGAATCACTCGTCGGTTCAGCCTCCAAGGCACGGTGGCATTCATTCCTGTCAGTATTATTGATAATAAGGACATTCATCATCTTCGGACAACCGGGCCCGGCGCGCTTCAGCAGAACCCTAGCATCTCCATGTTGGGGTATGGCATCGGTGCCGATGCTGATGTAGGAGCCCGCTTTATGATCCTGAAAAATTTCTATGCGAACGTCGGTTACCGGATCTGGTGGAATCGGATGATTGATGGGAACGTTACCTTTCACCCCGTGGCCGGTGCTTCACAAGAATTTCCCCTTACGCAGTTCCAATCGTTTCGCCAGGGGCTGACGTTCGGCCTGAACTATTCGTTCTAGAAGGTATCAGCACCAGATTAGCGGCGGCGGCCGGAAGGCAGGGTTTCGTCTTCATAGCGGGCAAAGAGCCGTCTGGCTTCGGGGTGCCAGTGACCGGGATGACCGTGAGGGATACCGATCGTCCGGAAGAGAGGAGTGAGCTTCCCATCCGGATGCAAATAGCCTGCGCGTAGGGGCACTGTTCGTTTGCTGTGCTTGATTAAATGGCAGGCAGTCGAGCGAATCGAGGTAAGCCAGTCGGCGATATCGTGTGGATTGCCGATCGACGCGGAAAGAAGCAGCAGTCTGGCTTGCGACGGACAAAAGATGATGGTTTCCTCCCAAACGACCCCGCGCTCAGGATCCGCGATGTATTGAGACTCGTCCATGATCACGAGCCCCAAGGTATCGAGCCGCACGTCAATTTCGCCGCCCGCTGCATCGTACAACAGGTTCCGTAAGTATCTCGGTCGTCATGATCAGCAGCGGCGCCTGGCTATTGTCGCGTCGATCGCCGGTCAGAATGCCGACGCGCTCTGCCCCAAAAATGCGGCAGAATTCGGTGAATTTCGTATTCGAGAGAGCCTTCAGCGGAGAGGTATAGATGACCGTCCGGTTCTCCTCCATCGCCCGCCGGGCCGCTTCCACCGCGACATAGGTTTTTCCGCTTCCCGTCGGTACGCTGACGATGACATCGCCGGTGAGCAGTTTTTCCAGAGCTTCCTCTTGCCAGGCATCCGGCACGAACGGTTGTGGAGGTGGAACGCCGATGCCTTCAAGCCAGGAAGCGAGCGTGACGGCCGGCTCATGATGTTCGGGTTCGCGGTGAGAGGATGGGGCCCGCCGTGGTTGCTGCGGTTGAGCCGAGTGGTGGCCGGAGGGTGGAGCCGGTCTGGTCTGGCGTTCACCGAGCAGCGCCATCAGATCCGACTCAAAGCCGGCGCGATTGTCTGCCGAATGCCGAAGCAAGAGCTCGATCAACCGCCGTTTGCCTGCGCGAAAATGTCGGTGCACCCGCCCTCGGGCGAGGCGATGAAGCAGGGCAATCGGTTGCTGGGCGAGAAGGTGTTCGAGTTCTTCAGAAGTCATGGCAATTCCTCTAAGACGCCACGTCGCAAGGCCGCGATCGCTTGTGACGCACAATCGGCCAGGGCCGGGTGCGTATCCTTGAGGGTGTGGAGCTGTGAAAGGAACTCCAAGGTACGTGCGAGCAGTCGATAGATGTCTCCCTCCGCCATCGTCGTTTTTTTACAGAGGCCGATCCATGTCAGGGTAGGATCTGCGATCCATTGTTCGGTGACCGCGGCAATGTCCGCGCGCAGGAGCGGAGGATCTTCATAGGGCGAGAGCGATTCTGCGAGTTTCCGGACCTGCCCCAGCAAAGAAGCCAGGCCCGGAACTGATGCGAGGGAACGCTCCGGGGCGATCGTCGTCATGCGCGATGCTCGACATCACTGCAGCGAGAAGGGCCGGCGACGCCCCCGTAAAGGCTTCGGCCCGGATCAACTCGGTAATGAGCAAGGAGTGGTCGATGCGGATCAGCCTGGCCCATTCACCGGCCTCGGTCAAATGGACACTGGGGGAGAGATAGCCGAAGTGCTGCAACGTATCGATCTTTTCCTGGAAGCGATGCCACAGGCTCGTGCGCAGGGCCTGGATCGATTTCATGGTGCGCTGTTGTTCTTGCCGGAGCTTCGAGGCATGGGCGTGATCTTTCTGACAGGCCGATCGTGAGGGACAAGTTGGACAGGAGAAATCGCCCAACGTTTGCACGATCGGGTCCGGAATCGGTTCATGGTCTTTTGGGACCAGAATAGGAAGTGTCGGCAGACGAGTCGGAAGGTCCTCCAATTCTTTCAGCATGACCTCGATGCTTTCCGGTGTGCACCAGGGATAGGCAGGGGCCTCCATGCAATCCAGCACCCGGTCGAATACGTCGGTCACGATCGCTGCGGGACATTCGGTGATGGCTCCTCCGGGACGCAGCATGGTGACCATCGGACTCTTTTGCCCTTTGCTGCGATATTGTCTGCAGCACCACGCCTCTATTTTTCGAAAGACCCGCGACACGACCGGGCGTCAGAAAATGAAAGCGCGCAGAAATCTCAGGTGGCTCATGCTTTCGGACTGGCATTCGATGAGAGCGCTGGCGTCGGACTTGGTCGAAGAGATGCCACTGGCTCACCCAGTCGGTACAGACGCGTGGGCCGTAGGGTTCCATCTGCCGATGCAGCTCGTCAAGTTTGCGTTCGAGGATTTCGGCTCGTTGATTCAGTTGAAACTGCGCGAAGCTCTTGGCGAGGATGGATTGCATCTGATCGAGCGGATGGGCCTTGAGGAGATTCAATACCATCGGATAGCTGATGACGAATTGACTATTGATCGCTTCCGGATGGCCGGTGAGTCCCTTGGTCAACACGTCCCAGATCGATATAGGGAGAAGGGGTGACGATGGCGAACCCGACGAGATCTTTTCCGCGGCGACCGGCCCGCCCGGCGATTTGCTGCACCTCTCCGATCGTCAAGTCGGTGAAGTCGCGCGCTTTGCGAATGCTGGATTGCGTAATGATGACGGTGCGTGCCGGGAAATCGACGCCGGCGGCCAATGTGGTGGTTGCGAAGACGGCATCGAGACAGCCGTGCCGCATCAATTCTTCGACGGCGATTTTCCAGGAGGGCAGATGGCCTGCATGATGCGCGGCCACGCCGATGCGCTGGACCGTGGGAATCAGTGGATGTTCGCGCGATGCTCGGGATATTGGGCGATCACCTGTTCCAGCACTTTGGCGATCCGGCCTGCGAGCGGGCGGCGGAGAAGGATGTGAGCATGGTCAAACGACTCCATCGCTTCGTCACAGGCGCGGCGCGACGTAAGGAACACGATGGCAGGGGTCAATTGTCTCTGCGCGAAGCGCGTCAATCAGATCAACCGGATGAATCGAGGGAGGCATGCAGTTTCATTCCCTTTGAAATGACGACCAGACCGGACTCCGTGACTTTGAATCGTTGGGCATCGGCGTCGCGATCATAGCCGATTTCGGTTTTGGGCGGGATGATGACGTCTTTGTCGATGATGGCGCGCCTGATCCGGCAATGCTCGCCGATGACGACGTTCTCCATGATGACCGATTCCCGCACGTCGGCATGGTCTTGAACCCGGACGTTGGGAGAGAGGACCGAGTTCTGGACTCGGCCGCCGGAGATGATGCAGCCGCCGCAGACAATGGAATCCAGCGCGACTCCCATGCGGCCGCCCTGATAATCCTGGGCGAAGACAAACTTCGCCGGAGGAAATTGGCCTTGGTAGGTCCGAATCGGCCACTGCTGATCGTACAGATTGAACAGAGGATCCACGGCGACCAGGTCGAGATTCGCTTCCCAATAGGCGTCGAGCGTGCCGATGTCGCGCCAGTATTTGACGTCTTTCTTATTCGCGTCATGAAATTTGAAGGCGAAGACTCTGCGGCCACCAATCATGCGGGGAATGATGTTTCTGCCGAAATCGTGCGCGCTGTCTTCCTGGGCATCGGCAGCCAATTCCTCGCGCAAACTCTTGGCGCGAAAGAGGTAGATGCCCATGGATGCGAACGCTTTGGTGGCGTCTCCTGGGTATGGGGGTCGGCTTGGTCGGTTTCTCGTTAAATTCCATGACTCCGGAGATCTTCGTCCACACTCAATTATGCCGAAACGGCTGGCTTCTTCGATCGGAATGTCGATCGCGCCGACGACGGCGTCGGCGTTCTTGGCGATCAGCCAATGGAACATCTCCATATAGTTCATCTTATAGATGTGGTCGCCGGCAAGAATCAGCACATAGTCCGGCTGGTCGGTGTCGAGCAGAAACAGGTTCTGATACACCGCGTCTGCGGTGCCTCGGTACCATTCTTCACTGATCCGCTGCTGGGGGGGAATCGAGGCGATGAATTCGCCGAGTTCGGCGTTGTAGATGTTCCAGCCGGTGCGGATATGGCGGTCGAGCGAATGCGATTTGTACTGGATGAGGACCGCCACTTTGCGCAGCCCGGAGTTGAGGCAGTTGCTCAGCGTGAAGTCGATGATGCGGTATTTCCCGCCGAAGGGCACCGCCGGTTTCGCTCGATGCTCGGTGAGCGGGTGCAGCCGTTCGCCGCGCCCGCCTGCCAGCACCATGGTAAAAATGTTCTGCATCGCGGCGAATTGTAGCAGGACCGCTGGGAAATAGAAAGAAAGCGAATCCGTTGACTTCCGGGGTAGGTCAGACGATACTACGTACGATCATTGATTGTACCGGTGAGGGTTTGGCTGAAGGGGTGGACATGAAACAAGATGTGCTCGTGTCGTCGCTGGCGAAAAAACCTGCTGCGCTTCCCAAGAAGAAGGCCGCGTCGGCTGAAGAAACTCTCATGTGGCGCTTGGAACATCTCGAATCCCAAATGCAAAAACTCTCCGAACTGGTGCGGGACCATGCTGAAGATGTCGACCGGTTGGTCAGGATCGTTGCTGAAGACCGGAACGCCATCCGCCAGCAGTTGTTGCGGAAACATCACGAACAGGTCCGTGTTCGTAAGCATTTGCGCGCCTCCAATTCAAAATTGGGATTGGACCTGTAATTCAGCTGGCATCCGCGCATCTCCACAAGGCTTCCACTCCGTCCTACTTCTTTCCTCTCAAACTCAACCTAGACTAAGTGCTGATTTTTTAAGACAATATTTGCAACATAGGTAGGACACTGTATAATGCAGTTACTCGCTTGAAGGTCATGTGAGGTGGTTCCAACATCGCCTCTACGCGCAATGAGTTGTGTGCGAGGAACCATACGTGTTTGTGCAAGATAGGCGATGGGCCGTTCGATCGTGTTACGCCTTCATAGCCGGCTTGCTCACCTTCTCCCTGTCTCAGGCATTGTCAGCGACGCCCCTTCCTCCGGCGGTTGAACAGCAGGCCTCATCTCCGCAAACGATCAGGCTCAGCCTCAATGAGGCATTGGCAGTGTTTCTCCAACAGAATCTGGATGTCCTGATCGCCAAATACGGGATCGAATACAGTAAGGGGCAGGAAATCACGGCCAGGTTGTTTCCGAACCCCGTCATGTCGATCGGCACGCTCAGTTCGTATACACAAGGCCGAACCCTTGCCACCAGTGGGCAATTGTTTATCCAAGTCCAACAGCTGTTCGAGCTGGCGGGTAAACGTGGATATCGAATTGAAAGCGCCGGATTTGGCATGCAATCGACTGAAGCCTCGTTTGAAGATGCCATACGCCAACTGGGGTTCACCGTAAAGGACAGTTACTATCGTGTGCAATTGGCTCAACGCCGGTCGGTGTTGGCTGAAGAGAATCGTGATCGGTTTTCGCGGATTCTCGACATCAATACGATCCGATTTAAAAAAGGCTATATCGCAGAGGTCGATCTCATTCGGATTCGCTTGCAGATGGTGGATTTCCAATCGCAAGTGATCCAGGCATTGCAGGAAGCGGAATCGGCTCGTGGCGACCTGCGCCAATTGCTGCGGCTTATCGCCGAGAATGACTCTTGAATTGACGACAGAGTTGGAATTTCGGCGCATCGATCCTGAAATTGGAAAGTTGCGCATCGCTGCGATCGACATCCGTCCGGATGTCCGATCGAAACGGTTTACCTATTCGCAACGTGAAGCCGATCTGCGTCTGGCTAAGGCCTACCGGATGCCGGATATGACGCTGGGAACGGGATACGCGATCCAAGGGGCTCAGGGACCTGATAACCCCAGCAGTGGGCGCTCAACTTGGGATTGCCGTTGCCATTGTTCAACCGCAATCAAGGGGGAATCAGGCAGGCGGAAGTGGCCGTCCAGACGGCGGAGGCCGACTTGAATAAGGCTCTCAATCTAGTTGAGAATGAAGTGGAAGTCGCCTACCGGAACCTCATGCAAAGCCGGCGGCTGGTGGAGGCTTATGTCGGGCGGTGTTCTGGAAGATGCGCGCGCCACCTTCACGATTGTCGAACGGGCCTATGAACGGGGAGGGGCGACGATACTTGATCTGCTCGATGCGGCTCGCACGTCACGCACGATTCAGCAAAATTATATCGAAGCCTTATTCAATTATCAGCGACACCTCCTTCAGCTGGAATCGGCGGTAGGCCAAGAGATCGCGTCATGATGAAAACCGTGTTCCTCGCCTGCGCAGTGATACTCCTCCTGACCTCTGGGGCCTGTGGGAAGGCAGATCAACCGGCGAATTCCGACGCCGCTACGCCGCCGCATGGTAAAAATGGCACCACTCCTCATGAATCAGCTTCCCGAGTCGAGACAGGGATTGTCGATTACAGTCGGATCACAGCAGGACCTTAGTTTATCGGGTAAAGTCGCCTATGGGGAGGATCGGTATTCAAGATTTCCTCACCATTGCAAGGCCGTGTGGTGGAGGTGCAGGGCCCATCTGGGCGATCGTGTGAAGGCCGGGGCGATTTTGCTGGTGGTCGATAGCCCGGACATTGCTCAAGCCTATTCAGAGTATGTGAAAGAAGATTCAGATTTGCAGTATGCCACCCGTTCCCATGAACTGGCGAAAGATCTTTATGCGAACAAGGCATTGCCGCTCAAAGATTTAAAACAGGCTGAGAACGAACTGGTCAAGGCGCGTGCGGAATTCCGTCGTGCGAAAGAGCGATTGCTCTCCTTGCGCGTACCGGCCGAAGAGTTGAACAAGCCTCTGGATAAGCAGCAAATCACCTCCCGTTTTGAGATGAAGAGTCCCCTCACCGGAATCGTCGTCGAGCGTGCGGTGACGCCGGGCCAATCGATCGGCGGAGACGCCAACCAGGTTCTTTTTACGGTGGCCGACCTCGATATGCTGCAGGTCGTCGCCGACGTGTATGAACGCGATCTCGCGTTAGTCAAGGAAGGGCAATTTGCCAAGGTGAAGGTCGAGGCTTATCCAGACGTGGATTTTCCTGCGACAGTGGCCTCGATCGGCGACGTCGTCGATCCGGCCAGCCGCACGATCAAGCTACGGGCCTGGGTGAACAATCCGGACCACCGGTTGAAGCCGGAAATGTTCGCCCGGTTGCACCTGCAAGTGGGAGATGCCACGCGGATTCTTGTCGTGCCGAAAGAGTCGGTCCTCGAAGCCGATGGTAAACAGTTTGTGTACGTCGTCGACGAGGCCAACCGCTACACCAAGCGGGAGGTCAAGGTCTCGAATTTCACGCCGGATCAGATGCGCGTCCTTGAAGGGTTGACACCGGGGCAACGAATCGTGACGAAGGGCGCGGTATTGATCAAAGGCCAAGAAGTCAAAGGCAGCTGACCGGTGTGTCTCCCTCCCATTGCGTAATCCCCTGGACACAGTGAATCGATGATCGCACGCCTCGTCGAGATGTCCCTCGTCCAGCGCATCTTATTATGCGCCCTGGGCCTTTCACTTCTGTTCGGGGGACTCTACTCCTTCCATCTACTCGACATCATTGCCTATCCGGATCCTTCTCCTCCCATGGTGGAATTGATCACCCAGAATCCGGGTTGGTCAGCCGAAGAAATCGAGCGTCAGATCACGATTCCCATTGAAGTGGCGCTGACTGGCATGCCCGGGTTGACCGATGTCCGCTCACTCTCGATTTTTGGGTTGAGCGACATCAAAGTGTATTTCGATTTCGGCACCGACATCTTTCGGGATCGTCAGGAAGTGCTGAATCGTGTGGCAGCTGTGGAGTTTCCATCAGGCGTCCAGCCGGAGCTGTCTCCCTGGTGGGCCATCGCCGAGATCTACCGGTATGAGATGACGGGAGAGCCAGGCGATCAGCTTGACCGAGTTGAAAACCCTGCAAGATTGGCAGGTACGTCGCGCCTTCCGCCGCATTCCCGGCGTCATCGACGTGACCGCCTTCGGCGGGACAACTAAGGAATACCACGTCGACATCGATCCCGGCAAACTGATCAGTTACGGCGTGAATCTGTCTCAGGTCATGACGGCATTGCAGAACAGCAATGCGAACGTCGGGGGGAATTATCTGACCGTAGGCGCCCAGAATTACAACATGCGGGGAGTCGGCCTGATCAATGGCATCAAGACATTGAAAACGTCATGGTCGCGCAAAAGGATGGCACGCCTATTTACGTGAGGACGCTTGGACAGGTGAACGTCGGTAGCAGAGTTCGCCTCGGGAAAGTCGGCATCGACGATCGGGACGACGTGGTGGAAGGCGTGGTGCTCTTACAGCGAGGGTACAAAGCGTTGCCCGTTCTCGATAAAGTCCGTGAAAAGGTCGAAGAGCTCAACGAATGGAAATTGCCGTCCGGGAGTCAAGATCAAGACATTTTATGATCGGACGGCCTTGATCCATACGACCGTCGAAACCGTGACGGATATTATGATCAGCGGGATGGTGCTCGTTTTCATTTTGCTCTTTGTCTTTCTTGGGCAATTTGCGTGCGGCCGTGCATTGTCGCCCTGACGATCCCGCTGTCCCTGCTCTTTACCTTCATGATGATGGTCTTGATCGGCCAGTCGGCAAATTTGATTTCTCTCGGGTCCATCGATTTCGGCATTATCGTAGATGCCACGCTGATCATGGTGGAAAGCATTTTCTTCCATTTGGCTCATTCGAAAACGCCCGGACTGACTGTCCATCAGCAAATTGTTCGCGCGGCTCGGCAAGTCGGTCAGCCGATTTTCTACTTCGACAGCGATTATCGTCGTCGCCTTCATTCCATTGTTCACGATGACCGGTGTGCCGGGGAAAATCTTCGCGCCCATGTCGATCACGTATGGGTTTGCCTTGCTCGGTGCGCTGTTGATGGCCTTCACCCTGGCACCGGTCCTCTGTTCGTTTCTGTTGACGGGGCCGATCAAAGAGGAAGACACGATGGTGGTGAAGCCGCTGCGGAGGTTGTACCAGCGCACGCTCGAGTGGGCGCTCGATCATCGGAAGGTGGTTGTGGTGCTCGCGGGGCTGTTGCTGATCGTCGCCCTCGTTGCCTTGCAGTTCTTAGGTGGGGAATTTATGCCGGCACTGGAGGAGGGTAATCTTTGGGTGCGTGCGACTATGCCGGTCGATATTTCATTCGATCAAGCGGCAAGACTGGCGAATGATATCAGAGCCATGTTTCGTGAATCTCCCGAAGTGACAACGATTGTGTCCCAGCTCGGCCGTCCGGACGATGGAACCGACCCCACCAGTTTCTTTAATGCAGAGTTCCTGGCCAACCTCAAGCCGCAGGCTGAATGGCGCAAAGGGCTGAGTAAAGACAATTTGGTCGAGGAAATCGAGAAACGATTACAGACCATACCAGGAGTGATTTTCAATTTTTCTCAAGTCATTCAAGATAACGTCGAGGAAGCGATGTCCGGCGTGAAGGGAGAAAACTCCATTAAACTCTTTGGGACCGATTTGAAGGTGATGGAAACCATGGCGGGCGAGATTGAAAAAGAGATGCGCCAGGTTCGTGGCGTCAAAGATCTTGGAATTTTCCGGTTGCTCGGTCAGCCGAATTTGCTGATCAAAGTGGATCGGGAGGCGAGCGCTCGCTATGGATTGCAGGTGGCCGATGTCAATGCCATGGTGCAGGCCGCGATTGGAGGGCAGGCCGTGACGAAGGTCTACGAAGGGGAACGCCTATTTGACCTCGTCATTCGATTCTTGCCGGAGTACCGCCAGGACGTCGAAGCAATCAGTAACGTCTTGGTCAGCACTCCGGCCGGTGCCCGTATTCCCTTAAAGCAAGTGGCGACCATTGCGACCCAGACCGGTGCGTTCATCATCTATCGTGAGAATAACGAGCGCTACATTCCGATTAAGTTCAGCGTCCGAAACCGCGATTTGGAAAGCACAGTCGAGGAAGCGCAGGGGCTTCTCGCGAAGAAAATCAAACTTCCTGAGCGGTACCGCATGGAGTGGGCCGGCCAATACGATCAGCTGAAGGATGAGCAGAAACGGCTCGTGCAAATCGTACCGATCAGTCTTTTACTGATTCTCCTCATCCTCTACCTGAGCTTTGACTCGCTGAAGAATGCGCTGCTGGTGCTCTCGGCCGTGCCCTTTGCCTTGATCGGGGGTGTGCTCGCACTCGTCGCGACCCACACGAATTTCAGCATCTCGGCGGCGGTTGGCATCATTTCAACGTTGGGCGTGGCGATTCTGGGAGGTGTGTTGCTGATCTCCCGAATTGAAGACGGTCGCCAGGCCGGATTGAACCTGCGTGAAGCGGTGATGCAAGCCGCTGCCGTCCAGATGCGCCCCATTCTCATGGCAACGGTCGCCGCTGCCATCGGGCTCTTACCAGCCGCCGTTGCTACGGGCATCGGCTCCCAGGCCCAGAAGCCGCTGGCACGGGTGGTAGTCGGCGGAATGCTGACGGCGGCCTTCTTGATTCTGGTGGTGTTGCCGGTGTTATATGAAATGGTGCATCGGCGAACCGAAGACGACTAACGAAAGAGGTTGATCGTGCAGCGTATGAGATATGGATGGATCGGGGTGGCAGTCGTGATTGGCTTGGCGCTTGTGGTTTCCACGGCCGGGGCCGATTCCACCGGTCACGGGGGAATCGTGCCCGTTCAAATACCTTACGAAATGCCACCTCAGTTTAAGGATACTCCTCCGGTCGTTACCGTTCCGCAGAACACCAAACCACTCAGTCCCGAAGAACTACAACGAGCAGAATCCTTGCTTCCATTATTGGAGGGCAAGCAAGAGTTTTGGGCGATGGGCGAATTCGTGCATCTTGGCGAACCAAGCGTCCCCATCTTGGTCAAGGCGTTGTCGATGCCTGGGCCGAGGACTCGATACAACGCCATCGAAACCCTGTCCATGCTCAATGCTGCGTCCGCCGTACCAGCTTTGATTACTGCCGCAAAAGAGCCCAACGAGATTCCTCGTGTGCGGGAACACGCCTTGCGGGTGGCGATTCGGCTTGACCCATCCAAGACACCGGAGGCGATTCAATCGATGTCGAAAGATCAGAATTCCTCGATTCGAAAAGCCGCAGCCTTTGGCTCCCGCTATGTTCGTGATAAGTCCGTGGTTCCGATTTTGATCAACATGATCGCAGATGATGAACGTTTCGTGGCCTTGTCAGCGGTCCAATCCCTTTGGATCCTCACCCTGCATGAGACCGAATTTCACGATTGGGAGACATCGACCAAGGCCGATCGCCAGGAATGGATGGCAGAGTGGACTGAGTGGTGGAACGTGGAAAAGGAGACCTTTCAAATCCCTGAACCCAAACGCCGATCTCAAGAGCGTCAAGGGTGAGTCGACGACGCCTTGCGGGCTCAAAAAGGTCCATGTTATACGTCAAAGTCAGTGCCCGTCAGTATTATCGGTATTATTGGTCAAGAAGATAGGCGGATAAGAGTTCATGGCCGTCCTCCCCATCGCAAAGCTTGGAAATCCTGTGTTGCGGAAAGTCGCAGTTCCAGTCGATACACGAGACATCCGGACAAAGGAATTCCAGCAATTCATCGACGATATGTTTGCTACAATGATGGAGGAACCGGGAATCGGCTTGGCGGCACCGCAAGTGTCTCGATCGATTCAATTGGTGGTGATGGGGTGTGAGGGCGAGGGAGGCTTTCCGACTACGACCCTCATCAATCCCACGATCGTGTACTATGGTCCCCAGCAAGTAGAGAATTGGGAAGGGTGCTTGAGTGTCGACGGGTTGCGTGGAAAAGTCACGAGACCATCGGTCGTTCGTGTGCAGGCCTTAGATCGCAACGGCAAGCCTGTCGACATCGAGGCCGAGGGACTCTATTCGGTGTGTATTCAACATGAAATAGACCATCTGATCGGAAAAGTGTTTCTGGATCGCATGACGGACATGTCCACGCTCGCCCAACTCACCGAATTCGACAAGTATTGGCGCAAGGAACCGACTCCTGTCATTTAGCCTACAGTCCCCATGAAGGCTTCTACTGCAACTGCTGACACGTCGCTGCGACAAGCCTGGACGCATATTGATATACGCCCAGGCGGGCGGGCTCGCCGCTCGGTCGGTCAACATCACCTTCAAGGATGCCTCTCTCCCTCGTGTCTCCGCGCGCCCGTCTCGCATGACGTCTCAGGAGTTTCGTTACGAACCCTCATGGAGAACGTGGGCTAGCACCGGCTCCGATCAATCGTTGTGAAAACCTTACTGCGAGTCCTTCAATATCTTCGTCCTCATCGCTCGATGGTCGTCGGCACCTTTGTCTTTGCCGGGTTGACCACGGCGTTCGAACTGGTGCCGCCTTGGCTCATAAAGATTCTGATCGATGATGTGATTCAGGCCGGCAAGACCCAGCTGCTGTCACTTGTGTTTTTCGGTCTTTGCAGTGCCTATCTCCTACGCAATATTTGTGGATCAATCAGAATCAAACTGAACAACAGCCTCGAGCAACAGATCGTTCACGATCTGCACGTGCAGGTGTTTGGCGCACTCCAACGGCTGTCTATTAGTTTCTTCGAGAATCGATCGACGGGTGAAATCATGTCACGGGTGTTGAACGACACCGAGCACATGCAGCGTATCTTCGTGGATGGCTTAGAGGAAATCATCACCGCTGGACTCACCTTAGTTGGCATCATGGTCGTCCTTTTTTGGCTCAATTGGAAGCTGGCGTTTCTTGCGCTCCTCCCGATTCCGATTCTGATTGTTGGAGCTGTCGCCTTCACCAGACGAATTCATGGACACTATCGCAACATTCGAAAGGGGTCCGCGGAGCTGAACGCCCTTTTACAAGATGCGCTGGCCGGCATCAGAGAAACGATGGGGTTTAACCGGCAGCCATACGAACAAAGCCGGTTCAATACCAAGAGCGATCAATGCCGCCGCGATACGTTGAAGGCCATGTTTCTCTGGTCATACTATTCTCCCGGAATGATGCTCGCGGGCAGTCTGGGCGGGGCGCTCGTGCTCTGGAACGGTACACAGGAAGTGTTGCAACAGCATCTGTCTGTCGGTGAGCTGGTCATGTTCGTCTCCTACCTCGCGTTGTTCTACGTGCCGATTAATCAGATCCATTCTGTGAATCACATGCTGCAGCATGCCCTGGCGGCGAGCGAGCGTGTGTTTGAGGTGCTGGACATCGTCCCGGAGGTGCAGGACCGAGCGGGGCTCAAGGCGCCGGTGGCCCGTCTCACGGGAGAAATAGAATTCCGAGATGTGCAGTTCGATTATCGGTCTGATGCGCCGATTCTGCGGAATGTCAACATCTCTGTCCGCGCGGGCGAACGAGTCGCTCTCGTCGGGCCGAGCGGCGCAGGGAAAAGTACGACCCTTAAACTGTTAACCCGCTTCTACGATGTCACAGGCGGAGCGATTAGGATCGATGGGTACGACCTTCGAAGCCTTCCATTGGCCTTTTTGCGCAGCCAGATCGGCCTTGTACAACAAGAACCGTTTTTGTTCAATGGAACCGTGCGCGAGAACATTCTGTACGGGAATCTTTTAGCCGGCCATGACGATGTTGAAGCGGCGGCGAAAGCGGCGCGGGCTCATGAGTTTATTGTGAAGTTGCCTGAAGGATACGATACGTGGATTGGCGAGCGTGGGGTGAAACTGTCGGTCGGGCAGCGGCAGCGAGTCTCGATCGCGCGAGTGTTGCTGAAGGACCCCCCGATCGTGATGTTTGATGAGGCCACGTCCAACATCGATACCGAAACCGAGGTCAAGATCAGAGAGGCTTTGGAGGAGCTCACGAAGGGGCGGACGACCATCGTGATCGCTCACCGGCTGTCGACCGTTCACGGCATGGACCGCATCATCGTGCTGGAACATGGCTGTGTGGTGGAAGAAGGCCCCCATGAGGTGCTGGTGACGCGCGGCGGCGTGTATGCAGGGCTGTACGAAGCGCAGTTCCAAACGTAGCTAATTGACCCGTCGGGAGTTTATGCTGCTGGATGTTCAATGGTCTTGATCTACGAAAACGATCCGCTGGATAATGAAGATGCGAGAGGACGCTTCTACCATGTCTGCCGCGGCAAGATTGTAAGGACGGAGATACAACTGCCGTCTGGAGAATCGGTTTACGAATGTCCCGCATGCGGAATCGATCTTGAGCCGGAAGATTTTTGGATCGCGAGACAGAAAGGATCGGTGTAGGGGAGATGGCTGGGAGCTCAGGCCGGAAGACGGTAGCGGTCATGCGAGGGCTGATGATGCTGTGTGACAGCTGCTACGACCAGGTGATGGCAGAACATTTGACGGACCAGAAGAATTTCGTCCAGAACCATGAAGCCCTCTTCGATACGATCTGCCCAGGTTGCACAGACATCAATCGTCCACTTGTCGATGATATGCTGGGAAGTTCAGAGTAGAAGCGGCCTTCCGCTGTTCCGCTATTTACATTCTTTGCCGTTGAAGTACATGCAGGTGGACTCCCCCGATTTCACCTTCCAGGTTTTGAGCAAAGGCATCTGCCCATTCCCGCGCATCTCGACGACGAAGTCTACTAATCCCGAAATTGGCAGCTTTTCCATGTGAGGCTGGGCAACCTCCGGGACGTCGATATAAAACACCGACCCAAGCGTCGAAATTAAGATGCGATGGTTATTTGTATCGATCTGTATGACCGGGCTATAGAAGCTTTTGTCTTCCGCTCCAACGGGGTTGGTGTAGAGAAAAGGCAGGAGTATGGCGAGAAGAATCGTACGCAAATACGGCATAACGATCACTCCTTCGACAAAAGGCCGATAATGTTGGACATTATCGCACCCAATGACAAAGAAGGAAACTGGTTTTTCCAGGAAACACTTCGCTGAGAGGCGCTACTCAGGTTCTGGCAATATCGGCACGGGACACGGTGCCGCTTCTGATCCAATAGGCGCGCACGTCAGGGCGGGACTTGTCCATCAAGGAGATCAAGAGGTAGATCGGCAGTGCAAGATTGAGACGGCTCCAGTTCTCTTCCCACTCATCGGCGATTTTGATATCCGTTACCGAGGGCCGGGCTGGATCGTGCGGATGTGAATGGTAGACGGCTTGCAGGGTCAAGCCGTTCTTCCGCATGTCTTTGACCGCGTGAAACATCTCCTGTGCGTCCATGATGAAAGCAATTTCGGCCCGTTCTTCCGGTGAGAGGCTGGAGAGATGCTGGACTTTGGCATCGTCGAACGAGGCTGATTCTGCCGCTCCGTCCAGGCTGATGACGTTCTTGATTCGATACACGCGGCTGGCCGTTTGCCCGGTACCGGCTAAGAATCCGCAGCATTCGTGGGGATCGAGCTCCCGCGCATGCGCAACGAGATCATCGAGAATCTGTTGGGGAATGATGAGATCCGACACGATCAGATGGAGCAACTGACCGTATAGTCATTGCTCAGGTCTTTAATTTTTGGAGTCGGCCCGCACAATGGGCAGGCAGGATCTTTAGGACGGCTGACTTTTCGGAATTTCATGTCCAACGCGTCGTAAATCAGCAGCTTGTCCGCAATGGTCTCGCCGATACCCAAGATCTCTTTGATCGCCTCTGATGCCTGAAGAATCCCCATCGTCCCAGCAAGCACGCCGAGGACGCCAGCTTCCTGGCAGTTGGGGACGAGCCCGGCGGGTGGTGGCTCTGGGTATAGGCAGCGGTAGCAGGGGTAGCCGGCGTGGGGCTTGATCGTCGTCAGCTGGCCCTCGAAGCGAAACATGCTGGCGGAAATCAGCGTCTTCTTGGCGAAGAAGCAGGCGTCGTTGACCAAAAAACGCGTGGTGAAATTGTCGGAACCGTCGAGGACAACGTCATAGTCTTTTACCAGCGCCAGGATGTTCTCCGCATCGACCAGCTGGTGATAGGCGTTGATCGTGATCTCAGGATTGATCGCCGTGAGTGTTTTTTTGCCTGACTCCACTTTCGGCTGTCCAACTGTCGCCGTCGAATGAAGAATCTGTCGTTGAAGATTTGAGAGGTCGACGACGTCACCGTCCACCAAGCCAATTGTACCGATGCCCGCTGCCGCCAGATACAGTGCTGCAGGCGAGCCTAGTCCACCGGCTCCGATGAGGAGCACTTTAGCTTTACTGAGCTTGAGCTGCCCTTTGCCACCGACGTCTTGCAGGATGATGTGGCGGCTGTATCGCTGGATCTGTTGTTCGGTCAGTTCCATCTATGCCGTTGCTACTCCACCACGTTTAATTCGATCGGATCGACCACGCAGCCTTTGTTGCGCAGCCCGTCGATCGCGCGTTCAATTTCCGCTGTCTCCCCGGACAGTTCGACGTCGACCCAGCCGGTCGTTTCCCGCACGTCGGCACGGCGGACATTCGTCACGATATTATATTCACGGCCGATTTGATAAATGATCGGTTCCTTGACCTTGTCTTCCGGAAAGCGGACGTGAAAGCGTAGGTGTGCCATCATCGCCCTCCTGCAATAGCCGGAACAATCGACACTTCGTCGCCGGCTTTCAGCGAGGTGTCTTTTCCCTTCAAGAACCGGATGTCTTCCTCATTGACATAAATATTCACAAAGCGTCGCAGTTCACCGCTGTCATCGCACAAGCGCGCCTTGATGCCGGGATGCGCGCTATTCAGCGTGTCGATCATGTCGACGATGTTGGCGGCGGCGACTTCCACCTCGCCTTGGCCCTTGGTCAACGGTCTGAGCGGAGTCGGAATACGAACCTTAATCATGCGTCACCACCACCGTTCTTCCCCATCTTAAAGGTTTTCTCGAAGGCGACGAGGCTGGGTTGAATGCGAACGGGTCTGCCCACTGCATCGACTACGGCCTCCTGGGTTTTCAACCCGTTGCCGGTAATATAGGCGACCGTCACGTCGCCTTTCTTGATCGTGCCATTCTTGACAAGCTTCTGCAGTACACCGATGGTGACTCCGCCGGCCGTCTCCGCAAAGATCCCTTCCGTTTGCGCGAGCAGCTTGATACCTTCTACCACCTCGTCATCGGTCACCATGTCCATAGAGCCTTTGCTTTCAGCTGTGGCTTTCAAGGCGTAGTAGCCGTCAGCGGGGTTGCCGATCGCCAGAGACTTCGCGATCGTTTTCGGCTTGACCGGTTTGAAGAAGTCGCGACCTGCCTTGAACGCTGTCGAGATCGGGGAACAGCCTTCGGCCTGCGCCCCGTTAATCTTGGTCCGGACCTCGTTGATCAAGACCCACGGACTTCATCTCGTGAAGCCCCTTCCAAATCTTGGTCAACAGTGATCCGGAGGCCATGGGGATCACCACCTGGTCCGGAGTGCGCCAGCCAAGCTGCTCGACAGTTTCGAAGGCCAGCGTCTTAGATCCTTCGGCATAGTAGGGCCTGACGTTGATGTTCACGAAAGCCCACCCGTGCTCACCGGCGATCTCACTGCAGAGCCGGTTCACGTCGTCGTAGTTGCCCTCAACTTCAATGACATTGGGCTTGTATATCAAATTGCCGAGCACTTTGGCCGCTTCCAAATCGCCTGGAATGAAGACGTAGCAGCGCATGCCGGCTGCTGCCGCATGCGCGGCCACGGAGTTGGCGAGATTACCGGTCGAGGCGCAGGCGACCGTCTCAAAACCGAGTTCGCGCGCGCGGGTCAACGCCACGGCAACGACGCGATCCTTGAACGACAGCGTCGGATGATTGACGGTATCGTTCTTGATGTACAGCTCATCGATGCCCAAGTGGGCGCCGAGATTCTTGGCCCTCACCAATGGTGTCAGGCCGGCATGGGGTCCGATATAATTGGTTCCTTCCACCGGGAGCAGATCGGCATAACGCCACATGCTATGCGGGCCTTCCTCAATCTTTTTGCGCGAAATAACCTGCTTCACCTCGGCATAGTTATATTTGACCTCGAGAGGACCGAAGCACATCTCACAGACGTGAATGGCCTTCGTCGGATATTCCTTTCCGCATTCCCGACACACGAGCGCTTTCATTTTGGCCATTGTCTCACCACCTTCAGTGATTACGGCCGTACGGCACAGCCTGCATACGGATCGCCGTCGTCGAACAATTCGGTTATCGTCGGATGCTCGCCGCAGAGCGCGCATTGGGGATTGCGCTTCACTTTGATTTCCCTGAACTGCGTTTTGCGGGCGTCGAAATCGAGCAAGCGATCGGTTAACGGACGGCCGATTCCGAGGACGAGTTTCAAGTGCCTCTGTGGCTTGAATCGTTCCGATGATACCTGCAAGCACTCCGATGACTCCAGCCTCTTGGCACGACGCCACCAACCCGGGTGGCGGGGGAGTCTTAAAGATGCATCGATAGCATGCCGATTTCTTGGGAATGATGGTCGTCACGCGGCCCTCAAAGCGGAGAATGCCGCCATGGACCAAGGGCTTCCGGCAAAGAAGCAGGCATCGTTGATGAGAAATTTGGCGGTAAAGTTGTCGACGCCGTCGATGATGACATCGTAGTCGCTGAACATCTTCAACGCATTGCCAGCCGTCAGCCTCTCTTCATACATGGAAACGGCCACGTCCGGGTTGAGGGCCTGGATCTTTTCTTTTCCCGACAGGACTTTCGGACGTCCCACATCGGACGTATGGTGCAGAATCTGTCGTTGCAGGTTCGTAAGATCGACCACGTCGCTGTCGATCAAGCCGATTCGCCCGACCCCAGCTGCCGCCAAGTAGAGGGCAGCTGGAGAGCCCAAACCTCCGGCACCGACCAGCAAAATTTTGGCCTTGGCAATCTTCTTCTGTCCCTTGCCGCCGACTTCCGGCAACAGAATATGCCGACTGTAGCGGGATATTTGGTCTTCGGTAAATTCCATGGTCACTGGGATGCTGAAAATAGCCTCCAACTTCGTTCTCAGTTCGAAGAAATCCTCAACGTACCCCAGAGGGTACGCCTCCGGTTTCTTCTCACATGCGGCCTTGTTGGACGACTATGTTGAGCATCCCACCTCGTTCGATGTATGACAAAAGCCTCAAATATTGAAATACTTCTCGATACTGATGTACCGCTCGCCGGTGTCACAGAGGATCGTGACGACGTTCTTGCCCGGTCCTAATTCTTCAGCCACTTGTTGCGCGGCGAACACGTTGGCACCGGCAGAAATGCCGACCAATAGCCCTTCCTTCTTCGACAGCTGCTTGGCTGTTTGATAGGCCTCGTCGTCGGTGACTTTGATCACACGGTCGAGAATCTTCCGGTTCAAAACTTGGGGAATAAACCCTGCGCCGATCCCTTGAATCTTGTGCGGACCGGGTTCTCCGCCTGATAGCACCGGGGAACCGGCCGGTTCGACCGCAATCACCTTCACGCTTGGAATGCGTTCCTTGAAGAATTCGCCGCAGCCGGTAATGGTGCCGCCGGTACCGACCGCGGCCACGAACGCATCGATCTTTCCGTCGAGGGCCTCCAAATCTCAGGCGCCGTGGTCTTCTTGTGCATAGCCGGGTTGGCCGGATTCGAAAACTGATCCGGCATAAAATAGGACGGATTTTGCGACGAGATGACTTTCCGCTTCGCGGATCGAGCCCTTCATCCCTTCCCAGGCCGGCGTCAATACAAGCTGGGCGCCGTAGGATGAAAGCAGGCTGGCCCGTTCCATGCTCATGCTTTCCGGCATGACGAGAATGAGCTTATACCCCCGAACGGCTGAGACCAATGCGAGCCCGATGCCGGTATTGCCGCTGGTCGGCTCGACGATCGTGCCGCCCGGCTTCAGCTTGCCCTGCCGTTCCGCCTCGTTGATCATATTGAGGCAGATCCGATCTTTGACGCTTCCGCCAGGGTTAAAGAACTCGACTTTTCCGTAGATCGTCGCCGCTGCCCGGTTTGGGAAAGCCGGTTCAGACGGACGAGGGGGGTCCGTCCGATGAGTTCGGTGATGTCTTTGTGCATCAGTCATGCGTCATCGGCCGCCTCCCATATAAAACAAGAACTCGACCCGATCGCCTTCGTTGAGGCTGGTGGTGGCAAGATGTTCGCGTTCCACCATACTGTCATTGACTTCGACTGCAACCATCTGCGGTTCAATCTTCTTGGTCTGTGAGCAGATCGAGGACACGTCCCCCCGGGAAACTCCTCAGCCTTGCCATTGATTTTGACCTGCATGAAGTCTCCTAACTTGGCCCAGAGAATTAAAGAATTTCAACAGGTTAACAAACTGACTTTCGGCATTGTCAAGGTAACAGAGCCGTCGGGCCTGTTGCTTGACTTTGCTCCTCGCTCGCCGCCACTATGCCGCTCTTCGGAGGAGCGTTCTCTATGTGGAAACGTAACTTCATGTTCCGGGCGTCCGAGGCGACGCCGCTCAAAGAATCCGAAAACGAGCTGTTTCATGACACTGATCCTGCAATGGACAGCGCCGGATTACAGTTAGAGAAGTTTTTGTCCGTTTGGATTCAAGGCGACGGTGAGGACGAGAAACCATCCGCCTTTACCAACATGTATGTCCGCACGGCGACACTGGATTTTCAGAAGCGTGTTGGATTTCTTCAGCCTTTCCAAGGGCGTACGCATCAAATTAAGCAGTTGCTCACGCCAGGTCAGAAGGACTATCTGCGTGCTTGGCTCTCGTCTACGGCTCCTCAAGCCTGGGAAGCAACGGACGAGCACTTCAAGATGCTTTTCGAGTTGGAATGAGCCTGCCATCCGTTTGTTCCTACAAGAGAATTCGTGACACCCTACGCAGTATCACGTTCGTGGTTACGCTCACGGCAACAGCGGTGCAGGCTGGACCGATCTGGTGCGCCAACATCGAAGTCTTATATGCACCGGATGATGCCCCGCTGGATCGTGTCGTTACGCTCTATCAACAGGCGAAACATTATATCTATGTGTCCGTGTATGGATTGACCTATCCGCGCGCGGTGGAGGCCCTGGTCGCGGCTAAGAAACGGGGAGTCGATGTCCGGATGATGACCGATCAGGAACGCACTCAAGAGGTGAAACAGCACAGTGCGTTGCGGACACTGCGACTGGCCGGCATTCCGATCCGTGTAAACCAACACGATGGGCTCATGCATCTCAAGCAAGTCGTGATCGACGATGAGATTAACACCTCCGGTTCAATGAACCATACGACGAGCGGTAATCGGTACAACGATGAGCGGATGGACATCATCACCGATCGCACGACCTCCGTGAAAGCGCGTGAGCAATTCCTGTCCATGTGGAACGATCAGGCTCGATTTGCGGAATGGAAGTCGGAAGGTCGAGAAGGATCATGACCGAACAGACAGATGTTGCAGTCGTGGGGGCCGGAGGCGGTGGGGCCGTTCTGGCTCTGGCTCTTAGCGCAAAAGGGGATTAGGACCATCGTGCTTGACCAGGCTCAGGGTCCGCCCAAAGGATTGCGGGGAGAAATCTTCCAGCCCAACGGCCAGCAAGTTCTCGATCGGCTCGGCGTTCTTCCCTCACTACCACCTGATGCCACACGAGCGGTCCGGATGTTTCATTTCTACCGCGCCGGCGGAACACGACTCTGTTCCATCGATTACGGAGATCTGCCGCCCCGTACAATCGAGCCATTGTGACCTTGCCGAACGTGGCGCACCATGCCATCGTCGACGCGGTGAACAAGCAACCCAGCGTGAGTTTGCGGTATGGCACGTCGTTCACAGGATCTGCTCCGGGAAGGGAACCGAGTGGTCGGAATCACCACGCAAGGACCGGATGGATCACGCACGATCAAGGCGAAGCTCGTCGTCGGCGCTGACGGCGCTTTTTCGAAGGTGCGCGAGGCGCTGAATATTCCGGCCGATCTCCATCTGTATCCCGATGGGTATCTGATTGCCATGGTGGAATCAGAGGAGCCTGTGTCGGAATCGTTCTATTACGTCGGCCACAAGCAGATTCTTGGCCTCTTTCCTGCGACCGGCAATAAGGTGTATCTCTTCTACATGATCCCGAGCGGGTCATACGACACCATCAAGCAGCGTGGCATGGCGGCGTTGCAGCAAACCTGGACAGAGATCGCGCCGCAGTTTGCCCAGCTGTTTCAGAATCTGACCGATTGGAGTCAGACCGCCTATATGCCGACGGGTCGCGTACGAACACCCACGTGGGTGGCTGACGGGGCCGTCTTGATCGGTGATGCGGCCCATGCCATGAATCCACATGCGTCACAGGGACGCATGCAGGCCATGGTCGATGCGATGGTCCTCGCCGATGTGATTCCAGCGTGTATAGCCGATGAGGATTGCTCGGCCCAACGCTTGAGCGTCTATGAGAAGGTACGCCGGCCGCATGTCACAATGCTGCAAGAGTTGGCCGACCAACAAGTATTCTACTGGAATACGGGCAACCCTGTGATCGCGTTCTTGCGCGATCGCGTCTTTCGAACGTTGGATCGGAATGCGAGGCTCCGCTATCAAGTGCTTTCGACGACGGCCGGGCTAAGAACAACGGCGCCATTCTCGTTGGCCGACCGAATGATCGCGGCAGGGTTCCTGCCGGATGTGTGTGGCATACGGAAGCGGCTCTCATAAGAGGAAACATGGCCTTGGGCGAACGAATCATTGAAGGATTGCCGGAAGAGACTCAGACGCTCTTGCAGACGTATGCGAAGGATGTAAAGGCTGCGTTCGGCGATAAACTGGAAGGACTCTTGATTTATGGGAGCGCCGTGCGTGGTGAATACCTGCCAGGCCGCTCAAATCTCAATCTGCTGCTCGTGGTTTCCGGTTATGACTCCGCCACCCTGAAGCGTTATGAGCCGATCCATAAGCGTTGGAGCAAGGAGCAGGTGGTGACCCCGCTGTTTCTCACCGATCAGGAGCTGAAATCCTCGTCCGCGCTTTTTCCGCTCGAGTTTCTGGAAATTCAGGAGCACCATCGCGTATTGGGCGGACGCGATCCGTTCGTGGGTTTTCATGTGGACACCAGGCGACTCAAGGATGCCGTCGTGCAGGGCTTGGCCGGCAACGTGCTTCGCCTTCGACAGCGATTTGTTGAAGGCGGCGGGGCGAACGATGCCGTCATGATCTTGTTGCCCCTTTCCATCAGCTCGACGATTCCACTCCTGCGAGGTTTACAGCGAGTGCTGAACTGGCCCGTGCTCAGTCAATCTGATGCCGTGATCAAAGACATCGCGGATCGATTGCAATTGGATCTGCAAGGCTTTCAAGATGTGCTGCTGCTCAAACGCGGCCAGATCACACCTGGTCCATCTGAAATTCCCCGCTTATTTGACCGATACCTGCAGGCTTCCACCGCACTTGCAAAGGCAGCGATGCAGGCAGTGCAACAATGACCAGACTTCTACCGATCGCAATCGTCTTCTGCCTATCCCTTCCGGACATTTGTGCATCGGCGAGTCCGTATGAGCGGCCGAAGATCAAGCTGCCGGATCCAATGGGCTACGTCAGCGATCATGCCAAGGTGCTCGAAGACGATTGGCGAGCGCGCATCCGTTCTGTTGCGCAAGATTTGGAGCGTAAGACCGGAGTGGAGATGGTTGTGGTCACGGTGCCCACCATCAAGCCGTTCGGGTCGGCGAAGGACTATGCCGCGGCCATCTATGAAAAATGGGGCATCGGATCCACACAACAAGAACACGGCGTCTTGATTCTCTTGGCTGTGGAGGAACGGCAGGCGGCCATGACGCTTGGTCGTCAAATGCTGCCGGTTATTACCCCAATGGTCATGAGTCAAATCGGCGGCGAGTATCTGCATCCCTCGATTGACCGCGGTCATTTCGGCGAAGGGCTGTATCGGACAGTCGTTGCCTTGGCCTCTCACAGTCAAGATATCCGTGTCGGCACTCCGTCGAGAGCGCACTATAAAGGCATCGGTTTCTGGATCACGTTGTTTACCAGCCTCAGTGCACTTGCATTCTTCTGGTGGATCACTCGACCCGACCTGCGCCAGCCCTATGGTCGGATTCAAAAGGGCGAGTATTGGAGCACCGGACAGGGCGGTTTTGGCGGCAATTGGGGTGGCTTTGGTGGTGGAACGAGCGGAGAAGGATATCGATAAGAGTGAACTTGCAGGGAAAAGCGAGTAAGAGCATGGCGCTTTTGTGGTCTTGGACCATCTTCCTCAGCGCGTTTCTGCTATTTCTCGTCCAACCCATGATGGCGAAAATGATCCTCCCAATGTTGGGCGGAACTCCGGCCGTCTGGAACACCTGCATGTTGTTTTATCAGACCGCCTTATTGGGGGGATATGGCTATGTCCATTTCCTGAGTTCGCGCGTTGACTCCGAATCGTCAAGTTCTCATTCATCTGATGTTATTGGCAGTGCCATTGTTGATGCTGCCGATTGCCTTGCCTGCCGGTTGGACTCCGCCCGATCAGAACAGTCCCGTCTTTTGGCTGCTTCTCATGCTGACAGTCGCGATCGGACTGCCCTTCCTCATGTTATCGACTACGGCGCCGTTACTACAAAAATGGTTTTCATGGACGGACCATCCCTCGGCAGCCGATCCTTATTTCCTGTATTCGGCGAGCAATGCGGGCAGTATGCTGGCCCTGCTGGGTTATCCTCTGTTCATTGAGCCCTGGTTTCCATTGAAAGGCACGCAGCAGGTCACCCAGAGCACGTTATGGAGTGTGGGCTACGGACTCCTCGTCGTGCTCATTGCCATCTGTGCCTGGATCGTCATGCGGGCTCACGCATCGGAGACACACAGAAGGTCTCAACTGATCAGCTGCGCGCTCTCACCATTACCGGGCACATTGATACTTCGATGGATGGTGCTGTCCTTTATTCCTTCCAGTTTGCTGCTGGGAGCCACCACCCATATTACGATGAACGTGGCCGCCATCCCATTACTGTGGGTCATTCCCCTAGCGTTGTATTTATCTAGCTTCATCCTGGTGTTCGCAAAATGGCCGCCCGCTAACCATCGCGTCATGGTGGTGACGCTGCCGTTGATACTCTTGCTGCTGGTGTTCGACGCCATGCCCGGAGCCCCATCCCTGCCTTATTGGTTACACCTCTTTTTGCCGCTGGCGGGATTAGGGGTGGTGGCAATGGTCTGTCATGGCGAGCTGGCAAGAACCAGGCCCCCGACAGATCGACTCACCGCCTTCTACCTCGTCATGTCCATCGGAGGCGCGCTTGGCGGTCTCTTCAATGCGCTCATCGCTCCATTGATCTTCAATGATATTTATGAATATGAAATCGTCCTCGTACTGGCTTCTCTCATGATGCCCCGGTTAGAACGGCAAGATCCGCTCCTCGCGGCAAGCTGGTCGCCCTACGGATGGTCGAGCAAAGCCACGCGTTCCGGAGATGTCGCATGGACGCTCGTGGTTATCCTTGTTGCCGGATGCGCAGCCTGGCTCAGTTATTCTCTGGATGACATGCCAACCGTTTTGCATGTCGGTCTGGCCTGCTTGCCACTGGCTCTGTCATATGGGGCAATCGGGCGACCGCAGCGCTTCGGACTGGCGCTCGGTGGAATCCTCTTCACGGTTCATCTCGTGGGCGTTCACTTCGACTCAGTCCTGTATCAGACCCGAACATTTTTCGGAGTATTGAAAGTGAAAGCGGAGCAACTCAAGGCATCCAATACTCACAGACTGGTCCACGGCACTACCAACCATGGCATCCAGCGGATGGAACCGGAAGCCAGGCGGGAATCCGTGAGCTATTTTCATTCCACGGGCCCGTATGGACAGGTGTTCGCCGCATTTAGCGGGCCGAATGCCAAAAAACGAATCGCCGTGACTGGATTGGGTATCGCGGCGTTGGCCAACTATACAGTCAAGAGGCAATCGCTAACGTATTATGAAATAGATCCTGCCGTGGTGTGGATCGCGAAGAATCCTGAGTTCTTTACATACTACGACGATGCGAAAGCACGAGGAGTCGATCTGGATGTGGTCGTCGGTGACGCAAGATTAAGAATGGCAGCGGCGCCGAACGATGCATATGACATGGTCATTCTGGATGCTTTCACGTCGGATGCGATCCCGGTGCATCTTTTGACCCGCGAAGCGATGGAGATGTATTTGCACAAGCTGGCGCCGGACGGACTACTGGTGATTCACATTTCGAATCGGTATTTAGAGCTTGAGCCGGTCCTGGGAAATTTGGCGGGAGCGCTTGGCGTTGTAGGTCTCACGCAACATGATTTCGCCAATGGGGTGCCGTACAAGTACAGTACACATCTGGTGGTCATGGCGAGGCAGAAGGAAGCGCTGGGGTCGCTTGCGACAGACTCTCGCTGGACACCCCTGAAAAGTGTTCCGTCGGTTGGGATATGGTCTGACGATTTCTCAAACGTCTTGAGCATTTTCCGATGGGACGACTGAAGTGCCTGAGGCAATTCTCACCGCCGTGGGACGGGTCGTCCTTCCTCTAAATCTTGCAGGTCCGACCAAGCGGAGATGTCTGTTCGTGAAGGATCGACAGCGTCGAGGTATTTTTTGAACTTTTCGGCGCTTTCAGGTGAGCTCGGCCCCCGCTGTAAGAGCTTCTGATTCCACTCTTCCAACTCGGCAGGGTCACGCGGCCTCGCGGTCTGCTGAAACCAGGCGACGACCTCGTGATCGGTCGGATTCGATTTGACCGCTGCAGTGAATTGGTCGCTGGTGATGCCCGCAAATTCCATGAGCCGCTCGTCCATCGGGCAGGGATAGATGTATTCGCCTTCAGTCCCCGCGAGGACGGCACGGCACTTGTCAATCATGCGCGCGAGGTGGGCATACCCCGCGAGCTTGTCACGCATGCTGCGGGGGAATGCCGTTCTCAAATCCATGGCTGGTGAAAAGGCCCGCTAGCTTCGTTCTCGCATCGCTCAGACACTCAACATACCGAAAAGAGTATGCCTCGCGTCTTCGCTTGCTGCGGCCTTGCTGGACGGCCTTTTTGACCATCCTGCTGGCAATCCAATTCTGTTACACACCACAGTTCGGATATTACAGTAATTGATGATTCTTGAACGTCAGGCTCTTGACGACCACCGCGCCGTTCTCGAACGAGATGATGCGCCGGCTAGCCGGCAGATCGGATGCTCCCACGCGCACGTGTGTATCCGTGAAGGTTTCCACGTTGTTCAGCTTTCCGTCGACCGGTGAATAGTAATAGACGCTGTATTTCGTCGTCAGGTATTTTTGGTCCTGCGTGATAGCGCTTTCTTCGACATTGATCGTGAAGGCAAACGGCGGCATGCCGGCATGGGACATTTTCCGGTTGATCTGGGTAATGCGGTTGTCTTTGAGCCGGTAAAACGAGTTCGAACCGTGGATATCGAGTCGAATTCCCAACGGATGGCCGTCCTCTTCCATCGTCAGCTGGTACTTGCCGTCAGATTCTTCAAAGCTTCTGGGTCCTCGGTGCACGGCGATCATGCCAAGCTGCTCTTGCGCCCATTTCTGAATATCGCCGTCGCTGAGCTGAACGGAAACCTCTCGTGGACCCTTGACGAGCACCGGTCCGCTCATTTCCTTGCCATTGATGTTCACGGTCAGGTCTGCGGTAAACCCCTTAAAGTCTTTTTGCCATCGTGCCGTATTATCGAATGCACGGCGGAGCGCTTCACGGGCTTTTGGATCGTCGGCGATGGTCGGCTGTTCTGACTTCTGCACGTCCATGGTAATGTCTCCCACATGAGGCTAAGGTGAATACCACAGTATACCTGCCTCATCGATGCGCACTCAATGGACAGAAATCGTCAGTCGCGAATAACGTTGGCATTTCAAACTGCGGTCTATTCTGATATAGTTCGGCAATTTCCCTCCTGCCAATGTACGCGGCCGGACAAAGAAATCTGCATCGGGCCAATCGAGAGAGGATTGCATGGAACGACGGGCGGCTTCCCATACCGAAGAAGAAGAGATGAATCAGCGGCGACGTCTGCTGAACGCGGCGAAAAAAGGCGATCAGAAGGCAGTCGCTAAACTTTTTGAGCTCTATCAGGTGCGTGTGTACAACCACGAAATGGTGACCAAACTTAATCGCACCGCCGGCACCCACAAGCTCCAGGCGGAGGTTGCGCAAGCCAAGGCCGCAGCGAAGGGCGGTGGCGCCTCAAAGAAAATGGCGTCGAAGAAACCTCCTGCGCCCGCAGCGAAAGCCCAGCCCAAGGCAAAGCCTAAATTGAAGAGTGTCCCGGGAAAGAAGGTGCACAAGAAGAAGTGAGCGCGTGGCTATTGCACGGCTACGCGTAAACCACCACCGGCCAGTTTTCCGGCGACCTCTTCAGCCTGTTTCCACTCCCCCGTATAGACCACCGCTTCTCCCTGATGATCGATTTTCCATGCCAGCTCAAAGGCCTTGGATGGATTCATCCCTGGGATGCATTGGCAGAACAGAGCGATCACCTGCTGATAGGTGTGGCAATCACAGTTGTAGACGATGACGCGAGCCTCAAGCCCATCGGCTGTTCCTGTGGAGGGAGTCTCTGTAGCAAGGGGTGTGGCAACCGGAGTAGGGGAGTCGGCCATGGAATGCGATTCTAACAGAGTTTTCCTATCCGATTAATATCCTTTTCTGACGATGAGATGGTTACCCAGGACCACGCGTTCTCGCCCACGAGTATGCTCCAAGAGATGGTAATGGGCCGCCGAATCTGTGGCAGTCTGAAGGCCATGCACAAGGGCCAGCCGGTATGTGTAGACGAGCGACGCGGCGGTCTTGACCAGGGCCAGACCATATTCGGCCTCCGTGGAATCGGCATTCGACGACACATAGAGATGTTTGAGCCGACTGACATCATAGGAAAGAGTCTCCCACTGTGTGTCGGAATGATCGAAGGGGTGCTGGGCATCGAAGAGTCCGAGTTGGAAGCGGCGATCGGTTCGGAGCGCTGTGTCAAATATGCTGCGCCACTTGGTATCACCCAGATCGCGATCGACCGCGCTGACGACGTCATCTGAAAGGGAACCGCTGATGTCATAGCCTTGCACGATCCGCCCTGCTGCCAGAAGTTCGGGAAAACTGTCTCCCATGCGGTCCGGATAGGCCGTCATCCCGACCATGGGCGTCAGTTGTAGCGCCATAAAGTCACGGAAGTGGACCGTTGAAAAACGTAGAAGAAGTTTTGCCAAGGTCTCTTCGTGACAGAGATGAAAGGGGTAGAAGAGCGCCTGAGGCGGTGCCGTCGGTTTCATCGACAAAGACCATTGCGCATGCTAACGTTCGCACCAATGCAATCGATCTTTACCTCCTGGCTCGATCTTTTTCTTGTATTCGTCCCTGTGACGATCGTTCTCGAGCTGCTGAAGGCCGACCATTTGGCGGTGTTTATCTCGGCCGGGCTCGCCATCATCCCTCTTGCCGGCATATTGGGACGCGCCACCGAGCATCTGACCGCGCACGTCGGAGCTGGAGTCGGCGGACTGCTTAACGCCTCGCTTGGTAATGCCGCGGAGTTAATCATTGCCCTCGTCGCATTGCGTGAGGGGTTGCACGATGTGGTCAAAGCTTCCCTCACCGGATCGATTGTGGGCAATATCTTACTCGTTCTTGGACTTTCAATGCTCGCCGGCGGACTGAAGTATGAACGGCAGACGTTCAACCAGACAGCAGCGGGCACCGGAGCGAGCCTTCTATTACTTGCCGCCGTCGGACTCATTATTCCTGCCCTCTTTCACTTTACAGCAGCCGATCGTGGTGTCGCGATCGAACGTGAGCTGAGCCTCGAAATATCAGTTGTGTTATTCGCTATTTATATTATGAGCCTCGTGTTTTCCTTGAGAACCCATAAGCACGTGTATGCGGGAGGCGGACATGATCCATCGAACCAGAGCGAAAAACCTTGGAGCCGATCCCGGTCAATCACGGCTCTGACTGTTGTGACGGTGTTGGTTGCCGTGATGAGTGAGCTGCTCGTAGGCGCGTTGGATCATGCTGCCAAGACGTTGGGACTCACGCAACTCTTCATCGGCGTCATACTGGTCGCACTCGTCGGCAATGCGGCGGAACATTCGACTGCCGTCATGGTCGCGATGAAGAACAAGATGGATTTAGCGTTAGGGATTGCGGTTGGATCGAGTTTGCAGATCGCGCTATTGGTTGCACCGGTCTTGGTCTTTGCGAGCTATCTGTTCGGTAGGCCCTTGGATTTAATCTTTACCCCTTTCGAGGTGGCGGCGGTTACCATCTCAGTGCTGATCGTCGGGTTTGTGTCGATCGACGGAGAATCGCACTGGATGGAAGGGGCAATGCTTGTCGGAGTCTATACCATGCTGGCGATTGCGTTCTATTTCCTCCCTGCGTGACGGATAGGTAAACGGCCTCCATTCGCTGCGGCCTTGCCAGGTAACCCTTTGACTATCTTATAAGAAAGAGTTGCGGGGATTGGCTGGAACTAGAAAGTGTCCATGTCGATGACTTCGGTGGCATCCCACAGATTCTTCTTTTCCGCATCTGCGAGCGCCTTGATCCGGTCTTCTTCCGTCTCTTCACCAAAGCGGTTCTTCGGTGGCTGGTGCGGCTTCTCGGGGTGAGCTGGAAGGCCAGCCTGCTGGCGGCGGTGCTTTTTGGCTGGATCCATATTGATGGGCATACAATCTCCAAACAATCTTCATTAGTCTCGCCCCGGCTGATGAGGAAAGTCAATGGTACCTTCTTGTCGTTGACCTGCTGATTCAGCCTTGCTAGAGTCGCCGCCCATGCTGGATGCCAGGGTCTGGTGGCCGCTTTTCCCCTTACTTTTGTTAATCGTCATTGTGTGTTTAACTTGGGCATTGGTGTTGGTGGTTCGCGGAGGGAACGACCTCCGTGCCCGATGGCTGCAGATCGGAGCCTTTACCTGCTATTTCCTTGCAGCGGTTTCAGCCATTGCCAGCGAGCGGGGCCTTGTCTCGGCCAATCTCCATCGGCCGTTCTCCTTACTCACGCAGCTCTGTCTGGTCGGAGCTGTGCTCTATCACTGGAAAGGAACGCGGTCCATGTTGCGTTGGTTAAATGGAATAGCCTGGGCTGGGATTCTCACGGACACCGCGTTGCATGTCCTGATGGTCCGGCATTAATTCAGAACAACTTGTCCGCGATTGTATCGGCGTGCAGACGGCCCTGCGCAGATAGGCGGGTGCGCTCTCCTTTTTCCTCTATCCACTCACCAGACAGCAATTCTTCCAGCGTCTCGGCGTGACCATAGTTCTTGACATGCTCTCTCAACCGATGAGTGGGAATGCCTTGAGCCAACCGCAGGCCGAAGACGACCGCATCGCGCAGTTGCTCCTGTTCCGTCAAAGAACACCGCTCCTGGATCGGCAATCTGCTTTCTGCCAAGGCGGCCTGGTAGGCGGTCAGGTTGGCGACGGTCCCAAAACGGTCACCTCCTACGAAGGATTGAGCGCTTGGTCCAAGCCCTAGATAGTCCCCTTGTGTCCAATAGAGCAGATTGTGGCGGCATTCAAATCCGGGCCTGGCATAGTTGGAAATTTCGTACTGTTGGTATCCCGCCTTGGCGAGGAGAGTTTGCGCGGTTTGATCCATCGCAATTTGAAGCGACTCGTCCGGGGCTTGACGATGTTGGTGCCGGATATCGTGGGCAAGTCTGGTTCCCGCTTCCACCGTCAATGCATAGCAGGAAAGGTGCATCGGGTTCAGTTCAATGCACCGCGAGAGTGTCTGCATCCAACTCTTTACGGTTTGATGAGGAAGGCCGTACATCAGATCGAGATTGATGTTGGCGAATCCTGCCTCTCGAGCAGCCCGGACGGCGGCGCTCGTTTCTCGAACAGCTCCGGGTCGACCAATCCCAACCAACTCGTCGTCCTGCATGGATTCTGCGCCGAAGCTGATGCGGTTAAAGCCGGCGTCGTTTAGGGCGGCGAGGTCTTCTCCGGTGACCGTGCCCGGATGAGCCTCGACCGTGATCTCGCAATCCTGGTGGAGCGAGAACGATTGTCGAATACCGCTGAGAATGGTGATCAGCTGATTGGTTTTCAGTGCTGTTGGGGTTCCACCTCCGAAGTACACGGATTGGACCTGGCGCCCTTTGATTCCATCTTTTGTGGCCTGCAACTTGGCTTCTATGTCCAAGGCTCGAAGGAACGTTTCTGCAGCGGGTTCCCGATACAATTCGAGATAGAAGGCGCAAAAATCGCAACGCTGCCTGCAGAATGGAATGTGGAGATACAGCCCGAAGGGGTTCGTCATGATGTCAATGAAAACGGAATGGGCTTGGAAAAATCCCGCGCCAAGACAATCTCAATTTCGTCCGTGGAGGGAATCCCGCGATTACGGATATGCGACGTCCAAGCAGGGTGCTGTCGAAGCGATTCGAAGATCTGTTTCAACAGGTGCGGCTTGATGTGAGCCTCCCACTCACGTATCCAGGCGAGGTGATCGTCGTCGCCTTGATATTCGTCCGGAAAGGAGGCTTCCAGGCTGAATCGCAGGGTAAAGGTTTTTTCTTCTTGATACATAGCCTGCCTCACGCGTTGCGAAGCGCTATCCGGCGCTTCTATAATACAGATACAAAATATAGATCCAACAAGGAGTGAACACCATGCCTATCTTCGAATATGTGTGCCGCGAATGCAATCATCGGTTTGAGCTGTTGGTTCAAGGTTCAGCTGAAGCCGCTTGTCCGAAATGCCTCACCACGAAACTGGATAAACAATTTTCTTCGTTTGGTGTCGGCGCAACAGGTGGCTGGGCTGCTCCCTCCGGTGGGGGAGGCGCATGCGGGAGCTGCGGAGATCCCCGGGGCCCGGGCGCCTGCTCGATGAATTAGTATGAGCGACGCCGAACTCATGCTCCAACGGGCGATTGCGACGATCTCCCAGTGCGATCCGCTTATTAAACTCCTCGAGCAGGTACGGCTGGGCCGTATGAAACCTAGTGATGCGGGTTTGCATGCGATCATCGAATCCTGGCTGGCGACATATCTCAAAGCCGTTGAATCCCCCGGACTGACTCGGCAAGCGCTTCTCCGCATCGATCCGACCCCGCGAGTGGCTGTGCTCACAGAGCAAGGGGTGCTATCTCACGATCACGCCGGGGTGAAAACTCTGCTTGCTCACTTCGAGCAGGCCATGAATCGTGCAACAACATGACGGTTTTCTATGTGCACCGCTCTTGTCCGCCCTGTGGCGCTGGCGTTTCTTTTCCTGATCGCGATAGATGGACGGGGCGAGGATGTAGGCGGGCCTGGTCCACTGCGACTGCTTTCTTTTGACAATCTCCAGACCATTCTTCCTTCCGGTACCCGCCTCATGGTCCGTCCTGCTGCGGTCGAGCAATTCCTGGCTGAACTGGACGGACAGCCGCCGGACTGGGCGAGGGTGTATGGTCATGGCCATCACGATCCGGGGCATGACGATCGGTTATTTGACCTCAATAGGGAACGTGATGCGAAGCGTGACGGCCGTCCTGCGCTGTCGAGACAGTTGGCATTTTCATGGAGTGGTGAACTTTCCCCCTACGATCCTCATATCGGGGGATTTCCTGTTGCGCTGGGGCCGAAGTTCATGAAAACCAGCTGGGGAATGGTACGGTTCAAGCCCGAAGAAGCACCCGGTAATCTCAGCGTGACCACCGATCTATTTCATCGTGAGCAGCTCCAACGCCAGCTCGAACAGGGACAGCCGGTGGAAATTGATGTGGTGATGACCGGTAAGCTGGTTCCTGAAGAATCCATTGTCTACGACTTTTCACATGACGAAGAAGGCCTGGGATTGATCATGCCATTCGTGCGTGTGGAGCGAGTCGACTTCGTGATGAAGCCCTGAGGTTGGTGGGACGCCGGGTGGGTGAGGGTTAGTAGGCGTCTCTCGCGCAACGAAAGCCGGTTCCGCTGGGGCGGCTATCCATTATGCCCCAATCTCTGTCACTCGTACGGAGGCTCACGGCAGGCTTTAGCCAAGAGCCTCCCCGCATCGATTTAATGGCCCCCCGTTCTGGACCGGATGGATTCGTCAATGGCGCTGATCGGTAGTAGTCGGGGTCGTACCAGTCCTGCACCCATTCAGCAACATTGCCGGCCATGTCCACGAGTCCGTAGGGACTCGCGGCAGCGGGAAAGCTTCCAACAGGCATCGTCAGTACTTCGCCTTTGAGCCCTTTTTCCTTGGCAATCCTTCCCCCTTCACCTTTGACCCAAAAAGCATCCCAATCCGCTCCGCTGTCAAACTCAACTGTCCGCCCTGCCCAGTAACTGGCACTATTGGCTAGTCGGATGTCCCAATGATTGCCCCAGGGATAGCGCCGGCCGTCGGTTCCTCGAGCCGCCTTTTCCCATTCAGCTTCAGTTGGAAGGCGCTTGCCGGCCCATTCACAATAGGCAGCCGCATCGGTCCAACTGACGTTGACGACTGGATGTCGCTCGATTCCGGGCATCGGCGCCCGCTTATTCCACAGTGTCGAAGCCGGATTGTTATTTTCCGGCATCCGATGCCGTGTCGCCGAAACAAAGGCCTGATAGGCCTCATTCGTCACCTCGTGCCGATCGAGATATACACTGCCGAGAAAGATTGCCCGCTGCGGCTGTTCGTCCGGAAGACCGTCGCTGCCGGACGGTGAACCCATCAGAAACTCACCGGCCGGGATCAGCACCATGTCGTCCGGAAGATGAGAAAGTGGTAGTAACCGGCGGAAAGCTGAGGACAAGGAAGACAAACACAACAAGAAACCCACGAGGCCGTAACACCGTTAGGGCTTTCTCAGCCCGCAGGCGCGAGCGACTCCATCACGGTAGGCACTCCAGAGTTTTAGACACGTTTTCAAACAGCTGAGGATGGTCTGTTGTTGGGCTCGTGTCGTGGCGTAGTTGACGACCATGTTATAGGCATCGTGACGGTGACCAGCCTCGACCATTTGGTGTGCCCGGATGAGGTCCATCGCATCGGGAGAAAGACCGTAATGTTTCACCAACGGATGCTGCTGAACGATCGTTTCAATTTCTTCCGCGGTTTTAGGTTTCGAAGGCTCGGCCAGCTCTTTTCGGTCCTTAATGCTCCCTTCGACGAAGACCGTCAGGGCTGCAGCACCGACGATCCAGTCTCGATGTTTCGAAGCACGGTCGAGCCAGGCACGATATCGGCGAGCCGTAGGCAGCAGCCTGATGTGCTCAAAATTGCGTGATGGAAGGCCGAGACCGGCCATCATGATCAAAAACAATTCGGGATGAGACTTCCCCATCGACAGTCCCCCAGTGTCTTCTTCATAAATATTCTCAGCCAGCATGCGCCGGACGGCGTGAGGAGGGTTGTTGCCGAGGATTCGAGCCAAAAGAACGGGAAAGTCCCGCACGTAGACGCCGTATTCCTGCTGAAAATGCCGTTTAAGTTGCTCGATCGTGACCGTTCCATCGGCAAAAGTCGGCCAGGCCCAATGATGTTTGTGATCCATGATGCGCAAGAGTTCTTCTTGAAAGCGGCTGTTCGTCAATGGTCGCGTCATGTGGTTGCCTTCCTGATCGAGGCCTCGTTACAATTCACGTGCGGAGGCGTCTATGAAACAAGTGACCGTGCAGAATCCAGAGGACATTCTATCGCTATTGGCCGATATCGCACTCCGTGGTTCGGGGTTCGTCACGGAATGTCTTCTCGACTACGTGCTGGACGAGGGATTTACAGAACCAATCTATCTGAATGCCAGCGGAGAAGACCCGGACGCCTACTTTAAAGGACAATCACCGGCTTGGGCGGTATATCAAGTTCGTGAATGGAAACGCGTGCTGACCATTTCCGGAGGAGCCGGCAAGCAACGGCGAGTTCAAATCACAGAGACGCCTTGATATCCAATAGAGTGTAAAAGTGTTCGAGAGAAAAAGCAACGAAACGGGTGAGTATCATGTCCTGGAGTGGAAACGAGAGAACAGAGGATGGATGACATGAGTTTTGTGCGCCTGACCGAACCGTACAATGTGAGCGAGCTGATCATTCTCCAAAGTCTGCTCGAAGGGAACGGGATTGCCTATTGGATCCACCACGCGTACGTGAGCAGCCTCTATCCTGGAATTCCCGCCATGAATTCACATGTCTTGGTCGAAGAACGTGACTATCGGCGGGCTGAATTCTTGCTGCAACGGCTTCGAATTGATGTGCGTGAGATCTGACAAAGCCTGAATCAATTCTAGCGTGGAGGTTGAGGACTGTGTGGGTTCGATAGTGATTGCGTCGGGAGTCGCTCGCCGGAACCTTGGAACCATCCTCCGATGAGGTTGCCTTCTTCGAAGTATAGATAGCGGTGCTTGACGAGCGCCGCGCTCTCCCAGTCTTCAAAAATCCATTCTTCCTGACGAATCCCGTCTTTCGTAAAGCTCGTGTTGATCGTCTGCGGCCCACCCCACGATTGCAAGACTTGCTCCTTCGTCATTCCGACCATGACGCGATGCTCGGCGATGTGCTTTTCGAAATGCGGATCGCGCAATTTCGCGATCAACGGCATAAGGACCATGAGCAGGGCAAACAAGAACAATCCCGCATAAATGGTAATGCGAACCGGCTTCTGACGAATAAATGACACAGATTCGCCCTGGGAGGAAGCAGTGATGTGTTCAGTGGATGTCATGGGCGGTGTCTCGTAGGTATGGTAGCAATCGGGCACTCCACTGGTCAAGAGTGCTTGGCCAATTTATCCTGCTGAATCAATAAGATCGGAGCAAGAGCTATACTTACAATATGTTTATTCAAAGGATCCATTGGGGGCGTCGTCACCGCGCGATCATGTGGTTCACTGTCCTTTTGTTGAACATGGTTGGGCCGTTCGCTTCCGACGCATTCTCGAAAACACTGTACACCTACAGCGATGAAAGAGGAACGCGGATTATTACCGACAACTATAACCATATCCCTTCGCTCTACCGTTCCCGCGTTACAGCAGTCGAGCAAGAAGCCGAGCACTCGGATGGGTATATGATAAGTCGTGGTGGTGCAAGCAACTTGGGCGGCACTGATCTTCAGCTCGGAAAAAGGATTCGTAATTAACGTCCCAGGCATGTCATTTCAGCAGTCCAAGGTCATTACCTACGCCGGTGTGATTGCCCTGCTTTGTATTCTAGCCATGAACCTTAGCCGAAGTGAGGCCATCCGAGTGCTTGCACTCTGGTGCCTACTCATGACGGGGATCTCTGCGCCGGTCCTTATCTATATTGCCGACGATGGGGCGGGCACCATCATGAAAAGCAAAGCGGCACAGATTCAGCAGAAGCAGCAGGAACGCCTCTCGCAAGTTCCGTAGACGCCGTCATTCTCTTCCAGCACATGTGTGTACATCAGTCCGCGTACTTCGGTACAGGGATTTTCTTCACTTGCCCCGGCCGTGGAGAGAGCTGCTGTTGTGAGAATTCAGGAGAATACGGGTTCATGATGGGGTCATGCGTATGCTTCTGGCGACGCTTCACGAGCTCGATGCTTTGCGTACTGATCTCTAATCGATCAATGAGCGATTTCATTGTCAAGGGATCAGGCAGACCTTGTAGCGAAAACAACTGATAGGCTAACGTCCAATCGAGCTGATCTTTCGTCGCCTCTTTCACAATAAATCGAGCTTGTGGCGAGGCGATCCCCTTAAACAGAAGGACCCAAATGTTCGATCGAAAAGAGGGAGAAGCGGGATCTGAGGAAGGCCGAAACTCCGGCACCAAAGAAGGGATCTGACTGATCGGAACAGCCGGAGAAAATTCGATGTCCACCAGACGAACGTACAGGGTGCGGTTCTCGCTTTGCTCGTTCGGGTCGACCGCATAGCTGAAGGAATAACGGACGTCAATGCCGTCGCGTTTGAATGTATAGACATCCTCGCCGTTTTCCGGCGAAACGAGCTTTCTAAAGTATCTGTCCCAATCGGTAATAGCGTAGTAACTGAACACGCGCAGGGCCGACTTGCGGTCTCTCACAGCTTGAGGCATGCCCAATTTTTCGTGCAGTTCTGCCTGTGTCAATCCGAGAAACCCATCCTCGAAATATGGTGCAGCAGGAAGCGAATCGGGGAGCAGACAGAGGAGGACAACGATAGGGACAACACAGCTCGAACTGAGGCGTGATGGGTGCTTGCGCAGGAGCAAAATCGCTCTCCAGCCGTTGGGCCATCGTATCGGTGGCTCTATGCTTCTGTCAAGGCAATGGCCGAGCCGGTTGCCGGTCAGGAAATGAACCAGTATGATGGCGCAGTACAGGGGGTTTGCCGAGGGGCTGAAAGGTAGGGGATACGTGACCGCGCTTGAACACTTGCTCCAAAAACGCATCGTCATTCTTGACGGAGCCATGGGGACCATGATCCAGCAGCAGAAGCTGGACGAGGCGGCTTTTCGTGGCGAGCGGTTTAAGAACTGGAAGAAGGATCTGAAGGGGCATAACGATCTCCTGAACATTACGCAGCCTGCCATTGATCGAGGATATCCATCGCCAGTATCTCGAGGCCGGCGCCGATATTGTCGAAACAAACACCTTTAACTCGCAGGCCATTTCGCTCTGGCCGATTACCAGATGGAGACGCTGGGGTATGAACTGTCCAAAGCCGGAGCGGAATGTGCCAAGCGGGCGGCGGCTCAGGTTCAGGCCGAACAGCCTGCGCGACGTGCTTCGTGGCCGGTGCCATCGGACCGACGACGAAGACTTCGTCGATTTCAACCGACGTCAACAATTCGGCTGCCCGCGGGACCACCTATGACGAGCTCGTGACGGCCTATGACGACCAGGTTCGTGGCCTGCTCGATGGCGGCGCCGATCTCCTGTTGGTGGAGACCATCTTCGATACGCTGAATGCGAAGGCCGCGTTCTTTGCGATTCAACAAGCTTTTCGCTGCAGGTGCCCGCCGTGTGCCACTCATGGCCTCGGTGACTTTTATTCAGGCTGGAAGTAATCGCGGGGTCACGGGACAAACGGTTGAAGCGTTCTGGAATTCCATCTCGCATGTGCCCATTGCTGAGCGTCGGGATGAACTGCGCGCTGGGCCCGAAAGAAATGCGTCCGCTGATCGAAGAACTGTCGCGGATCGCCCCGATCTATGTGAGTGCGCATCCGAATGCCGGCCTGCCCAATCCATTGCTGCCGACGGGATTTCCGGAGACTCCCGACACGCTCGGCGCCGCAATTGCGGGAATGGGCTCAGAATGGCTGGTTGAATATCGTCGGCGGCTGTTGCGGGACGACGCCCGGCACACATCAAGTTGATTGCCGAAGCGGTGCGATGGGCTTCCACCGCGGCCATCCCGATCCGTCGAGCCGTATACGAGACTGAGCGGTTTGGAAGCGCTCACGATTCGTCCTGATTCGAATTTTGTGAATATCGGTGAGCGGACCAACGTGACCGGGTCTCCGGCTTTCGCCAAGCTGATCTTGGCAGGGGATTATGAGACCGCGCTGTCGGTGGCGCGGCAACAGGTCGAAGGCGGCGCGCAGATCATCGACATCAATATGGATGAAGGCATGCTGGATTCCAAGGCTGCCATGGAAAAGTTCCTGCGATTGGTGGCGTCGGAGCCGGATATCTGCAAAGTGCCCATCATGGTGGATAGTTCCAAATGGGAGGTGCTGGAGACCGGACTGAAGAATATCCAGGGCAAGGCCGTCGTCAATAGCATCAGCCTGAAAGAAGGCGAAGCAGAAGTTCGTCGAGCAGGCGACATTGATTCGTCGCTATGGTGCGGCTGTGGTGGTGATGGCATTTGACGAAAGGGGCCAGGCCGACACGTCTCGAGCGCAAGAAAGACATTTGCGCGCCGTTCGTACAAGATTCTCACGGAGCGAGTCGGGTTTCCAGCCGACGGACATCATCTTCGATCCGAACATTTTGACTGTGGCAACCGGCATTGAGGAGCACAATAACTACGCGGTGAATTTCATCGAAGCCACGCAGCTGGATCAAGCAGCAACTTGCCGCGGGCGAAGGTCAGCGGGGGCATCAGCAACATCTCCTTCTCGTTTCGTGGCAATAACATTGTGCGCGAAGCGATGCACTCGGCGTTCCTCTATCATGCGATCAAGGCCGGGCTGGACATGGGGATTGTGAATGCCGGACAGTTGGCCGTGTACGAGGAAATTCCCAAGGATCTGCTTGAACTCGTCGAGGATGTGCTGTTGAATCGGCGGCCGGATGCGACAGAACGGCTTGTGACTTTCGCGGAGACGGTGAAGCAGAAGGGCAAAGTTGCGGTCAAGGACGATGAGTGGCGAACGGGCACGGTGGAGGAGCGGCTTTCTCATGCATTGGTCAAAGGGATCACGGACTACATTGATCAGGATACGGAGGAGGCGCGGAAGAAGTATCCGAAGCCGTTGTCGGTGATCGAAGGGCCGCTGATGGCCGGGATGAACATCGTCGGCGATCTGTTCGGATCCGGCAAGATGTTTTTGCCGCAAGTGGTAAAGAGCGCCCGCGTGATGAAAAAGGCGGTGGCCTACCTCATGCCATACATGGAAGCGGAGAAGGAGCGGCTTGGCAACTATCAAGCGCAAGGAAAGATCTTGCTCGCCACAGTCAAAGGAGATGTGCACGATATCGGGAAGAACATCGTCGGCGTTGTTCTTGGCTGCAACAACTACGAAGTGATCGATCTCGGCGTGATGGTGCCCTGTGAAAAGATTCTGGCTGCGGCACGCGAGCAAAAGGCGGATATTGTCGGATTGAGCGGTCTGATCACGCCATCGCTCGATGAAATGGTGCATGTGGCCAAGGAAATGACCCGCGAGGGATTTGACGTGCCGCTCTTGATCGGTGGCGCAACGACGAGCAAAGCCCACACGGCCGTGAAAATCGCTCCATCGTATGAACCGTCCGTCATTCATGTGCTGGATGCATCCCGAGCGGTCGGCGTCGTCGGCAGTCTCCTGAACAGCGAGCAGAAACCCGGTTTCGTGCAACAGGTTCGAGAGGATTACGATGCGGGTCAGGCAGGCCCATCAGGATCGTGGGTCGAAGGCTGTCCTTCCGTTGGAGAAGGCCCGCGCGCGTCACTTGTCCATGCGATTGGAGCAACGTCGATGTTCCAGTGCCTGCGTTTCTGGGCGCTCGCGTTATCGATGACCAACCACTCGCCGAGTTACTGTCCTATATCGATTGGTCTCCGTTTTTCCATACCTGGGAATTGAGAGGACGATACCCCGCAATTTTTGAGCATGCAACGATCGGAGCCAGAGGCCAGGAGCTGTTCGACGGATGCACGACAACTGCTCGGGCGGATCGTCAAAGATAAGGCTGTTACAGGCAAAAGGGGTATATCGGATTCTTTGCCGCATCCAGCGTGGGGGACGATATTGAACTGTACACCGATGCCACTCGTTCAACGGTCTTGATGACGATCCATACGCTCAGACAACAACACGAGAAGCCGGAAGGGCAACCGAATCTCGCTTTGGCTGATTACGTCGCACCGAAGGAATCAGGACGGAGAGATCATGTCGGGGCCTTTGCCGTGACGGCTGGTATCGGATTGGACGATTTGTGTCGTCAATTCGACAAGGACCACGACGACTATAATTCGATTATGGCCAAAGCGTTAGCGGATCGTTTTGCGGAAGCGTTTGCGGAATCCCTCCACAAACGGGCACGGGAAGACTGGGGTTATGGCAAGTCCGAACAATTAACGAACGAGGAGTTGATCCGTGAACGGTATCGGGGTATCCGTCCCGCCCCCGGATATCCGGCTTGTCCGGACCATACTGAAAAGCGATTGCTGTTCGATTTATTGCCCGTGGAAAAGCACGCCGGTATTACCCTGACCGAAAGTTACGCGATGTTGCCAGCCGCAGCGGTGAGTGGATTCTATTTTGCTCACCCCGAGGCAAAATATTTTGCCGTAGGGAAAATCGGAAAGGATCAAGTCGAAGACTACGCCCGGCGGAAGGGCATGGACCTGCGCACCATCGAGCGATGGCTTTCGCCGAACCTCAACTATGATCCGAAGTGGATCGGATGAGAAGAGGGAAGGTTAGGACACTTCCGCCAGAAGCGGCTGTCTGATCGGCCTGCCGATGGCAGCCGTGAGCGAAGTCTTCACCAGTCGATAGCGATCTTCCGCCCAGCGGTTAAACGCCTCAGAATCCTGAAAGACAAGGTCCCAGGCTTTGGCGGCGTCAAGCATCAATAATTGGTGCGGCTGACCGTTTCCTGGAAAGTACACGACCAGCACGGCCGATTTTCCGGTCAGGCTGATGTCCGTGAACACATGGAGCATCGCTCCCGGCGGCAATGTGATATCCCGAGAGGCTGCTTCGACCAGTGGCTGATACAAACGATGAAGAAATTGCGCGGTGACTTCGTGGGCATTGCTGGTTCCGAGAAGTCTGGGGTTCGGTGTTTCACCGAACAAATTCTCCGTGAGATAGGTGGCGGCTTCCCATGTCGGCATGACCCCGGACGTCACGAGGGATTCACAGAGATATGCGATCCAGTTTCTCGTGACTCCGACCTTCTTGAGGGACGCAGCTTTCTTGGCCATGATCAGCAATCCTTTCGCTACCACCGCTACAGTGTTTGGACTGAGCCTACCGCCGGGTGGACACGACTGTCCCGAATGATTGGAGTATAGCGATGAGGGGAATACTGTCAACGAAATGAGATAATCACACGCTACAATTGGTTAGGGAAATTTGGAGGGACTCGGTCGGCATATTCTTCATGGATACGCTTGATGTCGATGAGTGAGGCGAGAAACACGTCGAGTAGCTCGGGGTCGAAATGCTCGCCTCGATGCTTGCTCATCAAATCGACGGCATGATTGAAATCAAATGCCGGTTTGTAGACGCGAGCGGTGGTGAGGGCATCGAACGCGTCCGCGATCGAGGCAATGCGGCCTTCGATGGGGATCGCTTCGCCCTTCAACTTGCGTGGATACCCGCTGCCGTCCCACCGTTCGTGATGGGTGAGAGCAATGGTGGCGGCCACGTTCAAGATCTCCGCGTCGGAGCCGGCCAGAATGCGGTAACCGATTTCCGCATGCTGCGCGATCACGTTGAATTCGTCTTGCGTAAACTTTCCCGGCTTCAGCAGCACATGGTCGGGTGTGCCGATCTTGCCAATATCGTGCATCGGGCTGGCAGTGCGAATGAGGTCGCAGCGTTCAGCCGACAATCCATAGCGGCGGGCCAGCAGTTCGCAATAATGACTCATGCGTTGAATATGCTGAGCTGTGGCACTGTCCCGGTATTCTGCGGCGATGGCCAGCCGTTGAATGGTTTCTTCCCGTGAGAGCCGGAGTTCCTTCTCGCTCTTGTTCGAGCCATTCCAACGCTTGCTGCAACGCCATGGTTCTGGTTCTGACGACATCTTCGAGGTTTTCTCGATGGAGTCGATTTTCCATCTCAAGGCGGCGGCGGCGCAGGGCATTGGCGACGTTGATGAGCACTTCGTTCGACTCGAACGGTTTGATGATATAGCCAAACGCTCCCATGTCTAGCGCGGCATTCGCCAGGACGGGGCTGTCGAGTCCGGTCACCATAATGGCCGCTGTGTGGGGGTGTTGGCGTAAGACGCTGCGCACCAAGTCCATGCCGGACTCACCCGGCATGTTGACGTCGCACAACATCAGCGCGAAGGAGGTCTCTGCCAGCCGCAAGCGAGCTTCTCGGGCATCGGAAGCCAGGACGGTTTCATAGCCGTGTGACTGGAGCATATAGCCCAGCAGACGACGAATCGGTTCTTCATCATCGATGATCAACACACGTTTAAGGTCGACAAGTGCCTGTTGGCTCGGGCGATCGAGAAGGAGTGTCATAGATGACTTGATCGGTTCGTTGTAAGCGGTTGAACTTGTCTGAAAACAGGTTTTGGTTGTCTCTGAGAAACTGTAGAACGGGGTGCACCTTTTGTGCCACTAATTTATGATTTCCTGCTGGGTTGTGATTATTTGCATTGGGAATATCGGTGTCATACCGCGGCGAAATCGTTCGCTAGAAGACGTCTGGGCATTCCAAAGGATCATAAAACTACTGAAGTTCTTTGCCTGGCGATGGGTCTTTATAGAAGGGTGTGAGGTACAGAAATTGGCAAACCGCCCCGCTTTGTACATTGAACTGAATGCCATTTTGTCGAGTGGACTGAAGATCGCTAGAGGGCTGTTTCATTGCGCTTTGAAGGACGGTTCACTATAATGCGCCGAATTCTTGAGAGGAGAATTGTATGAGTGTGGGTGCAGGGTTGCTGCGGGTGGACGGTCGCCGCAAGGATCAACTCCGACCGGTGAAAATCACTAGGAACTTTATCAAACATGCGGAGGGGTCGGTCTTAATAGAAATGGGCGATACCAAAGTGATTTGCACCGCATCGGTAGAGGAAAAAGTTCCACCGTTTCTGAAGGGAAAGGGGACGGGATGGGTGACGGCCGAATACTCAATGTTGCCACGAGCGACTCACGACCGGTCACCCCGGGAAGCGGTCAAGGGAAAACAGGGTGGACGGACCTTAGAGATTCAACGGCTTGTCGGACGATCTTTACGTGCGGTTACCGATATGACGCAACTGGGGGAGCGTTCTATTTGGATCGATTGCGACGTCATTCAGGCCGATGGTGGCACGCGGACGGCCTCCATCACCGGCTCATTCATTGCCTTGGCGGATGCCTTAACGACGTTGAAGACGCGTGGTCTGATCAAAAAACGACCATTGACTGATTACTTGGCCGCCATCAGTATCGGTATCGTTGGCGGAGAAATCCTCGTCGATTTGGCTTACAGCGAAGATTCGATGGCAGAAGTGGACATGAATTTGGTCATGACAGGCAAGGGTCAATTTGTCGAAATCCAAGGGACGGCGGAGAAGACACCGTTCGCCAAACAGGATATGGACGGGTTCCTCGCGCAGGGGTGGAGTGCCATTCAAACCCTGACAGCATTGCAGCGGGACCTCATCGGGACCTTGGAGTAGCGAGTGATACGTGAATTGGTATTGGCGACCCGCAATCGCCACAAGGCACAGGAACTCGCCTCGCTTTTAAGTGACCTCGGCATATCCATTCGAACGATGGACGCGTTTCCCGAAGTGCCTGATGTCATCGAAGACGGTAAGACCTGTGAGGCCAATGCGATCAAGAAGGCGAGGGCCGTCTCACGAGCCACGGGCCTGTTAGCAGTGGCAGACGATACCGGACTGGAAGTGGATGCGCTTGGAGGGCAGCCCGGCGTGTATGCTGCCCGCTATGCGGGCGAGCACGTCACCTACGAAGACAATTGGAGAAAGCTGCTCCGTGAGTTATCGGGTGTGCCGCATGACCGTCGAACGGCCCGTTTCATCACGGTGGCCGCTATCGCATCACCGTCTGGAGAGGTACAGGTTGCTGAAGGGCAGCTCCAGGGTGTCATCACCGAAGAGCCGGCTGGTGCACAAGGGTTCGGCTATGACCCAGTGTTTTTCGTACCGGAGCTGGGCATGACACTGGCTGAATTGTCACCGGATGAAAAAAACCGGATCAGTCATCGGGCGAAGGCATTTGCACAAGTGCGAGAGATCCTTGGCAGACAAATAGTACATATTGAATGAGGGAAGGTAAATTGTTGGGAGATTTGGCGCAGAGTTATCTTTAGAGTTGGGGCGTAGCGCAGCCCCGTAGCGCGCCTGCTTTGGGATCAAAACGGGGATTGCCGAAAGCCTCGATGGGCGCGGCAATCCTCGTTTTATGGGATCGCCACCCTGTCAGCAGAGCGAGGCCCCAGGCAAGGAGGAAGAAAGAGGAGGGTTCGGGAACAACATGCCCGTTACTAGATGACTCATGGATTGTCAGGTTATTAGGATCAAGCTGAGCTTTACTGAATGCCTGAAGGGTTGTCAGATTTCCGCGACCGTTACCTCCCCGACCCACACCGCCGTTATTGAATGCCTCTTGGATTGTTAGAGTTATAGGCCCGGTAACTGGCTGAGTAAAATTGCTGATGTCATAGGGGGGCGCGATGAAGTTCCAGAATCCAAACGTTCCGCGAGGATGGCCGTGATCAAAACGATGACCGGAGAGATCAAATAGACCTGATACATTTCGACCAGCGAAATCAGCGCCGGTAATATTAGTCCACGTGGTGTCCAATGTGTAGCCGCCTATCGACCAGATCATTAGTCCTGCCAATGGCTTGCTTTCAGCCAGTGCCGTAAAGGGTGGCGATAGGACTTGAGGCGTATTCATCGATAAAGCACCACCGTGGTGCATGAGAGGGGTAAAGATTCCACTCGCTTCTACGATGGTGAGGCCGGAAAAGCTGCCGAAGGGCTGTGAAGTAGGTTGGTTGAAGGTGTACGCAGGGTTTAGGGTAAAGGTGCCACTTAACTCAATTTCACCGAGTGTAATGGTGTTTTGCTTCGACTCTTACCGGTATCAGCGCCAACGAACACAACAGCAGTGTCAAGATCGCGCAGTGCTTCTTGCTGAAATTGGGTTCAAGTTTCATGTCACCGCCGTAGTATGGTGAATTGACCATTGACAGCGCGAACTTTAGGCTCTAATAAGCAGATCGTAAATAACACTTTCGTAGGTAGGACTCCAGGGTGGTCAGATGAAATCATGTACTTTGAGGAGACGCACTCGTTTCATTGAGCACGAAGCTGCACTTAGATCGCTTCAATATGGTTGTGGAACGTCTTAGCTGGTCAAAAGTCCTCAGGTGCGTCTCCCAGGTGAACAAACAGGTGCGTCTCCCAGGTGAACAAAGAAGAGATGAGAAGGTGGAGAACTGTTGTCACGGCCTGGTGCCATGACGCATTAAACAATGCACATTCTTGGCCCTATTAAAGTCCTCCTCTATCCTGAAGTCTGGATTTTCATCGGCTTGAGCGTAGGTTGTCTCATTTCTTGGACCACACGATGTCCTCGTTCTATTCGGTTCATTCTCTGCTTGTTGTTAGTGCTTTATTACGGATTCACCACACGTCCGTTGGCACAAGCACTGGTGCAGCCCCTGGAAACTTATTATCGTCCACCTGCGGCAATACCTCTTCAGCAGGATGCCATCGTCCTCTTTGCTAATAATCCCCCCACGCTAACACCCTTCAGTGATCGGCCTACAATCGTTGGAACCAGCAGTGCTGATCTCTTGCTCTGCGGACTTATCTATGTTCAAGCGCGTAGTGCTCCAAAAGTTGTGTTGGCGCAGGGAGGGCCCGGTGTTCTCACCCAAAATGCAACTAGAACTGCGACGCTGCAGGAATGGGCCGTTCTTCTCGGGTATCCTACAGAAGCGATCATCCTAAGCGACCAAGGCATAGCAACGCATGAACGGGCTCACGCTATCAAACAACTTCTCGGTTCAGACAATAGGATCCTTCTAATTGACTCCGCGGTACATTTACCGCGATCTGTCGCTGCTTTCCGGAAAGCAGGATTCATCGTGACGCCCATATCCTGTGATTATAAGACGTCGACCGATCTATGGGGTCTCTCTGGTCTTATTCCTGATGCCGGAAACCTAGCAGTCAGCAATGAGGCTATTTATGAACATGTTGCTTTTCTCGCATACTGGTTGCGTGGGTTGATCTAGCGTGCGGGAATAAGCGGCAAACATACGAATTTCTTTGCAGAGGGGTTGCATGTGGCATCGTCTGTCCACACAGAGTCGGCGGTTCGGGCATTCGCATATTGTGAGAATCGTGATCAGGCGGCAATGACCGGTCTTGGCGACTCACCGCCAGGCCACCGACGACCACAACCGAGACAAAGCAGCGCCTCGGAGGAAAAGCCGGTGTGCAGATCAATTGTCGTCTCGGGTCTGAGGTTGCCGTCGCATACCCAGCACCGCAGGCTTTCCCCATCAACGTCGGCCACGTGGTCGTTTTCGTATGGCATCGTCGTCCTCCTTGGCCAGGCATCTTAATTGCTGATCCAGGAGGACCAGCGTCTTACCCACCGGCTGAGCCGCTTTGCAGTTTTCAGTCGGAATGACGTGGATCATTTCTCCGCCTCGCCTAGCGTTAGGGTATTGGAGCTTTGTTCCTTCTAGTAAAAAACATTTGTCCAGCGTACGCCAGGCTGCTCATGGTCGCCTACCGGTGACACCGCCAGTGCGCATGGATTCGACACTGGGTTCATCCCCATGAGTATCGTATTTCCGAATTCTGAGATTTCACCATGAGGGCTTCATAGCTGATCTGATCCCGGACGAAGCCCTGGAACTAGGGTGGTCGTTAACCATAGTTTTCTCTGGTTGGGGGCGTGCGAACCGACGAGAACTGCCTGCGTTTACTGCTGGCGTCGACGGGGTAATAGCTCCGGCTCAAGTGATACATCAACGGGACACCGAATATGGAACGTTTCCCGTTCGGAAATGACAAGGTCGCAGGTGGCATTGTCATTGTTATAGAGCTTCATTTCACAAGAGGCACGTTCACCGGAAGAGTGATCGCACTTTAGATTCCTGATAATGATTGCGCAGCCCTTGTTCTGGAGACAGTTGTAGAAGGCGTATGGTATGCCTTTGCCAATACTGACCGTCCACTGGCGGTAGTTCAGCCCACCTTCAGCATCCAAGACGTATCCTAGGGAGGTAGTAATGGAACGCACTCGAGCAGGGAAATCATTCTTTGTATAGCGTTGCCATGAAAGGGAGTCTGTGGCGCATCCCATGACCAAGACCATCAACGCACAGGCAAACGCACAAAGCTGTTGCCGCATGCTGACCTCGATAATGTGGGCGCAATCTAGGTCTATGCGAAATGTTCGTCACCTAGGAATTTACCTAGCGACAAAACATTCATGTATTTACTGCAAATCGGTGTCTTTGGATTCTCTCCTTCAGGATACTATGCGAGTTGGTCTGCCAATCGTGGCGAAACGAGCGGATAGTCTTTACGAGGAGAACCCCAACGGTCGGAACTGGATCAAGATCAAGAATCCCAACTATACTCATATATTCAGATGGAAGGAAGGGCGGTCTATTTAAGAGGGCCGGTTTAAAACGCGTTTGAGCCACGTCAAGAATGAGGCTAGGTGCGACGTTTATTAGCGGTATCAGGTGGGTGAGGAAGAGTAGTGTTTTGGCCTTGCCTCGCCATGAGACTAGCTCAAAACGGATTTGCCTGTGCTCGGCTCAGCAGCGGGACGTCCATATTGCTTCACCAGGCCCTGCGCCACTCGCGCCGCAGCGGCCGCCACAACGCCAGCAGTCCCAGCAGGGAGCCGCCAATGATCCAGTACGCAACAGTGTCGCTAATGTCACCATTCCATCTCATGTTCACCGCTCCTTTCACTTCACCAGCTCCTCGTATCGTCTGTTCACCTCCCCAGCCTAGCACAAATGACAATCGAGGAGTGTCGGATTCATTCGTTTGGCCGATTATAATCAGCGGCCCTAAATACCCACCCCACGATATATCCTAGGTAAATCAACGAGATGTTTTTTTCTCTACTGCCGGTGGTCACAATTTGTGCATGGTACTGACGGGCTAGTTGAAATAGCTCCTACCGGTGGGCTCGGGCCTCGCCAAGTTTTTACAAAAGACTTAGTCAAGTTTTACTAGCTCCTAATCTAACACTACAGGTAATGCCCTCTGAGGGCAGTACAATTTTCTCACGTTTTGCCAAAATATGGATCCCCAGCCGGGGTGAGCACAAGGAGGCCTGGTATGAATTGGGTGCGAGCCATCCCCGTTGTTCTTGTATTGTGGTCAAGTGCTGCATCGGGTGCCACATTGACTTGGAAGTCTAATAGCGAACCAGATGTGGCGGGATACCGCATCTATCAATGCAGTCTCATACCCTGCGGCCCCGGTTCGGGCCATGAGTCTCTTCTCACCACCATCGGAAAGGTGACAAGTTTCAATATTGGGACGCCGTCAATAACTCGCTACTACTTCATTACGGCTTATGATTCGGCCGATAACGAGTCGCGTGGTAGCAATCTCCTCACTTACACACCCGCCGCGTCTTCGCCTGCACTCCCGACCCCTTTGAAGACAATAAATCTGAGCGTGGTGGGGAATCCGATCACAGGTCCCTGGGGTGTGGAAGCTACCACAACCGACCTCAGAGATGTTTTTGCCACCGTGCAGTTGGATCAGCTCGATTATTCTGTCGACCACAATGGACCCTATAACTTTCCTGCTGCCAATGGCCTCACGGTCACAGGACGGTTTGGCAGCGGCTTGCACAGGGTTGAATTCGTGTTTTACTTGGAAGGAACCAAGACGGAGGTTGGCCGAGCTAACATAACGGTGTATGAAGGAACCTCAACTCCTCCTCCTCCGCCGCCTTTGAAGACGATAAATCTGACTATCGTGGGAAATCCGACAACAGGTTCGTGGGGCGTGATGGCTTCCACGTCCGACCTACGTGATGTTTTTGCCACCGTGCAGTTGGATCAGCTCGATTATTCTGTCGACCACAATGGACCCTATAACTTTCCTGCTGCCAATGGCCTCACGGCCACGACCGGACGGTTTGGCAGCGGCTTGCACAGAGTTGAATTCGTGTTTTACCTAGAAGGGACCAAGACGAAGGTTGGCCGGGCTAACATAACGGTGCATGAAGGGGGAGGGAGTCCGTGACGTGGATGCCTTCTCGATACGTCTCAAATAGCATGCGTTAGTTCGCGGTAATTACAACACTTGCGGCTGATAGACAATGGCTGTAGCGCTCAACTGTTTTCCTTGAACCCCCCGCCGCCACTGTTGGACCTACGAAGGTCTGACTCCTCGTATTTAACGAAGAGCGGTTTAGCATTTGAATTTTATTTTTGGCACAAAGATGAAGATACCACTGCGACCACCGGCTCGACGAGTTGCCCCGTGGTGCGGTTGAGACAGCCCTGTTCATCCAGGTCCATGAGAAGAAACTCCAGGCCGCACTCATGTCCCTTAACCCATCGAACTGACGTGCGCGATACTGTTAATGGAAGTAATCCCAGTTGGCAGACTGATAAGGAGCTTGCCGAAATCACCGGGCGCGACGGTGGTCTTACTCTTGACTCTGCACCCTTTCACCGATAAATCCGCGATCATCCCAAACCCACAGATACGGTGGTCAGGCGTAACCCTCGCAGACAAGTCCACGCGATAGCGAGGATGCTGGCGTTGCTCCTTCTGTGGGTGCTGGCGTTGCTCCTTCTGTGAGAGCATCCCGCGCCGGTGCTTCCGCCAGCTTGCCATCCATGTCCTGCAGCGGTCGAAAATGACTCTGGTGTCAGGTCCAAAAACGAGGCGCAGAGCAAAGGGAACAATGGCAATGGTTGCACACCAGCTGATCCACGATGCCTTGAGCACACTCTCTTGTCCTCCCAAGATCCAGCTTACCAGGCCGACCAGCGTGGCCAACGCCATGGCAAGGTAGAATACCAACGCCCCAAGAACCAGTGACTCGATTAGAAGATGCTTCAGGTGATAAATGCTCAACGATCGCCTCGGCCGTAATGAGGTGGGGATATTTTAACTGGCACTACAGATGAAGCAATACGGCATGCACGAAGCAGGGACGATAACAGCAAGAACGGAGAACAATTTTATATGATGACGGCTGGAGAAGTTAGAGCCGAAGCTACCTAGAAGCGACACCTACGGGTTGGAACGAATTGATAGAAGCACTGCAAAGGACTGCAGTCGCCCATGTAATGCGCTTCCTAAGATTGCCTACCAGGTTGGTCCACGGAAAGGGGAACTGCTCAAGCTGGAATGGCCGGATGTGGACATGAGGCGGCGGGAATTCACGCTCAGAAAGACCAAGAACGGGAGACGCGGGTGTTCCTATGACCTCTGACGTGTTTGATACCTTCACGGAACTTCACCGGGAACGACGCCTAGACACTCAAAAGGTGTTCCTGTATAAGGGGAAGCCTTGGAAGAATCCTCGAACGGCCTTTGCTGCGGCTTGTCGCCGGGCGGGGATTACAGGTCTTCGGCTCCATGACTTGCGCCATACGGCCAGCACGAACTTGAGACGGGCAGGGGTGGACACGATGACCGCTATGAAGATCGTCGACAAGTCAGAACAGATGCATCGGCGGTATAATACGATTCAGCCGGAAGACCTGCATGAGGCGGCGGCGAAGCTTCAAAAGTACACGGCTAACATGGTAATAACACTTGCTACGCCATCTTCTTCAGTGCAAGCTATAAGAAATTGTAATTCCAACGTCGGGGCGTAGCGCAGCCCGGTAGCGCGCCTGCTTTGGGAGCAGGATGTCGGAGGTTCAAATCCTCTCGCCCCGACCAAGTCAAGCTGCTCATGCCACCGACTCTTTGACGTCTTTCAGTCAATGACAGCGGCGGATAAATACTTTACGCGTTGGCGCCCGTAGCTCAGTTGGATAGAGCATCAGCCTTCTAAGCTGAGGGTCCCGCGTTCGATTCGCGGCGGGCGCACCAATAAATTAAATGGTTAGATGTTTTCTCCTTCCGCTGCTTTGCCACATGTAGAGACGGGCTTGCGTTAGCTAAGGTTGTTCCGCTCAGCACGGGTTAATTCGGATTGTTGCTTCCCCGGTCAAGAAACTACAGGTTTTAAGCGCTCAGAGCGGTGCCACTTTTCTGCACACTTCCGCGATCTGCCGCTGGACGCTGGGACGCACTTTCGTAAAGGCAAGGCCAAATTCCCGATGACGAATCCAGCGAACCGTGGCATCCACGGTGAACGGATGTTCATCCTGCGGATAGATCCAACACTCGAGCGCAGTTCCAACGGGGACTCCCACGTGACTCGTGATCCGGCAGCCGCTAGGAGAGAGGTCTCGGAGCTCACCCTCACCGCCCACCAACCGAATCTTGGAGAAAAATTGGCTGAGCAACTGGACGGGCACACGACCATGCCGGCGTTTATCGGTCTGAGCTCTCTGAGCTGAGGCTGATCGATCGGTTGGCGAGGAGGAACTGCATCGCGTCCGTGTGGGCTCCAGATTTCCCTTCGCTCGCACCCTCGAAGATGTGCTTGTGATCCAGCGATGGTCCAGCGTTTCGGCATATCGCGCGAGCCTCTGCCAGGTCTGGCTCACCAAAGAAGCAAACTGTGGCTTCAATTGCCCCCACCGTTTGGCGACGCCCACCTGAGCAGAGAAAACCGGACGGAGTTTACCTGAACTTAGCTGTTGAATCCGAGCCTCTACGTCCTGGAAATGAGGGTCCTCTCTTCGGATCCGGCGATAGACGACCAGGGCCTCGAACTCCCGGTCGAGCGCTTCTAACGTCTGGGCTAGCAAATACTGGATGTGCACTCGTTCTTTGGTTGAGAAGGAGCCCGCGTCCAACGCTTGGCGCAATGCTGTGGCAGCTTCTTCCTCACGCCCCAGGGCTTTGAGACACAGCGCCACCTGCGCAAAAGCTTTTCCCGCCTGCTGTGGGTCCCGCGATGCTTGTTGAAACTCTGTGAGGGCCACAGCGAAAATTTGGACTTTTTTCAGAAGCAGCCCGCGCTCATAGTGCTCCGATCCGGACATTCGTTGTAGCATGCTGGCATCCTCCCCTTGGTGATGGCTGGGCGATGGACGGTGGATGAGCATTCGAGCAAGAATGAAGCCCGTCAACTCGCGTGACAAATCAATAGCTTTCTCGGCCACGAGAACGGCGTTCAGTGATGGCAGGTTCCCACAGGCTGGGCCAGAAAAGTACGCGATAGGGGATCCACTCACTTACAGCGGCTCATGAGGGCTGCGTGGCGATTCAGATGGATTTGGGCGGTTTTTGCTGAAGAGAGAAAAGGCCGGGAACACGTAAGGTTTCTCAGGAGGAGTGTACTAGCGCATCGGTCAGATCTTCGGTTCTTTCATCGGCATTGACTCGGGCAGAGCCGGATTGTCTAATGATTCTGACTCTGCGGGATCCTGCTTCGGGGAGGGCGTCTCTTCCAGGATGAGAACCGGTTGAACGGCTGCCACCGCCCGTTGTATCGCCCCATATAAGTCAGCCACTGCATTATCCTTCTTGAGGACCTCAAACGCCCCTGCTTTTTGCATCGCGTATATCTGGTAATCTTTCAGATCGACAGAGAGTCCAAGAACGGCAATTTGGGGATGCTGTGTCTTGATTAACCGCGTCGCCGTGATTCCGTCCATCTTCGACATGTTAATGTCCATCACCACGACGGCTGGTTGGATCTGTGCCGCACACAAAACGGCCTCTTCACCATCGGCTGCCTCACCGACTACTTGGATGTTGGGGTAGGCTTGTAATGCACTGCGCAAACCTTGCCGAACCATAGCGTGATCATCCACGAGGAGTACTCGAATTAGCCTTGCGATCACCATAACGTCCGCTCTTGAGCCGATTGGAGTGTAATATATCTAACAGGCCTTGCGCCACTATCGATACCCTAGCTTAAGAGTTATGAGTGGGTTTCGCAAAGACCTCAGGTTCATCCATGCTCCGGGATCAACCAAGGATACCTAGAAGGGATTTGTCAATATCCGTGAAGAGTAGATGGCTACGCTTCGCTCGAAGGCTGGCCATCCATTTATGAGGTGCGTGATCCGCTCACGCGGTCATCGCTGGCGGCGTGTTTAATTTCCGAGCCGTGCCACATTTCTACACAACTGTGCGATCTGTCGCTGAACGTCCGGACGTACCTTCGTGAAGGCAAGGCCAAATTCTCGATGACGGATCCAGCGAACAGTTGCCTCATCCACGGTGAACGGGTTGAGTTCATCCTGATGGAAGATACAACACTCGAGTTCGGCTCCGATGGGGACTCCAGCGGGACTTGTAATGCGACAGCCCCAAGGGGACAGGTCTCGCAGTTCACCTTCACCAGACACGATCCGATTCTTCGATGAAAATTGGCTGCGCAATTGGACTGCAATACGTGCATGCCGGCGTTTGTCCATCTGGCCTTTCTGAACCGGGACTGACCGGTTCGTTGACGTTGGTGCACTGCGTGGTTCCGCCCGTAACCGACCCGGCATACCTCTAGAACCTGCCTTTTTTTTGAGCCCGCGATACGTCTCCAGCACTTCCGCGTACCGAGCTAGCGAGTCCCATGCCTGGGCCAACAGAGACACCAGATGAGGTTTTAGTTGTTCCCACATATTGAGTAGGTTTCCAACCCAGGCCTGGTAGTCGGATTGACGAGCGGGAGGGGAACCCCGTCCGGCTGAACTCAGGTGTTTAATCCGAAAGCCGACGTCCTGGAAATGAGGGTCCTCTCGTATGATCCAGCGATAGATTTCCAGAGCCTCTTCATATCGGCCGAGAGGTTCTAACGTTTTGCCCAGTAAATACAGTATGTGAACTCTTTCTCCGGGTGAGAATGTGCCCGATTTCAGGGCTTGGCAAAACGCTTCGACGGCTTCTTCGTGACGTCCCGTCGATTTTAAACACAGGGCCATCTGCGTATGGGCTTTCCCGGCATGCTGCGGGTCAGCGGCCGCATGTTGAAATTCTTCAAGCGCCGAGTCGAATATTTTGACTTCCTTGAGAAGAAGCCCGCGCTCATAGCGCTCAAAAGCAGACATCCGTTGTTCCATGGTCGGATCCTCCGGTTCTCTCCGCGCAGTGGACATGCCAATCCTGCTGGATGAGGAGGTGAGCAAGAATGAAGCCCCGTTCTGGAGATCCCAGCTGAAGCTACAAATCAATAACTTGCCTGGTCTATGGCTGCTCTATCGGTTGGAGGATTCCAACAGGCTGGCCGTAAAGGTACGCGGTAGCTATGACTGCTGGCGACCCCAGCTAAGCTGGCATACGGGTCATGGAATGTGAAAAGATAGTGCACGGGTGATGCGTGGAGCGTGGAAGGGGTTCACGTTGCCGTATTCCGCACACCAAGGGTCCTGAAACGTCTACAGCGCGGTTGGTAGGACCGAACTCTAAGCTAAGGGTCGCTGGTTCGATTCCAGCCGGGCCCACCATACGGTCTTTTGCTTCATGCGTAGGTTGTTTCGTCCGATCCCACTCGTTGTCTCAGCACTCGCCCTTCTGTGCATCTACACATTGGTTGGCTTCTTCCTTGTTCCATACATCATCAAGGATTACGTCCTGCCAAAATTTTCCGAGCAATTGCGGCGACCTGTGCTTGCGAAAGAGGTCGAGTTCAACCCGTTTGTGCTGTCTCTCAGGCTGACGGAGTTTGAGATCCAAGAGCCCGACAGCACGCCCATGATCGGCTTTCAAGAGTTCTTCATCAACTTTCAGACCAGCTCGATTTTTCGTAGAGCCTATGTCTTTGATCAGATTCGCTTTGCTATTCCCTTTGTTTCAGTAAAGGTAAAGAAGGATGGGCATGTCAATCTGTCCGAACTGGCACCGCCCAGTGATGAAGCCGCTCCTGCCGAATCGGCGAAGGGTTCTGACCAGCCTACGGAGCTTCCTGCTATTCAGGTCGGACGGTTCGAGATTGCGCAAGGGGTCGTCGAGTTTCGCGATGAATCGAAAGTCAAACCGTTCTCGATCGATATCGTTCCCATCAATCTCGTCCTGAACAACTTCCATACAAAGCCTGGTGGCGACAATACCTATGCGTTCACGGCGGAACTCAGGAAAAACGAAGTCCTAGAGTGGAAAGGAACGGTTTCCCTCGAGCCGATTTATTCGGAGGGCACACTCTCACTCAGCGGCGTAAAGCTCGCTACTCTCTTTCAATATGTGCAGGAACGATTCAACTTCGAGGTTCCAACCGGAACCATTCGAGCAACCGGGCAATATCGATTCGACGCGGCGACTTCGCCAATTGACTTGGAGGTGTCCAATACAGCGTTCCACTTCGCCGACGTCAGCTTGGCCGAAAAAGGGGATTCGATCCCTGTGATCACTGTGCCCACGCTCGACATCGAAGGAATTCACGTCGATCTCAGGGAGCGAGCAGTCTCCATTGGGACCATCGCGATGAGCGATGCAACTGACCGCGCCTGGCGAAATCCCGATGGCTCTATCAATCTGCAGTCTCTCCTTACGCCGGTGAAGGCGGAATCTGGTCATTCTGAGCCAGCCACATCTTCGATGAAGGACTCCTCCACTCCACCGGCCCGCGAGCACCCTTGGACGGTTTCAATCAAAGAAGTGCGCGTCACGAACCATACGATCCATTTCGAAGATCGCTCGTTGGCCTTACCGATGCGCGCAGAAGTCACCGGCCTCTCGGCCAAAACACAGGACTTTGTCTTTCCGCTCAAAGGGCCAATTCCGCTGACGGTGGAACACAAACTCAACGAGACGGGGACGGTTTCGGTCGACGGACAGATCGTTGCGCAACCGTTTCAGCTTGATATGGTCCTGGCACTGAGAAACATTGCGATCCAGCCCTTTCAGTCTTACTTCGAGCGGTTCGCGCGCATCGCCGTGGATAATGGCGCAATCGATTTGGATGGGAAGATCCATCTTGCTGTGGAGCATCCCAAGGCCCCGCTGATGACCTTCCAAGGTAATCTGGGAGTGAAGTCGCTGGCGATTGCCGATCGCGATCAGGGCACTCCGGTAGCATCCTGGAAACAGTTTCAGTTGCGCCAGATCGCGTTAACCGTCGATCCGACAAGCGTCGCCATTGAGGAAGTGGGCTTGGATCAGCCGACCGTGCATCTGGCGATCCTTTCCGATGGACAGATGAATCTGAAAAAACTCCTTCCCGATGCCGTATCGACAGACTCTCCACCTGCTGCGGAACAACCTGCGGCTCAACCGAAAAAGGGGCCGCCTCCGTCGATCACTATTAAAACAGTTAAGCTACTCAAGGGCACGGCCACGTTCCAGGATGAATCGGTTACACCACCGGTTCAGACCGGATTGTACGACCTGACGGGAACAGTGAAAGGTCTCTCGTCGAAGCAGGTCGCCAAGGCGGAGGTGGATATATCCGGAAGAGTCGACAAGGTAGCGCCGCTGAAGATCACGGGAACGATCAACCCGCTGACCGAAGATGCCTTTACGGACCTCGCGATCAAATTCGACAATGTAGACCTCACCACCGCTACCCCCTATAGCGGCAAGTACGTCGGCTATCCGATCCGGAAAGGCAAACTGTTTTTGGATTTGGCCTACAAGGTATCGCAAAAGCAATTGGAAGCCGAAAACAAGCTGGCCGTCGACCAGCTGACCTTCGGGGAGAAGACCAATAGTCCGGATGCCACATCGTTACCCGTGCCCCTGGCAGTGGCGTTGTTGAAAGATCGGAAGGGCCGCATCGACATTGATCTACCGATTCGAGGAGATCTCAAGGACCCCGATTTCAGATACGGCAAGGCGGTGTGGTCGACCTTGGGGAACCTTCTGACCAAGATGGTTGCATCCCCTTTTGCGCTCATGGGCAAGCTGGTCCCCGGAGGTGGAGACGCCGAGGAACTGCAGCATCTGGCATTCGAGCCTGGATCGACGGCAATGGCATCCGCAGAGCTGAAGAAAATTGACATGCTTGTGAAGGGACTCGAGGAGCGGCCTGGTTTACGTTTGGAAATTACCGGCGTGGCCGATCCTGCGCGCGATCGACAGGCCCTCGCGCTTCAGCAATTTTACCAGGAACTTCGCGGCAGGTGGCGGCAGGAACGGGGTATGTCTCATCAAGACGCTGATCTGCCGCCTCAGGAGGAGGAACGTCTCATCAAGCAACTCTTTGACGAACGGCGTAGTCAGCAACCTGTGTCACAGCGACAGCCGGATGTTCCTCCCAAACCACCGACCACCGAGGAGATGAGGCGTGAACTGGTGACCTCCATCGCGGTGGAGGACAGTGTGCTGCAAGCCCTGGCGCGCCAGCGAGCCGAACAGGTGCAGGCACACATGGTGGGGGAAGGAAAACTCAACGAGGAGCGTGTGTTTTTGACCGAAGTGGATCTGGCTGCAGCAGATCATGAAAAGATACGGACCCGCTTGAATATCACCGCCGGATCGTAGGCGCGAGTTCCCACTTGCACTCAGTCCGGAAGGGGCAGTATCGTACATCGTTCATTCGTTCATAGTCGGATTCGAAACAAGGAGGTCGGTTATGGCACTACGATTGGGAGATGAAGCCCCGAACTTTACAGCAGAAACAACTGAGGGGACGATCAATTTTCACGAATGGCTCGGCGGCGGTTGGGGAATTCTATTTTCCCACCCGAAAGACTATACGCCGGTCTGTACGACCGAGTTGGGGACGGTCGCGAAGATCACCTCTGAGTTCAAAAAGCGGGGCGTGAAGGTCATTGCAGTGAGTGTCGATCCGCTGGATTCGCACAAGGGCTGGATCAACGATATCAATGAGACGCAGCATACGACGATGAATTATCCCATCATCGCCGATCCGGATAAAAAGGTATCCACGCTCTACGATATGATCCATCCGAACGCAATGGATAACATGACCGTGCGATCAGTCTTTGTTATTGGCCCGGATAAAAAGGTCAAGCTTACCTTGACCTATCCGGCTTCATGTGGCCGGAATTTTGATGAATTGCTTCGCGTCATTGATTCCCTCCAGTTGACCTCGAAATTCAAAGTTGCGACCCCCGCTAATTGGAAAGAGGGCGAAGATTGCATTATCACGCCGGCGGTGACCAACGATGAAGCCAAAACCTTGTTCCCCAAGGGGTTCAAGACCGTGAAGCCGTACTTGCGGTACACGCCTCAACCGAATAAGTAACGGCTCCGTGCGGAATAAAGGGCGGGAAGGGGTTGTGCTGCCTCTCCCGCCCTTGTTGTATCTTCACGAGAAAGAGAAGATGTGATGAAAGCCGTGGGACTCTATAAGTACCTGCCGATCGAGGAGCCCGATAGTCTTGTCGAACTCGACCTTCCGAAACCGGAGGCAACCGGAGGCGACCTGCTCGTTCGAGTAGAGGCGGTTTCAGTCAATCCGGTGGATACTAAAGTGCGGGCGCCAGGCAAGCCTGATCGGACAACACCCCATGTGCTCGGTTGGGACGCAGCAGGGATGGTTGAAGCCATCGGCCCTGCCGTTACATTCTTCAAACCGGGGGATGAGGTCTACTATGCGGGCGACATCACCAGGCCTGGGAGCAACAGCCAGTATCAACTCGTAGATGAGCGGATCGTAGGGCGCAAACCAAGGTCATTATCCCTTGATGAAGCAGCGGCCATTCCCTTGGTTGCCATCACAGCCTACGAAGCGCTATTTGATCGCCTCGGTATCGATAGCCAAGGAACGTCGAAGGGTCGTTCGTTGCTCATTATTGCCGGAGCCGGCGGAGTCGGCTCTATGGCGATTCAGCTCGCAAAGGTCACGGGACTGACGGTTCTTGCCACCGCATCGCGTCCGGATTCGATTGCATGGGTGAAGCAGCTCGGTGTGGATCATGTGCTCGATCACCGGCAGCCGTTACGGCCGCAGATCGAGACAATTGGCTATCGTTTCGTCAACTACATCTTCAATTGTGCCGACACGGATGGCTATTGGGACTCAATGGCCGATCTGATTGTTCCACAGGGCAAGATATGCACGATCGTCGAGAATAAGTCGGCGCTGGATCAACAGGTGCTGAAGCTCAAAAGCGTCACCCATGTCTGGGAATTGATGTTCACTCGTTCCAAGTATCAGACGGCCGATATGATCGAGCAACATAAGTTGCTCAACCGCATTGCTGACTGGTTCGATGAGGGACAATTAAGAAGTATCCTTCGAGACACTCTGAGGCCGATCAACGTGGTGAACCTCAAGAAGGCCCATGCCAAGTTGGAGTCGGGCACAATGATTGGAAAGCTCGTATTAGCAGGTTGGTGAAGGTCGTCACTGAAGGTCAAGGTGGTCGCATCCAAGGCTAGACGAGCAAAAGGCCAGCCGCACGGATCCTTTTCCAGGCCGGGCTGCGAAGAAGAGATTCAAAATCCGTTTTCCTTTTCGGAAACGATGTCTTGATGTCACGCAGCAGCGGGTAGGCAGTTGTTCGTTGTCTCCGTGGAGTGGACTGTTCCAGGAGATCATGCAACCACATCGCCTGCGAAGGTGGGAGCGTGAAGGATACCTTCGGCTGTCCGCCGATCCAGACGCATCGACGTTCTGCCTTCGGGTTGTCGGTGATATGCCGGGCTTTCAGGATACGGTTCACCCAGTTCGATGGGACGAGCGGTCGCGGAACCGCGTGATCGAACCATTGCCGCACATCCATCCTGAGTCCGCGACCCTCTAGAAAATTCAGCATGGATCGCCGCAAGCCTTCACCGAGCCATTCGGGTGTCTGGCCGACGCGATCCTGATGGACAAGATCATTTTCGGCGAATCCACTGAATGGTGGACCCAAGATACGAAGCCCGTTGGCTTTGGGATTGAGGCCGATTGGGCTGTGTGCTGTCGTCGTGAATCGATGCCAGAATGCCGACTGCATGACACCGGCCGCGAACAATTGACGAACTCGCTCGAGTGAATCGACAGTGTCCTGGATGGTTTCCGATGGGAAGGCGTACATGAGGTACGCATGGACCAAAATGCCCGCGTCTCTGAAGGCCGCGGCGACCAGCGCCGTCTGGTCCACAGTGATGCCTTTTTTCATCTTGGCCAGCAATCGATCAGATGCGGCCTCAAGTCCCGCCGTCACCGCAATGCAGCCCGAGGCGGCTAACAGGCGGCAGAGATCCGGTGTAAACGTTTCTTCGAAACGAATGTTCCCCCACCAGGAAATACGAATCTCTTGTTCCAGTAGGGCAAGAGCCAAGGATTTCAACGCAGCAGGCGGAGCGGCTTCATCAACGAAGTGAAATTCACGGCGGCCTGTCTCTGCGATCAGCTGCTCAATCTGTTGAATGAGTCGCACCGTCGGTGTCATTTCATAGCGGCCGATATAGTCGAGACCAACGTCGCAAAACGTGCATTGCTTCCAGTAGCACCCGTGCGCGACCGTGAGTTTGTTCCAGTGGCCTTCCGACCACAGGCGATGCATCGGGTTGGTGCTATCGAGAATCGAGAGATAGCGATCAAGCCGGAACCCACGATAGGTAGGACAGCCGACGTCGTTCAAGGAAAAATTCGTCGCGGTTGGATCGTTGACAAATAGGACTCGATCTTTTTCTCGATAGAAGGTTCGGCAGAGGGCCTTATGCGGCTGGCGATTGGAAAGGTGGTCGATCAGCGAGAGCAGTGGGCGCTCGCCGTCGTCCAACGTAATGAAATCCACAAAATCGAACACACGGGGATCGCTGATCCGCCGCAATTCCGTATTCGCATAACCTCCACCGAGCGCGATGGTGATGTCCGGGCGTTTCTGTTTGAGCGCTTGGGCAATGCGGAAGGCGCCGTAGAGATTGCCAGGGAACGGAACCGAGAGGCCGACCAGAGCCGGTTTCACACGATCGATGTGGTTCCACAGTGCCTCCAGCATGAAGCAATCCGTCAAATTCGGCGGCTCTGTGAGCCCTGAGAGCAGGCCGTCAAAGGACGAAGCCGATCGCGCGATATGCTCGGCATAGCGGCTCAGTGCAAAATGGGGAGTGATCGTCGCCTGAACGAGATCAGTGAGGTCTTCGAGAAACAGCGTGGCATTGTGCTTGGCCCGGTCATCTCTCGATGCAGTGCGAGGCAGCGCCTGGCGCATTCGAAATCGTGGCCCTCTCGGAAGACTACCCGGCCGAGCGAACCTCGCCGCAGTCTCTGGACTGTGCCCTTGAAGAAAGACCACGACCGGTTCGATGACATCCAGGTACTCCTGTTCTGCAGTGAGCATGCGTCGCGCCTCGGAAGGCAGTGCCTTCTCTTGTCCTTTGATCTGATTGAACACAGTCGTGAGACCCTCCCGGCTGAACAGCCGCAAAACCATTTCGATGCCCAGGTCTGCCTGCTCACAGGACACACCTCTTGACTGCAGGAATCCGGTCAAATAAGCAGTCGACGGGTAGGGGGTGTTCAGTTGCGTCAGAGGGGGGATCAGCAGTAATACATTGGGCCAGCCCATGGGCTCAGATAACACAGTGGCATTCATGAATGCCAGTTGAAGGCTGATTCACCAGTTGGCGGAAAGGAAGCATGGCTTACAAGGTTGGCAAGGCTGGATTGATCGCAGCGATGCTGGTGTTCTTAATCACGCTGGCTTTTGCCGGCATCGATGAAAACAAACTCGTGGATCTGACCTATCCACTGGACGAACAAACGGTATTCTGGCCGACGAATAAGCCGTTCACATGGGAAAAGGCTGCCTGGGGCAGAACGGCCAATGGCTATTGGTACGCCTCCGGGGATTTCTCGATGTCGGAACATGGCGGGACTCACATCGATGCGCCGATTCACTTTGCTGAAGGCCGGCTGGCGGTTGACGAGATCCCATTGCAGAAGCTGATTGCGCCTGCAGTCGTGATCGACGTGCGTCAGGCGGTTGAAGAGGATCGCGACTATCGTTTAGCCGTTCGGGATCTCGACATGTGGGAAGCTCGCCATGGGCCCATCCCTCACGGCGCTGTGGTATTGATGCTGACCGGATGGGGACGGAGATGGCCGGATAAAGTGCGCTACCTCGGGAGCGATACCCCATCGGACTCAAAGACCTTGCATTTTCCGGGATTCTCGAAAGAAGCGGCTGAATTCCTCATAAAGGAACGGCGTGTCGACGGGGTCGGAATCGACACCCCCAGCATCGACTACGGACCATCACAAGATTTTATCGTGCATCAGGTCGTCAATGGAGCCAATCTGTATGGCCTCGAGAACATTGCCAACTTGGACAAGCTTCCGCCTAAGGGAGCTATTCTCGTGGCCCTGCCAATCAAGATCAAAGGGGGGACGGGAGGGCCTGTCAGGATTATCGGAATTCTTCCGTGAAGCATAAGCGATGAATGAAGGTCCAAGGTTTGAACTCTTCAGCGATTTTAATTGTCCCTTTTGCTATGCCCTGCATGAGCGCCTGTATGATTTGGCATTCCTCGATCGCACTGAATGGCAAGGTGTACAACATGCGCCGCATTTGCCTTCCCCGATGAAGCCCTGGCAGGGATCGCTCGGCACTGAATTGCGGCAGGAAGTATCGGTCGTGCAACGGCTGGCGCCGGGATTGCCGATCGCACTGCCGCCTGGAAAGCCGAACACAAGGCTGGCCATTGAACGAGCCATTGGATTATTGAGTCGCGACCGAGCGCGAGGGATGGATTATGTGCGGAAGATCTACCGAGCCTTCTGGGCTGAAGGACGAGATATTTCCGATCCGCAAGTGCTGAGGGATTTGACGGAAGAGTCTGTGGAGCAAGAATCTAACGATCATATTCGCCGCATCGCACAGGAATGGGAAACGGCCTGGCATGCAACAGGACAAGCCGGTGTTCCACTAATCGTCTCATCGGATGGTGGACTCCTTGTCGGCTTTGTTCCTGTTGAAGAAGTGAAACAGTTTTTCGATTAACAATAAACATTGGTATTACACTCAATACTGAGTTGTGCTATTCCCCGACTATCCCATCCGGCCTTTGAAGGTCAGCTCAGCAATTCCAGATTTGTCTATCTCGCCTTTGCCGGTCGAGACAAGCCGCTCATATTGTTCGAATGTCGCCTTCGCTAGAGGCAATGTCAAGCCGGCACATCTTCCCAACGCGAGGGCAATGCCCGAGTCCTTCGCAGCATGGGCTGCAGAGAAATAACACTCATGAGCCCGCAGCTGCATGTCTTCTCCGTCTGTCTCCAGGACTCGTGAAGCTGCACCCGTTTGGCTGAAGACTTCGCGGAGCATCGTGAGGTCCAATCCAAGGGCATCTCCAAGACCCAGCCCTTCTGCCAGAGCAGCGGTGTTGCAATTCATCACCATGTTCACCAGAACCTTGACCTTGGCGGCTTCTCCTGCCTTGCCGATGTAGCGGGATGTTGAGCCAAGCGACTCCAGCAAGGGTTTGGCTCGTTCGAAGGTGGTAAGCTTGCCGCCGCACATGAGGTAGAGCGTGCCCTGACGAGCTTGCGTGATGCTGCTGGCCATGCAGACTTCGAGACTGACGCCGCCCTGTCGTTCTATTGCCTGTTCGATTTCGACATGGACATTGGGTGTAATCGTCGCGCAGTTGATAAAGAGACGGCCCTTTGCATGGGCCAAGAGGCTGGTGCCATCACTTTCGGCATAGATCTCGCGCATCGCCGCGTCGTCTGACACAACCGTGATGATAACTTCCGATAATTCTGCGACGCGACCAGGTGTGGATGCGGTCTCACAACCTAATTCACGCCCAAGGTGTTCTGCTGTGAGGTGATTGCGATCCTGAACCGCAGCGATGCGATAGCCTTGATCATGAAGACGACGAGCCATATTGGCTCCCATACGCCCAACGCCGACAAATCCTATGATCCTGCCTGTAGTCATGAGCTCAATCCTTCTGTGAGTGGTAAACGGTGATCGGTGATATGCCTGATCGCTTCTCTAGCGTCAAGGAAACATCTCGGATTGAGAGACAAGCAGGAAGAGATCAGGAATTAGCCGCCAAAGGAGGGCCTGGACTGACGAGTTTACTGAGCCGATTTTCCGCTAAAGAGGTTACAGACGATGCAGGCGTTCCTCTGCGCGACTTTTTCTTCGTATTCGTGCACGAGTCGTTTGCCTTCTGCGATCTGTTCCACCGACATTTTCTCGCCGATATAGTCTCTGGCATCCAGCGCATGCCGATCGCCATGACTCGCTGACAAACTAATCCAAAAGTAGGCTTTGACCAAGTCCGGTGCAACTCCTTGGCCGTTAAAATGCATGAGACCGAGGTTATATTGTGCCCGTGGTTCTCCCTGCTCGGCAGCTCGCTCGTACCACTGCATCGCTTCGGAATCACTTTGCGGTACACCTTGCCCTTTGTCATACATCAACCCCAGATCATATTGAGCCCTGGCTTCGCCGCCCTGGGCGAGAAATTGTATTTCGGCGAAGGGCCTTGTCGTAATCGCCGCGCAAATAGGCCTTGTCGGCGCGGCGATCCTCGCAGGCTGCGAAGGAGAGGGCGATGAGCGCTGATAGGGTGAGCAGCAGATATCGGGCCATCTTAGGAGGCCGGAGAAAATTTCAGTGCCGCGCCGTTGATGCAATACCGTAATCCCGTCGGTTTGGGACCGTCCTTGAAGACATGTCCTTGATGCCCTTCGCAGCGGGCGCAATGGACTTCGGTGCGGGGAAAAATCAACTTAAAGTCTGTGTGGGTCTCGACCACCTTCGGGTCGATCGGTTGCCAGAAGCTGGGCCAACCGGTGCCGCTATCAAATTTATGCTCTGAGGAATATGCCGGGAGATCACAGCCGGCGCAGGAGTAAATCCCTGCTTGCTTATTGTCGTGCATGTTATTAGTAAAAGGCCTCTCCGTCGCTTCATGCCTCAGGACCTGGTAGGCCTCTGGCGCCAACAGTTTCTTCCATTCGTCATCCGTCTTCACGATCTTGACTATCTGGCCAATGTCGAGTTTTTGCGGCATATGCTCCTCTCCGACATGAGTCGAGTTATCGCAGTCATCGTTACATACAAACCTGTTACGGAGCAAGATGGCTTGGTTGAGGTGACAAGTGCGGCTCAGGTATCGCGGTTCCGTGAGCCGCGATACCATGATCAAACGCGCTGGGAAGCACCTCTTCGATCCGTTCAACCAGAATGAAGGTCATGTCCTCCCGCACTTCCTGTGGCACGTCTTTGAGGTCCTTGTCATTGGCCTTCGGCAGGATCACTCGTTTGATGCCGGCGCGATGAGCCGCCAATACCTTTTCCTTGATGCCGCCGACGGGAAGAACCAGTCCGCTCAAGCTGATTTCGCCGGTCATCGCCGTATCGCTGCGCACCGGTTTTCCGATATAGGATGACGCGAGTGCCGTCGCCATCGTGATCCCGGCTGACGGTCCATCTTTCGGAATGGCACCGGACGGAACGTGGATGTGCAGGCCGTTTCGTTTGAATCGCGAGATATCGAGTCCCATGCTCTCCGCGTGCGACCATAAGTAGCTCCGCGCCGCACGGGCCGACTCCTGCATCACATCTCCCAGTTGACCGGTAAGACTCACCTCGTGGCTGCCCGGCAAAAGCGTGGTTTCGATGTACAGGACGTCTCCGCCGGTCGGGGTCCAGGCAAGACCCGTGGCCACGCCGATCGGGATATTCTTCCTGGCCTCCTCAGGCATGAACCGTTCTGATCCCAGCCAATCGGGAAGGTTGTTCACCTCGACGGTAACCGTCTGACGTTCCTGGCCTTCTGTCAATTCAGCAATGCTCAGTGCGACTTTGCGGGTCAAGCGCCCCAGCATCTGCTCCAACTGACGAACGCCGGCCTCTCTCGTGTAACGGCTGATGATATGGTCCAACACCTTGTCCGGTAGCTGCACATGTTCGGCTGCAATGCCCGCTTCTTTGAGCCTGCGCGGCCAGAGGTACCGCCTGGCGATCTCCGCCTTTTCCCGTTCGCTGTACCCCTGGACCCGAATAATTTCCATTCGATCGAGCAGCGGTTGGCTGATCGTGTCCAACGTGTTGGCCGTTGTAATGAAGAATACCTTCGACAGATCGAATGGCAGATCAAGATAGTGATCGCGGAAGGTATGATTCTGGGCGGGATCCAATATTTCCAGCAATGCCGCTGCCGGATCACCGCGAAAATCACGCCCCAGCTTATCGACCTCGTCCAACATCAAGACAGGATTATTCACCCCGGCTCGACGCATGGCCTGAATGATGCGCCCCGGTAAGGCTCCGACGTAGGTCCGTCGATGCCCGCGCAGTTCCGCCTCATCATGCACGCCGCCCAGGCTGAACCGTTCGAATCTTCGTCCCATTGCCCTGGCGATCGATTGTCCCAAGCTTGTTTTGCCCACGCCCGGCGGGCCGACCAGACAGAGAATGGGCGCTTTGGCCGTAGGATTCAATTTCAGCACGGCTAAGTGCTCGACGATCCGCTCCTTGACCTCTTTAATGCCATAGTGGTCCTCTTCCAATACTTGGCGCACCTTGCTGAGATCCACATGCTCTTCGGACGCCTTGGTCCATGGTAATTCCAGCACGAGTTCCAGATAGGTCCTCAGCACTTGATGGTCCGGCGAAGATGGCGGCACTTTCGCCAGCCTTGTGATCTCTCGCTCGACCTCTTTTCTCACGTGTTCGGGAAGATCCGCCTCCTGTATCTTCTGTTTGAGATGAGCGACTTCGCTTTCTTCGCCATCCCCCTCACCCAGTTCCTGTTGAATCGCTTTCAATTGCTCGCGCAAGATGTACTCGCGCTGGTTCTTTCCGATTTTGGCTTGAGCGTCACTGGCGATCTTGTCGCGCAGTTGGAGGATCTGTATTTCCTTCGAAAGGAATGCGTAGAGGGACCGCAGCAATTCAATGGTAGACGAACTTTCGAGCAGCGTCTGTTCTTCCTTGACGGTAAGATTCAATAGCGATGCCACCCGATAGGCCAACGTGGCAGGATTCGTTTCGTTGCGAAAGGCCGCAGTTGCCTCGTCAATGCCCGGCGCTTGAATCAGACGGGGGAGATCGGTGATCAGCTCTTGAATGGCTCGCTGGAGGGCCTGAACCTCTCGGTCATTATCCGTCGGCAATTCAAGCCGGCGCGCCTGGACCAAAAGAAACGGGTCGGACTGATCCACCTTAAGTAGAGCGACTCGTTCTATGCCTTGGATCAGCGCCTGAATGGTACCGTCCTCGGAGCGCCCGACCTGTTTGACGATAGCTTTCGTTCCGATCGTGTAGAGGTCTTCGAGGCCTGGATTTTCTTTTCCAGGATCACGTTGTGCGACGACGAGAATCATTTTCTCTTCTGTCTTCAATGCCGCATTCACGGCAGCGACCGATCGCTCGCGTCCGACCGTCACTGGTATAAGGATGCCAGGAAACAGGACGGTGCGTTTGATCGGGAGTACCGGCAAGGTCACGGAAAGAATCGCGCTGTTCATCGGTGCTGTCCTCCGCTCAAGGTAAATAGAGAACTTTTGTAAGTCGTAAGCGGATAGATAGGTTCGGTCAAAGAGGAAGTCAAGCTGAGTGAAGAAGGCGCAGAGATTAGCGCCCTCTAACGATCGACGAACAACCCGCCGCGCGGGTAGAGAATTATTTTTCCATCCGTCGGCTGTTCATCCTTCGGGATGACCAGATCTTGCGGTAAACTGTAGCTATCTTTGCCCTTGAGGTCGAAAAATCCGCCAACGCTCTGTTCTGATGAGCGGCCGAGCCCGCTCTTGAGCTGGTATTGGTCGTCGCCCCCCTCATCAATGAATAGGGCCCAACCGGAATGATCCGCTCCTCCCAGGCCAGTTGACGACCCAAAGGCATAGCGATCGTTGCTGTGTCCCGCATCGACCATCACACTCACTGAATGGTCCCACGCCACCCCTGCATTATAGAATGGACCGGTTGAACCGTAGTGATCTTGGCCCTGACGGTCGTTGAACAACCCGACGCCATAATGAGCGGATGAGCCGAGCCCATACCGGGCGGCAAGATAGTCGTCATTGCCTTCCAAATCGAGAAAGACACCCGCGCCGAAGAAGTAGCCATGCCCCTGCGCGAAGTTGGAGCTCTGGTAGTGATCGTTCCCTTCGACGTCAAGCAGCAAACCCCAGCCACCAGCAAGGTTGTAAGGTTGCCACTCCGGCCGCTTGCTGAGAATGCGCTTCCCTGAGCCAGTGCCCAATCCGAAACAATCGTATTGAAAGAGGGGATCGCCGGGTTTTCCCTTCGGAGCGTCTTCCGCATTATAGGCGCTGGGATATTTGTTGCCACATTGGTAGTAATCGTCACCTTGCAAGTCGATGACTGCACCGACGCCTTGTGGACCACCGAAACCTAATGAAAACCCGTGACTGGTATACCGATCGTTTCCTGCTGCGTCAAAGAGCAGACCCAAACCGCCGATGGCTGCGCCTTGAGTCATACGGCTCCCCATGTACGTATCGTTGCCCTTGGCATCGAACAGAATGCCCAGCCCACCGAATCCCGTTCCTCCGGACCCCATGTCGAGTTGATAGACATCGTCGCCTGACTGGTCAATGAGGAGGCCGACGCCGAGCCGTCCAGTGGCCAAACCGAATGTCGCACCATCGTACGTATCGTTTCCGCTCAGGTCGATGACCACCGCATTGCCGTGATCCGCATCCGTCGAGGCGCCGATCATACCCCGATACAGATCATCGCCCCCAAGGTCGATGACGAGTCCAAAACGATGGTCCAGTTCATACGTGTTTGGACCGGCCCCCCCGACAATAATCAGACCGTATGGGGTTTCCTCGACATACAAGATGTCTCCCGTGACGCCGGGGGGAATCTTTGCTGGCGGGAGAGCCTGATGAAAAGCTAGAGCGAATTGCCGCAACCACGCTTCGTTTGCCAGTCGAGCCAACACCTGTGCGGCAGCAATGAGATTGGCATAATCGACACGCTCTTCCAGCAACTCGGCAAACCGCTGATCGGCTTTGACCCAAGCGCTGGTTTGATCAGAGAGGTTAGAGACCTGCGGGCTGAACTGTTCCATAAGCGTCTTCGGATGACTGAAGAGAAAGCGACGTTCTTCCTCCGAGAGATTATCTAAAGCTCTGTCGCGATGACGCGAAGCTTCTTCAAGACTTTCCAGCATGAATGTTACCAGGTCTTGGACCACGGTTTTTCCCGGAAGAGGAACAGCTTTATGAAAGGCGGACGTCCGGTCCATCCCTGCCTCGAGTACGTCAAGGAGACCCGGTAGATTGATGGCTTTTCCTTCCGCTAACTCGGCCAGTAACAGTCCCTGCTGCTCAAGGTTTGGCAAGCCTTCCCAGGGCCGCTTGAGCGCGGCGATCGCGAGCCGGCGTTTGAATTGAGCGGGAACTGTTTCGACCGCCGCATGGGTGGCGACAAGCACTGTCTGAACATCGAGAAGACGATCGAGGTTTTGGCGAACGGCTGGGATCACGCGCACAAGAACGGATTCCCGCATGGGCGGATTTGTGATGCCGGTGTCTGGAGGTCCAAGCCACGCAAAAAAGCCCTGAACCAGGCTGCATCCAGACAAAACAAACACGGAGAGAATCGGAAGTAGAGAACGACACCAATTCATCATTCCCATTAAGAATATCGTAACTGCTTATGGACTGTCATGTAGCGAAGCTGCTTTTCTTCTCATTGATCCCTGAACCAGTGTGAAGGTATATAAGCGACATTCCAGCGAGCCGTTGAAGAGCGGAGTCCGTTTCGAGGGAGCCAAGCCGATCAGCTTCGGGAAACGCGCATCTCCCGTAAATATGCAGGCCCGCCATCCAGCGAATCGCTGCTTGAGCCAATCGCCGAGTCGAGGATAGAAGGATTCAAGTTCTTCCGGGCTGCCGAGCCTCACGCCGTATGGAGGGTTAATGAGGACGACGCCCCTCTCGGCCGGGGGCTCGACCGACAGCACATCGATGTGCCTGAGGCGAATATCGATAGCGACTCCCGCGCCTTGAAATGTGCGTTGCGCAACCTTGATGGCGTCAGCGTCACGATCTGAGGCATAGATCGCCGCCGGGACTTCTGCCCGTTGTTTCATTTTAGCCGATTCACGGAGCTGCGCCCATCCTTTGGCGTCATGAACCAGTAGGCGTTCGAAGGCGAAGGAGCGAGTAAGTCCTGGTGCGATTCGACGCGCCATGAGTGCCGCCTCAAGGGGGATGGTTCCGCTTCCGCACATGGGGTCGAGGAGAACCTCGTTGGCTGTCCATCCCGCCAGCCTGAGCAGACCTGCAGCGAGGTTTTCTCGCAAGGGCGCTTCGACTGATGGAAGGCGATGGCCCCGCTTGAAGAGCGGCTCGCCCGATGTATCAAGATAGAATGTGACAGTTTCTGAATCGAGAAAGGTGTCGAGGCGGATATTCGGATGGTGTCTATCCACACTAGGCCGCTTCCGCCGCACCGTCATGAACTTATCGCAGACGGCATCTTTGATGCGAAGCGTCACAAAATCCAAACTGGGAAGAGGGCATCGATGCGCGCTCACCTTCACCTTGATGGTGTTGGAAGGCATGAACCAGTCCGGCCAAGCCAAGGCATAGGCGGCCCGATATACGTCTTCCTCAGAACGGTAGGTACTATGGCCGACCTCCCAGAGCACCCTGCTGGCGATATGGCTCTTCAGGTTGACCCAATACATACTGGCCCAGGGAGCCTGAAAGGCCACACCTCCGGCGGTTCTGTGTGTCATTGGAACGCCGAGTTCATGGAGTTCTTCTTCGAGAATTCCTTCGAGACCTCGGGGGCATGGTGCAAAAAAACGATGTTTTGTGCTATCCATCATTCACGTCACTCGACACTCGTACAGGGTTCCTTGAAAACCAACGACTTCTTATGAACTATTGCGGCGAATGCGGAAAACCCGTCTCGAAGAAGATCCCTACGGGAGACAACCTGCCCCGGTTCGTCTGTGATTCCTGCCAGGTTATTCATTATCATAATCCGAAAATTGTCGCTGGCTGCATCCCCGAATGGGAAGAACAGGTTCTGTTGTGCCGCCGTGCAATCGAACCGAAGTCTGGTCTTTGGACGTTCCCCGCCGGGTTTATGGAGATTGGCGAAGGGACTGAAGAAGCTGCGCGGCGGGAGACATTTGAAGAGGCCCATGCACAGGTTTCCATCACCAGATTGCATTCGGTGTTAAGCCTGCCGCATATCGGTCAGGTCTACATGATCTTTATTGGCCGATTGGTCGCAAGGGAGTTCGAAGCGGGGCTAGAAAGTCTGGATGTGCAGTTATTCAATCGGAAAGACATTCCTTGGAATGAGATCGCCTTTCCCGTGGTGAAGGATGCATTACGCCGCTACTTGGAGGATGTCGAACGCGGCGAATTCCGCTTACACGTCGCCGACCTGCCTGATCGCTTGATCTAACGCGCAACCAACCACATCTCACAGCCATCATTATCTATGTAGTACGTGCTTGTGTACGATGGCATGAATGTCGACGAGTTGTTCGACCCGATCGATAACATAGAATATGCGCCAATCGCCCACGGCGTATTTGTGCAATCCAGGCAAGTCGGCCGCAAGGCTTTCGTGGCGAAGATTATCGATGTTGGAGGCGATCCACTTGGTCTTTTCGAACAGACGCTGCGCCATTGGAGCGCCAATGCAGGACAGATCTCCAGCGACACCAGCTTGAAACGTCAGACGATACCAGGCCATTGAGCCTTACCAACGGAGCCCTAGTTTCTCCGCAATCTCTTCGCCGGACATCCGCTCGCCTTTTGAAAGAGAGGCTTTAAGCCGGGCACGGAGCGCTTCGCCGAGTTGGACTCCGAGATCAGGATCACCGATCAATTCCCGCAAACGATCGTCCACCAGCCCTTGTACCAATTCCCTGAATTGTGTTGCTGTCAGAGCGGAAAGATCCATGGTCGGGGAGAATAGGCGTGCTGTTAAGGAAATGCAACGGGAGGAAGAAGCTAGTTGGCGGGGGTTGTCTTTTCCAATTGCTTAATGAAGGTGCCGAGTCGAGTTTGATCCGGCTCCGCAACGACTAAAAACTCAATACCGATACCTTGAGCCCCGCACCACCGGATTGCAGCATTTTCGATCTTAATGGGATTCGTTTCCCCGGGGATGTGCAACAACAGCGTGACCTGCATGCCAGTGAATGGACTAATCAGGCTGTCCACGCGGCAGCCTTTGGCGGATAGATCCCGAATCGATCCATTATGACGGAATTGGTCCCGTTGAACCAACGTACTGGGCATGCAGACGGTGAACCGGCGATGTTTGCGAGTGACCACGTGTCGACCTTCCTTTACACTAGGCGGCTGCGGCGTTGAGCGCTTGGAGAAATTGAGCAAGCCGCTCTCGTTCTAACTCTTCCATTCCTAGAAATTCCACTCCGAATTCGTACTGGATCGCCCAACGCACGGTCGCCATCCGAATGGTGATCGCGAATGTCTGATGAGGCACATTGAGATAGAGCGCCAGCATCGCCCCAACGATGAGAGGGCGATCGGTGACGACCTTGCAACCTCCCATTCCGAGGTTGTATACGATTCCCACACCTTCGCAATCTCCGGCGAACCGGGCGGGGAATTCGACCAGATAGCGTTCGTGCTCCCGCTGGTTCATGGCGGACAGAGTCCAATTGGATGCGAACAGAGCGAGAGGCCAGAACATGTTCTCAGATCACCCCGTCCTATCCGAGTATGAGGCTACGGGTACAGGCGAGTTTTGTCAAAGAAAACCGGATGTTTCACATCATAATGGAACCATTTTCTAAGGTGACACGGCATGAACCGACTACTCAATAAGGTGGCGGTTGTGACCGGGAGTAGCAGTGGAATTGGTAAGGCGATTGCCCTTCGTTTTGCTGAGGAAGGGGCCAAAGTCGTTGTCGCTGCACGAAGGAAATCGCTCTGTGAGCAGACAGCCAAGCAAATTTGTCAAAAGGGTGGAGAGGCGTTCGTGATTCAAACTGATGTGAGCCACGAAAACCAGGTAGACCTGTTGTTTGAAAAAACCGTGCAGCAATACGGCCGTGTCGACATTGCCGTCAACAATGCGGGCATCTTTGGTGGGAGGAGAATCGCCGAAACGACCTCCAAGGCCTTCGATGAAGTCATGAGCGTCAATCTCCGTGGAACGTTTTTGTGTTGCCGCGCCGCATTCAAACAGATGAAGAAACAGGGCGGAGGAACCATCATCAACATGTCCAGCGTTGCAGGGGTGCAAGCATGGGCAGGCACAGGCACCTATAGCGCTTCGAAACACGGAGTGATGGCACTGACGAGATCGCTAGCCGACGAGGGTAAACCCTTCAATATCCGGGTCTCTGCTATTTGCCCTGGCGGAGTGGCGGATGACTTGGTAGATGCAACTGAGGAGGAAATTTTGAGAAGCGAGAAGATCAGTCCGTTTGATATCGCGGAAACGGCGATCTATCTCGCCACGCTGGGAAGATTTGCCTTCGTTCACCAGATTGTGGTGGATCGATTAGGCGCCGATTGGTAATTCGCTAGCCGTTACGCTACCGATGCCGTCCCCGATGTCCGTAGAACCGCGGCCCCCAAAAAGGACGGCCATAGTATCCGTAATAGCCGGGGCCGTAGATCCAGGGACGGCCAAAATACAGACCGAAACCGACGGGTGGGTAGGCATAAGCGTACGGATAGACATAAGGAGTCGGCACCACGGCCGTTGTGACGGGTGGCTGCGTATATTGTTGTGCCGTCGCGGCGGCTTGACGATCAACCTGTCCTTTCAGTTGTCCAACCATGTCCTGCTGGGCTTGCAGTTGGCCTTCGAGTTTTCCGATCTGCTCCCGTTGCTGATCGATAAAGGCGTTGAGGCAACGCGTTTGCGCGTCGTCGCTGTACTGTGAACATTCCCACGGAACTTGAGGGCTTGCGGCATGTAGAGGGAGGGCGAATAGGCCCATCCCGATCACCGTCATACTGAAGACGAACAGTCGATTCCCAATAGAGGTGCGAGAGGCAGCCATCGTGTGACTTGTCATGGGATCACCTCCTTGAAAAGCTCCCTTACACGGTACCACGTGATTTTCTATTTGACCAGATCTCGGAACCAGGTCTGGCATGCATGAGCAGACTGATATTCCAGCCGTTTGATTTTGTCATGACGGACTCCTACAATGCCGCCGCAAGACTAGAAACAATGGTTATCCGCAGCACCTCTTCCATCAAAACAGGCAAGGCGCACAAGACCCTGCGCCGATCGTCTTGGCCCCCCCAGCTGCTGAAACGCCGCTTTCAACAACGACTCTTGAAGTGGTATGCGATTAATGGCCGTGACTTGCCCTGGCGCAAAACGGCCAATCCCTACCATATTCTCGTGTCCGAAGTGATGTTGCAGCAGACGCAGGTTGATCGGGTGGTCCCCAAGTATCACGAATTTTTGGGTCGCTATCCGACCTTGGAGGATCTGGCTGAAGCGCCGGTCAAGGACGTCAAAAAAACTTGGTATCCCTTGGGATACAACATTAGGCCGGAGCGGCTCCACAGCATCGCCTGCGAGACGGTCGAGCGATACGGCGGGAAGCTGCCGAGTGCTCAAGATGAACTGTTGTCTTTCAAAGGAATCGGACGCTACACGGCCGGTGCCATCCGATCATTTGCGTTTAACGAAGATGCGCCGATTCTGGATACTAACGTCATCCGGGTACTGTATCGAGTCTTTATCGCAAAGGGCGATCCGAAGACGCAGAAAGCGAAGTTGTGGGAATTGGCCGAAGCGTTGATTCCACGCGGGAAGGGGTATGACTTCAACCAGGCGATTATGGACTTTGGTGCGCTCTGTTGCACGGCGCGGACGCCGTCCTGCCAGGGCTGCACGATGAAACCGATCTGCAAGACCTTTCCGTTCAAAGCGCGGGGCAAGGCATGACGACGAAAATCGTCGAAGTGGCGGCGGGGTTGATTCTTCACGACGGCCGCTACCTGATAGCTAAACGCCGAACAGGCGTGCATCTGGCCGGTCTATGGGAATTTCCCGGTGGCAAACGAGAGCAGGGTGAAACCTTGGAAGAATGTTTGCGCCGTGAGTTGTTTGAAGAACTGAGCATTCGTATCGATGTACCGCTTCCTTTTCGGATCATCCGGCATGAATATCCTGAGAAAACAGTCGAGCTGCATTTTTTCCGTTGTGCGATTGAAGCAGGACAGGCGACACCGCTCGATTGTGCGGAAATCCGCTGGGTCTATCCTTATGAGATGGAGCAATACCAATTTCCTCCCGCCGATCGCCCGATTATCGAAGCGTTGCAACGTGACGCCGTAGGTCCTGTATTATGAAGATCGTGCTGGATATCGAAACCATCCAAGCGCCGCGCGAACAATGGGCGCGGCTGGTCGGAAAGTGCCAGCCGCTGACTGAGAATGCGGCGGAGGAGTACGATCTGTTCGCCGCCAGCGAGGCCGAGGCGCAGCGGCAGGCCGAGGATGACCACTATGCCAAGTCGGCATTCGACGGCACGTTCAGCTCCATCGTTTGCATTGGCCTCTTAGAGTTTTCCGACCAAATGGAGCCGCGCGGCGCTGTGGCCTGGTATGGCGGCAATGAACGGGAACTCCTCCGCCAGTTCTGGAGCCGACTTGCCCAAGACAGGCCGTCCTTGTTCATTACGCACAACGGACTGGGGTTCGATCTTCCATTCATCAAGAAGCGCTCCATGATTCACCAGGTCAAGCCAAGTGTGGAGATCAATCTGGCCAAATTCAGAACCGAACCGGTCTATGACACGATGGCGATCTGGAGCAATTGGGATACGCGAGGCTGGATCAAACTCGACGTGCTGGCGCGCGCATTGAACGTGGAAACCAAATCAGGCAGCGGAGAACAAGTGGCGGCTATGTGGGGGCGTGGACAGGGGCTTGAGTTAGCTCGATACTGTCTACAAGACACGTACGTGACATATGCCTGTTATTGCCGGATGAATTTTCGTCAGCCCCTATCCAGCGAAGTGGTCCTGCTTCAGCCAGAGTTATTCGACGTGGGATGAGCGATTTCAGCGCGTCGGATACGCCTGGGCCTTCTTTTTCTTCAACGGCGTCTTCACGGATGCCTTGAGAGCTTTAATTTCCTCGTTGCGCTCCCGTAATTCGCGTTTCATCCAATCCGATTCCTTCCGCAGCATGTTGATCTCAGTATCCTTCTTGACAATCGTCTCTTTGGCTTTGCTGAGCTGCACTTGCACCTCTGGCTGAACGTCACTCTCGCTTCCCCCAAAGGTTGTCGCGGCTTTGGACGAAGCCATTGCAGAAGACGTCGGTGTCATTACTGCGGATTTTGCCGTTGGCATGGATGCCGGCATGGGGATTCTGGCTAGGGCATGATAATCGATCACCTGGGCCGTCACACCTGCCATGCCGCCTGCGGCATAGGCCGGTGCATGCTCAGTGCGGGCAACCGATTCAGGCAAAAATGCCGTCGAACGGGCACCCTTCGCAATCGTGAAATGAATCAACCCCTGTTGGACGTAAATGCTGCCCGCGGTGGGTTCAGAGCCTGACCCTGCCGATGAGGATACGCGAAACCCAACGAGCTGTTCGGGTTTCGCTTTCGATAAACCTTGTGCGAGCAGGGGAGCAAGAAACTCCGCATCCTCATCGCTGAGCACTCTCATCGGCTTGACTGCCACCGGCGGACATTCTCGATGACCCGTTCTGACTGTCTCCGCTATAAACGCCTTTCAGAATTTTTACGATCGTAGTTTGGTCGATGACGGCGGGATGGCTGGCTTCAAACGACCAATCGGTAACTTCTTCGAGAGTACACGCTGCCTTTCGCGTTCTGCGCGATTTTTGAGGTGGTCGAACAACCGGTCCCCATTAACGCCAAGCCGATGCAGCAGTACATTATGGGTTTGAATGCGTCTATCAACATTGAAGAGGTTGTCATAACAGGTCTCCTTTGCCGGAAGAAGTATCGAGGTGGTTGAGAATGGGCCGGCGTCACGTTCAACGCGGTTGGAAGGGCTACCAAATTCCAAAGCCCATGAGCGTCATGCTGAGCGCGAGCCAGCCGAACAGTCCCATCGCAATGATCGCTTCAAGGCTGAGCGTCCAATCGGAGGATCCGTCTTTGGAGTTCTCAGTCTGATTTGAGCTGGCATTCATGGTTTCGCTCCATGGGGCAATGGTTGGTGGTCTGGAAGTCCTTCTTTTTCCAAGCAAAGACTATGCCCTCAGTGCTTAACCTTGGAGCATCATCATGCGCAGAAGAGACCATGGTGAGTTCTATTTGTATTACTCCACTATCAGACAGTTGCCATTTTCTAGAAAGAATTGAACAACCTTTCGTAATGCATTGATATTACAAGGTTGTCGACCGAGTATTATAAGTAAGCCAGATCATGAGGTCATGGAAATATCTTCCGAGTATATAGATGGGGCGGACCAGCCAAGAAAATACCTATTGAATGGATTAGAGTACGGAGGAGGTCTATTCTCGTACGATATTGTTCGTTTGTCGACAGAGGAGTGGTCTACTCGAAACCCATAGAGCGTTTGGCGAAGGTCTACTCAGCCGGTTTAGCGTAGAGAGTAGATGCGGACGCATCGTAGATCGAACACGTGACGAAGTCGCCAGGCTGATATGGTAACCCCGCTTTGTCCCATATCACAGTGATATTGCCGTCCGTCTTTCCCATGGCTTGTAAGGGCGATTTCTTCGCATCGCCTTCCACCAAGACGGGGAGGGTGGTTCCAAGATATTCGCGGTTGCGCTCAGTCGAGATACGGCGTTGCAGTTCGACGAGTGCCGTTACTCGCTGCGACTTGATCTGCTGGGGCACGTCATCAGAAAACTTTCTTGCTGCAATGGTGTTCGTCCGTTCCGAGTAAAGAAAGATGAAGGCGGAGTGATAGCGAACTTCTTCGAGCAGCCGATAGGTATCGGCAAACTCGGCATCGGTTTCCGAGCAGAAACCCGCAATAATGTCGGTTGTGAGGACGATGTTAGAATTGATCGAACGAATCCGATCGATGAGCGACAGGTATTCGCGCCTGGTATAGGTGCGGTTCATCATATCCAGGATACGATCATTGCCCGATTGCAACGGCAGATGGATGTGCTTGCAGATTTTCGGGTGCAAGGCGACGGCCTCGAGCAAGGCCGGAGGAAAATCCTTCGGATGGGGTGAGGTGAAACGAACGCGCTCGATCCCAGGCACGTCCGCCACGGCGGTAATCAATCGCGCAAAGTCCCAGTCGCCTGATCGATATGAGTTGACGTTCTGTCCAAGCAAGGTGATTTGCTTAAATCCAAGGGCGGCAATCTGACGGGCTTCTCCGAGAATGCCTTCGGGATCTCGTGACCGCTCCCTGCCGCGGGTATAGGGAACGACACAGAAACTGCAGAAGTTGTCGCAGCCGCGCATGACGGCAATCCAAGCATTCACGCCGGGGACACGCTCGGGAACGATGTCCTCATAGGTCTCATATTCGGACAAGTCGACCGCAAGGCCCTTCGCTTTGTCTCCCTCTTCCTGAGCACACAACGCATTGCGGATGAGCATCGGCAGCTGCCGGTACGAATCGGGACCTGCCAAGACGTCGACCAGCGGCTCCTTCTTCGTGAGTTCTTCTTTGAGATTTTGCGCCATGCAACCCAGTACGCCGACGACCAAGGGTCTGTTCTTCTTGAGTGCCTTGAGATCGGACAGATGCGTGTACACCTTGGTATGAGCGTGTTCGCGAATGGCACACGTATTCATTAGGATAATGTCCGCGCGATTCCCGATCTTCCGTAAACGCATACCCATCTCGTTTCAGCAGCGTGCGAACGAGCTCCGAATCGTATTCGTTCATCTGGCACCCGAAGGTTTCGATGTGAACCTGAGGGGGAACCGGTTTCGCATTCATAGCAGCACTCGCTTGTTATCAGGCTCTCCGTCATTCACCACGTACCCAACTGCCCAGCGGTCCGATGCTCCGGTGATCCTGACCTGACGGATCTGATTGGTCAAATCAACAGGCGAGGGGACAGCCACCTTCAAGAAATGCCCCGTCGTTCCCAATCGAAGGTGTTCCGTTTCACCTGATTCAAAGAGGACAGGAATCGTAGCACCAATCCATCGTTCTGCAAACGCCAGCCGCTTCTGGCGCGAGAGGTCGGCCAGCGTCTTCGCCCGCCGTCGAGCGATGTTGATCGGAATTTCGCCAGGCAACTTGGCCGCGGCAGTTCCGGGGCGCTTGGAGTAGGTGAAGACATGGAGGTACGAGAACGGCAGACGTTGAGCCAACTCGACAGTATGATCAAAGGCTGTTTCGGATTCTCCAGGAAATCCCACCATGAGGTCGGTACCCAAACCAAGCCCAGGAATCATCATAGCCGCGCGCTCGATCAGCGTAACAAAATCCTGCACGCCATAGGGGCGATTCATCGCCGAAAGGATAGCATCGTCTCCGCTTTGAAGCGGAATGTGCAGATAAGGGCAGAGCTTCACAGAGGAAGCCATGCGCTCCAAGAGGTCCTCGGTAACCGTGGTTGGTTCGATCGAGGAAATCCTGATTTGCCGGATGCCGTCGATCATCTCCAAGCGATCGATCAAGCCGACGAGATCCACTCCATTGTGATTGAATTGTCCGATGTTCACACCGGTTAACACCAGCTCCTGATACCCTCCTGCTGCGAGGCTCTCCGCTTCATGGACAATATCGTTCAGGATGCGGCTGCGTTGGTGGCCTCGTGCGAATGGAATGAGGCAGAAGCTGCACATGACGTTGCATCCATCCTGGATCTTGAGCAGGGCTCTGGTGGAGTCGGGCTTTCCGATGTCCGGAAGCGCGAAGTCTTCGCGATCGATCGTTTTGCTGTGGAGCACTTCCGGCTCCGGTTGCTTCTGTAAAGATTGCGGCGGCGGTAAAAACGTCGGCAAGTCCCACTTGAATTGATTGCCGACGATGAGATCGATGCCGGGTATCGTCCGCAGTTCCCGCGCACCTGTTTGCGCGTAGCAGCCGGTCACCGCGACATAAGCATCCGGGGAATGCTTCAATGTCTTGCGGATAACGTAACGACAAGTGCGCTCCGCTTCATCTGTGACCGAACAGGTATTGACGACAAGAAGATCCGTCGGCTGTCCAAACGCAACGACCTCGTAGCCGTCGCGTCGCAGGCGGGATTCGAGAATGGCCGTTTCCGCTTGGTTTAGGCGGCAGCCCAAGGTATGAAGTGAAGCGCGTTTTGTCATCGGCTGCACATTATAGAGAGCTGTTCACGTAGCGGGCAAGTCGCACCTCCGCCTATGCATGACGGTTGAAGACCCCCATCCGGCGTGGTAGCATGCATTTCATCGTAGCGGCCACACGAGGATGCCACCGTGACGATGCGACAATTCATCGTATTGTTTTTTCTCTCCTTGAATCTCTTCCTGTCGAAAGCCGATGTCTGGTCCAAAGAGGCCTTGCCCATCGAACCGGATGTCAGCACCCGCATTGACGAGTTATACGACCATGAAGCTCGATTGTTTCTCATGCTGTATTCCCTAAACGGGGATGGCAAAGTCGATTACATCACCGGACGGATGGTGCAAGAGTATGCACGAAGCAACTTCGGCAATCCGGTCTACCAGACGGAAGTCTATCCCCTCTTCTATTGGTGGAACCACATCATGTGGAATGATCCGGAACAAGATGGCGTCAACGGCAATGAGCGTGTGTACCAAGAGGGGGTTGAATTTGACATCTCCCGCTACAAACCCTGCGCCTTCAATGGCCAGCCTTGCTGAGCCCTGAATCATCTCACTGCCAGAACCTGTTCTTGCTACTCCGACGAATTTCGCGAATCTCCTCAGGCGCCCAACGGACCAGTGCTATGCTGGCCGCACATAACGGGCAACCCACACTGAATGGCTGCGGCCTCTCTTAAACAGATCCTCGGAAACAAGCGCATCGGCATGATGCTGCCATTGGGTTTTGCCTCAGGCCTGCCCTTAGCGCTGACAGGGGGAACCCTTCAAGCCTGGCTGGCAGTGGTTGGAGTCGATCTGAAAACAATTGGCATTTTCACACTCGTCGGCCTGCCGTATACCCTGAAATTTCTTTGGGCTCCGTTAATGGATCGGATCGTACCTCCCTGGTTAGGCCGGCGTCGGGGTTGGATGCTCATCATGCAAGTCGCAGTGGCCATTGGCCTTGCGTTTATGGGGCTGGTTGGTCCAGGGAATCATCCGGAATGGCTTGGACTCATCGCAGTGGGCGTGGCGTTCATGTCTGCATCACTCGATATCGTGCTCGACGCCTATCGGACCGACCTGCTCCTTCCTCCCGAGCGTGGGTTCGGTGCTGCATTGTGGGTGAATGGGTATCGATTAGCGTTACTCGTGGCGAGCGCAGGCGCATTGGTTTTAGCCGACCACATCGGTTGGAACGTGACCTATCTCCTTCTTGCAGCGCTGATGGGGATGGGAGTCATCACGATCCTTCTCAGTCCTGACCCACAGGTCAGTGGCCCAGCACCAACGACGCTGGCGGAAGCTATCGGCCTTCCTTTACGTGAACTATTTGCCAGGCCTGCGATTTATGGGTTGTTAAGTCTTATTGTGCTGTACAAGATCGGTGATGCCATAGCTGGATCATTGCAGACGGCATTTTTCATCGGAGGCCTGGGTTTTTCTGCTAGTGAAGTTGGATACGTCAAGGGGATCGGGATTGCAGCCACCTTGATCGGTGCGCTGGCCGGCGGTTTGGCGATGGCCAAGCTCGGATTAGTACGCTCGCTATTGCTGTTCGGACTTCTGCAGGCTTTCTCCAACCTTTCTTTCGTGTTTCTCGCCTGGATCGGCAAGCATTATGGGGCCTTGGCCGCTTCGGTCATCGTGGAAAATATGACGGGCGGGATGGGAACTGCAGCTTTCGTCGCGCTGGTGATGTCGCTATGCGATCATCGATATACTGCGACGCAATTCGCATTGCTGTCCTCTTTGGAAGCTTTGGGACGGGTATTTTCAGGACGGCCTTCAGCTGAGACGGTCGCGCTCGTGGGATGGGGATGGTTCTTTTTTATTTCGTTTTTGATGGCGTTGCCCGGCTGCTGGCTTGTTTGGCAGTACCGGGGCCAACTTCCCCGAGAGACAGAAGCGGGGAGCCAATTGGAAAGCCTATGATGCCGGTTTGAGACGACGCTGAAGAAAGAGCACGAATAACAGCAAGCTCGGCAGGGGCGCTAGCGCAAATGGCACCAACCAGATCCACACGTTTTTGCCCCGCATGCGTGCCTGGTCGATCATCCAGACGAAGACCCAAACGATCAGGCCGATATAGTTGAGCGCCATCCACCGGGTTGTGTGAATTTTCAAGCCACTGGCACTATCAGGGTTGCCGTGAATCAGAAACATTCCCAGCATCAACACAAACAATCCCAGCAGCACCGCTACGAGCTTTTTGCTCCACACGAACATACGGCTCCTCCTCTATGGTCGTTTGAGATTGTTCGATTGGTTCGATTTCACTGCGTCTGTTGCGGTAGGCTAATGATGCGGTCGAGGTTTGTCAAAGGGGAATCGTAGTGAGCTTGCTACATCTCAGCCTGCTGGTCATCACGTTGAGCCTCTGCGTTGGACTAGCGCTTCTCAATCCAACGATGGAAGAATATCTCGCGTTTGTCGAAGCCGAGCTCGGAAAAGCGCTGGATCGAAGCGATCAGACTCAGCCTGGCCAAGAACGCGCTATGGTTCGATCAATCTTCCGTTCACATAGTCATGAACTCGTCGGCAGTGTGGTTCGTCCTCACACCGTTCGAAGAAATTGGGGACTCGCGAGTGTTTTCGAAACCACCGTGTTCGATTCCCAAATCCTTGTTCTTGGTGTCGCCGGGCGCTTCATCCCGCTCAGAGGGATCGATGAGACGATCCTCCGACTAGGCCGATTGGCCTTTTAATGTTTTATTTTTTGTTCTTCTTCGAAGGGCCTACCCCTCATTTAAGAGTCCATTTCTGTGGATAACTCAGCCTAATTTTGCCAGAAACGGCGACGGTCAAGCACTGGCAGTTATCCACAGGCTTTCCTCTATTTCCACAGAAAGCCACCATATTTGGTATTGACAATTTTCAACAACCTCTATATGTAGTTCCCCCTGTGACTCCACGTGACTCCTCATGGAAAGTTGGAAGCTACCGGTCAGGGTTTGGAGTAGGCCGATAGGCCTATCTCCTTCAATAGAGAGAGCATTCAGGGAATCAGTTGAAATTCACCGTAGGCCAGGGAGGAGATATCGTGAGAATTGAACGCCGATTTACACGTCGCGGACAAAGTCCCTATGAAGGCCTGACGTTCGTGAAACGTTCGTCGGAGATTCGTAATCCCGACGGATCGACCGTGTTCAAGTTGGACAACATCGACATTCCTGAGCCCTGGTCGCAGCTCGCGATCGATATTCTCGCCCAGAAGTATTTCCGGAAAGCCGGAGTGCCGCAGCGGGATGAGCGGGCAATCCGCTCGTCGGGCCGGACGGCAAGCCGGTCATTGGGAGGAGAGCGTGATGCTCGACAAGTGTTTGAACGGCTGGCCGGTTGTTGGACCGCACTGGGGAAAGAACTACGGCTATTTCAAGACTACCGGAGGATAGCGAGCGTTTCACGATGAGCTCTGTTACATGCTGGCGCATCAGATGGCGGCCCCGAATTCTCCCCAGTGGTTCAACACCGGGCTTCATTATGCCTATGGACTCTCAGGGCCTGCGCAAGGGCATTATTATGTCGATCCCAAGACCCGCGAAGTCGTGAAAGCGACCAATGCGTTTGAGCATCCGCAACCGCACGCCTGCTTCATCCAATCCGATTGAGGACGACTCGTCAACGAGAGTGGCATCATGGATCTCTGGGTGCGGGAAGCGCGGCTGTTCAAATACGGATCCGGGACCGGAACCAACTTTTCCAAGCTTCGCGGAGATGGCGAATCGTTGTCTGGCGGCGGCCGTTCGTCTGGACTGATGTCGTTCCTCCGCATCGGCGATCGAGCGGCCGGCGCCATTAAGTCCGGCGGGACGACCAGACGAGCTGCCAAAATGGTCTGTCTTGGATTTGGATCATCCCGACATCGAAGAATTTATCGACTGGAAGGTGATCGAAGAGCAAAAAGTCGCCGCCATGGTGACCGGCTCAAAAATCTGCGCACAGCGCCTCAACGCCGTCCTCAAGGCCTGCCACGTCGTTGATGGAGCGGGTCAGATGCAAGAATCGAGATCGATGCCAAGCAGAATCCTGATCTTGAAGGAAGCCCTGGCCGCGGCCCGGCGGGATGCGGTTCCCGAAGCCTACATCCAGCGGATGTTTTCCTATGCGCAGCAAGGGTTCACGCATTTTGTGTTTCACGAATACGACACGAACTGGGATGGCAAGGCCTATCAAACGGTGTCCGGTCAGAACTCAAACAACAGCGTGCGGATTCCCAATGAATTTTTTGCGGCGCTGGAAGCGGACGGCGATTGGCAACTCAAGCGACGGATCGACGGCAAAGTCTCCAAGACCATCAAGGCGCGGGATCTCTGGGACCAGATTGCTTGGGCCGCCTGGATTTGCGCCGATCCCGGTACGCAATACGACACGACGATCAACGAATGGCATACCTGTCCGGAGGATGGCCGCATCAATGCCTCCAATCCTTGCTCCGAATACATGTTCCTCGACGATACGGCCTGCAATCTGGCTTCGCTCAATCTCGCGCAATTTTTCTCGACCGACGGCCAATTCGAACTGGAGAATTTCCGCCATGCCGTGCGGCTCTGGACGATCGTACTGGAGATCAGTGTACTGATGGCGTCGTTTCCCAGCCGTTCTATTGCCGAGAAGAGTTATCAGTTCCGAACACTGGGGCTTGGCTATGCCAATCTCGGCACGGTGTTAATGCGGCAAGGCATTCCCTACGATTCTCCCAAAGCGCTGGCCATCTGCGGTGCGCTGACCTCCATCATGACCGGAGAGGCCTACGGCACCTCGGCTGAAATGGCCGCAGAGCTGTGGCCCTTTCCCGGCTATGCCAAAAACCGCGAGGCCATGTTGCGTGTCATCCGTAATCACCGGCGAGCCTCGTACAATGCCGCTCCGGAAGAATATGAAGGTTTGACGATTACATCCGATCGGGATCCAGCCGGAGCATTGTCCTCCCGATTTGCTCGTGGCCGCCCGACGTGCATGGGACCGTGCCCTTGAATTGGGAACGGCCTATGGGTATCGCAATGCGCAGGTCACGGTGATTGCTCCTACGGGCACGATCGGACTCGTGATGGATTGCGATACGACGGGCATCGAACCGGATTTTGCGCTTGTGAAATTCAAAAAACTGGCCGGTGGAGGATATTTCAAGATCATCAATCAAAGCATACCCGCTGCACTCAGAACCTTGGGGTATACCGAGTCTCAGATTCAGGACATCGTGAACTATTGCGTCGGTCGGCAAACCTTGCAGACCGCACCATTCATCAACCATGAGACCCTGAGACAGAAGGGGTTCGACGATGCCGCACTCGCCCGAATGGAAAGCGGTTTGGCCCAGGCATTCGAGATTCAATTTACGTTTAATAAGTATGCGCTGGGTGAGGACTTCTGCCGGGAGAAGTTGGGATTGACCGACGCGCAATTGAATGAATCCAACTTCAACATGCTGAAAGCGCTGGGATTTACACAAGAAGAAATCGCCGCTGCCAATGATTATTGCTGCGGCACCATGACGGTGGAAGGGGCCCCGCATCTCAAAGCCGAGCACCTGTCCGATCTTCGATTGTGCCAACCGCTGTGGTCGGATCGGCCAGCGATATATTGCCGTCGATGCGCACATCCGCATGATGGCGGCGGCACAACCATTCATCAGCGGCGCCATCAGCAAGACGATCAACATGCCGGCCGATGCGACGCTGGAAGAGGTGAAGTCCGCCTATTTCTTTGCCTGGAAGAGCATGGTCAAGGCCGTGGCGCTGTATCGCGACGGCTCGAAGTTGAGCCAGCCGTTGTCGGCATCGACAGATAGCGGAAAGACCGTCAGAAGTCGTCGATCGGAAGTGTTGATCGATTGCCGAAAAGATCACAGAACGGGTGCTCGTTCGATACCTGGCCAAACGCCGGCCGCTTCCTGCCAGGCGCAATGGATATACACAGAAAGCTGTCGTTGGGGGGCACAAGCTATACCTACGAACCGGCGAGTATGAGGATGGGACGGTGCGGCGAAATTTTCCTCGACATGCACAAAGAAGGGTGCCGCGTTTCGCAGCTTGATGAACTGTTTTGCGATCGCCATTTCACTTGGTCTCCAGCATGGGGTTCCTCTGGAGGAATTCGTCGAAGCCTTTGTGTTTACCCGTTTCGAGCCCAATGGTCCGGTCAAGTTGAACGATCGCATCAAAATGTCGACCTCGATCATCGATTATATCTTCCGCGAGCTCGCCGTAACCTATCTGGATCGGTACGACTTGGCGCAGGTCAAAGAGGAGGATCTGCGCATGGATTCTGTGAAAATAGACGAGCAGGATCCGGAATGTGTCGACTGAAGAAGCCGATCCACAGACGCTGGCCTCAGCGTCCATCAGTACGGAGCTCTTTCCGTCACGCCGCGGCGTCCAATCGAGACATGGCGGCAATGGCCATGGACACGGGAACGGCAGTGTGACGCACAAGGTCGAACTCAAGCGAGAAACCCTGACAATGACCGCCGTACAGATTGCCCGTCAAAAAGGCTATGAGGGGGATCCTTGTGCGGAGTGCAAGCAATTCACCATGGTGCGGAATGGTACCTGTCTGAAGTGCGAAACGTGCGGGGCCACCAGCGGCTGTTCATAGAACAAGGGCATCATGAGTACCACCCTTCAGGAACAGGAAATAGAGACGGTCCATGATCAGGTCGTCAGCCTGATCGCTCAGCGATGGGCCTCAGCGTTTGTGTGCAAGGTCACCATCAGGACGGGCCTAGATCAGAACCCCTGGGCTGATCCCAACCAACCTTGTGACATCGTCGGATGGTATGTCAGCTCTGGCGGTAATACGATGGAATGGATGGCTGAAGTCGAGACCGAAGCTTCCCTCATGAAGCCACTCATCGTCGATAAATGGAAAAAGACGGTGACCAGAGGCATCCCTTTTTACTTGGTGGTTCCACGCGGTTTTAAGGAATCGGTGCTCAAGTTGAGTCAGGACGCTTCCATCGCCCTCAGTTGCATTTACGAGTTCACATTTATTGATGAGGTCTGCCACATCCTGTAGGTGTCCCTATGAGCATTCTAGGACTCGTTCCACACAGCGGTGTCACTACGATCGAACCGCGCGGCAATCCCGAGCCGATCTCTGCGGAACAGTTTGTTGAGCGACTTCATCTTCGCCTTGAGGAGATGGAGCGAACCCTTGGCGAGGATGAGCAGCTCGAAGTGGTCGCGTTTCTTCCATCGGGAAAAGCTGTGTCAGTGGACCGTGTCTGTTACCAAAATCCCACGTTGGTCATCCTCAATGGTGAAGAGCAGGATACGGGGAAAACCTGTACGCTCTTGGCCCATCAATCCTCCGTCCAAGTGCTGGTGTCGGTTGAGCCCGTTCCAGCCGGATTGTGTCGGAAGAAGTTGCGGTTCACCCAAGAGAAATGATAGGAATCTTACCATACGATCCGGTTATGGGGTCTTGCACATGCCTACCACAACACAATTAGTGATCAGCGGGCAGAGTCGACCTGGAGTTTTGGCACAAGTGGCTTCCGTGTTAGGAGGCGCCGGTGTCAACATCAAGGCATTTTCTGCTCCGGAAGTAACAGGGACCGGCAAACTCAGGCTTCTCGTTGCGGATCTCGAAGGTGCCCGCACGGCATTGAAAGCCGCAAAGATCAAATTTGCTGAAGAGACCGCCCTCATTCTCAGCCTGGAAAACAAGCCTGGGGCCCTGAACGAAGTGGCAGACCTTTTGACCCAAACCCGTATAAACATTAAGTGCGGATATTGCACCCCTTCGCGCGAAGGAAAGCGCGCGATCGTCGTCCTCACCGTATCGAATACGGAAAAGGCTTTGGCCGTTCTGAGAGACCAATCCCTCGACGAGTTCTAGCAATGCCATGCGGCCCCTCGGTCTTCTGGCTTCGCTTCCACATTCGCCTGTCAATCGTTCTGTTCTTCGGGCTCCTGGTTTCCTGCAGCAGTCCTGCTCCTAGACCGACCTATTTCCCAGGCTACCCCATCGGCTATGTCGAGCGAGGACAGGCCTCGTGGTATGGGCCGGGCTTTCACGGAAATAAAACCGCCAATGGCGAGCGTTACGACATGCATAAACTCACGGCGGCCCATCGGACCTTGCCCCTCGGCTCCGTGGCTGTCATTCGTTCGACTAGCACAGGCCGGCAAGTCACGGTTCGAATCAACGATCGCGGCCCCTTTGCCAAGGGTCGCGTGCTCGACCTTTCACTGGCCGGCGCCCAAGCGTTGGGGATGATCGGGCATGGAACGGACCAAATCGAGCTGCGAGTCGTGGGCTTTCAAGGGAGAACGGCTGACATGGGATTCCTGAGGGTTCAGATCGGCTCTTTTGCCGAGCACCAGAATGCGCTGAAACTACTGCAGCAGGCCCAACGCGTCTATCCAGGAGGTCGGATCCAAATGATCGATCTCCCGGATGGGCGCCGATATCGGGTTCAAGTAGGGGAGTTTACGACGGAGTCCCAAGCGGAATCGGCGGCCATCCGGCTAGAATCGGATCTATCGGTTCAGCCCTTCGTCTTTCGGGACGACGGCTAAAATCCTAATCATTTCGAGAAGATCCACTGCAACTATATGATTTTATGGCTTGTTTTTCCATTGTGCTTGCCCCATATTCCTGCCTATGATAAATGTACTGCTCATGAAAACCATGGCTCCCGCTCCCTCCTATCATATCGATTTAGGCTTCTCCTCAGTCAGGCTCTCCTGCTGTCGTTCGGCATATCGCGTCCGGAATTTCCGTTACCAGTCAGTCCCGTGCACTAGCCGTCCCTAAACCTGGAACCTTCATGGATATTGCCATTTTATTGGGCCTTATTGTTCTTTCTGCCGTTATTTCGACTGCGGAGATCGGTTTTTTTGCGGTCAATGAGACCAAGCTCCGGGCTCTGGCCCAAAATCACAACCACCGGGCCAAGATGGCCCTCCATCTGAGGAGCGACCCTCAAAAACTTCTGGCCACAATTCTCGTCGGTGACCGCTTGGTGGGAACTGCAATTCCGGTCTATGCCACCTTCTTCACGTTAAACCAGTTCGGTGCTGAACGGACGTTTTTTAGCGATACGATTGTCGCGGTAGTGGGATTGCTGACGTTTGTGTTGCTTGTGTCCGTGGACGTCGTCCCCAAGACGTTGGCGGCAAAGTTTGCCGTTCCCGTCACCTTGAACATGGCTTATCCGATTTATGGGGTGCAACTGCTCTTGAAGCCTCTCCTGTTCTTAATGGTTCCATTAATCTATAAACTCACCGGCGGCAAGGGATTGACGCTGCCCCTCGTCACCGAGGAAGAACTCAAAATCATGCTGGAAGAGGGGGGCAAGACCGGCGCAATTGAGGTCGAGAAAGTCAAGATGATCAAGAACGTCTTCCAGCTGAAAGACATTACGGCGGAAGATGCCATGACGCCGCGTCTCTATGTATTTTCATTGGACGGCAATCTCCGCCTGAAGGAAGCTCAGGAACTCCTCTATAACTCTAAATATTCTCGAATTCCAGTCTACGACGGCACACTCGACAACATCACAGGTATGCTCTACAAGAGCAGGGCCTTGACCGAACTGGCCAAGGGGCAGAACCGACGCCAAGTTGAAAGAAATCGCCTATCCACCCATCTTCGTACCGGCAGGCAAGACGGCAGACGATCTCATGAAGCAGTTCCAACAGGAGAAACGGCATATGGCCGTCGTCGTCAACGAATTCGGCGGCGTGATGGGCATCGTCACCCTTGAAGACTTGCTGGAAGAAGTGGTCGGGGAAATCATGGACGAAACCGACATCACCGAAGAGCTGATCAAGCGTTTAGGGAAGAACCACATCCTTGTGCACGGTCGGACCGAGGTCCGGAAGGTTAACGACTTCCTGAAAGTCGACCTTGGCGACGAGGCCGTCACGATCGGCGGACTGATTCAACAGGAGTTGGGCCGCATTCCGAAGGTCGGCGAAGGAGCTACGCATTGGAAACTGCCGCATCCTGATCCATGAAGCCGAACCACGATCGATCCGAAGCGTGCAGATTTTCAGGGAAGAGAAAACTCCGGTTCAGGTCGAAACCTCGAATCTCAATCTGGTGAGCTAGCAGGACCCGCCTTCATCGGCCTTTTTCAATCAACTGCTGGAACTCCTGCTCCGTTAGCACGACGACGCCCATTTTGGTCGCCTGTTCGAGTTTGGAGCCGGCCTCCTCGCCTGCAACGACATAGGACGTTTTTTTGCTCACGGTGGAAGAAACCTTTCCTCCGCGTTCTTCTACCAGTTGTTGAGCTTGCTCTCTGGTCAAGCCGGCGAGTCCACCGGTAAACACGAAAATCTTTCCGGCCAGCGTAGCGTTCGCGGGGGCAGGAACCGGAATGCTGGGAATTGCCAAGCCGCTATCGAGCAGGTCCTGAATCACACGCCGATTGTGAGCTTCCGAAAAGTAGGAGACGAGGCTCGACGAAATTTCCGGCCCGATTGCCGATACCCGTTGGAACTTCGCACCATCGGCGTTGATGATGTCGACGAGTGCACCAAATTCCTTCGCGAGCACCTTGGCAATATGCTGTCCGACTTGTCGGATGCCCAGCCCTAACAAGAACCGGTCGAGCGAGACGGTTTTGCTCCGTTCGATGGCGTCCAGCAACAGGCTGGCAGAGCGATCGGCGAAGCCTTCCAGTTCAAGCAACTGAGATTTGGTGAGCCTGTAGAGATCGGCCAGTGACCGGACCAATCCTCTGTCCACCAATTGTCCCACGGTTTTTTTCCCCAACCCTTCAATATTGAGCGCGCTTTTCGACGCAAAGTGCTCGATAGCCCCCTTGAGTTGCGCCCTGCAGACCAATTGTCCGGTGCAATAATAGTAGGCGCCGTCCCGGGCGACGTTCGACTCGCACACGGGACAACGGTCGGGCATGCGAAAGGGCTCGCCCCGTTGTTCACCAGGAGAAGGCACTCGCTCGGCAATGGCAGGGATCACATCACCAGCCCGTTCAACTCTTACGGTATCGCCAATGCGGATGTCTTTTCTTGCCACCTCATCGGCATTGTGAAGCGTCGCCCGGCTGATGGTCACACCGCCGACTTCCACGGGCGTGAGTAGCGCAAGCGGCGTCAATGTGCCGGTACGGCCGACGGACACAACAATGTCCTGCACCTTCGTGACTTCCTTACGCGGTGTGAACTTATAGGCGATGGCCCAACGCGGACTTCTGGATTTAAAGCCGAGTCGTTCCTGCCAGTCGCGTCGGTCGATTTTAATGACGACGCCATCGATCTCATAGGGCAGGCTATCGCGCATCGATTCTGTGTCATGGTGATAGGCAATCGCTTCTTCGATCGAGGCACATCGTCGCCGGTGCAACGGCACTGGGAAACCCCATCGCGCCAATGCATCGAGCTCATCCCAATGTGTCGGAAGTCCTTGTCCAGAGAACGCCATGATTTCGTAACAGGTTACGACGAGCGGACGAGCGGCGGTAATGGCGGAATCCAGCTGCCGCAGCGCTCCTGATGCAGCATTTCGTGGATTGGCAAAACCCTCCTCCCCACGTTCCGTGATGCGCCGGTTCAGAGCCTGAAAGTCGTCCAGCCTCATGTAAACTTCGCCTCGTACGACGAGACGATCCGGATACCCTGTTTGGGAAATCAATTGAAGAGGTAAGGCACGAATCGTTCTGAGATTGACCGTGACATCTTCGCCGGTCATCCCATCCCCTCTGGTTGAACCCCTGGTAAAGACCCCACCTTCGTAGAGCAATTCCACAGAAAGCCCATCGAATTTAGGCTCAGCGGTGTAGCCGACCGAACTCGCATCGAGTTCCCGCTTCATCCGTTGATCGAATGCCAGCACGTCGCCTTGGTCGATGATCGAGTCCAGACTCAACATCGCCTGTTCATGTCGGACCTTTTTAAGCGATTCAAGGGGAGGGGCTCCCACCCGCTGGGTGGGGGAATCTGGCGTCACCAACTCGGGGTGGGCCCGCTCGAGTTCCGTCAGTTCTTGAAACAAGCGATCGTATGTCGCATCCGAGATCTCCGGCCTAGCCTTTACATAATAGAGGTGATCGTGCCGGCGAATCTCATCCCGGAGGGCAATGAGTCGGGTCTGGATATCAGTTGTGGACATGAAGTGTGCGTTGAACAGGAAGGCCGAGAGGAACAGCCGTCAAGATCCGTCAATCGATGTGACCGTAACATGGAGAAAGGGAGTCGGTCAAACCATGGACCGGCCTTATTCCCTTTGACTTTCGCCGCGTTAGCCACTATTCTATCAAATCCTATCGAGGGGTTCTTCAGCACTCTGAGCCGTTTTATGAGCAGAGGTGGAAGAGCCTTCAGGTGTCATGTGGAGGTAGACATGAAGGAGAAAACCAGCGTGAGAACATCTTTTTTAACGTCCGGCTGCCCGGATCGTCACCTTGATCTGCAGCGGACTTATCTTCAGCGGTTGTGTACTCACGGAGAAATATGAAGCGGAGAAGGCTCGAAGCTTGAACTTTCAGCGGCTGCTTGCCCAGGAAGAAAAGCGGACGGGCGAACTCGACAATGAAGTGAAGCGGACGAAGCGTGAGTTGGCCGAATACGAAACGAGAAACCGGGAATTGACCGCCCAGGTGCAGGCCGTGCGTGAACAAATGGCCCGTGTCCAAGAGGAAAGCGAAGCCATCAAAGAAGCTTCGTTGCTCGAACGCAAAGCTAAAGCGGACATGAGGCGATCGGCACAGCCGATGGTCAAGACGCCTCCGAAGGAACCCACCCCCAGCATCAGCGAGCTCTTAGGAACGGCGTCCAGTTCGCCATCGGATGCGCCGACGGCTCCGGGTCCAACGGATGTACAGATGGATACCAAAGCTTCTCCCAACATCCATGTTGTAAAACCGGGCGAGACGCTCTATCGCATTGCCCGACGGTACGGGGTCAAAATTGATACCTTGCGAAAATGGAACAAGCTTCCGGACGACATCATTGAAGTGGGGCAAAAGCTGATTGTCAGTCAGGAGTAAGACAAGGATAGACGCCGTGCCGACACCCTCATACTCACTCAACCTCGATGAGTTTCGCCGGTACGCGCGGGAGGGGAACCTCATTCCTCTCTACAGGGAAATTCTGGCGGATTATGAGACACCGGTATCCGCCTTTGCCAAGATTGATCATGGCCCGACCGCGTATCTCCTGGAAAGTATCGAAGGTGGAGAGAAATGGGCGCGCTATTCTTTTCTAGGCAGCGGGTCGCCCGTGGTCGATTTACGAGGATCGCGGCGACCTGATCCATCTGCGAGGCAAGCGGAAGAAACGCATCCCTAGCCGCGGGAACCCCCTCGAACGGCTGCGCGAACTCATGTCGACCTATCCGACCGGTGACGGTGCCCGATCTTCCTCGATTCATCGGGGGAGCAGTCGGATATTTGAGTTACGACATTGTCCGGACGTTCGAAGAATTGCCCGGCCGGCAGAAGGACCATATCAACCTTCCGGATTTTGCGTTTCTCCTGACCGATACGTTAGTGATTTTCGACAACGTCGCCCAGAAGATCAAAGTCGTGGCCAATGCCCATGTCACCTCCACCCACGACCGCGACATCAAGCGAGCCTACCGCGCGGCGACCGATCGGATCGAACGGATGATCGCGCGCCTGAAACGTCCGCTTCGGAGAACGCGGCCCCATCGCCGACGCCGCCCGATTACCTTTACATCAAATATGAGCAAGGCCGATTTCGAAAAGATGGTGGTGCGGACAAAGGAATACATCAGGGCGGGCGACATCGTTCAAACCGTTCTGTCGCAGCGATGGGAGACCAACGTGCAGGCGCCACCGTTGCAGCTCTATCGAGCCCTACGCGTGGTGAATCCGTCCCCCTACATGTATTACCTGCGGGTGGCAGGCGTGGAGCTGGTCGGTTCTTCTCCGGAAACCCTCGTGCGTTGCGAAGATGGAGTCGTATCCGTCCGGCCTATCGCCGGCACGCGCCGCCGCGGGCATAATCCGGAGGAGGATCAGCAGTTGGAGCGCCGTCTTATGGCGGACGACAAGGAACGGGCCGAGCACGTGATGCTGGTGGATCTTGGTCGTAACGACGTCGGGCGGGTCGCTCGTCCGGGCTCGGTCACGGTCGATTCGTTGATGCACGTCGAACGGTATTCCCACGTCATGCATATCGTCTCGAATGTGACGGGACGGCTTGACCCATCGAAGACGTCCTACGACGTATTGCGCGCCTGTTTTCCTGCCGGCACGGTCTCCGGTGCACCCAAAATCCGGGCCATGGAAATCATCGATGAACTGGAACCAACGAGGCGCGGTCCCTATGCCGGCGCCGTCGGCTATTTCAGCTATTCTGGCAACATGGACATGTGCATCAACATCCGCACCGTCGTGATCAAGAAACACCAGGCATTCATTCAAGCCGGCGCCGGTATCGTGGCGGACTCCAATCCAGAACATGAATACGAAGAAACGTGCAACAAGGCTCGCGCCATGATGAAGGCGATCGAACTGGCGGAGCAAGGGCTGGAATAGGAAGGGCACCTGGCACGAAGGCTTCGTGCTATTTGCTTATACGTCATAAGCTCTACATAAGCTCTATTGTAACTATGCTTCTGATGATCGACAATTACGACTCGTTCACTTATAACCTGGTGCAATATTTTGGAGAACTGGGCGAAGACGTCCGCGTCTACCGCAACAATAAGATCACAGTCGATCAGATCGAGGCGCTGAGACCGCGACCGCGTCGTCATTTCTCCGGGCCCCTGCACACCGAACGAGGCCGGCATATCCGTTGAAACGATCAGGCATTTCGCCGGACGCCTACCCCTGCTTGGCGTCTGTCTCGGCCATCAATCCCTGGCCGTAGCCTTTGGAGGAGAAGTCGTTCGAGCCGAACGCCTGATGCACGGCAAAACGTCGATGATCAAGCACGACGGACGCACGATCTTCCGTCAACTGCCGAATCCGTTTGAGGCCACTCGCTACCATTCGCTGATCGTCAAGCGATCGACTCTTCCCTCCTGTTTCGAAGTATCGGCCGAAACGGCTGAGGGAGAAATCATGGGCATGCGCCACAAGTCCCTCGGCGTCGAAGGCGTGCAGTTTCATCCGGAATCGATCCTCACAACGGCCGGGAAAGATCTGCTCCGTAACTTCCTCAAGCTCTAATCGTTCACATGGCCTCCCATGATTAAAGACGCCATCGCCAAACTGGCCGACCGTCTCTCGCTGACTGAAAAGGAAGCGGAGGAGGTCATGAACGAAATCATGGACGGGGCTGCCACACCGGCCCAGATCGCGGCCTATCTGATGGGACTTCGCCTCAAAGGAGAAACGGTCGAGGAAATAGCCGGATCCGTGCGCGCGATGCGAGACCGTGCCGTCCGAATCGCCATCGGCGACCCGCTGGTCGTGGATACTTGCGGAACTGGCGGCGACGGCCGCCATACGTTCAATGTGTCTACGACGACGGCATTCGTGGTGGCGGGAGCAGGCTTGACGGTCGCCAAACACGGCAATCGGTCGGTATCGTCCAAATCCGGCAGCGCCGATGTCCTAGCCGAGCTTGGGGTGAACATCGACTTCAGCCGCCGATCGCGTGGCCGACTGCATCAATGAGGTAGGAATCGGGTTTCTTTTTGCGCCGCTCTACCATGGGGCGATGAGACATTGTGCGGGTCCCCGCCAGGACATGGGCATCCGCACCATGCTCAATGTTCTGGGCCCATTGACCAATCCGGCCGGCGCGACCATTCAAGTCCTCGGTGTCTATGAACCGCGCCTGACGGAACTTCTCGGCAAGGTCCTCATGCACCTGGGTTCGCAACATTGTTTTGTCGTACATGGGATGGACGGGCTCGATGAGATCACGCTCACGGATCGCACAATCGTCTCCGAAGCGAAAGGTGGAGTGCTCTCGAATTACGTGGTGACACCCGAAGAGTTCGATCTGACGCGTATCTCACCAAAAGAGTTGGCAGGTGGATCGCCGCACGACAATGCCAAGATTACGCGGGAGATCCTTCAAGGGCAGGAAAGGACCCAAACGGGACATGGTCTGTTTGAATGCCGCTCCGGCATTTGTGGCCGGGCGCAAGGCCAAGACGTTGCAGGAAGGATTTCTTTTGGCCGGCCAGACCATCGACTCCGGAGCTGCAGCCGAGAAACTGGCTCGGCTTAGTTGCCTTTACAGACAAAGGGTACGTTCCATGATCCTGGCGAGAATTCTCGAACATAAGAAAGCCGAACTGCGGCACAAGCATAGCCGTGGATATCTTTCCGAGTTGAAAGCGAAGATCCTGGATGCGCCAAGTCCTCTGGGATTCGCTGTCGCACTCGATGCGACCAGATCAGCGCTCAGTCCTGCGCTGATCGCCGAAGTGAAGAAGGCTTCACCCAGTCTTGGGCCTTCTCCGGCCTGAGTTTCAGGACAGGTTCGATCCCGTCTCGCATCGCCAAGACCTATGAGGAAGCGGGTGCCTCGGCCCTGTCCGTGTTAACCGACAAGGATTTTTTTCAGGGTAGCCTCGACTATCTGCGTGAGATCAAACAATCGGTCCCCATGCCGGCCCTGAACAAAGAATTCATGGTCGATGAGATTCAGTTTTATGAAGCGCGTGCCTACGGGGCCGATGCGGTGCTGTTGATCGTGGCGGCGCTCGAACGCCGCCAGCTCGATCGATTTTTATGCATTGGCGAAAGAGTTGGCTTTGGATGTCTTGATTGAAACGCATCATGAGCGTGAACTCGATACGGTGTTGGAATGGATTCCCGAGGCGAGACTGATCGGAATCAACAATCGAGACCTGAAGACCTTCACAACCGATCTGGCCGTCACCTAGCGGTTGGCGAAACGCATTCCGCGATGGCAAGCTGATCGTCAGCGAGAGCGGCATTCATAAGCGTGCCGACGTGGAGCAGCTGGTCGAAATCGGGAGTGCATGCCATGCTCGATCGGAGAATCGCTCATTCAAGGCTGACCGATTCAGGAGAGAAGATCAGGGAGTTGCGCGGACTGCTCCACACCGATCGCGACGCTTAATCATGTCGGGACGAATCAAAGTCAAAATTTGCGGCATCACCAATGCGGAGGATGCCGCGGCCGCCGTCGAGGCCGGCGCCGATGCATTAGGTTTCATCTTCTATCGGAAGAGTCCGCGTTATATCGAGCCGGCGCTCGCGAAGCAGATTATGCAAGCCTGCCTCCGTTCGTCATGCCGGTAGGTGTGTTCGTCAATGAAGAATTGACCGCCGTTCGATCATAATGGATGACGTGTGGACTTGCCATGGCCCAGCTGCATGGGGATGAACCGGCGACCTATTGCCAGGAATTGGCCGACCCGTCATCAAAGCGCTCCGCTTGAGAGATCGGAGCGAAGTTTTCTCGCCTTGGCGGAATTTCAGGGACGGGCAGGTGTGCGAGGGTTCGTACTCGATACCTTTTCCGAAAGGCCTATGGAGGAACCGGACAGCTGACTGATTGGATGCTGGCCGCGGAGGCAGCCAACGGCTGCCAGCTTGTCCTGGCCGGAGGGCTCACCCCGGACAATGTCGACGAGGCGATCCGGGCCGTTCAACCCTATGGCGTCGATGTGAGCAGTGGTGTTGAGTCAGCTCCGGGAAAGAAGGATCACGAGAAAGATCCGTGCTTTTCTCGATGCCGTCAGGGTTGTCTCCTGCACCTGAGGCCTGTTTATACTGCGTGCATCATGAGCAAAGGACGAGCAATGGCGACTCGTTCCCGACAAACAAGGTCGCTTCGGTCCGTATGGCGGCCGCTATGTCCCTGAGACACTGATGCCTGCCTTGCTGGAATTGGAGCAGGAATATGCCCGGGCCAAAAAAGATCGACGCTTCCAGTCGGAACTCGCCTATTATCTCAGACAATATGTCGGCCGTCCGACCCGCTGTACTTTGCCGAACGGCTGACGAAGCGCCTGGGTGGAGCAAAGATCTATTTGAAGCGTGAAGACCTCTGTCATACCGGCGCTCATAAAATCAACAACGCGATCGGCCAAGGGCTTCTCGCCAAGCGGATGGGGAAACCGCGCATCATCGCCGAAACAGGGGCCGGCCAGCACGGTGTGGCGACGGCGACCGTGGCGGCGATGTTCGGGCTTGCAATGTGAAATTTATATGGGCACGGAAGACATGCAGCGCCAGGCGCTGAACGTGTTCCGCATGAGATTGCTCGGCGCGACCGTTACGGCTGTCGATGCTGGAAGCCGGACGTTGAAGGATGCGATCAGCGAAGCCATGCGCGACTGGACGACGAACATCCGTACGACCCACTACATTCTCGGATCAGTACTTGGGCGCCCATCCCTATCCCATGATGATCCGTGACTTCCAGTCCATCATCGGCAAAGAAACCCGGCAAGCAGATCTTGGCGGCGGAAGGCCGGTTGCCGGATTGCCTCATTGCCTGTGTCGGCGGCGGCAGCAATGCCATGGGACTGTTCTATGCGTTCATGAACGATAAGAAGGTGAAGATGGTCGGCGTCGAAGCCGGCGGCCTGGGGGTGGCGAGCGGAAAGCATGCGGCGCAGTTTCTCAGGGGGAAAGCCAGGCGTCTTGCAAGGCACCATGACCTATCTTGCTCCAGGATGAAGACGGGCAAATTAATTTGACCCATTCGGTTTCAGCCGGGTTGGATTATGCCGCGGTCGGTCCCGAACACAGTTATTTACGCGGGATCAAGGCAGGGCCGAATACACCTCGGTGACCGACGATGAAGCCATGGCTGCGTTCGATTTGCTCGCAAGAGAAGAAGGCATCATGCCGGCCCTCGAAAGCGCCCATGCCATTGCCCACACCGTGAAGGTGGCGCCGACGATGAAGAAGAATCAAATCCTTGTCGTCAATCTGTCAGGTCGTGGCGACAAAGATGTCCAGCAGGTGGCACGTATGAGAGGGATTACACTGTGACATCCCGTATCGACCAGACTTTTGCACACTTCGGCAGACACGGCGACGAGGCTGCCTCATTGCCTATGTGATGGCAGGGGATCCCAATTTGGCGGAGACCGAACAACTTGTCTTGCGTTGGAACAGGCGGGGGCCGACATTATCGAATTGGGTGTCCCGTTTTCCGATCCGATCGCCGATGGTCCGGTGATCCAACAGGCGGCAGAGACGGGCCTTGCGAAGTGGGACATCGCTTCGCAAGATTCTTCCCATGGTCAAGCAGCTCAGAACCAGGACGCAGATTCCAATGGTCTTGATGGCCTACTACAACAATATTCACGCCTTCGGTCCTGAACGGTTCTGCCAGGGAGGCGGTCGCGGCAGGCGTAGATGGCCTGATCGTGCCAGACATGCCGCCGGATGAAGCAGGCCCACTCAAAGGGCCGGCCGCAGCCGCCGGGCTTCAACTGATTTTTCTTCTTGCTCCCACGAGCACGGCAGAACGACGGACATTCGTGGCGCGCCAGTCACAGGGTTTCGTCTATTATGTTTCGCTGACCGGGATCACCGGCGCAAAACTCAGCAACCTGGCCGATGTCGGAAAGAATGTGGAGAAGATCAGGAAAGTTACCGACGATTCCGGTGGCGGTCGGCTTCGGGGTCGCGACGCCGGAAGATGCGGCAAAGGTCTCAGCCATTGCCGATGGGGTGATCGTCGGCAGCGCCATCGTCAAGCAGATCGCGGCTGCACAAGACGAACCAGAAATGGTGAAGCGTGTGGCTGAATTTGTTCGCTCATTGAAAACTGCGATGGTTCCGCGTCGTCCGCAGAGCGCTTAGCGGGCGTGATTCGCTTGCGGAGGCATGTAGGCAATCATCTCATTGGCAAGCTCTTTCGCCACATCTTTTAAATTCGGCCGATAGAACATATAGCTGCTGGACCGTTCATGTCGCGCTTTCCACACGGTGGTGCCGGTGGTGGCATCGACCAGACGGAAGCTCAGTCCGACTCGACCGACATTATCACCTTCCTTGCGCATATATTCCCAGGAGTTCACCCGAACAACTAGGAACGAATCGACGTTCAACGCTTTCCCCAACTTCATCGCGGACTCCTTGTCGGACTGGCCCGTCATTTCCAGCCGTGAAAAGTAGAAGACCAGCGCATCGAATGCTTCTTTCGATGCCTGGAAGATATCCGTCACATTTTCAGGAGTCACCACACGCTCAATGCGCGCTGTAGTGCGAGGGCGCCGGAGAGGACGTCTTGAATATCTTCGCGTGCGCTGTCGTATTGGCTTGCCATGGGAGGCAGCACGGCGATGGCTTGCGGCCGAAACTTCTTCGCACCTGGTCCTTCCCAGACTTCCTGCAAACCGCCGCAGCCTGCGATGAGCAAGAGGAAGACTGCAGAGCACTCGAAGCCAACTGTTGAGGCATCAGAAGCATAGGTTCAGTATACCATTAGTGAAAGACGATAGGGCTAGAAGGTCAAAGACACTGAGCCGGATGCCAAAGCTCCCTGCTCACGGAAATCGTACCCGCCACCCACGTCGATACGGAGAGCATAAAACCGTAGGCCTAATCCTGCAGTCGGAGTGAATGGCGTCTGCGCATCCTTCATATTCTTGAAGGCGCCAACCCGGAACGAGAGAAACTCAGAGAGAATGGTCTGTTCCGCCCCCAAGCTCAAGACCTGACTCTTCACTCCTGGGACAAGCGTTTGGTTCGATGTAATATCCACATCCGACGTTAACGTCAGCGAGGAGTAGGGGTTGACCGCCACACCGCCCCGCACTTGAGGCCCCAGCTTCATCGTGGTCCCGTCGGGCGCATCGAATTCCGGTTGATTGATGTCTTTGGCAACGACACCGAACCGCAGCCAGGACGACGGCCGGTAGATCGCACCGACATCAATGCCAAAGGCCGTCGAGATCTTGGCCTTGCCGAAATTATCCAACAGTTTGACGTCCTGTCCACCCCTAACGACTGCGTCCCATTATAGGCCGCCCCTTGAATCGCTTTGGCCGTGATGCCGATTGAAAATGTCTTGTCGGCAAAGGCATAGGCATAGGAGAAGGCCGCTTGCCTTGCTTCCAGGCCTCTCAATGCCATGGCGCCAGTAATCGTCGGTTCCAGAGACTTGAACCGGAGTGCTGATGAAACCGCCTCCTGTCGCGACATCAGAGATGTTAAATCCGAATGCGTGCTCGCCGAAATGTCCTTTCACATACAATCCGGCCGCACCATTGAGAGAGGTGTTGGCTCCTGGCCGATTGAGTCGATTGGCGATGTCCTGAGCTTTGGCTGCCGCGTCAGGTGCGTTCGGATTAAAATCCTCCAGATCTTTGATCGCATCAGCCACTCCTAACCGGTCGATCCCTTGGCCCCCGCCGACGATCCGAATATCGACGGTCTGGGTCATCGCCAGCCCGGCGGGATTCCAATAGGTTGCCAAGGCATCGGTGGTCACAGCCACACCCGCACCACCCATGCCCATCGCACGTGGTCCAACCATCACGAACTCCACGGCCGACACATGACCGTGAAACAGGGTGATCATAAGGACCGCCGCGATCCGGAAGGCCGTCAAAGCTCGCATGATCCACAGACTCCAGTCGAATAAGGACCTGTGTGAGTCTATTGGATGACCTCGCGCCCGTCAAGGATTTCCCAGAGGTCCAAGCGACCGCAGAATAGTCCGATTTTCCGAATTAGACGATTTGACCGTCCTGCATGTGCACGATCCGATCAGCCTGGGCAGAAAGCTTGTCGTTGTGCGTCACAATGACAAAGGTGGTTCCTCGAACCTTGTTCAATTCGCGCATGAGGCTGAAAAGGGCTTCACCGGTATGCGTATCCAGGTTGCCGGTCGGTTCATCGGCCAGCACAAGATCCGGCTTCTGGAGAAGCGCTCGCGCTACGGCCACGCGCTGTTGTTCGCCACCGGATAATTCACCCGGCTTGTGATGCAGGCGCGCGCCAAGGCCGACCTCTTTCAAAAGTGCCATGGCCTCGCCTTCCACATCCTTCGGCTGTCGCCGTTGGATCAAGGCCGGCATACAGGCATTCTCCAACGCCGTAAATTCCGGAAGCAGATGGTGGAATTGAAATACAAAACCGATGCGTCTATTGCGAAACTCGGCCTGGGATGACTCGGAAAGTTGAAACAGATCCTGTCCTTCAAACTGAACCGTGCCTGCAGTCGGACGGTCGAGCAACCCGAGGATATGGAGCAGCGTGCTCTTGCCCGCACCGGATGCCCCGACCACCGCAATGAGTTCACCCCGTTGAATCGAAAGATTGATCCCCTTAAGCACGGTCAGGGTCTGCTCTCCCATGGGGAAGGATTTGTGAAGATCGGTGACGGTAATCATGCTGGAGCCATGAGGAACGAGGACCGCTGGCTGAGTCCCTTTCGCCTATTCATATCGTAATGCGGCGACTGGTTCGAGCTTGGCTGCCTGCAGCGAAGGATAGACCGTCGCGGCAAAGCTAATAAGGATGGCGGAACCGGCGACCAGCAGGACATCTTCAGCCAGCACGTGCACAGGAATTTTAGAGATGTAATAGACCGTCGGATCGAAGGTCCAAAACGTTTCAATCAGCCACAGGAATGCATAGCCCAATGGTATGCCGATGGCCGTGCCGGAAAGTCCGATGATCAATCCATTGAGCATGAAGATCCGACGGATACTCTTTCTGGTTGCGCCCATGGCCTTGAGAATCGCGATTTCTTTCTGTTTTTCCGAGACGATCATCGTGAGGGTGCTGACGATATTGAAGGAGGCGACGATCGTGATGAGTACGAGCAGAAGGAACATCATCGTCTTTTCCAGCTTCAAGGCGGAGAACAGATTCCGATTCATCTGCATCCAGTCTCTCGCTCCATAGGAAAAGCCGAGCGATTGTTCGACCCGTCGGGCAATGTCGTTGGCGTGAAAGACGTCGGTGACTTTCAATTCAATGCCGGTGACCGTGTCTCCAAGGTTGAAAAATTTCTGCGCCTCGGCGAGATCGATATACGCCAGGGACGAGTCGTATTCGTACATGCCGGATTGGAAAATTCCGGCCACGGCGAAGGTCCTGATCTTGGGCACCATGCCCATCGCGCTGATCGTCCCTGTGGGAGAAACCACGCTGACCGTATCGCCCACAAAGGCACCGAGTCGCAGTGCCAATTCCTTACCGAGAATGATCCCTGGCTTTTCCGAGGGCTGCCGCGGGCCGTTCGGATTATCGACCGGGGGCATATTCACATTGAATCGGCTTGCCCAGGTCTTCCAGGCGTCCGGAGACAAGATTCTTGCCCAATTCCGTGACATTCCCTTCCCGCTGTGGATCGATGCCGCGCAACACGACTCCCTGAGCGCTGCTTTGGGTCGTCAGCATTACCTGCTTGAGGATAAATGGCGTGGCCGCCACGACGTCGGGAACTGTCTCGACCTTCTTGGCCGTCTCGTCGTAGTCGCTCATGCCGTCTTTCATGCGATCCTGGACAATGATATGGGCTGTTGTTCCCAGGATCTTGGCCTGGATGTCTTCTTTGAAGCCGGTCATGATGCCGACCGTCCCGATCAGGGCGGCGACGCCAAGCGTGATGCCGGCAACGGAGACGAACGTATTCAACGAGATCGTCCGATTACGGCGCTTGGCGCGCAGATAGCGGAGACCGACAAAGATTTCGTAGGGAGGGCCACGGGCGTTTATTTCTCCGGTCTGAGTTGCGGAAAGAGCACCACGTCGCGGATGGACGCTTGATCCGTGAAGAGCATGATCAGCCGATCGATGCCGATGCCTTCGCCCGCCGTCGGTGGCATGCCATATTCCAAGGCCCGAAGGAAGTCTTCATCGACCAAGTGCGCTTCTTCGTCGCCTGCTGCGCGTTGCGCGGCTTGGCCTTCGAACCGTTCCCGCTGGTCCAACGGGTCGTTCAACTCCGAAAAGGCATTGGCGATTTCCCGTCCGGCAATGTACAGCTCAAAACGATCGGTCAGAGATGGGTTGGTGTCTTTGCGCCTCGCGAGAGGAGAGATTTCGATCGGGTAGTCGGTAATGAAAGTCGGTTGTTGCAAATTCGGCTCGACCGTTTCTTCGAATATCTCGTTGACGATATTGAAGAGAGGCCATTTCGGATCGACCGGCACATTCAGCTGCTTGGCCGCGGCCAGGGCCTTGTCACGATCCGTAAGGACCGTCTGGATCCAGCTTGTTCACTTCTAAGATCGCCTGGTGATAGGACCAGCGGCGCCAGGGAGGAGTGAGGTTGATGACTTTGCCCTGATACTCGATGACGGTCTTGCCCAGAACCTGCTGGGCTAACGACAGAGACCATCTCTTCGGTCAGAATGATCAGGTCGTGGTAATCCGCATAGGAGACATAAAACTCCAGCATCGTGAATTCAGGGTTGTGAATCGTCGAGATGCCTTCATTCCGGAAATTCCGGTTGATCTCGAACACGCGGGGAAATCCGCCCGACGATCAGCCGCTTCAAATACAATTCCGGCGCGATACGAAGATAGAGATCCACGCCGAGCGCATTGTGGTGGGTGACAAAAGGCTTCGCCGCCGCGCCACCCGGAATCGGGTGCATCATCGGCGTCTCAACTTCGAGAAAACCCCGTTCAATCAGGAACGCCCGGATGCCGGCGATAATTCGGCTCCGCATCGCAAAAATGGCATGGACTTCCGGATTGGCGATCAGATCGACATAGCGTTGTCGGTAGCGGGTTTCGACATCGGTCAACCCATGCCACTTTTCTGGCAGGGGGCGGAGCGCCTTGCTCAAAAAGGTCAGATCGCGAACTTCGACGGTGAACTCATTGGTTTTTGTGCGGAAGAGATGGCCGGTAACGCCGATCCAGTCGCCCAAATCGAGTTGTTCGGTCACCGTGTAGGCCTGTTCGGAGAAGAGATCTTTTTTGAGATAGATTTGTAGTCGATCGGACCCGTCCTGCAGCACGGCAAACGCCGCCTTCCCGAAGCGACGGAGGGCGACGACACGCCCGGCAAAGGTGCAGGAAATCTTTTCCTGCTCAAGGGTTTCTCTTGGTTTTCTCCCCATGCAGCTTGATCAGTTGACCCGCTCGGTCTTTCACCTCGAAACGTGTCCCGTACGGCGCCACGCCGGCCTCGCGCAGTTGCTCGAGCTTTTTGATCCGTTGCTGCCGTTGTTCGTTCAGTTCATCCATGATTGGAACTGTCCGCTTACTCGTCGCTCGGACGTCGGCCTTGGACGGGTGCCAGCAAGGCACCCGTGAGCTTCTTTTTCAAATACGCCTCGATGAACCCGTCCACATCGCCGTCCATGACGGCTGCGACCTGTCCCACTTCGTAGCCGGTCCGGTGATCCTTGACCATCTGATAGGGCTGGAACACATAGGAGCGGATCTGGCTGCCCCAGGCGATATCCTTCTTCTCCCCGACGATGGCATTGAACTCCGCCTCTTTCTTCTTCTGTTCCACCTCATAGAGCCGCGCCTTTAAAATTTTCATCGCGCCATTGCGATTTTGCAGCTGCGACCGTTCGTTCTGGCATTGCACGACGATGCCCGTCGGTAGATGTGTAATGCGGATCGCCGTTTCTACCTTATTCACATTTTGGCCGCCGGCGCCGCCGGCCCGGAACGTGTCGATCTTCAACTCCTTGTCCTCGATGATCAGTTCAATGTCTTCGTTCAATTCCGGATAGACGAAGACCGAAGCAAACGACGTATGCCGCCGCTTGTTGGAATCGAACGGGGAGATGCGCACCAACCGATGCACGCCGGCTTCCGCCTTGAGATATCCATAGGCATAGGGTCCAGCAATTGACACCGTCACGCTCTTGATACCCGCTTCATCGCCAGCCTGGAGATCCAGTGTCTCCACCTTGAACTTCTTACTCTCGGCCCACCGCACATACATGCGCAGCAACATCTGCGCCCAGTCCTGCGATTCCGTCCCTCCCGCACCCGGATGAATGGCGAGAATGGCATTGTTCTGGTCGAGTTCTCCCGAGAATAAATGCTCGACGCGGAGCGCTGCCAAGAGCGGCTCGAATTGATCCAGCTCCGCCGCGAGTTCTTCTCGAGACCGGCATCGCCGCTTTCCTGGGCCAGGTCCAGGAGAGTGCGTCACGTCGCTCAGCTTGGCTTCGATATCGTGCCATTGCTGGAGTTCGCGCTCCAGCTTCACTTTCTTGCGGCTGACGCCGGCCGCGACGCGCGCGTCGTTCCAAAAATCCGGCTGTCCCATCTTGGCTTCGAGTTCTTGAAGGTCAGCGGTCATGCGGGCGAGGTCAAAGATGCCCCCGGAGTTCCGACACTTGCTCACCAACGGTGCGCACACGAAGACGAATCTCATCCAGCATGGAACGATCCTTTCCCTTTAGACGGGAGTGGCCGCGATAGCGTCCGGTTCGGCCCCCTTGGTACCAAACAGGCCGTATAGACAGAGCAGCAGGGAGATTATCATACAGCCGTAGGCAAAGACATCTCCGTATCGGCTGTAAAACGTCTGCTGCTGCCGAACCGTGATGGTCGCTTGCAACGGCGGTCTGCATAAAAATCGGGGAGGCCTTGATGATGCGTCCGAACGGATCGATGAATCCGGAGATGCCGGTATTGGCAGCCCGTGCAAATGCCAGGTGATTTTCCACCGAGCGAAACACCACCATCGAAAAATGCTGCGCCGGAGCAGACGAGTCGCCGAACCAGGCATCGTTGGTAATCGTGACAAGAAATTCGGCGCCGGCGGCCGCCATATGTCTGCACGAGATCGGGAAAAATCACTTCATAACAGATCAGCACGCCGAACTTGACGGGACGCTGGGGCATGGACTCGTCTGACATTTTGGGCTGAATGGAGAGTATTGTGGGACCTGGCCCGGCCTGAAAATCGCCGATTCCCTCTACCAATTTATCGAGAAAAAACAGGGCAGAGGATTTTAAGGGAATGTATTCGCCGAACGGGACAAGGTGCTGCTTGTCATAGCGTCCCAACAGACTGCCCTCCGGAGACAGCAGATAGGCGCTGTTGAGCAAATACGGCTTGCGGTCGGCGTCGAAACGGACGGCCGGGCTGCCGAACAGCAGTGGCGCCGATGCCCGAGTCGCCATGGCGACCAGTTGAAGTTGATAGAGCGGTTCCCGTTCATATACAAACGGCGTTGCCGCTTCCGGCCAAATGATGAGATCGGTTCCATACCCAAACGATTCCGTGAGATGGTCATAACGTCGGAGCGTTTCCTCGCGAAAGCCCTGATCCCATTTAACCGCCTGATCGATGTTCGGTTGAACCACACCCACCTGGATCGTGGCTTTAGGACGTTCGCTCTCTTCACTCACAATGACTGATGTACTATAGGCCCACGAGAGGCCGATCAGCATCGCCGACGTGGTCACCAACTCCCAAGGAAGTCTCGCCGGCCGAAACCCTCGGAAAAGCGGCATCAGCCACAAATAGAGTTCCGCAAGCGCGACATTGGTTAGCACGATCAGAAACGAGACGCCGTAGACGCCCAAGTGATCTGCAACCTGAATGAGATCGAGTTGCCGATATTGCGAATAGCCAAAAAGGGACCAGGGAAGTCCGCTCAATAGATAGGTGCGGAGCAATTCTAACGTCACCCACAGACAGGGCGCCGCGAAAAGTCCATATCGCGGCACGAGCATCCGAAACCACACCACACCGGCGCTGTACACCGCCACAAACAATCCAAGGTAGGCAGTCAGGAGCAACATGATTCCATAGCTGATGAGCAGCGGCACCTTGCCATAGGTATGCATGGCCGTGACGACCCATGACATGATTCCGGTAAAACCGATCATCCCGGAAAGCCAACCAAGCCAAAATGCCTGCGTGCGGCGACTGCTGTCTAATGCGATGTGGAGAGGAATGAGCGCGACCCAAGCGAGCAAGCCGACATCGAATTTCGGAAAGCACAGGGGAAGGAAAATCCCGGTTGTGGCAGCAAGCAGAATGTGGCGGAGGGGCCACTGACTCATCGCGCTAACTTAGCGGAAGGAGAAGACCGATGCAACCAATGCTTCGGAAAAGAGGAGGTGAGAACCGCCGGTGCTAGTGCGTCAAGATCGAAATCGGTCCCTGTTGCCGCTGAAAATCTTCGTCGCTCAGTTCGCCAATGGTCCCGCAATCCGCTTCGTCCAATTCCACTCCGAAATGCGAATCGCCGACCCAGCGCACCGTCGCTTTCTTGATCATGAGCGCATTCTTAGCCGAAGGAATCAGCAGCACCATGAGTTCCATGCCGACCTTGACCAGATGGGTGCCGCGCACACAGCCTCCATGATTGGTCAAGTTCTCCGTCATTCCGCTCGCATGGAAAGCACCATCTGAATAATACACTGCGCAGGAGATGGGGGTTCGGATATCACGCCGCTTGTTCGCCTGAGACTTCATGGTCGTCCTACTCCTCACTCACATCACCTCACTCACATCACATGGGTGCTGAACGCGCCGGTACAACCTTATCCTCACTGCATCAGTGAGTAAACGGTACAAGAACAGCTGAATAAGAAGCTACTGGACAATGGTAGGGGAGTCCAATGCCTCAAGGATTTTCCCTAGTCCAGATTTGAGGAAGTATTCCGAAAGTAATCACGCGAAGAACGTAATCGAGAACGATCATTTTCTAGTGCCTGAAACGGTATCCATGTGGACTGAATAATCAAATACTTAGATAGTCACATCCTCACCCTTCCAATGGCCTATCAATGATCCTGGATATCATAGAGTCCAATCTCGAAAGTGATGTGAAAGCGATGACACAAAGACGAGGAGCCCGATCCATCTTTCGAGGGGGCAATGAAAAATCAATCAAGATTAGTGATTTATTTTAAGGGAACAGGTATTCTTCCGCTGCATGAGATTCGGACAGACTTCCCAGTTTCTATAGAAGCAATTGGGAACAGAAGACGAGGAGCGATGACGAGCAAATCTGTAGTATGGCTGAGCTGTTTCACAATGCTGACGGCCAGCGGGTGTGTCATGAAGAGCACGTATGACGCCGTCGTGCAAGAAGGGGAGACCACGAAAGCGGAGTTAGATCGTGCCCGCGAGGAACAGAAACTATTTGCCCGTCAGGTGAGCCAGATCGAACACTTGAATGCAGAAGCCATGCAGGACGCGGAGGCTACGACCGCGGCAGTGCAGCAGGCCAAGGATGATACCGAGCGACAACGGCAGCTGATCGAAGACCAGATCGCCCGTCTCCAAAAGAAGGTGACGCAATTAACCAAACAGCACGGCGCGGTTCAATACGAATTAACCGTTGCAAAAGAAAATACCTCTGCCCTGCAGGAACTCGTTGAAGTGTATCAGAGGAAAGTCCGGGACGGAGCTGTCGCCGGGCTCGCGTCAACCCCTTCGTTAGAAGCTTCGGCACCGAAGCCGTTTGACCCAGCCACAATTCCCACGCCGCAGGACCTTCCGCCTCCAAACCCTTCAGTCGAGCCCTCCAAAGCCGCAGCAATACCAGCCCCCGGGACCCCACCGGTTTCGCAAAAGCCGGGTGCCGAGCCTAAAGACTCCGGCTGGTTTTCCGGCGTCAAGGAGTGGATCATTTCCCTCTGGCGTTCGGTTTTTTCATAGCGGCACACCGACTTCGGCTCTATAAGAGCTCCTGACTGTCGAATTCATGAATTTTCCGCCCGGCCTTATAGATTGAACTTAAGAGTGGGGTGACCCTTCACCGCACGCGCCACATTGGAAGTAGTAACCGGCGAGCATCCTCACATCGGAATTTTCCTAGATCCCTTTGCGGAACACGAATATCTTGGCTCGACAGTCAATTCTTGCCTCACTGATTGCCCGTCGTATCACAAACCGCTCTTGGGGCTTACCAAACCTGCGTGGATCCCTGCGAAACTCAAAGCCTGTGGATATTAATTGTATGCTATGCCTTTAAAGTCCGCTTCCATAGCGGCGATGCAACAAAGTCAAGCTTTGGCCCAAGAACGTGGAGCAATTGATGCCTAATTTGACGTTCCACTATTAGTGGGGCTTTTCCCGATGACACGTCAATGCCTAAAAATTAGGCAGATTGCAGGGCGAGCGCGTCCATTCATTGCGTCGCAGGCACCAAGGGGAACTTGTTCACAGAGTTATCCACAGAAAGTGGGGATCGGGAATTTCCATGCCAAGGTTTATTTTTTTGACACGGATGAATCGCCCATGCCTGACAATTTTGGGAGGCTTGCGGGTGAACTCCTACAAAGTGAACAAAGACAACGAATTAAAGATATTAGTTTACTTGACGGACATGCGCACGAGGCCTATCGTATTTTTGTGGGAGGAGTTAACGCCCCGAGGGAATATGGTTCATCAGGGGATCGAGCGCTGAGGATGGTGTGCAGGACCAGCTTGTACTGGGAAGCCTAAAGTCCTCCCGAGATCTCCGCCGTACCTAATCGTCCTCGGTTAGGTGCGTGCTCCTCCCACTCTAAACAATCCGCTTGCTTGCCATTCCATTCAACCCTACGCACCGTCAAATGATTCACTTGATTAGCTGTCAAACGAGCCTGCTTCGAAATCGACTATTTGCGTGCACTCAGCACCTTATGCCACACCCTCCAGTAAGTTCTGAGGCACACCCACAAAGGCGACCCCATTGCGACCGCTCTCTTTGACCCGATAGAGCGCCTGATCGGCGGTTTCCCACAGCCGATGCGCCTGTGAAGGGCTTCCTGGTGTCCACACGGTCGCACCAATGCTGATGGTGACGGTCAAAGGGCCGGCAGGAGTCTGGATGCTAACGTCTCCAACAGCGGACCGTATGCGTTCTGCGAATTCGGCCGCTGTACCCTCGTTGCACCCTGGCAGGACCATGAGAAATTCCTCACCACCCACGCGAGCAAGCAGATCGTATCGACGTGCTGCTTCACCAATTCGACGCGTGACCTCGCAGATGACAAGATCTCCCACGCGATGACCGTAGGTATCGTTAATGCGCTTGAAGTGATCCAGATCGGCCATCAAGACTGCGAGGGGCTCTTTTTCGCGCTCGGATCGTGCAAGTTCGCGGATCAAAGCGTCCTGAATCGACGAATGGTTCAACCAGCCGGTGAGAGAGTCGCGCATCGCACGTTCTTTCGAGTCCTGGAGTAACCGGAGATTTTCAATGGAAACAGCCGCTTGAGTCGACAACGTCAACAGGATCTGTTCATCGAGATCCGTAAAGGCCGTCACAGTCCCCTCAGAGGTGATTTTTTCAAGTAGGTACAGTTGTCCGAATAACTCTCCGTGACAGCGGAGCGAGATTCCGAGAAACGAACTCAAAGGGAGATAGGGCGGGAGCCCATCCCCGGATATAAGGGTGCCCAGGGCTTCTACTCTGAGCGCGCCTTCGCGTTGCACGAGACGGCTCAAAATCCCTCCTTCAACCGGCAGGGCACTGAGGGCATGCGCATGTGTTTCATCAAGTCCGATCGTGAGACATCGAGATAGCTTCTTTTTCTCCGAATCGAGTATTCCCAACGCCGCGTAACGCGCTTTTGTGATCGTGCGTGCGACTTCAAGAACCTGCTGGAGTTGGGTCTCGATATCCGGTGCAGACGCGAGACTATTCGCCGCGGTGACAAGGGCATGAAGGGCTTGAACCCGGGCACACAACGCAGATTCGGCTGTGCTCGCACGAGCAGACTCTTGTGTTGCAAGCAACCACTCTCGGTACAACTGTCTCACCAGCCAGAGCAGCAAGAGTGCGATGGGTACGACGACGAGCATCGATATCATCATAAGATTCAGGAGAAACGATCGGATCGGTTTGAGAATGCTGTCACGGTCAACACGAATAAGAATTCCCCAGCGCAATGGTGAGCCGGCCTGCGCAATGTTGACCTGGGCATAAGCTGTGACGACCGGTTGCTGGCGACGCAAATGCAGTTCTTCTACGAAACCTTGTTGTGATATGGCGACCAACCGGGCTGAAGGGAGTCCCATCGCACTCAGATTGATGTGGCCTTCTCCACGCAGGTAGGAATCTGCAATAAGATCCCCATTCCGAGTCAATAGTTGATACTCGATATTCGAATCCTCGGACCAAGCCACGTTTTGGAGGACACGTGTGGTTCGGTCTAAGAGATCAGCAAGATAGGGTATCTCGACCACGGCAGCAAACACACCATGGAAATCTCCATTGAGGGCGATGATCGGTGCCGTGAATGTGATCGCAAGCCTATTGTGTACTTCTTCGGTCATTTTGGCATCGAGGATCGTTACTCCATCGCTCTTGATGGCTTGCTGGAACCATGGACTCGCACTCCGGTCCTGGCCCAGAGTGGACGGGTCCGTACTCGCGATCAGCCTGCCATGTGAATCTGTTACTCCAAGCCACTGATAGGCTCGGTAACTCTTTAAGAGTTGATAGAGATACGAGGTAAGAGCCTGTCGATCGTTACCGCGGGCGATCGGGGATGCGGCGAATACCTCGACGTCACCTTGCCGCTCGACAATCATCAATTCCAACTTACTAGCCGCGTCACTGGCAGCCTGCACCAGAGCATAACCGGTTGAGGCTATCAGTCTGCGTTCGATCGTGTAGGCACCCCAACCGATAAAAAACATGACCACGATTGTAATGAAGAGGACAAGAAACGTGGCGAGCCGGTGAGGACCGTCAGTCGGCAATGTTTTTATCGTCTTGCAAGGTCGGGGCTCTCGAGAGAGCAAGGCTCCAAGTCTCTTAGACAAAGCGGTCATACCAGGATTAAGGTTCATCACGGTGCTCGGGTCTCCTCTTGTGTAGGTGCAGTCTCCCGCATCGAGAAAGTGCTGCAAAGAAGGCGCCTGGTGGCGATTGAATCGTCAACGACGAAATAGGTGCTATTTCTCATAGAAGTGAGTTGCCTTTGTTTCTCAACCGCATTTGGAACCGGATTCTGCGTCATAGCCTGGCGCAATTTGCCGGACGACTATTTCCCACAGTACGAAAGAGATGCTACGAAAGCGGTATCGAGATATGAAAGCCGAAAAGTCTTTCTGACCGGGCCGCGCAGAATTAGGCTGTCACGAGACCGCGGAGACATTCGAGCGATCCGATCTTGTCGAACCCCGACTGTACTTTCGCCGCTGATCCTTTCTTGCGACTGCCTTCCCTGATCAGGGGCAATAAGTAGTCCACCGGCCGGATTTCCCATGCAACGAGCAACCGCCTTCATCTCTTATCGGTTGGCATCACCGCCTCATTTGTGATACCAAGACATAACGTTGATATTTTTGTGAGGGTGAATGTCGAAGAAGAAAGTGTCCGCTCCCGGTTCCAAATCCAAATTTCCCGTTCCATCAGCTCCCGAATCAGTCGCTCCCAAGAACGCTCCTGCGAAACCGTCACAGCAGGTGACGGCGGTCGAAATGGGCGCACGGCAACGGGAAATCTCCGTCGCGGAATTTTTTACGAAGAACCGGCATCTGCTGGGCTTCGATAACCCGCGGAAGGCGCTCCTGACCTGTGTGAAGGAAGCGGTCGATAACGCGCTCGATGCGTGCGAAGAGGCCGGCATCCTGCCGGACGTGACCGTCAAGCTCGAGGTCATCTCGAACGGCGAGGTGGTCGCGCCGAGTCAGGCCAGTAAGTTCCGCATCACGGTCACGGACAACGGCCCGGGCATCGTCCGGCAACAGATTCCTCGAATCTTTGCCAAGCTGCTCTACGGGTCGAAGTTTCATCGCATGCGGATGAGCCGCGGCCAGCAGGGCATCGGCATTTCCGCGGCGGGCATGTATAGCCAGTTGACGACCGGCAAACCGGTGAAGATTATTTCACGAACGGGCCCCAGAGCGGCCGCGCATTTCTTCGAGGTGCAGATCGACACGAAGAAGAATGAACCGCTTGTGCATGAGAATAAACAGATCGAGTGGGATCGGCCACAAGGAACGCAGGTCGCGCTCGAGGTCGAAGGAAAGTATCAGAAAGGCCGAACGTCTGTTGATGAGTGGCTCGAACAGACTTCTATTGCCAATCCGCACGTGAGGCTCATCTACCATACCCCTGAAGGCGAGACGAAAGAGTATCCGAGGACCTATCACGAACTGCCGCCGTCGCCACGCGAGATCAAGCCCCATCCTTACGGCATTGAGTTCGGCATGCTCTTGAAGATGTTGCAGGACACGAAGAGCCATTCACTGTCTGGTTTTCTCGCGAGCGACTTCTGCCGGGTGTCTTCCCAACTTGGAACTGACATCTGCAAGGAGGCTAAGGTCTCGCCGAATCTAAAACCACGCGATCTCAAGGGAGCGGCGGCAGAAACGCTCTATCGAACGATTCAGAGCACCAAGATTATGGCTCCGCCAACGAACTGCCTTTCCCCAATCGGTGAGAAGGCCATTCTCTCCGGGCTCTACAAACAGATCAAAGGCGAGTTCTATACCGCCGTGAGCCGGCCACCCGCCGTCTATCGCGGCAACCCATTCATCATAGAAGCCGGATTAGCTTATGGAAACCGGCCGGGTGATCAGAGCAAGCCGCAGCAACCGGCTGGGCCAAGAGCGGAAGGCGAGGAAGAAGAGAATGACTCGGAACTCGCTCGGGTGATCCGCTATGCGAACCGCGTCCCGTTACTCTACCAGCAATCGGCCTGCGCCACGTTCAAAGCCGTGCTGAGCACGACCTGGAAGAATTACGGCGTGACGCAATCACGCGGAGCCCTGCCGGGCGGACCAATGGTGATCTTTGTCCATATGGCCTCGGTCTGGGTACCGTTCACCAGCGAATCGAAAGAAGCAATTGCCGATTACGACGAGATCCAAAAGGAAATCACCCTGGCGTTACGCGAGTGCGGCAGACGTTTGGGACTGTTCTTGCGGCGACGCGAACGGGCGGCGAGCGAATATCGGCGGCGCAATATTTTCGAACTCTACATCGAAGAGGTGGTGGAAGCCTGTAATCGGCTCAAGGGCGGAAAGCTGCCGAAAGAGAAGATCAAAATGCAGCTTCAGAAGATCGCGAACTCCCGCACCGGGGGCCTCAAGACCGACGAAGCGTTGGGCAAGACCGACGCAGGACCTGAGGGCCTGCCCCATTCGATCATCGTGACGGAAGAAGGTGTGGAGGGAGAAGTTACTGTGGCATCTCAAGTCGAAGCCGATCACGCCACGACCGCGTCGACAGGTGACGCCGATCTCCTTGGCGCCCCAAGACCAGTGGAAGCACCTCCTAGGAGAAAGAATGCCCAGACTCCGCCACAGAAGGGAAAGACACACAAGAGGTATGAAAGCAAAGGCGGACCAGATGGCGTTGTTTGCTCAGAAGCCTATGTCCGGTAAGAAACCAGCCAAAAAAGCGATCGCACCGGCGAAGACTGCGTCTCCACGCGGAAAGAAATAGGATCACATGGCAACCAAACAAGAAGACCACAGCGGTCGAGAAAAAACTTATCGGTCTCGCCGACATCGTCATCGCCGCGGCAGATCGGTCCAAAGATCCGACATTTGCCATTCCGATTCGCGCGCTTTCGAACGTGTCCTTTAATGAGCGCAAGGGCCTCATCGAAATGGGCAAGAAAAAGCAAGAGCGGTCGTTCTTCAATGTCGGCATGGCAAAGAAATTCATGCAAACCGTGCTGGTGGCTGATGCTCTCTCCGAATTGCAGCGGGCGGATCTGACGACCTCGCTTCGAGAAATCTATTACCGGACGAAGCACACCATCAAAGATTCGCACGAGAACACCTTCGACACGCAGGACGAATCGGATCCGGTCATCGAAGATCTGGAAGTATCTTTGGCCGCTTTGCGCGAAGAACTGCATGTCCGAGCTGAGAACAGCGGCAGCATCGTCGGCCCTGTGGTGTTCGGCGACGATGGGGACCGCGTGGACTGTTCGAAACTCGGGAAGGGCGGCTATTCGGTCCCCTCGATCGTGGAACCGGAATATCTGGAGATCCGCCGCTGTACCGCCGACTTCGTTCTCCTCGTCGAAAAGGGAACCCAATGGAATCGGCTCTCTGAAGACAAGTTTTGGCGGCGGTATAATTGCGTGCTGTTGACAGGAAACGGTCAACCGCCGAGAGGAGTGAGACGTTTAGCCAGACGACTGCATGAAGAATATAAGCTGCCGGTCTATGTCTTGGTCGATAATGATCCCTGGGGCTATTACATCTATTCGGTCGTGAAGCAGGGTTCGATCAACCTCGCGTTTGAAAGTCAGCGTATGGCAATTCCGAAAGCCAAGTTCATGGGATTGTCGAGTGCCGACCCGGAACGCTACGAATTACCTCGCAACGTCGGCATCAAGCTTAATGAGAAAGATGTGTCGCGGGCGAAAGAACTCATGAACTACGACTGGTTCCAGAAACCTGCCTGGCAGGTGGAAATCAAGCGTATGTTGACCAGCGGCTTGAAGTACGAACTCGATGCGCTGGCGAATAAAGATTTCCAATATCTCACAAAGAAATATTTGCCCAGAAAACTCAAAGAGAAAGACTGGCTTGACTGAACGGCATGGATGGGGCGCTATGCGCCTGTTAATCCTGTTCGCGCTGTCGGTGGTGCCTGATGGAACATCAGCATGAGCATGCTCAATCTCACGAGGTCTTACTTCAGAATGGACCGACTCTCAGGACTTCGCAGGAGGAGGACGATCATAAGCCGCGCGATGATCGTCACCCTCACCCTCCCTCCACCCCCGGGTATCGCGTCAACATGACGATGACGGCATAACGTCATGTTCCCGGGCCCCACGTCCCCAAGGGGAAATCCCAGTAGGACCAATGGACGGGTAAGGGATAGTCTGAACATATGCAGCTATTCCTGTTATTGCTGACAGTCTGCTTATGGTCGGTTCAGCCTGCTGCAGGGGCTGATATTATTCCTGCGCCTCCAGTGCCTACAGTGCCTCCTTCCGATACTCCTCAGCAGGAACCTAAGCAGGAACCTAAGCAGGAACCACTGCCCAGTCCCCGAGACCCAGGCATGGTCAAGCAGCCCGACACTGTGCCTCATCCAGACTCAGTGATTGTTCCGCCGGTCGTTGATCCCAAGATGGCTGTAAATCCGGACGAGCCTCCAAAACAGGAACCCATGCCCCCCCGTGAACCGGACCCCCGCAAGTCACCTGATCAATCTCGCTGACGTGCCCGGGTGACGTGATTACGACATGGACAATCGAGATTTAAAAGATCTGGTGATCGCCGGTTGCCACGTACGCCTCGCGTTTCATCCCGTAGGCAGTGGGCGATGGAACGTGGAAGGCAAGGTGCGATGCGGTATCGATGAGCATCGCAGCGAGCGGTCGTTTTTCACGGCGGACCTGGACAGCCGTGAGGCCGCCGAAGAGGAAGCGCTGCGCCGTGTCGCAGACCTCTTGGGTCACAATGTGGATCGGAATACCTCGCGAGTCAACAACTGGAGCTAACCAATATCGGCGGAGGCACACTTTCATGGCAACGATCGGTCAAGCCATTCCCGAGGGCACCTATCAGACCTACCATCAGCAGGTCATTGAGTCGATTACACTGCAGAGCTATCGCAATAGATGGCTGGTCCTCGTGTTTTATCCGGGCGATTTTACGTTCATCTGTCCGACCGAATTGGAGGATCTTGGGGCGCTTTACGGTGAATTTCAGAAACAGGACGCCGAGGTCCTGAGCATCAGCACCGACTCGGTGTATGTGCACAAAGCCTGGCACGACACTTCTCCCGCGATCAAAGGTTTGCCGTTCCCGATGGTTGCCGATCCCGGCGGCCGGCTGGCTCAACAACTCGGCTGCTACCTGTCGAAGGAAGGTGTGGCATTGCGAGGAAGCTATATTTTTGATCCGGACGGCAGACTGTGCGCATTCGAAATTCACAATAATTCGATCGGCCGCAACATGGAAGAGCTTCTCAGAAAACTGCAAGCCGCGGCGTTTGTGCGCGAGAACGGCGGCATCGAAGTGTGTCCGGCCGGTTGGAAACCCGGTGAGCGCGCCTTGAAGCCGAGTCTTGATCTCGTGGGAAAGATCTAAAAGATCTAATGGTCCACTAAGATGTGGCACAGAAGAACCACATTTCTCGGCGCGGCAGTGCTGATTCTAGCTGTCGCCTGTTCAGGTGAACGTGACAGGCTTGCCACTCAAAACTCGCTTTCCCAAAATACAGGAGAAGTGGGAAGCACGATGTCAAAAGGTCACCCTCCATACTATCCTAATACCGCGGGCAACATTGTTGCGCCACCCGGCAATCCTGGCGGGAATCGCGCCGGAGATCCTCCTATTGTCGGCGGCACTGAGAACCAGCAAGGTGGGTGGCCGGAAGGCCGCTAACCGTCACCATTCAGCCCTGCCGAGCGTCAGGCAAGTGAAGCCTGGCAATACAGGCGTTTCCCGGCCCGCAAGGGGATCAGCTATGGTAAGCTTGCGGCGCGATGCGTATCTTCGTTCTCGGCACCGGTGCCACCGGCTCGCTCCTGGTCAAATTTCTCGCTCGACAAGGTCACCAGGTGTCTTCAGGGGATCGCGATCTCGAACGGGCGCACCATTTCCTCGGCGCCAAGTCTGCCGTTCCTATCAAGCAAGTGAATGCCCGTGACATCTGGAGTATCCTGAGAGCGGCACGCGGTACGCAACTGCTCGTGAACGCCTGCCCGCCTGTGCTCAATAAAACCGTCATGAGAGCCGCCCTTCGGCTACGCGCTCACTACCTTGATACGGCGTCACATTATACAGGCCATCCGTTTCGCGCCGAGCAAATCGGCTTTGCGCGAAAATTTGCAGACAAAAGGCGGGTGGCCCTCATCACGGCCGGCGTCGCACCGGGATTAACGAATCTTCTCATTGCCGCAGGATCGGATTTACTCACTTCCGTCGAATCGGTTCGCGTCCGCCTTTATGAAGCGACTGACGCTGATGGTCCGTTCTCACAGTGGTCAGCCGAGGCCTCGTTCGATGAAGCTGTCGCCCGCCCGCGTATCTATATCGATGGCCACTTTAATTTCGGTCCACGCTTCGGGGAAAGGGAACTGTTCCGATTCCCTGCTCCCATTGGTCCGATCAGTGTTGTCCTGGCTGCTCAGGACGAAGTGATCACCGTTCCTTATTCAATTCCGATGACCTCGATGGATGCAAAATTCGGGGGATCGGATATCGACCGTTTACGTCGGTGGTATCGACAGGGCAAGCTGCGCAAATCGAGTCGGCCGGCGCCCTCACGTTTTGTTCGTACTTCGACGCCGAGAACCGTTCGCCGGCTGTTTCGTCAGGGCGTGCTGCATAACGCTCACTTTGCGGCAGCGGTGATTGTCGAGGGGATGAAGAACGAGCGGCCTACCATGATCCGCTGGGATGTCATGATACCTAGTCTCTTTCAGCTTCGACGCCAGGGTTTCCTCTGTTCTCCGATCGCCTGGGCTACGGCCCAGATGGCCGCGCTGTTTATCAAACATTTTCCGCGCGATTGTTTCGGCGTGCATCCGCCGGAGTCGTTACCGATTGACCTCCGGCGTGCCATCCTACGCGACGCACGTGTGCGCGGATTTCGGGTGATGAAGCGAATGAAATCGCTCGCTCCACGCGACCCCTAGTCCCTCCCGGTCCCGCTCCTTGCACCGCCTTTTCTACCGGTGTTAAGATCCCTCATCGCATGATCGGGGAGTGGAGTACATGCCGAATATTACGCTATTGGTTTCGCCCAGCTGCGGCGCTTGCCCTTCAGCCAAAAGTCTGTGGAAACAACTCCGTGTCAAGTATAGCTTCTCATATCGGGAGGTCGACATTACGACGCCGGACGGCCAGGAACTCGCCAACCGTCACGCGGTGCGTGCCGTGCCTGCAACGATCATCGATGGTCGCTTGACGTTCGTCGGGGTTCCGAGCCGGGAGAGTGCTGAAAAAGCGTTGCAGCTGAAGATGAAACCGCGGGAGGCCTGACGGATGATGGACGAAGAAGACGATAACGAGCTACCTATTCTCCCGGTCATCGATAAGGGGCCACCGCCGGATTGTCCGATCTGCGGCGACCCTATGTCCTTTATCGACGGGGACTGGGCCTGTGTGGATTGCAATGGAGAGCTGTTAGGACCTGAAACCGGCTAACCACTCACGACGTTCCCCATAATGAACGTGTGAATGAATTCCACCTTGCTGAACAGTCAACACTCAACACGACTGATTCAACCGTAACGCGATGCCTCGCATCGTAACCGGGCCTTTCCATCCCGCCCTTGAACTGGCCCTCATCGAAGAGATCCGTTCGCTCAAGACCTGCGATCCTTTTGCCCCGCTCGCGATCGTCGTTCCCTCCACTCCCTTGGCCGACCAGCTCAAACGGCTCCTGGCCATTGAGTCGCAGCTCCCCTTGCTCAATTGCTCTATCATGACCTTTCACCAATTCACCCTGCGTCTGCGGGACGATCTTCTCGCAACCGGCGAGCCGCTGCCTCCGATGCAACTTGTCGACGACTTTTACTTTGAGCGGCTCGTCCGTCACGTCGTGGAACGGAAGCTGCCTGGCTTGGAGATTATGGCGCGCCTTCCTCCTTCACCAGGCACGTGGACTGCCCTGTGGTCGACGCTACGAGACCTCAAGGACGCGGCCGTCAACCCTTCCACGGTGCACAAGGCCGTGGCCGAAGGTCTCTTTGAAAGGGATGACCGGCCCTGGCTTCACGCATTATTCATGTTGATGGCTGCCGTGCTGGAAGGTAGCCGTGCACTCGGGGTAGGATCGGCCGACGACCTGTTATCGACGCTCAGTGACGCCCTCCCACGCTCCAGCCTCTTCATGGGGTTCAAGAGAATCTGCTACTACGGATTCTACGACCTGCTTCAGGTCCAACTCTCCTTCCTCGAAGCCGTGGCACGCTATGCGCCGGTGACATTGTATGTGCCGCTGGACACGACTCCACCTTATGAATTCGCCAGACGATTTTTCGACCGGCATCTGATGCCGCTGGCAGAATCGCAGGACATCCGGAACCAGCAACATCCGATCTCGATGAATCCCGTCGTCCTGTCGGTGACGAATGTCATTGGAGCAGAAGAGGAATTGGCTACAGTCTGCCGGGAGATCCTCACACTCGTCGAAGCGCATGGCTACCGCTTTGATGACATCGGGGTCGTCGCGCGATCGCTGGAGCCTTATCGGAGCAGGCTGCAATCGGTCTTCGATCGACACCACGTGCCCTTTACCTCCACCGCGGGGCAACCGCTGTCGCGCGAACCGCTGGTCAAAGCGATCTTGCGTTTGGGCTCGCTGCCTCTGGACGACTTTGAACGATCGGCGCTCCTCGACGTGATCACTTCGCCGTTCTATCGCATCCAGCAGGGAAACCAACCAGCCATTGCACCGCGTCAGGACCAATGGCGTATCGCCGTGTCGACACTCGGCATCACGAGAGGCCGGGCCGATTGGGAACGTCTCTCGGCTGCCTCCGCATCCTCGATCCTTGATGAGGCAGGGGGCATGGCTGACGAAGAGGACGGCACCAGGATCGGAGCGACGGACCCAGCGCAAGCTGTCTTGCTGGCTCTCATTGTCGCTCGCGTGATGCACGGTTGCGAGGCGCTCCCCACGCGCGGATCGGTCAACCGGTTGACCGATGCATTTCTGAGGCTCATTGAGGAGCACTTTGCGATCCCCGGCTGGAACGATGACGACAATGAAACGAGCGAGGAGAATCGTACCGTGGTTGTCGGTTCGCTGATCAAACAAGCTCTCGCGCGGGTGTCGGCGCTCGACCCTCTCTATACGGAACTGTCATGGGAAGAATGGATGGAACTGTTTCGTCGATCGCTGGAAGAGACGGTGCTGCCTTTGGAAGGCGACCAGCATCCAGGCGTGTCGGTTCTCGATGCGATGGAAGCCCGCGGCTTGCGCTTCCGCGCCCTCTTCGTCATCGGCCTCAACGAGCACATGTTCCCTCGATTCATCCGCGAAGACGCCTTCCTGCGTGACCGCCAGCGCCTGGTGCTGGCCTCAACGCTTGGATTTCTCATCGAAGAAAAGTTGGCCGGCCATGAGGAAGAGCGGCTTCTCTTCGAGTTCCTCTGCCGTGCGGCGACCCATGTGCTCTATCTGACCTACCAACGAGCTGATCAAGAAGGACTCGTCATGGCGCCTTCGGCTTTTTTCGATCGGGCGCTGCGCGACCCGATCCTCATCGCGGCACCAGAGAGGACGGTGGCCCGCCGATTAACTGCTCGTGTGGCTGCACAGCCGACAATACAGGAACTGCTGCCCGCACAAGATCTCGCTCTCACGTTTCTCCTGCACGACCAGGATGCCGGGCCCCTGCTCGATTATACCGACCAGGATCGTGTGCTCTGTGAGAACGGCCTGGCAGCTCAGAAGGTCAAAGAAAGGGACTCGCCGGATCTCGGTCCGTTCGACGGCATGCTCGGACCGCAGGCGGCGATCCGATCGCTTTTTGATCATCAAGGTGTCTCACCCACATCGCTCGAGCGGTATGCCTGCTGTCCTTTTCGGTTTTTTTCAGAAAACGTCCTTCGCCTTCAATCTGTAAGGCTGACTCAGGATGGTGCTCTCCTGCCTTTGACCGTGGGCACGCTCATTCACGACACGCTGCGCCTCACCTATGAACGGTTGACATCCTCAGATTGGCCGAATGTCACGCTCGACGTAGCGCGCCTCCGGCAGACCGTCTCAACCGCAGCGACCACGGTGTTCTCCGCTCATTCGGCGACGCAAGGTACCGGCCATGAGTTGTTATGGACAATGACACAAGACCAGATTATTGATCTGGTGAACCAGACAGTGGCGTCCGATGAGGAGGAGTACCGAGCGAGTGGGTTCCGTCCCCATTCGTTCGAAACAGAAGCGGTGGGATTCGTGCAGCTCGGCACCTTGAAGTTGAAAGTCCGGGGTCAACTGGATCGAATCGATGTCCGACCCGATCCTCCGGCTGTCCGCATTGTCGATTACAAGTTCAAGCAAGGGGCCGAGATGGGTCAGCAGGATCGAAATCTCGTGATCTCCGCCGTCCGTGGACTGAAGCTGCAACCTCCGATCTATGGGTCGATGACGATTCCCTCGCTTGCGACTCCATCCGAAGTGCAATTTCTCTATCTGGCGCCACAATGGGAACTACCAATCGCCCGTTCGACATTCGAGGTCTCGGCACTGACCGGCAAAACCGGCGCAGCCATTACCCATACAATCGGAACTCTTGTTCAAGGCATCGAGCGCCGGGAATTCTTCATTCTGCCGGACAGCTATTGCGACCACTGCGATTTTTCCGCCGCCTGCCGCCGGCACGACCAAACGGCCTGGTGGCGTTCTTACCGCTCACCGCAAGCGCGGGCCCTGCGTCGCTTGCGCAAGCAAAAGGTGCAGGATGACTGAAAGGCCCATCCTTACGGATGCACAGGATCGGCTCCTGGCGGAAACCACCTGGAACCGGAACATTGTTGTGGTGGCTGGCGCCGGAACCGGCAAGACGACGATCCTGGTCAACCGCATCCTGAATCTCCTGATGCGAGAGCCCGAGCCCTTGGCAATGACCGAGATCGTGGCTCTCACCTTCACCAATAAGGCCGCGACCGAGATGAAACAACGGCTTCGGCGGGAACTGACCAAGCTCGCTGAGCAGGCGGACGATTCCCTGATGGCTCTCTTTCGTTCGCGGTATCAACTCTCGACTCAGGCCGTGACCGACCGGGCATCCACTGCGCTCGGTCACATGGAAAAATCCCAGATCGGCACGCTCCATAGTTTTGCGGCGCACCTCTTACGATTGCACCCGCTTGAATCAGGGATCGACCCATCTTTTCAAGAGGATGAGGGGTCCAGATTCAATGAATTGTTTGAGTCTCGCTGGGAAATCTGGATCGCTGAAGAGCTCGGCAACCGCGGGCGACGGCATGATCAGTGGCGTCAGGTGCTGAGGGTGACCAATTTAGAGGATCTTCGCCAGCTTGCTCAGATTCTGGCCAGCGAATCGATCGATCTCAATGAGCTGGAACGGCAATGTGGAACCTCTCTCATGAACGAGACCTTGCGCCAGTGGCTGACGGACATGCGAGACAGGGTGTCAGGCCTGCTGTCGACAAGAGCGAATGCGAAGCAATTGAAGACGGAACGAATGCTCTCGGCCACGGAACGGTTTTTTTCGATCCTGCTGGAACAAGGCACAGAGGCGCTCACTCGGCTTTCGTGTGATGATCGGACATGGTTGCAGAAGGATATCGGTAAGGCGACGGCAGGATGGGACACTGCTGCGTTTGCCCAAGCAAAGGCCATTTTGACCGTCGCACAGCACCTTCTGGCCGTCGATCAACGATCCATACAGGAGACGATAGTCCTGCTCCGTCCGTTTCTCACTGGCCTTCACCAAGCCTTCTCCGCATCCGGCTGGATCTCCTTCGATGGACTTTTAGCCCGCGCCAAGGTGCTGTTGCGTGATCATCTCTCCGTGCGAGCGAGGATCAAACAGACCTATCGCGCCATCTTAGTGGATGAATTCCAAGACACGGATCCGGTGCAGTACGAAATCATGCTGTACTTGGCCGAGGATCAGAGAAGCATGAAAACATCCTGGGATGAATTGGAGCTGGAGCCGGGGAAGCTCTTCATCGTCGGCGATCCCAAACAATCCATCTACGCGTTCCGCCGGGCCGACATTGAGGCATTTGAGCGGGTGCTCCAAAAGATTGTACACGGCGGCGGTATCGCCTACTCATTGAGAACAAATTTCCGGAGCGATGGATCGGTGCTGACGGTGGTGAACGAACTGTTCGATCGGCTCTTCGAGGTGAAGGACCATATTCAACCCTCGAACGAACGACTCACACCGAGGCCTCAACGAAAAGCGGAACTGTCATTGTCCGGCGTGCAGATCCGCTTGGTCACGGGTGACGGCGAGGAGGAGTTCGACGCGGCGGCGGCCACCAGAGCCGAAGCGGAGGGACTTGCGCACTGGATGAAAGAGGAACTGCTCGCAGGAACGAGAGTGATTAATCGGGACGGGCAGTCGGCCCCGTTGCAACCAGGCCACATCGCGCTGATCTTTCGAAGGCTCACGCAGGCACAAGATTATCTCGACGCCTTGCGCCGCTATGACATCCCGTACCTGACAGACGGAGAGAAGCATTTTTATCGACGCCAGGAAATCGTCGATCTGGTCAACGTGCTCCGCGTCATCGAGAACCCTCACGACCTGATTGCCCTAGTCGGATTGCTTCGATCTCCGCTCGCCGGAGTCTCCGACCAGGACCTGCTGACGCTGCAACAGATCGGGGGCCTAGACATTACCAATTATTCTGCCCTCTCACGTTGGTCTCATCCGCAGGCGGCGGTGCTCAAGTCTCTCTATGCACGCCTGGCTGAACTCCATCGAATCGCGCCGAGAATCCCGGTCCCCGATGTCCTGACCCAGATCTTTGATCGACTGCCGGTGACGGAGCTCGCTGCTGCCTCGATGCACGGCGAGCAGGCCGTGGCCAATCTGCTCAAGGTTCGCGATATCGCGGAGGAGGTGGCCGATCGTCCCCGCGTCACACTGACTGGATTCGTCGAGCTCATGATGCAACGCTTACTGGATCAACCGGAGGAGGCAGAAAGCGCCCTCTCCGAAGCGTCGCTGGATGCCGTGCGTGTCCTAACGATTCACAAGGCGAAGGGGCTGGAGTTTCCCGTTGTCGTACTTCCCGGCCTACATCAAGGGTCGCGAAATCCGCGCAAAGGGCCGGCGGTACATTACGATTGGTCCAGTCGCTGTTACGGTGTGACGATTGGGGCGCAGTGCAACGTCGGTTCAGTGATGGTGGCAAACAAGATGGCCGCACGCGAAGAAGCGGAACAACGCCGTTTGCTCTACGTCGGCATGACCAGAGCGCGCGATCTGCTCATACTGTCGGGTGGTCGGCCTCAAAGAGCGGGACGGGATACGGTGTGGTCGATGTTGCAACAGGCTATGGGCGCAGAAGTCCTGTCGAATGATAACGAGATCCTCGATGTGGCCACGGGACGCATCACCAGGGTCGTCAAGCCTGGATCGATGACCACGAGGCGCCGGCCTTCGAAAGTCGTTTCATCCCTCCCAAATCCGGCACTGACGCCGCTGCTGGAACGGCAGCGAGTCCGGCGCGAACAGTGGTCGCTGTTACGCCGGACGCCCAAGAGACTCACCCCATCAATGATGCAAGAAGCAGAACGCTTTGTCGGTTCCGAGTTTTCCAGAGGTGAGCGAGGAGCAAGTCATGCACAAGCGGTGGGCATCTGTGCACACGCGCTCCTCGAGCGATGGGACTTCACAAGAACTGAGCCACCCACAGCGGCCGAAATAGCAATACTCTGTCAGCGCCTCGTGCCGCCCGACACCCATGAAGTGACGACCATTCCGGATGACCTGGCTGTCCTCATGCATACCTTCATCTCCTCAGATTTCTATCAGACTCTCCAGCGGGCCACTATCCTCGGCAGAGAAACTCCCTTCATCATCCCCTGGAAAAAACAACAAATCATGGAGGGGGTGATCGACCTTATCTATCGGCTTGACGGGCGAACCTGGATTGCGGACTATAAGACGGATCAAGTCACTGAATCAGAAGCACCGACGAGGGCCAGCCGCTACTCCCAGCAGGCTGCCATCTACCGTGAAGCGGCGATTCGTTGTTTGGGATTATCACAGGTGTCGTTTCAATTTCTGTTTCTCAGGGCAGGGGTGAGCGTGGAGGTCTAACAGGAGGTCATGATGCGGCGCACATTGCTGACGGTGTTGCTCCTTTCTCTCTTTCTGGGTTGTTCGACTCGCTCGACTAGAGTCAGCAATGTATTGGCAGCCCCCAGTGGCACTAGCCCGACAGTGGCCACGCAGCTTGAAAAGGGGAACACGCTGTTTGCCTCCCGCGATTACGCTGGCGCCGAGCAAGCTTTTCGACAAACCATCACCGCCGATCCCACATTGGCTGAAGCGCACTACAACCTGGCACTGACCCTCGATCGCGCGGGTAACCAAGCGGAAGCGAAGAAACACTACATTGAAGCAGCCAATTTGGCGCCAGGCCACAAGATCATTTGGGATTCCCCTCCACTTCGGGAGCAAACAGGCGGGCTGAATTACGACATCAACAAGAAGTCATACTTGGACCCCACCAATCGTGGATATTAACCATGACACGGAAGCCGCGGCGTGGTTTTTCACAGGAGGAATTCGGCACGCTCGTGCAGCAGGCTCTGGCCGATTTGCCGCCTCCCTATGCCCGGTTGGCGCAAGAGGTATCGGTCGTCGTGGAAGAAGAACCTCCACCCGACGTCCTTGCAGATCTTGAGCTGGATTCCGCAGACGACCTGCTCGGTCTCTACCAAGGCTTATCACTAGCCGAAGAATCATTCTTCCAACCAGGCGGACAACAACCGGCACGCATTGCAATTTACCGCGGACCGATTCTGCGCCTGTGCGATACGGCAGAGGAGGTCAGACAAGAGATTCGAGACACCGTGGTCCACGAACTGGGACACCACGTTGGGCTTGATGACGATGAGATGCCGTACTAGGAAGCCGCAGCTGCAATGGCTAGGGTGATTGTAGTCCCGTCCATCAAGCAAAGAGCGCTTCCAGCCGCTTAGCGATCATGTGGCAGCAGTGGCGCCCGGTCGATTAATTGCGATCGATCTTGATCGTCACAAACTCGTGGCTTCAAACAGGAGGGCGTGGTCTCGGAAGACCTTCTTGGACGCCCGCAGTCATTCACGCTACTGCGGCTTGAAGGAAGGGTTATTCGTTCGCTGAGCCAACGCTCGTCGTTGATACCCGAGACTCAGCATCGAGACACCGATCACGATCATGGGCAACGAGAGCATTTGTCCCATGGAGAGGGACCCGAAGATAAAGCCGATGTGCGCGTCCGGTTCGCGAAACAATTCAACCACGATACGGCACAACCCATAGCCGGTCAGAAAACTCCAAAAGATCGTGCCGGGCGGGTTGTCTCTTCTACCGATCAGCCAGAGTATCGTAAATAAGAGGACCCCTTCGAGGCTGGCTTCATACAGCTGCGACGGATGACGACAGACCGGTCCTCCCGACGGAAAGACCATGCACCAATCGACGTCTGTGGCCCGTCCGTACAGTTCTCCATTAATAAAATTGCCGAGGCGGCCGAATCCCAAGCCGATCGGCGTGACGCTCGCGGCAAGGTCGGCGATCGTATAAATCGGGATGCCCTGCCGCCTGCTGAACCAGCTTAGCGATACAATTGTGCCGAGCAACCCTCCGTGAAATGACATCCCGCCTTCCCACACGGCAAAGAACTTGAGTGGATGCTGGACATAATAGGAAAAGTTGTAGAAGAGAGTGTAGCCCAGACGACCCCCGATAAAGACCCCTAAGGCAGCCCACACGATCATGTCATAGATCTGATCCTTCGAGATCGGGAGCCCCTTCTCCGAAACCTTTCGCTGAATGAGAAAGTAGGCGGCAGTCAGGCCGATCAAGTACATGAGACCGTACCAACGGAACTGCAGAGGGCCGATTTCAAAGAAGACGGGGCTAATGTTGGGGTAGGGGATGGCTTGCAGCCAACTCATTCTCGCCTCATGTGGCATTGTGGCTGGATCATAAGTGACACCCCCATGCATTGCAAGCGCGACGGTCTCCCCGTTTGACTCCATCCAAATAGGCTCTGGATGCCGCTGTCACTCGATTCCTGCTTTCGTCTGTTGGTTTTCCGTCACGACTGTGTCCATTGGTGTGAGAAAAACTCCACCGAAAATTAAGCGGTATTAATCGTGGGAACTCCCTTCAAACATTTTTTCCCGTAATTACTCTTCGTCATCATCTGGCACGCTTGATGCTGAGGGGAATGAGCAGGAATGTCAGGGAGCTGTAATCACAATTCTCTTAACCGTTCCGAAGGAGGTTGTCATGTCAGACCAGGGAACAAATGGTGCTGGTGCAAATGGCGCTCGATGGGTTGCATTGATTGCAGGAGGTGCGGTCGTGGGAGCCGGAATCGGACTCCTGTTCGCACCCCAGGCTGGAACAGAAACTCGGCGTGAAATCGCCCGGTACGCCAAGAAGGCGCAGGTGCAGGCAACTCGTTTGAGCCGTGCGGTGCAGTCCGGCGTGAAGGAAGTGATGGATCGCACGAAGCGGCCCGTAAGCGAAGCGGCATAACGGTACGGTAAGACCTTAGCCTCGACCTCGAGAATGTTTTCTCCGCATTCGGCCTGCTGCCAGGAATGGCACAGGCTGTTTGCGTTTGCCTTCCGATCTTGACCGACTCCCACTGTGATGTGAGAGTCCGTCACCAAGTGTGATCTTTCGCTGCAACATCCTTCCAACCACACCGACGCTATGCTAACCTCCGGCTGTCGTATGAGCCTGCATGCGGGTGTGGTGGAATGGCAGACACCCAGGACTTAAAATCCTGTGGCTCGAAAGGGCCGTATCGGTTCAAGTCCGATCACCCGCACCAGACTTCAATCAACAAGATTTGTTGTTCTCCGCCATCGATAAGATCATCACAGAAGACGTTGACGAGTCAGTCATGCCGATGAAGGGTCACATGGAAGAAGATGGTGGATCAGAGGGTAGATCTTGCAAGGCCGCGTAAGCTGTATATAGCCCAGACCTCTACTTAATAATTCCCTGCATTCGTAAACAAACCAAAGGCCGGTCTGATGAGCGTATCCGTCAGGCCGCTCGATACTGAGATCGTGACATCGATGACGGCAGATGGCCTTTCGTTGAAGAAAAAGTAGAGTTTTTTGAACGGAAGTGCTTGAGATTTTGTAGATGATCAGCCTCCGTATCGAGAATGTGCAACTGCTCTCGAAGCGTCACCAAATCCACGTCAGATAGAGCCTCGCCTTTGGAGCGAAGCTGGTGAAACAGGCCCTTCCCTTGGGAGACAAATTCGCTAACGGCGCGTCGAATGTCCATAATTAAGGGCCTCCGTCCCTTGTTGAGTCATGAGCTTTGGACCGGTACAAACTTCGTTGCCTGTCTCTCTAATATCCATGGCGTCTGCCAAGTCTAAAAACTAGGCGATTCCCTAGTTTAGTGCTCTCCCCAGAGGTCATGAATTCTCCCCCTTCGCTCGTCCAAGGAGTGACCAAAAGACGTGGAGCGCTTGCTTTGTAAAAATTGAACCGGTCTCCGGAAGTTGCATGGGAGGATGAGATGCCCGAATCGATTATGCCCGAATATGGAGGTGATCGATGAAGACAGGTTTTTCGCTGGACGTTGCTCTGCGGGACTCTACATATCGTCGTAACCGCGCTCGCTCTTGCTGATTGACTTGGATGACTTCGACCGTGATCCAATGATTTTGAACCCGCCTGACTTCTGCCAGACCGATGTTTATACTTGCGGACTCATCGTCCAACCAGAGACGAACTTTAACAAAGTCGCCTGGAATCAACAGATCGGGCGTCGCCACTTGTGTCCTGGATTCATTGAACGTGAGTACACACCCGTCGGCTTCGAGTTGTTGGTGCACTCGTGCCAACATGCAGTCAATCGTCAGATTTGGAGTCGCCCAACAGGTCTGTTGTTTCCCTAAGGCCATACGTGTGGCTAGGGTAATGCGCATAAGGCTGGTCTGACTATCCCTCAAGAGGAGGGGGGAGGAAACCCAAAGAGGGAGGGGAAACTGCTATAAAGCTGCGGAACTCTGGCCGTGACAATTTTCCGCAACTCCAACGAAAGGAAAATCGATGATCAGGAAAACCGCTTCGTGTCAGTTTTTGCTTATGGGATCAATCTTCGCCGGACTTGCCGTAGCTGCAGGTGCCTTCGGGGCCCATTTCCTGAAAGGCATACTTGATGCGCCGATGTTGGCCAGCCTTCGAAACGGCCGCGCGCTATCAGATGTACCATGCTCTCGGCCTGTGTATAGTTTCTTGGGCAATTGAGCGGCATCCGGATGCGCGCTTCGCAGTGGTCGGCTGGCTGTTCACGGTCGGCATTCTCCTCTTTGCAGGAAGCCTATATGGCGTATCGCTCAGCGGGGTCCGATGGCTGGGAGCCCTTACTCCTCTTGGAGGGGCAGCCTTCATTGCTGGCTGGGGATTCTTGGCTTGGGGTCTCTGGAAATCGATCAGATGACCGTCGTTATTGCAGCGTGCAGGAAGCCGTCCGTTTTCCGCTAATCGAACCCCATCCCCCTTGTGAATTGACGAAGGTCCCTTCGAGTCTCTGTCCTTCTTTTGAAAACAGGAGGCTGTCTTCCTGGGTTTTTCCTTCTGTCTCCCAACGGAGATAGACCGCATCTCCAAGCACGATGATTTCGGAAAGCCCGGGGATGCCTGTGCCGTCTTTTCCCGGAGGAGGAAAGATCAAGGACAGTTTTTGTTCTTCATGGTGGCGTTGATGGTTGTGAATGACCCATTGCCACGTCCCGCAGAGGCGTGTTTGACCGCGAGCGACACGGACACGGTCTTTCCAGGTTTTGAGCCGCCACCATTCCGCCATGGCTTGCAAACCAGCCTCCTGCGCCAAACGACCTACTGCCACGGCGGTCGCCGCCGTATTGTTATTATCAGTCGGTTTCACAACCTCGCCGAGTGAGGGAAAGGGTCCGTTGGCTAGAAGCCATTCCATTTGTGAAGGGGAGACCGTCATCGCCACCTGACCGGGACTTTCAACCAATGAGTGAGTCATTCGCTCTGCCAACTGCCACGCTGCTAGCGCAGCGACCAATCGCTGTGCGGACCTCGTGATCTCCTGAACAAGCAGCTCCTTGGCCAACTTGGCAGGAATTCCCTTCGCACGGATCGTTGCGGCCGCATCATTCAGAGCGGCGGCCGGACCAATCTGGCCGACGAAGACTTCCGTCGCAGCTTGGTCGGATTCTACGTGAGCCAGACGCTCTTGATTTGCCTCGAGGATACGTGGCCAATCTGGCAATGCCATAGAGGTCATCCCCTCAGCTGCGCGAGCCGAGGGACACAGCAGGCACACGTTCGAGAGAATAACCGAGAAGAACACAGCGCGGATAAGAGATGAGCACAAGAAAGTCAGCATGAAACGGTTGGGCGTGGGACGATCAGCGTTCAGGCACCTTGCAAGGTGTTTTTCAAAAATATCGCCGTAGCAGTCCATGCTTCGACTGCCGCATCTTCACGGTAGCTTTCCGGCTGCGATTCATTGCCAAATGCATGCGGCGCATTGGCATAGAATCGAACATCGACGCGCTTCTGGTACTCAGAGGCCGCCTGTCGCAGACGTTCGATGTCTTGCGTGGATACCCAGGCATCATTCCCTGCATGATGGTAGAGCACGGGACAAAGCACGTTCTTGAGGGCTTCGGGCTGAATCATACGGCCATAGTAGGAGACAGCGGCGCGGAGACGCTTACGCTGGCAGGCGAACCTCAATGCCAAGGTGCCCCCCATGCCAAAGCCAACGACGCCATGAATATTTCGTTTAATGAATTCCCGTGTGTTCAAGAACTCGCAGCACGAATTGATGTCTTGGAGGGCCAGCGACTCATTGAGTTTGCTCTGCAAACCCTCGGCAACCTCTGCATTGCCTGTCACCATACCGCCGATCCGACCATAGAGATTCGGAATGATGACGCCGTACCCCTCACAAGCCAGCCGGGCACCAAGATCCTTGATCTGCGAATTCAGCCCCCACCATTCGTGCAAGAGCACGATGCCGGGATACGTCCCCTTCTCCTGCGGCCAAAACTCAATGCACTCGACCTGAACAGTTTGGATCGGCCGCGTCCTGATATACGGATCGACCGAGGCATCAGTACTCGTCGGCAGGGCAACTCCACTTGGAAACCGACAGGTCCCGGTTCCAATCTGCTGTAATGTGAATGGAGCGGTCGTCGATATCATAGTGGTATCTAAAATCCTCTCTCAAAAGTGGCGAAAACGGCTCTCTTGAAGGCGTATGCCGCAGCGATCGTACTATAGGGACCGATTCGCCGGCTTGTCAATGCAACCTGTTAGCAGTACCCTCCTCACTGTCTAGGAATGTGTTCGCCATAATGTTGCACCGATCGCCAGAGAACCTCGGAATCGGCCTCGTCGGAGTCGGCCGGCATGGCAGTCGCTATCTCCAGCATCTGTTGCACGACGTTCCCGGAGTTGCTCTTGCGGCCGTCTGCCGAAGAAGCGGTGGCGGGTTGTTTCCCGGCACGGAGATTCCAGTCTACGACGATTACCGAGCGATGATCGCCGACCCCCGCGTGCAGGCCATCGTGGTGGTGACATCTCCATTTCTCTGTCACGACATTTGCCTCTCCGCGGTTCGCGCAGGAAAGCCGATTCTGATCGAAAAGCCCTTGGCGACGACAGGCAGTCAGGCACGGGCCATGGTCGCCGCGGCTGACCAAGCCAGCGTGTTGTTGATGACGGCGCAAACCTTGCGGTTCGATCCGACCATCGTGCTGTTGAGAGAGCAGCTCAAGACCATCGGACAATTGCGTTCGGCAACCCTGATCAGTCATATCGAAACAAAAGCCAACGTGATGTCCGGAGCTACGGGATTGGTTCCGCTCGGTGCATTGCTCGAACTCGGCATTCATTTACTGGATCTGGTCAGGTTTCTCACGAGGGAAGAGATCCTTGAGGTGCAATGTACGATGGATCCACTCCCGTCACATTGTCCGGAGACGTCGGTGAAAGTCCGGCTACGAACGGCCGGAAACATTGTCTGCACACTCGACATTGCGCGGGTAGAGACGACGCGTGTGGGAACGGTTGAATGGGTCGGGTCTGCGGGGAAGGTCATGGCCGACTGGCCCAGACGCAAGGTGACGAGTACTACTTCTCACGGCCCGTCACGGGAATTGACGGTCGAGCCACGACCGACGGTGCTCGACACGTTACAAGCCTTTGTGCACGCCATCCGAACGCAGACCCCACCGCCGATTACCGGCCTGGATGGCTGTCGCGCGGTGGAAGCGGCCGACGCCTGCTACCGATCGGCAACGCTCGGTGGCACTGTTGTCTCGGTGGGCACAATCGACTAGAACGACTCACGCGTTCAACAACCTGTCAGGTATCCGCGACGATGTGCGTATCCGTCTCCTCAACCCCTTCGATTTGATGGATCTTGGTGATCACCACATCGGAGAGAGACCGTTCATCGTGCACACTGATGAATACAAATATATCCGGCTGTCCGAAGCAGGAATGGGCCTGCTCCACTCCGGCGAGCTTTTTCAACGACTGCAAGACGTCCTTCGTCCGCCCGGCCTTAACTTTGATGAGAATATAGGCCTTGGTCGCCATCGCGTCTCTCCTTTCGATCAAAGCGTTTTCCGCCCGGCATGCTTCGTCTATGTTCGGCAAAAATGTGGTGGATGTCCTGTCCCTGCTGGCTGAATCTCGCGCGAGCCTTCACGTACAATTCGCCTAAAAGTTCAAAGTCGGCTGGACGCATATTGACGCTTAAGAATGCTCCTGCCAATCGGGCGTGTTCCTGGTCAGAACTGGTTGCATAACGTTCGCAGACCGCCTCCACGACCTCAGAACTCCATCCAGCTTGGCGAAAGTTCGTTCCAAGTTCTCCTGCCCGGTCCGCATATTTCAATGCCAGCGCCCGGTCAAAAAACTCGCGCACGACCGGATCGGAACTTTTCATGAACAATCCCTGAAACTGAATCACAATTTGGATAACACGGTTGGCTTCCGGGGTTCCTTCGGGAGGAAGCACATTGGCATCCTGCAACGTAGCGAGTAGCGCCATCGAGGCTCCCACCGGTCCTGCTGACGTCCGCCCTTGCGTTTGTGCCATCGCAAGAAGTGAGATTCCATTGAGCCACGCGAGGAATACACACATCACGAACCACGCCATGGCGCGATTATACAGAAGGCGAAGACAGGGCACCACCTTGCGAGTGGCAATGCGGAACGTGTGACGCAAATGGAAGCATTTGCGGCTTCTCTGGATTCGTTTTTCTTGAATCCGGCAAACACCCTACCTATAATTCACCGGCTTCATTCATCGCCGCGGACTGCCCATGCTTGCTAAAGTGCAAAGCGTTGCGCTCGTCGGACTCGACGCGCATCTGATCGATGTGGAAGTCGATATTGCCGGAGGTCTTCCACAGTTTTCCGTTGTGGGATTGCCTGATGCGACAGTGCGGGAGAGCCGCGATCGGGTTCGTTCCGCGTTGAAAAATACCGGATTTCATTTTCCCGCCAAGAAAATCACCGTCAACCTGGCACCTGCTGACATCAAGAAAGAAGGGGCAGGCCTCGATCTGGCCATTGCCATCGGCATTCTCGTTGCTGAAGAGGTTATCCCGTCAGACACGTCTCGATCGCCGAGTGCTCGTGGGCGAGCTATCGCTGGATGGCCAAATCAAACCAATCTCGGGCGCTCTCTCAATTGGGCTCGCCTGCCGCCGGGAGTATAGCCTCTTGTTACCGGCAGAGAATAGCCATGAAGCCGCCATGGTCGACGGTGTCGCAGCCTACTGCCTCCATACGTTGCCGGAGGCCGTGGCATTTCTTCGAGGCGAACGCGTCATCGAACCGGTGCAGACCGATCGCGTCAGCGTCTTTTCTGCAAGACCGCAGGAAGAAGACGACTATGGCGATGTCAGAGGACAAGATCAGGCCAAGCGGGCGTTGGAGATCGCCGCAGCTGGCGGGCACAATGTCTTGATGGTCGGGCCGCCCGGCTCGGGCAAGACCATGTTGGCCAAGCGTCTCCCGACGATTCTTCCGCTGATGGAGCCGGACGAAGCCATCGAGACGACCCGCGTCCACAGTGTGGCCGCTCAACTACCGGCTGATCAGCCGTTCCTGACCGTCCGACCCTTTCGATCGCCCCATCACAGTATCTCCGACGCCGGACTGATCGGAGGGGGGACAGTTCCACGGCCAGGCGAAGTCTCACTGGCCCACAACGGCGTCTTGTTCCTCGATGAATCGCCGGAATTTCGCCGTTCCGTGCTCGACGGGCTCCGTCAGCCGCTGGAGGAAGGGACGGTGACGTTGACCAGAGCCAGCGGCTCGCTCCGGTATCCTGCGCGATTCATGTTGATTGCGGCGATGAATCCCTGTCCCTGCGGGTATTACGGCGATCGCTCGCGCGAATGCGTCTGTACCCCTCAGCAAATCCGCCGCTATCGCGCAAGGTTATCCGGTCCGTTGCAGGATCGCATCGACATCCACATCAACGTCCCGCCGGTCTCCGGTGCGCGAACTTCACGATCATGGTCCAACACCGGAAACGTCCAGCAGCATTCGCATGAGAGTTCTGCAGGCACGGGAGCGGCAGAGCCAGGCGATATTGTCAGGACGGGATCCACACAAATGCTCAGTTGAAGCCACGGCTCCTGAAGCGGTATTGTGGGCTCGACGGAGCCGGCCAAGCGCTGTTGGAACAGGCTATGACCAGGCTGGGCCTCTCGGCTCGTGCTCATGGGCGCATTCTGAGAGTCGCGAGAACGATTGCCGATCTGGCGGGTTGTGAGAAGATCGAGCCCGTACATGTGGCCGAAGCGATTCAATATCGCAGTCTGGATCGACGTTTAGAATTTTGAGGAACAAACGGTGGTGACAGCCCTCAAAGTCTTTCTCTGGTGGTTTCTTGTCGGTGCGACGATGGCTCTCGCGGTCATCATGCTGCAAGGCGGCATGCGTGAAGTCATGCAAGCGCAGGGATCCGTCTGGGAATTGAAATTGATGGAACTTGTGACGACGATTGTGGGAGGCGGCTTGCTCGGGGGCTGCGTCGCCCTGATTCTCGATCGCATCAAGAAATCATAGCCAGTCCGGACACAGACAATCCGTTCATAGAGAAGGAGGTGACGATGGACCTGGAAGTCGGTTCGAACCTCTATCGGAATACCGATGGGACAATTGAAATCGAGGGCGTCCCCCAACTTCAGATTGCGCTAAAACCTTCCACGAACGCGCTACTGATCAACTTCGCCCTCTTCGATGCCAACGGAAAAATGACGGCGAAGCTGGTGGACAGCACACTCATGTTCAACGAACGGCGCGCCTATGAAGTCACGAAAGCGCCTGCGCGTATCACGCTCACGCATGTGGAATCGAAAGACGTCGTGCTGCAAATTGAAGTGAAGAAGCCTGACGTGGTGGCGTTTACCAAAGGCGGGTTTCACACCGTCAAGGGCCATCTGCTCGAAGTGTCCCCGACGGAATGGAAAGTCGACAAGCAGCGATCCAGCGGAACGACTCAGGACGTTCACGGCGGCGCAGTCAAGATCGGATAAACCGTTCTTTATTTACGCGTTGGTCACCGTCGGCACGATGACGATCTCTTTGTTCTTCAGGTCGACCGTCACGGTATCTCCATCCCGCAATTCACCTTTCACCAGCTGACGAGCGATGGGAGTCTCGAGCTCCTGCTGGATCAGTCGCTTTAATGGCCTGGCGCCGTACACGGGATCATAGCCACGCTCCCCCAGATGCCTCAGCGCAGCCTTCGAGACCGAGAGCGTGATCCGGCGTTCGGCCAAACGGGCCCGCAGCCGTTCCAATTGAATCTCCACGATCTTCGTGAGCTGCTCCGTCTTCCAACGGATGAAATACCACCGTCTCGTCCACCCGATTCAAAAATTCCGGACGGAAGTGTCGCCGTAATTCGCCCATCACGACTGAGCGCACCTCTTCATAGGAAGCCCTTTTGCTGAGCCTCGAGAATCTGCGGACTGCCGATGTTCGACGTCATGATCAAGACGGTGTTCTTGAAATCCACGGTCCGTCCCTGGGAATCGGTCAGATCGTCCATCGTCCAGTACCTGGAGCAAGCACATTGAAGACGTCGTGATGGGCTTTCTCGATTTCATCGAACAGGATGACCGAGAAGGGATGGCGGCGCACGGCCTCCGTTAACTGCCCGCCTTCTTCATAGCCCACATAGCCTGGCGGGGCCCCGATCAGCCGGGCGACCGTGTGTTTTTCCATGTACTCGGACATATCGATGCGAATCATGTTGGCTTCATCGTCGAAGAGCGTGGCCGCGAGTGCCCGCGCCAGTTCGGTTTTTCCGACACCGGTCGGGCCGAGAAAGAGGAACGAGCCGATGGGCCGGTTCGGGTCTTTGATGCCGGAACGTGCTCGGAGGACCGCATCGGCGACGGCCTGCACGGCCTCATCCTGTCCGACGACCCGCTGATGGAGCAAGTCTTCCAACTTGAGAAGTTTCTCCGTTTCGCCTTCAACTAGCCGGGAAACGGGAATGCCGGTCCAACGGCTGACGATCGCCGCAATATCGTCTTCATCGACTTCTTCTTTGAGGAGACCGGCTCTCGCCCTGCTTCTTCCCGAGCTGTTGCTGTTCCAATCGCCAGTTCCCGCTCGAGCCGAGGCAGCTCTCCATACCGGAGCTCGGCGACACGATTCAGATCGTACGCTCGTCTCCGCACGTTCGATTGACTGTTTGACCTCTTCGATCGCTTCCCGGGTTTTTCTGAGCCTCGCCACGGAGGCCTTCTCGGAATCCCATCTGCGTCTTGAGCGCCTGCAGATCGCGCTGCTTTTCGTTCAACTCTTTTTCGAGCGTCGCCAACCGCGCCTGGCTGGCTTGATCCTTTTCTTTCCGCAAGGCCTCGCGCTCGATTTCCAGCTGCATCACCTTCCGCGACACTTCATCGAGTTCAGCCGGCAAACTATCAATTTCCGTGCGAAGACGGGCAGCGGCTTCATCCACAAGATCGATGGCTTTGTCGGGAAGAAAACGATCGGCGATATACCGGTTGGAGAGTTTTGCTGCGGCGACCAATGCGGCATCTTTGATCCGCACGCCGTGGTGCACTTCATAGCGTTCCTTCAATCCGCGCAGGATCGAAATCGTATTTTCCACCGAGGGCTGATCGACCAGCACGGTTTGGAAACGCCGTTCCAGCGCCGCATCCTTCTCGATATGTTTGCGGTACTCATCCAACGTCGTCGCGCCGATCAAGTGCAGTTCACCACGAGCCAGCATGGGCTTGAGCAGATTCGCGGCATCCATCGCCCCTTCGGCCGCTCCCGCTCCCACCACCGTATGCAATTCATCGATGAAGAGCAGGACTTGGCCCTGCGAGGCTTGGATTTCTTTCAGGACGGCTTTCAATCGTTCTTCAAACTCACCGCGGAATTTTGCCCCGGCGACCAACGCCCCCATGTCGAGCGTCATGACTCGTTTCTGTCTTCAAGTCCTTCGGGCACATCCCCTTTTATGATACGAATGGCCAGCCCTTCGACAATCGCCGTCTTCCCGACACCAGGTTCGCCAATCAGCACCGGATTGTTCTTCGTTCGGCGTGAAAGAATCTGAATCACGCGCCGAATTTCCTCATCACGCCCGATGACCGGATCCAGCTTACCCTGACCGGCCAGCTTGGTCAGATCACGGCCGTACTTTTCCAGCGACTGATAGGTGCCTTCCGGGATCTTGGCTCGTCACTCGTTGATGACCGCGTACTTGTTGTAAGCGCACCCAGGAGCTTTTCTTTCGTCAGACCGAGTTTCTTGAAAATGCCGCCTTCCTGAACCATGGCGAGCAACGACATGTTCGACGCTGAGAAAGTCATCCTTCAGCGCACGCTGTTCCTCTTCGGCTTTCATGAGCACCTGGTTGAGACGGGAGGTGAGGTGGAGTTGACCGGGGCCACCCGCTGCGCCTTGCACTTGAGGAAGCTTCGCAAGGGCCTGTTCTGCCGCCTGACGAACGGAGGACAGCGAAAATCCTGCCTGCTCGCAGAGCGCGGGCACGATACCGCCTTCCTGTTCGAGAAACGCAAGCAGCAGATGCTCGACGTCCATGCCTTGATGGCTGCGTCGCATGGCATGGGAAGACGCCGTTTGCAGAGCTTCTTGCAGCTTAATCGTCATCCGGTTCATATCCATGCCGTGATCCCTCCGTTCTCAATACGTATGTGGTCTTCCGATAGAAATCAGGCATAATCACAGGACATGGGAAAGTCAACCTTCCTGCGAGCGAGACAAGCCTTGACCATCTGAGAGAATCGAGATTATTGTCCTCCATGATACATCAGCTTCTCGCCGCGCTCGACCTGTATCACAAGGCCCTCCGTCAGACCTGGCAATCCCTCTGCAGAGGCTGGATCACCATCGTTGCGGTCATAGGATTTCTCTTCCTTCTCCTGCTCGCCCAACAAATCGCGGCTCCCTTCGGGATGGCCGGAGGTTTTCTGCTCGGAGCAGTGAACGCGTTGTTGGTCGGTGCGACCTTGAGCTTGTTCAGCAATCGATTTTCTATGCTCGGGCGTTGACCGTCAAGGACGTGTTCGACAGTTTCGGCCAGTACTTTTGGGATGTCATCGGCGTCGGGTTTGTTCTCTGGCTCCCGCTCATGGCGCTCGACATGATACGCAACACAATCCCAACGGGCATTCTGATCTCCTATGCGGTCATGTTGCTGATCTTTATCTTCTGAACCCTGCGCCGGAAATCATCTACCAAGTTCAGCACGATTCTCCACTGGACGTCTTTAAGCATGCCTACGAGTTTGTGCTGGAAAATTGGATCGAATGGTTCCTTCCCATCGGGCTATTGTTGTTACCTCTCCTGGCAGCACCGAACGGGCTTACATCCTTTTTTCTCTTGTCTCAGACGAGTGGGGAGGGGAGCAGGCTTGGATTTTTCACAGATCTTGATCCTTCCCTTCACGATCCTCGGGGGTTGGCTGTCCTCGTTCGGTGTCGTCCCTGAGTTGGCTCAGTATCTGATGCTGCTCCTCACACCACCTCTTGCCGTGTCCATCCTTCTGTTTCGTGGCCATCTCTTTGCATCATTGTATCGGTTCTTCCCATCGCCAGCGCCAATTCGCATCGCAGTTCAGGCGGAAAGAATAGACCGGTCGTTCGCTACGGCAGGGTCAACGGCAAGCTGGGAGCCAGCTTTCAGACTTCGGCCAGCCGTGAACCGATGTTGATGTGGGTTAACTCTTGAGTGACGGAGAAATTAGTGTATGGATTTACCTACACTTAGTGCCCCTTCATTAGATACGGTCCGTAAGGGAGCTTCGCTCGTGCGTCTGTCTATTTTCTGGCGTATCGTCCTGACATCCCTCCTCATCATTGTGGTGATGGCAGGGGTCAACTTTTACGCCTTATTTCAGCTCCGCCAGCTCTCTGCAATGAGCACGACTCTCGCCTCGCAACATTATCCCGCGATCGAACAGGCCAAACGTGTCCAGGCTGTCGCCTTCAACCAGCTCAATAGCGAGAAAAAGTACTTGGCAGTCCGCGATCCGACGTTCTTGCAGCACTTCGACGAAGAGGTCGAAGAATACCACCGCGGCATCGAAAATCTCCTCCGGCAGGAAACGTCGCCTGAAGGACGTCAACTTCTCGAACAGGCCAAGCGATATCAGCAGGAGCGCCTATTGCTGTTCCATGCCGAATTGGAACACACCGCGGCCTCGCCTGGTTCACTCTCTCCGGATTACGAAACCCGCCGGAATGAAGTGATGGACCACATGACGGCGACGCTGGACCACTATGTCGATTTTCACGAAGCGGCCATCAGCGCGGGAGTCAGTCGTTCACGCGAAAGTTCGGCGCAGGCAGAAGCCATTACTGAGCAGCTGGTGCTGCTGGCGCTTCGTCTTCGGGATCGGACTGGCCGGTATCGCCAGTTACACGATTCTTCGCCCTCTCCGTCAACTCCAAGGGCACATCAAACAAATCGGACAGGGAAATTTTCGAGCCTCCTTGAACATCAGGGCTCCCAGCGAACTCCGCGACCTCGTCGACACCGTCAACTGGATGGGAGGTAAACTGCAGGAGCTGGACGACATGAAGGGCGAATTTCTGGCCCACGTCTCTCACGAATTACGCACGCCCATGGCTTCGATCCAGGAAGGCACCCATCTCTTGCTGGACGAGATTCCCGGCCCCCTGTCGCCAGAGCAACGGACGACATTGCGCATCATGGCCGACAGCAGCCGACGCCTGATCACGCTGATCTCTACGATTCTGGATCTTTCAAAAATGGATGCAGGCATGATGGAGTACCGCATCGTGCCGACCGACCTCAAACGGATTACGGATATGTCCGTCAACAAGATCCGTCTGTTGGCCGATGCCAAGCACGTGCAGCTCGTCGTGGAAGCTCCGGCTCAACGTGTGTGGGTCAAGGCAGATGCAATTCGTATTGAGCAGGTGCTCGACAATTTGTTATCAAATGCCTTGAAGTTCAGCCCGGAAGGGGGCATTGTAAAGACACACATGAAAGCGGACCATAAGGCGGGCGTCCTAGAGGTGGCCGTATCGGACGTCGGGCCTGGCATTCCTGCCGATGAGCTGCCGCATATCTTCGAGCGCTTTTATCAAGGCAGCACGAAATCGAAACATTCAACACCGGGAAGCGGGCTTGGGCTCGGCTCTGGCGAAAAAAGTCGTCGAAGCACATGGAGGCAGGATTTGGATCGAGAGCGAAGTCAAGAAGGGCACGACTGTACGCTTTATCCTGCGCCTAACCAAACCGGGAACGACAGCATGAATCGAATTCGGCTCTCAAGCGGTGGGTTGGCGCTGGTATTTTTGGCCACCGGAGGGTGCACATCATGGGAATCGCCCGCGCCGATGTCGCAGCCGTATTTTGTGGTGGATCAGGGAGACGCGAAAACATTTCACGCATTGGGCAAAAAGCAGGACGCCGTCACCGCCAAGTGCACGGAGCACAACTCCTGCGACCATGCATATTTTACCCGTGCGCTCATAGGGTTATACGAAAGCCGCGACATTGCGACCAAATACTTTGAAAAGGTGATTGCTCGTGGCTCCTAAGGGCCAGTTGGCCGCTTCCAGTAAACTGTGGCTTCAACAACTCCAGCAAAATCCAGCCCCAGTGGAACGCTCCTGGTTCTCTTCGGTCATGTCTGCCCCAGCAATATCTGAAAGCCAAGTGACGATGGGCCAAACATCCGATCGCCTGGTGCGGGACTTGCTTGATCGTGAGATGATGATCCAGCAGCTCCGTACGAGTAAAGACGTCGACGCCCAAACCCTCGACCAACTCCAACGGGAATTAGCCGAACGCGAGCGCAAAGGCGACGCCTCCGGTGGGAAAAAAGATCCTTCCAAAGGCACAGGTGAGGGGACGACCCTCCAGGCGCTGCAACGACAATTGTCCGAGCGCGACAAGAAAATCGATGAGCTTTCGAGCCAGTTGGAGGCGCTGAAACGGATCGATCAGGAAATGCGTGAGAAAGTCCGTCCGATCCGTCCGCCATCCACCGTTGTGCCACCGACACCCGAGCCCACGAATCCATAAACGATAAAGGATAGCGCCATGGAACAAGAACACATTCTCGTAATCGACGACGAAGAGGGATTGTTGCAGCTGGTCAAGATGCGTCTGAACGCCATGGGATTTGCCGTCACGGCCTGCACGTCTGGACGGGATGCCGTTCACGCGGCAAAAACCAATCGATTCGATTTGGCCATCACCGATCTCCGTCTGCGTGGCGAAGACGGCTTGGACGTGACGGAGGAACTGCTGCGGATTCATCCCGGTCTGCCGGTCATTATCTTGACCGCACACGGGAGCATTCCCAATGCCGTTGAGGCCGTCCAGCGGGGCGCCTTCGGCTATCTCGACCAAGCCCTTCGACGACAAAGAGCTGAAAGCGAAGATCGAGGAAGGCCTTTCACCTCAACGGATGAGCCGCGAGATACAACGCCTCAAGTCCCTCGTCAACGAGCTCTATGGAATGGAGAACGTCGTGGCACGGAGCCCGGCGATGCAGCGGCTCCTGCAGCAGGTCATCCAAGTGGCGGATTCAGATGCCACGATGTCTGCTGTTCGGAGAAACTGGCACCGGCAAGGAAGTGTTTGCTCGTGTCACCCATGCCAATAGCCGGCGGAGCAAAGGTCCCTTTGTCGCCTTGAATTGCGCCGCCATTCCAGAAACCTTGTTTGAATCGGAACTCTTCGGCCACGTGCGCGGCGCGTTTACGAGCGCCCACGGACCTAAGAAAGGTCTGTTTCAAAGCGCCAACGGCGGCACGTTGTTCCTGGATGAAATCGGGGAGATGCCGCTCTCCATGCAGGTGAAACTGCTCCGCGCCGTGCAGGAGCGGGAAGTGCGGGAAGTCGGAGCGGAGAATCGCAACGAAAATCGACGTGCGCATTATCGCCGCGACGAATAAAGATCTCGGCGAAGCCGTCAAGAACGGCAGCTTCCGCAACGATCTGTATTACCGCATTTCGGTCGTACCGCTCTTCATTCCTCCATTGCGGGACCGCCGGGACGACATTCCGATCCTCGCGCAGCATTTTCTGGCAACAAGCTCAAAGCGAGCCAATAAGGACGTGCGGGGTTTTACCCCTGCCGCCTTGCATCGGCTGGTTACCAATCTTTGGCCGGGCAACGTTCGAGAGCTCGAAAATGCCATCGAGAAAGCGGTCGTGATGTCTAGACAAGACATGATTACACCGGATCTGCTTCCATCGATCGGGCACAGCGCCGGACTCGCCGCTCAAACCCCTGACCGAAGCAAAGGAAGAGTTTGAGAGGACCTACCTCAAGAATGTGCTGCAATTGACGGGCGGCAACATTTCACGCGCGGCACAATTTGCCGGACGCTATCGTGCCGACTTTTACAAGATGCTCAAGAAATACGGTCTCCATCCTTCCACGACAAAGGGCAAGCCCGAACCTGAGCTCGAAGATTTGGAGGAAGAAAACAATCTCACTGAGGCGGAGCGGTAGACGCGTCCGCCTTCGTGTCTTCATCCCCAACACGCTCGCGGTTTACCCTGAACTAAAGATAATCCGAGCAAGCAAATGGAAGTAAATGGAGCTGCCGCGAGGAATGGCTAGCCGCTCGGGGAAACTGCACCCAATTGCACGGGTGATTCTCCCACCTAATGTAATGAGCTGAGAGATTCGCCGCGAATCGGTATCCCGCTTACTTCTAGCTGTATTGTATCTGTGTCTAAGAAGATGCATACTCGATCTCATCATGAGGGGCGTTCACGTCAGCTGCGCCAGGTTATCGCTACAACGAGCACCACGTTTAGGTCGAGTTCTTTCTCTATTCCTTGCGTTTTCAGCCTGTAGCGGCGGAGGCGATTCAAGTACGACGACGCCAACAAATCCTGCCCCGGTTCCTCCATCTTCCATTGCCGTACAACTGCAACTCGTCACATCAGCACTCAATGCTCCGGTGTTTATGACGGCGCCTCCCGGAGACAGTACTCGCCTCTTTATTGTAGAGCAGGGTGGGACTGTTCGCATTTGGGATGTCACGAACAAGACCCTTCTCTCCACCCCCTTCCTGAATATCTCTGGTGCAATTACAAGCGGAGGGGAGCGAGGCTTGCTAGGAATGGCATTTGACCCGAACTATCAGGCAAACGGACGCTTCTACGTGTACTACACCGATACAAACGGCGATATTGCGATTGCGCGCTACGTAACGAGTGCCACCGATCCCAATCAGGCCGATCCCAGTCAGGTGAGTGTTCTTCAGAACATTCCGCATCCAACTTTCTCGAATCACAACGGGGGTATGCTGGCGTTTGGACCGGATGGTTGTCTGTATGCGGGCGTGGGGGATGGCGGGAGTGGAGGCGACCCCAACAATAACGCCCAAAACACCTCCGTGCGGCTCGGAAAAATACTGCGGCTCGATCCGAATACAGGCGGTGCCTGCGCCAACGGGATCAGTAATCCTTTTGTCCCTCCAGCTGGTGCGCCGGAGATTTGGAGTCTCGGCCTGCGGAATCCATGGCGCTTTTCATTCGATCGGCAGACCAACGATCTCTACATTGGCGATGTAGGGGAAGGTACCCGCGAAGAGGTCGATGTCGCGCTGGCGCCCAATGCGGGACGAGAGTCAAACTACGGCTGGCGATTGATGGAAGGGTTTCTGTGCTTTAATCCCTCGAGCAATTGTAACCAGGGCGGATTGACCTTGCCAGTTCTCGACTATCCCCACACGGATGGGGTTGTTCGATCATAGGCGGCTATGTCTATCGTGGCACGACAATACCTGCCCTCGCAGGCACGTATTTCTATGCGGATCTTTGTGCCGGCTTTGTCCGAAGTTTTCGACTAGAGAATGGGCAGTTGGCGGATCAGTTTGAATGGCCAAGCCTCAGTCCAGGGTCCTTCATTAGCAGCTTTGGTGAAGACGCGCAGGGGGAGCTGTACATCATAACGCTAGGAGGAGGTCTTTGGCGCTTTGCGCCCATGTGAGCTGTGTTGGATTGTTCCAGGCTGATAAGGCAGGCACAAAGTGGAGAATCAGGTGATTCGGCCCTCCATCCTTAAGGTCTACCGCCTCATTTCACCTCCCTCAGTCTAAACAATATTTACATCATTTTTACCTCATCTTTTCCTCGGTGGATTGCAGCGAATCCATGTCCATATTAGGATGCCACTCGTGAACAATTACCCCTTACCGCAATTCAATTCAATAGACTGACTGAATGGATCCATTCCGATAGCCATCAATCAACCCAACATTCACCCGGGCTTCCTTACTCTCTGCTCCTCAAGCATGGATGTTCATATCGCCTTTCCACCTCTAACTATCACTTCAGGAGGGTCCAATGCGCATCTCCCAAGAAGGATGCTTCCCACACATTCAATCGTTCTTAATAAGCGGGCTAGTGCTTGCAAGCGTGAGCGTATCTTTAACGGCGTTCGCGCTACAACCTACGCCCGAGAGCGTGACGCGTTTTACCGTTCTGACTGAATTCAACAACGAGGCCGTGAGGGATAATAAGACGGGACTCATATGGGAACGGTCGCCACGGCTCGATATGTACGACTGGGAATGGGCGCACCAACGGTGTTTATCCAGCAACACCGGTGCTCGAAAAGACTGGCGGGTACCTACAGTCCAGGAACTCAATAGTTTGATTGATCCATCTTCGACGGAAATCAAACTCCCGGATGGCCATCCCTTTACGAATGTAGAGCCCGCCATCTATTGGTCGGCAACCAAGGCTCACAAAAATGCAACCTCCGCATTGTTTGTGAACTTTAGCAGTGGCGGGACAGCGACACTTGAAAAGTATATGTCTACTTTTGTGTGGTGTGTGCGCGATGGTGAGAAGGATTGAAGATGAGGCGGTCGTACGTCGGTATCGTGCGACTCCGCGAGATCCGGACGGTCCCCCCATACATGTGGACTTCGATCCGTTGTGGCAGATCGCGTTCTCTGGTCCGAACAGCGTCAACGGGAAAAGCGTCATCGACACCCGCGTGTTTGGTCTACTTGGAAAATTTCTGTGACGCCTGTTTCCGTCGCTTCGGACGATAGACCGGCAGCGTCAGACGGTAAACGTTAGACGATAACAATTTTCAATAACTTATTGACGAAGGGTAAGGAAGGACCTAACGTGATTCCATGTGGCCGATCAGCCTGCTATAGGAGTGACAATGTCAAACAATTCATCATCCGACTCTCGTGGCACTGTCAAAGCAATATTGATAACGTCGGTTCTTACACTGATTGGTGTATGTGTAACGACCTATGTCGCGCAAGATTTGCGAGATAAAAGCCACCGCGAGGAATTCCTGCGTGAGAAGCGTCTCCAATCATTTGGCGATATGATGGGGATTCGCGCCACGCTTTCCCAGTCGGCTGTGTCTCTGCAGGAGACTAAAATCAACCAAGCCTACCACCAGGCAAAATTTTCCTTAACACATGACAAGGTAAACCTCGATGAGGCCATGCGCTATGAACAGCGCAGTGAAATGCTGCTCCCTGAGATAACGAGAGATCGAAAGCGGCTATATGAACTGGTCGGATCAGTCGCTGTGCTTTTCCCAGATATTCCCTTAGACATATTTGCGAACCTGAGCCAAATTGGAATCCTCGAGCCTGCACCAAGCCCCAAAGGAATCGCGAAGGTTTCTGAGCTCGAAGTATGGCGAGTCAAACAGATTGACCTCGCTCGTGAGCATATCGATAAACAATTTCGTCCATCCGTTGGCCGGCTCATAAATCACATGGCGAAGAACATGGGAGCAACGACGGAAGACCCGATTAGTGTAGCGGTTAATGATTGATTACCAAGCACCGCGTGCCAATCCAGCGCAATTCCGGATCGATCGCGCGATCATCGATCAAGCGACCCTGACAATGGAAACAGGTCACAACGGATCACAATCAGATACCCGAAAACCCTCAAACCTTCACTTAAACGACCAACACCTCCTCTGAGCGTTAGGTAACCACCGATGCCCAGCAAATCAACAACACGGTATAGGTCTACAAAATATCACTACTAGGGCATGTGTGAGATGACATTAAAAAAAGGAGGAGCGGAGGCGGGTCTAGAGAGCTTGGGTTTGCATTGTGGAGGTCTTGGAAAGGCTTCAGGCTTCCCACCCACCGGTGGGCCTGCACACCGCCTTTGCGCGTGACCTCGATCCCTTGAGTGTTCCTCTCACCGAGGCCTCCGCTCACTTAGAGATAACGTTGTTTCGTCCTCGGTCAAGGAAGGAGACGGGGGTATGACTCGCCAGGTTGGGGTTGATCTTTAACCAGATTCGTTGGAACGCTTGCTCGAACTTGTCAACGAGCGATTGGTTCTTAATAAAGATTTCTGGGCCAGCTTCGATGATGAGCGTAAATTGGGGAAGGCGCATCGTTGATCACGGGCAACCCACCGTTGGGACGGAGGCCCAACTGTAATGGCTATTGCCTGTAAGGTAAAGCCGGCAGCGGCTCTGTAAAGCCTCAAAGCGGTTGAAACGTCAGCGGAGTTTGCGGAGCTGGCGAGAGGAATTGAACCTCCAACCTGTGGTTTACAAACTCGATCCAACCAAATCTGACAGGACCCACGACGAGCTAACACAATCAAAACACGAAGAACCAGAAGAACCATCCTCATGATGGATCGAGATGGTTTGCCTTGTTCTGGTAGCAGAGCGGTAGCTGGAATAGGATGGTTCTTAAGACAACGAAGAAGCTCTGTGCCCGCTAATTAAGAGTCCCGCCAAAAACCTACCTCAGGACACTCAGCAAGATCTATCACCAAGCAAAAGGAGAGAATTCGTGATGGCTCAAGTCAATCATGGATCATGGTGTGTCATGCTGTGTTGGCACCGGCTTGGCACCAATTACAAATACTTTAAGCCTCTTCGATGCTCGCTGGGTGCCGAATCACCAGAAAGTCTTGATGCACCGGAATGCGGCCCACTTGCTTTCCAGACCAACACACCGTGTCGGTAGACGTCGACCACTGCTGCTGAGTGTCGCCGAATGATAATGGTGATCTGCTCATTGATTCGCATCTCCGTTTCCGTGCTTGACACTTTTGCCTTTCACCGGGCTGGCGGGCGGAATAGCAGGTTATGACCCCAGGGACTGGTCTCCGTGACGAGTGTTACATGACTCCGCCGCATCGGCTCTGTCCTTCGGGGCACCATACTTATTCGAGAGCTCCTGTATGTAATAGTCAACGAGGATTCCCTCATCGTCGGAGAATGGAGGTGAAGAAGGCATAGAGAGTAGATGCTCGCAGGTACGAATAAACTCCTGCACTTCTTTGGATAGGATCAGCAAGGATATCTTTCTCACCGGTCAGCGGGCGAGCTTCGCCCAGGCTGCGAACGTATGCGTTAAAGGTTAACGTGGGGAAGCCATCATTTCCATGTCATCGGCTCTGTCAGGAGTTGCCGACATTAAATGAGTGGACTAGTAGCAATCTGGTCAAAATTGCTCACTTAGGGAAAAATGCCTCGGATATTCTGGATGCCAATTAAACTTTTTGCGCCTGAAGTGTAACGTTGTTGACAGACGGACGGGCGCGCGTTCTTGTAGCATGCGCTTTGCGCGGGGGACCGGCTCATGTGGGAGTGGATACCTCACCGAGTTCCGCGCATCGGCTTTTGATATAGTTGCGAACTGGTCTATAGCCGCTTCCACAATGGAGATAGTCTTGCGTAAGGGTGGGGTGGGCGACGTATCCGCCAATGGGCTGCTCGCGGCGTTACCAGGGGCAAGCAGGGAACGGCTCATCGCCAAAACGCAACTCGTCTCGCTTTCAGTGAAAGACATTCTGTATCACCCGGGGGACTCCATCACCGCGGTATATTTCCCGCTGACGTGTGTCATTTCCATGATGATGGAGACGAAGAATGGAGCGACCATCGAAATTGCCACCGTGGGGAAGGAAGGTGTGCTTGGACTCGCCGCCTATTTGGGAATAGATGAGGCGGTAGCCCTTGGGATCACGCAGGTCTCCGGTGAAGCCCGGCGGATGAGCGTCAAAGATTTTAAAGAGGCGGCGAAGAGTGACGAACACTTCGACACAATCCTGCGTCGCTACACCCACGCTCTTCTCATGCAAATCGCTCTTTCAGGGGGGTGCAACAGCTTACATTCAGTACAAGAGCGATATGCCCGATGGCTGCTCATGATGCATGGCCGAACGAATGTGGATGTGTTTGCCTTCACGCAGGAGTTCCTATCGAGAATGTTAGGCGTGAGCCGTGCCAGAGTGAACATTGTCACGGGAGCGCTCGAAAAAGCCGGGCTAGATCAAGCACAATCGCAACCAGATCACCGTACTCGACTGGAAGGGACTTGAAGCGTCGTCCTGCGATTGCTATCGGGTCATCAAAGAAGAATTTGCGCGAGTACTGTTGTAGGCGTCCCTTTGGTGCACGGAGTGTCGTTTTCGCGCGAGGTGCGTTGATTTAGAGGAAGCCTATGGCACGCACACGAACGCCGCCATTCAATTCCCAGACGTTCCTCAGCAAAGTCGGCAGAGGCAAAACGAGTCTGACGTCCCCCAAGAAACACACGATCTTTTCGCAAGGGGATGCGGCGGATGCCGTGTTCTATATCCAGGCGGGCAAGGTCAAGCTGACCGTGGTCTCGCAGCAGGGCAAAGAAGCCGTCGTCGCGATTCTGGAACAGGGCGGCCTTTTTTGGGGAATCCTGCCTCGCCGGACAGACTGTTCGGACGGCGACCGCGACCGCCGTGGAAGACTCCAGCCTCGTGCGCATCGACAAAGACGCCATGATCCGGTGCTGCACGAGGAGCCCGCGTTCGCCGAGCTGTTTATGTCCTATCTGCTGGCTCACACGATTCGCATCCAAGAGGATTTGGTGGATCAACTCTTTAATTCCAGCGAGAAGCGGCTCGCGCGGGTGCTGCTGTTGCTGGCCCATTTCGGGAAAGAAGGCAAGCCGGAGCCGGTGATTGCGAAGCTCAGTCAGGAAACGCTCGCCGAGATGATCGGCACCACGCGCTCCCGCGTCAGTTTCTTCATGAATAAGTTCCGCAAACTGGGCTTCATTGACTACAACGGCGGGTTGCACGTGCACAGCTCCCTCCTCAATATCGTCCTCCACGACTAGATTCCCATACGATCTGGACCCTCACGACCTGGGCGGGTCACCCATCTTTGGATTCTCGCTATGCCAACACGGCGGGTTTCGTAGTTCCCGAGAACGAGAGTTGCACAATCGCAGACCCAAAATAACACCGCGAAGTTACTAGCAGAATAATCCTATTGTGGCTAATCTGTGGCTTGATTTCTGGCGTCGAAACCGACGAAAGATTTGCTGTCCGCTGATTAAGGGTCCCGACGAAGACCTACCTCAGGAAACCCAGCAGAACGAATCAGCAGCAAAAGGGGAAGATTCGTGATGGCACAGGTCATCCTGGCTCAGGGTGTGTCAGGGCGTTTGGCACCAGGTTCGCACCACAAGATTTGATGCGGAATACTGGGAAGGTTTAGGCGGAGAGGCAAACGGCTAGGAAAGGGGAACTATCGAGCCAGCCAACCGCAAATGCGTATGGGTTTGGTAGATTCCAGAGATTAGATCCGTATTCTGTTCATAGAGCGTATGGGGATAGCCGCAGAGAATTGAAACGCCATATTCGGTAGACAACACACCGCCAAGCTGTTCCAGCATGATCGCCGCTCGATGTAAGCCTTGAGAGCAAAGAATCGGAGCCATTTCCCCGAAAACGAATACACGACTTCCAGGCGTGACCTTCTTATGTATCTCTCCAAATACCTGTAGGAAGCGTGTTTTGTCTAGCCTGTCATCCGTCATGAACTGGAGCAAGAGTTCCACTGCATTAGCCAGAATGAGCTTGCCTTGGTCTAAGTGTTGCACTGACTCTTTCAACATGGTGCAGTGTGCTTCGGTTGCAATCACAATGACCGTTCCATTGGTCTGTTGCGCGTCCGTGACAAAGGAAGAAAGGGAACGGATCAAGAGTGTCTCATTGACATAGAACTGCACAGCGTGAAAACTGGACGGCCACTTGAGATGAGGACGATCTTCTATCATCACCATTCTTAGAACCGGCGTGACAGTCTCGACTCGCTGTGGGTGAGCACACCGTTCTCGCCAGCACAGAAGGGGAGGCCAATCTGGGAAGTCCTCCCCTCACCCGTGAATAGGACGCTACTGCTTGGGCATTCGAGTCGCCTCATTGACCGGCGGCTCAATCTTGATTTGAGGCCCTTGAACCGTCGGCAGTTGACCGGCTCCCTGCGGCTTCACCAGCCTGGCATTATTGGGATCTACCAGCTTCTGGCTCGTGTGCGCATCCTCTGAAGCCGCTCCTGCTCTGAGGGATTGCTCAACAGTCATATTTTTTTGCCCGGTATCGTTGGCATATGCTCCGCCCGACGGATACCCGGGATGCTTCGGCAGCATCGACGGATTCGCGGCGGCAAAAGAGGCACTCCCTACCAAGACGAGCCCTGTCATCATCATTGTATAGAGTTTCACGGCCTGCACTCCTTTCATTCAAGACGCGACTACCTTCCGTCACCAAAGGACGCCGCCCACCAATATCCTCGAAACTGGTCCGAATGAGCGAGTTTACACGATCATCGGAACCCGCTCAGTCGGCTTTCGTAGGTCCCATCCATTTAGTAGGACTATTTCTTCTTTTCCGCGGCTTTCGCTGCCGACTTCTGATGCCATGTATCCGCCCACTTCATTAGCTCGCTCTTTTTATCGCCATACCGTTCCTGGACTTTGCCGATAAACTTCTCGTAGTTCCCTCCGATCTCCTGCCGGTCACTATGGGTAAACTCGCCCCACTTCTGTTTCAGTTCGCCTTTGAACTGCGTCCATTTCCCCTTGAGTTGATCAGCATTCATAGGTTCTTCCTCCTACCAGATCGTCACACCGGAAAACTGTCGAGCACTCCGGAATTCCTCGGTCACACAACCCGCGCGGTGCGCCCCGTGAACACATGGATCGCGACCAGGACGATCCCGATCAGGAACAGGATCCAGGAAATCTGGATCGCGACCGTGGACACCCCGGCGAGATTCAGGGCGCCGGCAATCAAGCCGACCACCAGGAACATCAGTGCGTAGTAGAGCATGGCTAACTCCTCTCTATGGAATGTGGGGTCAGTCGAACAGTCCTCTGAAGCAGGGTGGGAGTCCTGGCCGCCTCCATCAGCAGACCATGACACCAGGGCATGCAGCCGTTCAGAGAAACTCTGGCATCGGAGCGGCGGAGACTGAGGAATCGGTCACGCTGGGAAGAATCACGAAGCGCAAGAGATAGGACAGTCAGCGGAGCTTCACACCGGACAGCCTCACCCTGGGCGCAATGAGTACGGGAGTCAAGCAGTATAATGCGGGCCTGGACTTTCACCAAGAGGGGCTAAAGCAGCCTTGTTACACGCTTCCCGGACGATTCCCGTCTCAGGAGAAAGTTGGCTGATGGCTTGGTGGACGGCTCATGGGGGTTGTCTTAGTGTTTCGCGACGTCAGCGAACGACAGCGCCACCATCGTCGTTGCTAGATTCACCGCTCTTCATCAAGAACATCTTTTAAAATTGCTCGTAAACACCGTTGTCCTCTATCGGGCACGCAAGTTGTACCTCCTTGTAACACCATGTTACACATCGGACGTCTCTGAGCATTTATCAGCATGAGAACCTAATTCAGATTGGTGTGGGATGTTTGCAGTATCGACACGTCAATATTGGATGGCATAGAAAGAACAGAAGTGAAGAGCGTCAGTCTACTGTAATTGGAGGTGTGACTATGAGAAAATTTATTTTCGTCCTCTTGATCCTGATCTTTGTTCAGACGACCACCTCAGTGCTTGCAGAACAAGATGCAATAGTCACCGGTGTGATGAAAGGGTCAAGAACGATCGGTGGCCAGAACATTGAATATCCCAAAACCGATAAGGCAGAAATCACCTCGGTCATGATCGAAATCCAACCTGGGAAGGAAAGCGGGCGCCACATGCATCCAGTTCCCACCTACGTTCATGTCCTTGAGGGAACATTGACGGTGGAATTTGAGGATGGCTCTCGCCAGCCCTTTAAAGCTGGGAGTGGATTTTTAGAGGCTGTGAACACCTGGCATAACGTGAAGAACTTAGGGGAAGCACCGCTGAAATTCCTGGTACTCTTTGCAGGCGAAGAAGGAAAACCGAATCTTATCCGACCCGAAAAACATAAGACATCGGCCACGACCAATTGATTCAAAAACAGTTTTCCAGACCACTTCAATTTTCGGCTTGCGGCATTAGAAAATCAGCATCCCCTCTTGAACTCGGTGTGAGGTAAAGGTAGTGGGTCAGGTTGAAAAAGTTTATTTTTGCTTTTGCATCACCTGTTCGCCCGCAGGTCGTGCAAACATAATTGCCGGTGCAGCAAGGTGAGCCAGTGGCCTATGTCCAGCGACAGCTAGGGCATGCGAGCATCCAACTCACGGTGGACACCTATGGCAAGTGGTTGCCGATGGAAAGTCAGGCGGCCGTCGACCGGTTAGATGCGCAGATTTTGGAAAGTGGTAGCAAAATGGTAGCAACGGTCAAGGAGGAAACTACTAAGTCGTGGAGCTGGCGAGAGGAATTGAACCTCCAACCTGTGGTTTACAAAACCACTGCTCTGCCATTGAGCTACGCCAGCATTGCCCGAAGTTTCCCATAGATAGCTGATCGCTGCAAGCGGCCCTACAACAGCGTTGTGTATAACGTTGGGAAACTTCTTGGGCCGTTTTGACAACTTCAGCCTTCCATTGCACCATTTTCAGCCCAACTGCGCCGACCACAACTCTTAGCTAGGTGTGGCGAGCTGATCTGATTCATGAGGAAGACTACGCGCAACGACGTTTGCGATGGCGTAGGACATACGGCTCTGGGGCCAGGCTTCCAATGTGACGTGAGCGTGCCAGGCATCTGCAATGGCTCGCTTCATTTCATGCGGCTGGGCATCAATCCTACTGAGGAACGCGCCATGCTGCCGGTCTCCTCGGTAGTCCGGTTTCCGCTTGGGTTCCTTCAGATAGCGCGCGACGAGATCGCCCTGCATGGCATAGAGGATCGTGCCATGAAAGAGCAGGGCATGCCGTTTTCGTCGTTGGGCATTCCCCGAGATTTTCATCCCGCCGATCGCCAGATCGCTGATGCCCTGGAAAGCGGTGGCCGGCTGCCATCGATGGAGCGCCGTGGCAATCCGCTCGAGGATGAATTGATTGGTGCTGCGGATGTTCGCGAGGTGAGGATGCAGCGTGAGCGGCAGCACGAGCGCATACGATAGGCAGCCGGGTCCTTGCAGGACGGTCCCGCCGCCGCTGGCCCGACGCAGCACGTTCACACCGTCTTCTTCGCAGGCGGTGAGATGCACATCGTCGATGACGCGACAGGCAGGACCCAGCACCACGAAGTGACGGTCGCTCTCCCAAAAACGGAGCACAGGATCCCCGTCGTGCTCTTCCAGTTCATCCAGCAACGCTTCGTCGAGGGCGAGATTCTCGACCGGCGTCGGCAGGGTTAGATCAAGCAGGCGGAATGCAGGCACGGCGTTTACCGCTTGGACGTCTTTGACACGTAGATATGGGTGGCCTGTCCATGGAACGATTCGGCTGCCTCCATGACCGTCTCGCTCAAGGTCGGATGCGGGTGAATCGACGCGGCCACGTCTTCGGCCACCGCGCCCATTTCGACTGCCAAGACTCCCTCGGCGATCAGTTCGCCCGCGCCGACCCCGCAGATGCCCACACCAAGGACGCGGCCGGATTCCGCATCCAGAACCAGTTTCGTCAGACCGTCGTTACGTCCCAACGTGGTGGCACGGCCGGATGCCGCCCAGGGAAACCGGGTGATCGTCACCGCTTGTCCCGAGGCCTTGGCGGCCTCTTCCGTGAGTCCGCACCAGGCGATTTCCGGATCGGTAAAGATGACGGCTGGAATGGTCGCGTCGAACACCGCCTGCTGACCGGCGATCACCCGGGCGGCGACCAGTCCTTCATGCGAGGCTTTATGCGCGAGCATCGGCTCGCCGACCACATCGCCGATCGCGAAGATCGCCGGTTCGGCGGTCCGCATCTGTCGATCGACCTGGATGAAGCCCTCCGGAGAGAGCGCAATCTTGGTCTGCTCAAGTCCCAGCTGCTCCGTGTTGGGCTTTCGCCCGACAGCGACGAGCACGCGGTCATAGATCTCGGTGGTGCTGCCGTCAGGCCCCGTGCAGGTGGCGGCAATGCCGTTCTTGCGCGGATCAAGTTTCTCGACTTTGGTGTCGAGTTTGATCGCCTTGAAGCGGCGCTGCATGCGCTGATGCAGCGGCCGGACGAGATCAGGGTCGGCGCCGTTCAGCAGCCGCGGCAGCGCTTCGACAACCGTCACCTCAGATCCTAATGCCTGGTACACGGTTCCCAGTTCCAGGCCGATGTAGCCGCCGCCAACGACCAGCAGGCGTGCCGGGATGTCCGGCAACTCCAGTGCGCCCGTTGAATCCATCACGCGCGGATCGTCGATCTTCAACGACTTCGGAATAGCCGGCCGCGAGCCGGTGGCGAGGATCGCCTGGGCGAACGAGAGTTCACGCGGTTCACCACCTGACAGCGCGAGCGTCGTAGCCATTCTTGAACGTCGCGCGCGCCCGGATGACGTCGACCTTGCGGCTGCCCGCCAAGGTCTGCACGCCTTTCGTTAGTTTGCCGATGATCGTCTTCGTCCGAGCCCGCATGGCCTCGAGATCGACCTTGGGCTTCTCAAAGCGGATGCCCCAGGCCTGCGCCTCTTCCGCTTCGCTGACCACGCGCGCGGCATGCAGCAACGCCTTCGAGGGAATGCAGCCGCGCAAGAGACAGACGCCGCCCAGTTGCGGCTCCTGGTCGATCAAGACGGTCCGTAAACCGAGATCCGCCGCCTGAAAGGCCGCGGCATAGCCGCCCGGCCCGGCGCCGATGACCGCGACGTCATAACGGGATTCATCCATGGATCCTCTTTTCAGTTTCGGTTGTTACGCTGACAGGATTAATTCAGCACTCAAGACTCAGCACTTCTTCCTCACAGCCCGAGGAACATCGCCTGAAAGTCTTCCAGGATCTTGACGATCTCGTTGGTGAAGCGCGCGCCGTCGGCGCCATCGATCAGCCGGTGATCATAGGCCACGCAGAGCGGCAGCATCATGCGAGGCACGAATTGCCCATCGCGGTAGATCGGCGTCCTGCGGCCCTTGCCAACTCCTAAGATGGCGACCTGCGGCGGATAGACAATGGGGGTGAACGGACCGGCGCCGAGCCCGCCCATATTGCTGACGGTGAACGTGGCGCCACGCAGCTCTTCGAGCGTGACTTTACGCGTGCGGGTGCGTTCGGCGAGATCGGCCAGCTCCAGGGAAATTTGAAGCAGATCTTTCTGATCCACATGATGGACCACCGGCACGATCAACCCGTCCGGCGTTTCCACCGCCACACCGATGTTGTAGTACTCCTTGTAGATCACTTCGCCGTTGGTGAGGTCGAGCGTAGCGTTGAACTGCGGGTAGAGCTTGAGCGCGTGCGTCACGGCCTTGAGAAACAGGCTGGTCAGCGTCAACGTTGCGCCTTTTTCTTTGAATTGCGGCGCGTAGCGCTTGTGCAGGCCGAGGAGATCGGTGATGTCGGCGTCCTGGAACTGATGGACGTGTGGAATCGTCGTCCAGGCTTGAGTCACTGTCGCCGCGATTTTCCGCCGGAGTGAAGGGATCGCTTCCCGCCGTTCGCTGCCGTACATCGTCGAAAAGACGTTACCGCCTTTGTCGTGGCCGTCCTTGCTCGATGGCGCCCCCGCGCGCCGAGTCCGCTCACGCACATAGGCTTTCACATCTTCGGCCGTGATCCGCCCGCCCGCCTCCAAGCCTTTCACGTGCGTGAGATCCACGCCGAGCTCGCGTGCCAGCCGGCGCACGGACGGAGGCGCGGGGATGGTGGCGCCGGAGGATTGTGAGGGTTCTGCGGCAGGGTCGGCATGAGCCGGCTCAGTCGCCGGCTGCTCGGGTGCGGATGACGACTCGGGAGCGGACGGTTGTGCCTGGTGCCCTTCTCGTGGCTTGACGGATTGCGCATGGGCGGCTTCGACCGCCGGCGGTGGTTGTGGAGCAGGGGCGATTGCAGGTTTCCCGGGCGCCGATGTCTTGGAGGCTTGCGCCTCACCCTCTGCACGTTCAAGTTCGACCAGCGCTTGCCCGACTTTCAGGTGGTCGCCCTGACGAACGAGCAGGCGTGCGATTTTCCCGGCGGCCGGTGCCGGCACCGGCACGGTGGCTTTATCGGTCTCCAGCTCGATCAACGATTGTCCCTCGGTCACCTGATCGCCCTCGTGGACCAGGACTTGGACGACGTCGCCCCCCTCGATGCCTTCTGCGAGAAACGGCAGTTCCACTCTCATGGGTCGTAATCCTTATCGTACTGCCCCGTGATATCGCTCAACGCTGCCAGGGCGCCTGGTCGTCCGCGCGGATCCCGAGATCCTCTGCAGCCTGCCGGACTGTCTTGGCTTCAATTTTCCCGTCCCGCTGGTGCAGGGCGTATAACGTTGCCACCACCAGATGTTCGGCATCGATTTCGAAAAACCGGCGCAAGGCTTGTCGGGTGTCGCTCCGGCCGAATCCGTCGGTGCCCAGCGCAAGCAGGCCGCCGGACATCCATGGAGCAATTTGTTCACTGACGAGGCGGACATAATCGCTCACCGCCACAGAGGGACCGTCGAGTGCTTGAACGGTCTTCTGGAGATAGCTGATTCGCGGCGGGTCTACCGGATGCAACATGTTCCACCGCTCAGCCTCCAGCGCCCGCAGACGCAAATTTTTATAACTGGTCACACTCCACACATCGGCCGCCACGCCGTAGCGCTGCAGCAGGAGATCCTGCGCCCGCAGCGCCTCGTTCACCAGCGGGCCACTCGCCAGAAGATGCGCCCGGTACTTGGCGCGCTCCGGTGCCGGCCGGAAGCGATACATCCCTTCCCGTATTCCTTCCTCTGCGTGAGGCGGCATGGCCGGCATCGGGTAGGATTCGTTGTAGAGCGTGATGTAATAGGACAACTCTTCCTGGTCCTGATACATGCGCTTGAGCCCGTCTTGCAGAATGACCGCCAGTTCAAACATGAAGGCCGGATCATAGGCGGCAATCGTCGGAAACGCGCTGGCCAGCAGATGGCTATGCCCATCCTGATGCTGCAGGCCTTCGCCTTCCAACGTCGTGCGTCCGGCGGTTGCGCCCAGCAGGAAGCCGCGGGTCCGCATATCGGAGGCGGCCCAGATCAAATCGCCGACGCGTTGAAAGCCGAACATCGAGTAAAAAATGTAGAAGGGGATCGTATTGAGGGCATGCGTCGCGTAGGCCGTGCCGGTAGCGATATACGACGACATCGCTCCCGCCTCCGTGATGCCTTCTTCGAGGATTTGTCCATTGGTCGCTTCGAAGTAATAGAGCAGGGAACTCTTGTCGACCGGTTCATAGAGCTGCCCGATATGCGAATAGATGCCATACTGGCGGAAGAGCGCCTCCAGGCCAAACGTACGTGCTTCGTCGGGAATGATCGGCACGAGATGCTTCCCGAATTCTTTAATGCCGAGCAGACGGCCCAGCATGCGGGCAAACCCCATCGTCGTGGACACCGCCCGCTCACCCGAGCCCTCGAGGAACTCCTTGAACTGTTCGAGCGCCGGCGTCTCAAGGGATTCGACCTTCACGCGCCGTTCCGGCAGGAACCCGCCCATGGCCTTGCGCCGCTCGGCGAGGTAGGTGGCTTCCGGGCTGCCGGCCGGCGGCCGGAAAAATGGGGTCGACCCGAGTTGGTCGTCGGAAACTGGCACGCCGAAGCGGGTGCGGAACTCGCGCAGTTCGTGCTCGTTCATCTTTTTCTGCTGATGGGTGATGTTGCGGCCTTCGCCCGCTTCGCCCAATCCGTAGCCTTTGATCGTTTTGGCCAGGATCACGGTGGGCTGGCCCTTGTGCTCGACAGCGGCTTTGTAGGCGGCATACAGTTTTCGCGGATCGTGGCCCCCGCGCAGCATCTTGTGGATCTGCTCGTCCGAATAGGTCTCCACCATTTTGAGTAGCCGTGGATCGGCGCCGAAGAAATGTTTGCGCGCAAACGCGCCCCCTTCCACCGTATATTTTTGATACCAGCCGTCGACCACCTCGCCCATGCGCTTTACGAGCAGGCCTTCGTCGTCCTGGGCGAGCAATGGATCCCAGTCGCTGCCCCAGATCACCTTGATGACGTTCCAGCCGGCGCCGTGGAAGATGGCTTCCAGCTCCTGAATGATTTTGCCGTTGCCGCGCACCGGGCCATCGAGGCGCTGGAGATTGCAGTTGACGACCCAAATCAGATTGTCTAGCCGTTCGCGGGAGGCCAGCGTGAGCGCCCCGAGGCTTTCCGGCTCGTCGGTTTCGCCGTCGCCGACAAACGCCCACACGCGCTGCTGGCTCGTATCTTTGAGACCCCGGTCCTGAAGGTACCGGTTGAAGCGCGCCTGGTAGATCGACATGATGGCGCCGAGCCCCATCGAGACCGTGGGAAATTCCCAATAGTCGGGCAGGAGCCACGGATGCGGATAGGACGACAGGCCCCGTCCGCTGCCGCTCAGCTCGCGGCGGAAGTGATGCAGCGCCTCTTCCGATAGGCGGCCTTCAACGTAGCCCCGCGCATAGATGCCCGGCGCGGCATGGCCCTGAAAATACACCAGATCGCCGCCCTGCGGTCCGTCTTTCCCATGCAGAAAATGATGAAAGGCGACTTCATACAAGGTGGCCGCCGAGGCAAAGGTCGAGATATGCCCGCCGATACCGGGATGCTGCTTGTTGGCTTTGACCACCATCGCCATGGCATTCCAGCGAATGAAGCTGCGGATCCGGCGTTCGATCTCGAGATTGCCGGGGTAGGGCGGTTCCTGAGCGGCAGGGATGGTATTGATGTAGGGCGTATTGAGCGGGGCGGAGACCTGTGCGCCGCGTGCGCCGAGCCGATCACGGAGACGCTCGAAGAGATACGTCGCACGGTCGACGCCTTTCGCCTGCAGCACGTAGTCCATGGAATCCAACCACTCACGGGTTTCTTGCGGATCAGTATCGGATGACTCTGGCAGAAGATGCTCATCACTCATGCGATTCTCACATAGCAACGGTCAAAGAGGATTTCTGTGGTAACTGCCACCCATTGTACCCGAGAGCGACCTAAAGATCGCAACATTCTCATCACAGTGTGTTCTCGACTGCCGAAGACCCTTCGCCCTGTCTCCTTCACGTCCTAGAGAAGGATGACCTGGTAAGAAGATGCAGAGACAAAGGCATTGGAAGGTCATGAATGGTTGACATATCAACTTTCATTTATATATAAGAGGACATGGTGACTTCATTAGCAGCTCGCGTCAAAGTTAGTTCTGCGTTTCATGCCTTATCAGATCCAACACGTCTTGAACTCATCAACCGGCTTGCCGGCGGAGAGCAGTGTGTCTGCGAGTTGACGGATGCCATGCAGACCGGGCAATCGCGCTTGTCGTTTCATCTGAAAGTGTTAAAGGATGCAGGTCTCATCCAAGATCGTCGAGAGGGACGGTGGATGTACTATGCCCTCAATGAAGAGGCCTTTTCGGAAGTGGAAGAAGTGATTCGCACCCTAAAGAAAAGTGCTTCGCTCGGTCAATCGGCCAAACGCCGCTGCTAGTTTTTTTTGCTCGAATGCATCAACAGAAGTTGATGAACTCTTTCACTGGAAAGACATCTCAATGGAACTCGTACTAGACAGAGCAATTCCGGTTTCTGAGAAACGGCTCAATCTGTTCGAGCGGTATCTGACGGTATGGGTCGGACTCTGCATGGTAGCAGGAGTGGCGTTAGGGAAATGGGCTCCAAGCGTTGTGCAGTCCTTCAGGAGTCTGGAGTTCGGGGCAGATAGCCATATCAATGTTCCCATTGCCATTCTGATTTGGCTCATGATCATCCCCATGATGATGAGGGTAGATTTCGCTTCTGTGCGGAATGTCGGAAGAAAGCCGAAAGGGTTGCTGATAACTCTTTTTGTTAACTGGGTTGTGAAGCCTTTCTCAATGGCGTTTCTCGCCTGGCTTTTCTTCCGGCATCTGTTTTCATCGTGGATTTCTCCCTCGGAGGCTGATCAATACATCGCGGGGGCCATCATTTTGGCCGCTGCCCCGTGTACCGCTATGGTTTTTGTGTGGAGCTACCTCACCGATGGCGACCCGGCCTATACATTAGTTCAAGTATCGGTGAATGACCTCATTATGCTGTGTCCTTTTCGCGCCTATCGTCGGATTATTGATCGCGGGTGCATCATCTCTCACGGTGCCGTTTATGGTGTTGTTGTATTCCGTGATCCTCTTCATCGTGATTCCTCTGACGGCTGGCTCACTGATCCGCAGCTGGTCGATCCGCACGCATGGGGCAACCTGGTTTAACGATGTGCTCTTGCCTATGTTCCAACCGGTTACGATCATGGCCCTTCTCGCGACACTGGTCCTCATCTTCGCGTTTCAGGCAGACAATATTACCGGGAAATTCGTTCATGTCTTGTTAATTGCCGTGCCAATCCTTGTGCAGGTCTATTTCAACTCTTCACTGGCTTACGGATTGATGAAACTGTGGGAAGTCCCCCACTCGGTGGCCGCTCCCGGCGCATTGATTGGTGCCAGCAATTTTTTTGAACTGGCGGTGGCGACGGCCATTGCGCTCTTTGGCCCGGAGTCCGGCGCCGCGTTGGCAACCGTCGTCGGTGTCTTGGTCGAGGTGCCAGTGATGCTGTCCGTGTGTGCGGTATGCAACAGAACAAAGGGGTGGTTTCGACCCGAGGTGGCCCAATGAAAAAGAAGGTGCTCTTTCTCTGTACCGGTAATTCCTGTCGGAGCCAGATGGCAGAAGGATGGCTTCGCCACCTCGCGGGACATCAATTTGATGTTGTGAGTGCTGGGACACATCCCGTCGGGCTCAATCCCTATGCCGTTGCGGTCATGCAGGAGGTTGATGTCGATATTTCCAACCATGTGTCCGAACGGGTCGACCCGTATCTTGATCAGCAATTCGACTACGTGATCACGGTGTGCGACCGTGCCCAAGAAACCTGTCCGATCTTTCCAGCTGCTTCCACAATGCTGCATTGGAGCTTCGATGATCCGGCCAAGGCAAAAGGCACGTACGAACAGCAGTTAATCGTCTTTCGGAAAATCCGCGATGCGATCGCCGACCGGATTCGCCGCTTTATCGCAGAAGGACGCCCGTAAACTTTCTGATAGAGAGACGCCGAATTGCTAAATGCTTAAATATTGAACGTTCACACTCTTGCCAGCCAAGGGAGGACATGTCATGAAACGGTTTCACATCCATGTTGGGGTTGAAAAACTCGATGAATCTATCCGTTTTTACAGTGCCCTGTTCGCGGCAGAACCGGTGAAAAGAAAACCTGACTACGCTAAATGGTTGCTGGAAGACCCCCGCGTGAACTTCGCGATATCCACGCGTGCAAAGAAGAATGGTATGGATCATCTTGGCATCCAGGTCGAGGAAGAGGGCGAACTGACGGAGTTGCGCGAACGTCTGAAGGCTGCTGACATGGCCGTTGTCGAGGAAGGCGACATTGTCTGTTGTTACGCCCGGTCGGACAAATCCTGGGTACAAGATCCCGCCGGTATTCCGTGGGAAGCATACAGGACAATGGAAGATGCTCAGCTATTCTCCGGCCAGCCCGATCAGGCCGAAAGTGCGTGTTGTACGCCGGAAACGATGGGAACGCCTGATTGCTGTGTACCTTCTGAAAAAACGGCCGGGTGCTGCGGCTGATGCAGGGAAGGCATTACTGAGGGGATGTTTGACTGTGCGTTTCGAGCGCTTGATCCAATAGCCGGAGGGAATCGCCCAGTAAGTCGTTTGCGCAGCTCAGTGTGATCTGAATCTGCTTCATAGCTTCGTCCAACCGTCCTTCGCGGTGCATAACCTGAAATCGACGATGATGCTCATCCAAAATGGCCTGTTTCGCATCCAGCATCAGGCTATCGACCGAGGTCATAGCGTTCTCCTTGGCAGTACGTTGAGAACACAAGCTAACAGACACCTTCGGTCCCGACAATTATACTGACGGGTGGCTTATGTATTTATTGAGATAGATCTACGAAGACATTGTAATTAAAGCATAATTAGTCTGTTTACTTGTCTGCATTCGCTCATCCCCACCTTTCTGAATGATGAGTACGACTCCTTGCTTGACGACAGATTAGTGCAAGGTTTATGGTGCCGGACCACCGGGCCCTTACAGGAGGATTACATGCGCGTTTTCTCTTTATTGACGCTGACCGTCACCGGATTCATGTTCTCCGCTTGCTCCTCAACCGAATGGGTCCATCCCAACAAACCATCTTCCGAGTACATAAACGACTACAACAAATGCCAAAATCTTGTGAGTCGCGACCCCAAGCTCCAACAAGGAAGCCAGCTGCTGATTCTTAATGCTACCGAGCGCTGCGTCCAGAAGGAGGGTTGGCGGCTCATCGAACACTGACTTGAACGGTAGATTCACGCAAGAGCCTCACCAAAATTTTCCACCAACCTCGTTACTCGCGTCGCGATCTCAGGAACTGCGCGGGGCATTCCTTCTCCTATTGAAAAACAACCTCGAAGCGTACTTAAATCTGGATGTGCCGGCTACATCATGGGATGGACCGATCTGGAATAATTGCTGAACCGCTTTCGCGAGGTGCGGTTCACCGTGCAGAAGAGTGATAACACTATGCACCAATTGCCCGCTCTTCAATCTGCTCTTCTTCCCATCAAGTCGGTGGTGGAAACGGAAACGAAGCTATCAGTAGAACCCGATTTTCGGCTGCCCGCTCTATCAGGACGTCCGCTCCCGCGACGCGTGTTCACATCTACCTATTTCGATACGCTGGACCATTGTCTTGCTCGATCGAATATCACGCTCCGTTGTCGTATTGAAAAAGGGTCGGTGGCCTGGCAGCTGAAATTGCCGCTCGATGGGGCACGGCGCGAAATTGAGTTGCAAGAGGCATCGATGACGCCCCCGGCACGGATCGTCGAGGCCCTGGTCGTCCTCCTGGAGGGAAAGCATCTGGGTCCCATAGCCGAGTTGCATACGTCGAGGGCAGGAGTCCGCGTACGTGATGGCGGAAATAACGCGGCGGAAGTGTTATTGGATACAGTGTCGGTCCTCCGCGGAGGATCAGTGATCCAACGATTCAGAGAGCTTGAGATTGAATCCTTGAATGGCGAGGAAGAATTTATGGATAGGCTTGCCTCGGCGCTCCACGGAGTGGGAGCACGAACCCATGATGGGCGGCCAAAGCTTTTTCGAGCTCTTTCCCTTGCATATCATTCGCTGGATGCGCCAGCGGAGGATGCCTCGATCGTAGATCACATACGATATAGTTTGTTACAGCAACTCCAAAATCTCAAACGGTGCGACCCCGGTATCCGCTTAGGTGGGGAAACTGAAGATGTGCATCGAATACGGGTAGCCGCGAGACGGATGCGGACCATTCTCCTGGCCGTCCGTACGATTGTTCAACCCAAGTGGGTTGATCCGCCTCTTTCCGGGCTCAAGTGGCTAGGTGAGGTGTTCGCGCGAGCGCGCGATCTGGACGTGCAAATGAGATATTTCCGCCGGGAAGCCGAGCAGTTGAAAGCCCGTGACCGGCGACCGCTCGAACGGTTCCTGCGCCGCCTTCAGAACGAGCGAGAAAGAGCCCAACGGATGATGTTGGACGAAATGAAGAGCGCGAAGTATTTGGGGTTTGTCAGCAAATTGCGGGAGGCGGCAGAAGCGCCTGCGGTGGTTAACATAGAGTGCACACTCATGGATGTGGCTGCCCGCCAGTTTCGCAAGCTCCGAAAGACCATCCGAAAGCTCAAACGATCACCGTCAAATGCCGATCTTCACCGTGTCAGAATCAAAACAAAACGAGCGCGATATGCGGCAGAATTAGCTGAAGTGTGCGATGGCAAGGCCGTCACTCGATTTATCAAGACTGCTGAACGATTCCAAGATATGTTGGGCATGCATCAGGACGCTGTCCTCGCAGAACAGTATGTGCAGGGCCTTCTCAAAGACCAGGGGGGGCAACAGGCTGCCTTTACCGCTGGCCTACTTGTCGCACGGGCGAACCAGCAGCGTGAAAAGGTGCGCAGGGAGTTTTGGTCTGAGTGGCAACGCCTGAAGAAACGGGGAAATCGCGCCTGGCGTTGACCGAAATGACTAATGATTGCCGAAAAGGGACCTAGGAACCGATGCGGGACTCATATTCGTGGTTTGGGAAGCTATCTTTGCCGAAGCGCTCGTGGAGTAAAATTTCAGCCTTGGCATTAATGACACTGCCCGAGTGAGCATCGACATAGATCTTGACCCGCTGTCCACCGACTACCAGTTTCACTCGCCACACCAACTGCTGTTCCACCTCTTTCAGCCTGGCATCAAATACCGTTCCTCCGACACTCGATCGTGCCGCAGCGATCGCCTGATCGATCGAGACAGCACTGGCGCTCACCAGTGCCACAGTTTTCTGGGCTTGCATCAGTCTATCCTTGTTGTACTTCATGGCATGGTTCCGCGTGGTGGGTTTTCGTGAGTGGGTCGGTCAAGAGTGTAGTGTTTCCTGTCAAAAAGGTCCAGAAGGAAATAGTGGTGCAAGGGAAGTGGTAAGAATCCCTCTAGACCACCCCCAAAAATAGTAGACGACGAAAGCAGAAGGGCGTAAGATTCATTCATTCCCCCGATGACCAAGCTACACATTCTTCAGGAAATCAAACGCACTACTCAGGCGAATGGCGGTAAGCCGCTTCGAAAAATAGAATTCGAATCGGCGACGGGCATTACTCGGCATGATTGGTTTGGCGTGTATTGGGCTCGATGGAGTGACGCCCTCAGAGAAGCGACGTGCGTACACAATCACGCTGATGTGGAATCGCACCTCTCGAGACCGCCCCGTTACGACCGCTCTCACTCCTCTCAATCGCTCCGCTAACGTAAATCACCTTCTGCACAACGCGAACGGGTGCTATTGTATTACATGCACGACGTCCTAAACGGATCCGGATTTTCCTTTTCCAGCAATACAAACTTTTTCAACTTCTCCATGTCCTGTGAGATTGACCCCATCCGATCAATGACCGGCCAACGGGATGAACGACACAGCAATGGAAATAGTAATCAACACAATAATGATCCACTCCAACAGCTCCATGCGACGTATACCGGCGCGGTCGGACATCTTGCCGTAGATGCTCTCTAGCGTCTCCAACTTCCTCAAAATGCTCGCGTCCCACGCTTCTAAGTGGAAGCGTTGAGAGACAAGGCGATAGACGCGAGCCAGATATTGGTCTCCCAATAGCTTCAGTGTATTGGTGACCCGCTCGAAGAGCAGTGCGCCATCGACCTGCAGCTGCGCGATGTGGGTCGTATCCTTGTCGTAAGAACCGGGGAGGGACAACAGGCGCGGGGTTCGCGCTAAGGCTTCATATCCTTGGTCGAGCGCCTGATCGAGTTGTTCGTCGAGCATACGCATCTCCAGCAACTCGACGTTGGCGAATTCCAATACGGCGCGCACGTCGTCCATTTCTTTTCCGAACAAAACCGCCGCATGCCAATCGATGAGAGCAGCGTCTTCAATCCCGAATGAGATTTTGCAGGACAGGGCATCGCGAATTTCTTGATCCGAGAGCGGAGTGCGCTCGCCGCGCAGGATGCTGGCCAGCGCCTCTTCCCGACTGGTCCAGAGGGGCGAGTTCTGCGAGGGAGCACAGGACTCGATGGAAAAAATCAGATAGTCCTCGACTTCTGCGGCAATTTTGGGCCGCTCAATAGCCGGACGGATGGCCTGCACCAGTTGCTCGACGCGCGCACGTGACTCCGCCAGCAAATGCTCATGCTCATAGAGCGACTCGCTCAGTTCCAACAAGCCATCGAAAGGACCATCCAAGGCAAATCGATAGGTGATCGTGACCGCGCCGAAATCATACACCATGACTTCAACGGTCGGACTCGACGAATAGAAACCTACGGTCAGTGACCCGCCCTCCTGCATCAAGCGGAGCGGAGCAGGACGATATTCAAAGTATTGAGGCGCTCTCGCCTTATGACGGAGCCGGCCGCGCTGAGTTTCGGCCGTAATATAGCGATCGGCCTCCTCGAGATTGATTGATGACCCCACGTCGTAGGCGAACATGGCATAGCAGGTTCCTTTGGTGACGTTGATCGCAGATCCCTCATTGAGAGGCATACTCGTTTCTCCGTGTCGCGCAATGACCTATTACTATATCAAGAACGGATTTTTCTCCGTGAGGGTTCGCTGAACATATAAAGATTTCTTGCCCGAATACACAGTCATAAGAGAGATACGAGCTGCTCGTGAGGAGTCAAGCGTGGCAGCCGGAAAGTTAACCGATCTGTAACATCACCTTGCTGTGCAGCGAAATGAACCTCGAACATACTTCTTCAGGCGTCCTCCCGAGATTTAACACGCTGTTTACACGCTGTTGACCGCGACGAAATCGCTGACCGGTACCTTCTGCACATGGCATCCAGAAATCTGTCTGGCGTGGCAGTTCAATGACCTATCCGGAATCATACATCTTCATTTTTGTCTTCTGTGCGGTTCTGGTGATCCCTATTGGCATAGCCGTGCACACCTTGCTGGCCATGAAGGAACGGGTGTTCGTACCTATCTTGCGTGTTCGCACTGAGACGGGAGACATCCATCCATACGATTATCTATCAACGAGTGCCATTGATGCTTCAGCCAGTCAGTCGGTTCCAGAGTTACGTGGCATTGATACTATCCAACATATTCAATCAAGGAGGGGATCATGATCACCGTGGATCAATTAATGAGCAAGAGCTTGGTGAACATTGAAGTCGGCACGTCTGCTATCGAAGCGGCCAAGTTGATGAAAACGTACAAGGTGGGCAGCGTGTTTGTAAGAAGGGACAATCGTATCATCGGGATCGTCACTGAACCGGACATCATTCGCAAAGTAGTCGGCGCCGAACGAGTTCCGTACTATGTGCCAGTAGAGGACATTATGAGCAGTCCGGTCATTGGGATTGATTGGCGGCGACCGATTACCGAAGCAGCCGACATGATGGAACAGCATGGGACGCGGCACCTGGCGGTTCTCAATGGCGGTTCGATTATCGGAATCTTATCGGTCCGTGATCTGTTGCACCCTGTTTCAGTAGACGAATTGTAGACGAAGGTAGAACAAACGGCCATGCTGAGCACTGGATTCCGTCATTCATTAAGACAACGGTGGTTCCGGCGAAGGAATCTGCTGGAAACACCACCCGAGATGATGCAGGTGTGGGACTCGGCCATCCGTTTCATACTCAGTCTTTTGATCATCACAATTCTCATCGGACTCATCGGTGGTGTGACTAAAACGTTCCTCGACCTTCGATTGCTGTTGTCCGCCAATCTTGAGGTCGCGCTTAGACACATTATCGTCGATGCGTTGACGCTTTTGGCCGTCGTGGAAGTCCTGAAAACCACGTTAACATATTGTTCAGATGGGCGCGTGCGGGTCACGTTTATCGTCGATACGGTCCTCGTGGTCATGCTGACAGAAATCATCTCGCGCTGGTTTTCCGGCGTGGAATGGCAGCAGTTCGCGATGCTTGGTGGGATTCTTCTCACATTGGGCCTGATCCGAGTGGTTGCCGTGAGATACAGCCCGACTCCTGGACCCGCGATTCAGGCGGCCAACCAAATGGTCCTATCGTTTTCATGACCGTATCGGAGGATTCGACCATGTCTAACGCCCTGCTGAATGGCCCCTCGCCAGTAGACCTCTCAGCCGACAACGTCGCACTCGAGATTCTCGCCCAAATCGAGGAACAGGATGTCATCAATCTGGATACACTGATTGTTCTCCTGCCACAATACAGCTGGAGCCAAATCTTTCAAGCAGTGGACTGTTTGGCTCGCTGCGGCAAGATCGTGCTCCGCCGCTATCGCTTCGACTATACGCTCTTCTCCACGCATTACGCGGCGTAACAATACGTCCGCCCCGCGAGAGAGACAACCCGTTCTCGTTGTTAGGTTCCGTTGTCTGAAAGAACCGGCGGAATCGTATGGCGGACGATTTTTCCTTCCACCATGTAGACCACCAACTCCGACACATTGGTAGCATGGTCGGCGATGCGTTCCAGATATTTGCCAATGAACGTGAGGCGAATGGCGCGCGTAATCGTCCCGGGGTTTTCGATCATGAAGGACAGCAATTCACGAAACAGCTGATGTGTCAGATTATCGACGAAGTCGTCGTCGGCACAGACTTTCCTTGCCAGCACCGCATCTGAACGGACAAATGCATCGAGGCTCTCCCGCACCATTCGCATCGTCCAATTGGCCATGCGGGGAATATCAATATAGGGTTTCAGTTGAGGCTCTTCATTCAGTTCAATCACCCGCTCGCAGATGTTTTCAGCCAGATCACTCATCCGTTCGAGCTCCGTGGAAATTTTCATGGCCGTGGTGACAAAACGTAGGTCTCCTGCGGCCGGTGCTTGAAGCGCCAACAGCCTCATGCAATTTTCATCAATATCCACATCCATACTGTTCACGAGAGCATCCCGTTCAATGATGCGAGAGGCCAGGTCCACATCTCGATCAACCAAGGCCTTAATCGATCCCTCAATCTGCGATTCGACAAGAGACCCCATCCGCAAAATCTGAGACTTCAAGTCCCCAAGCTCTTGATCGACGTGTCGTTGCATCAGACTAGACTCCTCGTATCTGCCGTCGCTAGCCGAATCGGCCGGTGACGTATTCCTCGGTCAGTTTGTTCGATGGATTCGTAAACATCTTCTCAGTGCGATCAAACTCGACCAACTGGCCCTCATACATGAATGCCGTGAAGTCCGAAACTCGTGCCGCCTGCTGCATGTTGTGCGTGACAATGACGATCGTAATCCGTTGCTTGAGTTCCGTCACCAACTCTTCGATCCGCGCTGTCGCCGTGGGATCCAGCGCCGAGGTCGGCTCATCGAACAAGAGCATTTCAGGACCGGTCGCCAACGCACGGGCAATACATAAACGCTGCTGTTGCCCTCCCGACAAATTGAACGCAAGATTACGCAAGCGGTCCTTCACCTCCGGCCATAGCGCGGCATCGCGCAATGCCTGCTCCACCGTGTCATCCAAGTCGCTTCGTGTCACCGACCCACGGATGCGCAGTCCATACGCGACATTCTCATAAATCGATGTGGGGAAGGGATTCGGTTTCTGAAACACCATTCCGACACGCATACGGATTTCAATCGGGTCGATCGTCGGGTCGACGATATTCACCCCATCCGGGTACAGCAACACGGCACCCTCATAGCGATTTCCGGGATAGAGGTCGTGCATGCGGTTCAGGCAACGCAAGTAGGTCGTCTTCCCGCAGCCGGATGGACCGATTAACGCCGTGGCGCGTCGATCGGCAAGGCCCAACGAGATGGCTTTGAGCGCTTGCACCGTCCCGCCGTAATAGAAGCTCAACTTCTCAGCCTCGGCTTTCAGCGCCGGTCTGGTTTCGGCATGCGGCGTCATATGATTACCAATGGATGCGCCTGCGAAACCGCGCTCGCACAGTAATCGCAATCGCATTCATGGCCAGGGTCATGAGCAGTAGGATCACACCGGCTGCGGCTGCATTCACATGAAATTCCTCTTGGGGACGGGAGACCCAGTTGAACATCTGAATCGGCATGACCGTAAAGGGATCGAAGAGCCATTGGATTGACACAAACGGAAACTCGGACGACAAGGGCGGGTGGGGAAGAAAGGCGATGAACGACAATGCGCCGACGGTGATCAACGGAGCCGTCTCACCGACTGCGCGCGACAGGGCAAGGATCATTCCGGTGAGAATTCCGCCCATCGAATAGGGCACGACATGATCTCTCACGGTCTGCCACTTCGTCGCTCCGAGCGCATAGGCGGCTTCTCGAATCTGCGGTGGCACCGCACGAATCGCTTCGCGGGTCGCGATGATCACCATAGGCAAGATCAACATGGCCAGCGTGAGTCCCGCAGTGAGGAAACTTTGTCCCAAGTGGAATTCGTACACCAACAGCCCGAGCGCCATCAACCCGTAGACGATCGACGGCACACCGGCCAAATTGGTGATATTGATTTCAATCAGATCAGTCATCCAATTCTTCGGAGCATACTCTTCCAGATAGATGGCCGCCCCAAGGCCGAGCGGTACCGCCGTAAGCGCGGTAAGAAACATGACCAGAACCGTTCCAATCCATGCGCTCAGAATTCCGGCTTGCGCAGGGAACCGCGAAGGATAGGCGGTGAGAAACTGCCAGGACATGCGCCCTATGCCATCGAAGGCCAGTTGACCCAGCAAGGCCAGCAAGACCAAGAAGGCCGCTGCCATTACTCCGAGCCCCGTCAGCGCGAATAGGCGATCGCGAAGCTGGCGTCGCGCGATCCGTCGTCGAACGGACTGTCTGTTAATAGACCTGTCGATATCGTTTTTTAAGAACATGGCCGGCGATGTTGAATACGAGTGTCATCAGCAACAAGGTTAACCCAGTCGCAAAAATGGTTTGGTAGCCCACGCTGCCATGCGGCAGATCACCTAAACTCACTTGCACAATGTAGGCCGTCATCGTGGCCGCTGGCTCAAGAGGATTCCACGTCAACGTCGGCTGCATGCCGGCTGCAATCGCCACCACCATCGTTTCTCCGATGGCCCGGGAGATTCCGAGCACATAGGCGGCCGTAATACCGGACAGCGCCGACGGGAACACGACACGAAGCGCGGTTTGCATGCGTGTCGCTCCCAAAGCAAACGCCCCTTCCCGCAGATGCACCGGGACGGCTCGCATGGCGTCCTCGCTGACAGAGCTGACATAGGGAACGATCATGATGCCGATAACTAATCCTGCGCTCAGCATGTTGAACCCGGGCAGCTCAGGCCAGAGCTTCTGGAGTGCTGGCGTCACGAACAACAGCGCGAAATACCCATACACCACCGTTGGAACGGCACTGAGCAATTCCAAAACGGGCTTGACGACCTCACGAAGACCGCGCGATGCGTACTCACTCAGATAGATGGCGATCAAACTGCCCATGGGAATCGCGACTGCGAGCGCAACCACCGTGGTGACGACGGTGCCGGAAACCAGAGACAGAATGCCATAATGCGGCTCTGCAAAACAGCGGTGTCCATTGCCTGTCCGTCAGAAAATTCAGCAACGAAACCTGCTGAAAGAACCCAATCGACTCATAGATCAGTACACCGACGATTCCGACCGTTATAGCCACCGAGGTCAACGCCGCGAGCAACAAGAGCAACTCAATGACCTTCTCCCTCCCCTGGGTAAGGAGGCGCGATGACAGACGCAACACTTCGGCTTTTTTCAAGACCGCCTCGGCATTCATGTGTTGTCCTTTTACAGCTTGGCTTCACGTCGCAGCAGATCTTCGATCTTCAGACCGATCGTTGAGGCCCCTTGGAAGGCCGTGCCTAGTTTTCCATTTTTGAAATGGGTGAGGGCCAGTTCATACGCCTCTCGTGGCAGTGGCACGTACTTCACTTGGGGAACGAGAGTCGGAGCCTGCATGACATAAAACTCGACAAATCGCTTCACCTCTGGCTTGGCCGCCGATTTCGCGCTCACATAGATGAACATGGGGCGCGAAAGCGGCTGATACGCCCCATTCTCGACGGTTTCTCGCGAAGGCAGCACCGCGCCATGCCCGCCGTCTACCGCCAACGCTTTCAAGCGCTTTTTATTAGGCTCATAGTACGCGAAGGGAATGTATCCGAGCGCATGTTTGTCATTGGCTATTCCTTGCACGAGAGTATTGTCGTCTTCGCTGGCCGTATAATCACCTCGGCTCGCCTTGGCTTTTCCGACCACGGCCTCCGTGAAATAATCAAAGGTGCCGGAATCGGATCCGGCTCCGAACAGTTTGAGCGGCAGATCCGGCCAAGAACTCCTGATCTGATTCCACTTTAGGATGCGTCCTTGCGAGGAGGGATCCCACATCTGCTTCAGTTCGGCGATCGTAATCGCATCGAGCCATGTCGCCTTCGGGCTGACCGCAATCGTCAACGCGTCGAACGCGACCGGTAACTCGTAATATTGAATTCCACTCGCCCGACACACTTCCATTTCGCTTGTAGAGATCGGCCGTGATGCGTCCTGCACATCCGTCTCGCCTCGACAGAATTTCTTAAATCCTCCGCCGGTTCCCGAAATGCCCACCGTCACCTGTACCGTTCCTCGAGTCTCCTTCTGGAACTCTTCGGCCATGGCTTCGGTAATCGGAAACACGGTGCTTGAACCATCTACCTTAATGAGCGGCGTGGTTTCTGACTGCGTTGGACTGAAAAAGCAAAGGAGCACGAGCGCCGCGAGGTTGGCGACCACTTTTGACCGATTCCGATACATTAACCGCATGATCATCCTCCCTTGTTTTCCTCTGTCATCTTTTATGCCCTGGAGCTTAACGATCAGCCTTTCCAGTCCCATTACAACGGTGTTAATTCCGCGTTAACTTCTTGGCATGACTCCTCCTCCACGTTTGGCCACGAAGCTTCAGGCACATGTTTTTTTAACAATCCTGTAACAGTGCGGCAATGGAGCTGTGATCTCGTGGCACTACACCGGTAGCGTCACGATGAAATGCTCTTCATATCAAACCAAGGGGGAATTGGAGATGAAATCTCTTCGTGCCGTGATGTATTCAGCCGTAATTGCGGCATCCCTAATTCTGACAGTGGACGCGCAGGTATCCATCGCTGGCTCGGCCAAGGGCCCTGTCCCTCCACAGACTTCGACTGTGGTTGCGCAGAAGGCCGACGACGCTTCCGGTACCTCTCAGGGCCCATCACCGGGAAAGGAGCTTCCGCCTGGAGGCACGGCTATCGAAGATCTGCTGCTTCAGAAGGGCACGATCACGATGGACGAATGGATTCAGATACGTGCGGAGCAGGAGTATCGTGCCGCCGACCAGGCCAGACGGATTGATGCCATAGAAGAATGGAAATATAAGACGGAAGTGTTGCCGATGCTCCGCGACAAAGTGAATTTCGGATTGAACGCGCTTGCAATTTCTGTACGGGCATCTCAACGCCCACGTTCCGGAGGGACGGAGCCAGGACAGTTTTTCAATCAGACGTTCGGAGCTCCTCTTCTGGGGCAAGATCAGCGACTACATTCCACGGTGGCATGCGCTGTTCGAGTTTCAAAGCATCAACTTAACGAATAATACTCCGACCAGCGGAGCTTCTACTCCTACATCGGCCACGTTTTTCCGCGAAACGTATATCGATGTACGACCGGTTCAGTCCTGGGCGCCGAACCTCAACATGATCCGAATGGGCATCTTCCGTATGCCCTTCGGCATCTTTACGGAAACCTCCGGAGGGTTACGCGATGTGATCAGTTCTCCCTATCTGACCTCCGTGGGCGGCGGCGGAGGACCAGGACAAAACATCAAGGGAACGGGTGGTGCCATTGAATTTGTCCAAGAGCGCGATTACTTTGTGGACGTCCGAGGGAAAATTGCCAACCGCTTAGAGTATGTGGTCGGCATCATGAACAACAATAATTTTCAAGCGAACGGCCTGGTCAGTACGACGTCCGGGCTTGGGGGAGCCAACCAGCCGAAAGCCTTTTATACTCGTGTCCGTCTCTTCGGAAACGACGTCTCATTTATCAGCTTTACGACAATTCAGGGTGAGTCGAACAATGCGGGAACGCTGATCAATGGGCGAGGCAAAGGTGCCTTCGACCGCTACGCAGTCGATTTCCGATACACCTCGAAGATTCTGCCCGGTTTTATGACTCAAGGAGAGTATTGGCAGGGCCATGATGGAGCCAACGCGACGACGGTCGGCACGGCGGCAAATGGAGCTTGCCAAATCATCGCAGCCTGCGGCGGGTCGGGCGCTCCTGGTATGCAGCGCCGCACGTGGTATGTCCTCGCTAAATATCTGATCACCGATGGCTTGTTCGAGAACTTTGAGCCGACATTCATGTATGAGCAGTTCGATCCGAATACCAAAATGTCCAACGACTTGTATACAAGAACCATCGTTGGCTTGACATACTACTTCGAGAACTTCCCTCCCAAAGTCCAGTCTAAGATCCAGTTCAACTATGAATTCCGACACCATTCAGGGTTGGGAACCGGCCCTGGTACTCCGGCCTATGATTCACGATCGGATCCCTTTGCACAGAATGCCTTCTTTGTGCAATTCCAAGTCCGATTCATGTAACGAGGGCCGCAGCGAATCGCTCATTAAACTTTCTCATTGCAATGGAAACGCGCGACGGAGTAAGAGGAGGGGCTATGAAGCAAGTGTTGACACTTGTCATATTAACGATCGTTCTTGGACTCAGCGCCTGTTCACACCCTAACCTGTTTCCTTCAGAGGTCATGGAAGGCGTCGACCCGAATTTTGATTTTTCTCGCTGGCGGATGGTGCCTAATCAGGCGTTGGAACGGAAAATCCAGCTGGGAGGAAGCATCCTCCAATCCGAACGAAAAGACGGAAACCTGACCATCGTCGCGAAACAACTTCCGATCGTCGAGCATCCGGCCTATGGACCGAAGGACACTGGAAAAATGAGCGGAGAGTTTGCCATCACATTCCAGGGACCCATTGAACCGCCGTTCCTTCAGCGAGGCAATCGCGTGATCGTGGTTGGGACGACCAAAGCTCCAAGTGTCGTCTTGGTCGATGATCTTCCTCGGAGTCTTCCGACCGTGTCGGCAAAATGTGTGCACGTCTGGAACACCGGAGGGACGTGATATTGCGGACTTCCAGTCATTTGGGGCAGGATACGAGACGTTGCCAGAAGATACATTCTGCACGAAGGCTCAATAGAACGGTTCAATTCCTGTACGCAGGCTACATGTGACCGCGCAAGACCGGGGCCTGATCTCCCGATGGAGGATGTGCTCGTTTCTCATTGTAATAAGTGTATCTCTGACAAACTGTGGACATGAAGCGACCTTGACACGCGAAACAGCAACAGGCGGCGTGGTCACCTGGTCCGTGCAATCAGACGGCGACATCCTTACTTCCGCCGGCCGCCGTGACGCCCTTCGGCTCATCAAAGATAAATGCCCGAACGGTTCACGGATCATCAAGGAAGGTGAAATCCCGAAAGTCAGCCAAACCGCGGATCGTCTGTGGCGCGGACAGATGGGCTCTGACCGCATTTGGGGGATTCAATTCACATGCGAACCATGACTGCGCTGTACTATCTATCATTGAGTCTGATGTTGGCAAGCATGGCAAACTGCGCCTGGTTGCCCAACCATCGGGTCACCTATAACCAGGATGATGCCCAAATTGGTATTGAGGATGATCCGACCATCTCTGTGAAGCAGACCGATGTCCGCAATGCTCATCCTCCGCACCTGACTGTGGAACAGGTGCAATCGCTCCTGAGTGTGATTCAGGTGAGTGGATGGAGCGGATCGCTCATGGGTATATTCGTCGCTCCACCACCTATTCCACTTTTAACGCGAGAAGAGCTGCAAAAGTATTCGGGTCCGCTTACCGATGCACTGAAAGAAGCCGGACCGACCGAGCGAGTGTTCTTCTCGTTTCCGAAGCCAGGAGGACGATATAGCGAGGACCGTACGGCTGGGGCTGTGTTTTTGCGGGCCCGATATCTGCACGTCGTGATGACGGACCATAGCTCAATCCTTCGTGCGGACACCGGCGGCGATAATCTCAGAGACGTCCGGGATACGAAAGGTATGAAGCTCTGGGTGGCGAAACCGGCTGAACCTGCCACGGTGCCGGATGCAGAAGAACCAAAGTGGGCGCCATTTGAGACGACGCATATCTCTGTGAACAGTGCACAGACCTTAGCAGTGCTCAGAGCGGTTCCGTCAAGCCGCGAAGGGCGCGCCAATGTGAAGTCGGGTCCACCGTCAGGCGAACCTGCTCCTGCGAAGCAGGATGTCCAAGAATTGCGTGAACGGTTGGATGATCAGTCCAAGAAGACGAAGGAATTGTCTGAAGAAGTCGATCGCCTCCGGCAAGAACTCGATCAGACCAAGCATCCCAAAACCTCTCCGCAAAAGAGTGTTTCCCCGTAATCTCATCTGCCAGCCTAGCGCTTGTCCTGAATTGCGCGCATCAAACGCCTCGATTCGTGCGGCCGTGAACCGGCGAACGATTCGTCACACCGATCTGCAAGAATTTTGATAACAGCGAGGGGAAAAAGAAACGAGGGCCCTGGGAGAATCCAATAAGCCCTCGGTCTGGTCCTTCACTTGAAATTCGTCTTCTAGCGACGGATGGGAGTCGAATTTGGGGTCGTTCCCAAGGCAACTGCACTTTTCGTTACCTGGCTCGCCGGTAACGGGAAGAATCCCGCCTTGATCACGGCCTCTTGTCCTTCGTGGCTCATGATAAAGGTCAAGAATTCCTTCACGGCCTCTGGCAATGGACTCTTCGGGTTCTTGTCAATGTACAAGTAAAGCACCCGCCTCAGAGGATACGTTTGATCTGCAACCGTCGTTGAGGAAGGGGTGACGAACGGCATTCCAGCCGCCTCGGCCAGAGGCAGAATGCGGACATTTGAGCTCTGCAATCCGAAGCCACTGTAACCAATGCCGGTTTGAGTCCGGCTCAGATCCAAGATGACCGACGCCGCCCCTGGTTCTTCATGCAAGCCCGGCATAAATTCGCCACCCGCGAGACAATGTTCTTGGAAGAACGCTCTGGTACCTGACTTTCGATCTCTTCCGTAGAGTTCGATCTTGCCATTTTCCCATCCACCGGTTAGACCGAGTTGTCCCCATTGTGTGATAGCTGTTTTGTGCCCCCGGTTCCTTGTGTTCGAGAATATCGCGTCCACTTGGTCCAACGTCAGGCCTTGCAATGGATTGTCCTTGTGCACGTAAAGAGCGACGGCATCCACGGCTACCGGCACGGCAATAGGTTCGTAGCCATGCTGAGACCCAAACTCCTTGATCTCGTCGTCGAAGAGCTCACGTGATGTGGAAATGAGTGGAGGGAAGGACCGTTCATCGACGATCACGACCTTTCCAACCTTGCTCGGAGGTGGTTCTAAGAATTTTGCGATAGCTTGTGTGGAACCCCCGCCTCGAATGTCAAATGTGACCTTTGGTTGACGGCGCTGAAATTCGAGGCCGAGGCGTGTTAACAGTGGATACATGGTGTCGGACCCCTGAACCTTAAAATTTCCGGAGACTTGCGACTGTGGGTTATAGCGGGCGAGATTGGCATCAACATTAACCGATGCGAACGGACCGACTTGCTCAGCCACTGCGTTTACAGGCTGGCTGACCATCCACATGGCACACAGCGCCATACCTGTCATACCCAGGCTTTGTGCTGGCAGCCGATTAGACTGGGGGTTCCGTTGAAGCATCTTCGCATCCTCCTTGGTTATGGTCGAACTGCCGCTCGTTGCTTCCTGCACTATAGGGACCGGCGATTGCAGCCAGGTAACCTCAATGTTACAGGGTTGTTAACTTTGAGGATGATCGATGAGGAACAGGCAGATCAGAGGAAACGAAAATAGCGAACCGTGCTATTTCCCGTGGCCTCGTCGCGCTGAAGCACCACCGCACCTGATTTGGTCGTTTCGTTGATCGTCAGCGACAGGCGAGCCGAGAACATGTTGCTTTTGACGTCGTATACGCTGAGGAGCCGGAGTTCTTTGCCGATCTCGGCGAAACTGCCGACACGATCCAAATCCTGAAGCGTTTTGAACGGACGGCTCTGAATGATTTCTCCCGCCATGGATTGGCTAATGCGAGGATCGAGCGCCTGTAACACGATGAAATCGGCCGTATTGATATTGACACGACTTTCCCCCTCTTGCGGATAAACTGTCACGTATTGGAGCAACTTATCGATGATCTCAGGCGTCATCCCCTTAATTAATCGCATCTCGCGGAGGGTTTGTAGCGGACCGTTCGCCGCGCGATAGGCCGGACGAAGCGATTGATAATAGATGCTCTCGGCGCCAGCTGGTTCAGGAATGTCGTCGACATCGACCCAATCGACAATCGCATCGACAAGATCAGGATTGATCTGCAGGAGATGGAATAACCGTTTGACCCTGAGAATCTTGCCTTTCTTCGCATTCGGATCGATGCTCGCTAAATCGTTCAAGTTCAGCTTTCCTCGCTCGTCCTCGATCTTGGCTGTCATGAAACCGTCCCCAATGGCATATTTTTCGATCGGAAAGGCCCACAGATCCGTCGGCGCATCGTAAAACTGTCCGGTTTGCTTGTCTCTGACAAGATCTTGCTGCAACACACCGCGTGCCGCCTGGACGGCAGCGCGGCTCAGCACCGTTGCTTTGAAGTTATCGCGGAACGCCGCGGCATCGCGGTACTCACGGCGTGCGTCTGTGTCAAATTCGAGGATCAGCGCTACGAGCAGGGCGAGTACCAGGAGGGCGAGGAGAAGGGCGATGCCCCTTTCATCAGGCCTTCGCATAAGACACGATACTGAGGGTCGCGTCGAGGTTGACGGGATTGTCGTACTTTGGTTTCACCTGGAGGTGCCTGACTTGCACGTCATAGGGAGCCTGTTCAAGTGCAACCAAGAGTGCAAGCAGTTGCGGGAGTTGAACCCCGTCGAGCCGAAGATCGACCGAGGTCTCCTGGTATCCTTGCAACGTTGTCGGCTGCTGTGGCTGCATGCTGACGATTCGATCGCGAATCTGCACGGAGGCGGCCGCTTCTTCCATGAACGCCAAGAGGGAGAATTGCCCTTCGACAGGCGGCAACCGCTGTTCCAGTTTGGCAACACGGGCCTGCTTCGCAGCATACTGAGCAGCCAAGACCGACAATTCGCCCCGTTCCTTCGCCTTTCTGAGGGCTTGCCGTTCGAGCTTGTCTATTCGAGCCAACAGTGGGTCGACAACCAGAAAAAAAAGCAGACTGGCAACAACGATGACCACCCCGACCGCCACAATGGTCCGTTCGCGGGTCGCCAAATGCCGCCAGCGTTCTTGAAGTGTCGACATCATGGTCGTTGCACCGTATAGGCGAGGCGGAAAACCACTTGGTTGGGCACGGCGCCTACTCTGGTATCCGTCACTGAAATGCCTTGGAATACTTGATTCGACAGAAAGGCTTGTTTGATCTTTTCAACGGCGTCAAACGAGCTGGTTTCTCCTTCGAGATGGACCGACAACCCCTCGATGGTCAACTCGCGTATGGTCAATGGAATGCCGGGCGGAAGCTGTTTGGCTAGATCAGAGAGGCTTGCCAACACATTATTGCGGCTTCTGTCGATGATGGCCAAGCTCTTATCGAGCTGAGCGACGCGGAAGCGCGCCACATCGAGCTCTTCACCCGGTCCGGCACCTGCACCAAACGACTGAGTAAACTGCGCTTGAAGCTCTTGCTTGACGTGCGTGAGCGTCGACTCTTTCATTACGACACGAACAGTAAGGTCAGCCAGGGCCAATACTCCGAGGATTAGCCCTCCCCAGAGCGCGAGACGTCGATCCTGCCGGGATTCAACGGCGGAGGCTGCATCCGACGGCGCCGTGAGATCAAGCCCAACATCCGACCCGATCGCCTTGGTCTTCCAACGCGGCCGCACGACTTTCGGATGAATGGCCAATCCGAATGCGATCGAGAAGGCTCTGGGACAATTCGCGCCAAATCCTTGTCTGGGCCCGACGGGAACCAATCCCAATTCATGCGCAACGTGTCCACTTAATTCCCGGAGCTTTGAACCTCCGCCCGATACCCAGCAGTGAGACAACCGCTGATGGGCAGTGCCTTCATACGCATGCAGCGATACCCGCAATTCCTTCAACAATGGTTCGAGCCACGCATCGACTTCTTGCACAGCCATGGCCCGTTTTCGCCGTTCCGCCTCGGCGAAGCTGCAGGCGTAGCGAACCGCCAGAGCATGGGTCAGGTGGTTCCCTCCCCAGAGCACAGTGCGCAGCACGGCGGGCCGGCCTTCCTGGATCAGACAGAGTGTCGTTTTTGTGGCACCGACGTCGATGATTGCCAGGTCACCGGGAACAGGGGCGCCTTCTTCCTGAAGAAACTTCGTGACGGAATAGAGGGCCATGCCGTCGACCCCGATCGCAGTCGGCTTCAAATCCGCTGAGGCCAGGAATTTGAGATGCTCGGCAACCTTGTCTTTTGGCGCCGCAGTGATGAGGACATCGGCTCCCTTGGGCTTTTGGCTTCCCTCGGCCACTGCTCTGTACGGCAGCACGACACTGCCCATGGCGACATCATCCAGCGCCATGGGAATCAAATTCTCGACTTCGAATGGCACAACCTGCTCAAGCTTGGCCGCATCGCGGAAAGGAAACGAGAGAGTTCGAATAAAGAGATCCTGGCAGGGGAGAGCCGTCACAATATCGCCGCTCCCATATAGGCCGTGCTGCCAGAGAAAATTTCGCAGGTGTCCGGCAAGGCGTGCTGGCTCGATGCTCTCGGGTTTTCCGAAGGGAAGTGGAAGATGAAAATATTCGACGGATTCCCGCCCGGTCAAACGGCGACGAAACCGGACAGCCTTGATGGCTGTCTGCCCGATATCCAGTCCGACACATTCGGCAACCATGGCGTAAAAGCGATCTCCGGTCTGGCGCCTCCGAGCGGCCCCGGAAGCCTAGTTATGGAACGGCGTATTTTACAGGGTTAGCTTAGGATTTGCGAATGACCCTGCGAGCTTAAACGTCAAGGGCGTCCCTGGGGCGAGCGGGGGAATTGGCAGATTTCCTGCCTTCTGAGCCCATCCAGCCCCGGCCACCACTGTCACCGTGAGGTCCAAGGTGCTCGATTGAACCGGTTGCTGTAGGAGCAACCGGCCCTGGGCCGTGATAGTCCCATCAGGTCCATCGCCTTTGAAATCAATGACCTCGCAGACCGCATCTCGGCAGGTCACGGTAGCCGTCACACGGCCGAAGCTGAGTGAAGGAATGGCAACCGGTCCAAATGGGATCCGGTCCAATACCAATTCCTTGATTTCGGCCTTCCAGGAACCATCGCCCTTGAACGCGATGCCTTCCTTGCCGCGATTCTCCCAGCGCTGGACGACATCGGCTTGCAGAAGTCCCTTGATCACGACGGGTTTGGCCACCGCAGCCAGATCGACTTGTTGGACATGCCCTTTGAAAGACACCGGTCCCAGAAACGACCATGAGGAGGCGCTGACTGTTCCTGTCGCTTTTCCACTTCCGGCCTGATTGCCCCCGGGCAATTGAACAAGCGCATCCACGGACTGTTGTCCTATCAGTAAATCCAGCACGCCTACCTTAAACCGCATCAGTTGCAAGGGAATGCTTGCACCGCCCGGTTTGGTCCAGATCAAGTCACGCCATTCCACAGCAATAGGCATTCCTGGTGACCATTCTGCTGCACGGATTTCCCAACCGGTTGCTCTGATCAATTCCGAGAGGATCCTCGCCTGCAATGGTGCAAAGGGAAAGGTGAGAAAGAGAAAGAGCAGAAAACTGATCAACCCGCCGAGGACCCAGGCCAGCGGCTCTTTCTTTGGAATGAATGCCGGCGGCCAAGAGAGACGACCCATCATGATCGCACTCCCACCGACACCCATTGGCGAAAGGTGCGCTCTTCGTCATTGTCTTGCATCAAGGTCAACTCAATCAGTACCGCGCTCGGCGGAGTATTTCTCGTACGCCCGTCCCATTCATCGGCCCAGACATTGGCGCGAGAATCGTAATACCGAACGTTGAACCCTTTGACGCGCTTCGCCAACTCAAATTGATCCAGGCTGTCGTCGGTGAGGCCATACAGATTGCGCCTGATGAACCGAAGGAGACGATCGCCTTCTCTCGCATAGACGATCCGGACCATCTCGGTTTCCTGTGAAGATTCCACGCCGCGGAATTGTCCCAGCGTGAGAAAGGCCAGGGTATCGGCCGGCTGCCCTTCCTGCGTGGCGTTGAGTCCTACCCATGGTCCGATGGGATTAGACACCGAGGCGGTCAGTTCTTCTGCCATAATGCGCAGTGTGCTTCTCAAGACCTGTTCCCGCGCAGCGGCGCTGCGGGCGCCGTCGATCGCCACCGTGCTCAGATGCAACGACCCGAACACCATAGCGGCGATGACCGCCACGAGTGCCGTGGCCAACAACACCTCGACGAGAGTAAAACCTCGTTCAAAAGCCTGTGGTGGACGCAAACACATAGGTGCTAGCCTCGAGCACTTCGTCACTGATTCCTTGTTGCCAGAGAATTTGAATCTTGACCTCACGAACCGCAGGCAAGGGTGTCGTGGAGATGATACGCTTCCACCGATACTTGTCCGCACGGTCGGCGATGTCGCCGAGCGCCTGGTAGCCCAGAGGCGGATTCCGGAAGTCGCCGGTGGTTTCTCCGATCGGGAACACCAGACTCAACTCCGCCTCGATCAGTTTTTCTTGGGCCAACATTGTGGCGGCGGTGATATCGCTGGCGCGCGATTGTAGATCGAGATCCCAATTGCGCAGACCAAGCAGGATCGGCAAGGCCAGCGCCAGGATCGCCATCGCAATCAAGACTTCGAGCAGCGTGAAACCACGCGAGTTTCTCAATGGGACCTGCCTGAACGCCTGAGGTTTTTGTCTGGGTACCATCGTTGCGTCCATCCATTACTTTGGAACACCGGCGGGCATCCTGGACAATAGGCCAGGCGTTACCGGCTGAAGCAACGGCCTGAGGCGTTCGGGAATCCTCAATGGTTGAGGCGGATCGATGCGCTGATCCGTGATGCGAATCATCGCCGTGACGGGCTCCACCAAAACGCCAAGTATATTGCTGTTAGCATCGGTCAAATACATCGTTGCCTGGTCGATTCGCCCATTGGGGTAAAAGAAAAGCTCCGTACGACCGGAGTCTTTCCTCGTGGCACCTACTTGGATATCGGTGAATCTGATCGTCTCAGGCAATCTGATCGGTTCAGCCCAGATAGGATCGAGAGGAATTTTTTCCTGATTGCCGTCCAGCACCATCGGCCAATAGATTCCCTGATCGATGTCGACATACAACCGCACCGTCTTCTGAGTCGTCATCGACATCTCTTGAAAAGACTTCAACGCTCCCACCCATTTTCGTCCCACGCTACTCAAATTGTCGCCCAGTGACATGCGGGGAATGACCAGGCTGAGCAATCCGCCCAACAAGAACAGGACGAAGATAATCTCCAGGAGGGTAAAGCCGGATTCACGCCAGCAAGGCTCCTGCCTCTGCCCTCCCGCTCCTTGCGTCATGCCTATTCCTTATCCAGATTCCAATTGGTAATGTCGGCATTCACACCTTCACCACCGGCTTCGCCGTCCGTGCCGAACGACGTGATTTCGTAATCGCCTTTGATCTGCCCATATTGTCCCTGCTGCACCGGGGCAGGGCTCAGATACTTGTACGGATTGCCCCAGGGATCTTCAGGCAGACTGGGCAGATAGCCGCCGAGCTTCCATTTTTTGGGGATCACGCCGACCGACGGCTTCTCAATCAGAGCTTTGAGACCTTGCTCCGTCGTCGGATAGACGCCATTGTCCAGCTTGTACAGCTGCAGCGCACCTTCAATGTTCCGGATTTGAACTTTGGCCGCCGTGCGTTTGGCATCGTCGGTCCGGCCCATGATCCGCGGAACGACCAGCGCGGCGAGAATCGCCAAAATGGCGACCACGACCATGATCTCGATGAACGTGAAGCCCCGCTCCGCTCGTAGGACCGTTGTCCAGGCCCGCACCGTTTGTGTCTGTACACGCACCGGACGCCTCCTTCGATTGAACCGTTTACCGTACCATCTGGCCCATCTCGAAGATGGGAAGCAGGATGGCCACCACGATGAACAACACGATCACACCCATGACGAGGATCATGATCGGGTTCCAGCAGCGACGTAAACCGCGTAATGACCCGATCGACTTCTCCGTCGTAAATCTGACCGATCCGCCGCAGCATCTCTTCCATTTCACCGCTTCGTTCACCGACAGCGATCATGTGCGTGACCAGCGCAGGAAATTCTCCGCTGCGCTTCAATGGCTCCGCAATGGTTTCCCCTTCGCGAATATTCTGTCTGGCCTCTTCGACCGCCTGCTCCAGAACGCGATTGTTCATGACCCGCTTCGAGACATCCATGGCATCCAATAACTGCACTCCGCTCGCCAACATCGTGGCCAATGTGCTCGTCAGCCGGGAGATCGACACCATGCGGGCAACCTCGCCGATCAGCGGAAGCTTGAGGAGCAACCGATCGGCCATGACATGACCCGTTTCCGTTTTCAGGAAGCGGCGCGTGATCCATATGCCCACCAGCACCACACCAAGCAGCACCGTCCAGTAATCCGAACAGAAATGGCTGATCTCCATCAGCACGACGGTCGGCCAAGGCAAGGCCTGCTTGAATGTGGCAAACACGGCGGTGATTTTCGGCACGACAAAGGTCATCAGGAAAAACAACACCAGAGTCCCGACGATCAACATGAGGGCCGGATAGAGAATGGCGTTCGTCACTTTGTTCTTGAGCGCCAGTTGTTTTTCCAGAAACTCCGCCAGGCGGAACAAAATCTGATCCAGCGCGCCGCTGGCTTCACCGGCCCGCACCATGTGCACATAGATCGGAGGAGAAGTCTTTGCGGATAGCGCTCGAGCACGGCACTGAAGGAGGCGCCTCCGCGGATTGCTTCACGGATATCGGCGATCAGACTCTTCACGGATTTTTTCTCCGATCTGATCCATCAGCACGCCCAACGCATCGACCAGCGGTAGGCCGGCGACCAGCAGCGTCGCCAATTGCCTGGTCATCAACGCCACATCGTTAGCTGAAAGAGCGGGCGAACGCCCGACGCCTGCGACCGGACCGGAACCGGAGCGGGCGACAATCGGCTTCGCCGCCTTCCTGCTCCACCATCTCGGTAGGAAACACGCCGACTTTCCGCAGCTTCAGGCGGGCGACTTTCGGGCTTTCGGCATCGACGATGCCTGTCGCGGAACCGCCGTCCGTCTTATACCCTCTGTATTGATAGACCGGCATCGCGCTAGATTTCGACTTCCTGTTGCGTAATCCGCATGACTTCTTCTGTCGTCGTGATCCCCGTGAAAATCTTTTCCGCGCCTTCTTCTTTCAGCGTGATCATCCCTTTCGCGATGGCCGCCTGTTTGATGGCGGCTGAGTCGGCCTTGCTGCCGATGAACCGCCGGACCTCGTCGTCCAGGACGAGGAATTCATAAATGCCGGTTCGGCCACGATAGCCGGTCTGATGCACAGCGGCACAACCGGCCCCCCGATAGAAGGTCGGGCTGGTTTTCCCGGGAACCACCCCAAGCCGGATCAGTTCTTCATCATCCGGATGATAGGCTTGCTTGCAGTCCGGACAGACTTTTCTGCATCAGCCGTTGTGCCAAGACGGCCACCACCGAAGAAGCGACGAGGAACGGTTCGATGCCCATGTCGATCAATCGAGTGGCCGCGCTCGCCGCATCGTTGGTGTGGAGCGTGGAGAAGACCAAATGTCCTGTGAGTGAGGCATGGATGGCGATTTCGGCCGTTTCACGGTCGCGGATTTCTCCGATCATGATGACGTCGGGATCTTGCCGAAGAATCGACCGCAGCCCTGCAGCAAAGGTCAGGTTGATCTTGGGATTCACCTGCATCTGGCCGATGCCGAGCAGCTGATATTCGACCGGGTCCTCGACCGTAATGATGTTCTTGTCCGGCGCATTGATCTGACTCAACGCCGCATAGAGCGTCGTCGTTTTGCCGCTCCCGGTGGGGCCGGTCACGAGGAGGATGCCGTGCGTCAACTGAATAAGTTGCTGGATCGTCCGAAGACGATCCGGTGAAAATCCCATCTCCGACAGATTCAGCAGCCGGTTCTCTTTTTCCAGCAAACGCAGCACGACCCGCTCACCATGTGAGGTGGGCAGGACGGAGACGCGCAGATCGACATCTTTGCCGGCCGTCCGGATGGCAAACCGGCCGTCCTGCGGCAGCCGCTTCTCCGCAATATTCAGACCCGCCATGATCTTCAGACGGGCGATAATGCTCGACTGTAAATGCTTCGGCGGCGTAAGGATCGGATAGAGCACACCGTCGATTCGATAGCGGACGACTAGCCCACGCTCGAAGGATTCGAAGTGGATGTCGCTGGCACGTTGCCGCACGGCTTGAAAGAGCACCGAGTTGACAAGCCGAATGATGGGCGCTTCGTCCGTCGCGTCGAGCAGGTCTTGCGGTTCATCCAATTCATGCGCGATTTTGTCCAAGTTTTCGCTGGCGGCGATGTCTTCCATCACTTGCTCAGCGCCGGTTGGACTGGCGACTTCGTCATAGGCCCGATTCAGGCAGGCCAGCAGAGACACGGCACTCGTCAACACTGCTTTGACCGGCATCCCCAGCAGAAGTCGCAAGTCGTCGAGCGCCGCCGTTTCCAAGGGATCGGTCGTGGCCACGACGATCGCGCCGTCTTCCACCTTGAGCGGCAACACGCGATACCGGCGGGCAAAATGAATGGGCACTTTCTTGATCCATTCGTGATCGACTTGTTTGACTTCCAGATGGGGAAGCCAGGGCATCTCGAATTGAATCGCGAGGGCTTGTAACAATAGATCCTCTTCGATCGCCCTAATTTTGAGCAAAGCTTCTCCAAGGCGACCGCCTTTGATTTGTTGCACATTGAGGGCCTCGAGCAACTTGGCTTCAGACAAGCCAAATTTTTGCTCAAGGATAGCTCCCAACAATGGTCTGGTCGTATGCGTCGATTTTGCCACGCTAGTATCCGTTCAATCCCCTGACTGCTGGGGTTTATCCTACCTCCAGTCGGGAGCCCACATCACGTAACTGCCAGAAAGATAATAAGTTACTCCTCTATAACCGGCCATGACAAGCAGCATTAGTAAGGGCCGGTCAGGCAGGGAGAATACCTAGCCGGGGAAAGATTCTAATGTGGGCGGGGGCCGGTTCTATAACGTGAGATTGGCTAGCGAATTTCGAACATCATCGTCGTGCGCTGATTATTCCGCAACAGGTCGAGTTTCACCGATTTTTCATTGCGCAATTGCTGGAATAACGAGAGCATTGTGCCAGGATCTTTGATTTCCACGCCATTGACCTGTTTGAGAACGTCTCCATATTGTAGACCGATCTTCTCATAGAAACTGGTAGGGGCGATGTAATCCAGCCGAAAACCGTTCATTGTCCCGTTGGTAAGCACTGGTACAGCACGGGCTTGCGACAAGAGCTTTGGGAGGTCATTCATAGCCTGTTCGACTTCCCGGCGATCCAACACCTTCTTGATCTGCCCGCCAGAAAGGGCCGCTGCCGGTCCGGTCGACGCCACCTGAGGCGTCGGAGGCTTGTCCGGTTGTCCAGTCGACAATTCCAACAGTTCCTGCTGATCGCCTTGCCGAATCACGATCCCGTTATGCCTGATCTCGCTGATCTCTCCAACGTCGGGGATCTGATCGTGTAGTCGCAAAAAGAGCTGCCGCTTGCTCGACAGTTCTTCGATGATCGCGGCGACATGGTCACCCACGACAACTCCAAGCAATTTGATTTTCGACGCGACGTTCAACGATTGTCGGACTGGCCCACCGACTCCGCCGGTCGTGCCTCCAGTCATGCCCATGGGATCGGGAGGGAGAGGAAACAACCCGCTCATGCGCACTTGCTCCGCGAGTGCAGACGGGGAACGCGTCATCGAACCGTCCTGATCTAAGAGAGTCTGGTAGGGGGTGATTGCGGAAGGCACAAACAACGCCTCGGCAATGACGGCATTAATCGTGTGAGCGATCAAGAATGTCGTCCCCAGGATAAAGAGCAATGTGAGCATGCGACGCGATGTCATGATCGTGAGATCCTGTGAATCATCATAGTATTCATCAGTCGATCATTGTAATGCGCGGCCTTACGAGGCGCAATAGCTGTGACTCCTGAAACAAGCAGGTGTTTCTCAGGGTGCAGGCCGTTTATTCAGAACATGAGATAGCTGAGGTCTGCTCACGAACTGACGGCACATCCGGACGGGATGTAGGGCTCAGTGGACAATCGTCCTCAATCGATACATAATTTCGCCACAACATAAGGAGATGCTCCGTGAAAAAAGCTCTGCTCACCGGCATCACAGGACAGGACGGTTCATACCTTTCAGAATTTCTACTCAAGAAAGGTTACGAGGTCTACGGCATCATACGACGATCAAGTTCCTTCAACACGGGCCGGATCGATCCCATCTATGAAGATCCTCACGTTCCACAACGGCGCCTGCATCTGGTCTATGGCGACCTCAACGATGCAAGTTCCCTGAACCGCATCATTCGGACTGTTCAACCTGATGAAATATACAACCTGGGAGCGCAAAGCCACGTCCGCGTGAGTTTCGACATTCCTGAATATACCGGTGAGATTACCGGCCTCGGCACGATTCGCCTTCTCGAAGCGATCCGGGAATCCGGCCTAAAGCCGAAATTTTATCAGGCCTCCTCCAGCGAGATGTTCGGGAAAGTGCTGGAAGTGCCTCAGCGGGAAACCACGCCGTTTTATCCCCGGAGCCCCTACGGTGCCGCGAAAGTCTATTCCTACTGGATCACCGTCAACTATCGGGAAGCGTACAACCTCTTTGCCTGCAACGGCATACTGTTCAACCATGAATCACCACGACGCGGAGAAACCTTCGTGACCAGGAAGATCACCAAGGCTGCCGCGCGCATCAAGCTGGGTGTGCAGAAGGATCTCTACCTGGGCAATCTCGACGCCAAGCGCGACTGGGGTTATGCCGGCGACTACATCGAGGCCATGTGGTTGATGTTGCAGGCTGATCATCCGGAGGACTACGTCATTGCCACTGGCGAAACCCATACCGTGCGCGAAATGCTCGAACTAGCGTTCGACCGCTTGCAGCTCGATTGGAAGAAACACGTCAAGATTGATGAGAAGTACTATCGCCCCACGGAAGTGGATCTCCTCATCGGGGACGCCAGCAAAGCGAAACGGCAGCTAGGGTGGGCACCCAAGGTCGGATTCCATGAATTGATAGCGATGATGATAGATGCCGACTCGTGGCGGAACGTGAGCGGTTGGAAGGGGTGCAGGGGAAGAAATGACCATGGCATCGTTTTGGTCGAACAAGCGTGTCGTCGTCACGGGGGGAGCCGGATTCTTGGGCTCGTTCGTAGTTGAGCAGCTTCGAGCGAAAGGCTGTCATCAGATTGTCGTGCCTCGAAGCAGGGACTACGACCTCGTGCAGATGGAAGCGGTGCGGCGACTCTATGCGGATGCCAATCCTGACATTGTTATCCACTTGGCCGCTCGGGTAGGAGGAATCGGCGCCAATCAGGCCAATCCCGGCCGTTTTTCTATCGATAACTTGATGATGGGGAGTCAGCTCATCGAAATAGGTCGCCAACGTGGGCTGAAGAAGTTTGTCGCCTTGGGAACGATCTGTGCGTACCCGAAGTTCGCTCCCATTCCATTCAAGGAAGAAGACATGTGGAACGGATATCCGGAAGAGACCAATGCACCGTATGGTCTCGCGAAGAAGATGATGCTGGTGCAATCGCAGGCCTACCGGCAACAGTACGGCTTCAACTCGATCGCTCTGTTTCCAGTTAATTTATATGGTCCTGGCGATAATTTCGATCTCGAAACATCACACGTGATCCCCGCCTTGATCCGCAAATGTGCGGAAGCTCAGCAAGCCGGCCGATCTGAAATCCTGTTATGGGGGGATGGCACTCCCACGCGTGAATTCCTCTATGTCGAAGATGCCGCGGAAGGCATTCTTCAGGCCACAGAACAATACAACGATTCATTCCCGCTCAATCTGGGAACTGGCGAGGAAGTCACGATTAAGAATCTTGCTCCATGATCGCGGCAGAACTCGGCTACCAGGGCCGCATCGTATGGGACACCACCAAGCCGAATGGGCAGCCTCGCCGATGTTTGGACGTCAGCCGCATCAAACAGGCGATCGGTTTTCAAGCCAAGCATTCCCTCCGCGAGGGGCTCCAGAAGACGATTCAATGGTATCTAGCCAATCGAGCCTCCATCCGGGAAGTGCACTTTTAATCGCTCTTTACCCGCTGTCTATCTGCTGACCGATGGACCATTTGTGAGCGGGCTTTGCACAGGCTGGCTCTCCTTCAATCCTCGACACATACCCACCGCTTATAAGTCTTTGACACACAAAGCCATTGAGAAGACCCATGGTGGCCTGAGTCTTGCTGAGAAGACCAATAAGGAATACCCGATCAATGGCTGACCCTTCCCCAACATTCTCAGAAAAGACCGTCATGGAATCTGGGTTTGACCCATCGGAAAAGTATGAGCGAGGGCTGGCGCTTCGAAAAGCAGGCCTATTCAAGCATGCCATTGAAGAATTCGAACAGGCGGCTGCGAGCCGCAGACACGCCCTTAAGGCTTATGCCCAAATTGGACTCTGCCACAAATCGAGGGGACGTCACGAAGAAGCTGTGTCGGCCTTCCGGAAAGCGTTACAATGCTCGCCAGCTTCTGTGAAAGAAACCGTACAGATTCTCTATGTACTCGGTCGTACACTCGAAACGCTTGGGCGAATCGCTGAAACACTCGAAGCCTATCGGTGGATCAGGCGAGAGGACCCCGCATATCGGGATGTGGAGCAACGCATTCAGCAGTTGAGCACGCGACGCATATCGTCCCATCGAACACCTCCAGCTCAACCATCGTGGGTTGGCGGGGTTCTTCGATCGTGGCAAGATTTACTCCGCGCTTCCAAGTAGTCCCTACGACCAAGAAATTTCCTTGACACTCTCGTAGATCGACCCCGGTTCCTTCAGTGGTTCCCATCCCAATACCGCTATCGAATCGTCCACGTAGTGACCGGTTCTCATGCCATTCAACACACATGTGACGCCGGGTGTGCTCGACAATACCCACAAGGCCTTCCGCGACAACGATTCCTTCCGGCGAGCTTCCGGCAGCAGCGGGTCGATCGATGCGGCAACTTTCTCCGCGCGAGCACGACTTTTCTCTGTGGCCTCATGCCGAAGCCCACGGAGCAGTGTCAGGAGGGATGGCACATATCGATCTCTCCACGTCTCCCACTGCTCGGCTGTCGCTCCGCTGAGGAGGCGAGGGATGGCTTGCAACACTTGATTCACATGCGGAGCGATCATCTGATGTTCGATCTGTTCCCAATGTTCTAACCCTTGAATATTGGGCCTGATAGGCGACAGCTCCGCCGCCCAATTAAAGAAATCCGCCGGTTTCGTTCCTTCACCCCCGTGGGGAATAGCCGGAGCCAACGCCGACCGATACTCTTCCTCCAACGACCTGACCGCCCGCAGGGCTTCCTCGATATTGACTGCATTGCCTTCGAAAGGAAAATCCGCCAGTCGTAGTACGCCCGAGCCAGTGATCGGCATGGCATTCAGCGGACGGTTAAGAAGCACCGCAACATGCTCGCGTTGCGCGAGCTGAAGCAGGCTCTGATCCTGATGGGCGCCGGTATGCCGCATCCTCCAGGCACCAGACTCGAACAAATTCATCGGACATTGCACGACTGCAAAGTGATGCTGCGGCATCCTCTGAGAACTAGCCGCTTTTGTTGACGCAGCCAGCATGTGGGACAACGACGTGGATTCCGCATCGGCGGGATCACCGGTAACGGTGTTTGAGGAGACCCCATACCAATGAATCCGACCTGCCGCTACCTGCGATTCGAAATACGCAAACGCCTGTTCTAATCTGCGATAGAACTCTTCTCGCTGTTCGATCAGATTCGTTCCGCCGCGATGCACCGCTTCGGACAGAAAGTATTCCGGATTGTGGAGCAGGCAGACATCGAGCGTCGCCAGCCCCAATCGATCCAGCGACGCATCGAGCTGATCGGCTAAAAACTCCGGATGAAGGCAATGCCAAATGCCCTCACCGTACCTCACCATATCGGGGTAGGGATGGCCTGCCCGCTCTCGTGCCTCGGCCTGTTGGAGATTGTGGCCCTGTACGTACCCGATCTTGGAGACGACAATCACTTCATCTCTGGCAATTTCCTTCTGCTTCACGAGATCGCGAATGACCGAGCCGACTACTCGCTCACTCTCACCATCCATATAGTTGGTTGAGGTGTCGATCAAATTCACACCGGACTGCAAGGCTTTTGAAAGTGCCGCACCATATTCCGGATCGCTGCCATCGACCCGATAGCAACCGAATCCCAACTTCGATGCGGTCAACCCAGTGGATCCGAACGGTCTAAAACCAAACTCGAATCGGCCAATCGCTCTGGGTTGATTGACAAGCCTGGCGGCATATCGAGCGGTACCTTCAGCCGTGGCACTGCCATCAAGCAATCGCCCCTGCAATTTCGTCACACCGGAACGTTGGCCAAAAGGCTTAGATGCCGCCTGAAGTGCTTCAGTAACTGCCAGAGGGTCGATGAGAGGCTGCTGGCAGGAAAAGTTTCGGCAGAGATACAGCGCAGCGCGACCATTCACCAATTTCTTCCCGGCCAAGAGTGGATGGGCCGAAGAACCATCTACGATGTGTGTGGCGGCGACGATACGGTTCGGTAAATAGATCTCTCGCATCGCCTGCAGAAGCCGCGAGAAACCAGGATCATCTTGCCGACCGACTAAGGCGAGTTCGACCGGCCCTTCGGTCAGAAGATCGACCAGGGCCAAGCTTTTGGCAAATGCTCGCGGGTATCGCGTCATTTGCTTTCCATAGGCCCTGATGGCCCCGATCGCTGCCTCGCGAAAATCCTGACGATCCAAGTGAAACGAGAGCCGAGCCAAGAGTGTAGCGGCCACGGCATTGCCACTCGGCGTTGCGCCGTCGGCGCCTTCCCGCCCACGCAGAATGAGCGTTTCATGTTCTTTCGCCGTCGTGAAGAACCCGCCATGATCAAAATCCTGATAAGATTCGAGAAGCCGTTCCGCCAGCATGCAGGCAGCTTCGAGATATCGCTCATCGCCACAGGCTTCGTAGAGATCGACCAGCCCCTCTCCCAAATAGGCGTAGTCCTCTAATACGGCCTCGAGATGGGCGCGCCCCTTTCGCGATGTTCGAAGCAGGCGGCCGTCGACTGTTCGATGGGTACGAAGAAGGAAATCCGCGGTACGCCTGGCTATCTCGACGTAATTCGAACGACCAAGCACGCGACCGGCTTCAGCCATGGCTGAAATCATCATGCCATTCCAGGCTGTGATGATTTTGTCGTCCAAACCAGGGGGCACCCGTCGTCTTCGTGCCTCGTACAGAATGGGACGCACCCGTTTCACGGTCTCTTGCAGTTCATCGACCGTCACATCCAATTCTCGAGCGACCGCGTCGATTGCACGCATTCGATTGGGGATATTGGTATGTTCCCAGTTCCCTTGCGCAGTGATGTCATAGCAGGCACAAAAACGACGGACATCTTCATCATTGTTGAGGACCTCTCGAATCTCCTCGGGCGTCCAGACGAAGAACTTTCCTTCCACGCCTTCCGAGTCGGCGTCAGTCGCCGAATAAAATCCCCCCTCCGGATCGGTCATCTCCCGAAGAATATAGTCCAGCACCTCCGTCACAACATGCCGATACGATTCCTGCTTGGTGACTTGGTAGGCCTCGAGATAGGTTCTGGCAAGCAATGCATTGTCATAGAGCATTTTCTCAAAGTGGGGGACCAGCCAGCGCTCATCAGTCGAATAGCGTGCGAAGCCGCCTCCGATGTGGTCGTAGATGCCCGCCCGCAGCCATCGCATCGAGCGTCTTCGTGACCATCTGCAGCGCCTTGGCATCGCCGGTCCGACGGTAGCAACGCAGGAGCAGGGAGAGGCCGGCAGCCGGAGGGAATTTCGGCGCAGTTCCGAATCCTCCGAAGCGGGCATCGAAATCTTGGCTGAAATCGTGGACGACCGTCATCGAGAACTCGGTCGCTGATTGAAACGGGGATCGGAGTCTGCCATTCACGGTGCAATCGTGCCGTCAATTCTTGAGCTTGACTGCGGAGGCCGGCCGCATCTTGACTCCCAACCTCCGCGATCTTCCTTAGCAGGTTTGAAAATCCGGGACGGCCCCACCGATCGTCTGGAGGAAAATAGGTGCCGGCGAAAAACGGCTGCTGCTCGGGCGTGAGAAAGACGGTCATCGGCCAGCCCCCCTGGCCGTGATTCATCGCGACGGTGGCGGCCATATAGATTTCGTCGAGATCCGGACGTTCCTCCCGATCCACTTTGATGCAAACAAAATGGCGGTTCATCAAGCTGGCAATGGATTCGTTCTCGAACGATTCGCGTTCCATCACGTGGCACCAATGGCAGGCGGAATAGCCGATCGACAAGAGGATGGGACGGTTCTGCTCTTTGGCGACCTGCAAGGCTTCCGGACCCCAGGGGTACCAATCCACCGGGTTGTACGCATGCTGGAGGAGATAGGGACTGGTTTCGTGGAAGAGCCGATTGGGCTTACGGGCCGATTCGGAGGTAGACATGTATCACGGTAGCATCGGGATCGGAAATGGGTCAACGTGTCAAAAAAGAAAAAGGTCTACGATCGGAGGATCGTAGACCTTTTCACGCTTGAAGTCGGGCTTGTCAGATCAGACAAGCGACTCCTGCCGCAATTACTTGCCCTTCTTCTCGTCCTTCTTGTCTTTCTTCTCGTCGCCGAAGGTGTCCATGTGGCCACCCTTCTTCTCATCCTTCTTGTCCTTCTTCTCCTCGCCGTACACGAGGACCTGGCCGCCCTTCTTCTCATCCTTCTTGTCCTTCTTCTCCTCGCCGGCGAACGAAGGAGCACTGAACGTCACTGCGATCGCGACTGCCATGATTGCCATCAACATGCGCTTCATAATCCTCTACCCCCTTGATTGTGGTGTTTGCCTGACCATCAGGCAAACGGGCGATACGGTATCGAATTGTTCCCTTCCTTGTCAATGCAGACTGACGCCTCTCCGTTACCAGCGAGCTCCGGACTGAGCCTGTACTGTGATATGTTTAGAAAGATCCAGACGTGGGAACCATCGTATGAATGACATCGGTCCATACTCAAACTATCGCCTCACGGTTCGGCTCGAACTTGCCAATAAACCAGGAATGTTTGCCAAGGTAGCTTCGGCGCTTGCCGAGGAAGGGGCGAACTTGGGTGCAGTCGACTTGGTCTCGGCCACGGCCGACCGGATGGTACGAGACGTGACCTTCGACGTGCGGGATGAAGCGCACGGTGAACGTGTCCTCGCCAACTTGAACAGCATTCCCGATGTGACTGTGGTCTCCGCCTCCGATCGCATTTTTCTGTTGCATCTGGGGGGCAAAATCCAGCGTCAAAAGCAAGCTGCCCATCACCACCCGCAATGTTCTCTCGATGGTCTATACCCCAGGTGTGGGGAGGGTGTCCCAGGCCATCGCCAAGGACAAGGCTAAAGCGTATGCCTTCACCAGCAAAAAGCAATAGCGTGGCGGTCGTCACGGACGGATCTGCAGTCCTCGGGCTTGGAAACCTTGGGCCGGAAGCGGCACTCCCCGTGATGGAAGGCAAAGCTATGCTCTTTCGGGAACTGGCAGGAATCGATGCCTGGCCCATCTGTCTGGCCACGCAAGATCCGGACGAAATCGTCCGAACGGTGCAGGCCATCGCGCCGGGATTCGGCGCCATCAATCTCGAGGATATCGGTGCTCCTCGCTGTTTCGAGATAGAACGTCGCCTCAAGGCCTCGCTGGACATCCCTGTCATGCACGACGACCAACATGGAACGGCAGTCGTGTTGCTCGCAGCCTTAACCAACGCACTGATCGTGGTCGGGAAAACGATCGATCAGATTCATGTCGTGGTGAATGGACTCGGCGCCGCGGGCACCGCCTGCTGCCGTATGCTTCTTGCCGCCGGCGTGTCCCATCTGCTCGGTTGCGATAAGGAAGGCATCATCCTTCATGGAGACGCTGAACACCTGCGCGCCAGTCGAACTGACCTCACCGCCTGTTTGACTCCGGACCAGCCGCACGGCAGCTTGAGAGATGCCTTGCGCGGTGCCGACGTGTTTATCGGGCTGTCGGTCGGCAATGTCCTGAGGGCCGACGATCTGGAACTCATGGCGCGGGACCGTATTGTGTTTGCCATGGCCAATCCCGACCCCGAGGTCTCTCCGGATTTGGCCCTTTCACATTGCCGTATCTTTGCCACGGGGCGCTCTGATTTTCCCAACCAGATCAACAATGCGTTGGTTTTTCCCGGCATCTTCCGTGGCGCGCTGGACGTCCAGGCCACCGAAATCAACGAATCGATGAAGCTTGCTGCGGCCAAGGCCTTGGCTGATACGATTCCGAAAGCCGCACTGAGCGAAGACTACATCATCCCCAGCGTCTTCGACAAAGACGTCGTTCCTCGAGTCGCGCGAGCCGTCGCCGCAGCCGCCCGTGACACTGGCGCCGCACGCCGACGATCACGCCTCTCGGAGGAACGGCCCCCGGCGTAGCCGGGCGTGACACCCTCGTCAGCTCTTCGTGCTCTTCAGGCCTGCCTTCGAGCTATGTTACAATGCCACCGTCGACGTCGGGAGAAGACAGAATCCCATGCCTTTTTCAGCCAGCAAGTTCATCAAGTTCAGAAATAGCATGCAAAAACGGATCGGTTCACTCCGCTCCAAGACCGAAGACAGCATGGACGTCGCCGTGGACATCATGATGCAAGAACGGGTCGACAGCTATTTTCGGGTCGAGCAGGGACTGGATGAGATCATCAAGTCGTTGTTACAGATCGAAGAAGAGCTGGAACAGATTTGTGAGCTGTCCGGCGCAATGCGGCTGGAGTCCCGATTAGAGTTCGTGGAAGACCGCTGGGACGACTTGGATAGCGAGATCAGAGAGAGGCCGCGGCGCCGACGAAGAAAAATCAGCCTGGCCGACATGCTGAAGGCAGCGAGTGGAGGAGGAGACCTTTCTCAAAGCTCCGGAAGCGTGAATAATGCGGTGGACGCCTATGCCATCATGGGTATGGAATTCGGTAGCTCCCTTGGCGATGTCACCGCCGCCTTCCGACAGAAAGCGAAAGCGCTCCATCCGGATGCCAACCATGGCGACCGCAGTTCCGAGCCCGAGTTGCGACGCATCCTTGAGGCCTACCAATTTCTGAAAGAGTACTTGAGTCTCAGTAACACCGAACCGATGAGGCCGCCCGATCGTCCTTATAGCCCAGCCGAGTAGACCAGCAGTGATGACTCCTTTGCACGAACATTACATTACGAACAGCGCCGCACTCGAAGCACTGTGCAAGCAACTACGGTCGAGCCCCAGGTTAGCGCTCGACACCGAGTTCGTCGGCGAAGACAGTTTCATTCCCAAGCTCGAACTGATTCAGGTCGCCACCTCAGAGATTGCCGCCGTCATCGATTTCCCCGCTGTTCAAACTAACGGCTCGCTTGCGCCATTTTGGGAGCTGATTTGCGATCCCAAGGTCGAAAAAGTCGTGCATGCGGGCCGACAGGATCTCGACCTCTTTGCCCTCCATGCCGGAGAAATTCCAAAACCCTTCTTCGACACCCAAATCGCGGCCGCCATGCTGGGATTCGGAGCACAAGTCGCTTACGCCAATCTGGTGCAACGCATCCATGGAACCAAATTAGACAAAGCCCATACCTTTACCAACTGGAGTGCACGCCCGCTTTCGACCGAACAAATCGCCTATGCCGCCGAAGATGTGCAGTTCCTCCTGCCCATTCACACCCATCTCCAGAAGCGATTGCATGCGCTTGGTCGTTCCGAGTGGGTGCGGGAAGAGTTTTCACGCCTTGAAACCGTGGTGGGGGAAAAAAGCAAGGAACCGCTCGATCGGTATCAGCGGATCAGGGGATGGGACAGCCTCAAGCCCAAACAGGCTACCGTTTTACGGGATCTTGCAGCATGGCGCGAGACCGAAGCGCGTCGACGCAACGTTCCCCGCGGACGCGTACTGCGCGATGAAGTGCTCTTGCAGCTCGCGCGACATCCTCCAAAAAGCGTTGACGAATTGCGCGGCTTACGAGGACTCCATAGTGCTGAAATCGACCGGAACGGCGACCAACTGATCGCCACGATCACCGCTTCCCTTGCCCTTCCACCTTCTGCGTGGCCGGAAATTCCGCGAGAACGGAGACCGGAGCCGGAATCAATCGGGTTGGTCGAATTACTACAGGCAGTCTTGAAAGCGCGTGCCACCGAAGCCAAGATCGCACCGACCTTGTTAGCCACCAGCTCAGATCTTCAAGCGCTCGTGGAGGCTATGGAAAAGAAAAGGACTGTCGATCTGCCACTATTGCGCGGATGGCGCAAACAATTGGTCGGCGAATTACTCACGCAGATACTGGAGGGCACGGTGACCGTTTCTGTGGATCCGACAAAGGGTGTCCTGCGCATGACTGGTGAGACATCAGCTCTTCCCAAATAAGCCTGCTTGTGTCGTTCAGTTCTCGATCTATGCCTTCGTTCAAAAAAAGACTTCGCCGGTGTGGAACCATACTGATCATTCGTTTTTGCAGAGAAGCGGAACCACGTCCGGCAAAAATGCGAACGATTTCCTTGAATTATACGGCTCAATTCGCACGCCTCGTACACCTGCCTGACTGACAGCTGGTATAAAACTGGCAAGCCCCCACCGTCGGTCCATTCAGAACGGATCAGATGCAACCAGGTTTGCTAAGAACAATCCGCGCGTTTCTGTTACCCGGAGGCCTCATATTCTTTGCCGCCGTCGGCTTTTTGCGGCCGGAGGGACTACCCCTGTGGTGCCAGCAGCCGGTCGCGGCATTCCCGTTTTTCGTCTTGGGATTCGGCCTCATGTTCGGTTGGTACTTTTCCAGTACAAGGATGATCGTTTCACTTGTATGCGTGACCCTTGCGGATCGAGCACTGGTCCTGTTTCCCTTATCCGGAAATGACCCAGGCGCCATAAGTCATATTGTCTTTGCCGCAAGCACCTTCTTGTTGCCCATGAATTTCCTGGCGTTCTCGATCCTGAAGGAAGAAGCCATTGGCACGTCTCGTGGCGCTCTTCGCATGGTTCCAATACTCATTCAGCCTTTGCTGGTACTGTGGCTCTGCTACCCTGAGCAACAGGAGCTTGCTGCTGTTCTCCAAATGCCGTACTTCCCGTGGGTATCCACAAGTTGGACGCGGATTCCGCAAGCCGCGCTGCTGGCATTTCTCGTTGCCGGAACCATGCATGTCACTCGGTTTGCGCTCTGCCGAGATCCTATGGACGGAGGAGCGACATGGGCGTTGGCCGCCGTATTTCTCGCTTACCACGGCAACCAGTTCGGCTGGTCACCGACGAATTTCTTTTCGACAGCCGGACTCATCTTATTCGTTACGTTGGTCCAGTCTTCCTATCAGCGGACCTACCGCGATGACCTGACCGGCATTGCCGGTCGAGTGGCATACGAGGAAGCGACGGCACAGATTGGAAAGCAATGTGCCATTGCCGTATTGGCTGTCGACCAGCTGAAATCCTATGCCGGCACACATGGAAAAACGGTTGTAGAGCAAATTTTGAAATTAGTCGCGCCAAAAGTTCAGGCAGCCTGTCAAGGCGGGCAGGTGTTCCGCGTGAGCGGGGAGGAGCTGACGTTGTTATTCCACAACCAGTCTGCCATGGAAGCACTCGTCGTATTGGATAACGTGAGGAAAGTCGTTTCATCGACCTCGCTGTTTCTGAGGGGACGCGATCGCGTGTGGGAAGACAGTCGGGGGACGAAGTCACCGGGAACCAAAGATCGTCGACTCCCGATTACGGTCAGCATCGGAGTGGCGGACAAATCCTCTGCGGACGCCTCGCTGAGCCTGGTCATTAAATCGGCGTATCGGGCTCTGTACGAGGTCAGATCAGCAGGAGGAAATGGGGCAAAACGAGGAACCCTGACGAACGAACCAGTTCGACGACCCTATGGCAACGGCGGCAGAATCATCGCGAGTGGAGAATACTAGGTCGTTCATTTACAGGATATTCTTCACCGTCTCCGCGGGTCTCGCCAGCAAGGCTTTCTCGCCCTTCTCCACAATCGGACGTTGAATCAAGTCCGGATGTTGGATCATCAGGTCAATGAGTTCGTCATCGGAGAGCGTCTTTTTCGCCAGTCCCAAATTCTTATAGATATCTTCTTTGGTCCTCAGGACGTCTTGGGGCGAGAGCTTGGCTTTTTTCAACAACGCCTTCAATTGGGATTTTGTAAAGGGCTGTTCGTAATAGTTGATCGCCGTGAAGGGCTGGCCGCTCTCTTTCAACAGTTGCACGGCTTGCCGACAGGTCGAGCAGGTGGGTTTGTGATAAATCTTCACATTGGACATGCTATGCCCCTTCTGCGTTGAAAACTCGTACCTTGACGCCATTTTTTGCCCTATGATACATGCTTTCCATCATCCTATCCCTAACGCGTCGTATGCCTACGGTCGGAACCAGTTCCAGCGGCCAATTCTCCTGCGCGACTTCCACGCAGCGTACCCTACGCGATCTCCGCATCAAGCGGAAGGGGCAGCCGGTCTTTGTGATGGGCCACGTTCTTGATCGAAAAGGACAGGAAGCGACATTTGAAGTCTTCAATGATCGTTTGGCCGTCGTCAAATTCCCCGACGGGATGGCGATCGGTTACGATCCCTACGAGCTGCTTCTCCCCACGGACATAGACCCGGATGGGACGGCCTATTTTGAAATCCGTCCCTGTGTCCAATGCCAACAACTGTTTCCCCTCACATCGGATGAATGCGAATCCGACGAAGAACCGGCCTCTTGCCCCGAATGCAGAAGCTAGCCAATTGTTACGTGCCCGTCCGCGAACTCTTGCTAGTCAACCAAGGGCGCCACTTCGATCGCCTTCTTAATCAAGCAATCTCCCGCAATCGACTGCAGCGACATAGGAAGCATACTTGCATCGATGATGCGGACCGTCATCACTTTGTAGCCATCTGGTGCCTTGATCCCCTCCACCCGCATGGCATGGCATATTTCAAGTTTTTTCCAGATCAAATTGTTCAGAATCGTATCAGACGCCAGCAATTTTGTATCGGTGGCCACGTCATTGATGGAGGCTTTTACAGTGACCCGGGACTTATCTTTCGGCACTTCCGTGACAACGGCAAAAATCAGCAGGTCATCCTCGGAATGTCCAACCAGAGCAGCCAATATAATCGTGAAACCCAGCACCACACACACGAACCACTTCATGCCTACCTCGCAGGTGTCTGCTCCATAATGTCCACCCGTGATTTCTCGGTTGTCGATAGATGATCCTGACGAATCGGACCAGGACCACCGTGGCTGAGCGTGCTCGTTCCCAATGGCTTGGTAGAATCGGAAGCAGGTGTGGGATCACTCGATTTCCAGAACAATAACAGGATGGAAATGAGAGCAACTAATCCAGCACCAATCACGGCGGGCAGGAATCGCTTCATCGACACATTCGGAACCATTTCAGCCAGTATGCCAAGCGAGTATCACCTTTTCAAGGTTGCCCCATTTGCTTGCAACAATGCACTCAAGCAGTGCACAGTAGTATAGGAGTCAGTTATGCCACACGATTTCATGCCCGGCCTTGCAGGAATTCCTGCTGCAAAGTCGGCCGTCAGTGATGTGGATGGTGAACACGGTATCCTTGAGTACCGTGGCATCCGCGTCGAAGAACTCTGTAATCGGTCGTCGTTTCTGGAAACGTCCTACCTGCTGCTCTTCTGTCGCCTCCCGACAAAATCAGAGATGGTCGCAATGGGAACAGGATATCACCCACCATCGGCGCGTGAAGTATTCGATCATAGACCTCATGAAATGCCTGCCGGAGCAGGGTCACCCGATGGATGCCTTGCAAGCGGCCGTCGCCGCGCTCGGCATGTTCTATCCTGGCCGCAACGTCACAGATGCTGAGAACAACTATTGGTCGGCCGTTCGCCTGATCGCCAAACTCCCAACGATCGTAGCGGCTTGGGCCAGACTCCGGCACGGAGACGATGTCATTCAACCGCGGGACGATCTGGGGTTCAGCGAGAATTTTTTCTATATGCTGACTGAAACGGTGCCTTATCCCCTGTGGGCGGATATTTTCGACGACTGCTTGATCCTCCATGCCGAACATACGATGAACGCTTCCACCTTTACAGGACTGGTCACTGCCTCAACCCTCGCCGATCCGTATACCGTCGTCGCCTCGTCGATCGGCGCGCTGAAAGGCCCCCTCCACGGCGGCGCGAACGAAGAAGTCGTCCAGATGCTCAAGGAGATCGGGGAAACCGGTCGGGCCAGGAGCTATGTCGAAGAACGGTTGGGAAACAAGGAAAAGCTGATGGGGTTCGGACATCGGGTCTACAAGGTCAAAGACCCTCGGGCTACGGTCTTACAAGGTCTTTGCGAAAAACTTTTCAGGGCTTGCGGCACGTCGCAGCTGTATGACATCGCCCTGCAGGTCGAGCAGACGGCAGGAAAGTGCCTGAATGGGAAAGGCATCTACCCGAACGTAGATTTTTACTCGGGAGTCATATACGACAAAATGGGCATCGACATGGATCTCTTCACCCCTATCTTTGCCATCGCGCGTGTATCAGGATGGCTGGCTCACTGGCTCGAACAGTTGCGTGAAAACAAGCTCTTTCGTCCGGATCAAATTTATGCTGGAGATCATAATCGCCCCTATGTGCCGCTCGATCAGCGTTAGCAGGCTGAGCCACAAGACCTCATAACTCCTGGCTCGCCGTCCTCTTGACTTGGTAACTATCCGCATTATCTTAACTCCACAACGTTGAATCGGCGCCGCGCCAGCTCAAAATTGCCATAAAAAAAGGGGAGGACTAACTATGACACTCGTACGGTGGGATCCATTTCGTGAACTGGAAGACATGTCTGACCGCTTGAATAGGATGTTCGCACGCCCGGCCTTGCGTTCCGGTGGCAAGGAAACCATGACGGTTGCCGACTGGATGCCGACAGTTGATATCAGTGAGACCGACGGAGAGTACCTTATTAAGGCCGAGCTTCCCGAAGTAAAAAAGGAAGACGTGAAGGTTACTGTTGAAAATGGCGTACTCACACTCCAAGGTGAACGCCGGCAGGAAAAAGAAGACAAGGGCAAGCGGTATCACCGTGTGGAGCGATCCTACGGAAGTTTCGTGCGGAGCTTCTCACTTCCCGAGTCGGTGGATGAAGGGGCGGTTAAAGCTGAGTACAAAGAAGGCGTGTTGAACCTGCACCTTCCAAAGACGGAAAAGGTGAAGCCGAAAGCGATCGACGTGAAGGTCGCGTAATCACGCCCGGGATCCATACACACCAGAAGGCCCGCTTCGGCGGGCCTTCTTGTTTTACCTAGTCCTGTACAGAGTTATCAGGGGAAAGGTCTACCCCTCGTGTTCTGCTGGCTCCTCAAGATTCTTCACTCCCTCTCTCCTGCATAACTAATTCCCAACAATCCTCATCCAAATCGAACCGCAACACATACCGCTGACCGTCGCTCGCATGCACTCGGAAGTAACTGTGTGTTTGGCTATACCAGCGATCCACGACCTCGCGCACCTGCAGCTTCCTGCCATCAAGCGTGAAGGCTCTGGGCGTCTCTTCACCTTTATATCCGGCATACGCATCGACCGTGAGGTGGGGACTGTCCATTATCGATACCCTTGTGGAAGCGGGTGGCCTGAGTTTATCATGGCGCCCGCAGCGAGTGAGAACCCTTACTAATGGAGCCGACGGCATGAAAAACGCACAGAAGAAGGCTGCAACGGGCGCCACAAGAATCGAGCGCGATACGATGGGGGAGTTAGCCGTTCCCGCTAATGCCTATTATGGAGTCCAGACTGCCCGTGCCATTGAAAACTTTCCAATCAGCCCGCTACGGATGCCTCGGTCGGTCATTCGAGCGATGGGAATGATCAAACGCGCTGCCGCTTCCGTCAACCACTCTCTCCAGCTGCTCGACAAGAAACCGGCCGATGCGATCAAGCAGGCGGCCACCGAAGTCATGGACGGGAAACTGGACGTCGAATTTCCGGTTGATATTTTTCAAACCGGCTCGGGCACCTCTACGAACATGAACACGAACGAAGTGATTTCCAATCGCGCAACTGAACTGTTAGGGGGGACCCGTGGAAGCAAACTTGTGCATCCGAACGATCACGTGAATCTCGGCCAATCCAGCAATGATGTTATTCCGACCGCCATTCACATTGCCGCGTCGGAAACCATCCAGCAGCAACTGATTCCGGCACTCACCCGTTTACACAAAGCCCTCGCTCGGAAGTCCAGGGAGTTCGACCGGATCGTGAAGATTGGGCGGACACATTTGCAAGATGCGACACCGGTTCGACTCGGCCAGGAATTCGGCGGTTATGCCAGACAGATTGAACTCGGCATCGCACGCATGAAACGGGCGCAGGAGGCGCTGAGTGAAGTGGCGTTGGGTGGGACGGCCGTGGGGACTGGACTCAATTGCCATCCGGACTTTTCTTCACGAGTCATGGCGATCATCTCCAAAGAAACCGGCTGTCTGTTTAAAGAAGCCATGAATCACTTTGAGGCGCAATCCACGCAGGACTCTCTCGTCGAAGCCAGCGGGGAGTTGCGCACGCTCGCGGTCAGCCTGATGAAAATCGCCAACGACGTTCGCTGGCTCGGCTCCGGTCCGCGCTGCGGCCTGGGCGAAATCAACCTTCCGGAAACGCAGCCAGGCTCATCGATCATGCCAGGCAAGGTTAATCCGGTCATTGCAGAATCCGTGACTATGGTTTGCGCGCAGGTCATCGGCAATGATGTGACGGTCACGGTCGGTGGACAAGCGGCGAACTTCGAACTCATCGTAATGCTGCCGGTCATGGCCTACAATCTCTTGCAATCCATCGAACTCCTTGCGACGGCCTCGAACAACTTTTCAGTCAAGTGCATCGATGGCATCAAGGCCAATGAGGAGCGCTGTAAGAGCCTTATTGAAGAAAGCCTGGCTATGTGCACGGCATTAGCTCCCGAAATTGGCTACGAAGCGGCAGCCAAGCTGGCGAAGGATGCGTATAAATCAGGAAAGACGGTGCGGGCGATCGCAAAAGAGCAAAAGGTTCTTCCGGAAAAACGCCTTAACGAACTTCTTGATCCCTGGCGCATGACCGAACCAGGAGGACCTGTTGGCAGCGCCGGTGGTTAAAATTCACTCGTCTCATATTTTGACAGTCTCGGAATGGCTGTGCTAAAGTCCGCGGAACTGTTGAGGTTCTAGGCACTTTTAGTTCATTTTTTCAAGATCCCTCGCATGAGCGCACAGCAGAAGCACGTGATTATCGTGGCCGGTGCCGGTCCAGCTGGACTGGCGGTCGCAGCATCGCTCGCCAAAGCGGGCCATGAAGTCATTATTCTCAATCGCGATATTAAGTTCGGCGGATTGGCTGAGTATGGCATATTTCCCAGTAAACTCAAACTCCGAGGCGGGCTGAAAAAGCAATACTGGGAACTCCTGACACAGCCGAACGTCCATTACTTCGGCAACGTCTCGATCGGCAAGGGCAAAGATTTGACCGTGGAAGACGTCCGCGCGCTAGGCGCCAGTGCGGTCGTGTTTTCCATTGGGGCGCAGGGTACAAAGGCGATCGGCGTGGAAGGGGATAGTGCCAAGGGTGTGTTCCATGCGAAAGATGTGGTCTATCACTTCAATCGCCTGCCTGGATTCGGCGATCGGCCGTTCGACATGGGCAAGCATGTGGCAGTGATCGGTGCGGGCGACGTCATGGTGGATATCGCCCATTGGCTGATTCGCTATAAGAAGGTGGAGCGGGTGACGGCGATCGTGCGGCGTGGTCCTGCAGAACGGAAATACAACCCCAAAGAAATTCGCGCCGTCTGTTCCAATATGGATCTGGACGGGATCAAGAAAGAATTTGAACGGATCAAAGATCGTCTCGTCGCGGTCGGCCAGAACCCAGATGAAATTCATAAAGGATTGCTCGACGAATTCACAAAATGTGAGCCGACGGGCAGTGAGCACGAAAATGGGTTTCCGATTCCTGGCTTCTCCCAAGCGCATCCTGGTCGACGAAGACAATCGAGTGCGCGGCCTGGAGATGGAAGACAACAAGCTTGAACCAAAAGGGGAGGATACCGCCGCCGTCGGGCTGAAACAGTTTTACGAGTTCTCCTGCGACTCCGTCGTCTTTGCGGTCGGGGATAAGGTCGATGACACGGTCGGACTGCCGTATAAAGGAGGCGTCTTCGTCACGAATCCCGCCAAAACCGGCAACGATCCGGATGATGCACTCTTCCAGGCCTATGACGAAACAACAGGGAAAGTCATGGACGGTGTATTTCTTGCCGGATGGGCCAGAAAGGCCAGCGAAGGTTTGGTCGGTGTAGCCAAGCGTGATGGCGATTGGTGTGCAGAAGTGGTGAATCGGTACCTTGCGACCAAAACGGCGAGCAACCCATCAAAGAGCGTACTCGATAAACTGCACGCGATACTGAAGGAGCGCAAGAGCCACCCAGTGGATGTAAAGGGGCTTCGTGCCCTCGAAACAGCGGAGAAGACCCACAAGGGTCCGACGGACTGCATTGGTGAGTTCAAGTACGTCACGAACCAGGAAATGCTCAGCTTGATCCAGCGGGCAAAGGCATAAGCGCGCACTTCGTTTCTTCTCCGTTAGCTATCCCCCCATTTCAGCTTTTCACGCAATACTTCGTAGTAGCTGCTCTCCGGAAAACGAATCAATCGCGTCCGGTGCTCCGAAACTCGGAGTACAACGGTATCCCCTTGTGTGAGGGCGACACCGACTTGGCCGTCGAGCGTGGCCATCGCGCCTTCATCTTTGCTGGTTAACGTCACATCGATTTCCACATCATCCGGAACGATGAGAGGGCGATGCGTGAGGGTATGCGGACAGATCGGAGTCAGAATCAAGGACTGCACCGCTGGGTTGATGATGGGGCCTCCCGCGGAAAGCGAATAGGCGGTTGATCCTGTCGGGGTGCTGACAATTAAGCCATCGCCACGCAGATTCGTCACAAAATGTCCTTGAATGGCGATCTTCAATTCAATCATACGGGCTAGCGTCCCCTTACTGACCACGACATCGTTCAGCACGACTCCCTTCGCAACGGTTTCGCCATGACGGTGGATATGGGTACCGAGCATCAAGCGTTCGTCAAGGACATACTCATTCGCAAAGACACGTTCCAATGACGGATACAGATGCTCGAGTCGGACTTCAGTCAAGAAACCGAGGCCGCCCATATTGACCCCTAGGATTGGGAATCCCTCGTTCACCGGCCAATCGGGCAGCATTCAGCATGGTCCCGTCGCCTCCCAAAATGAGAAGCACATCCGCCTTCTCAGCCAACTGGGTCTTCTGAATCCCGCCGCGTTCGTTCAGAAGGATTGCGGATGTGCTGTCCAAGATCACGTCGATCTTCCGGTCTCGCAGCCAGTTGAAAACGGCACGCACCGTTGCCTTGACTTCAGGAAATTTGGGTTTAGTTAAAATTCCAATGCTCTTGCTTTTCATGACGACACGCACTCTGGAATTGAGAAATCCGATAAAAGGTGCGGGATTCTATCGGGAGGATTCTTTTGAAGTCAACGAATCGAAGTTGCTTTGAATGCACGGATTCCTTCCTCAAATAGTGGTGAGGGTGCGATTGTCTCGCAACCTTGACACTGAAATCTCTTCTCGTTAGAATTAGGCTAGATTTTTCGAAGGGTTTGCGCTCCTCGTCATCCGTACAGACCCCACCTAATAAGGAGGCAGGATGTTCGAACGATTCACGGACAAGGGTCGGAAGATCATCATCCTGGCGCGGGAAGAGGCCGAGCGTCATCAGAACGACTACCTCGGGACCGAGCACCTCGTCTTGGCCATCCTTCGCGAATCCGATGGCATCGCCCTGATGATCCTGAAAAAAATGGGGCTCTCGACCGAGCAGATCCGCCTCGAAATCGAGCGGAATTTGCCCGGCGGCGGCACCACGATGACCTTTGGGGAAATTCCGTTCAGCCCCCGGGTCAAGAAAGTGATCGAGTACGGGGTCGAAGAAGCCCGCCTTCTCGGCCACAATCATATCGGCAGCGAACATCTCCTCTTGGGCCTGCTCCGTGAAGAAGAAGGGATCGGCGGAAAAATTCTCCGCAGCCTCGGCGCTAATCTATTGACCGCCAGACAGTTGACCGTCACGTTTCTCGCGGAAGTCCGCTCCGCGGGAGCGCGACCGGAAGAGCAACACGCCGGCACTCGATGAATTCGGACGGGACCTGACCCAAATGGCGCAGGAAGGTCAACTGGATCCGGTCATCGGCCGGGCCGACGAAATCGAGCGGGTCCTGCAGATCCTCAGCCGCCGCACCAAGAACAATCCGGTGCTGATCGGCGAAGTCCGGCGTCGGCAAGACGGCCATCGTCGAAGGATTGGCCCAGCGCATCGTGCAGTCGGAAGTGCCGGACAATCTGTTGTCACGCCGCGTAATCGCGCTGGACCTCGGTTCGTTGGTTGCCGGCACGAAATATCGCGGCCAGTTCGAGGAGCGTCTCAAGGTGGTCATGAAGGAGATCGTCCAGGCCGGCAACATCATCATCTTCATCGACGAATTGCACACGTTGGTGGGAGCCGGTGCGGCGGAAGGATCGATTGATGCCTCCAATATGCTGAAGCCGGCGCTGTCGCGCGGCGAAATCCAGTGCATCGGTGCGACGACTCTGGATGAGTACCGCAAGCATATTGAGAAGGATGGTGCGCTGAAGCGCCGGTTCCAACCGATTCACGTCCAGCCGCCCAGCATCGACGAAACCGTCCGGATCATCCAGGGGCTGCGTGATCGTTACGAAGAGCACCATGGCGTGGAGATTTCCGAGGACGCGATCGTCGAAGCGGTCAAGCTGTCCGACCGCTACATCACCGATCGGTTCTTCCCGGACAAGGCCATCGATTTGATCGACGAAACCGGGTCTCGGGCAAAGCTCCAGACCTATGCGCTTGCCGGCGAACTGAAAGCGATGGAGCAGGAACTCAAGAAAGTCTCGCGCGACAAGGAACTGGCGATCTCAATGCAAAATTTCGAAGAAGCCGTTCGCCATCGCGAGGAAGAAGAGCGGCTCAGGAAACTGCTCGATGAGTCGAAGCGCGAGTGGAAAAAGAATCAGGAAAAGCAACAAACCGACGATCGGCAAAGAAGACGTGGCCTACGTCGTCTCCAAGATGACTGGCATTCCGCTCTTCAAGCTCGAAGAAGAAGAGTCCAACAAGCTGCTGCGCATGGAGGAATTCCTCCATAAGCGCGTGGTCGGCCAGAACGAAGCGATTTCGGCCGTGTGCCCGGGCCATCGGCGGTCACGTGCCGGCCTGAAGGAAGCCAAGAAGCCTATCGGCTCCTTTATCTTCCTCGGACCCACCGGCGTCGGGCAAAACCGAGCTGGCAAGAACGTTAGCCGAGTTCCTCTTTAACAGCGAAGACGCGCTCGATTCGGATCGACATGTCCGAATATCAGGAAAAGTTCACCAGTTCGCGGCTCTTCGGAGCCCCTCCGGGATACGTGGGCTACGAAGAAGGCGGCCAGTTGACCGAACGGGTCCGCCGTCGGCCCTATTCGGTGGTCCTGTTCGACGAAATCGAAAAGGCCCATCCTGACGTGTTCAATATCCTGTTGCAAGTGTTGGACGACGGGGTGCTGACGGACAGCCTGGGCCGCAAAGTCGATTTCAAGAATATGCGTCATCATCATGACCTCCAATATCGGCACCAAGATGATCCAGAAAGGGGGTCTCGCTGGGATTCCAGAGCACGGAAGGCGAGCAGGAGCGCCACAAGAAGGAAGAAGTGTTGGGCGAATTGCGCCGCTCGATTCAGCCCGGAGTTCTTGAACCGGATCGACGAGATCGTGGTCTTCCATCAATTGGACAAAACGCATCTCTACAATATTCTCGACATCCTGCTTGCGTGAACTGAACCTGCGTCTGCTCGACAAGGGTGTGGAGATCGAGGTCGACGATGACGTCAAGCAGTGGTTGATTAAAGAAGGCTACGAACCGCTCTACGGAGCCAGGCCGATGCGCCGGACGATTCAGCGCGCGATCGGCGATCCGCTCTCCGAAGAGATGATCAAGAGGACGATTCAAGGAATGCCGAAAGATCCGCGTGGTGCTTCGCGACGGCGCTCCGGCATTTATCGAGCAGGAGGCGATGGCTGGCGTCTAATGTCCCAGCCCTGTACCTGCGCGTACGCCATCGCATCAGAGAACGACACGGCCCTTGTGGTGCCAGCGGCCACAAGGGCCGTGTTATTTGGCCTCTCTCAGAATAACGCATTTTTCGTCGATCCAGCTTCCCGTGATCGGCAAAGATTTCATGATGACGACCGTTGAACAGCCCACCTCCGCCTGGATACCAGGGCCCATCCTTGGTATCGAGACGTCATGTGATGAAACAGCCGCATCGGTGCTTGCCGCAGACGGCGCCGTCCTCTCGAACATTATTACGTCACAGCATGCCGTTCATCAGCGATTCGGTGGCGTCGTTCCCGAACTTGCCTCCCGTGCCCATATTGAATCGATTGAAGATGTCTCCGCTGGCGGCGCTGCAACAAGCCGGTCTCGCATGGACGGATCTCACTGGAATCGCCGTCACCCAAGGACCCGGCCTGGCCGGCGCTCTACTCGTCGGGGTCAACTATGCAAAAGCACTGGCCTATGCCTTGAATATTCCGGTGGTCGGCGTGAGCCATCTTGAAGGCCACATCGCCTCCGCCTGGTTGCAGGACCCAGCGTTTCCGTTACCCTGTGTGGTCCTGGTTGTATCGGGTGGACATACCCATCTCTATTATAAGGAGCGCAGCGGTCACTGCCGGCTCCTTGGCTGCTACCAGAGACGATGCGGCAGGGGAGGCCTTTGACAAAGGCGCTCAGTTGCTTGGACTGGAATACCCTGGGGGACCAGCCATCGATCGCTTGGCTCGACAGGGAAACCCGACAGGCCATTGCATTTCCCCGTTCTTATCTCAAGAAGGGGAGTCTTGATTTTAGTTTCAGTGGTTTAAAGACGGCTTTGCTCTATACACTTCAAGCAATGCATGAGACAATCGGTCGCACAGCAAGCTGCTGATTTTGCGGCCGGCTATCAGGAGGCCATCGTGGCCGTCTTGGTCGAAAAAGCCTTTGCCGCAGTCCGGTCATCCGGCGCTCGTGCGTTGGCCGTTGTCGGAGGCGTGTCCGCCAATTCTCGGTTGCGCGACACTGCTCCAGCAACGAGCCACATCCGAGAGCCTGCGACTTGAGTCTTCCCCCGCTGGCCTACTGTACGGACAATGCCGCGATGATCGCGGCAGCAGGGAGGCAGGCTCTTCGCGCAGGGCTCCGTGCATCCCTGGACATCGATGCCCAAGCCTCGCTGATTCACCATTCGCACACGGCGATCTAAGCGACGACTGTCAAAATGGAAACGACGCCCATTCCAGAAATTCACGGACAGGTCCTTGGTCTCCGTGCCGGCCAACTCGCAATGCTTGAGCGGCTGTATCGCCGACGTATGCCCGTGGATGAAGTCCTCTCAGCTGAAGCGGCAAAAACACTCGCACAGTTCTCACATGAGATTCGGCGTCCCATCGGACTGGTCATCACCAGGCGGGAGCTGTTCAAGACGTCCTGGTCGGCGCCGGCACCGAGCCCTCGCCAACGACTCTGGCCACATTTCGTGCAAGCCCGCGATCGCTGCGGGGCCTTCGGCTGATCCGCTCGCATCTGAAGGAGCAGCCCCTCACTCAAGAAGACCTCACCATGCTGGGCCTGCTCCGACTCGACATGATCGGAACGGTGGCCGTCACACCCAAAGGCGATCCGGGTTGCTCTCCCTGGCCCATCTGAATCCACCCAGTCCGCAGGGGCCATTGTATACGCTTCTGAAGCCCACTCTGGTGCATCAATGCCCGGTGAGTTTCGAGACATTCATTCGTGAACTGGAGTCAGACCTCCAACGTCAGAGCGGGTCTCACGCGATGGCCAGGGAGGCAGACCGCCATCCTCGTGAGCGCCTCGCCCAAGAGCAAGGCCGAGCAAGAAGAACGCCTCACCGAACTGGCAGAACTGGCCTCCTCGGCAGATCTCACCGTGATCGACCGTTTAGTGCAACGCACACAGAGCGGCCATCATCGGTTCCAATTGGGAAGCGGCAAACTCAAGGACGTGCTGATGCAAGCCATGCAAAAGGGAGCGGACCTGCTGATCTTCGATCAAGATTTGGCTCCCGCGCAAGCTGCGCGCCATTGAGGAGATCACCGACCTCACGGTCATCGATCGGACCCAGCTGATTCTCGACATCTTTGCGCAACGGGCGCATAGCCGAGAAGGCAAGGTGCAGGTCGAGTTGGCGCAACTTCGTTATCTGCTCCCCCGTCTCTCCGGTCAGGGAACGAGCCTCTCGCGCTTGGGCGGTGGCATCGGCAGCAGAGGTCCCGGTGAAACGAAGCTCGAAACGGACCGCCGTCGCATCAGAGAGCGCATCGACCATTTGGAGCGGGAGATCGAGGGCTTTGCCCGTCACCAAGACCAACGGCGATCGCGCCGCGTCGGCAGGAATTCCCAGTCCTGTCCATCGTGGGCTACACGAACGCCGGCAAGTCGACATTGCTCAACGTCTTAACGAACAGTCAGGTGAGCACGGCCCCGCGCGTCTTTGAAACGCTCGATACCACGAGCCGCAGACTGCATTTTCCGCATGGCAGGGAAGTCATCATCACCGACACGGTGGGATTTATTCGCGACCTGCCCAAAGATCTCCTCGCAGCCTTCAGAACGACATTGGACGAATTGCGTGATGCCGACCTCCTCCTGCATGTGGTCGATGCAGGGGCAAAAGATCTGGACGCCCATATCGCAGCGGTCGACACCGTGCTTCAAAGCCTCACCCTCGATCAGCTTCCACGGGTCGCTGGTATTCAACAAGTGCGACCAGCTTCCGACCGGGCAAGCGGAGGCTCCTGTGTCGGCGCTACGGCGCGATCGGGATTTCGGCTCTGCATCCGGAGACTTTGCCCCCACTGATCCAGCACCTCGAAGAACGGCTGGCCGCGCTCGTCCCGGTGGACGGCTCTTCCCAGAAATCGGCAGCCCCGGCACGTCACGCTTGCATCTCGTCCTTAACCCGCTGCACAATCGACCTTCTCTGGTACCAGCCATGACAACGAAATCGCTGCCATCATCGGATCATCGAAAGCGTCTCCGAGAGATTGCGAAGACGCTCCAGCGCACGATGCCAAGCCCGAAGATGGAACTCGACCATCGTTCCCCTTGGGAGTTGCTCGTGGCCACGATCCTCTCCGCCCAATGTACCGACCAGCGAGTCAACCAGGTCACTCCATCGCTCTTTCGGCGGTATCGGCAACCGGCAGAGCTGGCTGCGGCTCAATCTTCCTGAACTCGAACAGCTCATTCGTTCCACCGGTTTCTTTAAGAACAAAGCGAAACATCTCGTCGCCTGCGGCAAAGCCGTGACCGAGCGCTTCGGCGAACAGGTCCCGCACACGATGGAGGAATTGATCACCTTGCCGGGCGTCGGCAGAAAGACCGCGAATGTCATTCTCGGAAATGCCTTCGGCCAGCCCAGTATCGTCGTCGATACCCATGTGAAGCGCGTGGCGAAGCGACTCGGTCTGACCAGATCCGACAATCCAGACCTGGTCGAACAGGACCTGCAGCAGCTCGTGCCGAAATCCCAGTGGACGGCTGTCTCGCAACGCCTGTTACTGCATGGCCGCTACATCTGCCTCGCGAGAAAACCCCAGTGCCGCACCTGTCCGATCTACCGGCACTGCCCATGGAAAGAGAAAGGTCCCCAATGATTCGTAGCATGACCGGTTTCGGCCGACGACAGGCCCCCTGGCAGGATGGGTCCGTGACGGTGGAAATGCGCTCCGTCAACCATCGCTTTCTCGAAATCGCCTGCCGCCTTCCTCGGCCATTGAGCCACCTGGAAGACTCCTTCAAGAAAGCCATCCAGCAGCGCTGCACCCGTGGACGCATCGACATCACAGTGACGGTCCAAGGCGGGCAAAGGCCGCGCCGGAAGCGTCAATCTTGACCAACCCCTCGCAAAGCAGTACCATCAGGCCCTCCGTACCCTCAAGAAATCCCTGAAGCTGAGCGGTTCCATCGATCTTGCGCTCATGGCTGGGCTCCGTGACGTGGTGTCGGTATCGGATCAACCGACGGAAGACCCGAAACTGGCGAAGATCGTTCAGCAACTGACGACCCAGGCACTGACGGATCTTGAGGGCATGCGAACGCGCGAAGGGAAGGCCCTGGCAGAGGATATGAGCGCGCGGATTCAGACGATCCGGGGGCATCAAGACGCTCGTCGCCGCACGGACTCCTCTGCTGGCCCAGGAGATCTTTGACAGAATGAAGATTCGTGTGGAGAAGCTGCTGGGATCGGAAATCCCCGATCCCCCCCGGCTCTATCAGGAATTGGCGGTGTACGCGGATCGTGGCGACATTACGGAAGAAATAGTCAGATTGGACTCGCATATGATACAGTTTGAGCAGACGCTCAACCGTGCAGAATCTGTGGGCAAAACACTCGATTTCCTGCTCCAGGAAATCGGGCGGGAAGTCAACACGATCGGCTCAAAAGCCAACGACGCGGAAATCGCCGGTCATGTGGTCCAGATGAAGGCCGAACTGGAACGCATTCGCGAACAGGTCCAGAACGTCGAATGAACTCAGCCACCACGACCAGCTCCACGGCACCGGCATCCGGCCAACCCCGGTCTTCGACGGATCGGCGGGGAATTCTTTTCATTATCTCCGCGCCCTCCGGGACGGGGAAAACCACGCTCTGCAAGCAACTCACGACGAACCTCCCGGGACTGTGGCATTCAATTTCCTATACAACGAGGAAGCCGCGGCCAGGCGAAGAGCATGGGCGCGAATATTACTTCATCGAAGAGCAGACATTTCAAGAGATGATCGCGCGAAATGAATTCGTCGAGTGGGCCCACGTGTATGGACATCTCTACGGGACGCCGTGGAAATCGCTGACCGAAAAGATCGATCAGGGGATCGATGTGTTGCTGGAGATCGACGTGCAAGGGGCCATGCAGGTCAAGAAACGATTCGAGGATTCGGTGTCGATCTTTATTCTTCCTCCCTCGATGACCGTGCTCCGGTCCCGGCTCCAAACCAGGGCCTCCGATTCCACCGGAAGAGATTCAACGGCGACTGCACAAAGTGAAAGAAGAGGTGTGGAGCTACCGGGAATATGCCTATATCGTCCGAAACGAAGACCTCGGCCGATCGCTTCGCGATCTCGAAAGCATCTTCTGGTCAGAACGCTTGAAGACGAAACGATTGAACATGACGTGGCTCGAGAATAATTTCATTCTTGACGATGAACAGAAAACCGGAGATCGCAAAGATCTTCCTTAACCCAAAGGAGTACCGCACCCATGATCGACATGTTGAGACTCTTGCCCCAATACACAGCAGACGAATTTGACTCACGCCACCGGCTGGCGATCATCGCAGCCCAGCGGGCGAAGCACATTGTCCAGGGATCACGTCATGCGCGCCTCCCGCTTCACCAAAGAAACGACCATCGCCCTCGATGAAGTCCTCCGGGGACAAAGTCAAATACCTCGTCGGCCAAGAAGCGCGGGATGCCATGAAGGAAGCGAAGCGCGGCAAGGAAGGCGAAATGGAGCGCATCGCCATGATGACCGGCGACGATGCGAAGGAGATCAAGAAAGAACTGAGCGTCTATGTCGACGATACCCCGAAGCCGGTGGTGGGTGAGAGCGAGGAGTAAGCGTATGGTGAAGATCTCCGACTCCATAGGGCCGACGTTGATCGGGAAACAGATCGTGCTCGGCGTGACCGGCAGCATCGCGGCCTATAAGGCTGTCGCGTTGCTCCGGACCTTGATCCGTGAAGGAGCGATCGGTCACGTGGTGATGACGCAATCGGCCACGAAGTTCGTCACCCCGCTGACGTTTGAAGTGCTCTCCGGCCATCCGGTCTCGACGGATCTCTTCGAAGCGCATCAGGAAATGAAACACCTGTCATTGCCTGAACAGGCAGATGCCATCGTCATTGCGCCGGCCACGGCCAATTGTCTTGCAAAGGCAGCGCTGGGGCTGGGCGACGATCTGCTCTCGACCATGCTCCTGACGGCACAGTGCCCGTTGATTGTGGCCCCCGCCATGGACGGAGGGATGTGGACCCATCCATACTGTCACAGAACATGTTCGGACGTTGCGCGCGAGGGGAGACGATCGTCGTGGATCCGGAAGAAGGCCCGCTTGCTTCCGGACGCGATCGGCCAAGGCCGCTTGGCAGAGGAAGACACAATTCTGGAGGCTCTTCAGGCGGCGCTGGCTCCGCAACGCGATTGGCAGGGGCACCGAGTTCTGGTTTCGGCGGGCCCGACGCAAGAGCCGATCGATCCGGTGCGCTATCATTTCCAACCGCTCGTCCGGCAAGATGGGCTATGCCATTGCCGAAGCCGCGCAGGCGACGGGGAGCCCAGGTGGTCCTCGTCACCGGTCCGACAGCCTTACCGATCTCCGAGAGGCGTCGAAGTCGTCTCGGTCGAGACGGCTGAGGAGATGACGAAGGCGCGTCAGCACACGGTTGAGTTGGTCCACGGCCGTCATCATGGCCGCCGCTGTGGCGGATTTTCGCCCGAAGCATCCCGCATCGCGAAAAATAAAAAGCAGGACAAGACGACGGGACACTTGATCTCGAACGGACCACTGACATCTTGGCCTGCTTGTCCGCCAGACGGACCACGCAACTCATGGTCGGCTTTGCCGCGGAAACCGGATGATCTGCTGCCCATGCGAAAGACAAGCTGACAGCGAAAGGATCTCGACCTGATCGTCGCAAACGATGTCACCAAGCCGGGAGCGGGATTCGGCAGCGATCAGAACGCAGCTACGTTGATCGACCGGCAGGGTCAGGTCATCGAACTGCCGCTCAAATCCAAACGCGAGCTGGCCGACGACGATTTTGGAGCCGCGCGCCGGTTGCTACGCACTGCCCACTCCAGGCAGACGTGCGTCAAGCCGATGCAGTCGCGGGAGGACGGTGGCAAGCCCATGGCTCAAAATCAGAACAGCCGCCGAACGCCATGGAAATCGATCGACTGGCCACCCAGTTGGCCAAAGATCCACAATCCAAAGTTTTCATCCCCCTGGCCGAAGAGTATTGAAAAGTCGGCATGTGGCAAGAAGCTGCGGGCGTGCTGGAAGACGGTCTGAAGTATTATCCAGGCTTCATCACCGCCATGGTCGCCTTAGGACGGGCATATGACCAAATGGGTCAGGCCGACGAAGGCCAGGGCGATGCTGGAAGGGGCACTCAAGTTGAGTCCGGAAAATCTCCGTGCCCATCGGACCTTGATCAAGATCTATGCAGAGCCAGGGCTGAGAGAAGAGGCACTTGCAATCCGTGCCGGTCATCCTGGCCGTGAACCCCCGGGATGAAGAAGCGCTGTCAGTCCAAGCCTCGCTCGGGGTGCAGCCGGAACCTGAGAAACAGAAGAACGATGTCTCTCATCACGTGACAGCACCGACACCAGCACTGGCCTCGGATCCGCCTGCGCCGGTCCCGCAACCGGATACATCCATGCCGTTGTCGAAGCAGCGGCTCTTCAGACCGAAGAACCTGTTGCCACCATGGACCATGTGTTGACCACAGATTCCCCCATCAGTGTAGCCACCAACATTATGGAACAGGCCCTTCATGAGAACGACCAGAACGTCAGTGAACAGGCGCCAGAGGCAGGTGCCGCGCAGAACCACCATCCCATGCCCGGACAATAGCGCAACTGGAATCCTGGCTGCGTTCCATTGAGCGACAGCGGCGCGATCTGCCATCCGGACGAGTCGTACCCATAAATTTCCAATATATTTCGATAGTTTGACCGCTCCCTGGCGGCCTGTTACAATGCCGCCCTCCTGAACTGCCGGCAAGGGAACATCTCACGATCAGTTGTGAACATCGGCGGAATCATGCTCCGAATACTAGTCTTACACGGTCCCAATCTGAATCTCCTCGGGACCAGGGAGCAGTCCATCTATGGCACCCTGTCACTGGACGGAATCGACTCGGCCATGACCAAGCTGGCCGAGGAGTTGGCCGTGGAAGTGGATATCCGCCAGTCGAACAGCGAAGGCGAACTGGTCACCTGGATCCAAGAGGCTCGGAAGCGGATACGACGGGATCATCATTAATCCTGCCGCCTATACCCATACCAGCATCGCAATCCGGGATGCCATTGCGGCGGTCGGCCTGCCCACCGTTGAAGTGCATCTGTCGAATATTCACCAGCGGGAAGAATTTCGCCATCATTCTCATATGGCCGGAGTCGCGATGGGACAGATTTCTGGTTTGGGTCCGACCGGCTATCTGCTCGCACTGCGCGGCCTGCACGAGCATTCTGACAGCACGTAAAGCGCAAGAAGGCAGCCGTCGGCACCTCGCCGGCAAAAAACCGCAACGCGATAAGATCAGCCATGACCTCTTTTATTTCACGCGGTGAAGGGAGTACCGAGTGATTTCCACGACCGATTTTCGCGGTGGCGTGCGGCTCATGGTCGACGGCGAGCCGTTTTATATCGTCGAGTTTCAACATGTGAAACCGGGCAAAGGCGGGGCGTTCGTCCGGACCAAGCTCAAGAGCTATCTCTCCGGCAACGTGCTGGATCGTACCTTTCGATCCGGGGAACGGTTCGAAGAGCCGGATCTCGAAGAACGCGAGATGCAATTCCTCTATGCGACCGGCGATGACTATACCTTTATGGACACGGAGACCTACGAGCAGCTGACGTTTGCGAAAAAGCAAGCTCGGCGAAAATGCGGATCTCTTCAAAGAAAACATGACGGTGAAGATTCTCGTTTACGAGCATCGCCCGATCGACGTCGAGTTGCCGATTTTCATCGAACTGAAAGTCGTCGATGCCGAACCGGGTGTTCGCGGCGATACCGCCTCGGGCGGCACGAAGCCCGCTATCGTCGAAACCGGCGCCACGATCAAGGTTCCGCTCTATTTGGAAGTCGGGACCGTGATCAAGATCGATACCCGCACCGAGAGCTACGTGGAGCGCGTTCGGTGAGTCGGAAGAAAGCTCGCAAAGTCGAAGAAGCGCGGGACCCCGATCGTGCTGCCTCGGGTCCTTTGCCGGAGCCAAAAGCGCACAGGATGCCTGTCGCACACAAACCAAGCAGATCCAGGAACTGATCGATCTGCTGAAACGCAATCAACCTGACCGAACTGGAAATTGAGCGGCGAGGGCATCCGGATCAGAGTCCGCCATGAAATCGGCGTCAAGACCGTTTCTGCCACCGTGACGGAGCAAGGACTGTCCGCTCGCCGTCGCCTCTCACAGCAGACCGTATCCGGTCAGTGCGCCGGTCGAGGACGCCACCGGTCAGATCACGATCACGTCGCCGATCGTTGGCACGTTCTATCGTTCCCCTTCGCCCGATGCCGACCCCTATGTCGAAGAAGGGGATTACGTGAAAAAAGGACAGGTCTTGTGTATCGTCGAAGCAATGAAGCTGATGAACGAGATTGAGTCGGAGGTGGACGGGCGCATCACGAAGATTCTGGTGGAAAGCACCAAGCCCGTGGAATATGGCCAGGCGCTCTTCCTGATCGATCCGAAAGCCACACCTTAACCCCTCCTTCCCTGACCCATATCGGAGTAGGCGCGTGTTTAAGAAAGTGCTGGTCGCCAATCGTGGAGAGATCGCGCTGCGGGTCATTCGCGCCTGCAAAGAACTCGGCATCAAGACCGTGGCCATCCATTCCGAGGCCGATGCCGGCGGCATGCACGTGCGAGCCGCGGACGAACGATCTGCGTGGGGCCGGCCGAAGCCGCACTGAGCTATCGCAATATTCCCAACGTCCTCAGCGCAGCGGAAATCACCGGCGCCGACGCCATCCATCCCGGCTACGGCTTCCTGTCTGAAAACGCCCACTTCGCCGAAGTCTGCGAATCCATCGGCGATCAAATTCATCGGCCCCACCTCGGAAAACATCGCCCTCATGGGCGATAAGGCCAAGGCGCGTGAAATCGTCGCCCGGCGAGGCCTGCCGGTCACACCCGGAAGCCCCGGTGAGCTCAAGAGCGAACAAGAGGCCCTGGAAGCCGCCACGAAGATCGGCTATCCCGTCATTATCAAGGCGTCAGCAGGTGGAGGCGGACGCGGCATGCGCGTCGTCAACAGCGCCGAAGAACTCGGACGAGCCTTCCAAGCCGCCCAGGCCGAAGCCAAATCCACATTCGGCAACGACAGTGTCTATCTCGAACGGTATTTTCTCGAGCCCCGCCATATCGAAGTGCAGATCGCTGCCGACCATCGCGGTCATGTGGTGCACTTAGGCGAACGCGATTGCTCGATTCAGCGGCGCCACCAGAAACTCGTTGAGGAAACACCGTCACCCGCCGTCGATGAAAAGCTCCGTCGGGAGATCGGGCGCGTGGCCGTCGAAGCCGTGAAAGCCGCGCATTACCGGAACGTCGGCACGGTGGAATTCCTTCTCGACAAGGACCACAATTTCTTTTTCATGGAAGTGAACACGCGCATCCAGGTCGAACACCCGATCACCGAAATGGTCACCGGCATCGATCTCATCAAGGAGCAGATCACGCCTCGCCGACGGGCAAGCTCTGTCGTTCAAGCAGCCTGACATCCGGCTCAACGGCCACAGCCTGGAATGTCGCATCAACGCCGAGGACCCCGAAAAATTTACGCCCTCGCCGGGATTGATCACCAAATACAGCGCTCCCGGCGGCTTCGGCGTCCGCGTCGACTCTGCCATGGAGATCGAACGCCATGGTCGTTCCTTATTACGATTCGATGATCGCCAAGGTCATCACCCATGGACGGGACCGGCAGGAAGCCATCGCCCGCATGCGCCGAGCCCTCGATGAATTCGTCATCGAAGGCATCAAGACCACCATCCCGCTCCATAAACGTATCCTCAACGATCCCGACTTCCAAAAGGGTCACGTCTCGACGACGTTCCTGGAACGCTTCCTCGCCGGCTAGCCCCTTTGACTTTTGACGACGGTACAATGGCGTGTTATGGAAGCCGATCATCCGCCACCTCTCTTATCCGGTCTCTACATCATCCTTGATTCATCTGTGCGGCCGGAGCGGCCATTGGCCGACGCCCTGAAGGCGGCAGCGGCGGGCGGTGCAAGAATATTCCAGTACCGTAACAAGATGGCAGCCATGAAGGAAGCCTATCCCGAGGCGTTAGCCTTACGGAAAATCGCCGTGGAACTCGGGGTGACATTTATCGTGAATGATCGCTGTGACCTCGCTTTAGCCATAGAAGCCGACGGCGTCCATTTGGGGCAGGATGACCTCTCGTATGCAGAGGCGAGGACACTATTGGGCAGTCACAAGCTCATTGGCCTCTCCACGCACAACCTCGAACAGGTGAAAACCGCCAGCCAACTGAAGCCCGACTATATTGGTTTTGGACCGATCTTCAGGCCAGGCTCGAAGCGGGACCACGATCCGGTCGTAGGGATAGAAGGGCTCAAGAATATCCGTCCACTCACATCGCTACCGATTTTTGCTATTGGTGGGATTGGACTCGACCAGGTACGAGCGGTCATGCACGCCGGCGCCGATGGTATCGCTGTGATCTCCGCTGTTCTGAATGTGTCGGATGTGACGAAGGCCGTACAAGAGCTTATCGCGCAGATCCCTTGACCAATCTTGCCAGGTTCTGAATGGCAGCGGTACGTGCCAGCCGAACGACCGTCTGCCGAAACCGTCGTGACAATCCAGGCTCATACGAGATTGGACCGAGCACCGGCACGCCGGCCCGTTTCCGGACCGCTTCGACGGTCGTCCTCACTTGGAGACGCCCAAGAGTCGATCGTGCTGGATGCGTGCAATTCAACACCAACGCGACAATCGGGATCTTTCTGCGACGAAGCGCTTCGACGGTCAGCAACGCGTGATTGATCCCACCAAGCCCCGCCCGCCCGACAACGACCACGGGAAGCTTCAACCGAGCGATTACATCCATGACATTTTCCTTGGTCGTAACCGGTACATGAACTCCGCCGATTCCTTCGACCACCATGTAGTCATATCGGTTTGAGAGCAGGCGATAGACCTGCCGGATCACTCCCGGATCGATGACGCGCCGCTCGGCGTGAGCCGCCGCCTGTGGAGCCACCGGCAATTCAAACTGGTAGGGACAGATGGCCCCTAGCGTCTCCTCGCTCTCCACAATACCTCGGAGACGGGCGGCATCGGACTGAGCCACTTTGGTTGGCGAAGTCCCGGTCTGGATGGGCTTCATCACGCCGACACTGCCCCCAAGGCGTTGCAGCGCCAACGCCAACGACGCCGAGATCAGCGTTTTGCCGACACTGGTATCAGTTCCCGTGATAAACACGCCTCCGCCCTTTCGCACCCGTTTTTGTTTCATTGACACACCACGAACTCCAATCTATGCCGATCCATCGCTACATATTCCGACTATCGCAGTTCCAGATTTGTCCCGAGACGTCCTTCAATTGGGCGAGATACAACACAGTCTGCGCAACTTCGTTAAGCGACGGTGGCCGGCGCAACGCATGGTCTTTCCATTCACCCGCAGTCGACATCGCCCCTTCAGTGAGTCCCGTCTTATGCCAACCAGGCAACACCAGATTGATGCAAATATTCTCCGGTCCCCATTCCTGCGCTGCAGTTTTCATTAAGCCGATAAGACCGGCCTTGGACGCTGCATAGGCCGCCTGCCCAACCGATCCGTGCAATCCCGCGTAAGAACCCACCACGACAATCGATCCCCCGCCTTGCGCGAGGAGAGCAGGGGCCGTCGCACGTAAGCAGTGAAACGTGCCCGTCAGGTTGGTCGTGATCACGTTGTCCCAATCTTCGCATCGTTGTTTAAGGAGTAGGCTACCGCCGCCTATTCCAGCATTACAAACAAAGACAGCCGGCGCAGAGACGTCTCGACAAAACCGCTCCACCATTTGACGAACAGATTCGGCGTCTCGAATATCCGCATCATAGAATGCGCTGGCACCGCCTGCTCCTTTGATCTGCCGCTGGGTCATTTCAACGCTCGCCTTATCGCGATGATAATGCAAACCGACAAACCATCCAGCCTTTCCAAAGGCTAAGCTGATGGCCCGACCAATTCCTCCCGAGGCCCCCGTCACGAGAACAGTCTGTCGAGGAGGGTACTCCTTTGAGGGAGGGGATCCGGAGGATGAACGGCGTTTCAGCATACGTGACGGATTATGGTGACACCGATGAACGAAGGCAAGTCTGCTGTGTCTCCCCATAGAGATTCATACGCGCTTGCTGCCTTCAGGATTCGTATGGTACCGTCATCAGAATGACCGTTCAGAGGACCCCCCCAGTGCGGAAACATCGTGTGAGAAACATTGGATTTATCACAGGCGTGGTCGTCGCACTCTCCTGCGTGACATTGTTCTCTCCATCCGCAGGTGCGGATGAACTCACGGGGATCTCGCAATCGTCTGATTACTTCCCTGATACGATGGGAAGCCATTGGGAATATCGTGGACAAATCACCGAAGGCCCCCTCCAAACGATCGAACATAAGTTCTTTACCAACGTATCGACAGTGACAGGCACCAAGACTCTCAGGGGTATGACGGTCACAGTGTTCCACGACACCAATCCCGGGAATCACGGGCCGTCCGACAGTTTTTACCGCCGCGATGTCGTCGGTATCGTCTATCATGGCTCAGAGCCCGGCACGCCGCTGGAGAAACAGCTCATTCCATATCAGATTGTCCGGTTCCCAATGAAAATCTCCTCGACGATTCAACAATTCGACAAGAAAGAGCTCGACTTTGGAACGGACATGGATCGCGACGGTATCAATGAAAAAGTCGACGCGCAAGGCACCTCGACGGTGACGGGAATCGAATCGGTCACCGTGCCGGCTGGCACGTTCAAGGATGCGGTCAAAGTCGAAGCGTATATGCGGATGAAAATTCGTCTCTCCGGCGCCATGAGAACTGTCACGGGTACGGATGTGATGACGGCCTGGTTTGCGAGAGGGGTGGGATTGGTGAAATATGTCGAACGGCAGGAACTCTCTCCACTGGAAGACCGCGGGGTGATCACGGAGATCAGTGAGGAGCTGGAGTCCTATGAGATTAAGCCGCCGAAAGCGTCACTCGGTCGGAGCGAACCCTCGACGGAGGGTCTGTTCGCTGATAATTCTCGTGACGACAAACTGCATCAGGTAGTCCTCGCCCCCGGCCTTCGCCCCGACTCCTGATAGCCGATGCCCGCCGAAGGGCTGACGCCCGACGAGGGCCCCCGTAATCGGTCTGTTCAGATACAGATTCCCCACATCGAAGCGTTGCTCGGCCAGTGCCAAATTGGCAGGACTGCGAGAGTAGACACCGCCGGTCAAGGCGTAGTCGGACGCGTTGGCGATGGTCAGCGCCTCGTCAAAGGTGGCCGCTTTGATCACGGCCAACACCGGCCCGAAGATTTCCTCCTGTGCAATCCGATCCGTTGGTCTTACGTCGGCAAATACTGTCGGTCCGACATACCAGCCCGGTTGGGTCACAGGCCCTTCCACGAGAATCCGTGCCTCCTGATTTCCGATTTTCATATACTCAAGGATCTTGGCTTCCGCCCGCTCATCGATGACGGGTCCGACCTGCGTACTCGGCTCCTCCGGATTACCCACACGCAGGCTCATGATCGCCTCTTTCAGCCGCTCGAGAAACACCTCGTACACCGACCTATGGACAATCGCCCGCGAACAGGCTGAGCATTTCTGTCCGCTGTAGCCCGTGCAAGAGGCCACCACCCCGGATACGGCGTCGTCGAGATCGGCCGTTTCATCGACGATGATCGCGTTCTTGCCGCCCATCTCTGCAATGACACGCTTGACCATCCGCTGTCCCGGTACCTGTTCAGAGGCGTCCTTCAACAGGCTTAGTCCAACGGCTTTGGAGCCGGTAAAGGCAATCGTCACGACGTCGGGATGGCGAACCAACGCCTGGCCGATCTCCGGCCCTCCCGGCAGACAGCAGATCACCGCTTCCGGCACGCCGGCTTCAACCAGAATCCCCGCGAGCAAGTGGCCGACTAATGACGACCGCTCGGACGGCTTGAAGACGACGGGATTACCGGTCACAAGTGCCGCTGAGACCATCCCGGTCGGAATGGCGAGCGGAAAGTTCCAAGGGGCAATCACCGCCGTGACCCCGCGTGGGGTAAACAGTCGATGATTCAATTCACCTGGTTGGTGACCCAGGCGCTTGGCTGGCGCGAGACGCAGCCATTCCAGCGCGTAGAATTCCAGGAAATCGATGGCCTCAGCGATATCCGCATCCGCCTCTCGCCACGGCTTTCCACATTCCAACACTTCCCAAGCGGCCAGCGTCTCGCGCCGGGATCGCATCAGCGCCGCTGCCGCTCGCATCATCTGGACGCGCCGTTCGGACGGCGTCTCACGCCATGCCTTCCAGGCTTCGGCTGCCCGTCCAACCGCTTGCTCGACATCGGCCTGACTGGCTCCTTGCACGACACCCACCACCTCATCCGGACGGCTTGGATTGCGCGATGTCAGGACCGGTCCTGTCAGCGTCAGCCCGCCCGCCGCTGAGGGCCATTGCTGCCCTATCTGGTGTTTGACCTGGCCAATGGCGTCCCGCATAGCCGATCGTGCTTCGGCCAGAGAAAAATCTCGTAGCGGTTCATTGCGAAACCTTTCTGCTTCAGATGATGATGAAGGAAGGGCAGCCTGACTAGTCGACGGGGCTAACAAGGTATTCAGTGGCTGGGATTCCACAAACTCTTTTCGCAGAAACGATTCGTTCGAGGTATTTTCTAAGAGGCGGCGGACGAGATAGGCCATGCCCGGCAGGAGTTCGCCCACGGGAGTATATAGACGCAATCGTCGGCATCGCTGTTGGACCGCTTGCTGAAACGGTTCGGCCATGCCGAAAATCATCTGGTATTCCCAGGTTGATGACGACAGTCCGAGCTGGGCCGCCACCGCCTCAATATAGGCCAGCGTTCGCAAATTATGGGTACCAAAGGCGGGTCGGATCAGTGGAGTCGCTTCCAACAGCGTACGCACCAGCCCTTCATAGTTCGCATCGGTATCGGCCTTCTGCTCAAACAAGGGGACGGGCCACCCTCGTTGACGATAGCGAATGGTATCCGAGTCCCAGTAGGCCCCCTTCACCAATCGGATCGTCATCGGCGTGCCTCGTGTACGGACCCATGACAGCAGCGTATCGACGTCGCGGGCGGTGGCACGATGATACGCCTGCACCGCCAAGCCCGCATGGGGGAACGTGCCATAGGCCGGCTCTGAGAACAGCCGGGTGAAGATGTCGATGAGCAGGTCTTTCGTTTCGGCCTGCTCCATGTCGAAGATCAGCGAGGCCGGCAACCGCATCGCCGCATCGACGATCGGCCTGAGCCGCGCCGCAACCGACTGAAAGCTGCCTTCCGGATCGATCGGATCGAGATGAGGAGAAAGGGCCGAGACTTTCAATGACAGTTGAACGCGTGGAATGGACCCGAGATGATCGTGTTCAAGCAGAGGAACAGCATTCCATGACGCAGCAGCATGAGCCAATTCCTGCAATGCCCGAAGGCAGCGGTCGCGATACCGGTCTGCTTCCCGATCGCTGATCGTCGCCTCCCCGAGGAGATCGACTGACCAAGCCTTGCCGCTCTTCCAGAGTTGGCCCAAAACCGGCACGGCATCGTCGATCGACGATCCGGCGATAAACGTGCGCGCCATCTGCTCAACCTGAGAGCGGATGGCATGCCCGCTCAGACGCGCGCCAATGCTGGTTGCGGACAGAGCCTTCAGGCCCCAGCGAAGACCGAACGCCTGGTCAGCCATCGCACCAAAATATTCTTCGGCCAACGTGACCACGCGCTGGTCATCGGTCACCGATGGCAGCGTATCGATAAAGCGAAATAACTGTGTCTTGAAGTCGAGGTCGTGCATCGCGAGATTCATGGCCGCTTGGGACCACCACTGTCGTTCGAACAGAGTAGGGGATTGGCCGGCGGAGAGGCGGGCGAGTTCTTCGCCGATTTGACGGACAGCGGATTCCACATTATCGAAGGAAGCAGTCACGACCGCGGCCTCCAAAAAGGCAGTAGGTGGTGTCCACCATTTTCAGTATACACCGCCGTGTGTTTTCGGCTGAACCGTCGTCGCAAAGAATTCCTTGATAAAAGTCCACTCTTTCTGTAATCTTACGCGGTAAGACTTCTCGGTCCCGTCATAGATTCTGTGAAGTCCATTTTTTCCACTTGCATAGGGAGTCAGGGATGCCGGACGCTGTCGGAACTACGCCGTTTGCCTATAAGACATTCATCCTCTTTTGCCTGGTCGCCCTTGTCACGCTCGTCGGAACCCCGCTGATCGGTTACCTCTACGGATACACCCTGTTCGATTGGGTCCTGTTCGGCATACTGTATGTGTTTACCGGCATGGGTATCACGGTCGGCTATCATCGCCTGATTTCGCACCGCAGCTTCGAATGTCATCCGTGGGTCAAAGCTCTGCTGCTCATCGCGGGAGGCTGGGCACTCCAGAACTCCGCGCTTCGGTGGTGCGCCGACCACATTCGCCACCATGCTCGGACGGACCAGGAAGAAGATCCCTACAACGCGCAAAAAGGATTTTGGCACAGCCACTGCGTCTGGCTCTTCCTCAACACGCGACATCGCACGGAAAATTACGAGCGCCAGCTTCGCAAAGACCCGATGGTCATGTGGCAACACCGGAACTATCACGCGATCGTGATTTCCGGGTTGGCTTTTCCACTTATCCTGGGGTTTCTGCATGGAGGCTTGATGGGCGGGATCAGCTGTTTCTTCCTCGCGGGGATGTTCCGCATGTTCATGGTGTTGAACTCCACCTTCGCGATTAATTCGCTCTGCCACATGTTCGGCACGCAGCCGCATGGGCAGCATGACAGCAGCCGCGACAGCTGGCTTGTCTCCTTTGTCAGTTTTGGCGAGGGCTACCACAACTATCACCACACCTATGCGCGCGATTACCGCAACGGCCCACGCTGGTATAACTTCGACCCTTCAAAGTGGATGATTTACACGCTGTCCGTGCTCGGACTCGCGACCAATCTTCGCCGACTTGAGTCGACCGTCTTTTCCGAATAGCGCCCATTGCCCGGTCGAGCTACACGGGTGGGCCCAACCGGCCCATTTTCTTTCTCCTTGTCCATCGCTTATGATGCTGGAGAGCGGAAGGAGCACACCATGGCTGACGAACAATCCCAATACCGGCCAACAGGCCCAGGCAAAAGAGAACCTCATTCCCGGCGTCAAGCATGTCATTGCCGTCAGCAGCGGCAAGGGAGGCGTTGGGAAATCGACCGTTGCATCGAATCTAGCCTGCGCGCTGGCCTTGACCGGCGCCAAGGTCGGCCTCATGGATGCGGATCTGTATGGCCCGAACATTCCCATGATGATGGGCAGTACGACTGGCCCGGAACAGAAAGACGGCAAGATCGTTCCGGTTGAAAGCTACGGCGTAAAACTCATTTCGATGGCCTTTCTCGTCCCGGAAGAAGCGCCGCTCGTGTGGCGCGGGCCGATGGTGCACCAATATTTGCAAGCTTTTTTCCGCGACGTGCTGTGGGGCGAACTGGATTATCTCTTGATCGATCTGCCTCCCGGGACCGGCGATGTGCAGCTCTCCCTGTCCCAGATGGTCCCGCTGGCCGGCGCCATCACCGTGACGACTCCGCAGGAAGTCGCCCTCTACGATGTCCGCAAAGGCATGGCGATGTTCCAGAAAGTCAACGTCCCGCTGCTCGGCATCATCGAGAACATGAGCTTTTTCTTCTGCGGCCATTGCGGCGAACGCACCGACATTTTTTCACATGGAGGAGGGGAGCGGGCCGCTACAAAGCTGGGCGTCCCGTTTCTCGGGAGTATTCCCATCGACCCGGCCATTCGCGAGGGCGGGGACAGCGGCCATCCGATCGTGGTGGCCAATCCGGCTTCTCCCCAAGCGGCCGCGTTCAGAGACATCGCCAAAAAACTGATTGAACAATTAGGGGCAACAGGAACAGGCGGCGCGTCGATTGACAGTCTGCTCAAAAAAATCAAGCAGCCATTTACGAATCAATGACGGCGTGTTCAACGCTGGAGGCAGAGGTATGGGAGAGTTCGTACGGGTCGCGGGCACAGACGATGTGAAACCCGGACATGGCATTGTCGCGGAAGTGAATGGCAAGGCTCTTGCCGTTTTCAACGTCGATGGACAATTCCATGTCATCGATAATACCTGCCTCCATCGCGGAGGCCCGCTTGGGGAAGGGGAACTCGAAGCCAGTGTCGTGACCTGTCCGTGGCATGGCTGGCAGTTTAATGTGACCACCGGAGTATGCGTGAATAATCCCTCCGCAAAAGTCGAAACGTATCAGGTCAAAGTCGAAGGCGATGACGTGAAAGCGCTGTTGTAGCTCTCCCGTTACGAAAGGAGTGCCGTCAATGCCAGCCTCTGCTAAAGATCAGATCGACGTTGCCGCCGCACTTGTTCGCCTCTATGTGTTTCTGAGCCAATATCTCGATCGCTGTTTCGATGAGGCGGCACGGAAGAGCTATCCCGACGCAGAGCTCCAGGCCCATCTGACCCAAACACGCCGCGAGTTAACGGACATTCTCTCCGTCAATCCCGTCGTGAAAAACAAACTGACAGAAGAATGTGACCGCATCCTCGCACTCGGGGCGTCATGCCTCAAAACCGGTGCTGCTGACGACAAGACCCGAGACACGATGCGGGCTGAGCGTACAATGCTCAAGCACAAAACCATGGCGTTAAGCGACCTCGTAGCCGTGTTCCGCGCATTGGAATAACTGAGGATCTGAATGCTCGGTAGGCTGTTCAGAGAGGCCATTGCTCGGGTGGGTGAACTCAGCGACATTAACAACAGCCTGGCCAGTGGGAGAAGAGGTGCTGGACAAATACCGGCTCGCCGGGCTGGATGAGCGAGAACGAGGCTTCAGTCGGCCGGTCGAGTTTGAACGGGCAGGGGAATACTACCGGGCGATCCTTCGATACGAATCGACGTGTGTCGTCACGGAGCCGCACGCGAAACAAGATGTCGCATTGCTCGTCTTAGTTCAAACCCTGCAGGCTCAAGGGTATCGGCAACTCAGGACGCAAATGAGCTTCCGTCATGGCACCTATCTGGGTTCCCAGGAATCGTGGGTGGAATATCCAGATCCGCCGCAATCGGATGAGCCTGTCTCTGGACTCTTAGAAAAACTCCGCAACTGGTTTCGTCACCCCAAGCGGTCACATACTCTATGAGCTTCATTCCGCTCAACGAACTCCGTTCTGTGACTTCTGATCGATCCTCTCCCGGTAGTCATAGCCCATCATCTATGAACCCGGCCCGCCGACTTCCCTCCTGGTTCAAGGTTGAAGCGAAGACCGGTCCGGACTATGTAGACATCAAACAGACCATCGATCGACTAAACCTTCATACCATCTGTGAAGAGGCCCGCTGTCCCAATCGGTGGGAATGTTGGAATGCCCGCACGGCTACATTTCTCATTTTAGGGGACATCTGCACGAGACGCTGCCACTACTGTTCGGTCGAAACTGGCCGCCCGGGTCCCGTGGACCACCATGAGCCGCAGCGAGTGGCCGAAGCCGTGGCTGCCCTCGGGCTGCGCCATGCCGTGATCACGTCGGTCAATCGAGATGAATTGGCAGATGGCGGCGCCACGATCTTTGCCGAAACGATCAGACGTACCAGACGTGTGAATCCACACTGTACCATTGAAGTGTTGATCCCTGACTTTGAAGGCAACGAGGCGGCACTTGCGATTATTTGTAGCGTGAAACCGGATGTGTTGAATCACAACATCGAAACAGTGCCACGACTCTTTCCGTCCCTTCGCCCCCAAGGCAAGTATCTGCGGTCGATGGAGTTACTCGGGCGTGCGAAACAACGGGGGATGACGACGAAGTCTGGCCTGATCGTGGGCATGGGTGAAACACTCGACGAAGTCCACGCCGTCCTACGCGATCTGCGTGCGGAGCATTGTGACATGGTGACCATCGGCCAATATTTGCAGCCGACGAGACGTCATCTGCCAGTTTCCCGTTTCTATCATCCCGGCGAATTTGCCCAGCTCAAGACACAAGGAATCGCTATGGGATTTGCCCATGTCGAGTCCGGCCCCCTGGTTCGCAGCTCTTATCACGCAGAGCAGCAAGCTCGGTTATGATTATTACGGTTGTTGAGTAGTTTACACTTTAGCCCTCCAAGCCACCTATCTGTTCTTGCTCCTACTTTCTTTACATCCTGCATCCGAGTGCTAGGCTTGAATCAGGTGCCGATCTGACTGGGAACGAAAGTTTCCCAGCACGCCGCCACCTCAACGGGGTACGGAGATGACAGCGGTCGAGATATTCGCTTGGCTTGTCATGGCCTTCGCCGAAGGACCCGATTGCCTGCTTCAAGCGTCGCTGCACTGGCTCCCCAACGGGCCGGCGTTGGTGCGGGAAGATGGCTGTGCCGTCCATTCGCAGCAAGAGGGAAGCCATGTCGTGTTTTGGTCCGACTCCCGGTGGGTCGCCATCAGGATTCCAAATGGAGCACGGTCGCTATCCTACCGGTGGGGGCGGGCAGTGGCGTTCGTGAACGGGAAGAGTGTGACGGTCCAATATGGAAACATCCTGGGCGGATTACAGACAAGGCCGTCGCTGAGTCATCAGGATCCAATCGACCCTCTCGAGAAATGGCGAACCAGCAACACTCTGACGCCTCGGAAAAGTGCTCTCACGAGAGAGTCCTGAACAGTTCATTCCTACTATTTAGGCCAGTGGCCTGGCCGTCAGCATCTGCGATGCTTCCTGAATCTTCCCGAGATGCGCCCGTACTCTAAATTCTCCACCTCATTAAAGGATCGCTTGAAGGATGAGCCTCGATGGCCTGAGGTGCCAAAGGCCACTCGTTGCTCGCGAACGGCAGGATCTGGACGATCGACATAGTAGGACGCCCGTAAGCTTGCGGACATCGACTAAGACCGATCCTGGCCCATGGTGCCCGGCTAATGGATCAAGGGCCATCGAGCCACCTGTGTAGCCGTGACCTGGTGGCATGTCGCTCCTAGTTCGCGCAAGAACGCCGGGAGGAGGGTAAGAGGAGGAATCGATTGACCAGCAGACTGAACAAGAGTAAAGGAAAGCACGGGAATGGAAAGATCGATCTATAAGTTTACATAATATCTCTTATCGGACATTACCTTAGAATCTATGTCGCTGGAATTCTTCGGTCGCCTCCAAAGAGAGCTCTCCCTGACCGGCAGCGCCGTCTACGAATCGGTTGTCGCGATCGCTGAACGTGTGAACCGGAAGGTCCATGTGCTCCGTCTCCACAATCAAGCGGCCAACCTGCTCACCCAGATTGAAACGGTCCAAGGACACCTTGGACGTCATATTGCCGCGGCATTACCAAATCGCTCATCCACTGGTCGGGAACCCGTGCTTCCCCCCACCGAATTGGAACGATCATTGAATCATGCCGCAGATCGTGTCCATCATCTCAAGCAGACACTCGTACAGCTGGATTCGCAGATCCGCGAACTGAAACTGGAAGCGATTCATGAGGATCTGCTCAAGCTGCAACGGGACCTGAGCCTGCGTGCCGCCGCCATCGAACGCATCCCCGTTGCCCAAGGCTCTCAGGTCGACGGGAAACCGGTCTCGGAACTGTCGTGGCCTTCGACGGTCAGGCTGATCACTATTTTCCGCGGTCCCTTTCTGATCCCGCCGACCGATGCGTTTGTCTTCAGACCCGACGATATCGTGATTGTCATCGGCCTCCGAGCCGACCTCGATCACATCGCCCCCTGGTTTACCCTCACTCGAACTGCCAAATCCGCCTAGTCGCCTTCCAATGGGCTTTCGTGGTGCGACTGAGGTACACTGGCAATATGACCCGACTATCCAGCATCGGAACAGCGGTCCTTCTCGCCGGAACAATGATCCTCAGCCTCTGGCCAGGCTCCTCTGTTTCTGCGACCGAACCGGCTGCTTCGACATCAGACACATCCAATGGATTGCGTCTGCTTGAGGAGATGCAGACTGTGATCACCGAGCTGGCGGAGGCAGCGAAACCTTCCGTCGTCAGCCTCTTTCCCATCAGTGCGTCCGGCAAAGGACGGGAATTTCCTCAAGAACGCATACCCAATGCGCCTGGATCTGGGGCCGGCGTGATCGTCACTCCGGACGGCCACATCATCACCAACAACCACGTCATCGGAGATTCGACGGAGATCGAGGTCCGCTTATCCGATAAAACCAAACTGATCGCCCAGGTCATCGGCAAAGATCCCGATACCGATCTGGCGGTCCTCAAAGTGACCGACAGACCATCCCCTGCCCAGCGCCCGCTTCGGCGATTCGACGACAGTTCGGGTAGGCCAATGGGTATTGGCCGTCGGGAATCCGTTCGGATTGGAACGAACCGTGACACTCGGCGTGGTGAGCGGCATCGGGCGGGAAAATGTGAATCTCTCCCGGTATGAGAATTTCATTCAAACCGACGCGTCGATCAATCCCGGCAACTCAGGCGGACCGCTCTTCAACCTGCGCGGCGAGGTCATCGGCATCAATACCGCCATCATTAACTTCGCACAAGGGATTGGTTTTGCCATTCCCGCTAACATGGCCAAACAAGTGTTGCAGCAATTGGTCGCCCAAGGTCGGGTCGTCAGAGGCTGGCTTGGGGTCGGCATTCAGCCGCTGACGCCGGAACTGGCCAAAAAGTTCGGCGTGACCGAGCAGGAAGGTGTTCTGGTCAACGAAGTGTTCGAGAAAGATCCGGCTGCCGCAGCCGGCATCAAACCCGGCGATGTCATTACCCGCATCGAAGGTGCGGTGATCGACAGTCCGAATCGTCTGTCACGGATTGTTGCTGGCCTTTTACCCGGCGCCATGGCCAAAGTCGAGGTCGTCCGAAATCAACAGCGATTGGTCCTGGATGTCGCCCTCAGCGAGCGCCGGGATCAAGCCATCGTGGCCTCGCTACCTCAATCGCGCACTGAAGCCAAACTCGGTCTCGACGTCCAGGACCTGACGGCCGCGCTCTCCGAAAAATTCAAGCTCCATGAAAGCCGCGGTGTCTTGATCACCAAGGTGGAACCGGGAAGTCTGGCCCAGTCGGAAGGTCTCCGTGAAGGAGACCTTATCAAAGAAGTCAATCGTGTCGAGGTCGGCTCGGTCGGTGATTTCACCACTGCCGTCTCCAAAGTCCGGCGGGGCGAAACTGTCCTGCTGCGCGTGCTCCGTGAAAGCCGGGCGTTCTACGTTGTGCTGAAATCGACCGACCCCTAATCCTCCCTAGTGCGCGGTGACCGCTTGCTTGGTCGCCTTTGCCTCTTCGATAATCTTCGCCGCCACCTCGCGCGGCACTTCATCGTAGCGAGCCAATTCCATCACGTAGCTTCCGCCTCCACCCGTCAGTGAATTCAGCGTGGTCGTGTACGTCATAATCTCCGCCAGGGGAACCAATGCTTTCACGATTTCCGCATGACCTCTCGCTTCGACATGCAGGATACGTCCTCGCCGTGCATTCAGATCTCCGATCACGGCCCCGATATGCGCAGCCGGCGCCTCCACCTCGACCGTCATCATCGGCTCCAACAGGACCGGGTGTGCCGTCTCCATGGCCTTTTTAAATGCCATGGATGCGGCGATCTTGAACGACATTTCGGACGAATCGACGACGTGATACGAGCCGTCATAGACGGCGACCCGGACGTCGACGACAGGAAAGCCCGCCAGCGTCCCGTGATGCATCGCTTCCACGACACCCTTCTCGACCGCCGGAATGAAGTTGCGGGGAATCACCCCACCGACGACGCGGTTGTTGAAGGCAAACCCCTCCCCGCGCACCGATGGGGACAGCTCCAACCAGCAATCGCCATATTGGCCATGGCCGCCAGTCTGTTTCTTATACTTCCCTTGCGCCTGTGCTGTCCCACGAATGGTTTCCCGATAAGGGATCTTCGGCGTATGGATAATGACCTCCGCACCGTACTTACGCTGGAGCTTTTCCAAGGCAAGATCCAGATGCAGCTGGCCTGTCCCGCTGAGCACCATCTCCTTCGTATCCGCATTGCGCGAGAACCCCAACGTCGGGTCTTCTTCGATCAATTTGTGCAGCCCCAGACTGACTTTGTCGATGTCGGCGCTTGACTTGGGTTCGATGGCGAACGACAACACCGGCCGAGGCAATGTCGGCCAGGCGTAACAGATGGGGTGTTGCTCGTCGCAGAGCGTATCACCGGTCTGTGCATCCTTGAGTTTGCCAATGGCCACAATCTCTCCTGCACTCGCCACCGCCATCGCCGTATGTTTTTTCCCGAGGAGCTGATACAAATGTCCGCTTTTCTCTTTGATCTTTCTGGTCGCATTGAACAGCATGGAATCGGCTTGCAGGGATCCTGAGTAGATCCGCACGATAGGAGAGCCTGCCGACGAAGGGATCGATGATGGTTTTAAAGATCACAGCGGAGAAAGGTGATTCGGTCGTGGCCTGTCGAGAGACCTCGTGATTGTCGTCCTGGAGATGACCCGTCAGCGGCATCCTCACCGCGCGATCGTTCGGCGTGGGCAGAAATTCCACCACCGCGTTCAGCAGCGGGACGATTCCAATATTCTTCAGCGCAGATCCGGCATACAGTGGCACGACAGTACCGGCATGGACCGCCAGACGAAGCCCGCGCATCAGGTCCGCTGGTGTCAACTCCCCTGCCGCGAGGTATTGCTCTAAGAGTTGATCGTCCGTTTCCGCTGCCGCTTCCTGAATTCGTTTTCGGCCCTCCGTCATACCAGTCTTTTCCGCTTCGGGGACCGGGTGCTGCTGCCATTTCGAACCATCTGCTCGCGAATGAATCGCGGCCTGTTGAAGCCAATCGATCACCCCTTGGAATTGTCCTCCCTCTTTGAACGTTCTCGACATCGGCAACGGAATGATGTCCAGGTCCCGCTTGCAGGCCGCCATCACTTCGTCAAGTGATGCCGATTCTTTCTCGAGTTCATTCACGAAGATCAGACAAGGAAGATGAAGGTCTTTGACATACGACCAGAGGCGGATGAGTTCGCTCCGGATTCCACTGGACGGGCGTGAGAACCATGATGACGGCATCCACGGCGTGCAACGCGGTAATCGCTTCTCCGAGCAAACTGAGTGCGCCTGGTGTATCGAGCAGCGTGATCGTCGTTTGGTTCCAGGAGTAGCGGAGCAGGCTGGTGCTCACAGAACACCGGTGGTGAATTTCTTCCGGTTCAAAATCCGAGACGGTTGTCCCTTGCGTCACGGATCCGAGGCTGGGAATCGCACCGGCGGTCAACAGCATCGCTTCCGCCAACGACGTCTTGCCCGCTCCCCGATTGGCGATGATGGCTACATTTCTGAGAGACCTCGCACCAGGCTCGTTCATGGGGGCCTCCTTTGGTCAAGCGAAAGGCACGGTTGCCTTCCGTCATGTTCACTCGTCGCTCATACAGAATTCCTCTCCGTCATGCCTCGAATCGACTCTCATTCAGCCAGCCTTGATCGGCGAAACTGACGTACCGCCCGTCGCCGACGACGATGTGGTCCAAGACCCTAATTCCCAGCACCTCCCCTGCCGAGACCAATCGCGCCGTCAGGACACGATCTTCTTGGCTAGGCGTAGGATCACCGCTGGGATGGTTATGCACAAAAATCACGGCGGCGGCGGATTCTTTCACCGCCATCGTGAACACTTCGCGAGGATGCACGATACTCAGTGTCAAACTGCCTTCGGAGACGGTGGCGTCGCGCACAATGGCATGCTTGGCGTCCAGGAGCACAACTTTGAAGATCTCATGCCGCAGGTCGCGCAAGGTGGGATGATAATGCTCGAACAGATCGCGGCTGGAAGAGATCTTGGTGCCTTTTGAAAGCGGAGATGCAAGTGCACGTCTGCCGAGGGCCAATGGCTGCTTTCAATTGCGCGGCCTTGGCCGCCCCTACTCCCGGCACCGCGCAGAGTTCATCGATGCCGCACCGCGCCAGTCCGGCGACACCACCGAGACGATCGAGGATCTCCATTCCAACTTGGACGGCGGATGATCGGTGACGACCCACGCGAAGGAGAATCGCCAACAGTTGCGCATCGGTCAGTGCATCAGCGCCTTGCGCAAGGAGTCGTTCTCGCGGGCGTTCGGTTTCCGGCCATTGGGTGATGCCTTGCCCGGCTGTTTTTCTCCCCACCTGGCCTCCTCCCTGAACAAAAATATGACACGTTGAACGTTTTTGTACTACCGAAAGACCCCCTGGCGACCCCTTGGTAACAAATACGTACCCCCTAAGATGTTGAAATTACGTACCGACAAAAATTGGTTCGGCTCTTGCTTTGGTACGCCCCCAGCTGTGGACGTTACAACCTGGGAGGAACCGATGGAATGTCCGAAGTGCAAAGGGCTCATGATGCTCGAGCGGTTCTCCGATTTCTTTCTGATTTTCTACGCATGGAAATGCATCAACTGCGGCGCGATCATCGATCGCACCATCTCCAATAATCGGCGGAAGAGTTTAGCGGCCCGTGACACCCAACCTGCCCAGCCGGCGCAGGCGCCAGTGGCCACACGCTAACGAATCGCTCGCGATTCCGGACGCGAGCGATAGATCTGCCGACCGACACCTCATCCACGTGAAGGCCCTCTCGCCTGACCCTTCGTAGTCACGGTGCAGGATTATAGTCAGCCTCATGCCCAGCGTCAAAATGGCACCAATCCGCTTTTTGAAATTTTACTCTCACGCTTAGGCTTGTTCCTCAAGAGCCACGGGCTTAGATTGGCTCCGTTCACCTTGACCCCTTCAAAAACGCTATGTTAGAGTCAGGCGCTCCTGAACCGCCTCTCACCTAACAGGATGTGAAAAGCCCACCAGCGGCGTGCGCTTCGCTTCCTCGCTCGCTGCGGCCGTCCTCGGGGAACCGCGCGTTTCGGGTGATTGATTGCGAAGCAATCGGTGGGCTGGGTGGGTTAGGAAAAAGAGGTCTTTTTGAGTTCTTTCATGGCAGTTGGTGCTCAGAGATGGAAATTGGTGACGGGCTACTGAAATCGAAAAGAGTCATGTCCGCAGCTTGCTAATAGCCTATGCGAGTCATCGCCGGTTCCCACCGAGGTCGACGCCTAAGTGGGCCACAGGGGACGATCCTTCGTCCCACATCAGATAAGGTGCGCGAGGCGCTCTTCTCGATACTTGGAAGCCGCATCCTTGGCGGGCGGTTTCTCGATCTCTATGCCGGGACCGGTGCGGTGGGAATCGAAGCGTTAAGTCGCGGAGCGACAGTCGTGACCTTCGTCGAGTCAGATCCAAAGGCGGTGCAAGTCATGCGAAAGAACCTCACAGCCTGTGAACTGCTCGATCGGGCGGAGTTACGGATGGGTCCGACACAAACGTTTTTCAAGCGGCCGCAGTGGTGGAACGGTCCTTATGACGTCCTGTTCGCCGATCCCCCCTATACAGCAAAAGAGGCGGTCGATCTTGTACTGGAGAGCTGGGAAATCGGATTACTGGCAGAGGATGCCGTCATGGTGATCGAACAAGATGCCCGTGCGAAACTTCCAACCGCGACGGACCGGGCGACGTTGATTCGTCGTTACGCTTATGGTGACACGGCGCTCTTCCTGTACGGTCCGGCGATGCAGGACAGGTCAGCCTCATGAAAATCGGTATCTATCCTGGGACATTTGATCCCATCACGCACGGCCACACGGATATCATCACCCGCAGTTTGCGGGTGTTTGATAAAGTGATGGTGGCCGTGGCACCGAATCCGACCAAACATCCGCTCTTCAATTTGGCGGAACGGTTGGAGATGGTGAAGCTGGTGTTAAAAGACATTGGCCAGGTGGAAGTCGTCACGTTCGACGGCCTGCTGGTCGACCATGTGCAGCGATCCGGCGCCCAGGCCATCATTCGCGGGCTCCGGGCCATTTCGGATTTTGAGCACGAATTTCAAATGGCGCTCATCAACCGCAAACTGGCCAAGGAGGTCGAGACGGTCTTCTTGATGTCGAGCGAAGAGTATTCGTACTTATCCTCGACGATTATTAAGGACGTGGCGAACCACGGCGGCTCGCTGACCGCGTTTCTCCATCCAGAAGTCGCGCGCCGTCTGCAGGCACGCATCCGGAGTCTCAAACCATGAAACTCGCCACCCGCGTCAGTCGCATTGCTCCCTCGCCGACGTTGGCGATGGCCGCGACCGCCAAAGCCATGGCGGCGCAAGGCATCGACGTCATCGACTTTTCGACCGGTGAACCGGATTTCGATACACCGGAGCCGGTCAAGGCCGCGGCAGAAGCCGCCATTCGATCGGGATTTACCAAGTACACGCCGTCATCCGGCATCGACGAATTGCGTGCCGCGATCGTCGACAAGCTCAAGATCGAGCAGGGACTCCAGTATGAGAAGTCGCAGGTGCTGGTTTCTTGTGGTGCGAAGCATTCGCTCTACAACCTGGCGGAAGCCCTGTTGGAAGCCGGGGATGAGATCATCATCCCGACCCCCTATTGGGTCTCATATTCAGATCAGGCTCTCTTGAACGATGCGACGGCCGTTCTGCTGCCGACCAAGGAAGCAGAGGGGTATGCCATTGATCCGGCTGAGTTAGAACAACGTATTACCCCGAGGACGAAGGCACTCATCATCAATAGCCCGTGCAATCCCACCGGCGCCACGTATGGCCACAAGATGCTCGAACACATCGCGGCCATCGCCGTCCGGCACAACATTCTGGTGATCTCCGACGAGATCTATGAAAAAATACTCTATGACGGCGCGACCCACATCAGCATCGCGACGCTGGGACCGGAGATTGCCGCCCGCACCGTCGTCATCAACGGCGTGTCAAAAGCCTATGCTATGACGGGGTGGCGGGTCGGCTATGCGGCCGGCCCGAAAGACCTCATCACCGCCATGGGGAACATTCAAAGCCAGAGTACGTCGAATGCCTGTTCGATTTCGCAGAAGGCGGCGGTCGCAGCGCTGCGATTCGGCGAGCCGTTTACCAAACAGATGGTCGCGGAGTTCGATCGGCGGCGGCGGACGATTATCGAGGGGCTGAATAAGATTCCTGGAATATCCTGCCGGATGCCAGGGGGCGCCTTTTATGCGTTTCCCAATATCAAAGGCGTCCTCGGCAAGCGAGGACCGGCCGGTCCAATCAATACCCCTACCGATCTGGCGACTTATTTGCTGAAAGATGCCCAGATTGCCGTGGTTCCCGGCGAACCGTTTGGCAGCCAGGAACACATCCGGCTATCCTATGCCACCAGTATGGAGATGATCACCAGAGGGCTGGATCGCCTGGGACTGGCATTGAAGAAACTGACGTAGCAGATTGGCGCCAAACTAGTTGAACATGAAGACACTTTTCTGAATCATCCGCGGGCTGTTCAGAAAGGCCGTCCAGCAAGGCCGCAGCAAGCGAAGAGGCGAAGCGTAGATTATTCTCACCCGGCCCGCCCATCGCCTCTGGGAAGAGTTGAATTCCCAGGCCGTACGTTGAGCCTCTAAGCGTCGCGAGAACAACGCTTGGAGGAAGGCGCGTCTCGGCCGCGCCAGGTTCGGGGTGGGTGAGAAGAGTGGCTTTATCAGCAGCTTGCTAGCAGGAGGAACAACCCGTGCCGATTTATGAGTATCAGTGCGACACGTGTTCATATAAATTTGAAGTCAAACAAAGCATGAAGGACGATCCTATTGCCGCATGCGAGCGATGCGGGAAACCCGTTCGCCGGCTCATTTCTTCGTCCGGGATTATGTTTAAAGGGAGCGGCTGGTATGTGACCGATTACTCCAATAAGATGAAGCCGCCGTCCGAAGGTGAGAAGAAGACAGAAGGTGAGAAGAGCGCCACGACCGGCGGAGAGAAGAAAGAGGCGCCTGCCGGCTCGACCGCTTCGACGACCTCGACTCCGGCGAGCACTTCCCCCGCGCCGGCAAGCACCCCATCGAGCAGCTCGACGTCCACTCCGAGCTCGTCGACCACAAAATCCACTGACAAATAGCGCGCGGGAATTAACGCACGACCACAGATTTTGCCGCGGTCTTTTTCTTGACCGTCGCTTTCTGCGTCGTCTTGACGGCCGGTTTGGTCGCCGCCTTCGTGGCCGTGGCCTTTGCCGCCGCAGGCTTAGATGACTTCGCCAACCGCTCTTGGAGGGCGGTGACGCTGCTCTGCAAACTGGCGATCATCGTACTCTTATCGCGGTTCAACCGGCTAAGATCTTCCACTTGGATTTGCAGATCATCCTTCACCTTGGCGAGGGTGCTCATCTGATTTTGCAACTGCGCCTTCTCCATCGTGACCGCTTGGAGTTCAGACCGGAGTTGCTCGATCTGCGTCTGAAGTGCCGGCGGCCAGTAATCACATCCGGATAGCGTCATCGCCACCGCGATCACCAACCCTGCTGCATATCCCCGCTGCACCGCACGACGGATTGCCATCGATCCCCTCCTTTTCATAGGCAGCACTGCTGGGCCTGCTGTATACCACATTTATGAAACGTTGAGGGAAAATCCTCTCGTGCGGAGCAGGGACTCGATCGCCGCACGTCCGATCGCCCCCTCGCGGATGATGCGGAGTGAGCCTTGCGCCTCCACGACCGTGGAAGGCAATCCGCCCGGCGTCGGTCCCGCATCGACAATCAGTTCCACTTCCTCGTGCAGCGTTTCCTGCACAGCCTCCGGCGTCTGTGCCGGCGGAGCTCCGGCGCGGTTGGCACTGGTCCCGGTCAGCGGGCCGATGCGTTGCAACAATTCACCCAAGGGCCGACAAGCGCTAAGCCTGACACCGACCATCCCGGTCCCCGCGGTCAAATTTCTCGGCAAGAGAGGGATGTGCGGGGAAAAGGATAGTCAGAGGCCCTGGCCAAAACGCGTCGATCAGGCTCGAGGCGAGCGGACGACACCGCCTGCGTCAACGAGGACAGCTGTTACACCGAGCCAATCAACACGAGAATCGGTTTGCCCTCTTCTCGACCCTTTGACGGCCAGCAATCGATCCACGCCTGCTGGTCAGAACGGATCGCACCCCGAGTCCATAGAAACGTCTCCGTCGGGAGGCGACGAGCCACTCCACCCGCTGAAGCACGGTTCTGACCCGCTGTCGAGAGGCTCTGCAGGTCAGACGCCGAATAGGAGGCGATCGTAGCCATCAGCTGAGACAGGAACCAAGCCGGTCTAGACGCGTGACCAGAGCCCGATGACGCAATATCGTCCGATAGTGAGCGCCTTCAAATGCAATCGACTTAGTCACGCGATAGGCTTCCGCTTGCGCGTCTGCCAGCGTCTTTCCGCGTCCCGTAATTCCCAGCACCCGGCCCCCGGCCGTTACCACCTCGGTACCTGCTTGTCTTGTGCCTGCATGAAACACCGCGCCCTCGCATCAGTCGTGGCTCGGCAATCCGCTGAATCGGGCGGCCGGTCTGATAGGCCCCGGGATAGCCTCCCGACGTCATGACGACACAGACGGCGGTTTCATCATGCCAGTCCACGGTAAGTTGATCGAGCCGATGTTCGACCACAGCCTCGATCACCTCCAACAAATCGGTCTTGAGCAACGGGAGCACGACCTGCGTTTCCGGGTCCCCCATCCGGGCATTGAACTCCAAGCACATAGGGCGTCGCCTTTCACAATCATGAGTCCGGCATACAGGACGCCCTGAAACGGACAACCCATACGAGACAGGGCTTCGACGAGCGGGATAGAGGACCTGCCGGGTGACCTGCTCGCGCAGCGCCTTGGTGCCAAGCGGCGCAGGACAATAGGCGCCCATGCCCCCGGTGTTGGGTCCCGTATCGCCATCCCCGACTCGTTTATGATCTTGCGCCGGCAGCATCGGCACCACCGTCCGGCCATCCGTGAAAGCCATGATCGTCAGTTCCTCGCCGTCAAGAAACTGTTCGATCAACACGCGCTGACCGGCCTGACCGAACACGCGCATGCTCCATCGAATCGCGGACGGCCTGTTTCGCCTCCTCGCGCGTCGTCGCAACGATCACACCCTTTCCCCTGCGCCAGTCCATCAGCCTTCACCACCACGGGAAGCTCATGCTGATCGAGATAGGCCAAGCCTGAAGCAACTCGGTCGAAACTTTGCGCCTTCGCCGTGAGAATCTTCGCGCTGGCCATGATCTCTTTGGAGAAGACTTTGCTGGCTTCGATGCGCGCGGCGCCCTTCGTCGGTCCAAATATTTTGAGCTTGGATTTGCGAAACTCGTCGACAATACCCAACGCCAGCGGGGCTTCCGGCCCCACGACCGTCAGATCGATCTTCTCCGACTGCACGAATGTTTTCAGCCCGGCAATGTCGTCGGCTTTGATCGGCACACAGGTCGCGAGCGATTCGATCCCCGCATTGCCCGGCGCGCAATAGAGCGTGGGCTTGCGGGGACTTTGCGCGAGCTTCCACACCATCGCGTGCTCGCGTCCTCCACTCCCGACGACAAGAATTTTCACAGTAGTGCCTTACTGCATTGAAGACGATCATGCGGCTGCTCAAACAGGTCTTCCGCAAGGCCGCAGGGAGCAGAGTCACCGAGGCGTACTGCTTCGGTACGTTGAGGTGGCTCGGACGACCGAGAACGAAGCTGAGGGGCCATGTTTCAGCATCCGATTAGTGGCGGAAGTGGCGCATGCCCGTGAGAATCATCGCCACCCCCTGTTCATCTGCGGCTTTGATGATTTCGGCATCGCGAATCGAGCCGCCCGGCTGAATGACCGCCGTGATCCCCGCTTGCGCGGCGGCATCCAAACCATCTCGGAACGGGAAAGAACGCATCCGACGCCATCACGCAGCCCTTAACCGGCATCTGGGCTTTCATCGCCGCAAGCTTCACGCGAATCGACGCGACTCATCTGGCCGGCGCCGATGCCGACCGTCTGGCCCGGCTTGGCATAGATGATCGCGTTCGACTTCACATGTTTGCAGACTTTCCAGGCAAACGCGCAGGCCGCATATTCCTCGTCCGTCGGTTTGCGTACTGTCGGCACGTTGCAGCGCACTCAGGTCGGTCAAGACGCCGAGGTCCCGATCCTGCACGATCAACCCGCCGACCAGTTTTTTGAGATCGAAGCCCTCTTGCTTCACCTTCGTGAGCGGCCCGACGTCGAGCAAGCGCAGATCCTTCTTGCGCTTCAATTCTGCCAGCGCATCGTCGGCAAATCCCGGCGCAATGACCACTTCGACAAACGTGGAGGTGATTTCTTTCGCCGCGGCCAAATCCACGGGGCGATTGAACGCAATCACGCCGCCGAACGCCGAGATGGGATCGGTCTCCCGCGCCTTCACATAGGCCTCGACCGGCGTCGCACCCAGCGCCACGCCGCAGGGATTATTGTGCTTGATAATGGCCACGGCAATCTCGTCGTACTCTTTCGCCAGTTCGAGCGCCGAATTGGCATCGAGGAAATTGTTGTACGACATCGCCTTGCCGTGCAGGATCTTTCCACGGGATACCGATGGCTCGGTCGAATGCAGTTCTCGATAGAAGGCGCCTTGCTGATGCGGATTTTCTCCATAGCGAAGCATCTCTGCCCGCTCGAACTGCAAGGACAAGATTTTGGGAAACTTGACCTCGCTGCCCTGCACCTGCTTTTCGAGATACCCGGCAATCAGACTGTCGTAGCGCGCCGTATGTTGAAAGACCTTCATCGCCAACTCGCGCCGTAACTCACGCGACACCGTTCCTGCCTTCGCCGCATCGAGCACGCGCTGGTAGTCGGCCGGATCGACGACGACCAGGACATCTTCGTGGTTCTTGGCCGCAGAACGCAGCATCGACGGCCCGCCGATATCGATATTTTCAATGGCCTCTTCAAAGGGACAATTGGGCTTTGCAGATCGTCGCTTCAAACGGATAGAGATTGACCACGACCACATCGATGGGCCCAATCCCATGCTGCTTCATCTGCTCGACATGGGCCGGCACCGAACGCCGTCCGAGCAATCCGCCATGGATCTTGGGATGCAGGGTTTTGACACGGCCGTCGAGAATTTCCGGTGAGCCTGTATAGGCCGCGACATCGGTCACCTTTACACCGGCCTCTCGCAACGCTTTCGCCGTTCCTCCGGTGGAAAGAATCTCGGCACCAAGGGCTTCGAGCCCTTTCGCCATGTCCACCACTCCCGTCTTATCTGAAACACTGATGAATGCCCGCTTGATGCTGGCCATGAGACGACTCCTTGGGTCAGACCCGAATTGAATGGTTTGCGTCGTGGAAGAGAGAGCGGAGAATAACAAACAGGGGCCTCAACTTCAAGGACTCCAGCTGAGCTTTTTTTCGCCGACAGTTTCACGATAATTCGCGGCCTTGCCCTCTCTTTTTCCATACTGGCTTGACTCCCCAAGTTTATGGTACCGTTTCGATTCATGTAACCTTTGAGGTACGAGGTGGAACGGAGGACGATTATCGGCAGCGGTATTTTCGCGCTCACACTCCTGGCACTTGTGTGCATTCCGCGTCACCTTCCTTCAACGGCCACATCCCTCTCGCTCGTTCCCGCCAACTTTCACGCGCATCTTGAACAGGGTACGCTTACGCTCCGCGGGTCCCTTCCAGATGCGGCAACTCGCGACCGGATTCTTCAGCAGACCCACAGCGCTTACGACCATGCCCATGTTCGCATCGCCGATCAACTCGCCGTCGACAACCGGATTGCTCCCGCCTTCTGGCTCAACCAACTTTCGGCGGTCCTTCCCATTTTGGGAGAAATGGAAGGACTGGGCTCGGTCATCATCGATGGCCATTTTCTCGTGTTGAGCGGTCGCGTGCCGTCGGAGCAGACGAAAGGAAAAATTTTGAAAACCGTCGCGCCACTGAAATCGCTCGGTCTTGAACTGGAAGACCACATGTCGATCGGCGCCCCGGCACCCGCGTCTCCCTCCCTGCAATCGAAGTTGGATGAGGTGCTCTCCCAGAGTCGGATTGAATTCGATTCGAACCAATCGACATTGACCGCGAAAGGTCGAGCGGTGCTGGACCGGCTCATTCCCATTTTGCAACGGTTCGAATCCACGTCTATCGAGATCGGCGGGCATACAGACGGGTTCGGTGCGCCCGACTATAATAAGGAGCTGAGCCGCAGACGAGCCGAGGCAGTCCGACAATACTTGGCCGACCATGGCGTAACACACCGCATGACCGCTATCGGTTATGGCGCGAGCACGCCTCGTGCGCCGGGGACTTCCAGGACCGCGCTCCAACGCAACCGACGAATCGAACTGCGCGTGATGGACAAGCGAGAACTATGACCGCCTTAGTCGCCCAAATGCTGGGGTGCCTCCTGGTCGCCGCCGGAATCGGTGCGGTCGTCGGGTGGCTTCTCCGGCACCGTTCGGCCTTGTCCAACGAACATCAGCTGACTGACCGCGAGACGGAATTGCGCGTCAAAGCGCAGGCGTTGGACACGGCACTGTACGAGTTAAAAGTCAAAACGTCATCGCTCATGGTCTTAGAGTCGAAAATTTCCTCGCTTGAAAGCCTGAGCCGGTCTACCCAAGAGGAACTCACCTCCCGTCAGGAACGTATCGACAGTCTGCAAAAAGAATTGATCGAGACCAAGCAACGGTCGTTGGCATCAGATGCCGAGCACAAAGCGGAACTCGGGCGGCTTGTCGATCAGGATACTGCCTTGATCGCCTATGCCAACGAAGCCAAAGAGGCCCATGCCGCCCGCGAGGCGACGCAGCAAGAACTCGCACGAAGGGAGCAGGAGCTCCTCGATCTCAAACGGCATCTGGCTGAAGCCGATGGCCAACTTGCTGAACTGGATCAACTCCGCCAATACGTGGCGGATCTGGAGCCGGCGCAAGGACGGGTCCATTGGCTGGAAGTCCAGCTCAGCGAGAAAGAGGCCCAGCACCGGCATGTGGTTCACGACCTCGAAAACCAACTCGCCGTACGGGATCGCCGTCTTGCGGAACTGGCGCAGCAGGATCAGTTGCTGCAGGAACGAGAGCGCCGCATTGCCGCACTCGAACAGCGGATCATCGAGCTGCAGGCGCTTCAATCGGAGATCGAGGGTCAGGCCAAGATGATGGGCGAGCAGGAAGAGGAAATTTCGCGTCTCCGGAAACGGCTGGTCGAAGTCCGTGCCGCGCTCCGTGTACGCGGCGATAGCGGCCATGTGATCGCGCGGGCGAACGGGCCGGCCAACCAGCTGAGTCTTCAGATCGGCCATGCCAAGAACTCGAATGGCCCGCAAAAGGACGACCTGAAGAAAATTCATGGCATCGGCCCGGTCATCGAACGTGCGCTCAATAAGATGGGCACGTACACCTACATTCAGATCGCCAGATGGACGCCGAGCGACATCGCCAAAGTCGCGCGGAAGTTGGAGACCGGCCCCGACCGCATCAAGCGGGATAATTGGATCGCCGGCGCGAAGAAGCAGCATCGCGAGAAATACGGCGAGAAAATCTAGTCCGCGCGTTCATTGACTTCAGAGTGGCCGCCTCCTAGAATCCCTCCCCATGGCTTCCTCGTTCGTGCATCTGCATCTACACACCCAATTCAGCCTCCTCGACGGCGCCAATCAGATCGAACCGTTAGTCCGACAGATTAAATCCTTCGGTCAGCCGGCTGTGGCCATGACCGATCATGGCAACATGTTCGGCGCCATCGAGTTCTACCGCAAAGCGAAAGAGGCGGGCATCAAACCCATCATCGGCTGCGAAGCCTATATGGCCCTCGGCAGTCGGCATGCCAAGAAAGACAGCGGACTCGCGCATAACGACTACTATCATCTGATTCTGTTGGCACGAAATCTGACGGGCTATCAAAATCTGATCAAACTCGTGAGTAAAGCATATCTTGAAGGATTCTATTATAAGCCTCGGATGGATAAGGAGATTCTCAAAGAGCATCATGAGGGCTTGATCGCCCTCTCCGGCTGCTTGAGCGGCGAGATACCTTATCTCATCGGCCAAAAAGACATGGCCGGTGCCATGGCCGTCGCGGGGGAATTTCAGGAAATCTTCGGCAAGGAGCATTTCTATCTGGAAGTGCAGGCGAACGGACTGGACCACCAGCGCATTGCCAATGCCGGCTTGATCGAAATCCACAAGAAGCTCGGCATTCCTCTCGCCGGCACGAACGATTGCCACTATCTGAAGAAAGAAGATTCCCGTCCGCACGAGCTCATGCTCTGCCTGCAGACCGGCAAGACGCTCAGCGATCCCGAACCGAATGAAATTCGATACCGACCAGCTGTATGTGAAATCGACGGAAGAACTCACCACGGCCTTTGCGGAATTCCCCGGCGCGGTCACCAATACCTGCCGCATTGCCGATCACTGCGACCTCGAACTGGCGCTTAACAAAACGCATCTCCCGCAATACAAGGTCCCGGAAGGGTACACGCGCGAATCCTATCTCGAACAGCTCGCGACTGAAGGATTGAAGTCCCGGCTGAACGAGCGCCCCAGCACGATCCCCCGGCCGTCTATGAGCTGCGCCTGCGTGAAGAACTGATGGTCATCTGCTCGATGGGATTCGCCGGCTACTTCCTCATCGTGTGGGACATCATCCGGTTCGCCCGCTCCCGCGGCATTCCGGTCGGGCCGGGCCGCGGCTCGGCGGCCGGAAGCCTCGTCGCCTATGCGCTGCGCATCACCGATTTGGACCCGCTCGTCTACACACTGCTGTTCGAGCGGTTTCTCAATCCCGAGCGCGTGTCCCTCCCCGATATCGACATGGACTTCTGCATGGATCGCCGGGGAGAGGTCATCAACTACGTCGTCGATAAGTACGGGTCAAGGACCACGTCGCCCAGATCATTACGTTCGGCACGCTCGGGCGCCAAGGCCGCGATCCGGGACGTGGGGCGAGTGCTCGAAATTCCCTATGCCGAAGCCGACAAGGTGGCCAAGCTGGTCCCCAACCAGCTGAACATCACGCTCCAACAGGCACTCGACACGGAGCCGAGGCTCCGCGAACTCGTCGAAACCGATGCGAAGGTAAAGGAGCTGATGACCATCGCCCAGTCGCTGGAAGGCCTGGCCCGACATGCCTCCACCCATGCCGCCGGCGTGGTGATCTCGGAAGGTCCGCTTGACGGACCACGTGCCGCTCTATAAAGGGGCCAACGACGAAATCGTCACCCAATACTCGATGGGGGACGTCGAAAAAATCGGCCTCGTCAAATTCGACTTTCTGGGCCTCAAAACCCTCACGATGATCCGGCGGGCAGAGACATCTGATCAATGAGGGACGCCCCGATCAGCCGCCTCTGGCCGTCGACCAAGTGCCGTTCGACGATCCCCAAGACCTTCGCGCTGCTCTCTTCCGGAAAGACGACCGGGATCTTCCAGCTGGAAAGTTCCGGCATGCGGGATCTCCTGACCGGCTTCAAGCCGGATCGGTTCGAAGACATCATCGCCATCATCGCACTGTATCGCCCCGGCCCATGGATCTGATCCCGGACTTCATCAAGCGAAAACAGGGCAAGGTCCCGATCGTCTACGAGGTTCCCGAACTTGAACCGATCCTGAAGGACACGTACGGCGTCATCGTCTATCAGGAACAGGTGATGGCGATCGCCAACAAGGTCGCCGGATTTTCGCTGGGGCAAGCCGATATTCTCCGTCGCGCCATGGGCAAGAAGAAGCCGGAGGAGATGGAGAAGCTGCGCGTCAGATTTCTGGAAGGCGCCAAGACAGAACAAGATCGCGGACAAAAAAGCCGAGAAACTCTACGAGCTGATCCAGAAGTTCGCCGGCTACGGGTTCAACAAGTCGCACGCCGCCGCCTATGCGGTCGTCTGTTACCAGACCGGCTACCTGAAGGCGCACTACCCGACCGAATTCATGGCGGCGCTCATGACGACGCGACATGGGCAACCGGACAAGATCGTTGGCTACTTCACCGAATGCCGCGATCTCGGCATCAAGGTCCTGGGCCCTGACGTGAATAAAAGCCAGAAAAATTTCGCTGTCGTGGACGGTGCGATCCGGTTCGGCTTGGCGGCGATCAAGAACGTCGGTGAAGGCGCCGTCGAATCCGTCTTGGCCATTCGCACCGACAGCGGACCCTTCACATCATTCTTCGATTTCTGCCGTCGCGTCGATCTGCACAAGGTGAACAAGCGGATGCTCGAAGGCTTGATCAAGACCGGCGCGTTCGACTCACTGGGCGCTAAGCGCTCTCAATTGATGGCCGTATTCGATCAGGCCATCGAGGACGGCGCGGCGCGCAACGGGAACGAGCGTTGGGCCAGACAAGTATTTTTGGCGAGGAGTTGGACGGTGGGGGGCACGAAGTTGCCTGGGTCGAACCGGCATTGCCCAATGTTCCAGAATGGGATCAAGCCCAGCGACTGAAATATGAACGGGAATTAACCGGTTTCTATATCACGGCTCATCCGCTCGCCCGATACGAGGCGACGCTCCAGGCGTTGTCGACAGCCACGACAGTCGGCCTCACGGAATTCTCCGACGGGAAGGAAGTCAAGCTCTGCGGGATCATCAGCGCCGTCAAGATCGATGCTGACCAAGAAGGGCGACCGGATGGCCTACTCACCTTGGAAGATCTGCAAGGGACGGTGGAGGTGATCGTATTTCCCGATCTCTTCAAGAACGTCGGCGACCTGCATCGCGCCGGAACGACTCGTGCGCATCACCGGCACGATCGATCGGGGAGATAAAGGCACAAAGATCCGCGGCAGTAAGATTGAACCGCTCGCCGAAGTGCAGACGCAGACCATCAAACGCAGTTCATATTCGTCTGTCGGATCGGCCGGAGGTCACAGGAGCAATTGCCCCGGCTCTTGACGTCTTCAAACGACACCCGGGGGGCACCGACCATTTCCCTGACGTTTCGGATGGATGGCGCCCTGGAAGCCGACACGGCCCCGCTCCCTAACCTGACCGTCAGCGCCAGCGAGCACTTCATGGCGGATGTTGAAGAAGTGCTAGGCAAAGGGGCCATTTCTCTGCTATCGTAGCCCGACTTAGAGGAGGGGGTATTCCCTCGCAGAACCCAGTCGTAGACTATGCGCGATTACCTCGAATTTGAAAAGCCGATCCGCGAAATCGAAGAAAAGATCGAAAAGCTCGCGGCAGGCCGGCAATGGCAAATCCAGCGCCCAGGAAGAAATCCGCAAGCTGCGGACGAAACTGGCCCAGGTCGAACATGAGCTCTACAACAAGACTCACGCCCTGGCAGCGGACTCAACTGGCCCGGCATCCCCAGCGGCCCAGCACTCTCGATTACATCAATGAAATCTTCCAGCGACTTTTTGGAGTTCCATGGAGACCGTTCGTTCGGCGACGACCGCGCCATCATCGGCGGCTTCGCTAGCTTCAACGATCGCTCCGTCATGGTCATCGGTCATCAGAAGGGCAAGACTCTCAAAGAACGAATGCAGCGGAACTTCGGCATGCCGAATCCCGAAGGCTATCGAAAAGCCTTGCGCCTGATGAGGATGGCCGAAAAATTCGGCCGCCCGATCGTCACCTTTATCGATACACCCGGCGCCTACCCCGGTATCGGTGCCGAAGAGCGCGGCCAGGCTGAAGCCATTGCCCGAAATCTCTTCGTGATGTCGCGGCTCGCCGTCCCGATCATTTCCGATTGTGATCGGTGAAGGCGGCAGCGGAGGCGCACTGGCGTTGGGCGTGTCGGATCGCATCTTGATGTTGGAGCATGGCGTCTATTCGGTGATTTCACCGGAAGGCTGCGCGGCCATCCTGTGGGATGATCCCGCCAAAGTTCCCGATGCGGCCACCGCCCTCAAGATGACGGCGCAGGACTTAGTAGACCTGCATATCGTCGATGAGGTCGATTCCTGAACCGCTCGGTGGCGCTCATCGCGAACCGCGAGCCGTCGCGGAGCGCGTGGCCAAAACTCTGACAAACCAATTGTCCCAGCTCAACGACCTTTCCATCGAGCAACTCTTGGCTCAACGGGATCGCAAGTATCGCCAGATTGGCGCCGTCAGCGGTCTCAGCAGCAACTAGTTCAACGCTCCGCTCTCCCCTCCACTACCCGATCACTTTCGCTCCGCAAACGCCTTATCCGCTCCAGCACCAGGCCTCGCCTTCCATTGCAACGAATAGTATTCGCCTCGATCCCTCGCCCATGGATCGAAGACGTTCACGACCGACCGCAATTCAGGCTCCAATTCCGGAACGGTTCGAAGTAACACGCGCTTCAGAGGCGACACGGGATCGCGATGGCCATTTGACGGCATAGCCTCCATCTGCACCTCCGGGCCGTTGTTCGTCACCCAGCCGACGCCGAATGTGGTGTAGAACTCGGGACGAAAACTCGAGGTAAAGAATCGGTCGCTGAACAGGCGGCGCGACGCGTTCAGTACGAACACGAGAAACTGCGTTTCGGAGATGGCGAAGCCGTGTGGCCGTCTGAATTCCGACAGCCACCCTACAACGGTGTCGAGGTCTTCGATATTGTCAACGAGACTGCCGTCCGGATGTCCCAGGCAATCATTGATCGGCGACGTATCGTCGTTCACTTGCGCATCTGTGATGATCTTTGACGCATCGCACGTATGCTGGCCGTATACCTCCCTCAGCAGCTTCACCAGCCGTTCCTGTTCATGGCGCTCCAACGATTCCGGTGACAATCGCTGATCGATAAAGTCGTCAAAGCCGGTCAATTGCTTCAATCCATATTGTCGGCGAAATTCGTTGAAGCGCGGAATTCCCCGCTCCCTATCGCGAATGAGATCCAACGCTGGCACGTCGATCTGCTTCGTACGGGATTGCAATCTGGACATCTTCAAATTCTGTAAAAACTGGGGATGGTTTTGTAACGTGAGCAACCCCAACCGCTGCCGGCCCATACTGAAGGCCCAATTCGCCAGCCCTTTCTGTCGCATCGCGTCGGTGGCCTTTCCGCGGAAGGTTTCCACTACCGGCACGTGCGCATTGATGGCGTTGGGGTCATGGTTCCACTCCCGATACTCGATCATGTCCGGCACCAGGGGATGAAGGCGATACACCGTAATGAATTCTTCTGGAAAATTGAATGGGGACCCGAAATGCTTCACGCCTCCATTGACATGATCTGGATTCATCAGTGTCCACGTATCTCTTAAGAGGCCCGGCTCTTCATAGACCCGATTGCCCAATCCGAAAATACCCGGGCCGCCGGCAAACGCGGCATAGAGGCCATTCGATTTCCTCGGGTTATCCGAATCGTCGAGGCGACGCACCACCTCTTTCAAGGCGTCAGATACATCAGAATCTTCGCGCAACAGCCCATGCCAATTGGCATTCATACCTTTGTAGAGGGGTTCCCCGTAGAGCAACTGCGTGGTCCATTCGGTCGTATGGATCTTCGCAATCTCGGCCGATACCACCAATCTTGCAATCTCGAACAATTCGTCGGCCGTGACGTCTTTGTATCGAATGACCCGCTCCGGGTTGTCGGGATTTCTCAATCCGCTGTCCGCCTCACCGGATTGCGTTCTGAACGCATCCACAAAAGCATTGTGCTCGCGGGCGAACACGTTGTGGTACAGACTCAACCCGATCGACCAGTTGTCCGGAAATGCTGTGGCTTCCTGTCCCGACCATTCGGGGTTGATCACATCCTTTCCCTCGAACACCGGCAAATACCCGCCTCTGTCGCCCGCCTCCAAGAACAACTTTGCCGGGTCTCGCGGATCACGCTTCACACGCTTCCGCGAACGCTCATCGTATCCGTACAGCTGTGAGGCGTCCCACCAGGCCGTGACGTTGTTGTGCATCGTCTTTGGCGCGCGCACGAAGTAGGTCCTCCCTTGGTGCGTAAAGGTCGGTGGTTCCGAGTCTTCCGCGACGAAGGCCCGATCGATGTGATCGTCGGGCCGGCAACCCAAACGTTGAATCTCCGCTTCGGTCAATGGCTGCTCGACATTGTTGACCATCTGCGTTTGACAACCGACCGTCATCCACAAGGGCTGGTTGTGTCCTTCTTCGAGATGAGAAAACCAATCGTGCGTCATGAACTGAATCCAAAATGCGGCAAGCACGTTAAAGAAGGGTGCTTTCTTGTAGTCACAATCGGCTTGGGTGGTACCGTCTCCGTATCCACCGCGGCAGGATTCCGGATGAGTCTGTGGCCTCGACAACAACTTCCGGCTGATCACTTGTGGGTCAGGCTTGAGCAAACCCAGTCGATCGCCATGTCGATTTTTCGTGAGTGCCGACCGCCCCAGATCGGGAAATGTGCTATCGAATTGCGCGTTTCGCGCGAATAACTGGCGCGTCGACCCCATGAGTGGATTGAAAAGATCGTTGCAGATTCCGGTGACTGTCCGGAAGCGGATGGTCTCTCCCCGACAGATCTGTTGCGGTGCTGCGCCTCCCACGTCATGGAAGTTCGGATGGGCCGACGCCAGTCGCATCTCCGGCCACGTCTGGAGCACAGGGCCCGGTTCCTGGCCACGGCCTTTGACATAGGTTTCATAGGTCTTATTGTTATCGAACAAATTGAACTTGAGCAGTTCGATCCGCTGCAACTCCAATTCATAGAGGGCGGCATTGATCCCATGAGCATTCGGACCGATAAATTTAGCATTCGACAACAGTCGCAACGGCACACGGGAGGAATCGTCGCGCGTGGCCCAATAATTGGGCCAATCCAGCCAAGGACCTTTTCGATGGTCAACCGCATACTGCCCACCCAGACAGCGAGCCCTGGTCTCCGGCACCTTGCCCAAAAATCGCTCAGTCCTGACCTGCGCCACACGTTGAACATCTCCGAACATGAACGTGCTGATGCAGGCCATCTCGGATGTCACAACATCGCCCGAGCACGTCGTGAGAAGAGCGAGTCCCGCCACGGCTCCCAGTCCGCGCAACCAGTTCACAGTCATCATGCACCGACTCTCGATGATAAGAGACCAGTCTTTGACTAAGTTTGGCGCGACGATAGTCTCCTTGCCTACAAGAATCAAACTTACTGCTTTGCAATACGTGCAGTTACACCGGACTAACCAGCGGAGCCTGCAGGAGGAATCAGAGCGCGTGTCCTTGTGGATGTGCTGTACGACCAAGCCATACCACCGCTCCGGCACCGGCTGTGCGTCCCGTCGCAAAGCAGGACGTCAACAAATAGCCGCCCGTCGGCGCTTCCCAATCCAGCATCTCGCCTGCACAGAACAGACCGGGAAGTTTGCGGACCATCAATCGCTCGTCCAACTCTTCAAACCGCACGCCGCCGGCCGTGCTGATCGCTTCCTCCAAGGGACGCGCAGCGATGAGTTTCACCGGCAGCGATTTGATCGCTGCGGCCAGACGGGCCGGATCGGCGAAATCTCCTTTCGGTGTGACCTCATGAAGTAGCGCGGCTTTGACGCCGGCGATATGGGCCCGCCGCTGCAGATGCGTCGCGATCGTGCGCTTGCCGCGGGGCCGCGACAGCTCACGGGTCAGGCGTGCCTGGTCTCGATCCGGCGCCAGATCGAGCTTGAGCATGGCCGAGCCTTCGGCTTCAATCTGATCACGTAAGTAGGAGGACACCGTGTAGATCACGCCGCCTTCCAATCCGGTTTTCGTGATCACAAACTCTCCTTGCTGCCAAAATGAGCCGCCGGATGGCTTGGCCACAATGACCGCCACGGACTTGACCGGATGGCCGGCAAACTTCGTGCGGATGTGATCGCTCCAGTCGACGTCGAACCCGCAGTTCGCCGGCCGTAATGGCGCAATAGATATCTCGCGCTTCTTGAGGATGTCGACCCACATGGCATCCGAACCAAGCTTGGGCCAGCTGCCGCCGCCCAACGCCAGAATCGTCGCATCGGCGTGAACTGGCCGGCTCTCGTCTTCGGAGGTTCGAAAGAGGAGTTCCCCTTGCTCATTCCATCCGACCCAACGATGGCGCACATGAAATCGCACTCCTGCTTTCCGTAACCGGCGCAGCCACGCGCGCAGCAGCGGAGCCGCTTTCAAGTCCTGCGGAAATACGCGCCCGGAGGAGCCGACGAAGGTCTTGATCCCTAGCGCCTGCGCCCATGCACGGAGCGCGTCAGGCCCAAAATCTTTAATGAGGGGTTCGATCTGGGTTCGGCGAGGGCCATAGCGCGACAGAAACGACTCCAGTGATTCCGAGTGTGTGAGGTTCAACCCACCCTTGCCGGCCAGGAGCAACTTGCGGCCGATCGACGGCATCGCGTCGTAGAGATCGACTTCCATTCCATCGGCCCGAGCCGTCTCTGCCGCCATGAGCCCGGCTGGACCTCCGCCGATGATAGCTACCTTCATCGTCGTTTCTCTTTTGGAAGCGACAAGGAGTAGCAATTCTCGATCTCGTTGACAGCGTATAGCGGACTGTTATGATCGCGGTCTGGACAGGGAATATCGATGGAACAACGGAAATTCCAAAGATTTTCCGACAACTCCCTCGTGACGTTTTCTGGTGAAACCGCCGAGGGCGAAGGACGCTTAGACAACCTCTCCCTGGGTGGAGCGGCGGTCCTCAGCGATGTCGCCATTCCCCGAGGAGAATACCTCACCCTCACCATCACCTTCCCTACCCAGGCCGGCGCCATCGAAATTGAACTGGCTCCCGTTCGCTGGGTCAAAGACGGTAGCTTCGGGGTGGAATTTATCCGCATCGCGCCAGGATCACAACAGCGACTTAAGCAGTACCTCGCTATATTAGAAGGGGCCTCATCCGACGCTGCCTAGAAGATAATTTTTTCCTCTTTGGTCGCTGCTCTGCCAGAAAGCACTCGGCTGTGTGGTCATTGACCATTCCAACCGCCTGCATGAACGCATAGACGATCGTGCTTCCGACGAACCGAAAGCCTCGCTTCATGAGATTGTGTGACAGGGCATGGCTTTCGGGGCTCGTCGCCGGAACGTCGGACATGTTTTTCCACCGGTTGACAATCGGCTTCCCTCCGACAAATTGCCACACATAGCGACCAAACGAGCCAAACTCTTTCTGCACCGCCAGGAACGCCTGTGCGTTGCTCACGGCAGCTTCAATCTTCAAGCGGTTCCGGATAATTCCCGCATCGTTCAGCAACGCGGCCGTCTTGTGCCGGTCAAATTTCGCCACTTTCACCGGATCGAATTCCGCAAAAGCTCGGCGATAGCCCTCGCGGCGGCGCAAGATCGTATCCCAACTCAACCCCGCCTGAGCCCCCTCTAAGAGCAACATCTCAAAAAGCCGCCGATCATCATGAACCGGCTTCCCCCATTCATGGTCATGATACTGGACCATGTAGGGGTTCGATCCGGCCCAGTGACAGCGGTGGTCTGCCTTGAATGGTCTTGATCTCTTCCTGGCAGTCATGGAAACCTCCGACGGTGCAGCGGACCACATTTTATGTGGATCCCCTGTCCAAGACAATTCTGAAGCGTGCTGAAGCCATCCTGCATTACGTTGCAGCGAAACATCCCGAGGCGTTTTCTCCGTATACAGGACAGGTTGTCCCCCCTCGATTGAGTCTCGAAGACGAATGGTGCCCCTTCGGACGCGCAAATCCTCACAATTCAACGCGCATGCGGTCTTCAACGTGACGGTACGTGGCTTGCACGATTTTTCGTATCCCGTCGAATATTCTCCACCTGAAGCCAAGAGGTGACTCTATGAAATCTTCAATGCCGCTCGTCTACATGGCAATGCTCATCTTTGCCGGCTGTAGCCATTCAATTCCTGAAACGTATTCAAAACCTCAGCCACCGCCTCAGTTGGGTAAAACGCCGCCGGTCATCCAGCCGCTGAGTACCAGTCAAAAGCAGGCTCAGGCTCCTGAGTCTCTGCTGCCCGTGACGCTGACGGCGGATTTCACTCCCGTGCAAAAGAGTATTGAAGCCGCACTTCCCGAGCGCTTTACCGAGGAGAATCACCCGTTGGGACGCGATTACCGCTGGCGGTTCATACGTGAAGGTGAGCCACAAGTGTCCATCCAGGATGGACTGGTCAAGTATAAAGCTGTCTACCGTGGTGAGATCGAATCGACCGCCGCGCGCGCCTGCCGGCTCGATCCGATCTACCCGGTCATTGAAGGAACCGGAAAGCTCGGGTTACGCGAGCAGAACCAGGGACTCCAGGTTGTCATGAACGATCCGCAGACGTCCATCAGTCTGAAATCCGAGAGCGACACCAAGTGCAACATGTTCAACATGCCGGTGAAAGACCAGTTGGCCGAGCTCTTCAAACAGGAAGCGCTCAAACAGGACATCGCTCAGTCCGTGGAGCGCGGAGGGTTTATCATCCCCCTCAATATCGTCTGGGACCGGTTACAGGAGCCCATGCCTGTGGGATCAGCCAATAGCAAACTCTGCCTGTACGGTAAGGCCAAAGACTTTACCGTGGGCTCAATGAAGGGACCCATGCAGCAGACGACGATCATGGGGGTCGTGCGACAAACGCCGGTCGCCCTCTACCAAACCCCCTGTCAAAAGGGCAGCGTGTCGCCGATGAAGATCAACATCGACAGTACAGCGGCAGCGGCACAGGAAGGACAGCCCTATAAGATCCTGCTGAGTGTCCCGGTGCCTTATGCGGTGATCAACCAACAGCTGCAGGACCAACTGTACCACCACGAGGTAAAACTCCCGACGACGTTCGGGAGCTCGTTGATGATCGAACGGGTGGTCGCTTCCGACGTGAACGGCCGGACGCTCCTCTCGACGGAAACCAGCGGAAATCTCAACGGGACCTTGTACTATTGGGGGACACCGCAGCTGGACGAGACTGGCAATGTCATCACGATTCCGGATCTCCAGATGGCGAATGAAACCAAGATCGCCCTGGAAGAAATAAAGTCGGGTTACTGGCAGATGGTGGATGACGAATTACGGGCACGCTTGCGGCAAGCGACCACCATCGACCTGACCCAACGGATCGGCAACATGAAGAGCGCGTTGAGCGGGCAGCATAAATCCGGAGCGTTGGCTATGGATCTGCTTCTCGCGCGGCAAGAAGCCGGGCAGGTCATATCCACCAAAGATGCGCTCATCGCCGATGTGTTGTTGGAAGGCACCGCCAGTGCCGTTGGTCGTTTGCCCGTCAAACAGGCAGCAACCAGCAGTGATGTCCTCGAAAAACCGGTTGTAGAAAAACCCGCGCCCACCGACCAGCCGCCTCCGAAGGCGGCCCGCATGCCGGAGGATAACAGGCCGTAGGGTCGTCGCAGACTTCGGATCGACGTGACCGGCTACCAGGCATACGCCTCGGGGGCCGGTCCGCCCGGTCCGGGGAAAATACCATCCAAGCGCTTGATGGTTTCCTGACTTAATGTCAGGCTCAAGACCCCTGTAGTGCCATCCAATTGCTCCATCGTCCGCGGCCCGATAATCGGCGACGTCACCGATCGTTGGTGAAGCAGCCAGGCCAGTGCCACATCGGCCGGACGTTCGCCGAGTTGTTTACACAGTTGGTCGTACGCCTCCAACCTGGGACGATACTTCTCGACCTCCTTCTGTAAATCCTTGGCTGCACGACGGCCGGTGGTCGCCGGCTCCAACGCGCCGGCCAATAACCCTCGAGCGAGTGGACTCCAAGGAATCAGGCCAATGCCATAGGCTTCGCAAGCGGGAATCACTTCCAGTTCGACGGTGCGTTCATTCAGGTTGTAGAGGCTTTGCTCCGAGACGACGCCCATGAAATGACGGTTGCGTGCCAGCTCCTGCGCCTGCGCCAACTGCCAACCGGCAAAATTGCTCGTCCCGACGTAGAGGATCTTGCCTTCCCCAACCAATTGTTCCATGGCCTGCCAGATTTCCTCCCAGGGCGTCTCGCGATCCACGTGATGCATCTGATACAGGTCGATGTAGTCGGTCTGAAGCCGCCGCAAGCTCGCTTCGCAGGCCCGTTTAATGTGCAACGCCGACAAGCGTGCTTGATTCGGCCAATCGCCCATGCGGCCGTACACTTTTGTGGCCAGCACGACCTTCTCCCGACGACCGCCGCCCTGGGCGAACCAACGGCCGACGATCTGCTCGGTCAAGCCCTCCCCGACTTTCCACCCATAGACATTCGCCGTGTCAAAAAAATTGAAGCCAAGTTCGAGCGCGCGATCCATGACCGCGAAACTGTCCGCCTCGCTCGTTTCCGGGCCAAAGTTCATCGTACCGAGGCAGAGCCGGCTGACTTTCACGCCTGATCGACCGAGATGAACGTATTGCATAGATGGGAAGATTGTGATGACGGAACGAGCCTAGCACACTGGGCGGAAAGAGGTCACTACAGTCCGATCGTCTCGATCTGTTGCAGTTCGTCCGCCGTGAGCGTGAATTGATCGCAGCGCAGGTCTTCCACCATATGCTGCGGGTTGGTCGTGCCCGTGAGGGGTAACATGCCGACCTGCATGGCAAACCGAAAGACAATCTGAGCGACTCCTGTTTCATACTTTTCAGCGATCGCTCTGATATGCGGATCGATAAACACTTCCCGGTTCGCTGTCAGGAGGGAAAAGCCCTGATAGATGATATGGTGTGTGCGACAGAGATCGCGCACCGCCTTGTCCCAGCCGAACGCCGCATAGCAGCGATTCTGCACCACCATCGGGATATGCTTGGCCCGTTCACACAACAGCGCCACCTGACTTGCCGTCACGTTACTGATCCCAATCAGCTTCGTCTTGGCATCGTCATACAACGCTTCGAGGGCCGTCCACACTTCCCAGTCTTCCGGTCCCAAGCCGCCGCGGTGGTAGGGCCCGTGCAACACGTATGAATCGAGATGATCCGTGTGCAGATGGGTGAGCGAGCTCTCGAAGGATTGTTTGACCTGGGTCGTAATATCGGCATTCGCATCATAGGGTGTTCGATGGTCTTGCCCGTTGACCGGCGTGAACTTGGTTTGAAGAAACAGTTGGTCCCGCGTGATCCCCTTCTTCGCCAAGGTCAGCAAGGCCTCTCCCACCCGCGCCTCATCGTAGTGAATGAGCTGATTGGCTGTGTCGATCGCGGTAAAGCCGGCCTCGACGGCCTGCAGCACGAGCCTGGTCGTCGCGTCCTTCTTCCAGGCCGTCCCATACATAAAGGAAGGAACGCCCGCACCATTATAGGCAGTCAGCGTCACGCACTCGTCTCCGGTCACTCCGGCCTACCATACACAGATCCTTCTCGCAGTCTCAACGTGAGAATTGCTACAGTGCCCTATGGAAACCGGACAGGACAATCAGCTGGTCGAGCTCCGGCTCAGCTATCGTTATGTGAAACAGCATCCATGGGTCGTGCAGGCCCTGACCGGATTCCTGTCGGCCTATTTCATGGAGCATCCGAGTTTTCGAGTACAGCGGCATTTCGATGAGTTGGAATCCGGGATGCACGTGTGGCTCTGCGAAGTGCCGGTCACCATGAAGATGGATCGACTCCTGAAACGCTTGAAGGCTGATATCCCTCCCTTTCAGCACATCCACATGCCTTCGGGACACAACTCTTGTCCGCAATACGTAATCGACTGTCTCGAGTCTACGGCCCAGGGATAGCCCGGTTACGTCCGCGAAAATCCCTCGTGAATGTGTTCAAAATTCGCGAGAAGAGTATACTAAGAGCACGCGAGGTGCGTGATGCATCGAGTCCTTGTGCTCGGCGCCGGCAAGATCGGTTCGCTGGTTGCCTGTCTCCTCTCCCAGCATGGCCAGTATGAAATCCATCTGGGCGATGTCACGCTCGACGCCCCCAAACATTTGGTGGAAGATCTCGGGCTGCCGCGAGTCACCCCCTGTATTCTCGATGTCCGGCATCCCGACGCCGTGGGAACCTATCTCTCGACTCATCCCACGGATGCCGTTGTTTCCAGCCTCCCCTATTTCTGCAATCCGACTGTCGCCGGGCTGGCCCTGACGCATGGCATCCACTATTTCGACCTGACGGAAGATGTCGAAGTCACGAATCAGGTCCGTATCCTGTCCGCCGGCGCGAGGCATGCGTTCATGCCACAATGCGGTTTGGCGCCCGGGTTTATCAGCATCGTCACGCATGATCTGATGACCCATTTCGAGACACTGGACCATGTAAAGATGCGCGTGGGCGCCTTACCGGTTCATCCGAGCAATGCGCTCAAGTATTCGCTCACATGGTCGACCGACGGACTCATCAACGAATACGGCAACCTCTGCTATGGCATCGAAGAAGGCGAGAAAGTCCCGCTTCAGCCGTTAGAAGGGTACGAAACCATCGAACTGGACGGGCTGCTCTATGAGGCCTTCAACACGTCGGGGGGATTAGGCACGCTGGCCGACAGTTCCGAGGGCAGAGTGAAGACGATGAATTACAAGACGCTTCGGTATCCAGGTCACTGCGAAAAAATCCATCTGCTGATGAAAGACCTCAAGCTCAACGAAGATCGCGACACACTCAAGCGCGTGCTCGAACATGCCATCCCGCAGACCCTCCAAGACGTCGTGCTGATCTATGCGTCGGTGACCGGCACCAAGAACGGCGGGTTCTTCGAGGAGAACTACGTCAAGAAGATCTACCCGCAATGTATCAAGGGAAAACTGTGGTCGGCCATTCAAGTCACCACCGCGTCCAGCGTGTGTTGTGTCATGGACCTGATCCTCAACCATCCGTCCCAATACCAGGGATTCATCACCCAGGAATCGATTCTGCTGAAAGATTTCCTCGCCAACGATTTTGGAGCCTGTTTCCGATGAGTACCGTTCATGCCGCGCTCAAGGACCTGGGGATTCAAGCCGTCAACTCCGGTGGCAGCACCGGCAAACAATGGTGGTCTGACCATGCCACCGGCCCCATGATCCAATCCATCAATCCGGCCACCGGTGAGGTGATCGCCGCCGTGCGTCCATGTTCATCAGATGATTACGATCACATTACGAAACAATCACTTGAAGTGTTTAAGAGCTGGCGCCTGGTCCCGGCTCCCAAACGAGGAGACCTCGTCCGTCTGATCGGACAAGCCTTACGAGAGAAAAAAGATCAACTCGGCACGTTGGTGTCACTCGAAGTCGGGAAGATCAAAGCCGAAGGAGACGGCGAAGTACAGGAGATGATCGATATGGCCGACTTTGCAGTCGGCCAATCGCGCATGCTCTATGGGGCCACGATGCAGTCTGAGCGCCCTGCGCACAGAATGAGCGAGCAGTGGCATCCACTCGGGCCGGTCGGCGTGATCACCGCCTTTAATTTCCCCGTCGCCGTCTGGGCCTGGAATGCATTTTTAGCCGCCATTGCCGGCGACACGGTCATCTGGAAGCCATCCCCAAAAGCGTCGCTCTGCGCCGTTGCCGTCCAACAGATCTGCAATCAGGTGATGGAGCAGCAGGGCTACGCAGGGATTTTCTCGCTCTTCATCACGGATCAGGCGACGCTGGCCGAAGCCATGGTACGGGACAGCCGACTGCCGCTGATTTCGTTTACGGGGTCGGTGCCGGTCGGCCGGCATGTGGCCTCCCTGGTCGGCCATCGGTTGGGGCGGACGCTCCTGGAATTGAGCGGCAACAATGCCGTGATCGTCGACGAGACCTCGGACATCGATATGGCCGTGCGGGCGATCCTGTTTGGCGCCGTCGGAACCGCCGGCCAGCGCTGCACAACCACCAGGCGTCTGGTGGCCCATGAATCGCGGGCGGAGGAATTACTCGACAAACTGGTGAAGGCCTATAAGCAGGTGCGCATCGGCAATCCCTTGGACTCGGATGTCCTGCTGGGCCCCCTCATCGATCACGTCGCCGTGGAAGCCTATCGGGCGGCGATCGACGAAATCAAAAAAGAAGGCGGCGAAATTCTCTACGGGGGTCGCGTTCTCGCTCGGCCCGGCTTTTTTGTCGAACCGACGATCGTCCGCGCGCAGCCGCATTGGCCGATCGTGCAACGAGAGACCTTCGCGCCGATTCTCTACGTGATGACCTTCCGCACGCTCGAAGAGGCCATCGCCATACACAACGGCGTTCCACAGGGCTTGTCCTCGGCGATGTTCACCAACGATTTACGGCGCGGCGAGCGGTTTCTCTCGGCGGCGGGCAGCGATTGCGGCATTGCGAATATCAATATCGGCACCTCGGGAGCGGAGATCGGCGGAGCGTTCGGCGGTGAAAAAGAAACGGGCGGCGGTCGAGAGGCCGGCTCCGACGCCTGGAAAGCCTATATGCGGCGACAAACCAACACCGTCAACTGGGGAACTGACCTACCGTTGGCTCAGGGCATCAAGTTCGGATCGTAAGAGCGTCTTTTTTCAGCGTCCTGCTAAAAGAGGAACCATGGATACAAATCGTGAGCTCGATGGATTACTGGAACGGATGGTAACCGAATATGTGGCGCGCAACCGCGCGGCCAAAATCCTGAAGGGCCTGCTCGATGAGGCAGGAGTCGGCTTCTTCCCGGTGGTCGACCACGTCACCTTACGGACGCTCGATATCGACCGGAGAGCCGAACAGTTTGTCGCGCTTGGCTATGCATTTGACGAAACCCTGGAGTACGACGATTGGTTTGCGAAGGTGTATCGGAAGTCTGGCTACCCCGCCCTCTTTGTCGACCAGGCGTACGGAGGCGATCGCGGCAAGTCGAGTATCATTCCCGGATGGGTGAACATCTTCGGCGACAAGGTGTTCCATCATGTCGCCGTGCGAGTCGAGGACATCGACAAAGCGGTCGAACGGCTGAAGAAAAACGGTGTGATCTTCGCCGGCAACATCGTGGGGGCCGCCGGCGGACAGCTCCGGCAAATCTTTTCCTCTCCCGAGATGGTCGATGGCCAGCCCTTCACCGTATTGGAACTCGCCGAACGGCACCGGGGCTATCTCGGGTTCCTCCCGCCGCAAGCGGACAGCTTGATGAAATCCTCCGCCCCGTCCCTATAACGTCGCGTGATTCGATGCCGCAGATGTGGGCCCTTCGGAGGAATGAAAAAAGGCCCGTCCGTCAATCGGCAAACGAATTTGAAATGTCGTGCCCTTCTCCAGCTCACTGTGGACGGCAATTTGTCCTCCGTGCATCTCGACAACATCTTTAACGATCTTCGTTCCCAACCCCGTCCCACCGGTCTTTCTGCTCACCAATCGGTTTGTGAAGAGATTGTCTCTCAGTTCAGGAGGCATTCCTTTGCCCGTATCTTTGACGTAAAGTTCAATGAAATTATCGGCAACGCGGTGGGACCCGCCGATGGTGATGGAGCCCTGGGGAGGCACCTCGACAATCGCATTATTGACCAGATTGTAAAGGAGCGAATACAGTCGCGCGTCATCTCCCATGATCGCCGGCACAGTGTGAAGCTCTTCGATCTTCAGCGAGACATGGGCCTGTTCCGCCAGCGTTCTCAGCGATTTCACGACGCTCTCCGCAATCTGGTGTATTCGGCATGGCATGAATTTTTGAGGGACGCGTGTTAAGGCGGCATAATCGGCGATGGATTTCATTCGGTCTTGAATGCGTCTTGAGGTATTGCGGAACATTCCGATCACCTCCTCGCAGTTCAAGTGACTTTGTTCCGCCCGAGCCGGCTCCATCTTTGGAAAATTCCTAAAGAGATCGTCGATTTCCTCTGCCAGGAGATCGGTTCCAGCCACGAGGGGCATTAACAGATTCTTGACGTCGTGAGAAATTTCTCCCATCAGTTGCGTGATTTCCACCCGTTGTCCCATCCGTTTCACGATCGTCGTCACGACAAGGTCGATTTGCCCTGGCTCAAACGGCTTGGTCAGGAAGTCGACGGCGCCTTCTTTCATTGCCTCCACAGCCAGCCGGATCGTCCCGTAGGCGGTGACGACGACAACCGGGAGACTCGGCCAGCGCTTTCTGATGCGTTTCAATGCCTCGATCCCGTTGAGCTGCGGCATCGACACATCGATGATGGCCAGATCAAGGGCGTGCGACTCGACCGCAGCAAGTGCCGCTTGGCCGTCACCGGCGGTAATGACGTCGTGCCCCAACCAGCGAAGCCGTTCGGACAGACCAAAAACGATGTCTGGGGCATCGTCTGCCACCAGAATACGAATGCTCAGAGCCCACCTCTCAAGTTGGCGGAGTGGACCGACTCTGCCGACTCCGACAATCGTCCGCAAGAGACGTGCCATCTTCAGGACGGTGCCCGCGCTGAATTTTCAAAGGGAATGATGGGGCAAAGAGCGGGACAACTGAATCAAATCAGATGGACCCCGGGATCAATTCTGATTCTAGCCCATGTCTTTTAAGGTGTGTTCCGGGTTCCGATCACGCGCGATCGTCTTCATCAAATTATCCCCGAAGAGGACGACCACGCGGCCTCGCTGATCCTTCACGATCATCGACGCAGACGGCGATTTGAATGTGGCGGGATCGCCTTCAAGCCAGGCGCTACACGTGAAGGGCAAGGCATCAAGTACCGTCTCCACACGGTATTCGTGACGCAGCCGGTACTGCAACACATCGAACTGTAATCGGCCGACTGCCGCCACCAGCGACTCCAGGTCATTGAGGCTGCGCATGATCTGGACCGTGCCCTCTTGCGCCATCTGCTCCATCCCCTTGTCAAACGCCTTCCGCTTGCCGACGTCGGTGGGACGAATGCGGGCGAAGATCTCCGGCTGAAACTGCGGCAACGGTTTAAAGTTAAATCCCCCGGTAACCGAGATCGTATCGCCGATCGCAAAGAGACCGGGGTTGATGATGCCGATGATGTCACCGGGAAAGGCTTCTTCCACCGTACTGCGTTCCTGCGCGACGAGACTGTGCGGCCTGGACAGCCGGACCTCGCGGCCGAGGCGATGGTGCTTCACCACCATGTCGCGCTCGAATCGGCCTGAGCACACTCGCAGGAACGCCGTGCTGTCGCGATGCTTGGGATTCATATTGGCCTGGAGCTTGAACACATATGCGCTAAATGGCATCTGAATCGGATCGATGGACAACTCGGTTCCATCGTCGCCGTCGGCCAGTCTCGCAGTGGGACAGGGCGCGAGGTTCACAAACGCGTCCAAGAAGCTCTCGATGCCGAAATTCGTCAGCGCAGACGCGAAAAATATCGGCGTAACTGCGCCCTCCAAGAACTCTTCGCGCGAAAATGCGTTTCCGGCAATGTCCAGGAGTTCCAGATCGTGCTGGACGTGGCCCATCACCTCCTGAGATACGCGGCCGCTCGCTTCGAGTTTATCCAGCACCATCGTGTCCACGTCGACCTTTGTGGCGCCCCCATGGGCCGTCTTGCTGAACAGCTCGACGCGACTAGTCGCTCGCGTCACGATCCCGACGAAATCGCTTCCCGATCCGATGGGCCAGTTCACGGCACTCGCGTGGATGTTCAATGCCTGCTCGACTTCTGTCATGAGATCCAATGGCGGCCGTCCGGGCAAATCCATTTTATTCACGAGCGTCAGCACGGGAATACGCCGCAAACGGCATACGGCGAACAGTTTGCGGGTCTGGGCTTCGACACCTTTGGCGGCATCGATCACCATGATGGCGCTGTCTGCGGCAGTCAGCGTCCGGTACGTATCTTCGGAAAAATCCTGGTGCCCGGGCGTATCGAGCAGATTAATGACCGCATCTTTATACGGAAACTGCATCGCCGACGCGGTAATCGAAATTCCACGCTCCTGCTCCATTCCCATCCAGTCGGAGGCCGCCGTCTTCCCGCCTTTGCGGCCTCGAACCATGCCGGCGGTACGGATCAGCCCGGAATAGAGGAGCAGTTTTTCCGTCAGCGTCGTCTTCCCGGCGTCCGGATGGCTGATGATGGCGAACGTCCGGCGTTTTGCCGTCGCCGCAGTCAGTTCGCTCTTTGAGGACGTCGTGATCATCGTCATGGGTCGCGAGCTTACCACACCGCAACAGCCCAAGAGGATTGGAAAATACGACCATGCTCGCTACCCACTTTCTTTATTGCCCCTACGGAACTCGCCGAATAGCGGAGGACTCCCGGCCGATGGTAGCCTGATTGGGCGGATGTTTTCCGTCAAATACGATGCATCGAACCACACGGACAATTTTCTTGTGCCTCTGGCTGGCGGCCGGAGCCGTCCTCAGCGGCTGTGCCAGCACGTTGCTGTACAACCATGCCGACTGGCTGCTGACGCGGCAGATCGACCAGTACTTCGATCTGACCCGCTCGCAACGCTCTTTCGTCTCCGCGCGCCTTAGTGCCTTACTGGAGCGCCACCGGCACGATGCGCTTCCACACTACGAAGACGTGATCCATCAGGCCTCTTCACGTATCCAGCGCGGACTCACCGCCGACGATCTGGATTGGGCCTTCGCACAGTATGATCAGCTCAAATCCGATCTCTTTGGCCGGTTCGCCTCCGATGGGGCGGACTTTCTGCGCTTAGTGCGCGATCCTCAACTTCCGCATGTCAGACAGGCGCTCCAAAAACGGCTGGCCGAACAGGAAGCCTTGCTCCGGGAACCCACGCAGACGAGAGTCGCCACGCGGACGGAACGTATGGTGAAGGTGGTGCAGGAATGGCTGGGACCCGTCTCGCGGGAGCAGGAGCGGCAGATCACAGAGCTGGCCATGGCGTTCCCTGATACCGTCCCGCTGGTGTACGCCCATCAACGACGACGCAACGATCAGCTCATGGCGTTGCTGGAACTGCGGATGCAGCAGGATACCGCCCCGAAATTGCACGTCTGGCTGATTGACCAAGAAACGGATCCGTCATTTCTAGAGACGACCCGCGAATTACGGCAGCACCTCAAAGGCTTGTTCCTCGCTATCGATCGAATGGCGACGCCCGTCCAGCGCCGACACCTTTTGGCAAAACTCGACGATCTTGCCCGCACCGTCCGCACCCTACACACCACCTAAGTCCTTCCACGTAACGTTGTAACGTTCTGGCATCGCACTAGGATGATGCCTAGGCGCATATGGTCTGGTGACTCTCTAGAGTCAAAGGCTGAATGCTGGAGGGTTCACCATGAACGTCCTGCTCGTGCATCCCGGTCCTCTGATGTACACGAAGATCTATCTGCGATTGGAACCGCTTGGACTTGAGTTGGTGGCCGCGGCAGCGCAAGCGCTCGGTCACCGCGTCACACTGATCGACCTGCAAGTCGAGTCGCACGCCGATTACGTTGGCATGCTGCATGAACGGCAGCCCGACGCCGTCGGTTTTTCTTGCAACTATTTAGCAAACGTCCCGGAAATTGTGGATCTCGCCAAATTGACGAAACAGCTGCTGCCGGAATGTACCGTGTTCGTGGGTGGCCATAGTGCCTCGTTCATTGCCGGCGCCCTTCTCGCTCATGCAGAAGGTGCAATCGATTGTGTGTTGAAGGGCGAAGGAGAAAGTGCGATCGGTCCCCTGTTATCGGCGATCGCCGGCGACCGCCGCGCGCTCGCTCTCGTGCCTGGCGCAGTGACCGCTGCGGGCGAAGGACCGCCGGTCCGGATGGTCGACCACCTCGACGATCACCGCCCGGCCCGTGATCTGCTGCGTCATCGCAAGAAATACTTCATTGGAGTGCTAGACCCCTGCGCCTCGATTGAGTTTACCCGCGGCTGTCCTTGGGACTGCTCTTTCTGCAGCGCCTGGACGTTCTATGGCCGCAGCTATCGCACGCGCACACCCGACGCCATCCTCGACGACTTGGGCCGCGTGCGCGAACCAGGCGTCTTCATCGTCGACGACGTGGCATTCATCCAGGCCAAACAAGGCCTCCAGATAGGTGAGGCCATTGCCCGTCGCGGCATCAAGAAACAGTATTATCTGGAAACGAGAGGCGACGTGCTGCTCCGAAATAAGGAGGTCTTCCGCTTATGGAAGACGCTGGGACTTGCCTATATGTTCGTTGGCATTGAGGCAATCGACGAAGAGGGCCTCGCGCTCCACCGCAAACGCATCACATTGAGCAAAAATTTCGAGGCGCTCGATTTCGCCCGCTCGCTGGGGATCACGGTGGCCATCAATCTGATCGCGGATCCCTCATGGGATCGCCGTCGGTTTGAGGTCGTGCGCCAATGGTGTTTGGAGATCCCGGAAATTGTCAATATCAGCGTCAACACACCCTATCCTGGTACGGAATCGTGGCATACCGAAGCCCGCCGTGTGACGACCCGCGATTACCGTCTGTATGACATCCAGCATGCCGTGCTGCCTACGACGCTCCCGCTGCCGGAGTTCTATGGCGAACTGATCAAGACGCAGCAAATTTTGAATCACAAACATCTGGGATGGGCCGCCCTCAGATCGACCGCCCGCATTGCGGCCGGCCATTTGCTGCACGGCCAGACCAATTTCCTGAAGATGTTGTGGAAGTTCAAGAGCGTATACGATCCTCGACTGCAACTGGCGGACCATGCGCGTCCTGTGACCTACGAAATGCCGCTGCCGCCCGCACCGGTCTCCGGCATCGCACCGCACTTGCTATATATCCACCGGGCCCAAGGCCGGGCGGGCCGTGTTCTGGACGAAGCCACCGAGCAGTTTGTGGAGACGACGCGCATGGGCAAGTCCGCCTAGGACAACCAGGGGAATTTTCCAGTATTCATAAGCCAACATTATTTCTTAGAGTTTGCGAAAGGGAACGCCGGGAGGAGTCCCAACACCAGGTTGGCGCCGGCAGGACGTTGTCTCCAGAGAAGGAGGAGCGTATGAGGCTGCTGCACGTATTCGTATTCGGATTTATGACCTGGTGGCCAACCCTTGCATCGGCCGAAGAAGTCCATGGAAGCTACCGGGGAATCGGGTCGATCTATTACACCCTGATTTGGGTCATCTTGTGTTATGGCCTGTACGACGCTTTCGGAAAGAAGGCCATGTATATTGGTGCGCCGATCTTGGCAATCGCTGCGTACTTCGCGCTGCCTGCCTCGTGAGCGTGCACGGAGAGCGCGGGATACTAGCGCTGTTCAGCCTGGCCTTGCCACAGCAGGTCATAGCCCAGTTCCTTGGTTTCGGCACACATGTCGGCGAGCGCAGAGAATTTTTTGGTGAAGAGCTCGTTGGCATGTGAGCGCTCATGATCTTCGAACGAGCGCCAATAGGTCACGATGACATAGTGATCGTCCGCAGTCTTCGATGCGGCGATCGATCCCTCTTCCGAAACAAATCCTGAAAATTTAAATACCTGGCCGGCGAGAAAGCCGCCTTTGTTGCCTCCATACGTTTCCTTCACGACGCTGCACAGCTCTCCGACAGCTAATTCGATGTCCTCGAACGTGACGCCTGGTTTCAGCGTCACGGTGTTAAATAACATTTTGGCCCCGAAGGGAATAGTGATCGGTCCAAACATGGCGTCCCTCCATGTACGTTACGCCTCCACACGAGGAAGGCATGTTGCGCTCACGATGCGTGAGCCGGCTTTATCTCTTCGCGACGCTCACCGATGCCAAGGCGCAGCGCTTCGACATCCAGTTCATGCTCCAGTCGATGGAGCACCTCATCGCTGATCGCCCCGTCATCGCGCAGCGCGATCAAGGCCATGCGTTCGGCCGTGAGCGTTTCATGACGCAATCGACGAAAGGCTTCGCCCGCCTCCATCGAACAATCTGCATCCACCGCGCCGCCTTTCGCAAAACGCTGCAATTGACGGCTATAATGCACGCGCAGCCGTTCGACCTGATCGCCTACCGGCCACGCTTCACTCGATAAGTCATCCAGACGAGCCAGCGCGACTGTTGCCGCATGCTCACGCGCCAGCATTTCCTCCCGTTCCAACCCGCGATCACCTTCAATCCGCAAGGCACGAATCACGGATGTGAGCGACAGTCCTTGCACCAGCAACGTCGCCAGAATCACTGAGAAGCTGATCAGGATGATTTCGGCTCGGAAGGGGAAGGGCGTACCGGCAGCGGTGACGGCGGGCAACGCCAAGGCAGCAGCGAGCGTGACGATGCCACGCATGCCGGTCCATCCTATGAGGAAGAGATTCTGCCATGCTGGAAGCGGGTCACGGGTCCGAAGTGACGGGCTCAGCCATCTGGGAATGAGAGCGGCCAGGGGGACCCAGCCAAGACGCACGAGAATCGCCGTGAGGCTGACGAACGCACCGGCCATCACCAGCGAACCGAGCTGGCCCGCAGGGACCGCTTGACGAAGCGCACCGAGCTGGAGACCGATGAGAATGAAAATAAATCCATGGAGAACGAATATGAGCAAGTCCCACACGGCGCGGGCATTCAGACGCGTGGCCGGAGACACGCCGGCGCTAAAATGCTGCCGCAGGTACAGGCCGCCCGCGACGCAGGCCAGCACGCCAGACGCATGCGTCAGCTCGCCCAACACCCAGGCCACATAGGGAGCCAGCAGCGTGATCGCAATCTGCGAAAAACTGTCTCCCGCTGCCCACAACGTCCAACGTGTCACCCTACCGACGATAAGGCCGATCGCCACTCCGACGACGGAAGCAAACACAAATGTGAGCAGCCCCTGTCCCGGAACGAAACTTCCGCCCACCGCCGTTCCGACCGCGGTCCGATAGATCACGAGCGCCGTCGCATCGTTGACGAGGCTCTCACCCTCCAGAATTGTCACCACACGGCGAGGAATATGCAGCCGCTTAGCGATGGCGGTTGCCGAGACGGCATCGGGAGGCGACACGATCGCACCCAGTGCGATCGCCTCCGCCCAGCCCATTCCTGGCAACAGCATACGCGCCACGAATGCGACAGCAGCCGTTGTCGCCAGCACAAGCCCCACGGCCAACAGCGAGATCGGCCGGAGATTGTCTCGGAATTCACGCCATGAGGTGAAGTAGGCGGCAGACCATAAGATGGGAGGCAAGAATACGAGGAAGACAAGATCCGGACTCAAGGTGATTGTGGGAAGCCCGGGCAGCAGGCCCAGAAACAACCCGCCGATCACCAGGAGTATTGGATAGGGAATGACGATTTTCTGGGCGATCGTCGTGAGCGCCAGCACCACCCCCAGCAACAGAATGACGGTCTCGAGCTGATGCAGACCTTCCATGCTCTCACGACGCAGAATCTTGTGAATCAGGTAATCGGCGTCGCTAGGCTACGTGGGGACAAACTGAGGTGTCAATCGGCTGAATGAACCACTCACATGGTTGGAGATTCCACTGAACTTGTTTTGTGCCGGCTCTGATCCCGAGACAGATGGGATCGCCCCAGAAGCGAGGACACGAACATGGAAAAAGCCGCTAAATAGACTCGCATGCCTAGTGGTTGCATGGCCTGACTCCTGTGATGTTTCCATCTAACCACTCCGGATTAGCCGATCCTTAAGCCATGCTTAAAATTCGCTCACGGTTGCAAGGTATTGCTTTAATTGGGAACAGGCTCCTATGAGCCACAAGAAGAGTTATCCAACCAAGACAGAATGTCAGAATTCCATCCTCGCAAAAACATTGGCTTTTTGATTGAGATGGGACGAGATGCTCCAAAGGCTCGACTACCAGTTCAGCCCTATCTCCTTCTACTGCTCAAAACTCCTTGAATTCATACCGTTTTTTATTTGTGGCTTGTGGCAGACCCCTTGCGAGCCAACAGTAGATCGCACATATGCCTTTTAATCACACGGAGGTGCCATGATGAAGTTGATGAAGAAACCGATGATTGCAATCTTAACACTCTGCCTGCTCTTCTCTGTTAGCGCGATCGTCGCGACGAGTGACGCGGCGACCGTTTTCGGCGGGAGCAAAATCATGAGCGTTGATCAAGACCAGCGGACGATTACCTTCAAAACAAAAGAAGGACAGACGTGGACACTGCCAGTGGCCGATCCCAACGTGTTGAATAAGCAACCGACGATCGCCAAAGGCGACGACGTCACCATCGAGATCGATTTGAACGACAGGATCACCAAGGTCGTCAGATTGTCGGATGTGTCCACGGCACCTCGCGCTGAACCGGAAGAGAGAAGCAGTGACACGACGAGATAACCGTTCACGAAGGTCAACCCTCAATAACCATAAGGAGGACACTTGATGAGAGGAACTCATCGTAATAAAGCAGCCGTCGTTGCCATCGTCACCGTGCTGTCCGTGCTCGGGCTCTCAATGTCCAGCCTTGCCGCAGACTCTCCCCGCATCACCGAGGGCTCGAACGTCACCCTGCTATACCAGATCACCGTCCCAGGTGAAAAATTCGAAGTCCGGGATGTCGGGCAATTCGTGCAAGGGCAACATCAACTGCTGCCGGTCTTGGAGCGGGTCGTAACGGGCCTGAAGAGCGGAGACGAAAAGAAAATCGATCTGTCAGCGGAGGAAGGTTTCGGCGCCTACGATGCAAATAAGAAGAAGACGGTTCCCCGGAGCGACCTGCCGCCTGACACCAAAGAAGGGGATGTCATGCAGGATCGTGCCGGTCAGCAGGCAACCGTGACCCACATGTCAGATCAGTCCGCCGTGATGGACTACAACCACCCGCTGGCGGGAAAGCCCTTACATGTAAGCCTGAAAATCCTACGTGTGGACGACCCGGTCATGACGGCACAACCGAATGAGGACCACAATCATTCGAAGTAACTTAAGGGCAAGATATGAGGATCCAATCGCGAGTACCTCGATGGATTGTCTCGCTCAGCCTTTTCTTAAGCGCCGTAATCAGTGCCTCTGCGGCACCGATACAGACAGCCGGAGGGGCGGGACCGCCCCCCGGCGGCACTCATGAGTCCCCCAAACGCGGAAAACCAGGCACCACCAATCCGGCAGATGCCATGCGCCATGCGCGACCGTCCGATAAATCTGATCTGAGATTCATGCCGCGAGAACAGAGACCACCCCTCGAAGAGCGGCTGCAACGTGGACAGATGGAAGAAGCCGTTGCTCAGGGACAGGTCAGTGACCGATTGGAACAGTTTCACAAAGGCTCGGCAGAGAAAAGGACTGAGAACACCGCTATCAGCCAATCAACTCCGTGAAAGGTTGCGTTGAGTCTGGCCGAGCTCAGCGTACGCCAGGAGGGAGCGGTCCGCTATCCGGAATCTGTAAGGTGATGGAAAGCGCACGTCCATCGGGCGCGATCTGAGCCGAGATCTTGTCGCCGGTTTTCAATCGCCCCGAGACCCCTTCAATTTTCGTCTCAGCGGTGACACGCAGGCGCGCTTCCCGACCCAAGATGTCTTTTACGATGACTTCCTCCCCTTCCCAGTACAGGACGTCACCCTTTATGGCAGTGCCGGCCGTCGATTGAGAAGGGTCCGCAGATTCCACTGGAATGACCGTGGCAAACAGGAGAAATAGAGCAAAGAGAAGTGGCATAGGCAATCCTCCTTCCTGATTTCAGCCTACAAAGCATTACAGGCCTTGTCAAACCCCCTGTTGCAGCGCGATATGAATCACCTTCCAACTTTGTCTTGGCCTGGACTCGCAATCCTACAGGGTCTTCCTGGATATCCCTTGATCAATGATCCGAACAGTACATCCAAAGAGATCCCCGAAGAAATTCAACTGATTGGAACATTTAAGAAAAATCAGACCCCTAATAGCAAAACATTAAGGAAGTGTGATTCCTGGCACCCTCTTTGCTGACTTTCAGAATAAATGAATCTGCAGGCTCCAACAAAGGAGGAGAAGTCATGGCACCTATGACTCCCAACCCCGTCGTATTCCGTATCGAATGGTGCCGGCGGCAGAGAACGAAGGCGCACACAAGACCTGAGGATGAAGGATGGCGCGCCGAAGAAGAAGGTCTGAGAGACGCCCTATTCCATAGAGATCACACGAGGGAGTATCGGAACGCTCCACCAGGTGTGTTCGAGAGGTATCTGTTGGGCTTCCAAGACGGGCAAGCGCTCATTCGTGCGGCGTGGGTAAATCTGAGTTAATCAACCGCGACCCCATCTCGCTGTTGCAGATACCGCTCTCGACGCTGCCTCAGCGTCCTTCGTCGTAGAGGACTTGGCGCCAAAGCAACGAAATGCCACCGCGCGAAAGAGGCGCTAAGAAAAGTAGACTGTCTCTGTTTGCCAAGCCTTATTACGCTGCCTTGCGGAGCGGAGGCGCCTCAGCATATCTGCGAGACGCTTCAGCAACGTCAGACTCTTGGCCCCAAATGTGAAAGAGCAGCAGAGTCACACCCGCACCGAAGGCCGTCATGAACCCGAACATGAACAGCACAATCACGAGGCTGCCGATGGTACTGTTGAAATCCAACATGAAGGCACCTCCAACTCTCATCGCATATCGACACTGTGCGTTGCACATGAAGGTTCTTGTCGGTGTATTGTACACCCCTCTTCCGGCTTCCCCAACTCGTGACCTCCCTACTTGCAGTGCACCGTGAGCTAGGCATAAAATCATCAACACACCATCCGCTGACTTGGTAAACGGAGGAGGCGGCTGTGTTCTGGCAAACGCGGCAACCTTCGGCACCGCCTGATCGGCTCTGTTCATTCTGCGGCAAACGCCCGGGGACGGTGCAGAACCTCATACCGAGTCCCACACCCTACACCTGCAATTCCTGCCGAACGACATCTGCGCTCTTGATCTGCGAAGAGTGCGTTCAACACTGCACCGCGTCCTTGAACAAAGACAAACAGGTGCAGGATTCTCTCGCCGCTGGCCCGTTGGTAGTTCCCAAGCCCACCGAAATCAAAGCGACGCTCGACCAGTACGTGATAGGTCAAGACCGAGCCAAGAAAGTCCTCTCCGTCGCAGTGCACAACCACTACAAGCGTATTGTGAACCGGGAGCGGCTCAAACATGTTGACCTCCAAAAGGGCAACATTCTGATGATTGGATCGACTGGGACCGGCAAAACGCTCCTGTCTCAGACTCTGGCGCGCATCCTTCATGTTCCCTTTACCATCGCCGATGCCACGGCACTGACGGAGGCCGGGTACGTCGGCGAGGATGTCGAGACCGTCGTGCTGAAGCTGCTCCAGAACTGTGATTACGATGTCCCGCGCGCCGAGACTGGCATTATCTACATCGATGAAATCGACAAGATCAGCCGGAAGTCGGAAAACCCGTCCTTGACGCGAGATGTGTCAGGCGAGGGCGTCCAGCAAGCGCTCCTCAAGCTGGTGGAAGGAACGATCTGCAATGTGCCGCCTAAAGGCGGGCGGAAACATCCCGAACAAGATTTCATTCGTGTAGACACGACAAACATTCTGTTCATCGCTGGAGGCGCCTTCGTAGGGTTGGATCAGATCATTGCCCAACGCACGATGCCCAAGAGGCTGGGATTTGGAGCGAATAGTCTCGGCGTCGAGATAGATGGCCACACCGACGTGCTTCGCCATGTACGATCAGAAGATCTGCTGAAATCCGGGCTCATTCCCGAATTTGTAGGGCGATTCCCTGTCTTCACGACCCTGTCCGACCTGGATGTGCCGGCGCTCATTCGCGTCCTCACCGAGCCCCGCAATGCGTTGGTGAAACAGTATCAGGCCCTCTTCGAGATCGAAGGGGTCGATCTCCAGTTTACCGACGCCGCATTGAAGGCTGCTGCTCGCCGAGCCGCCTTGATGAAAACCGGGGCGCGGGCGCTGCGCACAATCTTGGAAGAGGTGATGTTGGATCTGATGTATGACATACCGGCGCATGGCGGTGTGAAATCCGTGGTCATCACGGAAGAAGTCATTGCCGGGATCGGGCAGCCACAGATCCTCACCTGACACCGCTCGCGCACGACGATCCGTGATCCGCGGTCTTGCTCGCACACACCCTCTCCTCACGTCTTTTGCGTGGCAAGTAAGAGGAACGGCGCGCCGATGCATGCAGGAGGGAACCAAGCTTAGGCTGCGTATCTGGTCCGTGTTTCGCGTGCGCCGACTTCGATCGACCGGCCGCTCTCGCGAGACATCGAAATCCGCCTTTTCTCAGACTCGCTCTCCCCTCCCATCGACCATGCGATCAACCACACAAGCGCACCAATCGTCCCGAGACCGATGATCTCGACCATAGGGCACCTCTCTTGTCTCAACCATGAGAGTCGTCTAGACCTGTCGCATACACCTATGCAGCCCGACGGTGACCGGCTAAGGCTTGCGTGGCTGCCTCGCTCGGCTCATCAATCCTGCCACTCGATGCATTGGACGACCCCTTCGTCTTCGGGTACATGAGCCCGAGACAGACGAACAAGGTCACCACCATCGCCGCCAGACCTGCCACGATTCCCCAATAGACCGCTGACATAAATCACCTCATTCGCGTGCGAACCAGACGAGTCCTTCTTCACATGCTGTCATGCCGCCATGCGATAGACCCACCTGGTTGCGGTGTGCTTCATCTCATCGAGTGCCTTGGTTTCGCGCCTCCGAGCGCTCATCGAAAGTCCTCCAAAAAAGACGGCCGCCAACATGAATCCTGCGACAATCAGATAGCCCATAGGAATCTCAGGCCAGGACGCTGGTTCAGTGAAGGCCGCCGCGTTGTCCTCCGGAAAAGATTCGATGGCTGCCAGCAACGTCAAGCGATCCGCCAGTGCCTCGGTGCGAATGGCGGCCACAACGAGGCTCGCGAGTTGCCCTTGCTGTGCAGCCCGGACTTCTTCTGATCCTGTCTGGGCCTGCGTCACATGGACAATGGCCGTGCCCAATTGCTCTTGAATGGCCCCGGCCCGTTTGGTGAAAGTCTGAATGGCGTCCACAATTCTGCGGCCAAGGGTTGCCTGCCACGTCGACGCGAAATTGTCGTCGAGACGTTGCCCTCGGGCTTCGGTCGTACGAATCATGCCGGCGTTGTAATCTGAAAGATACTGATCTGCGGACAACACTTCGTTTCGAATGCCACGCCCCGTGAAATTCACGATCGCCCGTCCCATAACGGTCTGAACACGGGCCATATGGTCGGCCGGGACTGTCGCAGCCTGGCGCATGACGGCACCGAAGGGACCGCCGGGGAGCGACTCGAACTCCTGGTACGCGAGCGTCGCCCGGTTCCACTCGGATACGGCATGGGCCATAAGCTGGTTGGTGCGGCGTTCTAAGATCGCCTGATCGACAAGGGCTTGTCCAAGGACTGGCTGGAGCACGGTCATCCCGAACTCAATGTCGATGGGTTCTGCAATCGAGAGGGGTTGTGGGATGGTTACCTGATACGTGCCGTTGGCAGCGACAAAGAGCAGAAGGGCTCCGAACATAATCGCGCACAGGCCGACACCCACTATGATGTCGACGGTACTATAGCGGTACGACATACCCGCCTCCTTTCTGCATCCGGCAGTTCGGCGCGCGGCAAACGCATCGCGCCACATCTTGCTCGAGTCACATGAAATGGTTCCCGGTTCTTACCGTCGAACAAGGGATAGACCTCCTTGTCTGAAACGACAACGAAAGATCACCAGGTCGCAGAAGATCGTCCCGGCGTGCCCCAGCACACCTGACAAAGGCAACTCGGCTCTGTTGAAGGAAAGAACGCTGATGGGGAGGAGGCCACACCTGCCATGCCCATTCCGTTGGATCTGTGCACCACGGAGGATCATGGCCACCTCCAGGATGAGGCGGTTCGAGAACGAATTTTTACTTTACGCTCCAGCGGGGCATCGGTCAAGAGCGGGAATGGCTCGACCCTGGCGGGGGGCCGCCCCCTTCTCTTCGCTGTCTATCCTTAGGCTTAGGTGGTCGAGCGGGCGCCAAGCGGATCAAAGATCTCTCGAAAGACGCTGGCGAGATCATGCAGGGCCTGACTCCCGTCGCCCACATAGACCGAGCCATGCATCGTCGCCAACGTTCGCGGTTGCAAAGCCGCGAGCCGTTTCAGCGTCGCATCCGTCAACGTGCAATAGGGGATGTAGTTGGCCAGCGGGCCTTGCTGATACTCTACGAGCACCTTCCGGCATCGGCCGATCACATCCGATTGCGTGACCGGTTCCCCATCGCCGCCTTGATGGAAGAGATCCGAACACAAGAGCGTCTGCTGCGTCTCTTCGAACAACAGCCCCGCCTCCCAGCAATGCGGCACATGCGGCGTCGCGAGAAAACGAAAGCGGTATCTCCCCGTCTGCAGCACCTCCCCATCTGACATGCCTTTGGCCGGACGAAGCGAGAGACAATCGTCGACACTCACCAGCTTGCCCACCAGGCTGCAGACCGCCGTGGACTGAGGGGCCAATGTCTGCCATTCCGGCAACGTGCCGCATTCATCGGCCTCAAAATGGCTGAACCCGATCCATCGCAAGTTCTCGAGATCGATGAGCGATGCCACGGCCTCCTTGACCACTGGGAACAAGGCTCGCGGACCGGTATGAAACAAAAGCGGCTCGTCATCGCGCACCAGGAACTGACTGAATTGCAGGTTGAACGGCTCCACGAACGTCGTGATTCGGAAGAGATCCGGAGCCACCTCGGTAATCTGCGCCATAGTCGCCTCCTTCCCGAATGAAAGGAGCGATCATACGCTCGCTGTTAGTGACGATCAATCAGCGAGAAATGGCTTTTGACAGTTGTGTATTGGAATGCACGTCAATGCGGGAGGGACTGCAGGCGTTCCGTCAGTCGGAGATTCTCCGCGTAGTCAACCGGACAGTCGATGACCGCCGGCACCTTGCTGTTCAGCGCTTCGATGAGGACGGGCCGAAGCTCGGACGGCTCCGTCACGCGATAGCCGATCGCGCCGAAACTACTCGCATAGCGCATGAGATCAGGATTGCCGAATTCCACGGAAGATGTCCGGCCGAACCGGAGCTGTTGCTTCCAGCGGATGACTCCATAGCCGTCGTCCCGCCAAATCAGTATGACCAGCGGCAATCCCAAACGCACCGCCGTCTCCAGTTCCTGGGAGTTCATCAAGAACCCTCCATCTCCGGTCACCGCCACCACCCTGCGTGCAGGAAACAACAACTTTGCGGCAATCGCACCGGGCACCGCAATGCCCATTGCGGCAAACCCGTTCGAGATAATGCAGGAGTTGGGCACCTCGCAGGGAAACATCCGGGCCATCCAGAGTTTATGGGCGCCGACATCGCAGAGCACCAGGTCATCCGGCTTCAGGGCCGCGCGGAGTTCCCGCATCACGTGCTGCGGCCGGAGGGGCCAGGACGGTGCGCCGGCCAGCTCGGCTTGGAATCCCTCGATCACGGTCTTTCGTGAAATGGAAGGCCAGGGCGAATCGAACGGCGCGACCCCTGCGCCGATGTGATCCAACGAGAGACGCAGATCCCCCAGCACGCCCACCTCGACGATGTAGTGTTCATCCACCTCGGCAGGCGACGCATCGACGTGCACGATGAGCTTGTCACGGCGTGCATTCCAGAAGCAGGGCGCGTATTCGACAAAATCGTAGCCGATCGCGATGACCACATCGGCTTGCTCCATCACGACCGCCGTGTAATCTCGAGCCTGAAGGCCGATCGTATAGAGCGACAACGGATCGCTGTCCGGAAGCGTCCCTTTGGCCATGAACGTGTGCAGGACGGGAATCTGCAAGCGCCGCGCGAACTGTCTGACCGCATCATATGCGTGACCGCGAATCACGCCGTTCCCGGCCAGAATCACAGGACGCTGCGCTCCGGAAATCGTGCGGACTGCCCTCGCGACCTGGGCCGGCGACGGCTCAGGTATGAACCGGCGCCTGGACAAACAGCGGCTGCAACGCGCTTTGGATCGCCGATCTGTTCCTCCGCCACATCCTCCGGCAGTTCCAGATGAGTCGCCCCCGGTTTCTCCGTCTGAGCGATCTTAAACGCCTTCCGGACCGCTTCGGGAATGACCTCCGCCTTCGGAATCGAGGTATTCCATTTGGTGACAGGCTTGAACATCGACAGGACGTCGATGTACTGGTGCGATTCCTTGTGGCGGCGGTTCAGCGACACTTGCCCGGAGATGGCGACCAGCGGCGCTCGATCCAGGTAGGCATCCGCGACGCCGGTCAATAAATTGGTGGCGCCGGGTCCGAGCGTGGACAGGCACACCCCCGCCTTCCCGCTGAGTCTACCGTAGACATCGGCCATAAACGCCGCACCCTGTTCGTGCCGCGTCTCGATGAAGCGCATGCGGGAACCGAGCAGCGCATCCATCACCTCCAGCGTCTCCTCGCCGGGCAAACCGAAGACCAGTTCAACGCCTTCGTTCTCAAGGCAATGGACCAGCAACTCTGCCGCCTTCATGCGAACTCCTCAATCTAGCTCTTACGGTGGCAGCACATAGTCACGCCCGAGTAGGGATGTCTTAAACAATCGAAACTGCATTGTAACCACATCCAGAAATGGATATTGCGCTTTGATCAGCTGCTTGTAGTGGTCGAACCCTTCACGCCCTCCCGGATAATAGCGCCAAATCGTCGGCTCCTTATAGCAATCCAATCCGAAATGCCCAATGTACACCAGCTCCCCTGCCTTCACAGTGAACGTCCCGCCAATCGGCTTGCCTCCTTCGAAGAGTCTCGCACGACCAACGCTGGCGGTCTTCACCTCAGTCGCTGATGATGCCACCTTAATGGCGAACATCGCCAAGCCATACTCGCCAGGATCCAATGCCAGTACGTAATTTGTGGCCGGTCCTCCTTGTGCAGAGTATGGAGAGTCTTCTATGACCACATCGGCGGTTGCATCGTCTGCCGTTGTCTGACTCGGCAAGCGATCGAAGCCGAAGGATCGTAATTGTCCGTTCACGAATTGCGCACACTTCCACGTACGGCCCCACATCGCCGATACAACAACCAGTCCTTTGGTTTTATCCTTTTCATAAGACTCTGCAGTCACTTCCTGCTTGGGCCTGGAGGCACCGGATGACGTACAGCCAGACACGAGAACGATCAGTGCCGTGAGGAGCGCAAAACCTTTAAGCATTGCGCGTGGCTCCAATCTATCGTGTACGCCGTTCAGCCAACCCTGACATACGGCGGACCCTACGCTCCGAACGGGTGGACGTCAATAATGCGCGGGACAACACATGCCTCTCATCTTTCATCGCCGCGTGCCTGCATGGGTATGTTCACGGCATCCTTGGTCAACTCGGGGTGTTGAGTGGACACCTTCGCCAAGGTCGGCTCGCGGGCGTTTTCGACGGTGAAGCGATAGTCCTTTCCCTTCGAAATTCTCCGAGGAATTTCCACGACCACGCGCCCGATGTACCGAACTTCCCCGGCCATGCTGGCGAAAACCAAATCCAACTCGCCACTAAGCCCCGTCAGCTTTTCCTCATGAAACCTTCTGATGAGATACTGCCCCGAGCGTAAGCGAGCGATGAAAATCCGCTCTTCTCCGCCCTTCGCATCAAGCCGATACTGTTTCACATACGGCCCTTCGCCGTTGGGGTCGCCCGGTTGTATCGGCACGATGTCGAATTCATATGAAGAGTCGAGGACGTCTCGGCCTGCGGCGTTCTTGTCTGACGCCATTTCCACCGGTCGTACCAGCACTGAGCCGATCACCACACCCCAATCCGGTCCAGGCGCTGTGATGCGCTCATCGGACATATCGAACGGCGTTGTGCAGGAGATTAAGAAGCCTAACAGCAGCGCGACCCATCCCAGGAGCGCAAACAACTCCTTGGGCTGGGCAATATCCCGGCCTACCATGTTGGCTCGGCTTCTATTTGCCGCCTTGGACGGAAAGTTCCCAGCGGTAGCCATCAGAATCGTGGAACCATAACCCCATGTTCGGTGAGCCGGGTGCCTCCGGGCCGATTTCGTCGCCCGGATCTTCTATCTTGACCTTGTGCTTCTTCAGGTGAGCAAGCGCCTTTCGCAACGCGGTCATGTTGGGAAGATGAAACGACATGTGGCCAATCGTTTTCGGTGACGGTTTACCTTTCGAGAACACGATTGTGACGTTGTCGTTGCCAACTGCAACGCCATCTTCGAACTCGAACTCCTTGCGCAATCCCAGCACGCGCATGAACCATTGCGCACTGCGTCGCGGATCACGGACAGCCAGTCCGAAGTGACCGACAGTGCCAATTGTGAACGGCACCTTCATGGCTGCTACCTTAGCGGAACACGTGAGCGATTGCCACGGGCAGGTCGGTCAATGACATCATCGAGCGCGCGCGAACGAGGCAAAGACGCGTGCATCTAGTCCAGTTGTTGATCGATTGCTGCTTTGGTGGAGAAGAACCGACGAACTCCGACCCCTAAGAACACGACGCCCGCCACCAACGACACCACGCCCAGAGATTGAATGCCGGGCAGCTCAAGCCACCACACAGCCGGAATGCCGACGATGAAAAACCCCAGAGCGGTCCTAATGTAGGACAACAGCGTGCGCTCGTTCGCCAACTCCGTCCGTTGTCGGGCCAAGCGATCTCGAATGAGCGTGTCCGATTGAACCTGCATAGGAGATCCCCGAATCCTCGTCGAAACGATACCCCATCAGAGGGCGAAGCTCAACAGACCTGGAGAGAAGTTCGGGCGAAAAAGAAAAGTCACGCCGCGCGTGGACGAGGCAAAACGAGTCCTGACGTGGTTTCATTTCACTTTCTTATCACGATCGCGTGCCTGCGATCGGCTCGAACTCGTAAATGCCGCCGCCCGCCATACAGCGACAGAAAGAGGTGGCCATCCTTGAGGATGTATGACCTGACCAACTCCCAATGCTTGACAATCTGATCGTGCAGCGACCCTGGCGGACACATAGCACGCGTGAGCGCAAGCTGACCGAACTGGAGTTGGTTCGGTCCGGAGGACTTCCACGTGCCGCGTCCGCGGTTGCAGTCGATCCGGACGCTCAGCCTGCTATCCTCCGCGAATGCAATCGTATACTTCGTCTTGTCATCCGGCGTCAGAGTCGTGTCGTCGCTCCCCTGGAACTTCACAAGCTGCCAGGCGGTGCCGCCGAGACTGGGCGCCTCGCTTTGTGACGGCGGTTGACTGAACGCGCTGCACGCGGCCAGCAGCAGGATCGGACCCACTAACAGCGCGGACAGCCGTAAAACGACACGAGTGATCCTTTTCCCATTCATCGCACGAATCCTTCTGAAGTCAAGCCGACCACGATCCGCATGCGGGGACGAGTCCGACGAACGGGTTATTGAAACCTTCTGTCTCTCGTTACTCGCTTTGCAACCGCAGCGCCAAACTTCGCTGTCACGATCGAGGGCACCGAGAAGAGGCCCAACACCAATAACCCGAGCGGGAACAGATTACCAAACCCTTGGCTGATCAACATCCAGACACCTTGCCCGAAGAGCGGAACAATCCCCCATCTCCACGGCCGATCCGGCTCGACATAGCCAAGTATGCCGGCAACGAGACAGAGGGCTGGAATGCCGAAGGTGAAGTATAAACCTGAGTCCCACGCCTCTCGCTTGCCGGAGAAAGAGGAGACCAGAATCCAGACCACAATCCCAGACACAAATGCGGCCCCATAGAGCCAAGAGTCTTTCTTCATGAGGGGAAAACTTACGCTCGGACTGGAAATACGTCAAGGATCAGCAGAGGTGTTAGCGGCGAGGTACTCGATGATGACTCTCGCATCAGCGAGCGGATCGATCGTAAAGGGAGCGGCGTACCGCTTGGGTATTGCGGTGCTCAAACGCTCCGCCGCCTGCCGGACGGGAAGCGGGAGCGAGGCATGCCGCTGAATCTGACGAAGATGTTCCATCGCATCCCCGCGCCAGAGCGGATTGGGCAGACCCGCCAGCCACACCTCGGTGACGAGGGCCACGGCCCGCCGGGCACAGACGCGCGCCTTGCCTTCATTGCCGTCCTTCCACGCAACCTCTGCCGCTGCGAGTTCTTGTTCAATGAGCGCGGAGTTGACCATTTCATTTCATTCCACAACCCAGATCGCAAAGCCCTTCGCGTCGCGCAGTAATTGATCGGTCACGCCACCGCCGAAGAGCCGTTTGATCCTGGATGTCCCATGCCGCCCCACGACAATGGTTTCGTGCTTTCCGTCTCGCGCCTCTTCAAGAATATTTCTGGCGATATCCTCCTCATGACCGATCTTGAACGCCACTTGGCTCCTGTCGAACCCGGATTGTGTCAACGTCTCGCACGCCTTGTTCAAGACTTGAGACTCGGATTCTCCTTCCTTTCGAATCCAGGCTTCTTGCTCCTTGTGCAATTGCTGATCCAATTGTGCTTCGATGGCGGGATTCTCAGATCCCCCATGCTCCAGCAGCTCCCGAGGCATGGGCTTGAGGACATGAAAGAGCGTGACGGCGACATCCGGTGTTCGGCGCAGAAGAGATCCTACATACTTCACAGCGCGACGGGAGTTTTCGGACTCATCGACAGCCAGAAGAATTCGCATAGCGGCCTCCTTGACGGGCAGTGCATGTCGAACGGTGCAGTTGTCAATATACTATCCCCCATGAATCAGCCGATTCCAGGGGGGCGCTCAGGACGAGTGGCAGCATTCGATCAGCAGGCAGAAGAGTGGAAACTCTAACCGCGCGCGGGCGAGGTTCTAGACACTGCACGTGACTATCCAATGTCCAGAAGTTTAGCTGCTTTTTTTACATCCTTCGTCTTGACCCACAGAATGGCGCCGAAACGTCCCTGGCCAGCCATGACAGCAGTCACGGCAGTCAAGTTTATTTTGGCCAAACCAAGTTGGCTCGTCAGCTCCACCAGCGCTCCGGGGCGATCATCGCCCTCCACCAAGAAGCACACTTTCGGCCCTTGCACTTTCCACTTCAGCGGCTTCGTCACATTCTTAAAGCCAGTGGGATCCTCCGGCACCACATCCACTTGTGTGCGACGATTCCGGGGAAACGCATGCACCGCCAGCAGGCTCACTCCGGCGTCGCGAAGTGGAGCCAGCATGTGAGCTAGTGTCCCTGACTTATCCGCAATGGTCACCTTGAAATATTGGGCAGTTCGAATCTGGTCGGCCATCAGGCCCTCCTCTACCCGCCCGCATAGCGGGTATCATCTTGTAGAACATGCGTTGTGTTGAAAGAAGGTGTGTGAACTCATCATCACGGCGACGGACCTCTGCAGCAGCCTCGTAATGATGGGATGGAGTGAGTCAGCTATATAGCCTAGGCGCCCATCCAGAGGAATGCAACCAGGGCAAGGCCTCGCTTCACGAGCCACGCATTGGGTTTATGGTATCGTGAAAGAGGTGGTGTCGCCTAATTATGCGCTCGCCTTTCCACATCGCTATCCTCTTCTTCCTGTGCGTGGCCGTTCCGGCATTCGCCACCAATCAGATCTATCGCTATACGGATGACTCCGGCACACTGAACTTCACCACAGAGTTGGGTTCCATACCCGAGAAATATCGCAGCCGCGTCATTCCCTTAGAGCCGGATACCACACCAGACGTTGGCGCCCTGACCTCTCCCCAACCGGTGCTGCGTGTCGTGAAATCATCCGGCGAATATCGTATGGGAGATCACGATACGCGGACAGATGCTATTCGGATGGCCATGGAAACTGCCAAGCGGGAGGCGCTCGAGCAAGTGGCTACCTATCTGGAGAGTGTGACCGAAGTCAAAAACCTGGACGTCACGCGCGATGAGATCCAGACGTACACCGCCGGCGTCGTCATGGTGCTCAATCAGCAGACCAGCACGCGGATCGAAAATGGCACGCCCGTCTTCCATGTCGATCTCACGGCGCAAGTCGATCAACAGGAAGTCATTCAAGCCATCACCGCTCTTCGAGAAAACGAAAGCGCCAAACAGGAGCTCATCTCGCTTCGAGCCGAAACAGATCAACTCCGTCAACAGCTAGATGCGGCCAATCAGGCCTTGGTTACGGCGAATACGCCCGAGGAGGTCCAGGCGCTGACTCAGCAACGCCAGGAGCTCCTCAATCACATTCAAGCGGACGCTCTTGTTTCCCAGGCCTGGACCGATTGGATTTATGTGACGCCGATCATCTATCCGTATCCCGCAATCGGTGTGCGGCAGGTCAACGGGCTCCTGCTTCAGGCAAGGCAACTTCACCCGGGGAACCACCATCTGCAGGTTGTCCAGCAAGCCGTCACGGCGCAGGCCAGTGCCTTGCCTCCGGCGCCCTCTAGTGGGTCGGCGTTGTTGCCGCCGCATGGCTCGCTCCTCGTTCCCTCTCAGGGGAGCCAACCGAATGAATCGGCGAGATCGTTACAAAGTCTCCCGTCACCCCTGGCCACACCGTTGCCGCAATCGCCTCTCGCCGTACCGCTCGCACCGTCACCGCTTGCCGCGCCGCTCGCACCATCGCCACTGGCAACACCACTCGCGCCGTCTCCTCTGGCACACCGTTGCCGCAATCGCCGCTTGCCGCACCACTCGCACCGTCACCGCTTGCCGCCCCGCTCGCCCACGCTCGCCACTCGCAACACCGCTCGCACCGTCTCCACTCGCAGCACCACTCGCTCCATCGCCCCTCGCAGCACCACTACTTCCGCCGACGATTCATCAAGCCCATCCTCCGCACGTCGGACAGCCGAACTCTCCGGTGCCCCGCCTGCCATTCTCTTCACACTCTGGAGGCGGTCACAGCGGGGGACCTCAGGGCCGCTAATTTCGATTCAGTCACACACCTGCCACCGCGCACAGACGAGGCGATCGAAGTGCCCTGCTTCCTGATACCCGTTCTTACTCTTTTCCTATTCTCTGAACAAGCTCATACTGCGTGCCGCAACGAGCACGAATGGTGACCATGACCTATTCCCTGCTACGTTTTGTTCATCTGGTCGGCTTGACGCTCATGGGAGCGGGCCTGATCGGCGTATGGCTCTCGGATCTCCGCTCGCGGAAAGTGCGCGACCTCGTGCGCTTTGACGAAGCCATTCGGAACGTCGCCATGTTCTACGATGGAGTCGTGGTGCCCGGCGCCTTGATCCTCTTCTTTTCAGGCGCCTGGATGACGGCGGACCTCTGGGGCGGATGGGGCTTCACGCAACATCCCTGGCTGGCCGGCATGATTCTGTTGTTTGTGATTGAATTCATCGAGGGCAATACCGTCACCCGGCTCTACTTCATTCGCCTGCGCCGCCTTACGAATGACGCGCTGGCCCAAGGAGCCGTGACACCTGAACTCACCCGTGCCCGGCAAGCACATGTGCCCACCTTCACGCACTTCTTGGATATTCCCATGCTGATGGTTATTGTGTCGCTCGGCGCCATCCGCCCTACCACCTGGGGCCAATTCATCATCGGCACAGCCTGCGCCCTCGCGGTTGCCATGGCCCTGACAATTTCAATTCCCCACCTTTATCCATGGGTCCCTCCGACGCAGAATAAGCCGAACTAGAGAACCAACATCATCTCGTATCTTGCATCTCATGCGCATCCAGTCTATCTTCTCCGCGACGCTCATCCTTCTGTACCAACGACAAACACCGGTCTCAGACGCCGGCGCATAACCTCCTACGGAACTTGGCTTACGGTATGAGCTTGGCCTCGATCTTTGGCCTGATGATTATCGGGCTTCTCGTATACCTCGGAACCGTCCGCAAGAAGCCGGCCGGGCCCGATTTCTACGCCGGTTGCCTCTCTGGGATCCTGCTCATTCTGCTGCTGGAGCTCACGGCGCAACGACTTATCGCACAAGTGCCCCCTTGGGCCCAGCCATGGCTGACCTTCATCGCCTACCTGGTGGTGTCTTTCGTCATTCTTAAGACCTTGGACCTGCTTTTCATAGAAGACTACCTCATCGAGAAGCTAGGGAAGTACATCCCTCGGATTCTCCGCATGATCATACTTGTCGTCGGCCTCACGCTGGCTGGCCTCGTCCTTCTTCGGGCGGTCCTCGAAGTGGATCCACTTGCCTTGATCGCGCTGCCAACCATCGCCACAGCCGTGGTGGGGTTCTCACTCAAGGACGTCATCGCGCGCGTTGCTTCGGGCATCCAGCTCGGCCGCATGATCCACGTCGGCGACTGGGTCACCTTGATGGACAAAGAAGGTGTCGTGACCGACCTCGCCTTTGATTACATCACGATCAGAACGCGCGCCCTCGATTACATCATGCTCCCCAATGACGTCGTCTCTCAGTCCAAAATCATCAACCATAGCCGCCCGGAAAGCCTGAGCGCCCGTGCCATCTTCGTCGAAGCAAATTATGCACACCCCCCCATGCAGGTGAAACAGATCCTCACGCAATCCGCGTTGGCCGTTCCCGGCGTGATAGCCAATCCTGCACCGATCAGCTATGTCACAGAATTCAAGGAATCCGGCATCGCCTATAAGCTCAAGTTCTACCTGAATGATTACGCACACCGCGACCGTATTGAAGGGGAGGTCATGGCCTACGTCTGGTACGCCTTTCAACGGAATGGCATCGAGATCCCCTATCCCCAACGCGTCGTTCATATGACCCAAGCCCCTGACCTCACAGCCCTGCGCGCAATCGAACTGGCCGGCATCGAGGAACAGTTTCACGCCATCGACTTCTTAGCCGTGCTCGACTCTCAAGCATTACACTTGCTGGCGGAACATGCACAGAAACGCGTCTATCTGCCAGGCGAGCTCGTCGTGCGGGAAGGGGAACCGGGAGAGGAGTTCTTCGTCATCATGGATGGCGAGGCCGACGTCATGATCAAGACGGGTGACCAGACCACGCCTGTCGCCACCCTCAAGAAAGGGCAGTTCTTCGGCGAAATGTCCCTGCTCACCGGAACCCCACGCTCTGCCACGGTCCAAGCCAAATCCCAGTTAACCGTCACCGTGATCGGCAAGAACGCCATGAGCCAAGTCCTGTCCCGCAACCCCAATCTGGCGGATCAGTTCGGCACGATCCTGACTGCTCGGCAGTCGGAGTTGGCCACCACCCGTGAAACCGCCGATCGCACCGCAAGGCTGAGGCAAGGCGCAGGGGATGGACAGTCGATCACCGCGAAGATCCTCAAATTCTTCGGTCTTTCCAGGAGTTGATCCGGTACTGGCTCCCGTCATCCACGATGGAGCAGTGAGATGCACGTCGCCACCCGACAGAAGAAAATGTTTTCCGGACTGCTGGTGGGGGGGACGGTGTTTCTCCTTGCGTTGGCCCTGTACTGGTCGGGGTTGCTCACCGTCGCAGAACTGAAGACATTGGACCACAGGTTCCATCAGTACGCGGACTCCACCAAAGCCGGGAATGACATCGTGCTGGTTGCCGTGGACGAGACCAGCCTGGAAGCCTATGGAAGATGGCCCTGGCCCCGTGACCGACATGGTTATGTGGTCCATTACCTGAAACAGGCGGGCGCCAAGGCCGTGGTCTTCGATATTTTATTTCTTGAGCAGGATAGCGCGGCGGAAGAATTTGATGAGGTGTTTGCCGAGGAAATGAAGACGGCCGGGAACGTGTACCTGCCCTTCCTGATGCAGGACCAGCATGAGCCTTCCGCCACTTCGACTGTTGCTCCCGCCGGCCTGCCGGAACTCTCCCCTGACATCCTGAAGAAAGCCACAATCGCGCTCGACGATCAGGAGCCTCAGCCGAGCGGAACCCTCAAGACCTACGCGGGCGCGAAATTGCCCGCGTCTCTCTTCGCTCAGGCCGCTCACGGCCTCGGGTATATCAACCTGACCCCGGACATCGACGGAACCACCCGTCGCCTTCCCTTGCTGGCCCGAGCCCGCGATCAGACGTTCCTGCACATTGCAACGGCGGTTGCGCGCGACCTTCTGACTGTGGATCAGGCGACGCTTCGGCCCCGGGAACTTCGACTCGGACCGATGACGATTCCTTTGACCGCAGAACACGAGATGGTCATTGACTGGCACGGAACGCTGGAGAAGCGGGTCTACCCCGTCTATCCCATCGGCGCAGTCCTCCGCTCGCATACCGACATGCAGAAAGGTAAGCCGCCCCTGCTGGACCCAGCGCTGTTTCGAGACAAAATCGTGTTCGTCGCCACGACCGCCGCCGGGACCTATGATCTCCGCGTGACCCCCCTCTCTCCCTTCGCGCCGGGAGTCCTCATTCACATGTCGGCGCTCGATAATATTCTGAGACACCGCCATCTCCAGCCGGCGTCGGGGTGGGTCTTTGCCGCTTCCACGCTCGTTCTGACCCTGGCCACTGCATGGGCCTTCATGCTGATTCCATCCCAGCGGGTCAAGCCGGTCGCCATAGGAGGCTTGGCGATCGCCTACTACGGATTAGCCGTCCATGCCTTTACTTCGCACGGGCTGTGGCTCGATCTCGCCATTCCGGAAGGCGCGTTGGCCGTCTCGTTTGCAGCCGCCGCGACCGTCGAGTACCTCACTGAAGGAAAGCAGCGCCGGCAACTGCGGACCGTCTTCGACAAATACATGGCCGCTGAGGTCGTGGATGAAATCATGCGGAATCCTGAGGCGATCAGACTCGGAGGCGAAAAGAAAGAACTCACGGTGCTCTTTTCGGACGTGGCAGGGTTTACGTCCATCTCGGAACAAATGGAACCGGAGACTCTCGTCGAACTCCTCAACAAGTATCTCTCCGCAATGACGGATATCATCCTCCGCCACCGGGGCAATGTGAATAAGTACCTGGGGGACGGCATCATGGCGATTTTCGGAGCGCCTCGTGGAGACCCCAACCATGCCAGCCTCGCCTGCTTCGCCGCCTTGGATTCACAATCTGAACTTGCCAAGCGGCGCGAACAATGGAAAGCCGAGGGACAGCCGGATATCAGCGCACGGATCGGCATCAACTCCGGATGGCTTGTGGTCGGCAATATGGGTTCGCACGCCCGGATGGAGTACACGGTGATGGGAGATTCCGTGAATCTGGCCTCTCGGCTGGAAGGCGCGAACAAGTATTACGACACCCTGATCTTGTTAGGTCCCCGTACCTACGAGCTCGCCTCCCAGGATATTGAAGCGCGGGAAGTAGACCGCATGCGTGTCAAAGGAAAAAAGGAGCCTGTGGTGGTATTCGAACTGCTCGCCCGCAAAGGATGCCTGTCTGCTGAACAGCACCGAGTCATCAAAACGTATGTAGAAGGGCTCGAGGCCTACAAACATCGGGATTTCAAGACCGCGGCAGCGCAATTTGAAGCCGCCCTGTCGCTTGATCCGAGCGACGGCCCGTCGCGGGTTTACTTGGAACGCGCCAAAGAGTACCTTGTGGCTCCGCCTCCCGCGAACTGGGATGGAGTCTATGAACTGAAGTCGAAGTGAAGGAGGACCGTGTGAACGACCGATGTGCCTTCCTTGCGATAATGGTCTCATTGGTGACCGCTATCACGATGACCGATGCCGCCTTCGGCGAGACCGTGTATGTCGCAGCCAAGAGCGCACAATTGCGTTCAGGGAAAACCTCGCTGGACCCCGTCGTGGCCAGCCTCAAGCTCGGAGAGACGTTGGAGGTGGTGAAGCGGGACGACCGCTGGCTGCAGGTCCAGACCACCAAGGGGGTCACAGGATGGATCTACTCCAACAATGTGTCCACGTCGAAACCGGCGGGAGGGAACAGCGAGTTAGCCACCCTGGGGCAGAGTGTCAGACGGACCGATGCCTCGGCTGTCACGGCCTCGGCAGGCGCCCGTGGACTCGATAAGGCCTCGGAGGACTATGCCAAGCGCTCCGGTATTACCCAGCAGCAGCGCGATGCCGTGGATCGGATGACCATATACAAGATTTCAGACGAAGAAATCCAAGCATTCCTGAAATCCGGGAGGCTCGGCGAATATGGAGACTAAGACGTGGCGCGGACTCATGGTGTTCGGCTTGGTGCTTCTCTCGACCGGCAGCCTGGCGGGCTGCGCAGAAATCCAACAGGCTGCCGAGAACGCCGCTCGAGGCTCCGGTAACCAACGACTGGCGAAAACGATCCATGGCGGCGGGAATCTCATTGGTGGGCTGCTTCCTATTGGGTATGAAGAGGAACAAACCATCGGACAAGCGATTGCCTTACAGGTGATTGCCCGCTACGGCGGGGTCTACGACCAGCCCGACCTGACGCGATACGTGAACCTGGTCGGTCGCGCGGTGGCCTTGACCTGTGATCGCGCCGACATCGAGTATCGCTTTGCAATCCTCAATCACGATTCGATCAACGCATTCGCCGCCCCAGCCGGCTACATCTTCGTCACGCGCGGGTTGCTGAAGACCATTCGGAACGAAGCCGAGCTCGCAACGGTGTTAGGGCATGAGATCGGGCACGTCACCCAGAAACACATTCTCGACGTCATTCAACGGTCCAAACAAATTGCCGGCGTTGCAGAAGCCGGCCTGGCTTATGCGAACAAGAATCCTGAGGCGTTCAAAAACGTGATCGACGGAGCAGTCAAGAAGCTGTTGGACGAGGGGCTGGACCAGAGCAAGGAGTTGGAGTCCGACCGCTTGGGCGTCATCTTCGCGTCACGCGTGGGCTACGACCCGACCGCCTACGCGATTTTTCTGGACCGCCTACGGACACTCAAAGGCGACGACCAGGCCTTCTTCAAAACACACCCCAAGTTTTCAGATCGGCTGACAGTCGTCCAATCCACCATCCGTGAGCAGGGGCTGAAAGCCACGGGCATCCTCCTTGCCGATCGCTTCAGCAAGACATCCAACGGGATGCTGTAGAAGGCCGGACATTTCTTACCCCCCCACTATATTTCTGTACTTGATTGCTCGTTCAGCCACGCCTCGAACGCCTCATCGAGCATGCGCTTATAGTGCGGTTGATACCCTGGGATGATTGAGTAATCTCCCGACTCCAGCATATTTCGAATCATGTCCGCAGTATACGACGCGCCTTGCTCCTTATGATCTTTGTGCCACACGGCAAGACGACTCTCAGACGCGCCTTTCTGAGCCTCATCGAACACATACCAATCACAGTCTTTCGAAAATCGAAGGTAGGCCATGGCGTTATTCAAAAACTACAACAATGCCGCGCGCCGATTCAGATCCTAGGTGGCAGCGTGCCAATCATGACCGCATCAGAGGCATTGTCTTGCTCTCGGCGCCCGAACAATGCGTCGGCACCTTAAGACAACGAGAACGGTCGCAGGCGAAATCTCTGCAAGCGAACGAAACGACATCACATATCGACACAGGATCTAGGTTTTCTTTCTCAAGTCGTCCACGCTCCAGATGCCTGAGCCTTGTGAGGAGATGAAGAAAAAGACGAAGCAGAAGAGCGCGGCCATCTCGCCGCTATTCGCAATTGGAAATAGCGCCCGGGTACCGTGGACGATCCAATACGCCAAAGCCATGAGCACACTACACGGGAATGCGGCCCAGCCAGCGAACAGTCCCACCATCACAAGAAAGCCACAGACAAGCTCAATGGGGCCGGCTACATAGGTTACCATCGGAGGGATCTCCGGAGGAGGAGGCATCGGAAATTCAAACAATTTTGAAGCCCCATGGCAGAGAAACAAAAACCCGGCGACGATGCGCATCAGCGCGTACGCCTGCGCGTGAATTTCCTTCATGAATGCCGGCATAGTGTCCCCCTCTTATTACCAATGTCCTGACGGCCAATGGAAATGGAGAGCAGAACCGGAGGCAGGGTACGTATTTACGGAGTACGTGTCAACGAGGGCGGTTCAGCACGACGGAAAAGACAATATCGGCGCGGACGAGCGAATGGTTCCAGATCATTACAGAATTAAAGACTACCGCCATTCAAAAGAATTTTTCCAGAATACATAGCTTGAGCAAGCGAAATGCCGACAGGCTACGATTCGCTGCCAGTAGGTGTCAACATTCTAGGTAGGTGAATTACACGTATTTACGATCCTTAAGGTTTTTCTCGTTTTCCCTGCCCTGGATCGGTCCGAACGTGCGCACGTCATTCCCTACTCGCCTGGTGAGGATGGTGGGCTGGTGATGTAGTTGTTAAGCAGCCGACAACCGGCGAAGAGTGTTGCCTCTTCATTCCGGATCCAGCGACTGATGACACCCAGGTAGACGAGCGTATCCGCGACCGCCTTGATGTCTCGGATGCCCGTATCCGATTGGGCCTTGGTGGGATTCACCGGTTTCCCGCGCTCGATCAGGTAGCACAGCAACCGCCGCTCAAGGCCCTCGCCGATGTCGGCAGCCAGACGCTGCACGAATGGCTCCCACTGGCACCGGCCCGCCGCGACGTCATCGTCACCATAGTGGAGAAGCAGCTTCGTCAGGTAAGGATGGTTCCCGGTCCACGCGGCCAGGGAAGAACTCGTGTCGCTGCCGATCAGCCGTCGCATCTCCCCATCAAGCAGGACTGACAGGGGAAACAGGCGAAAGTTCAGGCCGGTCTCTGTCCCGGAGTGACCCAGCACGGTCCGCAGTCGGCGTCCACCGGTCACGACGAGGCCGGCTGTTCCCGCCGTCGACAGGCGCGCGAGCAACGGTGCGATCGCCGGGCCGGCGACCTCGTCCAGATTGTCCAGGACCACGATCGATCCGGAAATTCCATCGAGACGGGGTGACGGATCCGCACCGCAATCCACCTCGATCACCGTGCAGTCCGATAGACCCTCCAGGGCGGTGCGAACCAGCGAGGTCTTCCCCAGTTTCGGCCCGCCGATCACCGCCAGCGATTCGCCCCTCGCGATACGCCGACGCAAGTTCCTGACAAGCCCTTGCCGGCCGATCAACGCATCTCCGGTGGCTGGACAAGGAGTGAACGGCGGGATGGACATGGCCCACTCTATCACGCCTGATTGATCCTCTACTGTGCGAGTCGCCATGCAGTGTCGTGACGCAGACTTCGTGTCTCGTATCGTCGCTCGTCATTCGTCTCTCGCGACCGACGCGATCAGCGGACAGCATTCAGCCATCAGTTCACATCCCGAACGAAATGAGTGCTGCTTCATGAAACACAATAACGCCGGGGAGGAGGCACGTGGCGCGGCGATCCGGCCCGGTTCAGATAGTGAGCACTATTGATCAGACCGGACGCTTCGATTGAGACATGATCGGCAAGCTTCTGATCCATGTCACCTAGGAGGTTCAACGTGAAACAGGTCTCTCTTGCGCTAAGTGTGATACTTGCGTGTCTCCTCACCGTGGTCGCGTGTGATTACGGCAAACCTGCCGGGACGGCAACGACGGCAGTTGGTGCTGACACGGCCCTCATGTCTCCCGCCGGTTCACCTGGTCGGGCGGACAATGACGATGGTGTCAGCCACTACAAGCAGGGCCACTGGGACGTCGCGTCAGATTGGTTCAAAAAAGCCGTCAAGGCCGATCCGAACCTAGCCGAAGCCCACTATAACTTGGCCCTCTCACTCGACAAAATGGGGAAACACGAGGACGCCACCGCGTCCTTCAAAAAGGCGGCAGAACTGGCCCCCACGAATCCCGCCATCAAGGATTCACCGATTCTCAAGAAGCACCTCGGGATGTAAGGACGAGCCGACTGGCGCGTGACAGGAGGTGTCCCGTGAACGTTCATCGACTTGTGGCCATTGCGATCCTGACCCTCCTTCCGGCATTCGCTGTCGCCGCTGATGTCCTCCCGCCTGCCCATTTGCCTGAGAGCGGCAGCCGACCAATTCCTGACATCACTCCCGACAGGCCCTCAGGGTCTGGTGTTCCGGCGATCGCTCCGTCCCATATGGATCCTGGTATCCAACACGTACCTGAGAAACGCGGAATTCCCCAAGCCTCCGTGAAACCGCCCAACCTCGATCCGAGCATGTCAACGAATCCTGACGTGGCGCCTCCCCCACGCGAAGGCGTCAATCCTCCCGGTGGAGTAATGCCTCAAGGGAAGCCAGCTATTCAGTAATTCCAATCGGGAGAATTCATTCACCGGCGCATGCGAGCAGGTGGGCGAGCTGACCATGGATTCCGCTTTCCCATCATTGCCTGGACCGACTCCTACGCCCGACCCACCATTGCCACCCGAAATCCATCGCCATTCCCTGGCCCTCATTGCCCGAACCAACTCCCACGCCTAATCCGCCCGCGCTGCCAGACCCATCGCCGTTTCCCGGCCCTTCCGGGAGGTGCGCGTTCCGCGAGCACAGGGGAGCGAGCTGCATAAACCGTCTAAAGTGGAAACGGGTTCCTGCTGCATGTGTTCTTGCCCGTTTCCTCTTTCAGGGGGTCGTATGGCTCCACTGGGGGATGGTGCCTCATTGCGGCAGTCGTTATGCTGCCTCGTGGGTGTCAGAAGAAATCTGAAGGAAACGACACCAGCTATTCGAATGGCGCCCCTCTGGTGGGGACAGCGAGAACGAAAGGACTGACCGTTATGAGGCGGTTCAATACTCTGGGACGCGGCGCGCTCATCTTGTCACTCGCCGTCACGTTTCTTTGGCTCGGTCCTTGTTCCGTCCTCTTGGCGGAAACGGCGGACAACGAGTCCATGGCGGCCGACTTCATGGCTCTGTCCGGTCTAGATAACCAGATTCACCAGATGCCCCGATGGTATGCGACACTTGTCGACCAGGTTTTTGCGGGAATCGAACTGGGGGGCCACCGGATCCCGGGGAAAACGAAACGCATGGTTCGGCAGACCTTCCTGGACGCAATGGATGGGGACGTCCTACAGGAGGAAGTTCGTCATCGCCTCGGCCGGGAACTTCCTGAAGACGTCGCAAAGCCCACGGTCGCTTGGCTTCGTACCGACTTAGGACGAAGGATCACCGCCTTGGAAAACGAGGCGAGTTCGCCGGAAACGTCTCTTCAGCAAGCCGCGTTTGCCATGCAACTCCAACTCGAGCCGCCCTCACCTGAACGGATGCAGCTCACGCGCCGACTGGAGGAAGCCACGGGAAGCAGCGATCACGCGGTGGAAGGCTGGGAGATCGTGGCCGTTGCTCTCGGCGTCGCGATGACTGCCGGTACGCCCAATGGTCGATTCGAGGGAAAGGACATCCTGCGGGAGAGACTCGCCAAGCTGAGACCGGACATGAAGACGCTGCTCCTTCAAGCGTCGCTCCGGCACATGCTGTTTACCTACAGAACGTTGACAGACCAAGAGGTAGGGCGTTACGTCGAGTTCCTTGAATCCGAGACCGGCAGAACACTCACCAGAATCGTCAATGGAGTCGTCATCAATGTCGCTTCCGGCGCGGTTGAACGGATGGAAACGACGTTGAACGATTCACTGACAAGAAATCGGCAAAAAGCTGGAGTCTAAACACAGTCTCCTCCCGACCTACCTTTCCCATCGCCTCATTGATATGATGGGACGCGATTGGAGGTCGTCGTGGCTGCTGCAGCATCCCCACCGTCTGTGAGATCGCACGTCGCGGGAATCCTCGGCCTTCTGATCATCACCGCGCTCGCCATCGTTCCACTCACCCTGACCGTCATTCATAGTCGCGAGTCCGATGCGCTCGTCATCGATCTGGCCGGCCGGCAACGGATGTTGCTGGAGCGTCATATGAAAGAGGTCCTACTCGCCTCACAAGGGGTGGACGCTCAGTACCAGCAAACTCGCGCCACGTCGAGGGACCGTGTGCTGACGTTGATCCACGGAGGCACGGCTGTAGCACATGTGGATCGCGGCGGAACGTTGGCGGTTCCCGCCGCCCCGACCGACGAGATCCGGGAAAAGCTGTTCGAGCAGCAACGAGCCATGGAATCATTGTTCGCGCAAGCCGATGCCTTCCTGCGGAGTGCACGGACCGATGCCCGCAGCGGCACGGCGCGGGATGACCTCCTCAGGGACAATACCGCGCTGTTGATCATCGCGGGCGATGTCGTGACGCTGTTGACCCGGCATTCGGAGGACAACGTCCAGGCGCTTATTCGTTGGGAACTTGCGGTGGTGCTGCTGGTGGTCGCGGGAGCCACGTGGGGCACCTGGCGTTTTCTGCGAGCTGAGCAGGCATTGAAACAGAGCCAGGCGATGACCGTCCAAGCCTTGCGCCAGCGCGACGCGGTCAAATCCTCGTTGCTGTCTTCCGTCTCGCATGAGCTTCGCACGCCGCTGACGGCGATCAAAACCATGCTCTTCAGCCTTCGCCACGACAGAGAGTCGCTCTCGCCTTCCATCCGCCATGAATTTCTGGCGGGCATCGACCGGGAACTGGATTATTTGAACAGCCTGGTCGGCAATCTTCTGGATATGTCGCGCCTTGAAGCTGGGACGCTGACGCCCCGCCGGGAATGGCAGGTTTTGGATGAGCTGGTGGAAGGCGCCGTCCGACGCGTCGAGCCGTTGCTGGCAGGCCGGAAGCTCGACCTGCACCTGGCTCAAGATCTCCCGCCGATCGCTGTCGATGGGGTGCAGCTGCAACAGGTAATCGTGAATCTCTTCGACAATGCCATCAAGTTCTCTCCGCCGGACTCTACGATCCGGCTCACCGCTGCACTTGCGGGGGACTCTCTCGAAGTGCGCGTTTCGAACACCGGAGAAGGGGTGCCTCCCAACGAGCTGGACCGGATCTTCGACCGATTCTACCGTGTGCAGGCCGGACGGTCGTCCGGCCCTCCGGGAACCGGTCTCGGGTTGGCCATCTGCAAGGGTATCGTCGAGGCCCATGGCGGTTCTATTGTCGCTCAGTCCGTTCCCGGTGAAGAGACGACCATTCTGTTTCGGATCCCGTTGACCTCTTGGCCGACGACCGGCGACCGGGGCGAGTCCGAGCCCAATCTGGTTCAGAGGGCGTCGTGACAAACGGCGCGCGAATGCTTGTCGTCGACGATGAGCCGCAAATCCGACGATCGCTTCAAGTAAACCTCGAACGCAGCGGCTATGCGGTCGAAACGGTGGAGTCGGGCGAAGACGCGCTCAGTTCATTCCGCAACCGGCGTCCCGACGTCGTCATCCTCGATCTCATCATGCCGGGGATGGGCGGGGTGGAGGTGGTGCGCCGGATTCGCGAATCCTCCACGGTGCCGATCATCGTGCTCTCGGCAATGGGCGAGGTGGCCCGCAAAGTCGAAGCCCTCGAATTGGGAGCGGACGATTACATGACGAAGCCCTTTGGCATGGACGAATTGTTGGCCCGTATCCACTCCTTGTTGCGGCGAGCGGCCGGAGCCCATGGTCCACAGCCGGTGTTTATTGCGGGTGACCTCTGCGTGAATTTTGACCGGCGTGAGGTCACGCTGGATCAGAAGCCGGTCAAACTGACGCCGACCGAGTACGACCTGCTCAAATATATGATCGAACATGCCGGCAAAGTGCTCACGCATCGCATGCTGTTGCAGGAGGTGTGGGGACAGGCCTATGTGGACCAGGCCCAATATCTGCGCGTGTTCATCGGGCAACTGCGGAAAAAACTCGAAAAGGATCCCACTCGCCCCCGGTTTATTCTGACCGACCCCGGCGTCGGGTATCGCTTCTGCATCGAACGAGATTCCCCGTCCGCCGCCTAAGCCTTTCCATCTACAACCTCCAATCCCTTATCTTTCCGCTTCGCGTGGACTTCACGTGGGGGTGATCTTTACGCCTTCCTTATGCGATTCCACCTATCCACATATCGAGTCCTTACCTTCTCCGGCTGTATCCTGCCTGCGCTTAGATCAATGCGGACCTCTGGCGGAAAGGAGGGGCACGATGAGCCAACCCTGTCCATTTAACACTCGAATCCCAATTGCACTCGGTCTGCTCTGTTCGGGCATGTTTCTGACCGGCAGCGCGGCGGCTGCTTTTCCCCCTGCCGATCCGGTCGAGATCATGTTCGAAACGACGTCGCCCTACTACCAACCTCAAGTTGCGGTCGCGCCAGCAGGCATCCCCGTTCGGTGGGTCAATGCAACGGGCTCTCAGCATAGCGTCCGCCATGACGGCTGTCTGACGGATGAGGCTTGTGCCTTTCAATCCATCGCGGTCCCGACGGATAGCAGTTTCCTCATCGCTCCCCTGCCACCGGGACGCTACGGCTATCACTGCGAGTTGCATCCCATCATGCGGGGTACGCTCGTCGTCGTGGATCCGCTCACGCGGAGCGACGGAATGATCTCCGCCGTGGAACCAAACAGGTGAAGGATTGTGCTGAACGAACAGCCAGCCTCACTGCCCCAGACGGAGAGTGAACCGACCGCCGGGCTGCCGGCTCGGTGCCCACGCTGTCAGGGATTCCTAATTCCGGTCCGGTATGGAGATTGGGGGAGGATAACAAGCACACAAACAGCCCGCGCATGGAGTTGCGTGCAATGTGGCGGGATCATCGATCCCGTCATCGTGGCGAATCGCTGTGGCCGCAGGACGCAGATCGTGAGCGCACACGTTGACCGATGACCGTTCCTCTACCGATTCGAGCATCCGAGGAGAGAAAGGAGGACCCCATGCCGAGCAACGATCACCCCGTACTCCACTTCGCCAGGTATGCAAAACAGGAATCCGCGATCATGGATCTCCTCCGTTCTTCCGGCAAATTGACGGTTGAGGAGATCGTGGAACAGATCCCGGACCTCAGTTGGAGTCAGCTCTTTCTTGCCATGGACGTACTGAGTCGCACGGGGGACGTCATTCTTTGGCGAGAAGGTTTCACCTACACCCTGGAGGCGGCGAACCCGGTTCTGGAGACAGCGTCACATGGAACGACGGCTGCTGATCATCGATGACAATCCCTCGATCTGTGAAGCGTTGAAAGATCGACTCGAGGCCATGGGCTACACCGTCATTGTCGCTCACGACGGCAGGACGGGGCTGGCGCTCATGGCCCTCGAGGCGAAGCATGCTCCTATCAGTGGCGTGCTACTGGACCTGCAGATGCCCATCATGGACGGCATTCAAGTGCTCCGGGAACTCAGGGTTCATCATAAGCATGTGCCGGTCGTGATGATGACCGCTGAACAAGGTCGCAGCGTTCGTGAAGAGGCGCTCAGCCTGGGAGCCAGGCATTATCTCTTGAAACCGGTCGATGCCATTCGGTTTGCGCAAATCTGCATGCAAACCTTTCCCCTGATCGACCATGATGGAGCGGATCTGCTCGACTGAATTGTCATTGTGTCGGTCAGACCCCTTCTTCTGTCGTGCCCCGCAATATGATGCTCCCTCCAAGCTTGCTCGCTTCCCCTTAAAAGGGTGGCCTGGATTAGTCTCAACGTGCGCGCCTGGACAAACACCGCCCACAATTTAGATATCTGATTGTTCCCGTGTGTCGCGTTCGGCGAGCACAGGGACTAACCAGGCTGCCCTGAGATCACCCGGGGTGCCTGGAGGCGGCTGAGACAGTCTTGCCAGAGCGTAGCCGGGTCCTTGTCGAAGATGTCGGACGGATCTGGAGGCAGAGTTGCCCACGCTCCCTGGAGCATTTCATATCCCAGCTGCCCCGGAGCCCAGCTGGCAAATCCGGCAAAAACCCGGAAGGTTTCGGTCGGTTTGGCCCGCGTAATGATGCCTTCCAAAACCTTGGGCGTGCCCCCCACATAGACCCCGTCGAAAACCGATCGTGCGTCGGCGGGAGGATCTTTGAGTCGGAACAACAGGAGGAGGAGAGTTGGCTGTACCGGCCCACCCGCAAACAGTCGATAGCTCGTCCCCTTCAGCACAGTGAGGTCCGGCAACGCCTCGGACAGGAGGACCTTCGTGGAGCGGTTCAGAATGAGCCCGAGCGTCCCCTCAGATCCGTGCTCCACGATGAGCACGACGGTTTCTCGGAAGTTCGGATCATTCAACGAAGGGCTGGCCACTAAGAGCACACCCTTCTTGACCGACGACGGCGCGAATTCCCCTTGCGCCACCGCGGGTACCGGATGCAGGACAATGAAGAGTCCTCCGATCAGAATGCCCGCAATGGCTCTCCGTGCAGCAGCGAGAGGTGGCGCGCTCGAGTACTCAGACGTGAAAATGAACATCTACTCTTCAGCCGGTTGCTTTGAGAATTTCGCGACAGGCTACGATTAGCTTCGGTTAAGTGTCAACTACACGGCCGGCGAGTTACTATGTATTTGTAGGCCGTGCCTCTTGGAGCGTGCAGGCGTCCCATTTCAAATTTCAAATTCCAACGGGACCCGCTCAAAATTTTCTGCTACTCTTCGTCCATGCCTCCCCGCTCCAACCTCCGCTCTCCCCGTCTTCGTCGCCGCCGCTCCCGCCGCCGCTTCACGATTCATAAGCTGTGGCGGTTCTCACGGCGCCGCTGGCGGGAATTTCGAGCCTTCACACGCGCGTTGTGGGCCTCTCATCCGGCCGTCAGTATTCCCTTCACGGCGGTAATCCTGCTTGTCCTCTGGCTCACCATCAACTGGATGTATCACGCCGTCAACAAGCCGACCGAAGTCTTCTTTCCCCTGGACAATGCGCTCGACAAAAACCTCGCTGAAACCTGGCGCGAGTACGGACCGCTCTTCCGGGAACATGCCACCGCCGTGATGACGCCCGAGTTGCTGGCCGCGCTCGCGCAGGTCGAAGGAAGCGGCAATCCCATCGCGCGAACCTACTGGCGCTGGCGTTCCTCGTGGAATCCTCTGGAGTGGTATCGACCGGCCTCGAGCGCGGTGGGCATGTACCAGATCACTGATGGCACGTTTCAAACCGCAAAACGCTACTGCATCCACGATCATGCGGTGGTTGAGGACGGTCCATGGCACGACCTGCATTCATGTTGGTTCAACAGCCTCTATACCCGCGTGCTGCCAAGCCATGCGATTGAGCTGACCGCGGCGCTGCTCGACCGCCAGGTGGCGAATGCGATCGGCTCGAAATCACGCGTGACAGCCATCCTGCAACGAAAACAGGAACTCGCGGCGGTGATTCATCTCTGCGGAGCCGGCGCGGGCCAGGATTTTGCCAGGCGTGGATTTCGCCTCTCTCCCCACCAACGCTGCGGCGACCATGACGTGCGGATCTATCTCGCCAAGGTCGATAACATGAAACGACAGTTCGCGCGGTTGGCGGCTGGCAACACACGTTACGTTCGGGAGAACAAGATCTCACGAATCGTTGAGTGACGAATCTGTCATGTGTTTCAGCGTGGCGGGGCTAAGCATGGAATGTGGCTTCCATGGCCGATTGACAGCCAGTTGACCAGGTTTTCATCGAGGCGTAGGCTAGTGCCCTGACGTTTCAGTGACGGTGGCTGCCGCTCGTGCCGTACACTCCAGCCCGTCACCCTGCGTACCGATTTCGTGCCGCAGCGCCTTCACTCCTACGCCAGATCCGTTTCCGGGACAGATCTCCACCATTTCGCAGTAGGCGTCCGAACTCCAAGAGGAGGAGCTGAACATGACTTCGCCGCATACTGTGGCCGATCGCATTCTCCGAGCAATCAAACGCGCGCACCAATGTGACTTGGACACCCTGGCGACTAGCCTGCCGGAGCTCACCTGGAATCAGGTGTTTTTCGAAATCGATCGCCTGAGCCGGATGGGTGAGGTGAGGGTGACATTCGACACCGGGGGTCGCTACATGATCCAGTTGCCGGAGCACAAACCTGAGCACAAGAAGGTTTCCGCCCACCACTGATGGACGATGCCAGTGAACTGACCCTCGACAAGGAAACAGTGAGCAGATCCCTGCGTGATCTTCCCGCTACAGCTTCTGACCCTCTCCGAGGTGTTCACTTTGCCCCTGCAAAATGCGCCGCAAGTTCCGCGCGAGTCGCCATTCGTGCTTGATTGGAGAGCCGTTTCAGTTGGTCGATCTCTAGCCATAAGCCACCGCTCGCAATGACAACCTCTTTCCCGTGCCGTTCAGATCCCAACGGTGACTTCAGGTTGGCACGGCGCTGGAAATCCACTGCTATGCCGGCGAATGCACTCTCGAATTCGCCTGCATCCTGCTCTGTGTCCCAACTTGTCAGCCAGGCCACCTCTTGAGAGTTTTCGCACTCAGCCGCAATCCAGCGGTCTCCATCCCACCCTTCCCATACACGTTGGTCGGTTGTGGAATGAAAACTGCGGAGCCACAAAGAGAGCGTGAGCTCGCCCATGGTATCTTGAAAAAGGACACGACATCCCTTCGTCTCAAGCAACCTTGCAAAATCGAATAGATCGATAGCGAGAAATGGTCGCCTTCCGCCGCGCTCCACGTGAATAATCTGTTCGGTAGTTGCTGGAGGAGACATCAACCCGTTTTTGCCTTGATGGTAAGCAAATCGGTATCCATATGTGTATGGAAACGCCATGCGCTCACGACGTAGGATTGGAACATCGCTGAGTGCTCCCATGTCATTCGCACGTGCTGCCTCGAGGACTTCTTCCGGATCCCTAGCCCTGCCAAGCAAACCCATCGACTGTGCAGCCCAGAGGTTGGCATCTCCTTCTACCACGGCTTGGAGTGCTATGCTCGCGTCTGCCTGTTGATGCCACACTGCGACGCCCGACTCAAAAATTTCTGGATAGTGTTGATCTTGGAGGGCGTGGATGATCTCGTGGGCCAGTGTGAGTTGATGACCGAGATCTCCGAGTGAGTTGAGATGGATGCCACCCTTTTCAGATCGCGCGGGTTCACTCACAATGTATAACGTGTGCTTTCTCCGGTCGTAAAGTCCAGCGGATGACCGCGACAACAGGCCAACGTCATCGTAGGCGTCCAGCCACTCTCCGACCAAGAATCCCATCGCACGGTAGCCAGCTTGTCTCGCTACCCACGTATCGGACTCCTTCATGGCAGCCGCGTTCTTTTGGAGGATCGCATGAAGCTCGGTTCGATTTACTAACGTGGCTGACAAGGGCTGGTTCACCCGCAAGCCGGAGGCGTAGCTGGCTCGGCTCACCGTATCGTGGATTCGGCTCTCGTTTAGTTGCGAGTTTTCAATCAACCGCGGCTGCGCACATGAGGACACATACAAAAGAAGGAAGGTAAAAACCACACGTTGGGCTGACCAATCTATTCCTCCACCAAGCTTCGCTATGTTGATCATTCGACGCATAGCCAGACTCATCAAACAGTCAGGTCAATCGCCGAAAAAGCAAAGCATATGCCAACAGGAATTGTTATTTAGAATCGCAAATTACTTCGCGGAGGCACTCAGCAATTTCTATGATGATTGTTATGTGAGGCAAGGAGAACATTTTGACGTCGCCGTCCGAATAGATCTGATACCTCTCACTCACCTAAATCGATTCATTTCTGAATCCAAATCGGTTCACCGCCGTCTCACTGTGCCTCAGATGGAAGTGGGGTGTGAAGCTTTGCTATCTTCACTTTACGAGGTGAGCCCCAACACGCGCTTTATGATTCGTATCAGACCAGCCACAGAATCTGATTTCGCAGCGATCCTCAAAGTCCAGCAGGCTGCCTTCGGCGAATACGTAACTGTCTACGAAGTGAGTGCTTGGACCACAGAAACGCTCGACAGCCTCAAGGAAGATGCAAAGGATAAACGCATATTCGTGGCGGAGGCGGAGGGCGTCATTGTTGGATCGGTGCGTTTTTGGACGGTCGCTGGCGTCTGCGTGATCCGGTTGTTATCCGTGAGCCCCGCAAGTCAGAAACATGGAGTAGGGAAAGCGTTGATACGGGAAATCGAACGCCTCACGAACGATGCTCATAAGTTCTACGCCTGCACCATGCTACGCACGGCAAGGAACATTCAGTTTTTCTTGAGTCTCGGCTACAAGGCGGAAACCGTGCTTCCCAACCACTATCACCACCTGGACCTCATCTGTTTCGCCAAATATCGCGAGCCGGCGAAGCCAAGGACGCTCGGCTGATCGGTCTCCAACTGCGCGCGTCGAACAAATGATGCTCCTTCCAAGCTTGCTCGTCGTCCACTCAGAAATGGCACGCGATCCAACCGTCGTCGGCATCGTTCCTGCGCTTTGTTGCAGGCATCCCATCCCAAAATTCCTACACCGGGAGGGGTGCGAGGGACGGACGGGCTGACCGACGACAGGACCCGCTCTTATTTTTCTGTTACTCTCCCCTCCCATGCCCCCTTCCCTCATCGCCTTCATCCTCATCTTTCTCTCCGGGGCTCTTCTCCGTTTCTTCAGGATCCTCGACAAATCCCATGCGGAACGGCTCGCTTCGATGGTCTTCTCCATCAGTCTGCCCGCCACCATCCTCGTCTCATTGGATGGCGTGCTGTTTGCCCCGACCGCCTGGAAGCTGCCAATGGCTGCCGGTCTGGTGACGCTCCCGATCGTCTTCATCGCCTTTCAGCTATCCCGATTACTGCGACTTTCGCGCCCCACGCAGGGCGGATTCCTACTTGCTACAGGCTGTATTAATTCTATCTATTTCGCCTATCCGGTGATTCTCGCGACACTCGGCGATGCCGGTTTGGCTCAAGCTATTCTCTTCGATCTTGGACAAACCACCCTGACACTGACGGCGCTTTATGCCCTTGCCGTCTGGCATGGCGCACAGACTTCACCTTCTCATTCGGCCTTGCGTCGTTTTCTCTTATCCCCGCCGCTCTGGGCGCTCGCCTGCATCCTGACGTTGAAATTCCTGGAGCTCCGCCTGCCTCTTTGGCTACGCGAGCTGCTGATGCCGGTCCATCTGAGCACGACACCACTGGCGAGCTTGGTCCTGGGGCTGTCGATCAGCTTGTCAGCCGTGCGAAGTGTCTTGTCGCTGGCACTATTCGGGGTGATCGTACGAATGGGTGGTGGGTTGCTGCTCGGTTTTGCCGCAGCGTATCTGCTTCACCTGACTGGCGTTGAACGTGTCGTCGTCATTCTCGTGGCGGGCATGCCGTCGGCCGTCACGGCGGTGATTTTCGCGGCGGAAACAGGTCTCGATGAAGAGCTGGTCGCCTCCATCGTGGCCCTGTCCATATGCGTCGGTGTCGCGCTGCTCCCCTGGTTGCCTGACTTCGCAACGCTACTGATGGGCTGAGAGTGATCCTATGGCTAGACCATGCATGTGACTTGTGCCAAAGGGACGAGACGGTGAGCACTATATAAATCTCAAATGGCAGATCTCAAATTTCAGATTCCAGAAGGTAACTATAATGATCCCTCCACGCTCGCTCGTCTGTCTCACTAAGGGCTGGTCTGGATTGTCCCTCCACCTCCGCTCAAGAGGGGTGGTAAGCCCTGCTCTGCGACCTTCAACGAAGGCGAGGGAACCGTCGCAGGCCGACCAGACGCGGTCCTTAGCATAAGGACGGCGAGGACTGTCCGCAGTTCCGTTCGTGCGTAGCACCGGACGGAGCAAGTTCCGCAGCCGAGCGGATGGAGGTCTAGCGCGGTCGAACCGAAGTGAGAGAGCAGGCAGGGCTTACCACCCTCTCTCTACGTTTCCATCATTTCCAATCGAGCATCGAATTCGTGCCCACAGGAAGCGCATCGGATGCAATCCGATTCAACGGTAAATTCGTCTGATCTGATACCCATTCCGCCGCAATCGGGACAGCGGGCGAGCTGCACGCGTTGATCGTCTACCGTTTCGTATTGACTGCCTCGGAAACAATAGACCGGTTTCCCTTCAAGGAGCCACGGATTGCCGGCGTTGTCGACCACGGGCAATGCGAGATAATGATGCTTCACATAGTCTGCAATAGCCTGCTGGTTCGCAAAACCGTCCTTGATGAATTTTCCGGTCGCCGCTTCATAGAGGGCTTGTTCCTTGACGATCGCTTTCGTCGGTCCCATGATCCCTCCTCCACTGTGAAAAAACGTATGGTTGATAGTCAATGGCACGAATAAGACAGGTATCCGCCGTCGACCGACGAGCGACCTTGTCTTACACCACGCCCGAGTAATACCGAAGAATATTGGACACAGAAATCACGCCGATGATCTGACCGTCTTGTGCCACGGCCAGATGGCGGGTTGCCTGTTCCTTCATCAAGCGCACGGCCTCGATGAGGGGCCGATCACCGTGAATCGACACTAGCGGTTTCCGCACACAGGACTGCACGGGCGTGGTGTTGGGGTCAAGCCCGTTGGCGACAACATCACGCGCCAGCACCGAATCCGTGATAAATCCGACATAGGTTTGCTTGTCGGTCACGAGGAGCGAACCGGTTTTCCACTTCTGCATGAGCTTGCCGGCTTCCCGCAGACTGGCGGTGTGAGGCACGCTGCGTAAATCGGCTGACATATGTTCGGCGACCTGCGGCCCGGTCAGGGCCTGTCGAAGTTTCTTCGGCTCAACGGCGCGGCGCGCTTCCAACTCCGATACGCAGCTTTCCAGCACCCGGCTGCGTTGCATGAGGCTTTGCCGCTCGCTGTCGAGGCCGATACTTTCCGGCGCTTCTTCCGTCATGTTCACCAGACCGGCTGCCTCACCCAACTGGGCATACTGGTAGGCATCCAGCAGCGAGGACGTTTCTCCGAGCGATTCTGCGATCAAACGCTCCGATTCCGCATCAAATTCCTCCAGGCTACCGCTGGCTTTACTTTTCTTCACATAGGGAGCCAGTTCGGACAAGTGTTTGCGCATGCGCTCGATACTGCGATCCAGAGAGATCCGGGGTTTCTTGGCATTTGTGCGTGTCACGGTCATGGCATCTCCTATCGGTGGTGAGAACGCGTATCGGGGATCTTACCTCCACGCGATGACGCGAGGCAAGCGGCTGCTCACCCGTGGCGCAACGGCTTCGCTATGTCTCCAATTGAACATCATCCATTGAACATCACCCATAAGTGGGCTTAAATCAGCCATTTTCATCTGGAATCGCGCCGCTACGCTGCTGCATCCGCTCTTGAATCGCTCCGTATAGATGTTCGACCGCGGCTTCCTTGGTGAGCAACAAGGAAGCGCCCGCGTTGAGCATCGCCACCTTATTCTCATCGCCGGCGTTCACCGAGAGACCGATGACGGTGATGTCCGGATAGCGAGCTTTGATCTCGGCCGTTGCCTCGATGCCGTTCATCTTCGGCATGTTGATGTCCATGATGACGATGGCAGGTCCTAACCGATCGACTAATTTTATTGCTTCTTCGCCGTTCCAGGCCTCGCCCACCACTTCCACGTCGGCATAACATTCCAAGACGCTGCGAAGCCCTTGCCGCACCATCGCATGATCGTCCACCAAAAGAACGCGAGTTTTCAGGCTCCGTTCGCACAGTGCTAGATGTTCAGCAGTACGTGATGAAGCATCGGACTGCACGGCTTTCGCCCATTGTTCTTCCTCACTCGCATGCCGTTCGGGACTCGCTCCGCGCCCCTTTCCACCAATCTCCAGCGGCAGCATCAGCGTGGCGGTGGTGCCGCGACCCGAAGCCGACACGATCTCAAACGTACCGCCGAGGGCTTTCATCCGTTCCCGGATACTGAAGAGGCCGAATTTGGAGGAAAGTCCGCCAGCGGGGGATTCCGCAGCAGTCGCAGCAGCAAGTTCGAAGCCTGCGCCTTCATCTCGCACGACGATCCGCAACTGACCATTGCTCTGTTCAAGCGTGACGGTGGCTTTGCCGGTGCCCGCATGTTTCCACGAGTTGATAAGCAACTCACGTACCGATTGAAACAACAGCACCATCTGATCCTCGGGCAGAGCAAGATCCTGTTGTTCCGGCACCATGACCGTCACCGCCATGTCGTGCTTCTGCATGTAGTCGCCGAGCCATTTGAGCCCGGCAGGTAAACCGTGATCCCGTAATACGGGCGGACTCAAATCGGCGACTAAGGAACGCGTGTACTCGAGGGCATCGGAGAAGACGTCGTCCACTTGATTGATCACTTCGGCACAGGCCGGTATTGTCTGCGCCAAGCGCTTGCCTTGTCCCAACTTCAACCTGCCTAGTACCAATGCCTGCTGCAGATGGTCGTGCAGCTCGATCGCCAGTTGACGACGCTCACGTTGCTCCGCAAGGTTCAGTTCCGTCGCCAGCGCGCGCAATTGTGTCTGCGACTGCACCAATTCTTCCGTCCGTTCTTCGACGAGGTGCTCTAATTGACCGGCAAAGGTCCGCAGGCGTGCCTCGCTTTCGCGCAACGCCTGTTCAATCTGCTTGCTCCGCGTGATGTCCGTGACAAGCACAACGACGCCGAGCACTGTTCCATCCGTATCAGCATGAGGCGTATAGACGGCGTGGATCCAACGGGTTCCACCAAGGCGATACGGAGGTTCCGCCTCAAATTCGATGGTTTCACCAGCATAGGCCCGGTCGAGACGCGGCCGGAAGATTTCCCAGGCTGCCTCGCCTACGAGTTCACGCACATGAAGTCCGATAACCTGTTCACGAGTGCGGCCGAACCACGCCATGAATGCGTCGTTGCATGTACGGTAGCGCCGCTCCAGATCCAAATAGAAAATCAGAGCGGGAACCGAGTTGCTGACCAGTTCGAGCTGCTGTTCGCTGCGGCGCAAGGCATCAGCCGCCCGCTTCCGCTCCGTGACGTCTCGCAACACCACCACTGCCCCGGTGAGACAGTCCCCTTTCCACACCGGCGTGCTGGTATAGGACACGGCAATAGGGCGACCGTCCTTGTGCCAAAATACTTCGTCATCGGCCCGGTGCATTTTTCCATCCGTCAAACTGGCATAAATGGGACAATCGCAGGCCGGATAGGGTCGCCCATCGGCGTATGAATGATGCAGAATGTCATGAGTATTCTTTTCCAACAAATCCTCGACGCGATAGCCGAACATTTTGGCTCCAGCCGGATTGATGAAAATGCTCAATCCCTCGGTGTTCAAGCCAAAGATAGCCTCACCAGCCGATTCCAGGATGGCCTCAGTCCGTCGCTTGGCACCAGCCAGTTGTTCTTCCGCTCGCATTCGCTCCTGTATTTCACGCCTCAGTCCGTCCATCATCATTTCGGCGCGCTGCCTCGCTCGTCGCGCAGATTGGCCAAAAACCACGATCGCCAGGCAGACTGTGAAATAGGTCGCATAGCCGACCTGTTGCATCGCGCCGGTCATCGCCAATGTCTGACGCGGTGACAGAAAGAACCAATTGGCCGCGAGGCCGCTCAAGACAACGGCCATCAACGAGGCGCCTAAACCGCCGTACCACGTCGTGACCGCCACCGCCATGAAGAAGGTGACATAGGGAAGGTGATCCCCAAGAATGGGGTCGAGGGCAAAGCGGCCAACAAGGGCGAGCAAAGTGAGAACGAGAGCAAGCCCGTACTCCTTGAGCGTCCTTCGATCCAGCCCGATCGTGTCATGGCTGTTTCGGCCATGGGCGCGGCGCGATTCGATCGACTTCGCCCCTGCTATCGTTCTGCGTGCCGGTTCTATGGAGTGTCTGACCGTAATATCAACCGTCGAGCCGACGTACCCGAGATATTCCCCCTCCGTTCCGAATCGTGGCGTGCCGATCGATTGCATCCAGCGATATTCGCCGTCGTGACGGCGAAAGCGGAACGTGGCCTCGAACAACCTCCGTTCCGTCACGGCCTCCAGATAGGTCGTGACGTACCCTCTTCGATCATCAGGATGAACGAACTGTACCCAGTCATAGCCGCGTACGTCGGCATCGGTCACACCCAGGAATGCCAGGTACTCACGGTTGACAAACTCACATCCGTCCGGTCCATTCATCCACATGAGCGCCGGCGCACTGTCGGCCAGGATACGAAATTGTTCGTTGCTGTCTTCTCGAAGCAGAAGCAGCGCGGGACTTTCCTGCAACGCCATTCGAAACGCTTCTTCATTGGTCGCGGCCTCGATCACGTGATACCCGGCCTCTCGCAGTAGCGTTGTCCGCGGATGGGGTTCATCGTGGTCGAGTTCAACATTGACAACGGTACACACCGATGAGGCCCTCATGCCCGTTCCTTTCATCTCGTGCGCCTCGTTCGTAATGATTTTCGAAGGGCCATGTACCTTGTGGTGTTTACGAGGATAGGGCCAGAAAGTTTACTGAAGCGGCAAGTATTCCGCAAAGATCGGAGTCTCAGTACTAGGGGTTCCCCTAGGGGGATCCAACGCTCCGAGATCGTGATTACCACTACTGGTGTGACTCCCCAAAGCTTACTCGCACTCCGTCTGATCTTCGGGGACAGAGCGATGATCGACATCACAGGGCGCGAGTATTATGTCAGTGATGTGCTTGGTTCCGAGCGGGGACAAGAAAACATTTTGCGCGGAGATGCCTCTTTGACACTCCGGATCTTCGACCAACATGGCGTGGCCCTCAGATATCTGGTCTCACATCGGGATGCCAACTATCCGAGAATCGACTACCGCAACCAGACGGTGGGCACGCTCAGTCTGATGTATGTCCTCCTGGGACCATCCGGTTTCGGCGCAGTCGAGTGGCGTTAGAGTGATGAGCTGTTGAACTGTCGGGTGGAAGGCCGTAGCGATTGAGGTTTTATCGGTGACGCGTTATCGCCCCAGGCACCGCTGTCCACCCAATCCATCCGGCGCACAGCGAATAGATCCTGAGTAATCCGGTCCTACCGGAGCCGGAATAGTATAGGCCGGAACAGAACGGTCCGGAGGACTCGGTCTACTGATGGACGGCGGAGTCCATGGGAGTTTGGCAGGTGCATCGGCGTTTCCTGTCGAAGATGAGGAGGATGGTGTCACGACATCGACTGCTGAGTACGGTTCAGACACCGGCTTCGACTCAGGTGGAGGAAAAGACACCTGTGAGGGGTCAGACGGCTTGACGACCGATGGAACTGGACGCCTTGCCTGCTCGGCCAACATGGTTCGAATCGCCTTGAGATTCTCCTGCCCGTCGTCTTGAGATGTAAGGTCTAGCGGTTCTACCGGCTGACCGATCATGATGAGTCCGCATCCGGATAACAACAGGCAGAGAGTCACGATAGGCCTGGCCAGAAATGGCATGACGATGACACTCCGTAGGCGTGTCGATTCAGCTATCATATACCTACACTCCGCAATCTGTAATGTTATATGAACATGGATGATCTTTTTCTGACTCCCGGCACGCTGCGCACGTCTCTGCTCGAACGAACGGCCCATGCCCGTCGCAGCGGGGCTGTCCAATCCATCCCTACGACGACCGAGGTGATCGAGCAGAACGGCGTCGCCTTTCAAGTGCGCGTGGTGGCGACCCTGAAAACGAAAGAAGCCGAGAAAGCCGCGCTGCCGAAGGCCAACCCCTTCCTCCCTTACGATCCGAACTTGTTCGTGGCTTCGCTTTCTCCCACCCATGTCTCCTTACTGAACAAGTTCAACGTGGTCGAGCACCATCTGTTGATTGTGACCCGCTCGTTCGAACCCCAACAGATGCAGCTCACGCAAAAGGATTGCGAGGCGCTGCTCATTGCCCTCACCGAAATCGATGGACTGGCCTTCTATAATGCCGGACCCGTCGCAGGGGCCAGCCAACCGCACAAACACCTGCAGATGATTCCGTTGGATGATTCGACCATCGCTCCGCTGCCCATCGAGCCGCTCCTACGCTTCGCGAAGACGGACACCGGTACGGTGCCAGGATTGCCATTCCGGCACGCCTATGCCGCGATGGATCGTGACTGGACCAACCCGGAGAAGGACAGCGGCGCCTCGTTGCACGCCTGCTACCGCACGCTGATGCGAGCTGTCGGCTTCTCCGTCGAAGCCACCCCCGGCACTGAGGCGAGCACCGCTCCGTACAATTTGCTGGTCACCAGAAAGTGGCTTCTCCTCGTGCCCCGCTCACAAGAATGCTTCAAGGGCATCTCGATCAATGCACTTGGCTTCGCCGGTGCGTTCCTGGTCAACGATGTATCGCAGTTAGAGATATTGCGGAGAGAGGGACCTATGACCGCGCTTCAGCATGTGGCCCTTCCATCATAGAATCTAGACAAAGAAGAACGAGCACGCAATCCTAGAGCTACACCTCGACTTGTGCCAAAGCTGGAAAATACTATGCTCCTTCCAAGCTTGCTCGTTCTCTTCTCCCATTCGGCTGGTCATTATCTCAGCGCCAAGACGAGGCTTTCACCAAGCGCCCGCAGCGAAATCATGCCTCTATCTCCAGGGATGGGATGTCCCGCGCGCAACTTGTGCCGAGGCTCGGGAACCGTACTGCTGAGCAGATGCGGTCGCTTTCGGCGACGCGAGGACTGTTCGCCGTTCCATCCTGCGGAGCACCGGATGGAACAAGTTCCGCAGCGAGCAGATGCGCAGCGTCATGCGGTCGAGCTGAAGCATCGGAGCGAGCAGACCTCCAGCTCACACTCAACTGCTACCCTCTCATTACTCTCGAAACAACCGCACCGGAACCTTTCGCCCCTTGATGCGGGAGCGGCCGAGCGCGTCGATGATGCCTCCAGCCATTCCCTCCGGCACATCAACGATGGAAAAGCGCTCTTCGATCTGAATCGCGCCGATCACGCTGGAGTTGATCTTCGCTTCGTTGGCGATGGCTCCCACGAGATCGCCCGGCCTGATACCGGCTTCCCGTCCCGCGCCGACATAGACACCTACCATGCCGGCCTCGCGTCCTCCACGAGCCGGTCTGCTCACCGGCCGTCGTTCATCGGGCCTATCGTGCGCTGCACGATGACGCTCGTGCGGATACGCGCTGTACCGCTGCATCGGCCGATGGACGTCAGGCGGCCTGGGCATGGCAGGGATGTCCTGCTCAACCCGCTCACCACCGTTGGCACGGAAAATCAGTTTCATCGCGGCCGCCGCAATCGTGGTGACGTCACCGGAATCGGCCATAGCTCGGACCACTCCCTTAAACTCATCAATGTCGTCTGTCTGCATCGCCTCCTGCACCGCCGCTCTCGTCCGCTCCAACCGCTTGGCCAGCAGATCGGAGACGGACGGCACCGGCGCCACGGTCACTTTGGCTTTTGTATGTTGCTCGATGGTTCGCAAGAGGCGCTGTTCGCGCGGGTCTAAAATCGTGATCGCCGCGCCCTCCCGGCCGGCCCGGCCGGTGCGCCCAATGCGATGCACGTACACTTCGGCGGAAGACGGTAGATCATAGTTGATGACATGTGACACCTGTGGAATATCGAGTCCGCGGGCCGCGACGTCGGTGGCGACGAGCAGCTCGGTCTGGCCGGTCCTGAACGCGTGCATCACGCGGTCACGCTGGAGTTGACTCATGCCGCCATGAATCGCTTCGGCCCGGTGCCCGCGCGTGTTCAGCATCGTGGTCACTTCGTCGACTTCTATTCTGGTGCGGCAAAAGACGAGTGCCGACTTGGCGCCGGCCATGTCGATGATCCGCGCGAGCGTCGCCCCCCTGTAGGGCCTCGTCACGACATAGGCTGTCTGTTGCACGCGAGGAGTCACTCCGGCCTTCGCCGGTTCCTTCGCAATCGTGATCTCGACCGGATGTTTCAGATGACGATGCGCAATCGACTTAATCCGCGACGGCATCGTGGCCGAGAACAATGCTGTCTGTTTGGTCGCAGGCGTCTGTTCAAGAATCGCGTCCAGATCCTCGGCGAAGCCCATGTCGAGCATCTCGTCCCCTTCGTCGAGCACCACGATCTGCACATGATTCAGTTTCAACGTTTGACGACGAATATGATCGAGGGCGCGTCCCGGCGTCGCGACGATCACATCCACGCCGCGTTTGAGTGCATGAAATTGTGGACCGATGGCTTGGCCACCATAGACCGCCAAGACGCTGGTGCGAAGTTCTTTCCCATACCGCTGCACAGCTTCCCCGACTTGAATGGCAAGTTCTCGCGTGGGCACCAGAATCAAAGCGGCGGGGCGTTGCTTGGCCCCGTGCGCAATGCGCTGCAGCAACGGCAGGGTGAACGCGGCGGTTTTGCCGGTGCCGGTGGCTGCCTGCCCCAACAGGTCTTTTCCTGCCAGCAACGGCGGGATGGCTTCGCGTTGGATAGGCGTGGGCTCCTCGTAGCCCAAGGCTTCAAGCGTCGCAAGCAATCTGGCTTCCAATCCCAACGCGGCAAAGCCCGGTGAAAATCCATGAGCAGCTGTCGCTTCAGGCGGATGGGTGTGATCCTTCATCAGCAGTGCCTATTTTGACGCCATTTGCGTTGGCCACAAAAACTCTAACTCAGGAAACTTCGCCCGGTAGTCGGCATGGCTGGCGCGGATGACTTTGAGGGCTTCCTCCCGCTTGTAGACACTCGTAATCTCCACCTTGTGGTGCACCTCTCCTGGCGCCTGCTTGTACGTCAAAAAATAATGCTGCAAGCGATCGATCATGGTCATCGGGCAGTCGCCGATATCGGTGAAATTGCCATAGGCGGCGTCATCCTTCATCACGGCAATGATCTTGTCATCCGCCTCCCCACCGTCCGCCAAGCTGAATCCACCGATGGGGATAGCGGTGAGCAGAATGTCGCTGTGCGGAATTGTCTTTTCCGTGAGCACACAAATATCGAGAGGATCGCCGTCACCCACCATGTCCTTTCGCTTCGCTCGCTTGGAAAAGAGCCCTGCCACCTTGTCGCCGCAATACGTTTGAGGAACGAGACCGTAGTATACAGGACAATAGTTGGAGAACCGCTGCGGGCGATCAACCTTCAGAAATCCGCTGTCCTTATCGACCTCATACTTCACCGTGTCGGTCGGCACGATTTCGATGTAGGCTGTCACCACATCGGGTGCCTTCTCTCCGATTGATACCCCGTGCCAGGGATGCGCCTTGAACATCAAACTCATCAACCGTTGTATCGGATCGCCCACTGTACGCCCCATCAGCTCGTCCCTCCCACTTGCTCGTTCGTCTCAACTAATGGTCGATTCAGTCCCTTGTCGAATCTCAAATCTCAAATTTCAGATCTCAGATCCCAAATTTCAATTCAAATAGTCCTTCCAGGCTTGCTCGTTTCCACACCCACCAGGGGCCGATGCCCGCCCTGTCCCGCGCCGAAACGCGGGCCTTGGCCCATGCACCTGCAGCGAAACCCCACTCACAATGATCCATCCAAGCTTGCTTGTACCCTTGATCTACATGGTCGATTCAGCATCTTCTCTCATGCGAGTGGGCCGAGGTCGCGCTCCAACTGCGCGCGTCCAGCGAGGGCCTTCCGAGACCGCGCGTTGCGCGAGCACTGGAGCGCACCCGGCCCCTACTCGCATGAATCCTCCGGGAGCTGAATCGGACCCGCCCACTCGCCTTTGGCCAATTTCACCTCCTGATATCCGCCATCCGGCCATTGAAATTGTCCCACCTCGTCTACCTCTACAATGAATGGATCGGCCTCATGTGCCTCGCCACGGAACCAATACCAGCCTGGCTCTGTGGGCTTTTTTGTCTCCCATCGATAGTCTGTCATACATACCTTTCTCACATTCCCTGCAGATCTTTCACGTACTCGGCTTCCGCTTGCAGATGCCGCCGCAATGACTCCTGCGTCGGCCCGCGCTCGACCCGGTCTCGCCAAAACCCGGCAAGAGCCGCATCGATCTCGTCCCGATAGAGCTCATGAGGATCAGCGTCCCGCTTGTACTCTAAATACGCCACAATCGCGCCGGCTTCCTCCTGTGTAAAAATAGACAAGTGCGCCCGTGCATGATCGTGCCACGTCATCGCGCCGTACCGTCGCGGGTTCACGAAGGCTGACTTGCCGCTAATTTTCTCGTGCATACGTGAACCGGCCGAGACCTTCACTACTCTGTCGGAAAACCCGTTCGTCAGATGAAAGACAGGATCGGCGGTATCCAGCTGCGCTTCGAGATCGGCAATCAGGAATGCCGGCAGAAACTGCCGAAATCCTCCCTCTGAGAAGAAGCTCAAAGCCGTGTAATTGGCATCGAGAATCGCCGGATCGACCTGTGTCCAGTGTGTCACTCCCATGAACGGTGCCGTGACCTCAGCCGGCTCGCACCCTTCCTGACTGCCTTGGAGAAAGGCGTCGCCTGGATGTTCCGTCTCGCGGAAGGCTTTCTGAATCAGCTCGATAAGTTTTTGTTTGTCGTGCATCGCTGGTATCCACCATTCCTTCTTGCAATAGGCTTCTGCTACAGTCTTTCGCGCGATGGCGAACCCTAACATGAACCGCCTTCCAATAGAAGATGTGCTGCCCGCTTTGGAGGAGGCGCTGGCTGCTGGACGCAATGCGTTGCTGACGGCGCCGCCAGGTGCAGGCAAGACGACACGCGTTCCTCTGGCCTTGCTCGACGCACCGTGGCTGTCCGGAAAGAAACTCCTGATGCTGGAACCACGGCGGCTCGCCGCCAGAGCCGCTGCACATCGCATGGCATGGACGCTGGGCGAAATGGTTGGTGAGACCGTCGGCTACCGAATGAGGATGGATACGAAGGTTGGACCAAACACCAAGATCGAGGTCGTCACGGAAGGCGTTCTCACGAGGCTCCTTCAACAGGATCCAGAAGTAGGTGGATATGGGGCAATCCTTTTCGACGAATTCCACGAACGGAGTCTTCAAGCCGATACAGGGCTCGCGCTCTGCCTCGAAACACAGCGGCTGTTTCGTCCGGATCTTCGGCTGCTCGTGATGTCGGCCACGTTGGATTGCGGACCTATCAGCGACCTGCTTGGCCAGGCACCGGTGATTACCTGTGAAGGCCGGAGCTTTCCTGTCGAAACCCGGTATGTAGACCAGCCGCGATCGGGGCATCTCGACGTCGCCGTCACTCAGGTCATCCGTCGATCACTGGCTCAAGACCAAGGCAGCCTCCTCGTCTTCTTGCCTGGAATGGCGGAGATTCGTCGCGTCGAACGAAAGCTGCTCGATGCCGACTTAGGTCCCGACGTGATGATTGCGCCGCTCCACGGCGATCTCCCGCAGACCGCCCAGGACACGGCCATCGAACCGGCCAAGCCGGGCACCAGAAAGATCGTGCTGGCCACTTCCATTGCGGAAACCAGTTTGACGATCGACGGCATCCGTGTGGTGATCGATGGGGGACAACTGCGGGCACCGCGATTCGATCCCCGTTCTGGTCTGACCAGGCTGGAGACGATCCGTGTGACGCAGGATTCGGCGGAACAGCGCCGGGGCAGGGCCGGCCGTCTGGAACCCGGTATTTGCTATCGCCTCTGGGCTGAGAAAGAACAGGCCGCGCTCGCTCCGCGGCGCCCACCGGAAATACTGGATGCCGATCTCGCGCCGCTCATGCTGGATTTGGCCTACTGGGGTACGACGGATCCATCTGAACTGTCGTGGCTCACAAGACCGCCGGCCGGTTCCGTGGCACAAGCCAAGGAGTTGCTCATTCGCCTGGGCGCGTTGGACGTGACCGGACGGATCACACCCCATGGCAAACAGATGGGGGAACTTCCCTTGCATCCGCGACTCTCGCATATGTTGCTGAAGTCCATGCCGCTTAATCGTACGGGCCTCGCCTGCGACCTTGCCGCGCTGCTCAGCGAACGCGATATCCTGCGTGGACCGTCCGGTGCACGACAGGCTGATCTCCGGCTCCGGCTTGATGTGTTGCAGGGCGATCGCGATCACGTCGGCAGCGCCTCGGTCGACCGGGGCACGGTCCAACGGGTGAAAAGGACGGCGGACATATGGATGAGACAACTTGGGCGGCAAGCGAAGGCGCGGCAGGCTGACAAGCCGGAAGAAATCCAGCAAGCCGGTGTAGTGCTCGCCCTCGCCTATCCCGACCGGATTGCGCAACGTCAAACGGACAGTAACGCGCGCTATGTGCTGACGAACGGCCGTGGTGCATGCTTCGTCAATCCGGACCCGTTGGCCTCCGAACCCTATCTGGTCATCGCCGATCTGGACGCCGGATCGCAATGGGCGCGCATCGATCTGGCTGCGCCGGTAGCGCTCCACGACATCGAGCAGCTCTATCGTGAGCAGATCGTTGAGGCCGAAGCCGTCACCTGGGACGCACGAACGCAATCCGTCCGCGCGTCGCGGCAACGCAGGCTCGGCGCAATCATCCTGTCGGAGCAAGCCTTGTCGAAGCCGGATCCGTCGTTGATTGCGGGAGCATTACTCGACGGCGTTCGTCAGGCAGGCTTGGCCACGCTGGCCTGGACGCCTGAACTCCAACATTGGCGGACACGAGTGCAATTTCTCAGACGGATGGACGGACCGAACTCCATATGGCCCGATCTCTCGGATGAGACGTTGCTACGGACACTCGATGAATGGCTTGCGCCGTATGTGGATGGCATCACGACACTTGATCGCGTTCAACGGCTCGATCTCGTTCAACCCTTACACGCACTGCTGACCTGGGAGCAGCAACGTGATTTGGACCGGTTGGCTCCGGCGCATCTCATCGTACCGAGCGGATCGAAGATTCGCATCGAGTACGATACGCCAGATCTCCCGGTCCTGGCAGTGCGCCTGCAAGAAATGTTCGGCTGCAAGGAGACGCCGCGTATCCTGGATGGCAAGGTTCCCGTGATGATGCACCTGTTGTCGCCCGCGAAACGACCCGTGCAGGTCACCAAGGATCTTGCCAGTTTTTGGGCGAACGCCTATCAGGAGGTCCGCAAGGAACTCCGCGGACGCTATCCCAAACACCATTGGCCGGACAATCCGCTTGCTGCACTGCCTACAGCAAAAACCAAGAAAAGACCTGGTTGATCTGGTTTGTTGGCTAGTGGAATCCCTGCTCAGATTTGATGAACAACATAACCAGAAAACAAGATAAACCGTTCGCTGATCCCGCCCTTTCGTAGGGTAGACCGAGCCCACCAGCCCATCATAGTGTACACTCATGCGCAGAGGTCTTCTTCTTCTCGTTGGCTCGGCGGTGATAGCCTTCCCGGCGATCGGGCTGGGTGAGCTGGCGAATTTTCAACCCCCCCCTGCCACGGCGCTGTTCGACGATGTCGATGACGCGACGCTGCAAGCGGAAGTGACAAGACAGGCGCTCGCCTTCCTGGATACCTTGCACAGACATTGGGGAGAAGGTCCCGAGCGGTTGAGAACGGCCGTCTCAGGCAACATTGAGCGGGATGAGCAGGACAAACTCATCTACCTGCGGAACATCCATGATCACGGAGTGCTGGAAGGCTACGAGTTCCGGCAGGACTCGTTGGTCCGAGGCCAGTACATCGTCCTGCAGCGTCCGTTGAACGGGCTGAATGAATTCATCGGCTACTACACATCACTCAAGCAGGTATTGAATGCGGTCTACGGGAAGCCAAAGTTGGATCGTATTGTATGGAACAACGATTTGTACCAGCCGCTTCCCCATTATTGGGGAGTTGCGGTGATGATCGGCCATCTACGTTATCAGGCCACCTGGGAGACCGCGGAAGGTACCATCACCCTCGAACTTACCGGAAACCACCACAGCAAATTATTCCTCGAATTCAAGAGCGCGCGCGAAGCGGCACAGACATAACATCGCACTCTCCACCTTAGCCAGTCCCGCACGAGTTGAGCCTCTGAGCGATTTCAACAGCCTGCTAGGTCGGGATGTCCCGGACTCCGTCGTAGGACGTCTTCGATTGGTGGGTCATCTTCACGACGTCGCCGTCCTTCACGGTCGAATCCTCGCTTCCTATCTTCTTATTCACCGCCACCAGCACCTCACGCTGCATCATGAATGGCACAAGCGCCCCCAGTTGATCGGGATGTGCATCGATCAGATTTTTCACCGTTAACGGCTGCGGCACTTCAATTTCAATCTCGTGCGCACCCACGGCATTCCGCAACGTCAATCCAAACACCATGACTTTCACCATTCTTTTGCACTCCTCGTCTCCGGTCGTTCATCACCCGTATTTTCGTCTCAGCGCTGGCGTAGCTTATGTGCTGCGTGCGTGGCAGCGGAAACAATCTTGTCGCTTGGGATGCCGTGCCGGCACCGGCTTCGCACCATCGGCCTGATGGCATCGCACACACTCGTTTTCACTGATCAGACTTTGATGGTCGGCGTTCTTCGGGATCATCGGATTGCGATCCTTTGGCGCGGGCAACAATGACACGCCCACGACGACAGCGACGGCAAACAAGATGAAGAGCCAATCGACCTTGCGGAATCTCATCGGCTGGCTCCGCCATCCGGTCGATCCGCCGCCTCATAACTGTCTCTCAACACTTGCGCGATGTGCTTGACTTGCACCTCTTTCGGCAAGCCAGTCTTCAATTGAATCATGCAGGCGGGACAGCTGGTCGCCACCACCTCGGCCCGGCTCTCTTCAACCGCACGCCGTTTCCGCTCCACAATCTGCTGCGAGGTCTCGAAGTCTTTGACGAGATACGTCCCCGCCCCTCCTGCACAACGATCGGCATCCGGCATCTCGACAAAGTCGACGCCCGGCAAGCTTGTGAGGATCGTGCGAGGCTCCTTGGTGACACCGGCCGCGCGGAGATGACAGGAAGAATGATACGTCACTTTGCTCGTAGTTCGTCCTGTGCTCGCCATGGGTGGTTTCACCGGCGACTGCACTACAAACTCTGATATGTGTGTCACCCGTTTGGCCAATACTTCGGCGGCGGGCTGTTCGGGATCGCCGGCAAAGAGTTTCGGATAATCCTTCAACATCAAAGTGCAGGAGGCGCAACCGGTGACGACCGTATCATAGCCGGCGAAGGATTGCAGATTCACCCGTGCGCCTTCCTTCGCCAATTCCCGATGGCCGTAGGTCTCGATCGGCGTGCCGGAGCAACGTTGATGAGGCAAATCCGGTTCGACTCCATGTTTGCGTAACACCGCAATGACCGCATCCCCAACTCCGTCGTCAAAATAATTGGCCGCACATCCATGAAAATACGCCACCTTCGACCGAGGACTTCGTCCTGGAACCAGCTCCGCGTAGCGATCGCGGAGATGTCGCGTCGCCAGCTTCGGCATCGCGATCTGCGGCGACAACCGAGCGCTTGCCGCCAGACGTCTCAGAATTGGACGGCTCACCAGATCCAATACACGCCTCATGAAGGGCCGATCCCAAACCGGTTGTAACCTCGCCATCAACTTTAAGAAGGATGCAAATCTATCTGATTGTGCGTGGAATCGAAAGATCACTCCCGCCAGAGCATTGGGATTCTCAGCGCGCCGGTCGAGGATCAATTGAGAAACGTCCACGCCAGCCGGGCAGGCCGTCCGACAAGACTTGCAGTTGAGGCAGGCCTCGACCACCCGTTTGGAATTTAGATAGCTGTAATTCTTGTCGGTCACAATCTCAAACCATCCCCGCGAACTCATATCCTCGGAGCGGAAGACGTCGTAGACCGGGCAGACCGCGTTACACTTGGCGCAGGTTGCACAGGATTTGGATAGCCTGGTGTAGTCGATATGCTCCGTGAAGGGACGGTCGCTGATTTTTACGCCCGGATTCAGCATTCCAGACGGATCGAACGTCCGCTTCACCTTCACGAAGAGCTCATAGAGTGCCGGCCCGAACATCTTGGGGACATATTCAGCACGCACTCGACCATCCCCATGCTCTCCGCAGATCGATCCGCCGAATCGGTCGAGGACGGTCTGGTGAATCTCATGATAACCCTGGACCATTTTCTGAAAATCCTGCTCGTCATTCACATCGAGTAAGGGCACGATGTGCGCGTTGCCGTTGCCGATATGTCCGAAGATCGCCACCGGCACGCGCTGGCCGCCGAAAAACTCCTCCAAATACCGGATCAACTCGCTGATCCGTTCGGCGCGCACAACCACATCATCCACAAAATTGATCGGCTTCTTCCTTGGGTCAAATCGATACAGCGTAGGATACAGAGCCTTACGGGCTTTCCATAATTGATCGCGCTCTTCCTGATCGTAGGCCACGACAATCTCGGAGGCCAGCGAGTAGCCGCGGCAGACGGCAGCGATCCGTTCAGCCTGCTCACGTAGATCGAACGTCAGGCCGTCCGCATCGAGCTCGGCCAACAAGGTTGCGGCTGCGTCGGCAGGAATACCGTGTTTCGACCGGCCGATGAGATCGAGCGTGTTCGCATCCATGACCTCTAAGGCGCTCGGAGCCAGCTCAAGCAATTTCGGCACCGCGTCGCCGACATCCTCCAGGCGCTTGAAATGAATGAGTGCCGTCAACGTTGCGTGTGGCTTTTCAACCAGACGGATTGTCGCCTCGCTGAATACACCGAGGGTGCCCTCGCTGCCGACGAAGAGTTTCGGCAAATCGAATCGGCCATGCGCTAACGCCTCAGCCAACCCGAATAGATTGTACCCGCAGCTGTTCTTGCTGACGGTCGGCCGTTTCTGTTCCAACAATGCCGCATGATCTTGCACAAGCGTTTGCGTGTCGCGCAGCGAGGGATGCATGGCGAGTACAGAAGACAGCTGCGGATCATCGAGGGCGTAGTTTCTGGCATCCACCCATTCACCGGACGCCAGGCAGATACGGAGGGCTTCGACATTGTCCTTCACCGCTCCATAGCGCAACGTGTGAGGACCGGCCGAGTTGTTAGCCAGCATGCCACCCAATTTGCACATGTCGCCGCTCGAGGGGTCCGGGCCGAACATGACCCCCTGCCGCGCGAGTTGCTTGTTCAATTCCGCGAGTACAATTCCAGGCTGGACGCGAGCCCAGCGTTGTTCTTGATTGATTTCAAGAATCCGGTGCAGACGGGACACGTCGAGGATGATGCCGGAACCGATCGCAGACCCGGTCAGGTTCGTCCCCGCGGCGCGGGCCGTCAGGGGGATGCCTCGGCTCACGGCAAACGTCAGGACGCCTTGAATATCGTCTTCGGATTCCACCAACACGACGGCTTGAGGTTCCATGCGATAGATGCTGGCATCAACCGCGTAAGCCGTCTTTGTCGGCGCATCGTCTTTGACCTGGTCTTCCCGCAACAGCCGTCGCAGATCTGTGGTGATGGCACGTGACGTGTCGGGCATGATCAGCATGGCGGGGCATTCTAGCAGGATGCTGAAAAAATCCGCCAGCTTGTCGATTTGTACCTAGCAACACAAGTCAGAGTTGTCGCCTCAACGACAAGCCGCTAAGATACCTGATCGATGACCGCCACCAAACCGTTGCTCTACGTCTCTCGACTGCTTCCCGATCCCGTCATGGTAGCAATCCGGGAACGGTTCGCCCTCGTCCGGGAGCCGATCGACGCCGCTCCTTCCCTATCGGCCTTACAGGAAGGATTGTCGAAGGCGGCCGCCGCGATTGTCACGCTGACAGATCGGATTGACGCCCAGACCCTTGAATCGGCTCGCGAGCTCAAGGTTCTGGCCAATTATGCCGTCGGCTACAACAACATCGATGTGGATGCCGCACAGCGTCGCAGCGTGATCGTGACCAATACGCCGGACGTCCTCACGGATGCGACAGCCGATCTCACCTGGGCATTGATCTTGGCCACGGCACGGCGCGTGATCGAAGGCGATCAACTCGTTCGCAGCGGTCAATGGACCGGCTGGACACCCACACAATTGCTTGGTGCGGCGGTCGCCGGACAGACAATGGGCGTCATCGGGATGGGCCGGATCGGTCAGGCCGTGGCGCAACGCGCCGCAGGCTTTCGGATGAAGGTGCTGTATTATTCGAGACGCCTCATCGACAGGCAACGGAACGCATGGGAATCGCGAACGCTGCCGGCATTGCTTGGTGAGTCGGACTTCGTGACCATTCATGTGCCGTTGACTGCGGAGACACGCCACTTGATCGGTGTTCACCAGCTGGCACAGATGCGACGGACGGCAATCTTGATCAATACCGCCAGAGGTCCGATCGTCGACGAAGCGGCTCTTGCGGCAGCACTTCTGAGCGGGACGATTGCCGGAGCGGGGTTGGATGTCTTTGAGGATGAACCGCGGTTACACCCTGATTTGGCGGCGTTGAAACAGGTCGTTCTCCTCCCGCACCTCGGTTCTGCAACGTGGGCGGCAAGAGTTGAGATGGGAATGATCTGTCTCAAGAACGTGGAGGCGGTGCTGGGCGGACTGTCTGCGCCCAATCGAATCACCCAGCCAGGTTAATTCGCGTAGCGAAAGGCCTTGGCCTGTGCAGGAGCCTGTTTGGGAGTGGTGCGAATAGCCGCCAACCGCTGCGGCACATCATGGAAGGTGGGAATCGCCTCGAACATCGTCGTGGCCAACTGCCATTGCTGCTGTTTCTCATACAGCAAGCCCAGTTCGTAACGAATGGCTTGCGCCTTGGCTCCTTGGCAACGCGGATCGGTGAGAAGCCGCTCAAGCTGAGCGCTTGCGGAATCGAATTGTTCCTGTTCCTTCAAACAGACCGCGGTCATGAGGCAGGCATCCAGGAACACCTCTGGGCCTTTCATCGCCGAGGCGAATTCTTCCTTCGCCTCGTCCAACAGGCCCATGTTCTTATACGCCACGCCGAGCGTGTAGTGTGTCTCGGGATCGATGTCATCGACCGGCTGAGGTGGCGCGGGCGGGGCAAACATGGTCGCCAGCTTCGCCACGATCGGACTGGCCGGAGCCAGTTCCTTTACTTTGTTGTAAAGGCCGCGCATCTCTTCCGCATCGCCCCTGTTCGGACCGGCAGCAAGCAGTTCGAGCGCTCGGGCATATTGCAACGCTGCGCCGGCTCCGTCGCCTTTCTTCTCGAGGACTTGCCCAAGAAACTCCCGAGCTTGCGCATAGTCCGGTTGTGCGTTGACAACCGTACCGAGCCACTGCTCGGCTTGGGCTACCTGTCCCGCCTGCATGTACACGTGGAACTGTTCTGGTATCGAAAGAGCGGCTTTCTCCGGTTCGGCGGAAGCCTGCACTGCGTCAGACGGGGTTTGTTCTTCATCCGGCGCAGCATGCTCGATCGAAAACCCCTCGGAGGCCTTTTCTGAAGGTTGGGACGGGACAAAATGGCGGTCCTGCAGCGGCTTGACCGCCGTGGTGGTGCTCCAAGCATCGTCAGGCGCAGCGCCTTCGATGGAAAATCCCCCGAGAGACGACGCGGGAGCCGGCGCAGCCGGGTGCTCAACCGGCGTTTCACCGCGCATCAGTGCGGCCAGCTTCTTGACTGCAGGGCTGTCGGGGGCCAGCGATTGGACCTTCTCGAAAATCTCTTCGTGCAACGTCGGCATGCCCGGTTCCGGATGTTTCAGGAGCACTTCGATGGCCTTCGTATAATGTTGGACGGCCGTTTCAATCTCCCCTTTTTCTTCGTACAGTTCGCCATGCAATTCCAAGAGCGGTACCGAATTAGGTTCGATGGCAAGAAACTCGGTGATGAGCGATTCAGCCTGCGGATAATCTTGAGCACGCAAGGCCGCGCCGGCTAAGAACCGGTACTCGCCGAGCGCCACCTGCAACTGCCCCTGCTGCAGATGCAGCCGTGCCAGCAATTGGCAGACCTGGGGGTTGCCAGGTTCTTTCGTCAGCATTTGATTGAGGATCGCTTCGGCACCTGCATATTGTTTTTCTTCAATGCGACGGCTGGCTTCGGCCAAAAGATCCGTCGGCTCGCCGGCATTGGGGACACCACTCGTTCCGGATTTTATCGCCCTCGTTGGGCTTCCACCTGTTTTCGTGTAATGCTCGATGAATTGTTGCGCCTCGCTGTTGGCGGGATCGATTCGCAACACTGATTCGTACGCTTCCTTGGCTTCGGCATAGCGCTGTTGCGCTGAACGTTCGCGACCCAACTGGAGATAGACCTTCGTGGCCTCGTCTTGCATGTTCTCCTGCAAGCAGAGTTCGGCTACCCGTTGTTGGGCATCAAGGTTGGAGGGATCCTGACTGACGATCTTCTTGTAGATATCGAGCGCTTCTTTGGTCTTGCGTTCCTTGAGGTAATGTTTTCCAAGAGTCAGATAATCCTGGACGGCACTGCTCAACAATCCACGCTCGGCATTCAAGTCGCCCAGAAAGCGATACATGTCGTAGCGGGAGGGGTCGAGCTTGAGGACTTTTTTGTAGGTCGCGATCGCTTTGAGGGTCGCCCCCTCACCACGAAAGGCGTTGGCGGCCTGAATGAACGAGGCGACCGCGTCGACGGTCGCATTGCGCTTCAGCTGCAGTTCGCCGATCGAATTGTGAATACTTCCGTCGCCCGGCGATTCGGCCGACAGCTTCTTCCATTCATTAATGGCGGCGTCGAACTGGCCCTTTGAGGCAAAGAGCTGGGCGCTGTGCAGAACCTTACTGCGGTCGATGCCCAAGAGGAACCTCCAATAGTCAACAAACGCTAACAGTATCAATAGTTTTTGTCAACGAAATGACCCAAACATTGTGCTCGGATGACCGCCAAAAATACGAAGGCCTGCCGGAAAAAATCGGCAGGCCTTCGCCTGATACAGGTGGAAATGCGAAATGCGTTACGACGCAGTGATCGACATCTTCATCACATTGGCCGCCTGAGGTCCCTTGGCGCCCTGTACGATATCGAATTCGACGTTTTCTCCTTCTTTCAAGGATTTGAATCCCTCCCCTTGAAGCGCGGAGTAATGCACGAACACATCTTCTCCGCTGTCCAGACGGATAAATCCAAACCCCTTACGATCATTGAACCATTTCACCGTGCCTTTTGTCTTCACAGAAACCCTCCTTTCCTCAACGGCCACGCATGTAGACGTGACCGCGCCCGAGCCCAGTTAGGACACACCGCAGATATAATGAAAGAAACAAACGAGAAAAGATGATCGGGAGCGTCGGGAGCGGATGGGCGGGCTCTTTGCAGAAAAAAAGACGTGCTCACGAGACCCATCTTGGTTACAAATCGCGCTGCATGTAACACAGGGCTTCAAATCTTGTCAAGCCATTCTTTGGCATGCCCTCGTCCTGTCGTCCCGTAGACAAGGCCGAAACTGTCCCCTATAGTGTCGCGCTGAACAGGATACGCCATCCATATGGTGCTTCGTAAACTATTGGACCGCTATATATTCGGTGAACTGCTTTCACCGTTTAGCCTCAGCCTCGGTACCCTCTGTTTTGTCATGCTGACAAAAGAACTCCTCCGCCTCGTAGAACTCCTCGTCTCGAAGGGCGTGGGGCTGTTGGCGGTCCTCAAGGTGTTTGCCCATCTCCTTCCGTCATTTTTGGTGCTCACCCTGCCCATCGCCGGAATCATCGCGTCGATTACCGCCTTCGGGCGGCTATCCCTGGACAAAGAACTGGTGGCCATGCGGGCAGCCGGGCTCAGTCTGCTCCGACTGACGCAGCCGGTGCTGCTCTTCGCGCTTCTCGTGTTCGGACTGACACTCTGGTTGGCCCAATGGGGCCAACCGTGGAGCTCAGTCAACCTCAAAAAAGTTGCGCTCAATCTGCTGCGGGATCAGCTCGTGCTGGCCCTGGAGCGGGGATCGTTTAATGAACCGATTCCTAAAATGACGATCTATGTCTCGGACAAAGGAGCCGAGGCTTCCGCCGGCGGCATCTTCATCTCGGATGAACGAAATCCCGACGATCCACGCATCATCATCGCACGGCAATACCAGGTCCTCATTGACGGTGCGAACGACCAGGTCGCCTTACGGCTGCAAGACGGCGTCATCCACAGCAAGCCGGATGAGATCGACCAGTATCAATTAGCGTCGTTTTCCAGCTACGATCTGAAACTATCCTTGAATCAAAGCGGGTATGGGTCCACCGAGGATCGTCCCACCTACGACCAGCTGATTGCCCGACTCAATCAATCCCAGTGGCGCGACCCTTCGGCGCTACGGCGAATGATGGAATATTACAAAGATCTGGCCTTTCCAACCGCCTCGCTCATCTTGTGCATTCTCGGCGTCCCGGTCGGCATTGTTTCGAAACGATCAGGACGGATCGGCGGATTCGCCGTGGGGGTTCTGGTCATCATCGTCTATTATATGCTGAATGTCGCCTGCGAATTCCTGGTGACGACGACCAGGATTTCTCCATTCGCCGGAGCCTGGTTGCCGAATGGAACCTTCTTGTTAGTGACACTGTTCTGGTTCTACAAAATGAGCAGACAATAACGCATGCCTATTCTTTTCCGCTATCTCCTCCGCGAATACGCCAAGATCTTCTTCATGTGTTTCGCCGGACTGATGACGATCTATCTCGTCATCGATTTCTTCGAAAAAGTGCGCCGATTTCTGCGTTATGATGCCAGCTGGCTGGATGTCCTCCTCTACTTCGCGCTCAAAGTCCCGGGCATTTCCTTTCAGATCGTCCCGCTCGCCATTCTCATGGCGACCTTGCTCACACTCGGACTGCTTTCACGCAACAACGAAATAACTGCCTTGCGGAGCTGTGGCATCAGCCTGCCCTGGATTGCCTCGCCTTTTGTCGTCTTCGGTACCATGATGGCGTTGGTGTTGTTGTTGTTCAGCTCGACCGTCATTCCCTTGGCTTCGATTAAGGCTGAAGAGATTCGCGCCATTCATATCGAGAAGAAACCGCCCGCTGCGGCGCTGAAACTGCCGCAGCCATGGGCGAGAATCGATGCGGACAACCTGCTCCACGTGACCAGCGTAGCCATCAAAGGGGATGCTCTGGCCGGCGTGCGATTGTTCCATTTTGACAGGGCCTTTCACCTCATCGACATGACGGAAGCCGAGGAGGCCCGCTACGCTGATCAAAGCTGGACGTTACACAAGGGATTTCAGCGGCGATTCAATCCCGACGGCACCGTGACAATCATCGAATTCGACCGCAAACCGATTGTCTTGTCATTGATTCCCAGTGATTTCACCGGTGGGCTCGCTGGGGATTATGAATCCATGACGTTTCGCGATATCCGGGAATACCGGGCTCGCCTCTATCAAGACGGCTCCCAATTTGCTCAGCTACTGACCGATTATTACGGACGCATCGCGTTTCCTTTTGTCACGATCATTATGGTGTTGGTCGGGATCGCCCTCAGCTTGCGCCGGAGCGGGATCAGAGGCGGCAGCATGGCGATGGGGATCGGACAGGCGTTGATGGTGGGGTTCTTCTATTGGGCCACCCACTCCATTGCCATCGCGTTTGGCCGCGGCGGCGTTCTTCAACCGATGGTCGCTGGCTGGCTGACGAACGTCCTATTCATGAGCTACGTCATGTACCTCATGTTAAAAGTGAAGTATTGACCGGTTGACTGCATTCCGGGCTTCCGGTAGATAAAGACCAGTGTAGAGAAAGGATCAGATGGATGCGGACAGCAGTCGTCGTGACAGGGCTAGGCGTCATTTCCCCGATTGGGATCGGGGTGAGCGAATTCTGGAAAGCGGCCTTGGACGGGCGTTCAGGCATTTCCGCTATCACACACTTTGATCCGTTTCCTATGGACGGATACCGTTCCAAAGTGGCCGGCCAGATTCATGGGTTCTCCCCTGAACGGTACATCGACAGTGTACAAGCCGAGCGCGTGGATCGTTATGCGCAGTTTGCCCTTGTCGCCGCCAAAGAAGCATTGGCCGATTCCGGCCTCCAGATGGCCAAAGAACATCCCCACCGAGTCGGCGTCATTGTCGGCGCGGGCATGGGCGGTATGGTCATGGGCGAACGGGAGATCACGCAGCTCTATCAGCATCAGCGTCCCCATCGCGTCCATCCGAACTTCATTCCGGTCATTACGCTGAATTCGGCATCCGGCATCGTGGCCATGGCGCACGGAGCCAAGGGACCGAACTTCACGATCTCGACCGCCTGCTCATCCAGTGCCCACGCGTTAGGACAGGCCATGCAGTGCATCAGGGATGGACGCGCCGACGTGGTCATCACCGTCGGAGCGGATGCGAGCATTACGCCGCTGGTCTTTGCCGGATTTTGTTCACTCCGCGCACTCTCAACCAAATACAACGACCATCCGGACACAGGCTTCGCGTCCCTTTGATCGGCTGCGCGATGGATTCGTCATGGGGGAAGGAGCTGGCGCCCTGATCTTGGAATCCGCTGCTCATGCGAAGAAACGCAAGGCGCGTATCTATGCGGAAGTCGCCGGCTACGCCGCAACCAGCGAGGCGTATCATATGGTCATCCCGCGCGAAGATGGCGGAGAGGTGGCCACGACCATGCGCCTCGCCTTGGCCGATGCCGATGTCACGCCGGGGCAAGTCGATTATATCAATGCCCATGCGACTTCGACGTGGATCGGCGACGCAGTCGAGGCCAAGGCCATTCGACAGTTGTTCACATCTCGCGCGGACAAGATCGCCGTGAGCGCCACCAAGTCACTGGTCGGCCATACGCTGGGAGCGGCAGGAGCCATCGGAGGCATCGCGTCTGTGCTGGCGATCCATACGGGACAGATTCATCCGACCGCTAACTATGACGAACCGGATCCCGCCTGTGCCTTGCGGGGTATCAGCCGTTCCGTGCAGGAACGCAAAGTGAAAGCGGCGCTGCTCAATGCCTTCGGTTTCGGCAGCAACAACGCCGCGGTCGTGCTCAGGCGCTGTTCGGCCTGAGAGACGGCCAAGTTTGGACTATAAAGGACGTAACAGGATGAACGATCGAGCCGTGCTTGAGAAAATTATCCAGGCGCTGGGTGACTATCTCAAACGAGATGCCAATTCAATCAAGTCCTCCTACCACCTGCGGGACGATTTGGGACTCGACTCGATGGCGGTGATCGAGCTGCTCTATAAGATCGAGGAGACATTTAATCTTCAGATTCCGGATCAAGATCTGGCCGGTCTTACGACCGTGGGAACGGTAGCCCGCTACGTCGAACAGCGTCTGGCTCCGCCCAAACAGGCCGCGGCTTCGGCAATCAAGAAAAGCCCCGCCAAAGGCAAGAAGAAGAAATAACTGACTATGGGTTCCCTCTCCGCGTCCACCACATTCACCCTCGCACAAGTTCAACAATTGGTCGGCGGCACCCTTCATGGGAACGGCAACCATCCCCTCTTGTCCCTCGCCAGCTTGAACGAGGCGACTCCGCAAGCTCTCGCCTTTATCATCAACGACAAAGCCGCAAAAATTCCCGGCGGCATCAAGGCCGGTGCGTTGCTCGTTCATCGCCACTTTCCTGAGATCGACGTTCCTCAGATCGTGGTTCCCAATCCCCTCCTTGCCTTTGCACAGGTAGCTCAAAAATTCTTTGTGCGCCCTGCAGTTCCGCGTGGCGTAGCCATGGAGGTGACTAGGGGAACCGACGTGACGATCGGTGCCGATCCCTCGATCTGGCCCTTTGTGACGTTGGGAGACCGCGTCAAGATTGGAGCAAGAGTCACGCTTTATCCCGGCGTCTTCGTCGGCGCCGATTCCAGCATTGGCGACGACAGCGTGCTCTACCCAAATGTCGTCGTCCGCGAAGGTTGTTCAGTCGGGGCCCGGGTGATCATTCACAGTGGGACCGTGATTGGAGCTGACGGGTTCGGATATGTTCAGCATCAGGGTCGGCATCATAAGATTCCCCAGCTTGGAGGTGTCACGATCGAAGACGATGTGGAACTCGGCGCCAATATCACGATCGATCGCGCGACGCTGGGTCAAACCCTCATTAAGCAAGGTACGAAGATCGACAACCTCGTGCAGATCGCCCATAACGTCACGGTGGGCGAACACGACATCATCGTCGCTCAAGTCGGCATTGCCGGCAGCACGACGATCGGTCACCATGTCATGATCGGAGGGCAGGCTGGCCTGGCCGATCACCTGACTATTGGAGATCAGGTGATGATTGCGGCACGCGCCGGAGTGAATCGCAGTCTGGAATCGAATCAGATCGTCTCAGGCGCGCCGGTGATGCCGCATGAGACTTGGATGAAGGCCCAAGCCGTTATTCCCCGGCTGCCGGAACTACGACAGCTGGTCCGCAGTCTCGAACAACGAGTTGCCGCATTAGAAACTCAACTGGCCAAGGCCGCAAAAACGAAGCACAAAAAATCCGGCCGAGCATAAACGGAACGGATGGACCGTCTTCCATTCAATTCACTACGCCACGCCAGAAAAACAGTTTTCCCCAATAAAACCCGGCCCAAGGCATGAGAATCGCCGGTATGGCGTCCATCGATCCGTAGGATATGGCCCAAGCAGAACTGGCCAGCAGCAGCGCGCTTCCGAGTACATACGCAACCGGCACCAATTTTCGGCCCGGATGCTCGATCGCAGGAATCGCCGACGCAACCTTCGGTTTTCGTTGTGTTCGCTGCACGGCGCTGCGCATCCGCGCGGCAAACACCGCAGGTACGGTCTTAAATAGATAGCGATGGTATCTGGTTTGCACCCAGCCGCAAAGCCCGCCTATGAGTAAAAGAACTGAACTTGTCGTGAAGGTGGTCAAGGTGTAGGAGCTCGACGTGACGAGTTGATAACCGAGCATCCCGATTCCTCCCAGCATACAGACGAGCCCTAAGAGGCCGGAAGGAAGGAGAATATAGGTCCGAACATAATGACGCGCTTGAGTCTGGATATCCTCATCGCGCCATCCCTTGACGAGTTTGGGCACTGCCATTCTCCTGGCACACGCTATTGGGACAATCAATCATGACGAGGCAGCATCATAGCATTGATGTACTTATGAGACATCGCGTAAATCATGGAACCACCTGTGCACCTTCTGCAAATCAATCCGCATGCGTAGACATCGGTTTCATCGATGAGGACGCGATTCATTCGAACCTACATGGCTTTTCATCGTCCTCTCACATTATGTTCCATTCCACGGCAGAAAATTGACGCATGAAAGACAAAATTCCGTGCCACACGAGTACTTTCGGCCATGCCTCTCTGTATCAACATGATGAATCACACGAAACTCATTCTTGGTAACGACGAATTGAATCGCGCTGTCCACAAAATGTGTGCATCACATGTGGATAACCATGTGGATGAAGTCGCAATAACTTCATATGGTGCAATACCTGGCAGGTTGCTTAACGACTAGGCAGGCAGAAACCTGACATTTCAATCAGATGAGTCCTCACGATTGGGATGAAGGCCATCCCACCTTTCAGAAAGCGGCTGACAACTACAAATTCAGAGGAATGGTCAGGGAAGAAAAGCGAAAAATATCCGACCGATGAGCTGGCGGGGTATAGCTTTCACTGAGCAGAGCATTAGCAATCACGCTGAATCTGTTAGGTCATGGGCAGAATCTCAGCGATTGCCGCTCGCTCAACCCGACCGATACTGACCCACTGCTCCGCCATGGGAACCAACGCCTGGATTCTGGCTTCGACAGTGGCCAATCGCTGAGGCAGCGTCGCAGCCTTTCGATACGCCGACACCATCAAGAATGATCGAAGTCCTTGGAGGAACATGGTGATCATACCGGCCTGTACCGATGCAGAGGCGTCATGCAATGCCTCAACGTGCTGAATGATGGGATCGAGCTGGGAGGCCGTCACGAAATCCGTGGTACTCTCTTTTCTGAGATCCGCGAGTATGTGGCCCATCGCAGGGACCCGTCGGCTGACTTCTTCTACGAATCGTTCGTCCATTCGATCCAGGTCTTCCAGGATGCGCCGAATTCCATCGACAGTGATATTTCCCGGTTCTTGCTCGGCTCGAAGAATGACAGCTTCCAGCACGTCTCGAGCCGGTTGCACCGATCGCGATCGCACATGTTGGAGATCGCGCAAGGCGTTCAGCAACGATGCGCCGGATGTGGCCGTCATGGTGCTGAGAGGGGCAGGCGCGATGGGATGTGTATCGGTCTGACCGTCGTGGGCCTCTGCCCGGGACTCGCCGAACGACTCCGACGATTCCACAGCGGCCTGGGACCCCTCTGCGTGATGCACGGCGGTCGTGATCCGATCAAGCCCGGCTTGCAGGGATGCCAGCGCCGAAGCCATCATTCTTGGTTCCTGCCGCCCCACATCATGGAGGATTGGCAGGAGACCTAAGGCCATATCTTCAATGGATGTTAAGTGCACGGTCGCCGCGGATCGTGCCAGATTGGTCAGTCCCTGCAGCATGATCCCATACAACTTGGGCCTGGTCGCCCCATTGGATCCTTCTCCCAGCCGCTTCAACGCAGAATGGATTTGCGCCAGCCACTCATGGGCCTCGAGGGCGAAGAGTCCGATCACTTCCTTCTCGAAATTGACATCGACCGCATCCCGCCCGGTGGAACGGCTGGAGGTCCCGGGCTCCGCCTCCTGCTCACGATCAATCGTTTGGTTCGATACAGCTGTCCTGGATTCGACGACACCTTGAATCGCACTCGCCAAGGCGTCCAGACTTTCCAGCAACGAGGAAAATTGATCCGACACCGTGGGAACCGCCTTCGAGCGTCGATCCGCTGAAATCCCGGTGGTAAACGGCACTCGACCGACAGCCGGTGACTCGACGGTTTCAATGATTGAGACGAGCGGTGAAAGGCTGAGATCCAGCTCGCGGCCTCCCTGACCGGACAACTGGATCGATCCCGTCCCGACGTCGACCACAGGCCGTAGCGGAAATTTCGTATTGATCCCCACCACCGTTCCCACTTCGCCGGTCGTCAATCGAACCAATGTGCCGAGCGGATAGGCGGACAATTGCTCGACCAGCGCTTTGATGATCTCACGCGGAAATGCCAACCGCTCGACTACCAACAGCTCCCGCACCGCTTCATGAGGGAAAAATCGGCGCCGATAGGGACGCGGGGTCACAAGCGCGTCAAACACATCCACGGCACCGATGATTTGAGCCAACTCGTGAATATCACGCCCTCTCAGCCGGTTGGGATAGCCCTGCCCGTTCCATCGTTCGTGGGCTTGGCGAACGACTTGGCCTAACCAATCCCATTCATGGCCCAGTTTGCGGATCAATTGGTAGCCCAATTCGGGATGCTGCTCAATCAAGGTCCGCTCTTCGCGAGTCAGCCGACCCGACTTCGTGATAACCGACTGGGGCACGGCAAACAATCCGATGTCATGAACGAGTCCCGACAACGACAGACGCCGGAGTTCCTGTCCGTAATAGCCCAAACCCACTCCCACCTTCGTGGCGAGGATGCTCACGTTAATCAAATTCGTGACGAGCGTAGACCCGCCGGGACCTGCTAAGGCCTGCACGACCAGCTGGTCGTCGTGCCCAACCGAATCCGCAATCTCCGTCGCCAAGGCGGAGAGACTTTCCAGATCGATGCGATCTTGACGCTGAATCGCCGACGCAATGGACGTCAGTTGCTCTTCAGCTCGGCGGTACAGATCTGTGGCTCGTCGTTCTTCCATGTCTCCTGCTGATAGCTCTGTCTTCTTTCTGATCAATTCAGCATGCGATCGGCTGCAAGGCATGTCAAGACAGAGAAGAAGGTATTGCCGCTACCGATTGGTCGGGAGCGCCTGGCCGATCGCAGCCCGTTCAGCCCGTCCGCGCTCCACCCATTGATGGATGAGCCCCCTGATCACGTCAAGCCGGTCTGTGATCGCCTGCACTCGTGATGCAGCGAGACGGATGCGGCGCTGCGCGACCACCGACAGCAGGCTTTGGAGTCCCCCAAAGAAGGTCATGGCCGGTGTGGCATTGACTTGCTGCGCTTCGGTCCTTAACTGTGTCACATCCTGAAGTGAAGCTTCCACGAGACCGCTGGGAAGAGTCTCAGCATCCACAAGGCTGGAGAGCTTGGCCGTCAACGTCGGCATCTGGGTCTCGACGACCTGGACGAAGGCTTCTTCCGATTCCGACATCCGGTCCAAATAACCTTGAATGACATCGGCGCCTACCTGCTGTACACCAGCCTGCACCTGTCCTTCCATTTGGTCGATCATCGTCTTGATGAGATTTCGTTCCGATGATGCAACCGTACTTTGGTTCTGCTGGAGCGTTCGCAGCGTTTGAAGAAATTCGCCTGGTGATAAACCAGGCGCAGCCTCGACCGCCTCGGCTTCCGCTTCAAAAGCCACGCCGGTCGCGTTCGACAATGCCGTATGGATTTGTCCCAGCTGCTTACAGAGAGAAAGAAAATCCTGCACGGACAAGGATTTGGTCGGATCTTTGATGGCCTCGATGAACGGCAGCGCGGCAAAACTTGCCCGTTCGACGTCCGGAAGATTGATGGTGGCGGCCGATCCGCCGAGATTGGTCACACCTGCGGTCAATGTACCGATCAACGCGGCATGGCGTTCAGGCGGCGGCCCCTGCTGCAGCTCATCAAGCGCCACGTGAATGTTCTGCAGCCATTCGTGGGCTTCCTGAACAAAGAGATCAACGAGCTCTTTTTGAAATTCATCTGACGTGTCGCCCGACATGGATCCAATCCCTCACCCTTGCAGAGCTCGGCAGGTGAGCCATATGAGCTGGGCGGCCAGTCGAATACTCTACAAGGTTTGTACAGGAGAGCAGGGCCGGCGGATGGATTCGATATCTCGCATGCCGCCTTCGCCCCTCAATGACGAGTACAGACGTTTAGAGGCGCTTAGGCCCGTTCCCCAGCTGAGACGCCAAGCCCGCAATTTCGCCCAACTTCCTGGCCATTTCTTCGAATCGTTTGGTAGCCTGCTGCGCGGCTTGCTCCGTTTCCGAGACACGGCGAGCCAGGACGGCATTGCGTTCCCGTTCCGTTTCCAGGAGTTCCTGAACTTCCTTCGCCTTGGCTCCTCCTCCCTCGGTTTCGGCCAACCGCCGAGTCAGCTCTTCTACCCGCTGCTGTTCACGCGCGAACTGCTGCGCCAGTTCCTGCGAGCGGGCCACGGCCTTTTCCATCGCTGTCATTTGCTGAACGAGCTGCGTCGCGGCTTGCCGTTCGGCATATAAGGCAGCCTCGAGTTCTTGCACACGACCCACGGCCTTCTGCATCTCATTGATACGCTGTGTCTGCTGCGCCGTTTGGGCGTGTTCTTTCTGCAATAGCCCTTCCAACTCTTGCGCACGAACCGCCAGGCTTTGCAGATCGGCCGCTTGCTTCTTGATCTGAGCAGTTTGTTCTCGCTCTTGCTTCACCAAATTCTCAAGCTCTTTCGCACGTTGTGTCATAGCAGCCAATTCAGAAACGGCCTTCTTCGCCTGTGCGGCCTGCTCGCGCTCGCTGGCTATCATGCCTTCGAGTTCCTTGACGCGCCCTGACTGGTGTTCGAGTTGCGCAATCCGTTGAGTCAATTGCGCAGATTGCTGGCGTTCTTTCTGCAATTCCTCTTCGAGCTGTTTGAGCTTCGTGGCAGCCTGGCGATAGACCTCCAACTGTTCGTTCGCGACGCGAATACCTTGTCCCGGCTCCGCTTGAGTGGCAGGCTGGGCAGCCTGTTTGGCTGGCGCTGCAGCAGGCGGGCTTTGCTTCTTCGCAAGCAGTTCAAACACGCGGTCTTTCAGGGACGTCCCTTGAAATGGCTTTTTCAAGACACCGTCGGCATGACACGAATCCGCTTGCTTCGTCACTTCATCGTTCACAATTCCGGAGATGAGCAGCACAGGCGTATTCTTGAGCGCCGCCTGTCCTCGCACAAACGCGCAGACTTCGTATCCGCTCTTATCCGGCATGATGACATCGGTTACGATCAAGTCGGGAACCTCTTTCGACAAAAATGCCAATGCTTCCTCGCCGTTGGCAGCCAGTGTCACACCTATTCCGGCCTCCGTTAACAGCCGTTCGGCAACTTTCCGTACGGCGATGCTATCGTCTGCCACGAGAACCTTCGGCATATGCAGTTCCTTTCAGTTACTACCTATGGCCGCAAGCTGTCTGGCCGACTATGCCCCAACCGCTGGAGCGCCACAATGTCGATGTCCTCTCCTTCGTCGGTGAAGCTCCCGAGAGTTTCAAGATCCATGCGCTTGCTCGGAACGATCTGACCCACCTCGATGTTGTGAAGGGAAGGAATCACCGCATCGATACAAATCGCCATCGGTCCGTCGACGTGACGAGCCACTAAGCACAGCAACGTATCACCTTCCGGCTCCCGGCGGAGTCGGGTCCCTAAATCATAGATCGGCATCACGTCTTTCTCTCGTGCGAGCATCGCCCCGACAAACGGCGTGCGGCTAGGAACTGGAACCGGATCGATCCACGGGGCCACGCCGCCGACGTCCTCAGTTCTGGCCGCGAGCCGTATTCCCCCGATCGAAAACACCACGACGTTCCACGCTCGTTTCTCACTAACAATCTGTTCCTGTTGACGCGCAGCTCGTAACACCGTTCACCTCATAATTGCGAATGGACCTCTGGTCTGGCACCTACGCTCACCACTTCGCCAAGTTCTCCCAAGATCCATTCGGGCGTGAGAATCAAGACCAGCCGTTCCTGAAAAAAAGTCGTCCCTGATATCCAGGTACGTTCGTCCTGCTGAAAGTGCGGCGGCAAAGGCCGGCATTCTTCCCGCTGGACCTCGATCATGCCAATGACTTCTTCCACACGGACAACTCCATGCGTTTGGCCATTGGAATAAAGGACGACCCGCATGTCCGATTGAGAAGGATCAAGCGCGGTCCCAAGACGTCCGGCCAAATCCACGTCATGGTAGGTGATGCCGACAGCCGTGACCGAATGGCCGCTTCCGGCTTCCTCGTGGGTAAGGACGCCTCTGACTCCGGCGGACGGCAATCCGCAGAGGTTCCTGCCGAAACGCACGACCAGAAGGCTGGCCGTCTGCACGGTGGCAGTCGTCTGCCTGTGGTGCCCTCGCAAACTCATAAGAACATCGGTTCCGTTTCAGCTGAGTCGATGACTTATCAATCGGTGGAGCCGCTACGCTTTCCGCGAAGCCGACTCTTGTCCAATCCACCGTTCCAGTTCTTGGATCAGCGCCCGCTCCTCTACCGGCTTGGCGATATAGGAGCTGGCGCCGATATTCAGCGCCATCTGGCGGTGTTTGTCGCCGGCGCGCGTCGTCATAACGATAATTGGCGTCTGCTGCGTTTGTGGTCTGCTGCGCAGCGCCTGGATCACTTCATAGCCATTGAGCTTGGGCATCTCGAGATCGGTGAAGATCAGCCGATAATTCTTGCGCCGAGGCTTTGCGAAGTCCTTCTTCCCCGTCCACCGCCGTATCGACCTCGTAGCCCGCCGATTCCAGCATGCGTCCCACGAACTTTCTGATACTCAATGAATCATCGATCAAGAGGATTTTCTGTTCGATCACCGGCTGAGTCGGCGAGTCTTGGAACGGCACGTCTGTCTCGGATCCTGGAGCCGCGGCGGTCGACATTTCCAGCGGCGCCGCGACGTGTTCGCCACCGGATATCAATCGAGCAGGATCGAGGACGAGCACCACCCGACCTTCCGGATCGATCGTCGCGCCGCCGAAGCACGAACGCTCCAAGAGACTTGAGCGACCCGAACGGTTTGATGACGATTTCTTGACGGCCGAGTAATTCGTCGACGGCAGACCGATGGGTCCTGCGCCGGTTCGCACGATGACCACCGGCTTGCCGATTTCAATCCGTGCGGCACCGCCCCGATACATCAGCTGTTGCGAGCGGCTGTACGTCGATCGCTTCGTCTCCGATATGCAGCATCGACCGTTCGCCCATCTGTTGCAGCGAACTGGCCGTCAGCATGGTCACCTCGCGCACACTCGGCAGCGGGATCCATAACGCTCTTCCCCGATCGCACCATCAAGGCCGTCGCGATCAATAGCGTAAGCGGCAGATGCAGCGTGAACTTCGTCCCCACACCCCGCACGGATTCGACGTCAATGTGGCCGTTCATGCTCTCGATGACGCGTTTGACCACATCCATGCCGACTCCTCGACCCGCTTGGTCGCCGATCTTGGTCGGCCGTCGAAAATCCCGGCATAAATATGAACTTGATGACTTCTGATTCAGGCAAATTCTTGGCCACCTCCGGAGCGGACCAGTCCGCGCTCGACCGCCTTGGCTCGAATCTTTTCGATATCGAGCCCGGCTCCATCATCTTCTACTTCGATCAATACGGCATTGCCTCGATGCGCTGCATGGAGATAGATCGTGCCGGTCGCCGGCTTCCCTTTCGAGACACGCAGGGCCGCCGGTTCGATCCCGTGATAGACCGCATTGCGCACCAGATGCACCAACGGATCGACCAGCCGCTCGACGACGCCGGTATCGACTTCGGTATGTTCACCGGACGTGACCAACGTGACTTCTTTCCCTGTCGCACGCGCCATCTCGCGCGTGGCCCGGCGGAATCGGGTGAAAGGCGTGCCGATCGGCACCATGCGGGCGCGAGCGATTTCATCCCGCATGCCGAGCGTCAGTTGTTCCAGATGACTCATGTCTTCATGTGACCGGCGGATCGACCCGCTCAACTGCGTCATCGACTCTGAAATATCCGCCGTCACCTCGCTGATGCGCCGAGCCAAAATATTGAAATCGTCGTACTTGTCGAATTCAAGGCTGCCGAAATCGCTCAACCCTGTGAATGCAGCCGCGGCTGGCGCCGGGCTTTGCCTGGTCCGCGGAGCTGCCGGAGGCGGTCGGAAGGGTAAAGGTGTGTTTTTCCGCAAACGAACGGACTGAATCCGACCAGTCGCACTTTGTAGGCCAGTACCTGTTGCGAGAGTTGCTCCAGCACACGCAGCCGCTGCTCAAGCCGTCCTCGACCGATGACCAACTCACCGACCAGATTCAACAACCGCTCCAACCGATCACGGCTGACACGGATGACTTCGCGGTCTTCACTGCCGGCATCTCGTGGTTTGGCCTGGTCTGCTTCCGGTTGCTCCGTTGTTTCATTTGTTTCATTCGCAGGCGCTGCTGGGACAGGTTGCACCGTCGCAGTCTTGGCGACAGTGTCGACCACGGTGAACTGCTCCAGTTGTTTCAGTCCTTTCATCGCCGCGGCAAATCGCTGGCGAACGGTTCCCGTCAAGGTGGGATCGCGGCGCATCAACAGGCGCACGACATCCACCGATCGCAGGAGCACATCCGTATGTCCCGGCTGAACCTTTACGCGGCCTTCACGCACCGCTCCCATGAAATCTTCCACATAGTGAGTCAGATCGCCGATCGATTGGAATCCGACGGTATAGGCCGAGCCCTTGAGCGTATGGGCAGTTCTGAAGAGTTGATTGATCAATTCCGGATTCTGCGGTTCTTTCTCCAGCCGAAGCAATTGTGCTTCCAACGACTCCAAGTATTCTTGTGCCTCTGGCGCGAAATAGGAGAGGACTTCCGGATCCAACTGCGGCATAAGGTATTCGTCGGTTAACTGCGTCGAAAGCGCAGCTGCGGCCGCAGGAGTCTCACTCGTTTCTGCCCGCGGTTCCAGAACGGCCGTCGCTACCTGTCGTGCAGGGCTCTCCTGCGCGAGCGCAGGAGCTGGCGCGCCCACAGGCTGGCCGTTTTGAATCTGCTGCAAGGTGTGGGTGACGTCCGGCACGTCATGTTGAAGTTGGGCGAGTTTGTTTTCATCGCAGCGCATCAGGAGTCGAATCACGCTCACCGCCTCGCCGATGGTGGCTAACAGCGCGGTGGAAACCGGAATCTGTCCCTCGCGCACTGCGATCATGCAGGCCTCAACCGGATGCGCGATATCTCCAATGACCTTAAATCCGATCGTGTGTGCCGATCCCTTCAGCGTATGGGCGGTCCGATAAAGCGCTTGGATCGTTTCCGCATCCCCGGGGGTTTCCCGGAGACGATTCGCCAACACCTCCAACGTTTGGAGATACTCGTCGGCTTCTGGAGCGAAATAGGAAAGGACTTCTGCATCAATGGTGGGAACCAAGTAGTCAGAAGGCAGATTGTCCGAACCCTGGCCTTCGGTAGAACCGACATTCGACAAGGCCGGCAGTAGAGCCGTCATTTCGGCTTTCCAATGGGCGCTCACAGAGAGATCTTCTGTTCCACCCTGCTTGACGATCTCCAGCTGCGACTCAAACGCCTCCACCATGCCGCGTAATGCACCCACGGTCTTCGGCCAAAGCGCCTGATCAATGGTGGTGGACTGCTCCAGAGTGTTCTCGAGCAATTCTCCCAACAATGCGAGCCCGGTGAAACCGTAAATACCGGATGCGCCACGCACCTTATGCGCCCATACATATTGATTTTGGAGCTCTTGCGGGCCTGGCAATGCGTCGCCGGCAGGATTCACCGCTGACGAGAGCGCCGCCAGCGCTTCCGCAGCTTCCATGACAAAGATATCGAGGAGGCCCTGACGGTCCAGTTCGGAGCTCATCCCTATCCTTTCTCACCCGGAGTGCCGCAACGGCACTCCGGGTACCAGGCCTTAGGCCAGCTTGAACTGCGCGACGGAGGCCGTCAGACCATCAGCGAGTTTGGCCATGTCTTCGACGGTCAACCGCGCGGCATCAGTGGCTTTCTGCGTTGCCACGGCACCGCCGGTGAAGTCCTTAATCGAGCGACCCACCTGGTCCGTCGAAGCCGTTTGCGTCGCCGCTGAACTGGCGATGTTTTGCGCCAATTCTGCGGAACGTTGCGCGATGCCTGAAATTTCGTTGAACACTTCACCGGTACGCAGCGCGGAAGCCGATCCCGCTTCCACCGCCTGAGTTTCCTGTTCCATGGCGACCACCGCGTCCTGCGTTTCCGTCTGAATCACTTTCACGAGGTCGGCGATTTCCCGGGTCGCTTGCGTCGAGCTTTCGGCCAGCTTTCTGACCTGGTCGGCGACGACGGCGAATCGGGCACCAGCTTCGCCTGCGCCGGCCGCCTCGATGGCGGCGTTCAGCGCGAGCAGGTTGGTTTGATTGGCAATATCTCGAATCGTCGACACGATTTGCGAAATTTCCAACGACCGGTCGCCGAGGCCTTTGACTTGCTTTGACATCCGTTGCACCGCCGAGCGGATGCTCTGCATGTCCTGCACGGTTTCTTGCACGGCCACACGGCCGCGCTCCGTCGCTTGCAACACTTGCTTGGCAGACTCCGAAGAAGCACCGGCGGTTTCCGCGACCTGGCGCATCTGAGAGGCCAGCTGTTCGATCGCGCTCAGCGTCTTGACCGATTCGTCCGCTTGGTGCTTCGCGGTACCGGCCATCTGACCGGCGCTGTCTCGTAGCGTACCGGCCGATTTATTGACGCGTTCCGCGGCTTCACGGACTTGTTTGAGCAATTGACCGAACCGGGCAATCATGAGGTTGAACCCGTCCGCCAGGTTGCCGAACATGTCCGCCGTCACCTCACCGCGCTTCGTCAAGTCTCCCTTACCGACATCGGACACCAATACAAGGAAGCTCATCAACCGCTTTTGCATCTCGTCGCGTTCGCCTTCCGACGTCACGAGGGCTGTAATACGGTCCAACATGGCGTTGAACGATGTCGCCATCTGTCCGAGTTCGTCCTTAGAAGAGATCTTCGCGCGGGCTTGGTAGTTGCCGCTCGCCGCTTGCTGCGCGACGCTTGCGACCAGTCCGATACCCAACGCCAGTTTGTGTGCGACCCAATATCCGAGCGCCAACCCGAACAGCACGGCGACGATACCGCCGACGACCAGGATGAGGGTCGCATTCCCGGCCATGGTCTTGGATTCATCGGAAAGATCCTTGGCGACTTCGGCCATCGTCTTGATCTGTTCTGCGTGGCGCTCTGTCACCTTCTCAAACGCGGGGGCCAAGCTCACGGTGATGGCGAGGGCACCCAATTCCCGCATGGCCAAGGCTTGATTACCCGTCAAGGCCTTATTTTCGAAGCTCTCTTTAATGGTATTGACCGCCGCATCGCCCTGGTTGAAAAAGTTCGAGATGGCCGCTTTTAATTCCACGAGGTCCTTGGCTTCGTCCCGGCCGCTGCTCGACGTACGTAAGGTCGTGGATTCATAGTGTGACAGCAGCCGTTCCACCTCTGCACGGAACGGAGCGATATCCTTCAACTCGATTTCGAAGTCCGACGCACGAGGGGTTCTGGCCACGTCGGTCAACGCTTCGTGATACCGGTTGACGTTGAACAGGAGCGTATTGAATTCCGTCAACGGCACCGTGTAGTCGGTGTACACGGTTTCGGCTTGCGTGGCCAAGCGGCCGTTGGTCACGATGCCCACACCGGCCATGGCTGCGATGATGATGCCGACCAAGCCGAAGACGGTCAGCAGCTTGGCCTGCGTTTTTAAGTTTTCGAACCATCTAAAAAAGTTGAGCCTCATGGAAACCTCCTCTTTCTCGCTAGCGATACGATCGATCCACGAACCTTAAATCCGGAATTGACGATATCTCCACCTATCCTGTGCCCTCGAAATGGGAAAGAACGACCGACGTTTCCAGAACGCCTCGGAGCCGGTCCTCCAGCTTCACGACTGTCGACACAAAGGGATTTCCCCCATCTCCTGTGCCCATAGGAGCCGGCAAAAATTGATCTTTCGATAGGGTGCGAATTTCTGGAACCGTATCCACCAAGACACCAACTTGCCAGTTGCCGTGCTTTATGACGACGGCGTACTTGAGCGCGGTGTCGGCGGCGAGGCCGATCATTTGCCGCAAATCGAGCAACGGAATTACGGATCCTCGCAGATTCGTGACGCCGACCAAACCGGACGGCATGCGGGGGACCGGGGTAATGGATTCCACCACGAAGACTTCCCGCACATTTTGCAGATCGATCGTAAAGAGCTCCCCTCCCAATGACACAATCGCGGCACGCACTGTCGACGTGCCCATCGTCTGAGCCGCACCCTCCCCTGTAGAGGGCGCAATGGAACCGACCGTGCCTGCCACAACCGATGTCGAGCTCTGCGCAGCAGCCATGGCTGTTATCCCAATACCCGCTTGACAACCGCCAAAAGTTCTTCGCCCTTAAACGGCTTCACGACATGGGCATTGGCGCCCTGCTGCTGACCCCAGAACTTATCGCTTTCGTTGCCCTTGGAAGTGCAGAGGATGATAGGAATGTTCTTCGTCCGATCATCGTTCTTGAGGTCGCGACAAGCCTGGAAGCCGTTACGTCCTGGCATGACCACATCCATGACGATCAGGTCGGGTTTCTCACTGACCACCTTATCCTCGAGCTTTTCCGTGTTCGGGAACGATACCACCGTATGGTTTGCGCCTTTTAACACTCCCTCGATCACCTGGAGTTCTGCATAGGAATCGTCGACGATCACAATCTTACTCATCGCTGCTTCTCCTTGGTTCTGGGTTATAAGTAACTTTCGAGTCGGCTCAGTTCTTCTTGATCGCTTCGCTTTATTTCAGCGGAAGCACCACGCTGATGGCTCCGGCCAGATCGCCTTCCTTCCAGCCTTCTTTGTGACCGCCCGTGATGTCCTTCCCGCCCTTCGGCGCGCCGTGACAGGCTAAACACGAAGCCGCGGCATATTCCGGGTCCATCATACGAAGAACCGGCTTGCCGTCGAGCATCGTATTGCGTACATAGGTCTGGCCTTTGGGATGGCGCGGATCATTGAACATACGAAGCACTTCCGCTTCAAAATCGTCCGGGCGATTATTGATGTTGCGGTAATCGATTCCCGTCAGTTTCAACTTCACTCCCGTCTTCTTGTAGAAATTTTCTCCGGTCTTTCTGGCGAAAACGGCCGGAATGAAACCCTTGAAGCCGATGCCGGCCCGGTTGATCACCGGTTGTGCCTCGTCGACCACATCCTTCTCGGCCTCGACCAGTGCGAGATAGAGGCCAGCCTGCGGAACGACATTGGGGATTCGGAGATCAATCTTGGTCTTCTTTTTAAATCGCTCGATCACCTGCCCGGCCATGTAATCGCCGGTAAAGCCCTTGTTGGCCTTTGCCGCGTCGTTGATGTTCCCCATTTGTTCGGACATGACTCCACGGCCGATCTTCACCAGGTCGATCAAGTGTTCCGCTACTTCCGCTTCATTAGCCGCAAGCGCCGTGCTCGCAGTGAACATCAAAGCCACCGCCGCTAGCCCGCCTGCCATCCAGTTGCACCATGTCGCGTTCATACCATCCTCCTTATTGATGTCACTTGATCGAATTCTCTGTTCCTTTTCTCACTCTTCGTTCTCATCGCCTAGCAATTACTGTTTTTGTGCAATGAGTTCGGTCAATGCCATCCCGATGTTCGCGTGTGGACGCCTCAATGCATCCGGCCACCTCTGCAAAGGTTGTGCTTATTCGCCGCCGACGACCACCTACGTGAATACCGAACACAAAACGCTTGGCCTTTCAGCGATTTACGTATTCGCCGCCACAGTATCATTCGCATCAGTCCGACACAGGTTTGTTCCGATTGCGACAAAATGATGCCGTTTGGGCAAAAATTGGCCACTATCTGCTTCGCCATCATTTTGTTCGAGATGTAGTGAGGCATCATCGACTTCCCATGAATTTCCATAGAAGTGTAGCAGGCGAAATATATCCGGCATTCTTCTTCGTAGGGGAAACACAGAAGTCTCATCTGAGGCAGTACTTGTTGATTGACCATTGGTCGTCACTCCTTCTTGCTACGTTCCACCACTCGGTTTTGTGACGACACGTAGCTTTGACCACCTCAACTCCTCACGGCCTTTTATCCTCTCCGCTTTCGGTCAGGCCGAGATTCGCCGGCTTATCGTCAGACTTGAAGTGGTCCTTTCAGTTATCGGCGATTCGATTGGAGGACAAGACGTTGAAGAGACTGAAAATTATTCTAAGCCGCCCAGCCGGAGGGAGTGGGAGAAGTCCAGAGGTTCAGGGTAATGTCTATACCTGGAAATTCTGCGATCGGATTCTGTGCCTATGCACACGCAGCGCGTGATCGTCAGGTTAGGACACAGATGGTAGGTGAGGAACTCAGTGGTGGCCCACGTTTGTTCTCGATGCGGACACGCTCAATTGAACGCCCTTTATCGCACTCGGATGCGGTGTCCACCCTGATGAGGTTTCTCCTTCTTAGATGATCGATCTGTTGCGATTTCTCGTTGCCAATACACTTCAGCTTTCGCCTCCTCTTTAGCCACCCATCGTGCAAGCACAAAGAGTGCGTCGCTTAATCGATTTAAAAAGATGACGATCGAGGCCAGGACCGATTCATTGCGCATCAAACTGACGCAGCGACGTTCGGCTCTACGACATATCGTTCGAGCCACATGGAGCTGACTGCCGATCGTTCCACCACCGGGTAGAATGAACTCCTTGAGCGGCGCAAGTTCGATCTGACATCGATCAATCAATCTCTCCAGTCTTGCGGTATCACCTGCGGTGACCTGCGGCATATTGTTGAATGACTGACCGGGAGCTGTCGCCAGCAATCCACCGATGTCGAACAGCTTGTTTTGGATCCAGCGGAGGTCGTCTTGCAGCGATTGGACAGCTGAGGTCGTTTCACACATCGCGCGAACCATGCCGATGGCTGCATTGAGCTCATCTACCGTCCCATACGCTTCTACGCGCAAATTGTCTTTCCAGACTACCTGCCCGCCAGCCAACCGGGTTTTTCCTTTGTCTCCGGTCTTGGTATAGACCTTCGTGATGCGCATCTTCCTCACCTGTGTTACTACAGCCCCTCGAATCGATAACTCAGGCCGCCATAAACGGCAATACCTGGTGCCGGAACCACAAACCGTTCGACGTCACCTCCACCGGTCAAATTGTTCGCAGCAATAATGCCTTGGGTCGAATAACGCTGATCGAGCATGTTATTGAGCATCACGAATCCAGCAAGCCGTCCGCCGGGTACTGGCCGTTCATAGGAGACACGACTATTCAGCACGAAATAGCCGGGCAATCGTGGCTGGGTATTTTGCTCGTCGTTTATCATGAACTGCGTGCTCACATAGAGCCCTTGCAATGAAATAGTCAAGCCATCGACGGGATGATAGTTTCCAGTCACCCCAAGCCTGTTCTTCGGCACTAAGGGAAAGCTGCTGCCCTTTTTCACCTGTTCGATATACGGCGTGAATCCGCCTGGTCCAAAAAAGAATGGGTTTAATGTGAGATCGCTCTCGATCGTGGCCTGTGTATAGGTATAATTGACCGTCACATCGATATATTGGTTGTATCGGGCCTTCAGGGTTGTTTCAACCCCTTGGCGCCGCGATCGATCGATGTTTTGATTCGTCGCGAAGGTGGTTTGACCACAGGTAAAGGGATCCCCGCAGACGATCAAGATCTCGTTCCTGACATCAGCGCGATACAGTGCAACTGTCGCTTCCCCCCATGTGCCTAATGCCGACTTCACCCCCACTTCATAGTTTCTGCTGTGAACCGGCTTGAGATTGGGATTGGACCCAAACGATCCTAATGCAAATAATTCATTGAACGTCGGCGTACGAAACGCTTCGCCGTAACTGAAATAAACGCTCGTACGCGGCGTGACTAAATAGGTCAGACCGACCCGTGGCGTGGCGCGGCTAAACCGTTTGTCGCCACTGTTGCTCGGATTGTTATTGTCGATAAAGTTGATCTGATCGTGGTCATATCGAATACCTGCTGTAAGAATGAACCTCGACGCAATATTAAGTGTGTCCTGGACGTATGCACCCAAAACGTCCTCGTCGGTTGAACCAACACCGGTTGAGGTAAACGCGCCCACCTGTGAAAACCGGCTATTCCCAAAATCGTTACGCGTGAACTCTGATCCAATCACGAGTGTATTGCGGTGGCCAAGGAATCCGGCATCCTGAGTCAATTGGGCGGTGCCACCCTTTGATTCGGTGAGTATCTGGTTTGTCGCTTGCGGAAGGTCACCGCCAGGAAAGAACGGCTGACTGAGCGTAAACTGATCCTGATTGAGTTTTCGGTAAAACCCATTCACATTGAGCGAGAATCCGAGGGGCAATGCCTGCCTTCCGGTGAAACGAACGACATTCGTTTCACTCGCAAAGTAGTCGCCAGGGGTAAAGTTGCTCTTCGGATTAATTTCCGCCTGACTGATCGGCAAAGAGCCCGCCTGTTGCAAGCGGTCATTCACATAGGTGTATGAAATCGTGAGATCGGTATCCGAAGTCGGACGATAGCCCAGTTTACCGAAGAAACGAGAGATGCGCGCCGCAGATTCATCTCGATATCCACTTTCGGTTTCACGCGCAAAATTTCCATAATAGTCGAATTTTCCAATTGGCCCGCTGGCGTTGATCGTATAACGTTCACGATGGAAGCTGCCAAAGAGGGTTTCTCCTGTCGCCTGGTGTTTATCAGACCCACGCTTCGTAATAATGTTGATCGCTCCCCCCATCGCGTTCTTACCGTAGATGGCAGATGCACCGGGAACGATCTCAATCCGCTCAATGGTGTCAAAGGGAATGAGATCAAAGTTTACGGTGTTGAAGTCTGGCTCGTTCATCCGCACGCCGTCTACGAATACGGTAGTGGCAGGAACAGGCTGGCCGTTATACCCTCTCAAATCGATCGTTTGCTGGAACGCGTTACCAACCTGGTCGTACATCACGATTCCGGTTGCCCACTGGATTGCCTCTTGAACGGTCTTCGCACCGTTTTTGCGAATATCTTCGGCAGTGATCACCGTAACTTTGGATGGCAACGTCCTCGCATCGACAGGGGCATCGGGCAATCGCGTGCTGGAAACGACCACTTCCGGTGTCTCAAGCACATCCTCTGACTGGGCATAGGCAATGGCGCCGATGAGACTCGATAATAGAACGGTGGATAAGAGCAGACTGAAGATGGATATACGCACGGAGACCTCCCTTTGATTCGAAGGGTTCAGGCGAACTGCCCGCTAGCTGGGTCTCCTGACTTACGGATCGTCGCAACGCCTGCGCCTTCCCATCTCCGCGTGTATCGTCTGCAAAGACAGTGGCTCTTCTACAGGCTTACTCCCCGCTTACAGTGGCGGCACCGTGATGGACTTGCACCATCTTCCCCGTCACTAACGGTGTACTGACTCGAACGTCCTTTTCTCCTGTGAAACAATACCCCCATCGGTCAGTGGACGGCTTGGGTACGAAACCATTCCCACTCTTATTCTATTACTGGATGGCCATTCCCGTGGATTTCGAGAACCTCTCACTCGGCAAACTCACGCGCGGAAGTCCCGTCTCAGGATGTGCATCGATTAGAACATGACAGCCATATGCCTCTTTCAGGTTCGCTTCAGTAATCACGTCGTGCGGAGTACCAAGAAACATCAGGCACCCCCCCTTCATAATCAAAAGACGGTCGCAGTACTGACTTGCAAGATTGATATCGTGCGACACGAGCAATACCGCCATACCTTGCTGGGCATGCACCCGCTTGAGAATTCGGCATAGATCGAGCTGATGCTGCAGATCGAGATGCGCAGTTGGCTCATCGAGAAGGAGCACGCGGGGCTCCTGGGCGAGCGCCCGCGCCAACAAGACTCTCTGCCGCTCTCCAGCCGACAACGTACCCATCTCACGACCGGCAAGATGCGCCACATCTGCTTGCTCCATGGCCTGTCGACAGACGGCATAGTCCTCCCGCTGTTCCCACCCGAATAAATTCCACCTCTCACGCTGGCGATAGGGGAACCGTCCCATGAGCACCATATCGAGGGAAGAGAATGCAAAATCAGACGAAAGATCCTGCGGCATGTAGGCTACCTTGCGAGCGATTTCGACTGGAGATAACAGATCCAGCCGCTCTCCAAATAGACGAACAGTCCCCTCTTGAGGTTCAGCCAGTTTCATCAACACTTTTAGCAACGAGCTTTTTCCAGATCCGTTTGGCCCAATGATGCCGAAAATTTCTCCCTGCCTCACGGTAAAATTCATGTCCCTGACTACCCAGGACTCGCGTTCATTTGAGACGAGCAGGCGCCTTCCATTGTAGCGGAACGAAAGCTGCTCAATTTCATAGGTCAGCTTGCCCGCTGATTGATCATGTCCGGGCATCGATACACTCATACGACAAACCGATATTGCCTTGTCATCAGAAGATAGATGAAGAATGGTCCGCCGATGAGCGCCGTGATCACGCCGACCGGAATTTCGTCCGGTGCCACGACGGTACGCGCGAGAGTATCGGCAACCATCAACAACATGCCGCCTCCAAGCGCCGAAACGGGCAACAGCAACCGGTGATCGGCTCCGCACAGCATTCGAACAATATGCGGCACCACCATGCCCACGAAGCCAATCATTCCACTCACCGACACCACGGCGCCGGTTAGGAGGGCCGACACAAGAAATACGGTTCGTTGTATTCGTACGGTCTTCACCCCAAGGGAAGTCGCCACATCTTCTCCCACCGCTATGAGATTCAACTCATGGCTTTGCCGCAGCAAGAGCACCATCGCCCCCACTGTACAGAACCCCATCCCCACCAATGCAGTGAAGCTTGGAGCACTCAATGTTCCCATCAACCACACGACCACCCGATAGAGCGAAGCCGGGTTCACGATCGAATTGGCAAACATCATCAATGCAGAACAGACGGCGTTCACGATGACACCGGCCAGCAAGAGCGTTTGCACCGGCAACCGGCCTTGCGAGGCCGCAATGCCATAGACAATCAGGATCGTCAATGCAGCACCGACGAAGGCGAAAAGCGGTACTCCAACTCCTCCGGCAAATGATCCGAGCCCGAACGCCAATCCCATTGTTGCGCCCAACGCCGCTCCACTTGACACCCCTAGTACATAAGGGTCCGCCAGCGGGTTCCTGACCAAGGCCTGAAGTGCCGCTCCCGTCATCGCCAATGACGCGCCAACGAATAATCCCATCATGATCCGCGGGAAGCGAATGTCCCACAGGATGACACGTGCCACCGTATTCTCCGTACCCGTCACGAGCAAGGCCGAGGACAACTCTAAGAGCGTCATTTTCTGTGCACCGAACATGAGGCAGCCAACAGCGACGCCACAGGTCAGCAGAAGCATGACCCCAAAGATTGACCACCAGCGGCGAACCCGCACTCGTTCCCATGCCTTTGCAGTCCCACGTTTCCCTTCTTGAGCAGATGCAGCATTGGCGGACGAATCCGGCAGAGTCGCTTCAGGTGATATGGGAGGCAGGATCATGGCGACTTTCGTGTGGACTCGTCCGTGTATGCTTCCGGATGAATCGCCTGCGCAAGCAATTCGAGTCCATCAATTAACCGTGGGCCAGGACGATCAACCAGCGCACTCGAAACAGACACGAACCGGCCCTGTTTAACCGCAGAAAGATTCGACCAGCGGCGCCATTGTTGTTGTTCCTCGTCCGGAATACCTTCAGAAGTACCGACAGGAAAAATGAGAATTTCGGGATCACGTGCCAGCACTTCCTCTAATGCCAAGCGAGGGTAAGCGGAGGATGCTTCTCCAGCAATGTTCATCCCTCCCGCCAGCTGAATCAATTGATGAATAAAACTTCCGGGTCCTGCCGTTTGTAAAGGATCAGAATTTAGAATATAGAGGACACGCGGGCGATTCAGTGACTGTATCCGTTCCTTGACACCATTCAGTCGCTCTCGCATCGCTTCGACTAAGTCATCTCCGGCTTTTCCACGCTGAAACATACGTGCGATCATCTGAATCTGACCAAGCACATCTTCCAGTTGTGCGGCCCTCAGTACAAAAACCGGAACTTTGACTCGATCCAAATTTTGAAGAAGGTCCGGCTGTATGAAATCTTGCGGCACCAGCACCAGATCAGGCTTCAGCGCGACAATGTGCTCTGGACTCGGATGTGTTCCGCCCAAGCGTATCTTGCGTTGTGCCTGAGGGGGATAATCACAATAGGGAGTCACTGCCACCAGCCTCTCCTCGAGGCCGAGGGCGTAGAGCGTCTCCGTGACGCTGGGTGCCATCGATACCACTCGGACAGGTGCCTTTGCCAGGAAGAGCGTTCTCCCCAACGCATCGACGAATGTCCGCGGCGCAATATTCGCCATGAACGGCATGCCGGTGAGAATGCCTTGCTGCCGTCGTTTCATGATTGAGCCATCAGTTCCATCGGCATATGCGATTCCGCCACCGAGTAACAAGACTCCTAAGCTCAGCCCAGCGATCACGCAGGTCCATACGGCTCGCTCGCACAAATTGCCCCGCAAGGCCGCAGCGAGCGAGCAACTGAGGCCTACAATTTTCGGTCCGCCGCACGCTGGTCGCGAAGCGAGAACGCATCGGGAAATCTGTTTCAGCCAGCCCAAAATAAAAAATCCCCAAGGCCTAGACAAGACCCTGAGGATTGCACCCGCTTCTCATCCTCGACTGTTCCCCAGACCTCGAGGGAACGACGGTCAACTCTCCGGGCAGGTCTTCTGGCTCATGGTTCTTCCTACTCCCCGTGCCTTCCCATCCATCGAATCGGACAGTGGCGTTAACGGGTTTCGTCCCCATTCACAGCGGCGGGACCGCGAGGGATTTGCACCCTCTTCCCTTACCCGGAAATTATAATGTTGAGCGGCACTCTAGGAGACAGGGGCAATTTTTGTCAAGTTCATTAATGTGCGAACGGCCCTTTTCCCTCCCACACGCGGTCAACATCCTCTCTAAGCAACTCGCTGAAACAGCGTGGATTTTCGCCACTAATTACGGCACAGGGCTTGCTCAATTCCTTATATGGATGGGAATCAGACTCGTCATGACTCTGAATACTACGTATGACGCGCCTCACTGGTTTCGACCAATGGACCGATGAAACACCTGATTATCGCCGCAGTCGTGGTCTGGGTAGTATTGCAACTCGGTGGAATGTTCTGGTCGTCTCAAGACCATGCGCTGGAAGGGGCGTTTGCGAAATTTCTTCAAGCACCCCAACGGTCTGTCGAGAATCCCTATCACAACGGGTACTTCTATCTGTTCGGCCTGACCGCCGCTGCACCGCTTGACCCAGCGAAAATCGGCTACGAGATCTTGGTGGAAGATGCGGAGGAAGGACGGCGCAGCGAAGCAGATGAGAGCAGAGCTAACCGAACGAATCAATCGGATCTCGCCTTCGCTCTCTCATCCGAGCCGGTCACGCCGATCTGGGAAGTCGATGATCCGCTCGACGAGTTCCGGAAGAAGGACTCCCCGCTTCGTGCCATCGCAAGCCAATATCAACTTCTTTTGACGCGTTATGAGCACTGGTTAGGGATGCCCTTCGACGATTGGGGATTCGGTCGCCGAGTCGTTCCTCTCGGTAAACACATCCTGGCCATTCATCGACTGTATGTCGCGCAAGGTTTCTCCTTGAACACGGCGCAGGGACTCGAGCGGCTTCAAAAGGACCTTCATCGTTGGCGCAGTGCGCTTCGCGACGCGAAAACCATCGGCACGAAGGTCCTCGCACAGGTCATGATCACCGACGACCTCCAATTGCTGTCAAGGATCTTGGCCAAGCCCACTGTGGATAAAGCCATTGTGACAATGGGATTGCAACTCACACTTCCGCTCTCCGAATCAGAATACTCCCTGCGCTGGCCGATCAGAAATCAGGTCGCTCTTGCTGTCAAAGACGGGCGAGCCGGTGGGATACGGAGCAACACTCAGAACACCCGACGGGCGATCCACGAGGAATGGCTGTTACAGAGAGCCAACCTTCCGGCGCACGCCTTCGACGGCATCGAGCATCCATCCGCTCGTTCCATCGTTGGAAGGATGCTCCAATCCGGACAGGCGTCGAACACGTACGCCGCGTATTACGATGCCGTGATCAAGGCTTCGGAGAGCAAGGCGAAACGTTTGCCGCGGATGCAGGAGGTGATCGGATCGACGCAGCGCGGCTTGATCGAGACCCTGGTGAATCCTCATCCAATGGAACCGGATTGGGAAATCTTCCACCACCAGTTAGTCGAGACCGATACACGGCTCCGTCTCGCCTCACTGCAGATTCAGCTCCGACGCCCAAGTGCGCAACTCGCCGTACCGACGCGGCTTGCAGAAGTGGGCTCCCAATACTTCGATCCCTACACTGGACTGCCGATGTTGTGGAGCCCTACACAACAGAAATTGTATAGCGTGGGCAAAGATCGGCTCGATGATGGAGGCGATCCCACGTTCGATATCAGTGTACCGGCGATCATTGCCCAGACGTCGTTGAAACCCACTCCTCCCCTAACCCAGGCCGCACGCCGATAGTACTATCTATTCATTCCAATACCGCCTTACCTTCCCAACCTTGTTTCAGGATTGATAGCGAAGCTTGAGGATGAGGATCGCGCTCGTTAACAGAAGTGTCACGCCGTTCGTCAAGATAATCGGCCATGCACCAAGCACAACACCGTAACACAGCCAGAGCCCAACCCCTGTTGTGAAGATCGTCAGCATACCGAGCGACACATCAGCGGCGGATTTGGTCGTCAAGGTTTTCTGAAGCTGCGGCCAGAACGCATAGGTCGTTAACGCGCCGGCAACATATCCAAGCAGATCGATATGACTCATCGTGCGATCATCCTCTCAGCCTGTCGCCCAATACCTGTGCTCCCGACGCTTGTCAGGTCGCGATCCCTTATGTTACAGTCCCACCCACAGTTGGTGCTGTCATCTTCCCGAGTGAAGGAGTATTTCCGTGGCTTTCTCATGTGATATCTGTGCAAAAAAGCATCAGTCCGGCCATAACGTCAGTCATGCCAACAATAAGACCAAACGGACGTTCAACCCCAACCTTCAGCGTGTCCGCGCCGTCGTTGACGGGTTGACCAAGCGCATCCGCGTCTGCACACGTTGCCTCCGCAGCGGCAAGGTCAAGAAGGCCCTCTAAGGCGCCGACCACAGAACACGTCCCGTCCGATCGCTGAGCCTGATGGCAACCGGTCCGTCAGGAGACAAGGACAGTTTTCTATTGCCGTCTCGGCTCGTTAGGACGAGCCCGACTTCGCCGTTTCCGTCTAAACCTAGACCCGCCCTCGCTTTTCCGGTTTCATCAATCAACACGAACTCCTCGGCATTCACCCCGTTCGTTTTCTGCGCTTGAACCACTCCGGATTCAAATAGCCTCTCGCTCACCATTCCGCCGATCACGCTGCCGACAAACGTCGTCGCCAGCACAAGCATCACTTGCAATTTCGTCATGGCACATCCTTTCTCGCACTCATCGACTACCAGTTGGACTGATGGCGTCCTTCAATTTCCACCACACCCACTCCCATGCCTCCGCAAATGAACTCTGTTTCTTGACTTGGCGTCAGGGGCCAGCGTAGGATCCCGACAGTGCCTCGCGAGCGGGCGTAGCTCAGTGGTAGAGTCCTAGCTTCCCAAGCTAGTTGTCGTGGGTTCAAATCCCATCGCCCGCTCCAACTCACTGCAACTCTGCAATGCGATTTGATACCCACGACAGGGGATTTCGAAAGGGGTCAGCTCCGACTTTTCAGAGACCTACGTACAACGTTACCTGACCTCACATCAGCGCTGCGCCTGCAGTTCCACAAGGGCGAACTTCCGCCGGCCGACTTTCAACTGATAGGCCTGTCCCACGACAAGGGTCAACACGGCATTCGCATCCGTTTGCTTCTGTCCGTTCACTTCCAAACCGCCCTGAATAATCAGCCGACGTGCTTCGCTCTTACTGGGCACGAGGCCAGTCTTCGCGACAAGATCGGTGAGGCTAATGGTGCCATCCCCTTTCAGATCAATTTTGGTCAGACAGAGGCGCACGTCAGGCTCGTTCGGGAACTCCTTTTCCTGGAACTTCTGCTGAAAACCTTCGCGCGCCTTTCGCGCCGCTTCTTCTCCGTGATACCGCATGACCAGGCGTTGAGCCAATTGTTGCTTTGCCTCCATCGGATGCGCAGCTTTGACCTTCGCCAGATCTTCGGTGGTTAGCAGTTCATAGTATCGAACCATGAGGTCATCGCTGATCGACATGATCTTGCCGAACATGTCGCCGGGGTTATCTTCGAGCGCAATGTAATTGCCCACGCTCTTGCTCATCTTCTTGATGCCGTCTATCCCTTCGAGCAACGGCATGGTGACGACTACCTGCGGCTCTAGACCATAGTCCCGTTGCAAGTCGCGCCCGACCAAAAGATTGAATTTCTGATCGGTTCCGCCCAATTCGATATCGGATTTTAACGCGACTGAATCGTACCCTTGCACGAGCGGATAGAGAAATTCATGGACGCTGATCGGTTTTTGTTCCTGAAAGCGTTTCTGAAAATCGTCCCGTTCCATCATGCGGGCCACGCGATAATGGGCCGCCAGCTGGATCAAGCCATCCGCGGTCATTGGTCCCATCCAACGGCTGTTGAATTCAATAAGAGTTTTTTGGGGATCGAGTATTTTAAAGATTTGCCGCTGGTAGGTCTTGGCATTCTCCTGCACCTGTTCTTTGGTCAAGGCCTTTCTGGTTTCTGACACGCCCGTGGGATCGCCGATCATGCCTGTGAAGTCCCCGATCAAGAAAATGACCTGATGGCCGAGATCCTGAAAGTGCTTCAACTTGTGGATAAGCACCGTATGGCCGAGATGCAAATCAGGGGCTGTCGGATCGAACCCGGCTTTGACGCGCAACGGCCGATGTTCTTTGAGTGAACGAGTGAGCTTGGATTCCAGTTCACCCTGGTGAATGACCTCGACCACACCGCGAAGCATGAGGTCGAGCTGGCGCGAAAGCTCGCTCATGTTGCCTTCCTCGGCTCATTTGTCTGGACCTGAGGAACGGTCACACTGACCAAAGAACGGATGCGGTCAAATTTCTTCTTGCCGATGCCTTTCACACGGCGCAATTGCTCAACGTCTCGAAACGCACCACGAGCTTGCCGATACTCAACAATCCGCTCGGCGAGCAACGGACCGATGCCAGGCAGTGCCTCAAAATCCTGTTCTGTCGCCCGATTCAGATCGAGCTTCTCAGCGACCGGTCTGGTCGTCCGCGACGCGTCCTGTCGCTGTGCCAGGCTGGATGCCGCTTCGGAAACCGCCAGCGGACCGCTTGACCGAAGAGGGTGGTCTTGTAGAGTGCCCAACTCGGACGATCGTTCTGCCTCGACATAGCGGGAATGGGGCACTGTCCAGCCAATCCACAAGACCACTCCCAACGTCAGGCCAAGCATGGCGAACTTCACGAAAAGTGAGTAAAGCATCAGCCTACCTTCTTACGAACCTGATGAATGGCCCTACTTCCACATCTCCTGCTGCTTCCATGAATCCTTCTGCCAACGTCGAATGGGCGTCGAATCATCTCGGCATCATGTGTAACCGTCGCCCTAATGAGATCGGCAGCATGCGCACCGATCATATGCACGCCAAGCACCTTGCCGCTGGAAGCGTCCGCAATCACTTTACACCATCCCGTCGTCTCACCGGCCGCCTGCACTTTAGCGCCGAGCGCTTGCGATTCGATCTCGATGACCCGTGCACCAAGCCGGGCAGTCCGGATCGGTGCGATACTCCCGCCTGGTCCGGCCCCCAGAATGGCGATGTGCGTTCGAACGGACATATCAGGTCGAGGTGAGGCTGAGGTTAATGGATTGGAGGGCTGCTCGGAGACTCAGCCGAGCCTGAGCTTACCCTTTCTTTTGGCTGGAGAGAAACGCCTCATACTGCGCCGCGTCCATCAGCTTATCGACTTCCCCGGCATTGGAGAGATCGATCACTACCATCCAGCCCTGACCGTAGGGATCACTGTTTATGACCTCGGGATGATCCTTGAGATCGGCATTCACCTTGACGATCGTTCCGCTGATCGGCGTATAAATGGTGGAAGTGGTCTTTGTCGATTCGACTTCACCAATTTGCTGTCCGGCCTGTACCACAGACCCGACCTTTGGCAAGTCGATGAAGACGATATCCCCTAAGGCATCCTGGGCAAAATGGCTGATGCCCACGGTAGCCTGCGTACCCTTAATGCGCGCCCATTCATGCTCCTGATGGTATCGAAGATCGCCTGGAATCATGGTGGTCCCTTCTTTGCAGGATGCTGAAAACTCCGCCAGCTTAGCATCCTCTTCGTGTCCTCTCCATATTTACTAACCGAAGATGTCCATTCCGGGGAAGAAAAACCCTATTTCAAATTGTGCCGTTTCCGGTGAATCCGATCCATGCACTGCATTGTATTCGATGTTCGTCCCGTGCGTTTTCCGAATCGTCCCCGTTTCGGCTTTGGCTGGTTCAGTCGCCCCCATTAGTTCACGGTTCTTCTTGATGGCGTTTTCACCTTGTAACACCAGTACGACCGAGGGGGCAGACGACATGAACGTACAGAGGCTATCGAAAAAAGGTCTCGCCTTATGAACGGCATAGAATCCCTCTGCCACCGGCTTCGACATCTGCAGCAGCTTTATGGCCACCGGCCTCAAGCCGGCTTTTTCATAACGGTTGATGATGTCCCCGATCGCATGTTTCTTCACCGCGTCGGGCTTGATGATCGCCAGCGTTCGTTCACTCATCGCTTGAACTCTTCCTCCAATCTAGGGATGGAACTTTGCGAAAAATATCGTGGCATTATAGGGATGGCCCGGAGGACTTGCAAGGGAAGGATACGACTTAGGAGGCGAAGCGCTGGATGAGTTCATGAGGTTTGAAGACGCCGCGCTCCGTGATGATGCCGGAAATAAGCTCCGCCGGTGTGACATCAAACGCCGGATTGTACACGGCCACTCCGGTTGGGGCGACCGGGTGGCTGCCATGGATCGTCGTCACTTCGAGCGGATTGCGCTGTTCAATCGGAATATCGGCGCCCGTCTTTGTTTTTAAATCGATTGTCGAATAGGGCGCCGCCACATAGAACGGAATGCCATGCGCCTTTGCCAATACCGCGACAGAGTAGGTGCCGATCTTGTTTGCCACGTCGCCGTTGGCCGCGATTCGATCCGCTCCGACGACACAGAGATGGATTTTCCCTTGCCGCATGAGGGACCCAGCCATGTTATCGGTTATCAACGTCACGGGAATCTTGTCCTGCATGAGTTCCCATGCCGTCAGACGCGCGCCCTGTAACACAGGACGTGTTTCATCAGCGATCACCTGAATCTTCTTTCCCTGCTCCCACGCCGCACGGATCACACCAAGCGCGGTACCATAGCCCGCCGTCGCTAATGCTCCGGCATTGCAATGGGTCAACACGGTCTGACCCGTTTGAATCAGATTGGCTCCGTGCTGTCCCATGGCTTTGCAGAGCGCGATGTCTTCTTCGAGAATGGCTTGAGACTCTTTCATCAAAGCCGCCTTGATCGATGCAACCGGTTCAGCACGTAAGGCATCAAGCTTCTGTTTCATCCGCTCGATCGCCCAAAAAAGATTCACCGCTGTGGGCCTCGTCGCAGCAAGACGTTCACAGATCGTCGACAATGCCTTGGCAAAGACGTCGTAGTCGGTCGCGGGAATAGTTTGCGCTCCCAGGGCCACTCCCATAGCCGCCGTCACCCCGATGGCGGGGGCTCCACGGACCTTCAATTCACGAATGGCAACGGCAACAGCCTCGACATCGCGACAGTCGAGAAATTCGACCGTCTCAGGCAGGCGACTTTGATCGAGCAGGCGCACAGCGCCTTCTTTCCATTCTACGGTCGGGATCATAGAGAATTCTTCTAGCGAGTTTGATGGAGGAGTGCAAGAGGCAAGGAACCGGGTGTCCAATCGGCGAGAAGAGGTGCGGCCGATCCTAGCGGCTATTGGCGCGCTTTCCTACTGGAACCAAGGTGAGAGGTTTTTGTTCCGGGTTTTGCTGGTCCATCTTGGCGAGCTCGCGTTCCAGCATCGCCCGGATGAACCCGCTGGTCGTGTACCCCTGCTGTTTGAGCCCGTCCAACCTGATCTTCAGATCCGCCGGCAACTGAATCACAATACGTACGAGCTTTGCCATGGTCAGACCCCACGTTGACAACAATAAACTGACCCCGCTCGTTATGATTGCACACGCTATGCCTTGCTAGCACCGAATGGGCGATGAATAGAATTGAGGGCTTAGGCTGAAAAATGAGGGTTCCCATTTGGTCATTTTGCCTATTTTCGTCTGCACTTGCCCTCAAATGTACAAGTTCCTGGCCGGGACGAACAGAATTCAGCCTATATGATCATTCCGTAAATCTCATGAGCAGCTTTTCCCAATTTGACTGTTCGCAGGCCCAGAAGCAGCTAGGAAGTGCGATTCGTTGAAGCATCTCGTCGTTGGTACGATGGATCTGCAGAACAGGATGTGAGCGCGTCCCTGTCACCCATATCCCGCCGTCTTGGTCGGTTCGATAGATGGCGGTCCCTCTGTTGACATAGGCATCGAGCACCTGTTGAGCGGGATGTCCATAGGAATTGTGCCGGCCGACAGAAATGACGGCATGCCGTGGGTTCACCATCTCCAACCAATCTCGTTGCAACGAGCTACCAGCGCCATGGTGCGGAACTTTCAGGACATCGATTCGATCGGACCGACTGTTCTGGCTCATGCGCCACATGGCCTCCTGCTCGACATCGGCCGTGAAGAGCATTCGGTGATTGCCGCACGCCAGCCGGATAACGATGGAACGATTGTTGAGCGCATGCCCTTCATTGCTCCGTCGAGTTGGTAATGCCCGAGGTTCTATGACATCCGGCGGATTCAAAATATGTAACCCGCACTCACTGGACGGCAACATATCGAGTTCGGCTCGCGCCATCTGTTCCGTCAATCCTTGCCGGGCAAGCGCCTCTTGAAGGCGCTGATAAAACGGCTCCTCCCGCTTATCTCCGGTTCCCCAAAAATGCCCTACCTTAAAGTGCCGCAGCACATAGGCCAAGCCGCCGACATGGTCGAGTTGAGGGTGCGTTGCGACGACATGGTCGATAGTCCTGATTCCCCTGTTCCACAGATAGGGCGCGACTACGCCACGCCCCATGTCAAACCGCTCATAGGTGGCCCCACCGTCTATCAGGACGACCTCACCATCCGGTAATTCGATCACGGCACTGTCCCCTTGCGCCACGTCCAAGAACGTGACACGAAACCGGTCTCCGTCAAGCAGAAGTCTGGGTGACCAGATCCACCATGAGATGAGGAGCAACAGCCCTACGCCGGCCATCCATCGAATCCTCCTTCGTTCAGATCCGAACCAGATCACCGCCAAGCATCCGTAAAAGAGAAGCATCGACACCACCGACGGTGAGGCCACGTGCCACTCCCCGCCTGGTACCGACGATATGGGATTGAGAACGGCCATGAACCGATCGAGCGACCATTGGATTGCTCCAGCCAGCGGTAAGCTGTTTGTCCCCACCACGATTTGCCATAACGCTGAGAGAAGACCCATGGGAACAAGGAGGCCGCCCATGATGGGAACAGCCATCAGATTCGCAAACACACCAAGCCAGGGCAGTTGGTTGAAATAGAGCGCCACGAGCGGCAACGTGGTCAGCGTCACGACTGCGCTCATCACGAAAGCATTTCCCGCCCACTGCATTATTCGTGAAAGCCGCGAGGGCGTTACCGTCGTCCGATCGTCTTGCGAGAGAGCAGACCAAGACAGCCACCAGGCAATGGCACAGATTGAAAGAAACGACAGCTGAAACGAAATATCATAGATGGCCTGCGGATCATGCAGCAGAATGGCCAGGGCTGCCACTGACAGCGCATGGAACATTCGTTGTTCACAGCCGAGCCATTTCGCCATCAACGCCACCAAGACCATGACGAGCGATCGGATGGTCGCCAGTTCTGCTCCGGCAAGACATGCATAGGCCGTCACGGGCAACATGGTCGCACCGGCGGCCAAACGGGTCGGCGTGATCCTGCAGGAGAGTGCCAACAGCCAGGACGCCGGCACCAGTATCAGCAACGCTCGCCTCACCAGGATGAACATGAGCACCGCGACCAAGCCAAGATGGCTGCCTGAAATGGACAGGAGATGTACGGTGCCGGTCACCATAAACTGATCGCGCAACTCTTGATCAAGATAACCTCGTTCGCCGATGATGACGCCGAGATAGAGACCAAGAGCAGGCTGCGAGAGACTCCGCATCGCCGCAAGCCGTATGCTTCCTCGCCATCGATCGAATTGATTCCAGACCCTCCATCGAATGTCCTCTCGTCCGGATCCCAGGAATTCGACCGCCTCGACGCCGCTCACCGTGGCAGTGGCATCGATGCCTTGCCGCTCAAGATAGGCCGCATAATCAAAGCCGCCTGGATTCAACGAGCCGCTCGGCGCACGCAGTTTCATACGAACCGCGATGCGATCGCCCTGATAAAACAGCCGTTCTGGCGCACGCCACGTCAGCCGGATTACCAGCTGATCACGTTTCTCCGGGATTTGGTCAAGTCTGACGACCATGACCATTCGATCAGGCGCCAGCTGGACCGGCGCGATAATCCGTCCGCGGTGTTGTTGAACAACCTCAAGCTCCTGTTCCTGAAACTGTGGTTGAGAAGGCCCTTCAACAGCAATAGACCAATACACAATTCCGATGAGGAGACCACAGAATCCGGCCGTCGCCCTGCTGATGGTCACACGACGCTGCGCTTCAAGAACGGCCGATCCGATCGCCGTCATACACAGCATGATTGAGACGCTGAAAGGGAAATAGGGAATGAACGAACCGAGGACAAGACCACTTGTGAAGGCAAGAGTCAGGGACGGCAGCATAGGCTTCCGTCAACACGTTACGGATTGGACTATTTCACAGGAAACGGGAACTCAACTGAGGTGGGCCGTGACGATTCGTGCCAACCGATCGGCCTCTTCGCGAATGAGACTATCGCGTTCGCCTTCTATCATGATGCGCAGTAAGGGTTCGGTCCCGGAATAGCGGACAAGTACGCGGCCGCTGCCATTGAAACGTCGCTCACTTTCAGCAATCGCCTCCTGCAGGTCCGGAATACTGTCCAGGGTCGGTTTCTTTGAGACCTTCACGTTGAGCAACACTTGAGGCACCGCGGTCATGGCTTTGGCCAACTCGGAAAGGGGTTTCTCCGTCCGCTTCATGAGCGACAAGACTTGCAACGCCGAAATCAAGCCGTCTCCGGTCGTATTGTGATCAAGGAAAATGAAATGACCGGACTGCTCCCCTCCGAAGTTATAGCCCTCGGCCGACATCCGCTCGAGCAAATACCGGTCACCGACGGCCGTCCGAACGCAAGCGCGATGCCGGCGCGCGTCAGCGCCAACTCCAAGCCGAAGTTGCTCATGACGGTTCCGACCACCGTCTGCTTGGCGAGCAGTCCCTTGCGATGAAGATCGAGCGCCAAGCACCGCCATGATGTGATCGCCGTCGATGACATTCCCCTGTTCGCAGACGAAGATGGCGCGGTCGGCATCGCCGTCCAAGCGCAATCCCAAGATGAGCACCATGTTCTTTCACCGCTTTCTGCAGCAGCTGCGGGATGGACCGCGCCGCAGCCGGCATTGATATTCATGCCGTCCGGCTTATTGCCGATCACCTCGACTTTGGCCCCGAGTTCGCGCAGTACCGTCGGCGCAACTTTATAGGCTGCGCCATTGGCGCAATCGACCACTAACTTGATGCCCTGAAAATCCAGCTCCTCTGGGCAGATGACCGTTTCACAAACTCGATGTAGCGCCCCTCGGCATCATCGATTCGAAACGCTTTGCCGATGGCATCAGCCGTCGGCCGTAGATGGGCAATTTCATTTGAGACGATGAGCTCCTCGATTCGTGCTTCGATCTCATCTGGCAATTTGAACCCATCGTTGGAGAAAAACTTGATGCCGTTATCCTGATAGGGATTGTGCGAGGCGGAAATCATCACTCCGGCATCGGCACGCAGGCTCCTCGCCAAAAATGCAATGGCCGGCGTCGGCATGCGGACCGACTAACAACACGTCGACGCCCATCGAACAGATTCCGGATGGTCAACGCCGACTCCAGCATATAGCCGGAGATCCGCGTGTCCTTGCCGATCACGATCTGATGGCGCCCGGCTCGGCGCATAAAAATATGCGCCGCTGCTCGCCCCAGCTGCATGGCGGTTTCACTGGTCATTGGCTCAAGATTGGCGACCCCCGGACGCCATCGGTCCCGAAAAGTTTACGCATGTTGCTCCCTTCATGGAGATGGAATCGTCTGTCGAGTAGATCGCTGCTGCAACTTTTACAACATCTTTCATGGCCTCACATCATGCACACGAAGGATTCTAGCCCCCGATCCACTGCCATCGCCACCGCCGCCGCTGTTCCCCACGGCGCGATCCTGAACGGACGATCGACGAGCTGCCCGAGGAACGCCTTCTCTCGAGACACCAACCAGCAAGGGGACACTCAAACTTGTGAAGTCGGCGCAACTGCGCTAAGAGCGTCAAGGTTATGGACCAGCAGCTTCCCAAATCCGATACCTGGATCAAGAATGATCTTGTCTTCGTACAATGCCCTGTGCTCCATCGCGAAACGGATTCGTTCCCAAAAAATCCGCGACTTCCTCGACCACATCGTCGTACGCGGGGCCTGTTGCATTGTACTGGGGCGTCCCCTGCATATGCATCAGCACGATCCCGGCCCCGGTCACGGCAATCGCATCGACCATGGCGGGGTCGCCTCGTAAAGCCGTGACATCGTTCACCATAACCGCCCCTGCGTCGAGCGCGGCGCTGTGCCACAGCAGCCTTTGAGGTATCGATAGAGATTGGGACCGACACGGCCTTGGCCACTGCCGTCACGACAGGAATAGCTCGGCGACGTTCTTCCGTCTCATTCGACAGGAACTGATCCCGGCCGGGTCGATTCTGCGCCGATATCCAACAGATCGGCACCTTCTTCGACCAATCGCCACGGCATGGGCCACGGCAGCCTGGGCATCCAAAAGCGCCCGCCGTCGAAGAACGAATCCGGCGTCACATTCACAATGCCCATCAGCAACGGGCGGTCAGGGAATTCGATCAATCGATCTGTGCCTGTCGTGTCAAAAAGTTCCATCCTGATCCTATGCTAGGGATCGCAGCAGACTGTATCCGCTGTTGGAGGCGAGATACAATCACCTCATCTTATACGCTAATAGGCTATCTCGTTGACAATATCACAAATGGGAGACGGACTGGCTCTTTTCGCCTATCGTCTTTTAGTATGTACTGCCCATGCAACTCCAGTGCCCTGAAATGGCATCCGGGAAGCAATGCGGGGATTAGGCAGGAACGGTCTGGGATGAGGATTGCATGAGAATCTGATCGATATCCGGACCCGTCGAGCACTTCTTTCTCCAACAGTGCTTCCGCCAAGCCTTGAGACTCCCATGTGTTCGGTCAGCAGCCGCTTCGCCCGCTCGTAGTTTTCCGTCACAAGCCGCTTGACTTCCTGATCGATCTCCAGGCTACTTGATCGCTGAAGTCGCGCTGGTCGCGAGCTCTCGCCCAAGAAAGATCTGTTCGTTTTGTTTGCCGAACGTCAGCGGGCCAAGTCTTTTCGCTCATGCCCCATTCACAGACCATTTTTCTGGCGAGATCCGTCGCCCGCTCGATGATCGTTCCCCGCTCCTGTCGTCATGTCTTTCAAAACCAACTCTTCCGCCACACGCCCTCCCATGAGAATGGCCAGGTTGATTGTACAAGAACTCCTTCGAGTAGTTGTGCCGGTCATCCGTCGGCAGCTGCATCGTCACGCCCAAGGCCCGCCCGCGAGGAATAATCGTGACTTTGTGCACGGGATCCGTTCCCGGAAGCAGCTTGGCCATCAGCGCATGGCCGGCTTCATGATAGGCCGTCGTCCGTTTCTCCTCGTCGCTCAGGATCATGACTCTTCCGTTCTGCCCCCATCAGCACTTTGTCTTTGGCCATCTCGAAGTCGATGACTTCCACTTCTTTCTTGTTGAGTCGCGCCGCCCAGAGCGCCGCTTCGTTCACCAGGTTTTCCAGGTCGGCCCCTGAAAATCCCGGCGTGCCGCGCGCGATTTTTTCCAACTCCACGTTCGCCGCGATCGGAACTTTCTTCGTGTGCACCTTGAGAATCTCGGAACGGCCGCGCAAGTCCGGTCGATTGACCACGACTTGCCGATCAAACCGGCCCGGTCTGAGCAAGGCAGGGTCGAGTACATCCGGCCGGTTGGTCGCCGCGACCAAGATCACACCTTCTGTCGTATCGAACCCATCCATCTCGACGAGCAATTGATTGAGTGTCTGTTCACGTTCATCATGCCCGCCGCCCAACCCTGCTCCACGAAGCCGTCCGACGGCATCGATTTCGTCGATGAAAATAATGCAGGGCGCATGTTTCTTCCCCTGCTCGAAGAGATCGCGAACACGGGACGCTCCGACGCCGACAAACATTTCCACGAAATCCGATCCGCTGATACTGAAGAACGGCACACTGGCTTCACCGGCAATGGCTTTGGCCAGCAGCGTTTTCCCGGTACCGGGAGGACCGACGATCAAGACACCTTTGGGAATGCGGCCGCCGAGCTTTTGGAACTTGCGCGGGTCCTTTAAGAAATTCGATGATCTCCAGCACTTCTTCCTTGGCTTCATCGATACCCGCCACATCGGAGAACATCACTTTCTTCCGTTCTTCCGTCAGCATGACGAGCGCGGCTCTTCCCGAACGAGAGGGCCTTATTGCCCCCGATCTGCATTTGCCGCATCAAGAAGAACCACAGCCCCAGGAACAGCACAAAGGGTCCCCAGGTCACAAGGAACGTAATGTACCAAGGGCTTTCATCCGGTGGCTTCGCCTCAATCTGCACGCCCTTTTCCCGTAAGACCTTGCACCAAATCAGGATATTCCGCCGATAGGTTCGAATGCGGGTCTTGTCTTTCAGAACGGCGCTGATGTGGCTGGATTTGATGATGACTCGCTCGACGTCTCCCTTGTCGAGTTTCGCCATGAACTCACTGAAAATGACATCTTCTTCAGGCTGCATGGGTGCGGCACGCTGAACAGGTTAAACAGTAAAATCATGAAGAGGCCGACAACGACCCAGAAAAGTAGATTCTTTGCCCTGGAATTCATCCAGATCTCCTTATGGATGACAAGCTCAAACGGTCAGAGGAAATCCGCGAGCTTGAGTGATGTTACCACAGGCGCATTCATAGCTGACAACCGTGTTCGCAAGTCTTACTCTTGCTCTCCCTCCATATCCAAGACAGCCAGATAGGGAAGGTTTCGGTACTTCTGCTGATAATCAAGCCCATATCCGACCACATACTTGTTCGGAATCTTAAACCCCACATAGTCGATGGGACATTGATCGTTCGTCGATCTGGTTTGCTCAGCAAGGTACAGACTTTAATCGACCGCGGCTTCTTCTTCGCCAAGGTCTTGACCAAATATTGGACCGTCAAGTCCGGAATCGACGATATCCTCAACCAGCAAGCACGTCCTTCCCTTTGATGTCCTCGGTCAGCTCGGTGACCACTTTGACCTTTCCGGATGTTTTGGATCCGGCCTCCATAACTCGCCACCATCAGAAAATCGACCCGCATCGGGAATTCGATTGCGCGAGCCAAGATCCGCATAGAAGGCATAGGCCCCCTTCAACACGCCGACCAAGACGAAATCCTTCCCGGCATAGTCGGTCGCGATCTGCTTGCCGAGCTCACTGAATCCGCGCACGCATTTCTTCCTGCGTCACGATCGGCCGACCGAAAATCCGCTCCATGCTCCTTTACTCCTTCGCCTACCGACTTCGACTTCACGGTGGCGACCAGACATCGAACCGTGTTGTCCCGCCACGGACGACGAAACCGCTCATCCTGCCGCATCCCCACAACCCAGAGAAGGCCTTCAGGCGCCACGAATAAAGGAATCTTGCCTCGTTCCTGCCGAGCCATCTTCCTGTCTGTAAAGAAGTCTTGTAGTTTCTTGCTCTTCCCCTTCATCCCACGGGGAGACAATCGATCGCCGGCCTGCCATGCTCTGAGGACCAACGGCTCCGACACTCGATCGGCATCAAACAAGACGCACTCGCTTGTCGGCAGCTTCAGCAACGGCTTAGCAGCCTGATGGTCATCACTTGTACATGAATTTGCTGCTTCGTTCCAGCCCAATAGACGGTCGAAGGAATTGACATCGGAATCGGCAACGGCATCGCTCTTCGCTTGGCTGAGATCAGTCTTCCATCGCTCCCTGCTCTGTCCGTCGAATGACGAAGATCGCCACCGCTCCCTCGTCCACATCACGAGGCCTGCTTCAAAGACAGCCGGCCCCGCTCCTTCGTTTGAGTCAACACAAAGCGCAGGACTGACTCCACCACGCGAAAGCTGCGGCGCGCCGCCCTTCGTAGTAGCCGCCTTGAGGATCCCCGAACGAGCGCCGCTGCAGCGCAACCGGCAAAGTCGACGAAGGACTTCACATCGAACTCGTTGTGACCCTGTTAGAATCCATCGCTGACACACGACCGGTAGAGTTGATCGACCACCTCTTCCAGATATTGTTCATCTCGCGAAGCAAATCTGACTGCCGTTGCAGCACACGAACAGCGCCGGGGCCAACTGGGTGATGACAGGAAGGAGTTCTCTCCTGATCCGATTGCGATGGTAGAGTCGCCTTCATCGTTGCTCTGAATCCGACGATAGGTCAAACCTTCATGATTCAGATATGCCAGCACCTCTTCGCGGGTGGCTGCGAGAAGCGGACGAATAATCCGATCTTCACGAACGTACGGCATTCCGGCGAACCCGGTCATACCCGGCCCCCCGCAACATCCACATGAGCATCGTTTCGGCCTGATCATTGGCGGTATGACCGGCCGCAATGCGGTCCGCCCCAATCTCATGCGCCAGTTGACTTCATAGCAGTCATAGCGGGCGTCGCGCGCCAGCGCTTGCAGCGATGAGGCTCTCCGTCGTTTGGCAAGGACAGGCTTCGATGGATGAAGGAGACAGTTGCCGTTCCTGGCAGAAGGACGTGACAAACGATTCATCACCGTCGGACTCCGCTCCGCGCAAACCATAGTTACAATGAATCGCCGTCAGCTTGAGCCGCCAGGACGGGGCAAGGCGATGGAGGAGCGACAACAACGCGACCGAATCCGGCCCGCCGGAAACCGCCACCAACAGGTGCTGCCCAGGAGCGAACAAGTGGTGCTCTTGAACGGTTCGAACAATATGGGTGAACAAGCCGGACGGCGGTGGTTCTATTCGGCCGCATGATCGTCGCTCAGCGGCCATGGCACTCACTCCCGCATGATCGCCGCAAGGCTGTCCTTCGCTCGCTCGACATCCCGTGCAATTTGCTTGGACAGTTCGTCCGCCGACGCAAACGTGTGGTCGCCGCGCAACCGATGCCACAAACTCGACGAGCATCTCCTTGCCATAGAGATTCGCTGGTCGGTCCAGAAAGATTGACTTCGATCAGCCGTTCGCCCGCTCCAAACGTCGGTCTCGTGCCGATATAGGCAATCGCATCGTAGGTCATCCCTTCACATCGAGCTCGTGCCGCATAGACCCCGTCGGGCGGAATTACTCGCTGCGGCGGGATCTGCAGATTCGCCGTCGGCCATCCAAGCGATTGTCCCTGCTGCCTTCCCGGCATGACGGTTCCACCGATGCCATATGCGCGGCCCAATAGGATTGCCGCCTCGTGCATATGACCTGCCTGAATAAGTTGTCGAATTCTGCGTGGAACTCACGACCTCACCGTTCACGGTCACCGGTGGAACCGGATGAACCGTAAATCCATACATGGTTCCGAATCGCACCAAGTCCGCAATCCGTCCTGCGCGTCCTTTCCCAAACGCAAAGTGTTCCCCGACAAAAATCTCCGCGATATGGAGCCGGTCATGAAGCACGGTTTCCGCAAATTGGTCTGGCGGTCATGGCTGCCAATGCTGGCGTGAATTCCAAAAATACGACTTCGTCGATGCCCGCCGCTTCGAACCGCGCCAATTTTTCTTCGGGACTCGTGAGAAATCGGAGATCCACGTGAGGGGCCAGCACCTTCACGGGATGAGGATAAAAGGTCAGGACGAGCGCAGTCCCTTGCGCCGCTCGAGCCGTTTCCACCACCGTCTGTAAGAGTGCGCGATGGCCACGATGGTGGCCGTCGAAATTTCCGATCGTGGCTACCGGATGGGGTCTGGGTCGGACATCGGAGAGACTCCGCGTCACCGTGAAGGACATCGTCAGTGGAGTAGACGCGCCGCGTCTTTGGCAAAGTAGGTGAGGATGAGATCGGCTCCCGCACGCTTAATCGCCAGGAGAGATTCCATCATGGCGCGCGATTCATCCAGCCAGCCGGCGTTCCCGGCCGCTTTGATCATGCTGTACTCGCCGCTGACTTGGTAGGCAGCAACAGGCAGTGACATGTGTGCTCTGGCTGCGGCGATGACATCGAGATAAGGCAAGGCCGGCTTCACCATCACAATATCGGCGCCTTCCTCAATATCGAGTGCGATTTCGCGCATCGCTTCGCGAAGGTTCGCGGGGTCCATTTGATACGATTGCCGGTCGCCAAACTGCGGCGCAGAACCAGCCGCATCCCGAAACGGGGCATAAAAGCACGAGGCGAACTTGGCGGCGTAGGCCATGATCGGCAATTCCGGATAACCAGCCTGATCGAGCTCAGCCCTGATCGCCGCGACGCGTCCGTCCATCATATCCGACGGTGCCACCATGTCGGCCCCGGCCTCCGCATGGGTGCGTGCCATGGCACGAAGACAGTCCAATGTTTCATCATTCAGAATACGGCCATCCTTCACGATGCCACAATGGCCGTGAGCTGGTGTACTCATCGATACAGACGTCCGTGATCACCATCAGGCCTGGCACGTGGTCCTTCACCGCTTTGATGGCCCGCTGCACGATCCCGTTGGGGTCGAACCCTGATGTGCCCCGTTCGTCTTTGCGGTCAGGGATGCCAAACAAAATGATGGCGGGAATGCCCAAACCGGCCACTTCACCCGCCTCCTTGACCAACAAATCGATCGACAATCGGTATTGTCCAGGCATCGAGGCGATCTCACGACGCTGATCCTTCCCCTCCGTCACGAAAAATGGGATAAATCAAGTCGGAAGGCGAAAGGCGGGTTTCTCGCACCATGCGACGAAGCGTCTCGTGCTGTCGAAGCCGCCTGAGTCGTTGAATCGGAAATGCCATCGTTACTTCCTCGGCAGATTCGTCAAAAACACGACCAGATCACGGACGGAGATCATCCCTACCAATTTCCCGTCGCGGCTGACGCCCAGATGCCGCACATGCGCCTGCGCCATCAAATCGTTTGCATCCAGGAGAGTCTTGTTCTCCTCGATGGTCAAAATCGGCGCCGACATGATCTGCTCGACCGTCGTCTTGTTGGGGTCGCTGCCCGAGGCGACCACACGGCGCATCATATCCGTATCGGTCAAAATGCCGATGATCTCTTTCTGGTTGGTCACGAACAGGCTGCCAATCCCGCGATCGCGCATGATCCGCGCGGCGGCCTGCGCAACCGTGTCGCGCTCCACAGTAACGAATTTATCTCTCGGGACCATGAACGATTTCACTGGAACCATGAAAACCTCCCTCTTTCGATATGGATGCTCACATCTAATTTCTACCGCTCATTCCTACCGCGACGCGGACACTTCGATTCGTGCCCCTTCGCTGAAATACCGGACAATGGCTTGCGTCAATGCCGGCACCGTATTCTCCGCCGGCATGATCGTCACCGGCAATCCAGACTCTTCCGCCGTGTGCGCCGTGATAGGCCCGATGCAGGCGACGGTTGTTTTCGTGCCGAGCCGCCTCGCCTGTTCAACTCCCCCCACCATGTCCACAAAGTTTCGGACGGTGGACGAACTGGTAAACGTCACCGCATCGATGGCACCTGATTCGATGTGTGCTTTGAGGCGGTTCAGATCGGCTTCCGGTGCAATCGTCCGGTACACGGGAATCACATCAACCGTTGCACCCTTCTCCCGTAATTGTTCCGGCAAGATCTCTCGTGCGACTTCCGCCCGCGGGATCAACACCTTTTTCCCACGAAGATCATGCGTGCCCAGAGCCGCCAACAGTCCTTCGGCCTGATATTCGGAAGGCACGATATCCGGAGTCAGTCCATGCCGAGCCAGTTCCTCGGCGGTCCGCGGCCCGATCGCACCGATCTGAAGATGCGCAAGCGCCCGCACATCTTTGCGAGCAAGCTTGAGCCGCTCCATAAACGGTGCGACTCCATTCATGCTGGTAAAAATCACCCAGGAATAGTCCGCGAGTCTGGCAATCGCCTGATCGACGCCCTTCCAACTGGCAGGCGGCACGATCTGAATTGTCGGCGCTTCGATCGTCTCCGCTCCATACGCCGCCAATAATCGAGAGAATTCTCGCGCCTGTTCTTGGGCGCGAGTAAGCACAATCCGCTTTCCAAAGAGTGGTCGCTTCTCGAACCAGTTCAATTGTTCCCGCAACTTGACTACCTCTCCGACCACTATCACAGTCGGCGGCTCCAGCCTGGCCTGTTCCGTCTTGACGACAATATCCCGTAACGTCCCGATGATCGTCCGTTGATCGGCTCTGGTTCCCCACCGCACCGCAGCCACCGGCGTCTCAGGAGAGCGTCCATCCTTTAGCAAACGCGCAACAATCATCGGAAGAGTCTTCATGCCCATCATGAACACCAGCGTACCCGACGTCCCGGCCAGTTTCGGCCAATCAATGACGGTCGTTCCCTTAGAAGGATCTTCATGACCCGTCACAATCGTCATGGTCGACGCCAACGTGCGATGAGTTACCGGAATGCCGGCATAGGCGGGAACGGCCACGGCGGCCGTCACACCAGGCACAACCTCAAACGGTACTCCGGCTGCGGCCACGGCTTCTGCTTCCTCACCGCCTCGTCCGAACACGAAGGGATCTCCCCCCTTTAACCGCACGACCACCTGCCCGGATTTCGCTCGTTCAATTAACAATCGATTGATTTCCGTTTGCTCTTGATACCGTCCCCGCCCCCGACGGCCGACATAAATGTGTTCCGCGTTGGCGGGAGCATGAAGCAACAACGCCGGATTCGCGAGATAATCGTACAGGACGACATCCGCCTGCTCAAGGCATTCCTTGCCTTTCAACGTGAGGAGGCCGGGATCTCCCGGCCCGGCACCGACGAGGTAGACGATCCCTCGATGTTTCGTACTCATGAAACCATCCCGTAAATCGCCTGCAGAATCCTGTCGCCTCCGCCTGCGAGCAGCCGTTCCGCCAATTGAATCCCAATCGACTCTGGATCGTCACGGTCCCATGAACCCGGTCGCGAATAATTTCTTTGCCGTCGACGCTCGCCACCAACCCTTCGAGCGTCACGTCGGATCCAGCCAGTGTCGCATGTGCCGCAATCGGCACCTGACAGCCTCCCTGTAACCGATGAAGCAGTGCCCGTTCAGCCCGCACCATTGTCCTCGTCGGTGCATGTTCGAGACCGCTCAAGAGCGACCGCACGAATTGGTCATCCCGCCTTCCTTCAATTCCCAGAGCCCCCTGACCGATCGCCGGCAAACTGATCTCCGGAGCAAGATACTCGGTAATTTCGTGTTCCCAGCCTAACCGGCGAAGTCCGGCCGCAGCCAGGACAATCGCGTCGAACTGTCCGTCGCGTAGTTTCTTCAGCCGCGTATCCAGATTACCCCGCAACATGAGGATCGGACAGATCGGGCCTCGCCTGCAGCAGCTGCGCCTGACGTCTCAGACTGCTCGTGCCGACCTTCGCACCCTGTGGAAGATCTGCAAACCGCCGTCCATCGCGACTGATCAGAGCATCCCGGGGATCCTCGCGACATGGGATGCACAGCAAATCCAACCCTGGCGGCAATGCAGTCGGCACGTCTTTCATGCTATGGACGGCCAAATCAATCTCACCGCACAGCAACGCCTCTTCAATTTCCTTCACGAAGAGTCCCTTGCCGCCGATTTTCGCCAACGGCACGTCCAGAATCTTATCCCCGGACGTCTGGATCCGCCGCAGCGTCACGGTCACATGCGGTGCCAATTCCTGTAACCGGGCCTGCACCCACTCGGTCTGGTGCACTGCCAGCTTGCTGCCGCGCGTCCCCAGCACCAACGTCGATCGTTCTTTCGTCAATGCCGTCATGTCCCTCAATGCTTCGAATCAGGTTCCGGTGGATAGACGAACGGGGCATGCTGACTGCCGGGGAGTTTTTCCTGCTCAGACCCGATCGATGACCCGCGGTCATTCGTGACCGATTCTGTAATCATACTGCGATACGACGACGATACCAGGAGGTAGCTCATGAGTCCGAGTATCGATAAGAGATACACCAGGACATCCCATCGAAATCCGCCCCGCACCGGATAGTCGTATCCGCAGGCCGGGCAATCGGGCAAGGGATCATGCCCTAAATATGTCTTTCGGCATTTCGGGCAGGTAAACAGCTTTGGGCTTTTGGTCCCTAACCTCATCGAATCTCTCCAGCCCGCTACCCAGGTTTATTCGCGCTCGTTCGTGGCGTCGAGCCTTCGATTTCGATGTCCTCGGTGCTCGAAGGTGTCCCCGCTTCGCTCAAATTGAAAAACCGTCTGGCCGCTTCGACAAACGCCGCGCCATCGGCGGAAGTCACCTCGGACTTGAGCGTCACCATCGTGTTGTGGATCAGCTTATTCACGATGGAAGAGGCCATCGCCTCCACCAGGGCCCTTTCTTGCGGAGGAAGATGCGCCAAACGACCAAGCGCCTTTTCGAGCTCGGTCCGCTTGATGTCCTCGACGCGGGTCTTCAGGGCCACGATCGTCGGAGTCACCTCCAGCGATTGGAGCCATTGCCGAACGACGCCGACCTCCTCGAGAACCATGTGTTCAGCCTGCTCAGCTTCCTGTAGCCGCTCTCCGCGATTCTGTTCCACTCTGAACTTCAGATCGTCGATGTCGAAGAGAAACGCATTGTCGACGTGCCGGACAGAGGGATCGATATTGCGTGGGACCGAAATATCGATCAAGAACATCGGGCGGTTCATGCGTTGTTTCACCGCCCGCTGAACGTCGTCGCTACTCACGAAATAATGCGCGGCGCCCGTCGAGACGAGCACGATATCGGCCGTGGCCATCTCGTCGCGAAACTGTTCGAACGGCACGGCGGTGCCGTTGAACCGATCGGCCAGTTCCACGGCATGCTGCGGCGTTCTGGTCGTGACACGCACATGCCGCACACCGCTGGCAATAAAATGCCGCGCCGCCAACTTGGCCATTTCGCCGGCGCCGACGAGCAAGACCGTCTTGTCACTTAGGTCGGAGAAAATTTTCTTCGCTAGTTCGACAGCCGCATAGCTGACCGACACCGCCGTCTCGGCAATTTTCGTATCGGTTCGCACCCGTTTGGCGACCGAAATGGCTTTCTTGACGACTTTGTTGAGAATCAGGCCGGTGGTCTTGTGGGTTAACGCCATTTCGAAGGCGTCTTTGACCTGCCCGAGAATCTGGGACTCCCCGACCACCATGGAATCGAGACTGGAGGCCACACGAAACAAATGGGAGATGGCCCGATCACCCGTTTGCCAGTAGAGATGGGGAGTCAATTGCTCTGAGGACAGCGACAGATGGGCATCGGCCAGAAATTCCTGGATGCGGCCATAGCCTGGCTCGAGATCCTCGACGACCGCATACACTTCGACCCGGTTGCAGGTCGACAACAACATGCCTTCTTTGACTCCTGGATAGGAGCAGAGCCGGGTGAGCGCCTCGCCCAGCCGGCTCTCTGGAACCGCCAGCTTCTCCCGGATTTCGACCGGCGCAGTTTTGTGGCTGAGTCCGACAACGACAATATGCATATCAAGACACCGATCCGAAACTTTTCAAGACCACGCCCACCAGCGTCAGGATGACGCCGGCAAATCCGATAACCGTCAGATAGGCTGCACGTTTGGCGCGCCATCCCACAGTCAGCCGCCCCACGAGCACGACAAAGTAAAAGAGCCAGGTCACCAGCGCCCAGGTCTGCTCTGGATTCCAGTTCAAATAGGTTCCCCGGGCGAATTCCGCGGAGATGGCTCCAGTAATGATGCCCAGCGTCAGGAGCGGGAACCCGAGCACGATCGACTGTTGATTCAAGTCGTCGAGAAAATCCAACGCCGGCAACTTGGAATAGAGGACGTTGAATCGTTTGGACTTGAGAAGTCCGTCCTGGATCAGATACATGACACCGGCGACAAATGCGACGGCAAAGCCGACGGTGCCCAACATGCTCGAGCGTCACATGGACCCAGAGAGTACGAAACACCGGCTGAAGGGTCGGAACCGTTTCTGGCAAGGCCGCGGCAGATACCAGGGACACCAGCGCCAAGGGGACGATGAACGAACCAAGCACATGCAGACGGTGGCGGAACTCCACGGCAAGAAAGACGAGAATCAGCATCCATGAGAAAAATGAAAGGGCTTCATGGATGCTTGGCGTCGATGCGCCGCTTTCTCCCAGCATCCGTGCCACGAGTGCAATCGTGTGCGTGGCAAACCCGACGGCTGTGATCGTCAGCGAGACGGTTGAAAGGGCATCAGCCCGCCGTACCAACAGGGCAAGGAAGGACACGGTGGCGGTAAAATACAGCGCCATAGTGACCATGAAAAACACGGCGGCCATGAGGTCTATCCCCTGAACTTTTCAGGACAATTAGACTAGGTTTGAGGACCGGATTATATCGATGGCTCGTCAGAAGAGTCAACCAACGTCTCGCAAGCAGCAGGGTGCAGGAGGCCATCCTCATCGTACCGGAACCCTCTATATCGTGGGAACGCCGATCGGATCTCCGGACGATCTCACGATTCGTGCAGGCGCCATACTCAAAAAAGTGTCTATCATCGCCTCAGAGACTCCTCGCGCGACTCAAGCTCTTCTTGCCCATCATGGCATTACAGCCACCATCACCAGTTACGGTCCTGGTCAGTTCAAGGATAAAATTGCCGTTCTGCTTCATCATCTCAGTGAGGGCCACGATGTCGCACTGGTCTCGGACAGCGGTATGCCCGTAATTTATGATCCTGGGCGATTGCTGATTGAAACCGCACACCAATCGGGCTTCCCCGTGTCGGTCATTCCTGGCCCTTCGGCGTTGACCGCAGCTGTTGCGCTCTCTGGCTATTCCGGAGATCGTATTGTGTTTGTCGGCCGACTTCCGCGAACTCCCCGCCTCTTGGACGTATTCTTTGCCACACTCAAACAAGAAACCGGAACCACCGTCATGTTTGCCTCCCCTCGTGCTCTCCGACCAGTCCTGAACAGTCTCTCGAGAGTCCTCCCGGACAGACCGGTGACACTCGCGGTCAACATGACAAGGGAGAGCGAAGATGTATATCAAGGATGCGCAAGGTTGTTGCTCAAGCAGGTTCGCTCGATTCCGAGGGACTCCGAGGTGACGATTGTCCTGGCTGGTATGCAGGAAGATGGCACTGGGCAAAGAGTCAGGAGATCAATAACAAATTAGGTGCGCCTGATGGTGACGCGGTAAGACGTACCGATGGGTTCTTGGGATAGGATGGTGTGCCCCTCGTTGCTGACACTCTGTGGCACATTGCGAATCGGATCGCCTGCGTCCAGGATAACTGAAAGAATCTGCCCCTCCTCCATCGTTTCAAGCTTCAGTTTTGTCTTGACGAAGTTATAGGGGCAAATAACTCCTCGCAAATCTAATTCGGCATCCGGTTGAATCACTTGTTCCCGTCCATTCACGTGGATCTCCGTTCTTCGTAAGAAGCCTCACGGAAATCCTATCAGGGAGTCTTCCGGGCCGCAATGGTATCTATCAGACAGATGACAAGGCCCGCGGGGGCTTTCTCGCATCGCTCTGACTCCCAAGGTACGGATTGAAGGGGGACGGCAACAGAAGACAAATAAAAAGGGGCAGCCTTGCGGCTGCCCCTTCCACTCACGACTGATTCGCAGTAGTTAGTTCAGACCCTTGACCAAGTTCGGCTTGGCTACGTCAGTTCCGTAGTCCGACTTGTTCTGCACCTTGGTCTCCGGCGCAACAGTCTGATAGCCCCATCCTGGCTGCGGTTCACAATTCCAGCAAGGTGCTGCACCGGTGAATTCGCCGATCGTGGTGCTGATCGATCCACCGGTCGCCGTGCCGGGAAGCACTCCTCCAGCCACACCACCAGTGGTGCGCCGCTGTTGGTATTGATCCCGCGCTCGGTCATTGGATTTGGACGCTGTCCAAGTCCACCGAAACCGGCAAGCTTCTCGTTTCCACGCAACACGGTGATTTCACGAACAATCTTGCGACCGGTGCCAACGGCTGACTTGCACTTATCTCTTCGATGGCCTGCACCGTCACATCGTCACCAGTCTCAATGAATATGCATCTGATCCATATTGGTCTTGTCATCGAAATACACGGTGCGGTAATTCATCGCTCCGCCGCCCGCACGTCCCTCATCGTGAGAGCTTCCACCGCCCTCCAGATGCATTTTCTTCCCCGGAAAATCGATGGCCGATCACGCGGCCATACACGGTTTCGGCCTGTGACAACCGATCGAGGAAGTGGGTTCGATCAAATGTGGTCACACGGGTGCTCGATCCCGACACGTCGCCAACTCCTTCGCCTACGCCCATACCGGATTGGTTGCTCTGCAACCGCTCCTGGGCGACTGCCATACTCACGGAGCCGACAAAAAGAATTGCCGCTCCTAGTGCCAACACCTTACGCATGTGCTGCCTCCTTGGTGAGTTAGAAAATAATAATGTGAAATGACGGACAACAAGACAAGATGAGATGATCGACATCATGAAACCTTTGTATTTTCATGACGCTAGGGCGCGGACTATAGGCCACTCATCAGAAACAAGTCAAGGGGATTACTATTGATGACCTGATTGCCATCCCCTAGTTGCCATCACATGTGCAACCATGCATTGTTGGTGCCCAGAGGGAGGGTCGAACTCCCACTCTCTTGCGAGAACCGGATTTTGAGTCCGGCGCGTCTGCCAGTTCCGCCATCCGGGCCAAACATGTCAGAAGGGCGCCATCTTCTTAACACGAAGCCAGATGAGGGTCAATCTGCTACCCCCTCTTTTCTTAGGAGCGAATGCGATGTTACAATCTCCGTCACACTCAACTCACCATATCATCAGGAGGATTCAGACGCCATGGCAGACGTTCAGTGTGTCACCTGCGGGCAAGCCGGAGAACCGATCACCGATCCCCTGTTCATGGGAAAGCTAGAAACCGAAATCAAAGCCAAGGTATGCAAACCCTGCTGGAAAAAATGGGAAGCGATGCGGGTCATGGTGATCAATGAATACCAGGTCAATCTGGGCGATGAGAGTGGTCGGGAACTCGTCAGGAAGCAGATGAAGGCCTTCCTGAAGATCGGCGAAGAACAAACAGACACCTCCAAAGCTTGATCAGAACTATCGCCCACAAGGCTGAAGCGGCACCTTCCCCACCCGCGCCGGCTTTTGCAGACTATGTGAAATTTCTTCAGCGATCTCGCCGGCTTCGTTGACAGGTTAATTTCGAAAATGTTACTGTGCATGGTTCCTATTCGGCCCCGGAGATAATTTTGCTGTTCCGGGAGAGGAGAGTCGTTCGTCGTGCTTACGCAGATGCATGTAAAAGGGTTGATGTTCGACCCCTACAACAACGCCTATATCGTCGTGTTGCGCGACGAAGAGCAGCCCGAGATGCTCCCCATCTGGGTCGGCAAGTCGGAAGCCGGCGCCATCAGCATGGCGTTGGAGAACGTGGCCCCTCCTCGCCCGATGACTCACGACTTCATGAAGTCGATCCTGGATGCCTACAATGCGAAGGTGATCAGCGTCGTCATCACGGATCTCAACGAGCACACCTATTTCGCCAAAATCCATCTGATGTATGAAGACTCGGAATACACGGTCGATGCACGACCCAGCGACGCCATCGCGCTGGCGCTGCGAGCCAACGCGCCGGTGTTTGCCAAGGAATCCGTCATCACCAAACAAAGCTCCGAAGAACTCGAGCAGTGGCTGGAAAATCTGAAGCCGGAAGATTTCGGAAAATTGGATTCGTAATCATGAGCCAGGCCAACCCGCGATCACAGGATCAAGCGCTCGTCGAATACCAGGTCGACCGGGTGCTCGACGAGACCAACACGGACACCAAGATCGTCGTCCTGGCCCGTCAAGACGGACGTCCCGATTCCTTTCCCATTTGGGTCGGGGCCGCGGAAGGCCATGCCATCAAGCTGGCACTCGACACGACGATGACACCTCGCCCGATGAGCCATGATTTGATCAAGAGTTTTGTCGAGCATTTGAGCGTCACCGTCCGACGTGTCGTCATTGCGCGACGTGAAAAGCAGCACCTATTACGCCACCGTCTATCTTGACAACAAAGGCGTGGAACGGACAGTGGATGCCAGGCCGAGCGACGCCATCTCGCTGGCGCTGCGCACGCATGCGCCGATCTATATCACTCAAGACGTGCTGGCGCGGCGTAACACCGCCAACCTCGACGTCGTGGCTGGCCAAGCTGGATCGACAAGAGTGTCAATCACACAGGAAGTACAGGAGTCCTGATTTCATTCGATATGTGAAGGAGCGCAGAAGAGACGATGTCGACGTATTTGCAGAAAGCCAGCCGACGTGCAAGAGAAGTGGTACCTCGTGGATGCCGAAGGGAAGACCTGGGCCGACTTGCTGCCCGAGTGGCAGGGATGCTTGCGTGGCAAGCACCGACCCACCTTCACCCCGCATGTGGACATGGGCGACCATATCGTGATCATCAATGCGGAGAAGATCCAATTGACCGGCGACAAGATGGAGACCAAGCTCTATCGCCATCATTCGGGTTATCCGGGCGGACTTAAAACCGCCACCGCCAAGCATGTGTTCCGAAAGATCCGACAGAGATTGTTGATCGAGGCCATCGAAGGCATGCTGCCCAAGAACCCGCTGGGCAACCACATGGCCAAGAAACTTCGCGTCTACGTCGGGACCACGCATCCGCATCAAGCCCAGCAACCCGGAAACGATTACCCTCTAGTCATTACCGGACGAAGAAGGAGGCTTTTAGCATGGCAGTAGCAACTCAATATGCAACCGGACGGCGAAATGTGCGATCGCCCGCGCCTGGGTCACCGGCACGGCAGGCGATATTACCGTCAACGAACAACCACTCGAAAAGGCGTTTCCTCGCCTGACCCTGCGGCAGATCATTCAGCTTCCGCTCGAAATGGCCGGCGTGGCGGGCAAATATTCGATCAAGGCGACGGTCCATGGCGGCGGACCGACCGGACAAGCCGGCGCTCTGCGTCATGCCATCGCCCGGGCATTGGTGATATTGAACCAGCCACTTCGTGCCCCTTTGAAGAAGGAAGGCCTGCTGACCCGGGACTCGCGCGTGAAAGAACGAAAAAAATACGGCCAGAAGGGCGCCAGAAAGCGGTTCCAATACTCGAAGCGATAAGCACCGGAGCCAGTAGTCATGAAAAAGGGAAGGCTCCCGGCCTTCCCTTTTTTTATGTCCAGCTGAGACTGCACAACGGGTGTGACAGATGAGAAAAATTACGCGATCGCAATCGCAGGAGCCAGCGGATATGCCGGAGCGGAACTCGTCCGCCTCGTCAGCCCTCCATCCTCATTTTGAACTTATTGCCGTGACATCGGAAAAATCCGCCGGGAGTTCCGTTGGCACCGTCTTCCCCAGCCTTGCCGGATTGGTCTCGTTGACCTTTCAAGCACTCGCGCCGGAAGCCATCGCAGAACAGGCGGATGCCGTCTTCCTGGCTCTTCCCCACACGAAATCATTGGATCCGGTCGCGGCTTGCATGGAAACCGGAAAGTTGGTCGTCGACCTGAGCGCCGACTATCGCCTGAAAGATCCGGCTGTCTATGAACAATGGTATCAGACACCACATACGCATGCGGCATCTGTTGAAAGACGCCGTCTACGGCCTTCCCGAACTGCACGAGACGCCATCGCGAAAGCCAAATTGGTGGCGTCGCCCGGATGTTACCCGACGGCGGCCATTTTGCAACTGGCGCCATTGTTCGCCCACGATCTCGTCCAACCTCAGACCGTCGTCATCGATGCCAAGTCGGGAATCTCGGGAGCGGGGCGAAGTCCCGCGCTCCCCTACCATTTTCCGGAAGCCCACGAATCCTTGGAGCCCTATAAGATCGGCCAGCACCGCCACATTCCCGAAATCGAACAAGAACTCGCCGGCCTCCTTCAGCGACAGACGGGCATCGACGACACTGGATCCCGCTGCGTCCACCGTGACGTTCACCCCGCATCTGGTTCCGATGAATCGCGGCATTCTGAGCACGGCCTATTGCCGCTTGAAGAAACCGATGGCGCTTCCGGACTTGCGCGCACTGTATCAAGACTTCTATAAGAGACGACCGATTTGTCCGACTGTCCGACGATATCGTGCCCAATCCCCGCTACATCAAGGGTTCGAACTATTGCGACATCGGGCGTCTATGCCGACCCGCGTGCCGGCTGGATCGTCACCGTGGCGGCCCTGGACAATCTCGTGAAAGGCGCAGCCGGACAGGCGATTCAAGCCATGAACCTCATGCTCGGATTGCCTGAAGAGATCGGCTTGACCGCCCCCGCCGCCTACCCATAACGCTCGATCCCTTGTAATGCGCAGGCCTGCATGACCCATCAAGACTCCCGAGGCATCACAGCGCCCCAAGGGTTTCGTGCCGCCGGACATCCATTGCGGCATCAAGAAACGGGGATTGCTCGACCTGGCGCTGGTCGTCTCAGATCGAAGCGGGCCCATCGCAGGCGTCTTCACAAAGAATCAGGTGGTCGCCGCGCCGGTGATTCTCGACCGTCTGCATCTGCGTCAGTGGTGTCGGACGGGCGATCCTCGTCAACAGCGGAAACGCCAACGCCTGCACCGGACGCCAAGGAATGGCGGCGGCACAGCGATACCGCTGCGCTGGTCGCACGAGCCTTGCAGATTCCCATTCATGAAGTCTTCATCGGTTCGACCGGCGTGATCGGTCGTGCCCTGCCGGTCGAACGAATCGTGAAGGCACTCCCGGCGTTATTCAAGCAGTCTCAGCAGCCGTGGCGGGGCAAATGCGGCTCGCGCCATCATGACGACCGACCTGAGACCGAAGTCGGTGGTCCGACAGAAACGCATCAACGGCCGCCTCGTGACCATCGGAGGCATGGCCAAGGGATCAGGCATGATCCATCCCGACATGGCCACCATGCTCGGCTACCTCACGACGGACGCGGCCATCACGCGGGCCGCTCTGCAACGAGCGCTCACGCAAGCCGTCGAATGAATCGTTCAACTGCATCTCGGTCGACGGCGATACCAGCACGAACGATACGGTCCTCTGTCTGGCCAACGGTATGGCCGGGAATCGCCTGATCAAGGAAGGCACGCAGGCGTTTCGCCAGTTCGTGCAACTCCTAACGGAAGCCTGCCAGCCTTTGGCCCTGGCGATTTGCCGAGACGGCGAAGGCGTCACCAAAGTCGTCAAGATTGACGTCACCGGGGCAAAACACCGCTGGGCAAGCCAGGCAGGTGGCCCAGACGATCGGGACCTCCAACTTAGTCAAAACCGCTCTGTTCGGAGAGGATGCCAACTGGGGTCGTGTGATGGCCGCGATCGGCCGAGCCGGGGTTCCCATTGAACCCCTCCAAGGTCAGTGTCTCATTCGGCGGTATTCCCATGGTCAGAAAGGGAGTCGGCCTCGGACTCAGCAGCCGAACGACGGATCGCGAAGGTCTTTCAACGAAAAGAGTTCACGATTCATGTGGAACTTGGACAGGGGCGCCACCATGGCCCATCTGTGGACGACCGACCTGTCCTATGACTACGTGCGCATCAACGCAAGCTATCGATCCTAGGGCGGATTTTCTCTGATCGAACCTTGTAAACCGCCGGCCATTGTGCTAACGTTCCAAGGCTTTTGGGCTGTCGTAACAGGCTCCTCTTCCGCCATCGTGCGGTTGAGGGGGAATTATTCAAATACACATCGACGTCAGAGTGCGTCGCTTGGCTTGAGAATAAGGGGCATGCCCCTCGCCTGTGTGATCAGGCGCGCTCTGCAAGCCTTGAGGGGAGGTGAAGGTATGGGAGTCGTTTCGATCAAGGAATTATTGGAAGCGGGCGTCCACTTTGGCCACCAGACGAACCGGTGGAACCCGAAGATGAAGAAGTTCCTCTTCGGCGAACGCAACGGCATCTACATCATCGATCTGCAGCAGACCGTCGCACGGATGGAACAGGCCTATGCCTTCGTCCGCGACACCGTCGCCTCCGGGCAATCCGTGCTGTTTGTCGGAACCAAGCGCCAAGCGGCGGAAATCCTCCAGGAAGAAGCGGTCCGGGCCAACATGTTTTACGTGAATCAGCGCTGGCTGGGCGGCATGCTCACCAACTTCCAGACCATCCGGCGCAGCATCGACAAGATGAAGAAATTGGAAGGCATGCTCGCCGATCCTGCCCAATACGGTCTGACCAAGAAAGAAATCTCGCAGAAGCAGAAAGAAATCGTCAAACTCCAGAAATTCCTGACCGGCATCAAGAACATGCGCGGCCTTCCCGGCGCCGTCTTCGTGCTCGACACGCGCATCGAGCAGATTGCAGTTCAGGAAGCCACCAGGCTGGAGATTCCGGTCATCGCGATCATCGACAGCAACTGCGATCCCGACCATATCACGTATCCGATCCCCGGGAACGACGACGCGATTCGCTCGATCAAGCTCATCACCTCGCGTATTGCCGACGCCTGCATCGAAGGCGCTCACTTGCGCGCGCAACGCGACGAGGCCGAGTTCCAGTCGAGTCCCGCCGGAGACGACAAAGCTGCGACGGCATCGCTGGCTGGCGCCGCCCCTGCGGCATAGCCACCGTTTCGGGCGATTGACACCACATCCATTGATTGCGACAAGAAGGACGATTACGCATGGCTGGAGCAAGTCAGTTAGTCAAAGAACTGAGAGAGAAAACCGGCGCCGGCATCCTCGATTGCCAGAAGGCGTTGCAGGAGAACGGCGACGATATCGAAAAAGCGATCGATTACCTGCGGCAGAAGGGCCTGGCCGCGGCACAGAAGAAATCCGGCCGCGAAACCAACCAGGGGTTAGTCCACGCCTATATCCACATGGGCGGCAAAATCGGCGTCCTCATCGAAGTCAATTGCGAAACCGACTTCGTGGCCAGAAACGAAGAGTTCAAAGCCTTCGTCAACGACCTCGCCCTGCAAGTCGCGGCCGCCAAACCCTCGTACGTGAAGCGCGAAGATATCCCCAAGGACGTCGTCGACAAGGAGCGGGCCATTTACGAAGGGCAGGCCAAAGAGATGGGCAAGCCTCCGGCCGCCTGGCCGAAAATCGTCGAAGGCAAGCTGGAAAAGTTCTATCAGGAAAGCTGCCTGATGGAACAGGCCTTCATCAAGGACCCCGCCGTCATGGTCAAAGATCTGCTCGCCCAGAAGATCGCCAAGATCGGCGAGAACATGAATATCCGCCGCTTCACACGCTACCAACTAGGCGAAGCATGAGCTCTGCGAAATATCGGCGCATCCTCCTCAAAGTCAGCGGAGAGATGTTGGCCGGTGAGCAGGGTTATGGGATCCAACCCTCCGTCCTCGAAGGCCTCGCCGCAGAAATTGCCTCGGTCGTCAGCGCTCGACATCGAAGTCGCCGTCGTCATCGGCGGCGGCAATATCTTCCGCGGCATCGCCGCCAGCGCCTCCGGCATGGAACGCGCCTCCGCCGACTACATGGGCATGCTGGCCACGGTGCTGAACGCGCTGGCACTGCAAAATGCGCTGGAACGCGCCGGCGATCATGACGCGGGTCCAATCGGCAATTGAAATGCGCCAGCTGGCTGAAGGCTACATTCGCCGGCGGGCCATCCGCCATCTCGAGAAAAAACGGGTCGTGATTTTCGCCGGCGGCACCGGCAATCCCTACTTTTCCACCGACACCGCCGCCGCCCTCAGAGCCATGGAAATCGGCGCCCAAGTCATCATGAAGGGCACGAAAGTCGACGGCATCTACGACGCCGACCCCGTCAAGAATCCCTCGGCCAAGAAATATAGCGAGATTTCTTTCCTCTCGATCTTGAATCAAAACCTCAAAGTCATGGACGCGACAGCCATCAGCCTCTGCATGGATAACCAGCTTGCCGCTGGTCGTCTTCAACCTTAAAGTAGCAGGGTAACTTCAAGCGCGTCGCCACGGGCGAGCCGATCGGCACGATCGTCACCGCGGACAAGCGCTAATTTTCTTGTGGAGTCGTTATGTCCAACCCTGCTGCGATTCGCCAAACAGTCACGGGAAAGATGGAAGGGCGCTCTCGAACACCTGAGGCGGGACCTGGCCGGACTGCGGACCGGTCGCGCGTCGGTGGCGCTTCTGGACAATATTCGTGTCGACTACTATGGCACGATGACGCCGCTCAGGCAGGTGGCCAATCTCTCCACTCCGGAAGCGCGACTCATTACCATCCAGCCTTGGGAGCCGCAGCTCATCAAGGAAATCGAAAAGGCCTTGTCCATGTCCGGATCTCGGCATCACGCCGTCGAACGACGGCAAAATCATTCGTGTGCCGCTGCCCCCGCTCACCGAAGAACGCCGCAAAGAACTCAGCAAGATCTGCAAGAAACACGGCGAAGACACGAAAGTCGCACATTCGAGGATTTCGTCGCGATGCCAACGAAGAGTTGAAGAAACTCCAAAAAGATGCCAAATTGACCGAAGACGAACTGCGCAAGTCCGAGACCGACATCCAGAAACTGACCGATCAATACATCCAGAAGATCGACGACGCGATCAAGAAAAAGGAACAGGAAATTCTGGAAGTATGATCGCCTCCACGACCCGTCTTCAGCAGCATGTTCACACCACCGACGAGCTTCATCCACACCACCTACGCCAGCATCGACCTCACTGCGCTCGGCCATAACCTCTCGCAGATTCGGGAGTACCTCAGCCACAACTGCAGTGTCATGGCCGTCGTCAAGGCCAATGCCTATGGACACGGCGCCCTCGACATCTCGCGTGCATTGATCCAATCAAACATTTCCCGGTTGGCTGTCGCCTCCGTGCACGAAGGCATGGCCTTGCGCGAGGCCGGCATCACCGCCGATATTCTCGTGCTGGTCGATCTGTTCGATGAACATATCAAGGATCTCCTCGCATACCGATTAACGCCCGTGATTACCGAACAACGTCTGCTCCCGGCCCTGGCCAAAGCGGCCGGATCCGCCGACCAGTCGTTCCCGATTCACATCAAAGTCGATACCGGGATGGGGCGTCTGGGATTCTCACCAAGCGAGATTGCTGCATTGTTCGATGCCCTTCCTGCCTGGAAGTCCCTTCGTGTCGAAGGATTCATGACCCATTTGGCAGACAGCGATGGAGACGATCCCGGCCATACGGAGCAGCAACTGCAGAATTTTCGCACTCTTCTCGACCACGTTGCGCACCGCGGGGTGAAGATCCCGATCGTGCATGCGGCGAATAGTGCCGCGATCGTCCGTTTTCCTCAGTCGCACTTTTCATTGGTACGGCCCGGCATCATGTTGTACGGCTACCTGCCGAAGGATGTCGCAAGTCCGGAACTGAAACCCGTGTTGTCGCTTCGAACCAGGGTGATGCAACTGCGAACGATCAAGCCAGGCGACAGCGTCAGCTACAACCGTACCTTCGTCGCCAAAAGGACGTCTACCATTGCCGTGCTGCCGATCGGATATGCGGACGGATATAACCGGCGGCTTTCCAATAAGGGGTTTGTCCTGATCGATGGCAAGCGAGCCCCTGTCGTCGGACTCGTCTGCATGGATATGACGATGGTGGATGTGACCGACATCCCATCGGTTCAGGTGGGAGACAGTGTCACGCTCATCGGCCGGCAGGGCCAAGACGCCATCTGGGCCGATGACATTGCCGGATGGACTGGCACGATACCGTACGAAATCCTCTGCGCCATCGGTCCACGAATTCCCCGCGTCTATCAGAACCACTAAGTCGAACCCGCAGACGTGCTCACCGCTGGCAGATTGATTCGCAGCGATGTTCAAAAAGACGCTCGTCTCACCCACCCAGCCCCGGCGGACCGTCTCACCCACGCGCCCAGCGGTTGCGGCGCAGTGAGACGAGACGCGCCTTTCCGCAGGCAGGTCGCAGGGATGAGAAGGATTTTTCAATACGCCACTTTGATGGAGACTCCGCCGGTATGGAGCGTCGACTTGTAGAGGCCGTTGACCGTCGGATTACGATTCCCGGTAATCGTCCGCTCTTCGTACAACGCGGCCTGATATGACAGATCCAACCCGATGGATTTGGGTTTCAGCACACCGATGCCCAGCTCACCGCAGGGAATCAGACCCGAGAAACTTACCCTGCTCTTTACAGACGAGTCCTAAGCCGCCGCCAATGATATTCACGTCGGCCGAAGGAATCCCAGGATCGAACCCGAAATCGGGCATTTGAGTCTGTTGGTTGGTATAGCCGGCTCGCAGGGCCACTTCCCAGGCAGGTAAGGATTCCAACGCCAGCCACTTATATTCCGTTCCCACCATCACGGCATAGGTGCTCCGCCAATTCAGCGGCTGAGGGATGGTACTCCCGTTGGCCAGGTGGACGTCGAGATTCCGCACGGATTTCCAGCCGACATAATCCACATCCACTTCCAGTTTCCATTCCCGCTCGCGCGTGCGCACCGGCCAAATGGCAATGGCGCCGGTGATGACTTGAGGCAAGACGAACGTCGCGTTCGCATCGGATACCTTGGCGCCGTTTGCGAGAAACGCTCCGCTCAGGTGCAGCGTGGCCTGACTGCGATAGACGATTCCGATGTTGGCGAGCGGCTTGCCATCCGCATTCCGTAGAGGGGTATACAGCAGACTGGCATTGAATCCCGCAGCCGTATCGCGACCGAACAGCTCCACTTGGGATCCTGCTGGAATCCGCCGCCCCCCGGCCACACGGACTTTCTTTCGACATGCCCTTCGCCGAAGAGTCCCGAGAACGTATAGATATCCGCGCCCAGGCCGATCGACAGATCATCGGTTAATTTGTATGCCAGCGTCGGCTTGATATCCAAAAGCGGCAAGGTGTTGAAGGTGGTCGCTGTTCGAAAGGGCCCATCGTTCGGCCATCGAGTCAGCGAACCGAAAGGAACCGTCAGGCCAATACCGGCGGTGAGATCGCCGAGCGCCGTCACTCCGAGATCCTTCAGATTCGCCGTGATATAGAGATGTCCAGGCGGCGGCCAGGCCACACTCCCATTTCGATCGCCTGTGGCGGTCACGCCGGTCGGGCTGGTGAATGCGGTCGTTCCGCCGGAGAGGAGCACGCCCGTCATGACCTCGACTCCGTGCAGCTGCGTCATCCCGGCCGGATTATAATGGAGCGCTGACGCATCATCGGCCTGTGCGGAAAAGGCATTGCCCATTCCGGATGCAGCCGTCCCCTGCCCTTGGATACGCGGCACCTGCGCCAAGACCGGTCTCCAGACAATGCCCGCCCAACATAACGCCAGACCGGCAACCAGCGTGAGACGAACTATCGTCTCCCAAGGCTGCGCTCCTGCAGGAATATTTCGTCGTCCATAGGAAACACCCTGACGCAACCCCATAGGCTTGTTCATCGTTCTCCGTGAATCGTTGGTCGCTCAGTTAATCGTAGGGTGTTCAAAAGGCCCCTTCTCACCCGCCCAATCCCGGCGCGCCGAGACGCGCCGTTCCCCCAGGCAAGGCCGCAGCGAGCGAAGAGGCGAAGCGTACACTTTGCCACCCGCCCACCCATCGCCTGTCGGAACAGGCGTTTTCCCAGGCCGTACGTTGAGCCTCTGACCAATGCGAGAACAAAGCTTGGTGAAAGGCGCGTCCCGGCGCGCCCGGGCCGGGTGGGTGATATGAACGGCTTTTTTCAACACCCTACAACACCGTTCGAAAACACGACTCCATCACCTGGTGGAGCTCATCCACATCGAACGGTTTCAACAGGTAGGCTTGTGCACCAAGACCGATGGCTCTCACGGCAGATTCTTTCGCTCCGGAAGCGGATACCATAATAATCGGCATTTGCTGATCCTTTTGTCTGATCTGCTTCAGGACTTCCATTCCATCGAGAGACGGGAGGCCGATGTCGAGGATCAAGCCGGAGAACCTCCCGGAATGAATCGCGTCCAACGCTCGTAATCCATCGGTCTCCGTCTCGACCTGATACCCCCTTGCCCTCAGACGGTCTTCGAGCAACTCGCGGATGTCCTTGTCGTCGTCGACCACCAAGATGCGCGGGACGCTTCCTGGTGCCGTCTGGACGCGGTTGCCCAGAGACACTCGCACCGGCAGCGTAAAGTACAACTCCGCTCCACCTCCTGGCGGCCTGCGCGCCACGATCGTCCCGCCGTGTAACTCCACCAGTGTGCGGACAATCGACAGTCCGAGCCCCAGGCCTTTGACCGCCGTCCGTGATTGCTGTAATCCGGAAAAAGGGATCGAAAATCTTGTCGAGGAATTCCGCGCGGAATCCCGGGCCCCGTATCGCGCACCGAGATCCCGGCGTGCCGATGGTTGTCCTGTTGGACGGTGACCGTGATACGCCCTTCCTCCGGTGTAAACTTCATCGCGTTCTGCACGAGATTGATGATGATCTGAAACAACCGGTCTCGATCCGCCCAGACCAGGAGAGGGACAGAAGGATAGATGGCCTCGACGTCTGCCGTTTGATCTGCGCCAGCGGACGAAGCTGTTCGATCACATCTGCAACACAGTGCCCCAGATCCAACTCGGCAGGAACTCAGCTCCAGCTTGCCGGTTTGAATCCTGGTCCGATCCAGCAGATCCTCGATCATCCGGATCAATCGATCGGAATTTTCCAGCATCCGCGACAAGATACCGCTGCTGCTTCTCATTGACGACTCCGGTCAACCCATCCAGCATGTTCTGCAAGAAGCCCTTGATCGACGTCATCGGCGTTTTCAGCTCGTGCGACACATGCGAGAGAAATTGCGACCGCAAGCGGTCCGCCTGTTCCAATTCTTTGGTCCGTTCCTGCACTTTGGCTTCCAATCCCACGTTCAACTCTTCGATCTGCTGATAGGCCGAGGCATTGTCGAGCGCGATGGCGACTTGATGGGCAAACGTCGTCAAGAAGTCAAGATCGTCCTGCGTGAGGCTATGCTCCTGCGTCCGGTCGACCATCAAGCTCCCGAGAATACGATCCTTGGTTTTCAGCGGCACCACGATCAACGACTTGGTCCCTGTCAACTGGGCGAGCTGTTGATTCACGCGGATGCATCCGTGCCAAGACGGCTTGGACGTCGCCGATCAGCAACGGCTTTCCCTGCAAGAGGACGATGCCTTCCGGCGAGTCCGGGTCGGTGACCGGCGTTTCTTTCGATCGGGCAAACGTCTGGATCTCCGGAGACACGCCGACAACCCGCGCATCCCTGGTCACCCGGCGGACCGGATCGTAAAAGGAAATCATGGCGCGGTCGATAGTGCAGATCCTGCGTAAGCGTTTCCAGCACCTTCTCCAACAGCGCTTCGCGATCGAGCGTCGAGCTGAACAGCAAGCCGGCTTGATGCAGCGCGGTGAGATGGTTGACGGTTCGGCGCAGTTCGACCCTGCGTCTGCTCCTGCTCCAAATAGGCTTCGCGCAATTCTTCATGCCGGGACTCCACAAAGTCAATCTGTTCGTGAATCAACGCCTCGCGTTGCTGGCTTTCTCTTTTCAAGCGCCAATTGATCCAAGTCCCGGCAATGAGCACTGGAATCAATCCTGCCAGCAAGACCTCGGTCAAACTCATGGCCGGGTAGACCAGCCGCAGCACGCGGAGGTCACCGCCGCAGCGAGCACTCCCCAGAGGTAGCCTCGAATGTCGCCCTTTCTATCACGCCGCGGCTGTCCGGGCGGCGCACGTTTCAGGCGGGACGGCTGGGAAAGCACACCGTCACCATGCTTGGTCTCATCTGAAGGAGACACGCTCGTCGGCATTGGCGATCGACGAAGGGAAGATCTTGTCGACCCGCTCCGACAAGATGGCGGGAGAGTCCCTTCCACTAGAAGTGCCGCGTCGTCAGAAGGCCGGACAACGGCGTGCCAGAGTCGTCGTGTCCAGCCAGTCGAGGGCTCAGTGTTCCAGGTGATGTCCCATTGGCACCAGTCATCGTCATTGGCAATGCAGGACGTTTCCGTCAACGTGGCCGGAGGCAAGCCATGGACCCGTACCGGCACGGCCGTCATGATGCCCTGAGCCGCCTGGCACATCACGTGACGTACATCGCCTTCGGTAGGGACCGAACTGGCGGAGCGTGCGGTCGGAAAAGCGCATGGCCAGCGTGGCGGCACCCTGTCGTCACCTCGACCACCCGGCATTCGATCGAGCCTGACGCAAATTTGTTTCCGAAATACGGAAACATCCCATAGATCTGCGCGAGCGAAAATGGCCTGGCCAGGACCTGCATGATCGGCGACGCCTTTTCCATGCCGCCCCGAAAGACAAACTTCAGATCGCCGGAAATCCGTTCGCAGAACTCATACAGGTAGGCGGTAAATTCGTACGAATAGCTGTTCCAGGCATTCTTCAAGAAGGTCGGCGTCACGTGGTACACGGGATCTTTGATCCGCTGGTTCAGCAGGACGCAGAGTTCTGCACCGCCTGCAGACCGGCGGCCTCACCGTGCTGGCGCGCCATGGACGATTCCAGGTAGATGACGGTGGCCCTGATGCTCATCCCCGTCAGATCCCTGATCTTCTCGCCCTGTTCGTCGACGCCGAACGGACGAAACTCCATGAACTCACGATCAAGAATGGTCTGGTATTTCGGGAGGAGAGGAATGTCCAGAGGATGGGCCGAACGAAGATCTTCGATCACACGCGCTGGGCATCGGCTTACTCCGTTTGCGGAGACGCTGGGGAAGGCAATGGCACCGGCCGGAGACCGGCGCCGGCATCAACGGATCCGGACTGCCTACTGCTTGACTGCTCGCTTCAACTGTCTTTTCGACGCTGGCCACTTTCGTGACGAGCCGGCCTGAATGGCCTTTCCGATAATCGATCTTGATGCTGCAGGAAATCCGGTTGCAATCCTTCTTCATCCGCTCATAGCACTTCCGCACGACGGCGAACACCTCGTCCCACTCCCCTTCCAGGACCGTGCCCATCGGATTGAGCCGATAGGCGATGCCGCTCTTATCGATGATGTCCAGCGAGCGGGCGACATACTTGCCCACACTCTCGCTTTTTCCCAATGGAGACATACTGAATTCCAGTAAGACCATGATGTGATGTCACGCCTTTCCTTTGCCGCCCGACGCCGCCGTCGCTCGCTCATCGAGCCACACTTTGGGATACTGCACCTTCCCCAACAGCCGGAAGCCGTCCAACGCCTCCCGTAACATCGTGCGCCGTTTCTCGACATCCGGCTCGTTACTTTTCGCCTGCTCGCGCAATTGACCCAGCCATTCGACAAACGCCGCAAACTCACTGTCCAGAATGCGTTCCAGATCTTCTTTCATGAATCCCGACAACGCCGGGGCCATGCCGCTCGTGCTGATCGCCACGCGTGCATGCCCGGACGCGACAACCGCCGGCATGTTGACCGTGGAGGCTTCCGGATGATCCACAGACCACAAGGAGAATCTTCCTCTCGCGCGCCTTCGCAAACAACATCCGGGCAAAATCTCTGTCGCCACGGATCATGTTGAGCACGAAAATCGCGCTTTCCAAATCGGTTTCACGGAAATGCCGTCCGCGATGGATGATTTTGGCGGACGCGGCCAATTGCTTCAGCTGCTCATGCAACGTGGGCGCAATCACCGTCACTTTGGCGCCGGCGTCGAGAAACCGCTGAGTCTTTTCTGCGGCCTCTTCATCTCCCCCGAGACCAGCACCGGATAGCCTTTGACGTCGAGCGTAAGCGGAAATCCAGGATTCGCTGCCATGATCAGTGCCTCCATTCCAAAAGGAGGGCCATCATACAACAGAGCCTTTTCCAGGGTAAACCATGCGCCTCCCTTTTTTATGTGCGCCCCGGTATAATGCAGCGCTTTTTACAACCATTTTCGAAAAGGAGCAATGATGGCTGCATATAAGTTCGGAGCGATCGGCATGGCCGGCGGCATCATCGGTCTCGCGGCCGTCGCCGCCTGGCTGGGCCTGGCCCACGTCTGCGACCCGAAAGCCGGAGAGGCCGTGATTGCGGGACAGGTGCTTGATTGCTCCTGACGCTCGCCGATCAAGTCCGTCCGACCGATGTGCTGTTCGTCATCGTCCGAAGACCGGGCGGCACACCAAGGCCCGTGGCCGCCAAACGCATTGAAAATCCGAAGTTCCCCGTTCCGTTCGAGATCACGAATGCCGATGTGATGGTGCAGGGATCTGAGCTGCGCGGGCATGGTCGACGTGGTGGCCAGGTTGGATCGCGACGGACAGGCGGGACCGGCTCAGCCAGGCGACATCGAAGGACGCTATGCGAAGAATCCGACGCTGCCCGGCGGGCGCGACTTGGAAATTATTTTGGATACGGTGAAGAACTAGGAAGGTCCGATTCGCAACAGTGGCGTTGTATGCTGAGGTCTGCGATTTGAAACTTGAGATTACGGCCCCTCGGCGTCCAACTCCATATTCCAATACAAGTAGTCCCGCCAGCTTTCCGGTGTGTTCCGTATCCCAATGGTAATGGTGACAATGGGACTCCAGCGCGGCTTCACGGGCCTCTTCATCAGCCGCATGCCGGCTTCTTCCGGCGTACGGCCGCTCTTTCTGTTGTTGCAACGCCAGCAGGCCGTCACGATGTTTTCCCAGGTCTTCCGCCCGCCCTTGGCGATCGGCACGACATGATCGAACGTCAGTTCTTCCGTCCGGAATTTGGTGCGACAATACTGGCAGACATAGCCGTCTCTCGTGAAGATATTGATCCGGGAGAACTTGACGGCCCGGTGGCTGTCCTTCAGCCGGACCAGCTTGAGCAGCCGCATGACGGCGGGCAGCTTAAACGAGATCGACACTCCGTGGACTTCGCGGTCGTAGACCTCGAGGACTTCAACTTTACCTTGCCAAAGGAGAGCGATCGCTTTTTGCCAATGAACGACCCGCAGGGGTTCGTACGTAGAGTTGAGCAGGAGGGTCATTTCCATTCAACAACCTCATTCCCAACCGAGGCTCCTTCTGTGAGAGGGCCTTGGTTCGGTCTGGGTACGCTCAGCTATCTTCTATGCCATAAGCTTCGGTCGAAATCAAGTCGCTGGGCCATTCTGCGGAGGATCCGGATCGCCGCCTCCGCACCACATGCATGAGGCCGCATGTCTGAATTTGTCACGGTCGCGAGAGTCGAGGAGATTCCTCCTGGTACCGGACAAGACCGTCGAAGTGAACGGAGTGTGGATCGCGTTGTTCAACGTTGACGGTTCGTTTTTCGCGGTCGACAATACCTGTCCGCACGCGGGAGGACCGATCGGCGAAGGCCATCTGACCGGCGAGGTCGTCGACATGTCCGTGGCACGGATGGCAATTCAACGTCCACACCGGCGAGCGGACGGCAATCCGAACTTCACCGTCGCCTGCTGCCCCGTCCGCGTCGAAGGCAATCAGGTCCAGATCGCGCTGCCGCCCGACTTCAAATAGAGCTCTTAGGCAGGACCAAGAATATTGGGCTTTGGCGGGCTTGGTGACGCGGGCTCAGTCGGTTGTCGGAATCCGGCTCTTTCGGAGTGATCCCGTCCGCCGGCAAGCGACGCGGCATTGACCCTCTTCAACGAGAGATTGGCGTGCCAAATGAATTCGCGCTCGAACCATTGCCCGCTCACGCCCCTGTCTCGCAACTGAATCCGCACTTCGTAGAGATCGCCGTCCACCTGCTTCACCCGCCATTCTCCGAGCCGGGCATTGAGCCCGCGTTCCTTCATGGAGCGCACATGCTCCGTCATGGCCTGAAGAATCGTCGGATAGCCCAGTGCCCGATGCGTCTGCACCATCGCCAGCGCGTCGGCGCCCCGACGGTCGAGCATCGGATTGATCGTCGGCGGCTTGGTCCAGACATAGTAGACGGCGCCCAGCACCAGCAATCGCCACGACGACGTAGTGAATAATTTTCACCATAGCGTGCATCTTAGGAAGGCATTCCGCGAGAAGTCAATTGTGCGTATCCGACGCTCCCCGAACAAGGGGAATTGTTTTTGAAGGCTGTTCAAAATGGCCTTCAGCAAGGCCGCAGCGAGCGAGGGCACGAGGCATACTTTTCGGTATGTTGAGTGTCCGAGCGAGACGAGAACGACGCTGAAGGTCATTTTCAACCGCCTTCACCGAGCTTGTGCGGAGAAAGGCGTTATGTTACAAGTACGGGCTTGCGCAAACCCAAATAGAAACCAAATAAATAATTGGATACTCGATGAAGTTCTTTCTGTACGCCGATAATCTCAACCCGACCCAGCTCAAACGCCGGGCTCCGGAACACCAGTTCCAGATGCTGGCCACGCTCCCCGACCACACGATCCAATTCTGCCGCTGGTCGTCCCAGTGGCGGTGCGGCCTCGCCAGCGTGGTACCGTCGCCGGGCGAGAAGGTCTGGGGCGCGATATTCGAGCTGACGGACGAAGACGTCAAACTGCTGGATCAATTCGAAGAGGACGTGCCGCCGGAAGCCTTTCGTCACGTCCAGGTAACGGTGCTCAGTGAAGCCGGAGAAAAGATCCTGGTGACCACCCATGCGGCCACCCCGATCGGGAAGTTCAAACCCAAAGATCATTATCTCGATTGGGTCATCAAGGGCCTCAAGCATTGGAAGTTTCCGGAGGAAGTCATCGAGCAATGGGAAGCTTACCGGCCACGCTCATAACGGCGAGGAACGCGGACGAATCTCAAATCAGCACATCTCAGATCTCAAAGTAGGAGAAGAGAGCGCACTTCAAATTTCAGATAGAGGAGCCTATGCCGAAACCCAAATATCACATCGTCGTCTGCACCAACGCCCGTCCGCCGGGACATCCCAAACCCTCGTGCGGCAGCGCAGGCTCCGCGCAACTGCTGATGGCCTTCAACATGGGACTGATGCAGCGCGGCGTGATGCCGGGCGACGTCCTCGTCAGCGGCTCCTCCTGTCTCGGCCCCTGCGAGCAGGGACCGACCGTCGTCGTCTATCCGGACGGCACCTGGTACTCGAAGGTCACGGAAGCCGACGTCGCCACGATCCTCGACGAACACATCAAGGGCGGCAAACCGGTTGCGAAACTCAATCCGGACGCAGTCTGGAAGTAAGTTACCTCCTCATTTGCCGTGGCACATTCTACTCATCAAGAACATAAATCCCATGCACCCAGATCAATCGGGTGCATGGTGATTACCTGTAGCGACACCCGCACGCCCGAAACCGATACCAGCGGACAACTGATCCAAAAGCTCCTCAAGGAACAAGGCCACACCATCGCCGCCTATCATCTCGTCAAGGACGAGCCGGCTCAGATCAAGGGCCGGATCGCCGAAGGCATTGCCAACGATGCGGTGCAAGCCATCATCATCAATGGCGGCACAGGGATCTCCCGGCGGGATTCGACATTCGAAGCCGTGGATGCCATGCTGGAAAAACGGCTGGATGGATTCGGCGAAGTGTTTCGCTATCTGACCTATCAGGAGATCGGCTCGCCGGCCATCATGAGCCGGGCCACAGCCGGCATCATCAAAGGCCGCGTCCTGTTCTCCACTCCGGGCTCAGAAAACGCCGTCCGCCTGGCGATGGAAAAGCTCATCCTCCCCGAACTCGGCCACCTCGTCAAAGAACTGACCAAATAACTCCTATTATTCTTTCATCACGAACATAGTTGGGGATCAGTTTTCGGCGGGAAGCCGAGGCTGTTCAAAACGGCCACATTCTTCACCCGCCCACCCCGGCGCGCCCGGGACGCGCCTTTCACCAAGCAAGGCCGCAGCGAATGAGGGCACGAGGCATACTCTGTTCGGTATGTCGAGTGTCCGAATGATGCGAGAACGCCGCCGAAGGCCGTTTTCAACAGCCGTTAATCCTGGCCGATCTTCGGTTCCGGATACATTGCCAGGAGTGATCTTCGACTGCGCATAGCGCTTATAATGAATCAGCAGATCCCGCACCGAGACCACGCCGACAATTTCGCCTCCGCTGGTGACGCCGAGGTGACGAATGCCAAGATCGCCCATCATATCCTGCGCGTCGTCGACGGACTGACTGCCTCGATCGTACAAACGGGAGACGTCATGATCTTCTCGACTGTCAGTTTGCCGAGATTCTTCCCGCTCGCAACTGCCCGCCGTGCAATATCCGTGTCGGTCACGATGCCGACGAACTGTTTTCCCTTCTTCACTAACAGTGATCCGACACGCTCGCTGCGCATGGTCTTGGCCGCACTGACGACTGAGGTCTTGGGCCCTATAGACTTCGGACTCTTGTTCATAATCTGCCCAACTCTCGGCATCATCTTCTCCTTTCACAGAGTTTGACAGGCGAGGAAAGAACGCCGGCCGTACATCTTTCCTTCTCTGCGCTTATTTTACCAAGAATTTCGCACTCGCCCATACTTTTTCCCATTATGGACAAGTTTTGGAAAACCAGGTGGCAGCGGGAAACCAAACGGCCCTGCCTTCAGGATGATCAAAGCGGCATGTAACAAGGCCGCAGGGAGCATGGCAACCGAGGCGTACGGTTTTAGGTACGTCGCAGGGAGACATGCGACCGAGAACGAAGCCCGGTGACATGCGCGTCTCGGCGCGCTGGGGTGGGCGGGTGTGAAAAGTCGGCATTTTTATCATCCTGCTAAAACGATAAACATCCCTCCACCACCATGACACACTGCCCGCCGACTTTGACCGTCTGGATCGCCTCACCGTCGGATTCGACCTGCACCAGAATGCGGGACGGCCGATCGATCTCGTATCCTTGTTCAATCACGATCTCGGTCATCGGGCCCACCTCAACGATACGGTGCTGCACGAGATACGCTCCCAGGGCTCCACTGGCGCTTCCGGTTGCCGGATCTTCCGGGATGCCGATGGCCGGCGCGAACATTCTCGCGTGGACATTGGAAAACGGTTCCACCGTCATCGTCGTAAAGGCCATGATGCCATTCGCTCCGAACCGGCCGCACAGATCGACGATGGCGGAAGGATCCGGGTTGATGGATCGTACGGCCGTCAACGTCCGTACCGGAACGATCAGCACCGGCAACCCCGTCGACACCACTTCGAGCGGCCATTTGTTATTCGCGATCGTGTGTTTCGGGATACCCAGCGCCGCCGCCACCATATACAAATCTTCGGTATCGTCGATGCGCTCGAGAAATTGCGGTGCCGGCTGGGTCATGACGACTCGCATGACCTTACCATCCCGCATCAGCACGTCGACAGGAAAGAGTCCGATGTTGCATTCCTGCACCACACGAGTCACCGGTTCAGGAGTGGCAATCAAACCGAGTTGCGCAAGGACATGCATGGTGCCGACGACCGGATGACCGGCAAAGGGAATTTCTTGAGTGGGAGTGAAAATGCGAAGCCGGACAACCGCCGCCGGATCGGACGGTGGAAACACAAACACGGTCTCGGAGAGATTCATCTCCCGCGCGATTTGCTGGAGTTGATCGTCCGTGAGGCCTTGCGCGTCGGGAAAGATGGCAACGGGATTGCCGCCAAACGGTTGCGCGGTAAAAACATCGGCTTGATAGAATTTCAGCGAGCGACGTTCCGGAAGCATCGTAGCGGCACTCTAGGTCAAGGGAGAACCTCGTGTCAAACCAGAGTTCGACGCACAGCCGTAAGTCGGAAACGCCATTGACTTGGCCGCCGCGCGCCGCCTATTCTCAAGCGCTTGGGTAAGGGAGCACGATGGCCCGCGAACTGGAACTGAACGTCCGTCCGATCTTTTCAACACCGCTCCTGGTGTTTTCGATCCCCGACTCAGGGCGGATCAATGCCGAGCTGAAACAGGCGGTGCTCACCAGGGAAGCGTCGGAGCCGACCTATCACGACCGGGAAGTCATTGGCTGGTCCTCTCCTCACGACATGTCCATGATGGAGTGGGCCGGCGGACCGCTCAAAACACTGTTCGAATATGTGATTCAAGTCGCCACGCAGGCGACGGAGTTTACTGAACGCACAGGGAAGACGTCACAGCATCCAGCCTGGCAGGTCGTCGAGATCTGGTCGAACGTCCAACGGACCGGCGGAAGCAACGGCTCGCATGCCCATCCCGGCTCATTCTGGTCCGGCGTCTACTATGTGGACGCAGGCGACATCTCGGAGACGGAAGACAACGGCGGAGAACTTGAGCTCTTCGATCCTCGCGGCTGCCTTCCACGCATGCTCGCTCCCTACTTACGCTATGCCATTCCCGAACTGCATGATGCCGGCAACACCATTGCCTTCACCCCCACCACCGGCCAATGCGTCATGTTCCCGGGATGGCAGTACCATGCCGTCGCACCCTACAAAGGCAAAGCCCCCCGCATCAGCGTCGCCTTCAACCTGGACCCCATCCTTCCAAAGTAGCTCCATCGGTCTAATTCTCTGAGAAGGACTTCAAAAAGGTTCTTGCGGTGAAGGCGCTCTTGATCTTTTAAGGGATGCTCAAAAAGCCTTATCGCAAGGCCGCAGTGAGCGAAGGCCTGAGGCGACATTCTTTTGTATGTTGAGGGCTGAGCGAGCGAGAACGAAGCGAGAAGCGCTTTTTCAGCATCCTTTACGCAGGGACAGGGAGAGCTCTCGAAAGATTGAGTCAGAGGATTGCGGACATAGTCTTCGACGTAATTCTTCAGCAGGCAGTTCCGCCACAGTAGTTTATTCGCAAACTTCGTATCGATCTTGTGCAGCACCGTGACTTTCACACCGGTTTTCTTCATGAACTGCTCCAGCGTCACCCCGCCGATATCGGTGTAGAGGCCACGGCCCGATTGCATCATGCACTTCGGGATATGAACGCGCTTTTGAGTGGTGATCCGCCGGGCAATGTCGTCGAACGTCAGCAGCACCGAACAGTCGGAATCGCCGCCGAGCGTGGCGTTCGGGACCATGAGATATTTGGCTCGGTTCTTCCGGTACATGTTCAGCACCTGATACACACTCTTCGCCATCACGACCGTATCGCGCTTCTCCAATTCCAATGAGTCGAACGCGCTCACGATCCGTTTCCGGTTCATAAAGGCGGTGATCGGCGCCTCGGTTTGGATCGTCTGGATATTCGGCAGACCCTTCTCGTACAACCGCACGGCTTCTTCCGCCAGAAATTTTCTCCCCTGGCGCATCAGATCCGCCGTCGGATCTTTGATCCCCCGCACCGGCGTGAGACAGCCCATCCACAGCACGCACTTCTGATTGATCTTGGAGATCGTCTCCGCATCCTTCGACATCGTGTGCGAATCGAAGGCGTAGAAGTTCGCCGAGGACACGGCCGGTCCGTCCAGCACCTTCATGAGATGCTTGATCGACGGCGCATGGGGCATGAGCCGTTCGCGATACTCGCTCAACGTGATCACCGACAGCTCGAAGTTGATCCGGCCGGGAAAGCGCGCCGCCAGCTCATGGATCTTGGGCACCTGGACGTAGCCGACCGTGAAGAACGTGATGTTCTTGTCCGTCGAGGTCAGAAAATCCTCGACCCATTCCATCGCCTTGGGATGGAGAAAGAGATCGGTCCATTCCATGTACTCGTTGCCGCCCAGACACCAGAACTGCATCGGATCGGACGGCTTCCTGTTGATGTAGTCGAGGATGAACTTCCAGTCCTCGTCGGTCGTCTTGGGAGGATCGAGCGTTTCGCGGTAGGAATGGTCGATCTCGTAGCAGAACTCGCACTTCACCGGGCAGGTCTTGCCGAGGCTGATCGGGATCTTGCAGCCCGTCCATCTCGCGGCGCATCACATCGCGATAGTCTTTATTCTTGAAGATGGGAACAGGCTGAAGAATCGGTAGTGCGGTTGGCATTAATTGACGATTACATTGACAGCATGACAAACGTACTGTCAGACTCGATCCATGGCCGAGGTGACCCGAAAAAGACGTCATCACGCCCTGGAGATCCTAGGCCTCACACTGCCCACGACTCAGGGAAGAGTTGGAGCGGCCAAGCGGTCCAGCTCTATAATTGGAACCCGGCCCGCTACGCGAACTTGACGAATCACCCCAAACAGTACATGAAGAACTACAAGAAGGCCGAGGAGATGACCAAGAAGATTGAAGCGGCGTACAGTCTCCTCTCGGCTGTCCTGGTTCCTGACGAAACGCCCGATCCTCCCAGCTGATCAAATAACAAACACTCCTCTCACAGCATGCTCAAAAAAGCTTCCAGCAAGGCCGCAGGGAGCATGGCGACTGAGGCGTACAGTTTCACGTACGTCGCAAGGAGACATGCGACCGAGAACGTAGCTAGAGGGTTTTTTCAGCATTCTGCCATCACCGCCCACGCCGTGGGAGACGACGCGGGACATACTCTCTTTTCCGTCTTCGCCCTCCCCTTTCGCCACCGGCCAGGTGACCAATCCTGACACACTGTCGGACGCGCCGACCGTCTGCCGTTGCGCGTAGATCTGCGGCAGCTTGTTCGTCCCGAACTTCGAGATATAGAGGAACACATGTTCGCGGGCGTTCACGCGCACGGCCCAGGGCTGAAAATCGTTCTTGATAGAACTCTTCGCAGAGCTGCATCGCGTCGAGACAGGAGAGCCCACCGGCTCGTTCAGCGTGTAGTAGTAGTCCAGCGGCAGGTCGTAGTCCTCCTGCTTGTGGATCGTAATGCCGAACTTCTCCGGATTGCGCACCATCGGCGTATGCCGATAGGCCACGAAGTAGAACAGCTCCACCGAGTGAATCACCGGCTGGTTGTCGATGACGAACTGGCGCGTCTCCAGCGCTTCGTCCCTCGTCTCGCCGGGGAAGCCATAGAAGGCCATCACGTGGTTCCAGATCCCCGCCTTCGCCGCCTGATGGAGATTGTTCTGGATCACGCTCTTCTTGGCATGCTTGTCCATGAGATTCAGCACCCGCTCGTTCGCCGACTCCATCCCATAATAGAGCGTGCAGCAGCCGGCCTTCGCCGCCAGATCCCAGATGGCCTGGTCTTGTAACGTTTCTTCAAACCGGATCAGCGTCGTCCACTTGATCCCGACGTTCTGATCCACCAGCAGCTGCGACACCTTCTTGAACAGCGCCGGCGGATAGGATTCGTCGGAGAAGAGGAAATGCCGGCACTGATACTTGTCCCGCAGCGCCTTCACCTGATCGACGACGTGCTGCGCCGTCATGCCGCGATACTGATCGAAGTAGCCCTGGCCATGGTCGCAGAACGTGCAGCGGCCCCAATAGCAGCCGCGCGTCGCCAGGTAGGGAATGATCCGCTCCGGCACGAAGTAGTGATCCAGCGGCAAGCCGTCGAAGTCCGGCAGCGGCAGCGCCGTCATCTTCTCGGTATAGACTTCCTTGTTCTGCTGCACGCCGTCGGCATCGCGATACATGAGGTTCGGCACCGAGGCCATGTCGCGCTGGCCATTCAGGGCCTCGATGAGCCAAAGCAGCGCATGTTCGCCTTCATAGAGGATCGCCGAGTCGAAGACTTCAGTGAAAAACCGCTCGTGATTCGGCAACTCTTCCTGCAACCGCGTGATGACGTTCCCGCCCACCACCACATGCACATGCGGGAACGTCTCCTTGATCATCTTGCAAAACGTGAGGCCCGCGAGCAGCTGCATCTGCGTGCCGATCGAGATGCCGACGACATCCGGCTTCTCTTTGGCCACCGACGGCAGCACGAGCTGATTGCAGATGTCGCGATAGATGTTCACCTGCTCATCGTCGAGACAGGCGAGGACTTCCTTGGAGACGCCAGGCCGATAGCCCAGATTGCTTTCCATCGGATAGAACACGAGCGACGCCGGATAATAGGCGGCGGAGATGTACTGCATCGCTTCGCGGAAGGTATTCAGCGCCCATTCGAGCTTCTCCGCTTCGTAGAACCGCTCGCCCCGCACGATCCGCTTCGCATCTTCGGCCCGCTCCGCCAGATCGAACACATCGACCGTCGGCCGCCTGCTCCAGCACCGCCTTCTGGTCCGTCTTCCTGATCGGTCAGCTCGCCCTCCTTCTCTTTCGCCTGCAGCGCCTTGAGCTGCATCGCCTGCCGGGCCTTGATCCAGATCAGGAACTCCATGCTGAAGAAGTGATCGTACATCTCGATGTTGATGTCGCGCTGGATGACGTGATGGCCGGCTTCGCGGAGCACGGCAGTCAACGAAGGCAGCGCCAGATAGGGCGCGGTCGGCACCCATTCAGGCGGAAACAGCAGCATGACCTTCGACTGTCTTCTCGGCGCCGTTCTTGCGGAGCCAGGACCGCTCAGTGCACCGTTGATCTTGGATCGACGACTCAGACACCTCGCATCGGATCAGTGACGCATTTCAACATCGTTCACCTGCCAGGGTCGGCGTGACGCCCGCGATTTTCGCCGCCTGATATTGCAAATCCGCTCAGCTTCTGCAGTCCGAACCGCGCAGATGTAGAGGAAAATATATTCGCGGATGTACAGGCGCAGATCCCAGCCCGGGTTGTGGTTCTGCTCGAATTCCTGGAACACCCGCTCCGCCTCTTCGATGCTCATCCCGTTCTTCACCGTGTAGTAGTAGTCGAGCGCCAGATCCCATTCGGGATTCTTATAGGCCGTCACGCCCCATCTCTCCGGATGCTTCGCCACGGGGTTATGCCGGCCGAGATCGAACGTGCCGAACCCGAGCGAATGGACATAGTTCTTGTTCTGCTTCGAGAAACTCGCACCGACTGACCAGGCTTCCTCCTTCGTTTCGCCGGGAAAGCCGAAGAAGCCCATGCAGTGGTTCCAGATGCCGGCGTCCGCCGTGAGCTTGCAGATGCTTCGTCATGATCTCCGTCGTCGTCGCCTTGTCCATCAGCTTCAGCACCCGCTCGTTCCCCGACTCATAGCCGAAGTGGAGATAGCGGCAGCCCGAGTCCTTCGCATCCTGCCAGACTTGCCATCGTCCAGCAGGCTCTTCTCGAACCGCATGTGCGTCGTCCAGAAGATGTCCATCTTGGCTTCGATCAAGCCCACGCGCCAGTTTTCGGAACAAGCGCCGGCGGATAGGATTCGTCGGTGAAGTGGAAATGCTTGGCGCCGTACTTGTCGCGCAGATACTTGATCTCGGCGAGAATGTCCTGGATCTTCTTCGTCCGGTAGCCGGCCGTATAGCCCTCGCCATGGTCGCAGAACTCGCAGCGGCCCCAGTAGCAGCCTCGCGTCGCCAGATAGGGCAGGATCTTCGTCGGCACGAAATACTTCTCCAGCGGCAATCCATCGAAGTCCGGCGGCGGCAGCGCCGCCATGTCCTCCGCATAGCTCGTCGGCCGACGTATGGACGCCGGTTGTCGTCCTTATAGATGGTGTTGGGCACGTCGGCGAGACTCCGCTTCGCCCCCACCGCCGACGACCAGCTGCACAAACGCCGTCTCCCCTTCATAGACCACGGCGCTGTCGAAGTATTGGAACAGCGGCGACTGAGGCAGCACATCGCGCAGGCGCGTCACCGTGTTGCCGCCGATCGTCACATGGATGTGGGGGAAGTGCTGCTTGATGAGGGCGCAGAAGGTCATGGAGGAGAACATCTGCTGCTGCAGGACGATCGAGATGCCGATCACGTCCGGCTGCTCTGCTCGATCACCGGCTTCACCAGATGCTCGAACACGTCGCGGTACACATTCACCTGCGTATCGTTGCACCGCGTCCATCACTTCGGACGACGACAAAGACCTTGTAGGACAGATCGGTCTCCATCGGCGGCATGCAGATCCGGGCCGGGGCATAGACCATCGAAATGACTGACGTGACTTCGCGGAATACTTGAATCGCCCACTCTAACTGGTCGATATCGTAGAAGACTTCTCCGCGGATGATCGCCTTGGCCTTCTCCGCCTTCTTGATCAGCTCGTCGATCCGCTGGCGGGTCAGATCGCAGAGCGCCAGCTGCAAATCCATCTCCCAGTCGGCGTCAGATCGCGCTTTTTGGACGAGCTTGCGGAGCCGGTCGAGCTGCTGCGGCACCCGGCGCAGGACTTTCTTCAGAAAGTCCTCGCTGAAGTACCAGTCCCACATTTCGAGGTTGATGTCTTTTTGGATGACGGTATGGCCGGCCTGGCGGAGGACGGCGGTGAGGGAGGGAAGGCTCAGATAGGGTTCGGAGGGGAACCAGTCGGGCGGGAAGATGAGCATGACCTTCATCTTCCGGCCGCTGGTGGCTTCGAAGGAGGTTTGGCGATGGAGCAGGATCAGCTCTTTGGAAGCCCGTTCGCCCTTCGAATACTCGATGCGCATACCGGCCTTGCAATCCTATCCGCTGAACTGACCAAAAGATTCAGAAAGCCAAGGGGTTAGGCCCAAAGAAGAGACATTGTACGGGGGCTGAAGAAGGATATGCAAGCGGGATAGGGGCACGACCGGCTGTTCTCGCTTTGAGCCAGAGCCCTGCTGGTCGCCGTAAGCCTTGTCTTCGCTGTGGCCCACAAACTTGGTCCGTTCCAAGCCAGCTTGAACGGACCGTCGAACATGTGGGCCACCCGCTTCGCGGACGCTCGACTTCAGCAACGGCGAATGCAGCAGAGGCTCTGATGCCCGCTCGAACAGCCAGTTATCCCCCTCACACAAGGACGAAGAGGGAGAAAAAAAAGTAGCGGAAACACAAGGCCCAAGGCCGCTTAGGCAGCCGGGCATTCCCATCCAATTATATGAGGAGAGCATAGACGAAGAGCAACAGTGATGCAGCCGGGCTCTGATTCCTGCTGATATGCATCAGCGGATTTCCACTTCTTCTCTCTGAGAAATGTGACACATCACGCCCCAGCGCTGGTAGAGTATGTCCCCATTCCAGACATTTGAAATGGCCATGAATGATCCAGAAGTAGTTGCGCTCTTTTATCGGCTCGTAAGTCAGAACGATACATTCTATGACAATCCGCCAGACATCACCCAGGACCTCAACGATTATCGACTACAGCTTTGTAGGGGCCTTCTTACCATCGACATGAAGAAGGACTGTGCTACCGAGGGCGCTGCACGAAAGCTAGTAGAGCCGTTCCTTAGAGCTTGGGAAATCTACACAGCTCTCTCCGAGGGACGAAACGCAATTCGATTTAAGTTTGAGCGTTCAAAAATAATAGATCGAGCCCCTGATCCACCCGGTCAAGCGAGACTGCGTTCGAGTGTCATTGTGAGTGCGGCTGGAAGGTTAACGGGACAACTTCAGCTCAAAAGAAGCCACTATCCACAACCACCGAACGATTTTGTCTTGTGTCCTGATGCGGAGACGATGTGGCGTAGATATCTAGGGCATAAGGAAGGGCGGGAACCGTTGAACTCGATGGCGTACTTGTGTCTAACCATCCTAGAAAAGAATGCGGGCGATAGAAAAAGAGCTGCCGTGCAGTATGGGTTTGACCATGCTGTGTTGAGCAAACTGGGATATTTGTGCTCTGAAGTAGGCGACGATCAGACAGCGAGAAAGCGAAGCAGCCAGTCTCACAATCGACCACACACTGCAGAGGAACAAACGTGGATAGATGCAGTAATTCGATCTATGGTCCGCAGAGTCGGAGAGTACGCGCACGACCCAACACGGACATTTAATTCTCTCACGATGAGTGATTTCCCACCACTGTAGGGGCACCAGCGGCGGACAGGAAAGGGGTCGGGAGTCTTTTTAACTCATACCCCACGTGTGGTTTCGTCGCGGAAACCTCCCGCAGTCAGTTGAAAAGTTGTCTGAGCATTTCCCTGGCGGCACCTCGTCGGCCCCACTTCTCACACCGCGATAGACGTAAACGACTCGCCAACGTAGAATGCAACCGTCTCCTTGGGAACTACGATATGGACTGCCCTTTCTGCACAGCTGAAAGAACTCTCTTAGCTGAAAACCTTCATGCCTTTGCGATAGAGGATAGTTTTCCCGTCTCGCTAGGTCACAGTCTCGTAATTCCGAAGACACATGTTCCAACCTTATTTGACTTGCCCAGCGAGGCGTATGTGGCCTGTTTCGACTTGGTGCGTGTTGTGAGAAGCTTGCTCGTCAAGAAGTACAGACCTGATGGCTTCAATATCGGAACCAATTGCGGAGAGTCTGCCGGCCAAACAATCGCCCACGCTCATCTCCATCTCATCCCTCGATACACTGGCGATGTGCCGAACCCTCGCGGTGGCATTCGTCATGTCATACCTGGCAAAGGCTACTATTGAATGATTGAGCCATTACTTGAGACGGTCAGTCGCATCATTCGCACGGGACAAAACTCCAATTCCTATAAATTTGCCCTCCTAAGAGCACTTGCTCATATTGCTTCGAGAGAAACGACGAACCCTAGGAACATATCAAGGGAACGCCTTGCCGAGTGCTTCATTGTCTTCTACTGGGATCTCACCCTGAAATACCACGTCCGCCAAGGGACGAATCCGGATAAAGACCCTAGGGTGATGCGGCTGATACGAGACCTGCTAAATACTCACCGGATTTCCGAAAAGACAACTCTGCAAGAGTTCCAGGCGACCGATGACTACAAAAAGTTGGCGAAGCAAGTGGCCCGCGAAGCATTCGATGACGTTATCCCTCGTTTACATACTGTTCGCGGGGGTGAGCAGAAACCCAAGCTGTACCAGGAGGAACGAGACGGGATCACGATTGAGGATCGAACATGGGAATTCCTAAAGAGTCATTCGCAAGTTATTACTCAGCTGGCAATCGGCGGTTGGGTCGAATTCACGGAGCAGTTCACTTCAGCCCCTAAGTTGTTTCAGAAAATTCAGGGAGTCAACCCGAGCAGGGCAGCACTGGCTTTTTACAGAAAGTTTCTCGTCACATATTCAAGCAACCAGTGTTTCTATTGTGATCATCAGGTGGGCACAAGACCTCATGCCGACCATGTCATACCTTGGAGCTATGTTTTAGAGGACAAGGCATGGAACCTTGTATTGAGTTGCGACAGATGCAATCGCATAAGTGGTATTACCTTCCTCCTGAACAGCCATTCCTCGACAAGCTAATCCAGCGCAATCAACTACTAATCCAAGATAATCTCCAGGTATTTCCTAACGGCAAAAGATAAAGAGAGACTTCGCCGAATGGGACGTCCCGCGCTTGGACAAGCATATCCGAGAGTCGTGGTATAAGGCACAAGCGGACGGCTTCAGAGTTTGGCAACCTTAATTGGCAGAAATGTAGAAATCAGATTTTTAATCATTTCGCGGCGCGTGGCGAGCAATTGTCCCAGAGGAGGGCGTTATGAAATCAGCAGACGATAGACCGTCACTATGGGACCTTCGCACTTGACTCTTATCATCCGTCGCTTTGCAGAAGATTTTGCACACAACCGACCTGAGTATGCCGCTGCTGTCGCCAGCTTTTTGCAGGACATTCGGCGGATCAAGAGGGAGTGATGACTTCATTTGAGGAGGAGGGTTCCACCCCATCATCGCTACATGACATAGTGAACGGTCTAACTGGGGCAAGGGCGATGGCTTCGATTATGGCGGAACATCACCCTGAAAAGAGTGGCCTACTCAACGGATTTGTGCAGGGTCTCAATAACACTCAGGAGAAACTAATTCGAAGTGTACAACCAGAAAGCACTGCACAAGCATGAAGGTGTCAGAGCGTTGCCGCGCGATAGACGCTCGTGTTCTAGGAGGACAAGATGGAAACAGAGAAAGTAGCGCGATTCGTTGTTGCCAGAGTCTTTCCAGACACTGACCAACTGGGTGTGGATATTTTACGTCTTATGGCGGCATACAATGATGTAAGAGAAGTAGCCGAATGGATGATTCAGCCTTCTGAAGAAGGAGGAAAGTTTTATCAGGATAAACATCGCATGAAGTTGGGATTCCTTTATCGCCTATTTATCGGAATCATGCATGAAGCTTTGGGAATTGTCGATTCAATGCAAACCACTGACTGCAAGCGGCTGATTGACACCTTAGCGACGGATGGAAAACAGGCGCTAGAAAACCTTAGAAGAGCCGGCGACGACCTCCGAAGCCAGTTAGCGGCTAGTCGAAATAATGCAATTTTCCACTACAATCGAGATGAACTTACTCGTGCACTAAAGACATTCATACAAATGTTTTCCGAGAAAGAGAAGGTTGAGTCAAGAATACATTTTAAGGGTAATGTGGCATGGTACCTGTTGCCCGATAGCTTGCGAGAAGTGATAGTTTATAAATTTACGACCGGAGATGACACTGTTCGAATTCCGGAGATGGTAGGGCAGTTTCTCCGTCGGGTCATGAGTGTACAGGCCGACTTGAATACATTTCTTGAGGAAATGACAGTGGCCTATTTAAATGACCGTAAGATTGAAGATGAAATGCGACTAGAATCTATTTAACGAGTAGGAGGAAAAGTGTCAGGAACCATTTCGCGGCGCGTGGCGGCCGCTTCTTTCTTCACCTTTTCATACTCTCCTTATTTTTTAGGCGCTATAGGGTCTCCGCTTTGACGTAGAGATGAGCCGGCGCTTCCGGATAGTAAAGAGAGAGCGCGGGGCACAGCCAGCCCTCCTCGTTGTTATCAGTCCACCGGTACCAGGTACCCTCATATTCCGCTCGCACCTTCTCCAATTTGACTTGGTAGCCCGGAAACGGCGCTGCGGAAAACAGAAGTCGGAACCCCTTTTCGGCGTTGGGGATATCCGCCACCATTGCATCAATCATTTCGGGAATGCCTGACACAAACGGTTCTTGAGAGAGCCCTACTCGTGGATCGTCAAAGACCCAGGTGGAAGCATGCCGGTACGGCACTATGACATGGATGGCATTCGCCACCGAAACACCTCGAAGGTAAGTATGCCCGCATCCACCAAGAAAAAGTAGCCCTGGCCCGCTGTTCCGGAAATGAAACGGTGCCAGGAACCATTTCGCGGCGCGTGGCTGGCGGCGATTTCTAGCCGCCCTACTCACCCTTTACCGGTTGCAAATCTTCCAAACATCTTGCCAAGGCTGCTGCCAAAGGTTGGCCATCTCCCGGTAGAAAACCAAAATAATCTAGGGAATGATTCTTGACCTTGGAAGCAACATCCCAATTGTCTGGCCACCAGCCGGTCAGAGCCAGAACGGGTTTACGATATCTTTGTTTCAGAAAGGAAAGGATTTGTAGTGCTTGATCCACTTTTATGACGGGAAAGGTATTGTGGGCTTCGTTATTAGGGAACAATTCTCCTGCGTCAGGAATCATATTGTTAAGAAGTACGATGAATGCATCAAATGGTTGCCGAGCAGCATGTGTGAGGTACTCACGGGCAGATGGGACCTCCGATATGTCGACGTCGTACTTTTCGCGAAGATAATGCTCCAACGTCATGGAGAAGAATTGAGCGATGTCTCTCTCCCCTCCAGTAGACATCAAGATATGGATATGTCGGCGCGGCGGACCCATGCTTTCGCCCCCGACTTAATGAAATAATTCTTGTAGGGCCACTCGTCCTTGCTTCGCAATACACATTTCGTGGAGCGTGCTTCTCCCCTTTGGACTCAATTTAATAAATGCAAACCGTTTTTTTCCTCTGAAGTGAAATGGAAGTTTGTAATTCTTATTTCTGGGATTGGATGTGGCCAAGACTCAAATACGCTTAAACCAGCCATCACTGGGCAACTACTAGTGTTGTGAAGTCTTCCTCGGTAATCCACCATATCAATGTGGTATTTTACGGAACTGGTCAACGGATTCTTAACCGAAAGCATCATGCTTTTTCCGTTGTCAGCTTTCATGAAGTTGAATGTCATCGTTCGGTTTGGATCGATAATGTTGTTCACTTTCTTTGTACCTACGATCATATTGTTTTCAACGGCGACCTCAACATACACCTGCTCGCCAGGGAAAATTGATAAATGCGTGCTTTCACTGGGCGCTAGCTCGTTAGCTGTGCCAACCCCAGTGCAAGCACAGAGAAAACTCAATGACACAAGAAAGAGGACACGCAATCTCATCTCCACCCTCCTTATGACAACACATTAAGTAGATGCTTCGCTCTAAAGCGAGTTCTGACAGTCGCAGGGACCTGCATAGAGAATGCCGACCGTTCTTCGGTGCTATGTATTGGCATTGGAAAGGAAGTCAATCGAAACGATGGGCTGGCAGATGTATCGGAACCGATTCAAATTGAATGCAAACAGATCTATTTCGCGGCGCGTGGCGGGCTAGACAATCTTTCATCGAGGAGGCATTAGACTTTTCCTTGACCTTCCTCCATATGATCAAGGACCTTTTGGACTCTTTTTATAGAATGACGTAATCGAACAAGAAAAGCCTTTCGCCGTTCTTTCGTTGTCTGGTGATTCTCAGTAGCTGCTTCTTCTCTTTCGCCACGCTCTTCTCGTAAGGCCTCTAACAGTTCTAAATCCTCTAAGTCCTCCACAAATTTACCTGCTGCGCTGATTGGAGGCCCAACCTCGCAGATCGCTCCATTCAGTAACACCTCTAAAGCCTCTATTCGTCTGATTTTCAAAACGTCTTCTTCACGGCGCACAGCTTTGCGACGATCCGGACCGGGCACAGGCTTTACGTTCATGGTGGGCTCCACATTGCGTTCAGGTGGCAATTCAATTCGTCTATTTTTAAAGGTACAAAAGCATACGCCGAATGATGAGGTAAGTCGAAAAGAGAAAAGGTGGCAGGAACCATTTCGCGTCGCGTGGCAGGCCGGCCTGGGAAGGAAACCGGCAGAATGAGTAACGATTTATTGAGGGATCTTCTTCAAGTGAAGGTATATGAGGTGTGGCTGTCCATTTCGAACCACTTTCATCTTGACTTCCGAACCCACTTCCTTTAGCGAAACACAATTTCGATACATCGAGGGGTTCTTAATTGGCTTTCCATCAATCTCAACAATTACATCCCCGCGGCGGATCCCAACTTCGTATGCCGCCCCATGTTCATTGACATCACTTACCAGGACTCCTTCTTCAGTCTGGCTGTTGAATGCCCTAGACAGTTCCGGCGTCAGCTTTTGAATCGCAACTCCAGTCCAGGCCCGTATTACTTTCCCATGTTTGATCAATCGATCAGCAATTGGCACCGCTAGATCGCGGGATATGGCGTACCCTACGCTTTCCTTATTCCAAAGGTACACGGCATTAATGCCGATTAATTGTCCTTTCATATTAACAAGTACCCCTGAAAAGTCGACGTTCCTAAAAGGTCCCTCTACTTCAATGAAATCTTCGTAGTTCGGGTTACCAGTCAGACCATCTACTCCGATATTCGTGACTGTGAGTATTTGGAGGGGGCGGTTAAGATTGGCCATTACGACTGGATCTCCAACTGTAACACTGTTGGGATCTGCCCAGCCCAGGTAGCGCAAGCCTGAAGATCCGATCTTTAGCACCGCTAGGTCCGTCAAGGGATCCTTGCCAACGACTATGGCCCTTGCTCGGGTTTGATTCTGATGACAAACCTCAATGTCCGAGCTGTTAATCGCTTCAAGCACTGAGTTGGTGGTTAAGACATAGCCATTTGGATGAACCACTATTCCTGTCCTCTTTCCCTTGAAATCTTCGCAGGGTAAGGAGGGATTCACTGCTTGGATAGAAACGAGAGCGGACGCAAAATCTGAAGTCTCCGGAGGTGATAAGACAGGTTTTATCGGCTCCACATGAGTACAGGCCATGAGCACAAGAGGAAAGACGATCAAGGGTCTCATTGTGACCTCGTAGCCTGAGTCGGCCACCTAGTGGTACCGCAAGCGGTGTGCCAACCTCCATCTCTTCTGGATAGCGCAGAAATTCAAGCATGTGTTGGAACGGATGCCCTGTACGAGCCTGGATCGGAAGAGGTACTATGCAATCAAAATGATTCAGAGAGATTTGGAATGCTGAACCATTTCGCGGCGCGTGGCGGGCCCGGCTTATTCGTCTGCTCCCCTTCCGGTCCGCGACAATCCCAAAGTGGCTGCTTCACCTCCACTTAGATTCCCCGGGAGTTCGGTGCTTCTAAAGTCTTGAACACAGAGATAACGAGAGGTATGCTTAAGGGATGTTGCAAAAACTATTGCTCAGAATAGTCATGGTCCTGGGATTGTGGCCGGGTGTCGGCCTAGCGGGAGATCATGATCTGACGCCTCGCGAGATCTACGAGCGCGACTCGCCCGCTGTTGTGATGATCCTAGGATATTCCAACAGCGGCCAACGGGGTAGCGGCGGCACCGGCTCCATTATCCAACAGGATGGGCTCGTTCTGACGAACGCACACGTCGTGATTGAAGAGCAAACCGGCAAACCGTATCCCCGCCTCACAGTTTATCTGAAACCGGACCGCGTGACCGGTGACCCGAAAGCGGATTTGTCGCGGAGCGCCAAGGGTCGTGTCGTGGCCTTTTCACAACCGTTGGACCTGGCTCTGCTCAAGATCGATGGGCCACCCGGACCGTTTCCGGTGCTCGAACTGGACGACTCCGACCGGATCGAGATCGGCGACCGCGTTGTTGCAATCGGGCATCCAGAACAGGGCGGGCTTTGGACATTGACGACCGGTACGATCAGCGCGGAGTTTGAAAACTTTAGTGCCACGAAAGGCAAGTCTGTATTTCAGACGGAAACCGGCCTGAACCGCGGCAACTCCGGTGGACCGCTGCTCGATACTTATGGCCGCATGATCGGGGTCAACACGGCAATAGCCCGGCTGTCGTCGGATGGACTGCCAATCACCAGCATCAGCTTCTCTTTGAAGTCCAACGTGGTCAAGCGGTGGTTGCATGATCAGAGTGTTGCGGTGCAGGAGGTGAAGGAACAAACCACGCAGCCCGAGAATCCATCTCCTGCCCCCGCCATTACTTCCCCATCTACGCCGCTCGCTGCCTCGTCTCGACCATATAATCTTGATCGCCTCATCAGTGAACGGAGCCGAGCCGAGGCCGATCTCGAAGATATGATCAAGGAAATGCGAGGCAAATTTGGCGGGCGATGAGAACTTCGGTCGGCTGTCGATACTCCTCACTTCGAATTTACGTCCAGGTAGTCAACGATAAACCGTCCCACCGCATCGAAGATTTTGGTTCGAATGTCGACAACTCTCGCGTCACTGATTGAACTAAAATGTATAGGGCCTTCCCACGTAGTGGCAAAGAGTTCTGTCGTTGGATTCCGTGAGAGCTGAACAAGTTGTTTCAATGTGAGCATGACAGCGTACGCATTGAAATTCACTGAGGCCCCCGTGATTGGGTATACGGCAACGTAGAGATACGGCGCCCCTGGTAAGTTCGCTAACTCTGGGATTGTCAGGACGTGCAGGCCTACCTGGCGAAGTCGAACCCCGATATCGCGTTGGAGATGCTCTCGGTTCAACCCTTCTCGTTCAACATCGTCAGGAAGATACTCCACGAGCACCGAAATCTCTTTGAGTCCTCGTAGCGTTTCACGTTTGTCAGCGGTAAAGCTGAATCCAAAAGTCGGCCAATACAGCGTGAGGCAAAACACAATAAGCACTCTCAGGCACATCGGCCAACTCCTAGTCGGTGGCTCGCACAATAGCCGCCCCTCCTATCTAAAGACAAGAAAAGACTGCGCCTTGTGAGTAAATGTGACGGGATCGGGATCGGGTTGAAAGACAAGCTGCGCGAACCATTTCGCTGCGTGTGGCAGATTCTGCAATTTCCTTCCTTCGCATACGAAATTCTGCGACATTCTCTCAAATAGTAGTAAGAAAACGGGGTCATTCTGAATTTCGCGGCGGTGGTGACCGGTGTTCTCGCAGTATTGATCGCTTGCACGATACGTGATACAGACTTTGCCCATTGGTCGGAGCTACCCTCACTCGTGTAGATCCACCCCAAAAGAGAAGGATATCATTCACTTGGGCCAGCCCGGGTTAAGTGGGCATTTGTGCGCTGTAATCATTGCGGTGGGGACGGCCCTCATCGGTCTTATGAATCCGTCCGCTGGGGCTGAAGAGCTGAGGCTCGAATATTTGGCCCTGAGAGGAGGCTTTACCGGATATGTGATTGGACAATATCAACCAGACTATTTTAACCAAGCCGACGTTGCGTTGGCCGCGCGGCTTCCCTGGCAAAAGGAACTCGGGGCCGACTGGATTCTCGGGACGCGCGCTCTGTTTTCTGCAGGCGTGCTAGTCGGGGCTCACGAAATACCTGGGATCTTCACGCTGATACCGTTCTATGTGCTGTGCGGCCGAAAGGACGGACTGATTTCCATTGATATAGGTGGGGGCGGTGCCTTGGTCACCGAGTATAAGTTCCAGAATCAGAACTTCGGCGGTCCGTTTCAGTTTGTGTGGACGTTCGGCGCGACCAGTCGCTTCGCCGGACCGTTCGGAGTCGGTTACCATTTTCAACATTTCTCCGACGCCGGCATGTACGGGAGTGACGCCCGCGGGGTAGATATGCATCTCTTTGAACTTACCTATTGGTTTGGCACAAAGTGACCTGAGGAAGAGAAAAAGGTGTCAGGACTATTTCGCGGCGCGTGGCGGGCCGGCTCGTTGCTCGCCTTCCCGCTCCTCCCTCACCGCGCATCGCACCTCACACCGCGATAGACCCCGCCCACGTAGAAACGTAGAATATCCTGGTTTCTTAAATCGAAGTCAGACTCGAAACGCAGTTAGTCCGCAGTCAAACATTTTCCGGCGCGCCGCGGTCATCCCTCGAGGAGAAACAGCAAAGGGGTCGGGAGTCAGCAACAGAAATGGGGTCGGACTTTTACGTGGGCCTAGCTGCTTGTATCATGGCAAGGGCATGTGAAGCGAAAGGATTTTGATTGGTCAAAAGTGCAATCCTTATGACGTCCGATAAGGCATGCCTCCGAGGCATCGAAGGGCCCGAGGGGCTTAGCAATCCAGGACGTATCTATTAATGAGAAAGAAGATTATCCAAAAGTATTCCCTCAAGAGAGAGATGAACATAGAAGGAGAACCCCGAATCCCGGGTTAAGTGTATACCACATCAATGTCTATCTCCATGCTCACATCTGTTGGAGCCACGCCCATCCGTATTTCGTGGAGGTGTCGTGAACCATTTCGCGGCGCGCGTGGCGGGCTTGCCTCGCTGAATTGCGAACACTTCCCTACAGGAACCGTCCCTTCAATGGTTCAAGCCGTCCTATGGCATTTGAGAAACTCCTCCTTTAGGCCCAATTCTTTGAATGCGCAAGCAAGTGATCATAAAGTAGACATCAAGTCTTAAATTTCAATTACATTGTGCTATAGTACCCGTAGTACAGTGCAGTACACTTGCAACACAGCGAGTATCCGAAACTGAAGAGTATTTATGAAGAAGAACCATACTTTCACCCTCGACTATTGGAAAGACGAAAAGTGGTATGTAGGTCAGTTGCGTGAAATTCCTGGCGTCATGAGTCAAGGAGAAACGCTAGAGGAACTTCAAGAGAACATTCAAGACGCTTACGCGCTTGTCTTGAAGGATAGTCGATCGCGGTCGTTTCATCCTCGTCGTTCCCGCTCCAAGTCCATCCCCATCTGTGTTCCTTCTTGAAGCGCAAAGAGTTCATTCGCGATCTTGAAGAAGAAGGCTGTGAACTAGCTCGCTCTGGTGCAAGACACGACATTTATCACAATCCTTCTACCGGCCGGTCTGCTCCTGTTCCCCGCCACACGGAAATTGCTAATACTCTATGCAAGGCGATTCGGAAACAGTTAGGCCTTCCAAGCTAAAGAAAACCAGGAAGAGGGGACGTTCTGATTTTCGCGGCGCGTCGCGGGCGTTTTACAAACAGCGTAGTCTCACCGTCGGCTTATCTGAGAGTAAGATTGCTACGTCCAAAGCAACGGAGTAATCTTCCCACCACAACCAACGGGGCGGATTTTGAAACTGCACCGTTCTCAAAGAAGGAAGAAAGACCAATGCCATTCTATCTAACCCGCTTCAGTTACACACCAGAGACGTGGGCGAAGCTCATCAAAAATCCGGAGGACCGCCGAGTTGCAGCTCAGCAGTACATCGAATCGGTCGGCGGAAAGTTACACGGTTTCTGGTATGCCTTCGGCGATCACGACGCGTACAACTTGTGGGAAGCACCTGATAACGTCTCGATGGCAGCGACGGCGATCGCAATCACCGCGGGAGGAGCTCTGAGTTCCCTACATACAACCCCATTACTGACGGTCGAGGAGACAATCGCGGCTCTACAAAAGGCTTCCCCGATCAAATATCGGCCACCGGGTGACAAAAGGTAGAGATAAGAAAAGGGGACAGGCTACTTATCGAACCGCTTTGAAGTGTAACCATTTCGCGGCGCGTGGCGGGCCGGCGACTTCCACCCCGGACTCGTGTCGGTTATGCTGCCGCGCGAAGCGGTTTAAACTTCCGGTCGGCTTTGGCCGCCAAGGAAAAGTCGCTCTCAGTCAGACCCTTGATCTTATGCGACCAGATCTCGATCTTGCACTTGCCCCAGGCCACATAAAGATCAGGATGATGGCCCTCGGCCTCGGCGACAGCGCCAACCTTATTCGCAAATGCCAGCGCCTGCGCGAAGTCCTTGAAGGTGTAGAGCCGCTCCAAATGCCCTTTCCCGTTGAGTCTCCAGCCTCGGCCGAGTTGCTTCAACAACTCCCTCGCGCGGAGAGCCTTCAACGGCGGCACACTGCCTCCATCGCTACATTTCTTATCTGCCAGTTTCATCGAAATCTCCTTCTCCACCCACAACGGTTGCAGTTACCTGGAGGGGATCGACTCTGGTTCAGATGAATCGGCTGGTCACGAGGCCCGGACGGAACGACCCGTGACCAGATGGATCACCAGCAACACGATCCCGACCAAGAACAGGACCCAGGAAATCTGAACCGCCACCGCGGACACCCCGGCCAAATTCAGGGCTCCGGCAATGACTCCAACCACCAAGAACATCAGTGCGTAGTACAGCATATCGTGCTCCTTTCTATAAGACGATTCTCGAGAATCACGGAATCTTCGATGGACCCACAGTTCACACATCTCATTTCCGGAGGCGCTTTTCACGGACATTGTCGACGAGACCCCCCCAGACCTCGATCACCAGCAATCCACCGCATCGTGCGCACGCCATAAGTCCTCCTCTTCCGCCCTAGTCAAATGCCGTGGGCGCTATTCACATGTCAGGCGACGATCGGACGGCCTCCTCTAGGCCACACAACCATGCTGGACCTTTGGAAGGAAGGGAACTGACCCCAATTGCTCAGTTTCGAAAATTTGATGAGGCAGGCAATACGACGCGCCCCTGCGCGAAGCTCAGCGGGAATAGGGACAATGAGTCGCCGAGCACAATATGGAGGAGGAAGCTGCAATCTCGTGATGAACGAAGGCTTGGCCTACGATCGCCGTGCCAGGACACAACGAATCTACTTCTACCGGACGAAGGCGCTACCCGATGATGATCTCCGGCGTGCCGGTATCGGCTTGACCCCGTCGAGTTTTTCACGAGCCGTCATGGCCAGTTTTTCATAGTGCGCGCGGAATGTCTCGATCTCTTCCAGTGACATATCTTCCAATGTCAGCATGACATTGTGCGCGCCACTCGTGGAGCGGATCAACTCATCGAGTTTCAATTGAAGCGCTGCACGAATGCGGCCCTGGGTGTTTTGAATCAAGAACACCATAAGAAAAGTCACAATGGAGGTCACGGCAACAAGGGTAAACTCCCAATTATCACCAAAGTGGAAGAGCAGGCCGGTCATCGCCCAGATCGCGACGAAGAAAACGGCGGCGGCGAACGCGACGGGATGGCCCGTGAGGTATTCGGTCTGCTTGGCCACACGATCAAAACGATCAAGGAATGTGAGTGCCCTGGCGGCGGTTTGGCCGTCCTGAGAAATAATCATCTTTCCCTCCTTCCAACAGATTTCAAAGCGACGATCCGGGAAGATCGGATAGAAGATCAACTTGGAAGGATTCTAACGAGGCGGGACAACCACGCGATGCCGCGCATGGACAGGCCCGCAATATTGGATTGCAAGACCAGACCTGTTCTGGGCTGTAATGGCCATTATCTGTCGAAGAAAGAAAAGGGAGTCGGGAGTCTTTTCTTGACGGCATCGCAGGGTCCAAGCAGCCTCCATAACCCGTTTCGCGGCGCGCGGCGGGCCGGCGGGTTCTTCGCTTCCCCTCCCGTTCATTCCATTGCAGTGGTACCACTTTAACTCAGCGCAATAGAATCTCGCATTGCTTCCGATATCTTAACAATATCTATGATCCTTTGCAAGGCCGCTGACTTGTCGAGGGCCATCCATTCGAAAGCTAGGAGGATGCACATGCGGAGCATGCAGAAAGTCGCTGGGTTCCTGGTCGCGGCCGTAGTCAGCGGAGCCGTCTTGCTGGAACAGCCAGCTTAGCTGTAGCGGATCAAAAAGGAAAGGACAAGAAGCGCACAAACACTTCAAGGGCGAAGTCATCGAAAAGGGCGGCGCGCTAGCCATCAAAACGAAAGAAGGGACAACTTACCAACTCAGTGAAAATGAGGCACGTCGCCAAGGTCGCTCAGTTCAAAGCCGGCGACAAGGTCGAGGTGTCGGTCAACGAGAACAACGCCATCGTGGACGTGCACCTGGAAGGAGAAAAGAGCGAACATAAGTTTGTGACAGGAAAGCTCGTACACGTTGGCAAAATGAATAAGGAGATCAAGCTGCAAACGGCGGAGGGCGATCAAACCTTTCCGCTCCTCTTGCAGGAGACGAAAACCGGAGGCCTTGCCAAGGAACAGAAGTCACTGTTGAGTTAACGAGGCAGGGACGGTCATCGATTTGCACAAGGGCAAGCACACTGGTCAGAAGAAATAGTGACCCACGCCGATGTGCACCTGCTTCTGAACTCAGAAAACGCACGCCCCGTCACGTTTGTCATAAGGCGTGAACGGGTCCTGTTTTATTCAAGGGTATAGAGCCTCTGCCTTGGCGTAGAGCAGAGCCGGCGCTTCTGGATAGTAGAGAAAGAGAGCAGGACAGAGCCAGCCCTCCGCGTTGTTATCAGTCCACCGATACCAGGTACCCTCATATTCTGCTCGCACCTTCTCCAACTTGACCTGGTAGCCCGGAAACGGCGCTCTTGAGAACAAGAGCCGAAAGCCCTTTTCGGCGTTGGGGATATCCGCCACCATTACATCGATCATCTCGGGGATGCCGGACACGAACGGTTCTTGCGATAGGCCTACTCGTGGATCGTCAAAGACCCAGGCGCAAGCATGCCGGTAAGGCATGATGATATGGATGGCATTCGCCATTGAAACACCTTAAAGAGAAGTATGCCCTTACCTGCAAAAGAAAAAATAGCTACATTTGCAAAAAAATGACGTCAGGAACCATCTCGCGGCGCGTGGCGGGCTCCTGCCATTACTTCTGCTTCCGCCGCGTTGACCGATTGTTCGAAGCACCATACTTCCTGGCGATCTTTGTGAAAGCGTTCCTTTGTGCATGGCAAAGTGATCAGTCTTGTCGCTTTTGAGTAGATATTGCGGCTCTTCTTTCGAGGCATGCACCATATAATTCTTGAATCTCATTGGTGACGTGACCTTTTTCTTGATCGTTCCACTGACGCGGCCTGCTTCAGAGCTCCCAACTTACATGATCCCCTACTTTGAACTGACGTTTCATTTCTCTCATTGTTGCAAGAGCGGGCTTCAGAAATATCCATAATATGCGGCGGGATTCCTGGTAGCTGGGGATCTTCCTAGAGAGGAGAAAAAGGGGACATTCTACTCTTCCAGAAAGACAAATCCATTAACAACCATTTCCCGGCGCCTGGCGGGATGGTCTTATCGCCTGCATCTCGTTGAACGTCTCCCCATCCACCCGCTGATAATCAGCGGGCTGGTTTATCTTTACTTATGTACTGACTCGGAGAAGGTACCTACTGTTACTTTCGCAATTTCCTTCAACCACCTCAATCCATACACTTCGTGCGCAGCAGCTCATAGGTCGCCCTGATGTCTTCGTGCGCGAGTTAACGACACACATTAGAAAGGAGACACTTTATGAAACGAATTGCTGTATTGCTGTTTGCAGTTGCAATGGTATCCGGCGTTGTCACCGCCAGGCCGAAACATCTACACCGACTAGCGAGCCTCCACGCCAAACTGATCGTGGATCCCCCAGCTTCCTGACCTGCTGGCTCAGGGCATCGTCTGGATCACGTGGCGAGCGGAGAACGTGAACATCGGACCGGTGTCCGGCAAGGACGCCCTCAACGTGTCTCCACGGGTTGGACATCTGCACATACACGTGGACGACCTTCCATGGTTGTGGGCGCACATGAGTACTGCCCCGATCGATGTGGCCCTATTGCCGCCCGGCCCGCACAAGATCCGGATCGAATTGGTGAACGCCATCCATCAGGGCGTCCCCGAGCAGTCCAAGACAGTGACGTTCACCATACCTGAGGGAGCGCATCCTCACTGAAGGTCGCGGAGGCTTTCCGGTAAATCTAGCGCGGCGTCGGCGAAAAGGAGGGAAGTCGCATGGCCGATAACGGATCGATCCTCGTCACCGGGGCAGCCGGTCAACTCGGGGCGGTCGGGCGAACCGTGACCGGCCTGCTCCTCGATCGCGGGCTTCCGGTTCGCGCCATGGTCCGCCGCGAGGACGACCGGGCGGCGGCCTTGCGGGCCGCTGGCGCCGAGGTGGTGGTCGGAGACCTGCTCGAACCGGCCGACGTCTATCGGGTCGTCAGCGGCTGTCGGCGGGTCTACTTCGGCATGTCCGTGTCCGCCGGGTACCTGGAGGCGACCGTGACCATGGCGGCGGTCGCCCGGGAAGTCGGGGTGGACGCCCTGGTCAACATGTCCCAGATGACCGTCTCCCAGATGAGCATCCAGAACACCACCCCGAGCCGCTCAGCAGCGGCAGCACTGGCTCAGCGAGCAGGCGCTCGCGTGGTCCGGCCTGCCGGTCGTCACCATCCGGCCGACGATGTTCCTGGAGAGCTTTTTCCCCCTCGCCGGTCCGACCGTCCGCGACCGAGGCCGCATCGAACTGCCGTTCGGGCGGGGCAAGACCTCTCCGGTTGCCGCGGCTGATGTCGCTCGGGTCGTCGCTGCCGTCCTCGCCGACCCTGGGCCGCACCTGGGCCGGATCTACGAACTCACCGGTCCGCGGTCGCAGGACATGCACGGGGTCGCCCGGGAATTCTCGGACGCGCTGAACCGTGAGGTCACGTACTCGGACATCCCCCCCGAGGATTGGGAACGGGAGCTGAAAAGGGCGGGGTTGCCGGAGCACCTGACCCGGCATCTGGTGACGATGGCCGAGTTGCACCGGGCGGGTCGGTATGACCGGCTGGCGGACGGCGTGGAGCGGGTGACCGGCCGGCCGGCGATGAGCGTCCGGGAATTTGTGTCGCTTCACGCGGATGAGTTCGGCGGTCGTCGATCTTAAAGGTCCGTCATGTCGGGAACAAAAACGATGTCAGGAAACATTTTGCGGCGCGTGGCGGGGCGGATCGTTGCTCGCCTTCTCGCTCCCTCCCCTCACGGCTCATCGCCCTTACACCGCGAGGGGTGGAATCAGTGGAACCAATGGAAATCGGACAACTTGTTGAATTTGAAATAAACGCGGAAACCAGGCTACAGATCAAGCCGTTATAAAAAATTACCCTAGGCGCGCTCTTTTTCAACAGAAATTGCTTCAGACAATTATCTCTGTTAATACATTCCCCGATTGTTGTGAGTCTCTTCGGCAATACATGAAAAGAGCTATCATTCTGATGAGTATTGTTCTCACAGCGTGTTCTGCAACAGTTCCTGCGACTATGAGGATCGAAAGAAATCAAATCCTGCGAGGATCTGCGAGCGGGAAGGTAGGGAGGGATGCGGTTATTTCCGTGAACAATATAGAGGGTCTGTCCTGCGCGGGGAAGATGTTTGTTCCTGTCACCGAGACCACTACTGAAGGCACAATCCAATGTAGCGACAAACGGAAAGGGAATTTTATAGCGAATGGTAAGGGCGACTCGTGGGCGGGAGAAGGGAAACTGAACGATGGATCGAAATTCTTGATATTGCTTGGAACGAATAGGACATCGCTAGAGTACTAAAACGCGATGCCTGTCGGATTCTTCCGGCCCCTCCACAGCGTGTTTCCTTCGAGGAGAAAAAAAAGGGGACGTTCTGATTTTCCAGAAAGATACACTCATTAGACAAGCATTTCCCGGCGCGTGGCGGGCCGGCTTCTATCTCTCCTTCTCACCTTTCGAATCTTCGCTAGCCTACCATAGCTACCTTGCTATACTCAGAATCGCAATGTCATCTGATCCCACATACGTCAAGGCCAGTCGGTACAACTGGAAGGCGCAGCACTTCGCTTCGACTTCTGCGTTGATCGCTCGCACGACACGTGGTTCAACCTTTGCCTGCTGGTCGGCGCTAGCCTCAGCTCTTGTAGATCCAACCCACTAACAAAAGGGGCTCACTCACTTGTTTCAGCTCGGAACTTGTGCGCGGTTGTTCGGTGTCATCACTGCCGTGGGGCTGGCCCTCATCGGGTTTCTGAGTCCATCCGCTGGGTCTGAAGAGCTGAGGCTCGAATATTTGGCCTTGAGAGGAGGCTTTACCGGATATGTGATTGGACAATATCAACCAGATTATTTTGACCAAGTCGACGTGGCGTTGACCGCACGGCTTCCCTGGCAAAAAGAAATCGGGACCGATTGGATTCTCGGGACCCGCGCCCTGTTCTCCGCAGGCGCGCTCATCGGGGCTCACGAAATGCCTGGGATCTTCACGCTAGTACCGTTCTATGTGCTGTGCGGTCGAAAGGACGGACTCATTGCCATTGATACGGGTGTGGGCGGGGCCTTGCTTACCGAATATAAGTTCGATGGTCAGAACTTCGGCGGGCCGTTTCAGTTTGTGTGGACGTTCGGCGTGACCAGTCGCTTCGCTGGACCGTTCGGAGCCGGCTACCATTTTCAACATTTCTCCGACGCTGGAATGTACGGGAGTGACGCCCGCGGGGTCGATATGCATCTCTTTGAACTCATCTATTGGTTTGACACAAAGTGACCTGAGCGCCTTTCGTCGGTATTCGGAAATAGAAGATTCAGGAAGCATTTCGCGGCACGTGGCGGGCCGTCTTGTCCTTCACTTTCTCACCCTCACCGCTCCCATATCTGCTTCATTCCCACCTGCGGCAACCTCTCAGTTGGATGTCAGCATGAACAAGTCTAAGTGAAGATAGCTTCGATTAATTAGGGGTTGCCATGGAAAGATTCGGCATCGGTCTCATCGGGTTGAGTTTGTTATGTATCGGAATCATGACGTTGGCAACTTGGCGAGGTAGGGCGCGAGAAATCATTAAGAACTCACTCTCCAAAGGCAGCATACCTGGAATGGAGAGTTTTCTGTGGGTCGTTGCCGCTTTCACCTACAATTGTTTTGCGTGGATATCCCTCATATTTGGATGTCTTCTGGTTTATTCATTTATGACTGGCAGAGATTGGCCCTTACACTATGCGCGATGGCAAGACCTTTGGCCATTCTGATTGGTCAATTCGGCGCGTGGCGGGTCGAATTTTCTATTTTGCTCGGTTCAAAAAGAAATGTTCTTGAGATCCCTCTTCAACGATTGATCTGACTAGTCCGTCCTCGCGCTCAACCACCCCTGACTCTCACTTTCCAGTGCCTCGTTTTGTCTCATACGATGGTACCGCAATTGCCGCCTGTGACTTAGTTTATCGATAGCTAGGGCACCATAGAGGATTGCTATGGAGAGGAGCATCAGTACCCACCAGAGGGACCAGAATAAGAAATGTTCCAAGGCTCTCGCCAAACTGACCCAGTCGGTAGGATCGAAAACCCACTGTAGAAATGTTGCCGGAAGGAACCCATAGACCGCAGCGAAGACCGTGATGGGTTGCCAGGTCCCATCATTGAACCAGACCTGGGCTTGTAAGGCCAACACCAGGAGACCGGCAAGGAAAGACACTCCAGCCGCGAACAACAGTCCCATGGCAAGGAAATCTAAGACCTTCATCGGAAACAGTCGAAACCAATTCCGCATCCTGTCTGATATGGAAATGTGCACTGGGAGGTTGGTATTCATGTGGAAGAGGCCACTTGTATTGCCTTCCTACCAAGTCTACCACCCTTCTAAGCTGGTGCCCCTCAACAACTGATTTTCTTGGGTTTTTGTCACATCCTCTGCGCCGTCCAAAACAAATATTCATGACGAATGTGAGCCAGCCAGAAGAAAGATGATCGGACGACGGCACTGAGAAGACGCTTTGAATGCGCTCGAGGGAGAAGAAAAGGTGTCAGGAACCGTTTCGCGGCGCGTGGCGGGCCGGCTCGTTCCTCGCCTCCCCGCCCCTCACCGCTCATCGCACCTCACACCGCGATAGACCCCGCCCAGGTGAAACTTAGAATGTCGTGGTTTCCGGACACCTCAAAAAAGGAAGCCGCTGAAAATTGGAACCCCCAATTTCGCTTCAACCGTCCCGCTAATAGCGCCCAGGCTGGCTACGGCTATAAGGATCAGTGTTTGAAGCTGGCGGACGTTCGTCGAAACGAGACTGTTGGCCCGACTGCGGCGGTCCCATCTCGACGTTCTCGTAGCTGTACGCGGCTCCTTGTCGACCGGGATGAGGGTCATCAGCACAGCCAGCGACCATGGCACCGGCCATAAGGACAAAGGGCAGAGTGCATAGAATACGAATCATACTGAACCTCCTTATTCACCCGGAGTTATTTCCAACTTTTACTTTTTACCCAACGACCATGAAAGATTGTTCTTCCCTGCATTTCATACAATCAGTCTACTGTCCTTACCAGACAACACATACCTAGCGAGTACCCTTGGCCCAGCGGAAGGGCGGCTGTTCATTGGAGTCCTCCTGACAAGATAAGAGGTGTCAGGACCATTTCGCGGCACGTGGCGGCCCGGGGCATTCCTCGCCTCCCGCGTGATCCCCTCCCCGTTCCAATTCTCGCAAAAAGTAGCAAGTTCCAATTCTTTTGCTATCCTTTTCTGAAGCATACACTTGAAGTGATCAGGCACGTCCAACAAAGGTGAACCAATGATGAATGATCGACGATGGAGAAGGGTCTCTTGGCTTGGCCTGGCGATCGCGGGACTCCTGACGTTCACATGGGGAGTCGTCCATGCCAATGAGACAACGGATCAAGTCTTGATGGTCGCTGCACAAATTGGAAAGGTGGATGCCGTGAAACGTTTGTTAGCCGAAGGGGCAAATATAGAGACGACCGACCAACACGGCAGGACCGTCCTTGATGTGGCTATCGCATTCGGTCAAACAGACGTGGTGAAAATGTTACTGACGGCTGGGGCCAATGTGAATGCGGGAACCGGCAATCGAAAGACTGCTTTGCACATAGCCGCCGCATCCGGCAAGACCGACATCGTGAAAGCGTTACTCGGTGCCGGGGCACGAGTCGATGTTGCCGATCAGGACGGCAATGAACCCCTTCACATCGCTGTGGCCAACCCAACAAACGGACAAATTGTGAAAGATCTGCTTAACGCAGGAGCAAAAGTGGATGTGGCGAACAACGATGGCATGCAGCCTATACACCTGGCTGCTCGGTCTGCAGGCGCGGGCACCGTTCAGACACTCCTCGCCTCCGGTGCAAAGTCAGATGCAGTCGATCTCACGGCCTGCGGCCCCTGCATCTGGTTGCACAAGGAGGCGCGCAGAGAATCAACGCATCTCGCACGTCCGCTAATGGGGGGCACAATCTCACGATGTTGCTCTACGGATGGGAATATACGATGGTCGTGAAGGTGCTGCTCTCCAACGGTGCAAGCCTCGACGTGGGGGATAAAACAGGGAAACGCCCCATAGATTATGCTTCCGAAGGCGGCTTTTCGGAAATGGTTGACCTCTTGCTAGCCGCAGGCGCCAAACCACCGCGTTAGACTGTGTCCTCTTGCGAAAAGCAACGGTGTCAGGAACCATCCATTTCGCGGCGCATGGCGGGATGGATTTTACGATCTATTTTAACTAAAACGAGGGACCGGAATTATTAGCTGGTCTATTGTTCAGAGATGAGCGATCTTTCTGAACTAGATGCACCGACTCTCGCAATTTGTTGCATACGTGCACTTTTGTTCGCACTGATGCTCCCAAGTGGTTGGATTTCTATGTTGGCCCAGCAGGGCCTTGTCTTTGCTCCTCTACACAGAAGATCCTCACACGGAAGGAAAGATCTGCCATGGACACCACAATGTCGACACGTGAGCGGTATGAGCGAGGACGGACGCTAAGACAGGCCAAAATGTATGATCAGGCGATGGCAGAGCTGCAACACGCGACCCATGATCCCAACTATGCTGGACAAGCGCGGACGCAACTGGGATTGTGTCTGCGTGCTATGGGACGGCATGAAGAGGCGGTCGCCACCCTGCGGCAGGCCCTCCACTCACCGAGCCTCTCACCACAGGAATACATCCACGTGCTCTATCTCGTGGGACAGAGCTTTGAATCGTTGGGGCGCTCTGCGGAAGCCATTGAGGCGTATAACTGGGTCCGACAAGAAGACGCGGGGTTCCTCGATGTCGATTCCAGGATTAAGCATCTGTGCGGCGCACCGCGAAGCCTCATGACCCAAGCCGTAGACCTGCTCCAAATCGGGCGCTCCTTTATCGGCAAACTCGCCAAGTGCTGAAGCGCATAGCACCCACACGAGAGCTTTACTGTAAACGCTGCTAGATTTGTGACCGCTTTTGCGACCAGACTAGGTCGGAACCAAAAAAGTGTCAGGAACCATTCGCGGCGCGTGGCGGGCCGGCTTTTTTCAACACCCCTCGGTTTAGGAAGTCGTTTTCGCGGTCCCAGTCGAATGAGCATGCACAACCGCATGACCCTTGCCCTTTGAAATCAGCCAACGGTTTACCGGGAATGCGGCGACACCCGCCAAAATCAGTGAAGCCCCGAGACTTACCCAAAAAAGAGCGGTCCCAAGACCAGCGTCCATCGCTCCGGGAATGACCAACATGATCGCATTGTCCACAATCTCCATCGTAGTTATCGATAACGTATCGGATGCAAAGGCAAGCCCTAGAGCCATCCTCCAGGCCATCCCAGCCTTTCGGAGTGGCCAGAGGGTCATTGCGTAACCGAAGGCAAACGCCAGGACGACTGCTAATGCGACGGTTGGCCAGTTACTCCATTCCCGTGCAGTCCCAATCACCATCCCGAGAATTTCCCCGATGGTGCACCCGGTGAGGCAATGGACGGTCGCCAGGAAAGCAGTCCTATTCAGCGACTCCGAATTATGCCCCGCATCATATGCAGGCATGATGCAAGGAATTCATGGTGCTGCTCGTGACGATTCATGGTTTGAACCGGGAGAAAGCATACGCGGAACGAATTGATAAATCGTTCGGGCGGGCAGCGGTCATTGCGGTCAAAATTTAAATCCAACATCGAGCTTGAAGATGGTGAAGCTCGGCACTCCTGTGTTAGGCAGATCGATCCATTGCTGCCGCACGGCCCCTCGGAAAAACAACCATTGGTTCACATCCCATCGCAGCCCTCCTCCGACTCCATAACTTAGGAATGTCCCTGACTTGGTCGGCTGAGTCACCCCGCAAACGTTCCCGTACCATGGATCCCAGTAACAGCCCACGACCGGAGGGCCCTCAGCAATGTCCGTGTGCACATGTGTGCCACCGAGATTCCCATCGATGAACGGAGTCACAGGACCGGCGAGAAAATGATAGGTGGTCACCAAGGCGAACGTATTCGTTTGGATCGTTCCATGTTGCGAACGTGCCGATGAAGGGTTTCCTTCAGCCGGTTGCACGACCGCCTGGTAATCGGGTTGGCTCCATGAAAATAGGCCGCCTACGTTCCAATGTTCATTGAAGTTATAGCCAAATTGGAAGTTGAACCCTACCGTATCATCGATCTTTGCGGTGGTGCCGCCATCGAATCCGAGATTTTTTGCTAACGTGTACTGCGGAGCGAGCATAATCTCCCACTTCCCCTTGCGGACCATCTCATCCGCGCAGGCGGGAGATGTCTGGGTCAGTTGCAGCGCACAGCCAATCACTGCAGCCGCCGCGAGTCGGAACAATGGCTTCACCATGTCAACCTTCGTGTGGAACCTGACCAGCCGAACTAGTGACAGCGAGTGGCTTAAGTATAGGTGCGCCACGAAGGAAGCAAAACTGACAAAATTGACAGGTGTGGTGAAAAGGTGTCAGGAACCATTTCGCGGCGCGTGGCGCGGCTTCTTAATCGACATTCCGAATCATATTGCATCCATACAGGATCAGTTTTGATGCCTTCCATCGGGTGGACGATGGAGAGCGTCTGAACATGGAAGCCTCCGAGTTTCGTGAATTATTCCCATCTCTCGTTCCAACTGTTCCACACTGAGTGGTTCATGGGTCATCTGGCACAGGCCTTGCGCTCGCACAAGACCAGCAGGGTCGACAAAACTACAAAGGATTAACTTCCATGGATCTCTTGATCCTTGCCCTAGCTAGCTTGACCATCGTCATTGTCGTGTCTGTGATGAGGTGAGCATTTCCATTCGCGTCGCTAGTGCACCGCCTTCGGGAAGAAGGAAAAGTGTCAGGAACCATTTCGCGGCGCGTGGCGGACGTTGATTGACTTCCTCTCCTTTCGGCTCAAACTATCCGAAAGAGCAATGACTTCATCCTCTCCTCAAGACTGTTATCTTGCGAGCAGGCGGCGCTGCAAAGTCATCCTCATTGTCGGCACCGCTTTATTCCTTAGCCCGCTTCTCACACTCGCTTTGTCTCAGATGGGATTCGGAATGTTCCGGTTTGAGGCATGGCTGATCAACTCAGAACTCCTGGAAGGAATAAGTGGCCTGATCTTTTTTGGGACGTTCCTCCTACTGTCTATGTGCACCACAATGTCCAAATTGCGGATCGGAAGTGCCCCAGCTTGGCATAGACGGAGACCCCGATGTCGGACCTAATGCCAAGGCCTGTCGAAACTGCCATCAGCCTTTACCGCGGAAGAAAACAATGGGATCGGGAGGATGAAAACAAAGAATCAGAGAACGGTGTTCAGGTCCCAATTCGTGGCGCGTGGCGGGCCGGTCATATCGCCTGCATCTTCGTTGTACGTCCCCCCATCCATGCGCATGCGTACGGGCGGGACAAGCCCGCTGACTCTAAATCAACGGGCTTCCGCTCTTTAATTCTCGCCTCTCAGACGGCTGACATGATGCTCGATCTGTCCCCGACGACTGAGCCGCAACCGGTCGAACGGAGAAGTACGCTGTCATCTATTCAGCGGACTCCTCCGCAAGCTGCACGCTTCAGCCGGCCTTGCTAAAGCGGATGGAGCCAAACGGCTCTTATGGTTTCATGTCATTGGTGTACGGCATGCCCAACCATCATGCCAATGCTGACCTTCCCGGTCGGCAATTTGGCGCCCTCGGGCCATAGTGAAAAGATGATCCCGTCGGTCTTGGCAACCGTGTCCGCGAACTCCTTGGCCTTATCGGGAGGCATATCCAGTACCTTGACGTTCCCTATGACGCCCTCCACGGAATGATCATGCCAAACCTTTTTCCAAACCTTCTTGGGAAGGACCTTCTCGTCGCGAGTCACAGTCTTGGCGACAATGTACTCCACACCGATGAGTTTCGCGTTGTTGTCTTCCGTCTCGTAGAGAAGGCACTCAATGAACGGCTCAGGAGAGACGATCTTGCAATAGTGATGGAATGGCCCCCGTACCTTTCCATCGATCAAGTGCGGTGCCGTAACGTGGATGACATGGCCGTCCGCGGGAGTCGCTTTCGCGGCAGTTTCCGGTGCAGCTGGCGAGGCAGGAGGTGCCTCTTGGGCTTGTGAAAGCCCAGCCGCGATTGCAAGGATGAAACAAGAGCTTAGAACACTCAGTGTCTTTATCATGGAGCCCTCCTTTCCTAAGACGCTGCTCGTGACGATTCATGGTTTGAACCGGGAGAAAGCATACGCGGAACGATTTGATAAATCGAGATACAGCATGAGAGCATTTCGCGGCGCGTGGCGCGGCCGATCTTACTGCCTGCACTTGGATATGCAATCAGCGGGTTCAGATGAAGGATGTGTGTGTGCTTCGTGTTAAGTTTGCGCACCTCGCCTTGAACTAATGGAGAATCATCTATGAACGGCGATAAGACGATCGCCTCCGATCTCTTGCAGCGGCATTTCCGGACACTCGTGAACGACAATGCGCAATGGCAGACGCTCATCGACGATAATATTGTATGGGAACTCGCTTACGCGGCGGCCATCGGCCACCCAACCAGGCTCTCGGGACGGGAGGAAGTCGTCCGTCACGTCACCTGGTTCTTGGGAGCGGTGGAGAATTTCCGCTTCTTTGATCTCAAGGTGTTTCCCTTAGCTGATCCAGAAGGGGCCGTCGGTCAAGTCAAGGCCGAGGGGATTATTAAGCCCACCGGCCGAATATATGAGCAGGAATATGTGCTGTTCTTACGTGCCATGGGAGGCAAGATTGTCTTCCTGCGAGAGTATTTTGATCCCACGCGTGCGGCTAAGGCGCTGAATACGCCCATTCTTGGCCTAGAAGCCTGATAAAAATTGATCCAAGAGACGGAGCCTACAATTATGGCCATTGGAAAAGAAAAGAGGACATTCTGCTTTTCCGCGGCGCGAGTGAAAGAAGAAAACGGGGACATTCTGAATTTCTCGGCGCGTGGCGGGCCTGCCTTTTCCCTCACAGCCCTCCGCTCTGTTTCACTTCTGCCGGGGAAATTAGTCTGGGATCTCTGCTTCGACAAGTTTCCCAAGAAGGATGAGTGATTCTTGCCAGCCGAGATAGCACGCTTCGGCAGGAATGACGTCTGGCACACCTTCTTGCACAATGTTCACTTCCGTTCCACAAGATACCTTCTTCAACGTAACTGTCACGCGGATTTCCCCAGGCAAATTGGGATCGTCGAAGTTATCCGTGTAGCGAATGCGCTCGTGCGGCATCAGTTCGAGATAGTGGCCCCCAAAAGAGTGGCTTTTGCCTGTTGTGAAATTGGTGAAAGACATCTTGAACGTCCCGCCGACTTTGGCGTCCATATGATGGACCTTGCCCGTAAACCCATTCGGCGGCAGCCATTTCACCATGGCGTCCGCGTCCAGGAACGCCCGGTAAATCCGTTCTGGTGTCCCACGAAACACGCGATGAAGTCGAATGGTATTCGTTCCCATGATTATTTCTCCTTTCCAAAGGTGAGGGTCATCAGTACAGCACAGCCTCTTAGTCTGTAGTCGAACGGGATTCGGTAAATCGACACTAATCATCAAGTGATTGAAACCGGCCTGTTGACCAAATGCTGCCATTAGTCTAGCCGGAGTCAATCACCTGCTGCAGATCGCGCACCGAAAAAGGGGACAGGCTGCTTTTCTGAGAGAAAAGGTGTCAGGAACCATTTCGCGGCGCGTGGCGGGCTGTCGTCATCCTCGCCTCCCCCCCTCGCCTCTCAACCACTTCTCATAGCCTTCGGAATGATGGATACGCTTCCGACTCTGCAGTACACTCACCGCGGCAGATGGCGAAACAGACCGCATAATTTGGCTACACGAGAGCGACACGTGGTGAATCTGGCAACAGCCGGCGATTTCGATGCGATCGCCGATCTCAACGTCGAAGCATACCGGGAGTTCGCCGGCCGGATGAGTCCGGACGGCTGGAGCGGGATGGAGGCCAGCCTGCGTGCCATTGACGCCCGCGCACAGTCGGTACAGTTTCTTGTCATGAGAGATCATGGAGCCATCGTGGGCTCAGTCGGGTATTGCCCAGCCGGTAAGGGGAACCCGGAGATCTTCCCTCCGGACTGGGCGGCCGTTCTGCTCCTCGCAGTGTCTCCGGCTCATCGCGGTCGTGGGGTCGCACGGACACTCGTCTCCGCGTGCCTTCAGTGTGCGCGCGTCGATGCAGCCAAGGTAATCGGTCTCTATACGAGCGAGTTGATGACCGCTGCACAACAGCTCTATGAGTCATTTGGCTTTCATCGCGAAAGCGAACTGCCCTCGAGACACAGCCTCCGATACTGGCGCTACAAGTTGCAACTCCTCGAGCCGACGGGAAGTGGGTAAAAGAAAAGGGGACAGGCTATTTTTCTGAAATGCTGGGTCTCAAATCCCAGCCATGTGTGGCTTCGTCGCGGAAACCTAAGGTTTGGCTCGTCTGGTAGCAGCGTGGTAGCAGATGCAGAAGATCAGTGAGCCAGCTCGTATCGGACGGCACTAAGCAGCTCTTCGATGCTGAATGGTTTGTGTAGGGTTTGACGGGCGCCCAACAGCTTGGCCAAATCTAAGAGGCGTTGGTACTCCGGCACTCCGGAGATCGCGATCACCTTCACATCGAGAAATTCCCGTGTCAACTCCATGATGACATCGAGGCCATTGAGCTCGGGCATGTGAATGTCGGCAATGACCAAATCCGGTGGGCGCTGACGGAAGAGCGCCAGCCCTTCACGCCCGTTAGACGCCTCCATAACCTCATAGCCGGCGGAGCCAAGCGCCGAGCGAACCACCGCCCGTACCGGCGCTTCATCGTCGATGACTAACACAGTCACCATCAGGTTTCTCTTCTGGTATTCTGGCCCAGTGAATATCCCGCAGATAATACTACTACCTGAGCCAACTTACCCCCAGAAAAATCACAAAGCAGATGGTCCTGCCCTGACGTGGGTATTGAGGGGGCTGATTTGTCCTGTCGTGGTAGCAGGAATGGGAAAAGGGGACTGGGTACTTTTTTGATGCCTTCGACGGTCGTCCTCGCCGCCTCAGCGCCGATTCCAGCCCAGTGCTGCAACAATAAGTCGTAACGCCACCCCACGTGTGGCGTCGTCGCGGAAACCTACCATAGTTGGTTGAACAAGTTGTCATGAACCATTTCGCGGCGCGTGGCGGGGCGATTCTTTTACAGGGTTGCCCATAGCGGAAGTTGAGCGGGACCGAGCGTGACAGAAAGCTCGCGGTGCGTAGCAGACCGTTTGCTCCTCCGCTTCCTGTTTCGATGGAGCGAGACTAGACAATCACTAAACAACAGCGGCCTCAACTTTATTGGTTTCTACAGTTTTAGCCTGTAGGCTTTTTCTCCGGTTATTGGAGATCGTTCTATCAATGAGCGCTCCACAATTGATGCATTTCCAGGCGTAAAAGATTAAAAAGAAATCAGAGAAGCGTTCCAACATCATAAATCCTTTGCATTTTGGACACTCCATCTTTCCCTCCTTAATTTCGATTCAAAGCTATTGTCTCTTGGAGCAATTTTTAGTCCCTTTAAGTGAATTTAAGCTTTTCAAGGAGTTAATCAGCAAGGTTATCCTAAGGGTATTACTTATACGTACAATGTCGTACAAACTTGTACGTCAAGGCCAACGAATAAGAAAGGGGGACAGGCTACTTTCTTGTGTTGAGAAAAAGGTGTCAGGAAACATTTCGCGGCGCATGGCAGGCAAGTGTTATCGCCTGCATCTCAATTGAACATCTTCCATCGTAACGGGCTGACAAGCCCCGGTGACCCTTAGGCAGCGGACAGCACTCCCATCACAGGCATCACGGTTGGTCAGAGATCCCACTGACACTGATTCTTCCAGGGAATGCAACAGACCATCTAGACCGGCGCGACCGGTATCGTCGTTCGGAGCGATGAGACTGGGTGGCAGGCGTCATTTCCTTCCCTCAATAACCGAACGATCTCTGGCTTCTGCGGCCAGCTCTGTTACATTTTCATAGTTAGGTTGTGCCTTGCCGGTATCTCGTTTCGAGGAGTCCTTCGTGCCAGAATACGTCATTCCCGCATCGAGGAAACGCATCCTTTTTGCCTTATACCTCGACTATCTTGTGCTTTCTCCCTTCATCACATTGGGCCTCTATTCATCCACCGGTCAGTTTGAGATCCCGACATGGCAAGAGTTGATCGCCTTAGTGATCTATGAAGCGATTCTCTACCATGTGACCGATTCTCCTGGCTTCCGCCTATTGAGCATGAGAAAGGCTGGACGCAGCATGCACCCTGAAGGGCAACTCCCTGTGGCAGTCGATACGCTTCTTGTCGATTCTCAGATTTACTTTCACGAACACTGGCAGACAATGCTGATCGGGCTGCTGTTTGTCGCTGAAGGTTCAAAACAGATGGTGCGGTGGGCCATGTGGATCCCACCTCTGCCGCTCTTCGGAATTGCCACGAACGAAGCTTCGTTCGCGGTCTACTCCATGGTCCTCGGAGGACTGCTGATGTACACCGGCTACATGTTCCTGCGTCTTAAGCGAGTGGGTTTTTGGCTGGGTATCGGCATCGCGGCTTCAATCGCGGTATCCACCGTCCTGAGTTGGAATCAGTGGGACAGCATTGCGCAGGAATTGCTGATTCGACGTCGGTCCTTCCAAGGACTGCCCATTCGATCTGGAGAAGTGGAATTTCTGCAGGCAATCCTCCCCGAGGCACTGGTCGCGTTCCTTTTCCTCACGATTGCAATTCTGTTCTTTGTTCGAAAGAAGCTTCGATACTGATCTTACCTGAGACACGCTGAGCAACCATTTCGCGGCGCATGGCGGCGGGCTTTCCTAGACGTTATTCTTTTTGTGCCAGGGGATACCTTCCGGGTGCTCCCACGAACGGCAGAGCGAGGATGCGGCGGAGGGTCAACCCTCGTGGATCGCGGTACTGTTCGAGTCCCAAGCTCATGATTGTATGGCTACGGAGCGGATCTTCACGATAGGTCCCCAGTAGCCGATCCCACCAAGGAAGATTAAACCCAAAATTCGAGTTTGTTTCCTGAGGCAACACTGAATGGTGTATCCGATGCATGTCCGGCGTGACGATCATCCAGCGAAGACCCCGATCAACAACGATAGGCATCCAGATGTTGCTGTGATTAAACATGGACGTCGCGTTCAACACAATTTCAAACACCAGCACCCCAACTGGAGCCGCGCCGAGTAACACGACGGCGCCGAGTTTGATCACCATCGAGAGGACCACTTCCACCGGATGAAACCTGACGCCGGTGGTCACATCACAATCCAAATCGGCATGGTGCATCATATGGAAGCGCCAGAACAGAGGGATGGCATGGAACATGACATGCTGTAGATACAGCACGAAGTCCAACGCGATGACCGTCAGCAGAATGTTTAGCCAGATCGGCCAACTCAGTTGATTCAGAATTCCCCAGTTTTGCTCGGCTGCGATCATTGCCATGCCGACTGCACCTACGGCAAACAGCAGACGAACGATCACCGAATCGAGGACGACAACTGTGATGTTGGCGAACCAGCGCGGCCCTCTTGGCATAGAGAAGCTGCGTCGAGGAGCGCCGACCTCCCACAGGGCCATCAGAGTGAGAACCCCGAGAAATGACGATACTCGGATGAGCAAATCACTGTTCATCACAATACTTGTACTCGTTGGAATGAGGCTTGTCCATCTCCTCTGACGATTCGTGGGGACGAGAAATCGAGAAGATTCTGATTCGCGGCGTGGCGGGTCGGTCTTATCGCCTGCATCTCCGTTGAACGTCTCCCATCCACAAGGGGCGAACAAACCCATTGACTTATAATCCCAGGCCGCCGTTCCCAAAATAACGCGCTTTCTCGCAGACTGATGGATTCGTGTAGTACATATAGAAAAGAGGTCTCCCGAACCGTCCACCTCGTCCACCTTACTAGTGCTACGATAGGCTGAGTGCGACGGATCGCGCATACTGTCCAGCTGAAGGACATCTCCATAAGGATTTGCACGGTCCCCATCTTCCTAGAGCCCGATTTGACCAAAGTGTCCGCCGCCGCCGGTGTACCGTTCAGGTGTGGTCGCTTATGAGAACTCCATATTGCCAAGCCCTTTGTGGGGTAATGATGTTTGGCCTTTTAGCACTGGCTGCTTGCGTGTCGGTACGTGTCGAGCCATTGAGCGGTGAGGTCTATCCTCCTAACAGGAGTCCTAAGCAAGTGCAGTGGCTGGAATCGGAGCCTGATTCTCCACATGTTAAGTTGGCCCGTATCATTGCGACGAGTCAGAGCGCGGATGAAGATGAGTTGCGTGAGAAGATTCTGGCCCGTGCCGCCACCCTTGGAGCGGATGCGGTCGTGATGGGAAAGTCTGATGTGTTGGAATCTGTCGGAACAGGTACGGTTCCTCAATCCACCATGGGGCTGCAGGAGGAAGTTTCGGGGGGTGGTGGCCTTTCTATATGACCGTTGGAGTTTCGCGCAAGGTTCAGTGGATGAGACGGGACTGACGGAGTATTTATCTGGTACAGCCATTAGATACCTAAATGACAAACAATGAACACGTGCTGCATGCCGTAAGTGCCATCTCTGAAGCACCCCACGTAGATCGGTGGCTTCAGAGTCGCGGAAAAGGATGCATCGCTAATGAGAAGTCACCATCGGTGTGATGGGTACGCATGAGAAATTCCTTGGAAAGCTCTAGGCTCCTCATCGTGACGAGATTCTTCATCCACTGCTGTTGGCTGACGATCGCCTGGGGTATCATCGCTCCGTTGCCCTCGCCGACGTCCCTACGGTTACGGCCACAGGCGAGTATCGTATAGGACCTTACGATTCCATTGGCGAGGGGCAACGCCTCGGTTTGGCTTACGGAAATCATGGTAGCAGCGTGGCGTATCTCGATACGTTGCCCACGCTTCAGCCACTCGGCCTCAATCGCGACGAGCTCCGGGCCTATAGCGCCGGCCTCCTGGCGATTAGACTGTATCCCAGCTACACCGTCTCAGACGAGGCAACCAAGACTACGACCGTCTCTATACAAGTGTCCGTTGTGATAGATCCGTCCGCATTGAACCAGCAGCTTGCCAGCCTGGTTCAGCATGAACGAGCCAAGACAGAACTCATGCGAATCCGGGACAAGATCGATGACTACCAAAAGCAACTGGACAAGATCCACGACCAATTGCAAACAGTCAAAGAGAAGGCCGACGCAAGACCGGTGCTTCAGCATCGAGCTGACATTCTCAACCTCATCGACACGGAGGAGCAGCTCGCGCACACATGGGTTAGTTTGCTCGGCACACGGCAGCCGAAGGAGCATGTGGACCAAGTGCAGCGGGACACCTCTCGGCCCAAAAGTGGAGCTTCTGCTCGGCCGGACAATGCGGAGGAGCATCGAAAGAAGGGGGCGCTACTGACACAAGAGAGAAATTATGACGCTGCCATCGCCGAGTTTCGCTTGGCTCTTCAAATCATGCCTGGCCTGGACAGAGCTCATCTCGGCTTGGGTGCCGCGCTTCAGGGGAAAGGTGACGTTGAGGGAGCCATCGCAGAATACCGGCTGTTCCTGAAGCGGCATCCCAACGATCCAGATGGACATAACAATCTGGGGAGTGCCCTCCAACAGAAGGCGATCTTGCGGGAGCCATTGCCGAATACCGTACGGCTCTTGAATCTCAGCCCGACGATGCCTTAGCTCACTATAATCTTGGTACGGCCCTGTCCACCAATGGGCAGGTTGATGAAGCCCTGAAGGAATACCGAACGGCTGTGCGACTGAATCCGAACCTGATCCAGGCCTACTTCGATCTCGGCGCCCTCCTGAAGGACCTTGATCAACGGCGGGATGCGATTGATGCGTTTCGGGAATACCTGAAACGGGCACCCGCGACGCCTGCCAATCAACCATGGATTCAACAAGCGCAGGCCCATCTCGAGAAAGCACGTGAAAAGCGACAGGAGAGAGGTGGAGGACAGGATTGAGCTCGGGATCGATCAGCGTATGTCTTAGGGCAACTCACCTGACTTTCTTCTCAGCACCGTGCTTCTTGTTCAATGACTCTTCTAGTCTCCCCTCTCCAACAGCCGAATACCCATCACAAACCAACGATGGTCAGATCTTTCAATCCAGAATTTCTCGGCGCGCGGCGGGCGACGGAGACCTATCTAGCACGAAATCTCTTGAACCAAAGTAAACCTAGATGAGGACGCAAAATCCAAAAAGCAAATTCCATGGCAACAAAGCCTCGGGACTAAGGAGGAGAAACGGTCATGAAGAAGAGCGGGTCGCAGAAAAGCAAGTCTCCTTCTCGGCTGATAGACGCGAGAATCAAGGAGCTAGGCGACTGGCGGGGCAAGATGCTCAGCCGGCTACGTAGTTTAGTCAAGGAAGCCGATCCCGAAGTCGTTGAGGAGTGGAAGTGGAGAGGGGTTCCGGTGTGGTCGCACGACGGATTGATCTGCACAGGCGAGACTTACAAGAACGTCGTGAAGATGACCTTCGCCAAAGGGGCGGCTCTGAAGGATCCTTCGGGCCTCTTCAACTCCAGTCTTGACGGGAATACAAGGCGTGCCATCGACTTCCACGAGGGCGAAAAGATAGACGAGGAGGCATTGAAGACTCTCGTTCGCGCCGCCGTGACCCTGAGACAAGTCCGACAGCCGAAGCTATCACAACAAAAGGGGACAGGCTACTTTTCTGATGCCTTCAAGAGTCGCTGTGTGGCGCGGGGCGGAAATTTCGAAACATCTGGGAAGCGAGATTGAGAGGGAGAACGCATTTCAGTGGAGCGGTACAGCCCGATTTAGTCGATGATATCGACCTTCTTCCCCTTTGCCTTGGCGCGTGCGAGGCAATCGGTATCAGTCGTTGAACAACGCAGCGTGTCTAGTTGATGTTCTTCGACAATCTCGACCTTCTTGCGTTGTGCCTTCGCCTGCTTCATACAACCGGTATCTGTAATGAGACATTTCATCGTGTCATTGGTGGCTGGCTTTTCAACCATCTCGACCTGCCTACCCTCCTCTTTTGCTTGCCTGAGGCACTCTCGGTCCGTTGCGACACATTTGACCGTGTCTTCGGTCTTCCTGATAGCCTTGTCTATGGATTGGTCGATGTTCTGATTTACTCGATCCTGCGCTTTGCGCTTGGCGCTTTCGGTGGCTCGATTCATGAGACCATCGATATATCCCTGAGCCTGTACGTCCGCAACATTGAACAGCATCAGGGCCACAATGCACCCGATGAAACGTGTCATGATAAGTGGCCCTCCCTTCGGAAACCATCTATCTACTAATAAGGATAGCAGATCGGGAGAACCCCACCGCCCTAGGTAGGGAAAGGTGTCAGGAACCATTCGCGGCGCGTGGCAGACCTACCCTACCCCTTTCAAAGACCCGCGGTTTTCCGTAAAGTAGTACAGGTAGGTCTCGCGCATGAATGTACAGCCTAACACTCTGCCGGAGCCAACAGCCGCCCCGCTGCTGCGTTCCACTCGCTAGTGCGACTCAAAGAACTCTCAGCCTGGCATCGGTTCACGTACACGCAGCTGTATCCGGCCGTGCTGGGATCGATGCTCTATGACGTACTCCATGTCACAGAGGGATGGGGACCGCTTCAGGCCGTCGAAATATCCATCACGCTTCTCTATTGCATCGACTTCTTTTACTTGCAGAGCGATCTCGGTTCCGACCAACTCCCCCAGGGAAATTGGCGGGATACGATGTTGGACGCAGGCATCGCTGTGGTATTCGGTGCAGCCTATTGGCAGGCCTCCGATCAAAAGTTATTCACTTGCTATGCCTTGCTCGCGGTGGTCGGCGCCTTGATTGTCGCCTATCACTTCACCCCCCACCGCCGAGTCCTGTGGGCAATTCTTCCGCATGCAGTACTGACGATTCTATTCGTGAGCCTGGCCTGGCTTGCTCGCGGGTTGGACCACGTGACATGGACGTTTGCCGTTGTCTCCTGGTTCCCGACCATCTGGTACGGCACATACGTGTTCTGGCTGGCGAACCGTGTGTTACCGAGGGGTAAATAACGGGTATGAGGCCATTGACCCGCGATTTGAAGGAGGAATGCACATGCGGATCGGAGTCATCGGCGCTGGAAGCATGGGAGGGATACTTGCGCGCCACCTCGCCAAGCTCGGCCATCAGGTCTCGATTGCGAACTCGAGAGGACCGGAGAGCCTGACCGCGTTGGCGGCCGAGATCGGCGCGACGCCCGTTTCCGTTGTCGACGCCGCCAAAGCCGGAGAAATCGTCATCATCGCGATCCCAACGAAGGCCGTCGCCGATCTTCCGCGGGCGCTGTTTGCGAACGTGCCGAGCAGCGTCGTCGTCATCGATATCGGCAACTACCATCCCGAGCTTCGCGATGGCCGCATCGATGCGATCGACCGCGGCATGCTCGACAGCCAGTGGGTCGCGCAGCAGATCGGGCGTCCCGTGATCAAGGCGTTCAACAACATCTTCGCCAAGAGCCTTCTCGAGAAGGGCGTTCCGAGGGGAACGACGGGGCGGATCGCTCTCTCGGTCGTCGGCGATTCGTTGGACGCCAAGGCAGCAGTGCTTCGCCTCGTCGACGATCTTGGCTTCGACCCTGTCGACGGTGGTGATCTGGACAACTCCTGGCGGCAGCAGCCCGGAACGCCGGCTTACTGCCGGGATCTTGAAGCCGCTGCTCTCCGGCGCGCGCTCGCCGAAGCTGATCGGAGCCGGATCGCCGAATACCGCGCCGAACAGGAGGCTCGTATCAGGAGGTATATGGCAGCGCAGACAGCAAAAGGATGAGAGGCAGCGTTGCCTGAAGACTTCCGCATACTCGCCCCAACTATCGTAGACGGTAAGCGTGGCAAATTCGTGATAGTCCAGCCCGGCTGTTCAAGGAAAACGACTCTTGAATCTGCTCCTCATCTCGCCTCATAATTTCCTCCCATGACCTCCCCATCACTCGATGGCTCCAAGCCGCTCCAGGATCTTGAAACCGACGAGGCGTTGCGGGCGATTCTCCAAGGAACTGCCACCGAAACGGGACATGGATTCTTTGCCGCTCTGGTGCAAAATCTGTCGAAAGCGCTCGGCACGCATGGAGCCTGGGTAACAGAGTATTTTCCCGAGACGCGCCGTCTTCGCGCCCTCGCGTTCTGGATGGACGGCCAGTGGGTCGAAGACTATGAAGTGGATATCGCCGGAACACCCTGCGAGCGCGTGATTGACACGGCCACACTGGTGCATTTCCCCGACCGCATTCTGGAGATCTATCCCCATTCGGATGGAGTGAAGGCAACCGGAGCCGTCAGCTACATGGGCGTCCCACTCCAAGATACGGATGGGCATATTCTCGGACACATGGCGGTGATCGACCGCCGTCCGATTCCTGCAGAACCGCGGGTCCATGCGATCTTTCAGATCTTCGCTGCGCGGGCTGCGGCTGAGTTGCAGCGCCTGCGGGCGGAAACGGAAGTGCGTGAGCGGGAAGAAAAAGTCGGGCGGCTTCTCAGCAGCGCGATGGATGCGATCATCGAGCTGGACGATGAACTCCACATCACCCGCGTGAACCCTGCCACTGAAAAAGCATTCCGCTGTCGAGCGGACAACATGACGGGTCAAAACTTCCGACGCTTCGTGAGTCCGGATGATGCCGGCAGGCTGGTGACCCTGGTCGCCGAGCTGGATGGACGTCCCGAAGGTCAGCAGTCGCGCTGGATTCCCGGCGGCCTCGCCGCCCGCTGTCCCGACGGCCACGTGTTTCCTGCCGAAGCGACGCTCTCCCGTTTCGAACTGCATCGCCGGAAATTCACGACCTTGATCCTCCGCAACGTGCTCGATCGGGTGGAAGCGGAGCAGAAGATCCAGTCGCTTACCGCTGAGACCGAATTATTGCGGGAGGAATTGCAGGCCCTACACCACGACGAAGCCTTGATCGGCGAGAGCCAGGCGCTTCGGCAGGTCTTACGCGACATGGGTCAAGTCGCAGCGACCGACGCGACAGTGCTGATCCTGGGTGAGACAGGCACCGGCAAAGAACTCGTAGCACGCGCAATCCATGCAGCCAGTACACGCCGGGCGCGTCAGTTAATCATCGTGAATTGCGCGGCGATTCCCGCCACGCTTATAGAGAGTGAATTGTTCGGTCATGAAGCCGGGGCCTTTACCGGCGCGACCAAGAAACGCGAAGGCCGCTTTGCCCTGGCCGACAAGAGCACTATCTTTCTCGACGAGATCGGGGAACTCCCGCTCGACCTGCAAGCAAAACTGCTCCGAGTGCTCCAAGAAGGCGAGTTCGATCCCGTCGGCAGCTCTTCTGCCAAGAAAGTGAACGTGCGGGTACTGGCCGCAACGAATCGCGATCTGGAAAGATCCGTCCGCGAGGGACAATTCCGCGAAGATCTGTTTTACCGGCTGAACGTGTTTCCTCTGCGTCTGCCGCCTTTGCGCGAGCGCGGTGACGATGTGGTGCATCTGGCCTCTGCCTTTGCCCGACGTTTCGCGACCAAAATGGGCCGCACGATCGCGCCGTTGACAGCCGATTATGCGCGCCGGCTCAAGGGTTACGGTTGGCCCGGAAACGTGCGGGAACTGCAGAACGTGATCGAGCGGGCCGTGATTACAACCACTGACGGCCAGCTGAACCTGGATCGCGCCTTACCGGAGGCAACGACCACGCTACCCTCATTCGACCGTACAAGCGAGCCCAGGCCTGGGCTCATTCGCACCGCGAAAGAACTGGAGGACCTGGAACGCGGGAATATCATGCGCGCGCTCGACCTTGCGAACTGGAAAGTCTCCGGCGAGAAAGGCGCGGCGGCACTGCTCGGCATGAACGCCTCGACCCTTTCGTCGCGCATGAAAGCGTTGAAGATTCACAAACCTCGCTGAACAGAGATTTCTCTCGTCGCTCAAAATTGATCCCTCTTCAATCCGAGTTTCATCCTCATCGATTCACGAGATCTCACAAATTTTCTCGCGAGATCTCGTAAATTACGCGATGTCGGCACTCGCCGATTTCCTTCGAATGATTCCAAGTCGCTGATTTTCCATCGTCTCGTTCGATTCCTCCATGCTGGCATCGATACTGCTGTAGGGACTCGGCATTGAGTCATTCACCCACAGCAAGGAGTAGGACGATGGCGACGATTCACGATCTTGGCTGGTGGTACTGGTTCCTGACCGTGGGCCTGCTCGGCGCCGGCCTCTTCGGTTGGCCGGCGGGGATCTACGTGGCAATCCTATTGTGTTGCGTTCAGATCGGTCATGTGATCTGGCTCACGCGAGACCTCACTGCCTTTCCCGTACAGGTAAGGGTTGCCTATCTGGCAATGCTGATCGCCGGATTGTGGGGGCCGTTGCAGTGGATTCACTGGATGCAATTGGCCGGAACCACGGCGCGGGTGCTGGTCGGCTATTGCCTGCTGGCACGCACTCTGTCGTTGGCGCCATGGAATCGCAGGCAGCCGGTGTCGTTCGCACTGATCCGACGGACATTCGTCTCGCTTCAAGCGGCAGTGCCATCCTGTGGGGACATGTTTCGTCGGATATCGCTGGAGCGGGTGCAGGGATGAACTGGGAATCATTCTGCCGGAATGCCGACCGGCTATTGTTTCGGCAACTAGCCAGTGACCAACACGCTCAACAAGGAGGAGTCATCATGTCGCAGGCAACCATTACTGAAGTCATCAACGGCGTCAATGTGGATCGATTGGGTGGAATGATCCAAACCGTTCAGCAAAACCCAAACCTGGCGACCTTCCAATTTCGCGCGAAGAATCGATGGATAACGGGCGGGCACAACTGCTCGACGATCCAGAGTTTCTACGGCCCGGGCCAGGAAGATACGAGCCGCAGGAAACCTTTCGTGCTCGATGCCGACGAACCGCGGGTGTTGCTCGGCACTGATCAAGGAGCAAACCCTTATGAGTTTGTGCTGCACGCCCTTGCCGCAGGTCTCACGACCTCGCTCGTGTACCACGCAGCGGCACGAGGCATTCATCTCGAGTCTGTGGAATCCACGTTGGAAGGAGATCTCGACGTACGAGGATTTCTTGGGCTGTCGGACAAAATCCGGCGAGGCTACAAGGAAATCCGTGTCCACTTTGCGATCAAGTCGAACGCGCCTGCAGAACAGTTGGACGAGCTAATCAGGTTCTCGCCGGTTCTCGACATCGTGTCGAATCCGGTACCGGTCTCGATCCAGATCGACAAACAATAGCCTGACGGGCCTGGGTGGCTCTTGATCCACTCAGGCTCTTAATAGAAAAGGAGGCACGCCATGAAGTCCCCCCACATCATCGGGTTCGCCGTGGCTGCTCTGCTCGCCTGTGCCGCTCCCAGCTCGGGCACAGAGTCGACGGTGGCGCCCGCGCCGCCGAAGAACCTTTCTGACACGGTCCCCCTCTACACGAACCTCGGCTCCCACCACAAACGCATCTCCACTCGAGTCCCGGCCACACAGCAGTACTTCGACCAGGGCCTGCGACTCGTCTACGGATTCAATCACGCGGAAGCGATCCGCTCGTTCACGCGCGCCGCAGAGCTCGATCCCACCTGCGCCATGTGCTACTGGGGGATCGCACTCGCCTACGGCCCGCACGTCAACGCTCCAATGGACTCGGCGAGCGGAGTCGCCGCGTACGCGGCGGCGCAGAAAGCGCTGGCGCTCAAGTCCCACGCCACGGCGCCTGAGCGCGCGTACATCGAGGCGGTCGCGCAGCGCTACGAGGCGGTCCCGCCGACCGATCGTGCCCGGTTGGACACGTTGTACTCGCGCGCGATGGAGCAGGTCGCCAAGACCTACGCCAACGACCTCGACGCCGCGACCCTGTACGCCGAATCGCTGATGGACCTCCGCCCGTGGAACTACTGGCGACCCGACGGTACTCCCTACCCCGGCACCAATGAAATCGTACGCCAGCTCGAGAGAGTCATCTCGCGCAACCCGAACCACCCCGGCGCGTGCCATTACTACATCCACGCGGTCGAAGCGGTGAACCCGCAAGGCCGCGGTGCCGTGCGCCGAGCGGCTCGCTCGGCTCATGCCGGGCGAAGGGCACATGGTCCACATGCCCGCACACATCTACATCCGCGTCGGACGGTGGAACGACGCCGTGCAGGCCAACCAACACGCCATCCACACCGACGAGGTGTTCATCGAAGGGCAGCACCCGATGGGCGTCTATCCGCTCGCGTACTACCCGCACAACATCCACTTCCTCGCCTTCGCCTCCACGATGGCGGGCCGCAGTGCGCAGGCGATCGAGGCGTCCAATACCCTCACCTCCAAGGTGAACCTCGACGCCGCGCGCCAGGTCGGGATGCTGCAGGAGATGCTGCCGTACCACGCGCTCACGCTCACGACGTTCGGAAAATGGGACGACGGTGCTTGCCGAACCGCTTCCGCCGGAGGACATCCGCTTCTCGTACGCCATGGCGTACTACGCCCGCGGCGTGGCGCACGCCGCCAAGGGACAGTGGGCGGAGGCGCAAGCCGCGCTCGACACGGTGACGGCGATCAACGCCGCGACGCCCGAAGGTGCCGATGGCAAGACGGCGCTCTCGATCGCCGTGCACGCGCTGTCCGGCGAGATCGCCACCCGCCGCGGCGACCTCGACGCGGGCATCAACCACTTCCGGGAGGCGGCCAAGATCGAGGACGCGGGACTCTACTTCGAACCGCCCAAGTGGTACTACCCGATTCGGCACTCGCTCGGCGCCGCGCTGTTGAAGGCGGGACAAAATGCCGAGGCCGAGAAGGTGTATCGCGAGGACCTTCGGCGCTTCCCCGAGAACGGCTGGTCCCTGTTCGGGCTCGCGCAGGCGCTCCGGGCGCAGGGGAAGAACACCGAAGCGGCCGCAGCGGAAGCGCGCTTCCGCCGAGCGTGGGCGAGCACGGACGTGACGCTGACGGCATCGAGGTTCTAGCGATTGCGTGACCTTGTCCCTAGCCACGCTAGTGAGCGATAAACTAGGATAAGAAAGAGAGGCCTATGATGACACCGCGCGAATCTTTTGACGATCCATTAGAGACGCATCACGCTGTCTCCGTCGTTTCACGACGCGATTTCCTGATTCGTGGAAGCTCCGTGCTCGCGACGTTGGCCTTGTCGGATTCTCCGTTGTTTGCTGAAATCTGGCGTATCAGCGAGGGCGAGAAGGTGATCCCTTTTCTGGATCAAACTCCCGCACCTCCAGATGAAGCTGTTCGGCAATACGGCGAGTTGAACACTCGCAATTGGGAACAATTGAGTTCCTGGATTACTCCTAACGAAGATTTTTTCACCATCAGCCACTACAACCGGCCGGTGCTCAAGCCCGAAGAATGGCGTCTGCACATCGGTGGCTTGGTCGAGAGACCGATCTCGCTCACCTTGGAACAGATACAAGCACGGGCGCGGCAGGAGGTCGCGTTTACGCTGGAGTGCGCCGGCAATCACGGCTTCACCTGGTTCACCGGCGGCATCGGGAATGCGAGATGGGCAGGGACGCCGCTCGCACCAATCTTACAGGCGGCCGGTCTCAAGAAGAACGGAATTGAGGTGGTATTCTTCGGCAGTGATGAAGGCGACGAAGAGGTTCGTGACATCAAGATGAAGCAGAACTTCAGCCGAAGCATGTCGGTGGAGGAAGCATTGGCTCCCGCGAATCTCCTCTGCTATGAGATGAACGGTCAGCCGCTGCCTCCGCTCCACGGATTTCCGCTACGCCTCATTGCGCCCGGATGGTATGGGGTCGCCAATGTCAAATGGCTCAAGCGAATTGAGGTTGTCGACAAGCGCTGGGCTGGCCGGTTCATGGCCAAGGACTATGTCACGATTCGTGAAGAGCCGCGAGAGAATGGGGAAGTCGTTTGGATGCAGAAAACGGTCGGGCCGGCCTTGGCGAAATCCGTGACGGCGAAGGTCACCATGAAGGACGGAAAGCTTCGAATTTATGGTGCGGCCTGGGGGAGGCCGATTCAACGTGTGGAAGTTCGCATCGATGACGGACCATGGCGTGCGGCCACCATAGATCGTGGGCAGGAGCATGAGTTCGCATGGAAGTTCTGGCACTTGGATTGGGAGGATGCCGGAGCGGGTGAGCATACCATCACATCGCGGGCCATCGACAGAGCCGGGCATGTTCAACCAGCCATGAGTGATCCCGTCATAGCGAACAAGCGTACCTACTGGGAGAGCAATGGGCAGATCACGCGCCGGATTCGAATTGCTTGAAAAACCGCGTAGAGGGAGAAGAATACGGGACGGGCAACTTTTCTGCGATATCGGGAACCATTTCGCGCCGCGTGGCGGGTTGGCCTCCCTCCGGTTTGCAGATAACAAACTAACCGCTGGTCACGTGGCTCGCACCGGTTCAAAGGCGTGCACTGTTATTCCTTTCGTGCCAGGGGATACCTTCCGGGTACTCCCACGAACGGCAGAGCGAGGATGCGGCGGAGGGTCAACCCTCGTGGATCTCGGTACTGTTCGAGTCCCAAGCTCATGATTGTATGGCTACGAAGCGGATCTTCGCGATAGGTCCCCAACAGCCGATCCCACCAAGGAAGATTAAACCCAAAATTCGAGTTTGTTTCCTGAGGCAACACTGAATGGTGTATCCGATGCATGTCCGGCGTGACGATCATCCAGCGAAGAGCCCGATCAACAACGACAGGCATCCAGATGTTGCTGTGATTAAACATGGACGTCGCGTTCAACACAATTTCAAACACGAGCACACCGATTGGAGCCGCGCCGAGTAACACGACGGCGCCGAGTTTGATCACCATCGAGAGGACCACTTCCACCGGATGAAACCTGACGCCCGTGGTCACATCACAATCCAAATCGGCATGGTGCATCATATGGAAGCGCCAGAACAGAGGGATGGCATGGAACATGACATGCTGTAGATACAGCACGAAGTCCAACGCGATGACCGTCAGCAGAATGTTTAGCCACATCGGCCAACTCAGTTGATTCAGAATTCCCCAGTTTCGCTCGGCTGCGAGCATTGCCATGCCGACTGCACCTGCGGCGAACAGAAGACGAACGATCACCGAATCGAGGACAACAACTGTGATGTTGGCGAACCAGCGCGGCCCTCTTGGCATAGAGAAGCTGCGCCGAGGAGCGCCGACCTCCCACAGGGCCATCAGAGTGAGAACCCCGAGAAATGACGATATTCGGATGAGCAAATCACTGTTCATCACGTCACTTGTACTCGTTGGAATGAGGCTTGTCCATCTCCTCTGACGATTCGTTGGGACGAGAAATCGAGAAGATTCTGATTCGCGGCGCGGAGCACGAAAAAGGTGTCAGGAACTATTTCGCGGCGCGTGGCCATCAAGGCATGCAGTCGTCCCGCCTATCCATTGTCGTGAACCGCAAATTCCTTTGGATACAGCACGTCTCGTCCTACACTGTTTGATATGGAAGTAACCCGCGGTCTCCTCAAAATCGCAACCGATAACGGCCTGATCACCGAGTTGCAGGCAGAGCAGCTTTGGAAGTTCCTGAGCGAACGAGGACAGGACACTCCAAGTTTCCGCTTTACACATATTCTTTATTATCTCGGCGGATTAATCGCCATTGGTGCAATGAGCTTGTTCATGACACTCGGGTGGGAACGCTTCGGTGGATGGGGCTTATTCTTCATTGCACTTGCCTATGCCGGCGCTGGTCTCTGGCTCACAGAGTTTTTCCTGAACCGCAGCCGCTTGCCAATTCCGGCAGGTATTACGGCCACCTTTGTCGTCGCACTCACGCCCTTGGCAGTCTATGGCTTACAAGTCGCACTTGGCTGGTGGACTGAAGGTAAAGTGTTTCGCGAATATCACACGCACATTGACTGGCGATGGATATTTATGGAATTGGCCACGCTTGCGTCCGGCGCAGTCATGCTGTGGCGGTACCAACTGCCTTTCTTAGTCATGCCGGTTGCGGTAACGCTCTGGTATATGAGTATGGATTTGACTCCCTTTCTCTTCGGCGAAGCCGACCTCACGTGGGAGCTGCGAAAATTGGTATCACTCTGGTTTGGCCTGCTGATCGTGCTGCTAGCTTTTTGGGTGGACGTTCGGACCAGGCATGATAAGGACTATGCGTTTTGGCTGTATATGTTTGGTGTTATGGCATTCTGGGGTGGTTTATCCATGATGCATTCGGACAGTGAATTGAACAAATTCATCTATCTGTGTATCAACATCCTCATGATCGGTGTGGGTGCCATGCTTTCGCGCAGGGTCTTCGCAGTATTCGGTGGTGTTGGTGCAGCGGGCTACCTCGGGCATTTAGCCTACGATGTGTTCAAGGATAGTATGATGTTTCCATTTGTCCTGACACTCATCGGCTTCGGGGTGATCTATCTCGGAATTATTTGGCAACGACACGAGGAACTGATTAGTAGCAAGCTTCGCAGCTTGCTTCCACCGCCCATGAGGGAACTCATCGAGGAACGGCATTAAGACAATTCCAGTGTGGATCCCCTATGTCCATCGACTCTCTGGCCCTCCACCCAGGCGTGCGATGTCGACATATTTTACGACAAGGTCAGCCAGCCGTATTCCAGTGCGCTCCCCCTCAGCCAGAAAATCGCGCTTGGCCGCCATCCAAGCCTGTGTCCACTGATCCTCAGATGCCTCGATGTGGTAATACAGCTCAAGTGTGGAGACGGCCTGGTCCGCCTCCTCCTCAGTGAGTCCCAACTCCTTCATGAGGTCGTTTCTCTGCTTTCTCCTCACATCAATGTACTGTTGCAGCAGGGCTTTCATGTCATCGTCCATAGGTGTGCTCGTCTCGCGCTGATTGGGACAAGAAAAGGGGACAGGTTACTTTTCTGATGCCTTTAACGCTCGCCCTCGGCTCCGCCGGTTATTCTCCGTGCACGATGACGCCCTCCCTTCCCAGTGTCTTGTTTCATCTATAGTATGCGCCAGCAACACGAGGCAAAGGACTAGCGAATGCCCGAGGGTTAGAAAGTACTGAGTTTGAGGAAAGAAGAAGCGGAGACATTCTGAATTCCCCGGCGCGTGGCGGGTCATTCCGAATTGCGAATCGATGTCGGCCCCGTTTCCCCGCTTGCCTGCCCTGCCTGCCCGCGCCTTCGCTGGCTGATCACACTGCGTTCTAATTCCAATTATCAATTTTTATATCGTTCGGCGAGGGCTTACCTTTACCGGTTTCAACGAGTTCCTTGAGACTCAACATGAATGTTGCCCATTTCATGCTGCAATGGGAGGTGAACTCGTTTGCCTCGCGCCAGTTCTTATGACCAAAGAGCACTATGGTGTACTCACCCTCCTGCGAAAGGTTGAATATCACGTCAGTGCCCACCCACTCTTCTGGCCCCGATGTAAACCGCCAATGCACTTTCTTGTTGGGATCTAGCGCTATGACTTCCATGTTCATGCTGCCTATTTCTTTTCCATCCGCAGAATGGAAACGAACGCCAATCGTTCCTCCAATTTTGGATGAGCCAGAAGTCTGTTTTGTCCACCAGCCGGCCACGCCCTCGACCGTCGATAACGCCGCATACACCTTAGAGATGGGTGCCTTAATTCCAACTCTATGAATGATGTCTGCCATGTATCCTCCGTTGGTTTTTGGTTAACGCAGATTTGATACCCAATTTCAGCTTTAAGACTTCGTCCAGGTCCCTATCTCGTGAAAAACATCTTATCCTTTCAAGTTTGTTGGAATACAGTGTCCCGGCTGAGTCGACCACTGAACCCCGACTCTACCTCTTTATCGAACAGGGACCACGAAATCGACAGGGAAACTAACTTGGTGATATCACAAAGGTTCCTCCCGGGCGTCTTTCAATGGTTGGACGATTCGCTCATACTCCTCTGTCATGGCCGACCAAGAAATCGATGCCATCCGTGCACTCCTGCTGGCCAAACCCCGACCGGATGAGCTCAGCGAACGGCGCAAGCGCCTAGACGACTTAGGAGCTCTGTATAAGATCGCCTCTGACGTGCGCATCGAGCCTGTCGACGCGAACGGCGTTAGCGCGGAATGGTCCTCGAATCCACATGCAGACCCTGCATGCGTGATCCTATTCATGCATGGTGGTGGTTACGTGTCTGGTTCGCTCGCTAGTCACCGGCCATTGGCGACGGAGATCGGTCGAGTGTGCGGAGCTCGCACGTTGGCCTTGGAATACCGGCTGGCACCCGAGTATCCGTTTCCTGCGGCGATCGAGGACGCAGTAGCCGCCTATCGCTTCCTGCTGTCGTGTGGCATCGAGCCACGCCATATCGCGGTGGCGGGCGATAGTGCCGGAGGCGGACTGACCCTCGCTCTGATGGTCTCCGCCCGCGATGCTGGCCTGCCGCAGCCGGCTTGCGGCTGGTGTATCTCTCCGTGGGTGGATTTGGAATGCCTTGGCGCAAGCATGACCAGCAAGGCCGAGGTTGACCCGTTGATCCAAAAACCCTATCTGGAGGCGCTGGCTAAAGCCTATCTCAATGGCGCTGATCCGCGCTCGGCGCTGGCCGCGCCAATGTACGCAAATCTCAAGGGACTGGCGCCACTCCTGATTCAAGTGGGCTCGGCGGAGACACTCCTCGACGATGCGGTTCGTCTCGCCAATGTCGCTGGGGCCGCTGACGTGGCGGTGACGCTGGAGATATGGCCAGACATGATCCACGCATGGCCGCTGTTTCATCAGCAGCTCACGGCCGGGCGGCATGCGATCGCGCGCGCCGGAGCGTTCATCCGCTCCAGGATGTCATGACATTCTGGCTGAGCAGTCTCTTTTCGCGGCGCGTGGCAGGAATGAAGATCGTCTGGTTGCTTTGATTTTTTGGACTGGTCTTGAGAATGAGCGAACGTCTTCGACTTGAAACGTTGATTGGACGGGATGGACTAGAGCACTCCAAGCAATGGGCTAATAAGACGGCAGGTCTCTATCTTTCGTCCTTCGGCGAACCATCCCATTATGCATCACAGCCTGACTGGAGGCCGCTCTTCGAGAAGAGTATTCAAGAGTTAAAACATTTTGCAGAAACTGGGGAAATTCCATGAACCAACGGGATTGAAAGATAGGTCTTGAGGAAGGAAACGGGGGCATTCTACTTTTCCTCATGCCGGTTCCAGTTTTCTTGCACGACCGAGACGCCATCACGCTATTGTCGCTGGGGAGCAAAGAGCATGATACCGCAGCCGTGATGGATCTCAACGCCCAGGCTGGAATAGCTCCACTGGGTTGCCCGACGGATCGTCGAGAATGATCTGTGCGCCGCCTGGCCCGGTCACGATATCATTCGTGCGGAAGGAAACCCCCGCCGCACGCAGCCGCGCAACCTCCGCAGCCAGATCGGTCACCTCTAGGTGCAGTCGGTTCCAGCCGCCCGGTACCTGATGGCGACCGTCTGCCAACGGCCGCTTCCCCGAGCTTCCGTCACCGCTGAGCAGGAGACGCACGCCGTCCCGTACGACCGATGCGAAGGCCGGCGAGGCGTCCCGCTCCACCGTGAAACCGAGGAGCGTCGTATAGAAACGCATCGCAGCCGGGACGTCATCAATTATGTAGCGCATGCTGACCCTGGACATTGCTGCTTCCTCCCACATAATGGTCTTTGGTTAAGAGCCTAACTGATTATCTGGTTCTATATAAGGGGGAATCAAACGGTGTCGGGAACCGTTTCGGGACGTGACGGGTCTAACATTGAGATAGCTCAACAGATCAGCGAAATGCTGGGTCTGAAACCCTACCCCACGCGTGGCTTCGTCGCGGAAACCACAACAGTCAGCTAAACAGGTTGTCAGGAACCATTTCGCGGCGCCAACCACATGTACCTTGTGGCCGGTGAACTTGGTGGCATATAATCTTTTTGTGATCAAGGAGTGTCACGATGTTGTACCGGTCGCTCCTTTCTATCGTTCATTGTGCGTGCCTTACCATTCTCGCCTTACTTCCCTGCAGTCTCACAGTGGCAGCCAGGACCAAACTCCGAATCCGGGCACGAATCCTCCAGCCTCTTTGGAAGAAATAAAACCACTTACTGGACTTGATAACACTCCGCAAGGCGGAACCCTGCCCGGCGGCACACTGCCGGGTGGCACCCTGCCTGGCGGAACTCTGCCTGGCGGAACCGTTCCCGGAGGTACGCTGCCAGGCGGCACGTTGCCAGGGGGAACTCTTCCCGGTGGCACTCTTCCAGGAGGGACTCTGCCTGGCGGAACTGTTCCCGGCGGCACCCTGCCCGGCGGCACGCTCCCTGGCGGGCCTCTGTAATGACGCGCACCTGAGTGAAGAAGAAAAGGTGTGAGAGATATTTCGCGGCGAGTAGCGGACGGGTTTCTTCCTCCTACTTTTGCACCTCTCCTTTATAATGTTGTAGTGCAGACCGGCAGCCGCACCGCGTCCGGGACGCAGAGGTCTAAGGTTCAAATCCTCGCAAGGACCAACCGGAGCACAAAAAGGTGTCAGGAACCAGTTCGCGGCGCGGGGCTGGCTCGTTCTCGCGGCCGCCCCCTTACCTATTCACCCATCACCATAGACCCGTTGGACTCTTAAATGTAGAATGTGCTCGCGGCTTCACTCATGAGGCTAAAGCAATGGCTATGACGGTGCGGTACATTCAACAAAGGAGAGCATCGATGACGCGATGGCTGGCTCATGGGATCGCCCTTGCTGTGATGATTTTCCTCTTTGGATGTGTGTCCTCGCCCCCAAGAATGGCTGCCGAGGACATTGGTTTCACGCGGGCGCCTCAGCTTGGTGGGGCAGATAATCTTTGGATCATGCACCACGATGGATCAGGCCAGTCGCAACTTCATTTAGGTGCTGATGGTAATAGCTCCCTGACGTGGTCGCCCGATGGCAACTACATTGCGTTTGAATCCGTCCGAGATGGCAACCTTGAGATCTACACCGCGCGGGTTATCGACAACAGCGACGACACTTATTCTGCCCAGGACATTCAACGAAGGACCACCAGCTCTGCGGACGATTCATCTCCAGCATGGTCGAATGATTGCGCTTTGCTTGCGTTTTCGTCTAACAGAGCCAACCAGAATTATTACAACATTTATCAACTCGATGTGAGCAACAACAATGTGACTCCCATTACGAGCGGCAATTACGAGGATCTGTCCCCTTCATGGTCGCCTGACGGGTCCAAAATCGCATTCACGCGTACCGTGGGGAATGCGTCACGAGAGATCTACGTTCACACGATGAGCTCTGGACAGGATCTTCGACTGACGAATAACAATGTGAACGATACTGATCCCTCTTGGTCGCCATCCGGTCGCATTATTTTTGCGAGGCATTCCGAGGATGGCAGTCGTGCGGCCCTGTTTGAAATGGACGCTGTCGATGCCAATGGTGACGGAACCGGAGACCATTTACAGCCAATCTCGACCCCAAACGCCAATGAATATGACCAGAAGCCGGAGTATTCCCGCAGTGGAAAAGAGATCGTCTTCTTTCGAAGTCAGGAAGCTGGCGGGGGCGGACCTGGAGATGTGTGGAAACTCCTCATTCAGGACGGGACCATCATGGATCCCCTCCTGAACCTCACCCAGACCAATCCGCAACACGAACATGGCGCCACATGGAAGCGGAATGGAGTATGTGCAAGAAAAGGGAAGTAGCAGTGCCGCGATTGTTGCCTGCCAATCTTCTCCCTCAAAGCATTCTGAATTTCGCGGCGCGTGGCGGGCCGTTCAGTCAGGGTTAAGACACTCGATCGGCATACCGAGACGCGTCCAATACCGCCCAAAAGGGTCCGCTCCGACTGCATGCAACCACTCGCCAGGGTCAGGCTGCTGGCTGAAGCACTGCCACCGCGGTACGGCCTGAAATAAGCATGAAGCTTCAATCGGTTTCCCGCATGTCCGGGATGCCCCACGAGCGAATAGAGAGCCGCCAGCATTGTCGCTGCCACCAATGGCTGCAATGAATGTGCGCACGGACCATCGGAGCTCAAGCAAAAATGTATTCTACATCCATCGACCCACCGACAGCAAATAAGACGCAAGCTTGGCTGATAGGCGAATCGTGACCTCGTACAACTGGGCACCGGCTGCGGAACGAGACGTCCCGTCCGTGTCTCGTACAGTGCCATAGTCGCATCAATGTCTCCAGAGTTGGGGGCCCTCACAAATCGGGGATGAATATCTTCGGTTGTCTCATATGCATCTCCTCCCATGGAACTGGCGAACGGGATCGTCACTATCTTACCCATGGTAATAAATAGAAGTCTGCGGGAAAAATAAAGGTGTCAGGAACCAGTTCGCCGCGTGTGGCGGTGTTGGAACGAGGGTCACTGGCTTGGCTCGAGGATCGTGGGCGGCCGGAGGGGTTTTCTCTGCTTCTCGCGGTCTTCGTCAATGAGCTTTAAGGCGTCCAGTTGGGACTCTAACTCCTCAATACGCTTATCTCGCTCTTGAATTTGTCTCTGAAGAGATTGCACCTTGCCGGACATGTCGACAGCGGGATCGCTCTTATGTCCCACCTTGGTGGCAGGAGCTGTCCCGCACGCGCTCAGAGCGGCGCACAATATCACTCCACCTATCAAACTCATCATGATCTTTGTGCGCAACAGACTCATACTCCTCCGTGTCTTCAACATACCGCCAGGACAACAATGATTTTGACAGACTGAGCCACAAGATGTCAGCAAACGTTTCCCGGCGCGTGGCGGGCCGGCTTCTTCCCACCCCAACCTTCACAGCAAGTGTTTTCTCAGCCGAGGATAGTCAAACCAAGAAATGGCACAAGGTTGAATAGAAGAATGCCGATTTTATACATCGACATGCCCGCGTAGTGAAGAGCGTCGAACTGTTCGTCGGACAGACGAAACCATTTACCGTGTAAGTGCCGCATCCAGGCATGCGCAAGCACAAAGACTGAAAACCATACCAGCAATATCCCGTAGTTGATGATCGTACTCCAAAGGAGAACGTGGCGAGTGAGTTCAATGCTCATCTTTCTGTCCCATCCCTCGGCATTACCGAAACAATGGCGCGCGATTCTTGCCTCAGTTCGAACAATTGTCAACCCGCGTATTGGTCAGTGCAGTAGAAGAGGCTCCAGCATCGGAATGACTTGAGACGCAGGCAACACAAGAACATGAGACACTAACAATGTTGCCAGGAGGTTAAATATGATTCTTTTCATCGGTGGCTCGCTCGGCCACCTGACGCTGCGCGAATTTGTTCATACAGCGTCAGATGAGCCGTTCGGAGTGCGTCAATACGCTGCTTATTCTTGAGCAGGAGTTGTGGTGTTCTTCGATGTTTGCCACGGTGTACCGTCTTTCTTCGTCACGATAACCGTCTTCGCTCTGTTGTCCTGATCATACGTCACTACTGCCCTACCTTCCGATCCCTGGAGTAATGCCAATTCCATCGGCCACAAGACGACTTCAGCCAATCCCAGCGTGAAAAAGTCCGCGCCGAAATACGGAATAATTCTCAGCTTTGTTGCCCCGTGATTCCCATCGATGAATTCGTAGACCTCGGTACGATAGGACTCACTGAGGTCACTGCTCTTCGGCAAACCAAACACCGAAACCACCTCAGCTCGTGTTGTGCCGGATTTGATAATATCAACTGCGACAGGCGGTGGTGCGGTCGCGGCCTTATAAATGGAACACCCTTGGGTTACGCTTGCGACGAATATCAGCGCCATGAGAATCTTCATAACTCACCTCCTGCTCTTTGTGAGCACCTTATTGAGCTTCCTGAATTTCCTGGACTAAAACCACATACCCATCCATCGGCATAAATCATGCCGTTATAGCTGAAATCCATGATGGTAGAATTTCTGCGATATTGCAGAGAGGACCAGAGGCTGGGTAATTAGACGTATCGGAATTGATTCCTACACGAATCTACTTGGATCCAATCTAATTTGATCCATCGGTTAATTGCCTCCATTCCCCGGGCGTGGCGGGCCGGCGCATTTTTTAAAGATTCGCGGATTAGGAAACCGTTTCCGCGGCCCTGCTCTAGCCCTGGTTCACTCGGATCGAAGCGTCAGAGCGGCGAGTTGCGAGTTTGGATCCAAACTAAGGCTGGAGTTGAGGGTGGACTGAAAGGTGTGAGTGTTTGAAATGGACGTGTATTACTCATTTTTTAACAGCCAAACATTCTCTTTAGCAGCACATTTCCCCTTCAATCCACCAGAGACATCTGTGCTCGCAATGAGAGTTACATCATAATTAACTGTGTAATATCCCTTTACTTCCTCGTTACTAACTGAAAAAGGAGGACCTTCCATCAATCTTTGGTCATAGTCATAGCAAATGAGCAACTGCGGAGCCTTGTCTGTCATCTCTGTGAGGTGCGCTGTATATCGATTGCGCATTTCTTCCGGGAAGGCAACGAGAGCTGCTCTGTCATAGATTGCATCGACTGGACCAAGTATCTTTCTAGACAAAGCAAATATGTCACCAACGAATATGTCGATATTATTCGCGCTCCACTGATCTACTTGGCCAACTCCTGATATTTTTGGTTGTACTCCAAGTTCCATGAATAATTGCTCAATGGCGACTTTGCTTAGTTCTGCTCCAGCAACACGATAGCCATTGGATAATAGCCAAGAAATATCAAGCGTTTTACCGCACAATGGGACAAATATACGACTGCCTTTTGCCAAAGAAAGCTCGTGGAAATATTCGACCAGTAGTGGGTTGGCCTTACTTTGATGGAAAGCAATTTCATTTTTCTCCCACCTTTGGTGCCAAAAACTTGCGTCCATAATCAGTAGTTTATTTACACATGATTATTGAGAGATAAAGCCGCCGATTGTTAATCAGCAGACAGCATCCACCACACCGGGATGGTGGTTGATCGAGGATTAGAGCCGGCACTGATCCTTCGAGGGAATGCAGCAGATCAACTGGACTGGGGCGCCGGCATCCGCCATAAAGCAGTGCTGCTCGTTCGGAGCGATGTAGACTGAATCCCCGGGCTTGAAGAGTGTTTCTTTTCCTCCCGCTCGCACCCGTCCCGTTCCTGAAACAATATAGACTTCGTGCTCCCAGGCATGCGTGTGGTAGGGCGTGGCGGCGCCTGTCGTCACGTCGAAGACGCGCATGGCGAAGGTTGGTGCACCGTCCTGTGCCGTGATCATCTCGCGGACCTGCACGCCATCGGGCAATCCCTCATACCTGCTTGGTGAAACATCCTTATAGGATTTGATTACCATACGTCCTCCCTCTACCCGATTCAGCCATCAAATATCTTTCCCGTTCCTTTGTCAATCCTGCGTCCTCGCGGCGCGTGGCGGGCTGACACTTTTCTCCCCTCTCCTATCCCATGACTGAACATCAATCTAGACACGATCCGGTGAAGTGGCTAGACTGTCCATCTCCTCATGCATTTAGAAAAAGGAGTGACCATGAGACTGCTTCATGACCTCCTCAACCGTCTTCTCTACACAAGCCTGGCGGTCGCGGCCATATCCGGAGGTACAGCTCTAGCCGGTGGAGATACTGTGGTGACGAAACCCAGCAAATATTCTGTTCCCGAAACAATCGGCCGGATCGAGAGCGCGGTCACGGCGAAGGGAATGCAGGTCTTTGCTCGGATTGATCACGGCGGAGAGGCGAAGAAAGTGGGGTTGGCGATGAGACCTACCGAGTTGCTCATCTTCGGGAACCCGAAGGGGGGGACCGCTCTGATGGTGGCCAAGCCTACCGCTGCGATTGATCTCCCCATGAAAGCCTTGGCATGGGAAGACGAGAATGGCAAAGTGTGGCTCACGTATAACTCGCCCGAGCTCCTGCACGAGCGACACGGTGTGCCAACGGAGCTCACATCGAAACTCGATTCGGTTGGCAAGCTGTTGGAAGCGGCGGTGGAGTAGCCAGACGCCGCGAGCTGACAGAAATACATAGCATCAGAACCATTTCGCGGCGCGTGGCGGCCCGGCTCCTTTTTGTAGTATTCCTGGGTGAAGAACCAGGCGCGCCGAAATCCTGTTTATCGCCAATGTCACAGACCATGCACACCGGGTGGCTCGATCGTCCGGTGGATGAAAGCCGCGACCATGTCTTAGGGCCAGCCGATGCACGGATCACGCTCGTCGAATATGGCAGCTATGCGTGCCCCTATTGCCGGTCAGCCAACGAGAGCATTGCGGCGGTGCGTGACCGGTTCGGCGAGCGCATGCGCTATGTATTCCGGCAACGCCCGCTCACGAACAATGATCTCGCGCGGCGCGCCGCAGAACTGGCGGAACGGGCCGACACCAGTCAGTTCTGGAAGGCACACATCGCACTGATGACGCGGTCAGAAACGTTGACCGAGGACGACCTTGTTGCCGTCGCCACCGACCTGCGTCTCGATCGACAAGACGGCGAGAAGGCTCGGCGAGCAAAGGAGCGTGTGGACGCCGACGAAGCGAGCGCCCGCGCCAGCGGGGCAACGGTCACCCCGACCTTCTTCATCAACAGTCGACGCTATGACGGCCCATGGGACGAAAGCTCGTTGTCCGACGCGATGCTCGGAACGCTGGGGCATCGCGTCCGTTCGGCGGCGCTCGACTTCGTCAGTTGGGGGCCATCGGCCGGATTGCTGCTGCTCATCACGACGCTGTTGGCGCTCGGCCTCACAAATTCATCCCTGGGACCGGCGTTTGAGGCCTTCTGGCAGCAAGACGTTGGCTTCACGTTCGGCGACGCTAACTTTCGTATGTCCTTGCGTCACTGGATTGATGACGGCCTCCTGACGATCTTCTTCCTTGTAGTCGGGCTGGAGATCAAGCGCGAATTCACTGTCGGCCACCTGGCCAGCCGGCGTTCAGCAGCGCTGCCGATTGCCGCGGCTATAGGCGGTATGGTGATCCCCGCCTTGCTGTACCTGTCGATCATTCCCCCTGGTCCTTGGTCCAGAGGATGGGGCGTGCCGATGGCCACCGACACGGCCTTTGCGATCGCGTTGATTGCCATGATGGGCAGTCGCGTGCCGATCGAACTGCGCGTCTTCCTGACAGCGGCAGCTATCGTCGACGATATTGGCGCCATTGTCATGGTGGCGGCATTCTATTCCGGCGCCCTCCACTTCGGATATGTCGCGATCGGCGCCGCAATAGTTGTCGCCCTGGCGTTTCTGAATCAATCACGCGTCTATCGTGTGCTGCCATACATGGCGCTCGGCGTCGTGCTGTGGGCTTGTGTTCATGCCAGCGGACTCCATGCCACCCTGGCCGGCGTCCTGCTCGCCTTGTTCATTCCCACGCGACCACCGGCGAATCTGAACGCGCTGATGACGCAAGCGGACGTGATCCTGGCCTCCGAAACGCAACACGGCGGTGAGGTGCTCCGGCACGGACCCTCCTTGCCTGTCCTGCGTGCACTCGATGACATCCACGAGCGCTTGGAATCACCGGCCGACCGTCTATTGCGCCGTGCAGGAGCGCGGTCGAGCTATCTGGTGCTGCCGGTGTTTGCCTTGGCAAACGCCGGTGTGGCCATCACGACTGAGGCATGGAGCGGCCACCATGCCATGCTGCTCGCCATCATGACCGGGCTGGTTATTGGCAAACCACTCGGATTGATATCGGCCTCGGCGCTTGCGGTCTGGATGGGCCTTGGCGTCAAGCCGGACGTGTATTCCTGGCGTCAACTGAGCGGAGCCGGCGCATTGGCCGGTATCGGTTTTACCATGTCGCTCTTCATCGCCGGCCAGGCGTTCCCGACACAAGCCGACTTCGCCGCTGCGAAAATCGCGGTGTTCTCAGCATCGGTGTTGTCCGCACTCATCGGCGTCGCGATCCTTTGGGGTGCCGCGGGCGATGTCACGAACAACAACAGCTAGTCAGGATCGTAAGAAAACAGGGCGGGATGAATACGTCTACGACTTTGCAGTAGACTGGCCACAAGAGATTGTGAGCCTGCCTTACGACGTTGCGCGATTTGAAACAAAGGGTCTGACACCTTTATTTCCGAGGATCGAGTTGAGAGAGGTGCCCCATGACTGATGCTGCTCTTCCGGTCTCGCTGACGCTTGCCTCCGGTGCGGAGCGGATATTTCCGACCCTGACGCCTGCTCAGGTTCAAACGGATTGCTGTGCATGGTCACGTGCGTTCGATCCAAGCTGGAGAGGTGCTCTTCGAGGCGGGAGAACGTTTGGTGCCATTCTTCGTCGTCACGGCAGGTCGGCTCGAGATGGTCCTGCCATCCGGCACGACCGAGAAGCTCATCACGGTGTATGGACCGGGTCAGTTCACCGGCGAAGTCAACATGCTCTCGGGCCGCCCCGTGCTTGTCCGATCGCGCGCCAGTGAGGCGGGTGAAGTGATCGAGCTGGATCGCGAACATTTGGTCGCGCTGGTGCAGACCGACAGCGAGATCGGCGAGATCATCATGCGGGCCTTCATTACCCGCAGAGTGGAGTTGATCGCGCAGGGGCTTGGAGATGTCGTCGTTGTCGGGTCGAATCATTGCTCCGGTACACTCCGCGTCAAAGAATTCCTGACGCGCAACGGCCATCCGTACACGTATATCGATCTCGACCGTGACGCCGATGTTCAGGGTCTGCTGGACCAGTTTCACGTGACCGCCGCGGATGTGCCGGTGGTGATCTGCCGTAGCGACGTGGTGCTGCGGAATCCGACCATTCAGCAGATTGCCGACTGCCTCGGCTTTAACCAACCCCTCGACCAGACCCAGATACGCGACGTGGTCATCGTCGGCGCCGGCCCAGCGGGACTCGCAGCCGCTGTATATGCCGCATCAGAAGGCCTGGATGTTCTCGTGCTGGAGACAAACGCGCCGGGAGGACAGGCCGGCTCTAGCTCGAAGATCGAGAATTACCTTGGTTTTCCGACTGGCATCTCGGGTCAAGATCTCGCGGGGCGGGCATACACGCAGGTCGCAGAAATTCGGGGCACAAATGGTGATCACGAAGGGGGCGAAACAGCTCGCCTGCGACTCGCAAGCCCTACGCCATTGTAATCGACGACGGGCTCCGCGTGTCGGCGCGCACCATTATCATCGCAACGGGGGCCGCCTATCGGAAACCGCCCCTCGAGAATTTATCGCAGTTTGAGGGCACGGGTGTGTACTACGCCGCGACATTTATGGAAGGACAGTTGTGCCGCGGTGAAGAGGTGGTTGTGGTGGGAGGTGGAAACTCAGCCGGCCAAGCGGCCGTTTTCCTCGCACAGGCGAGCAAGCGCGTGCATATGCTCGTGCGGTCGAGCGGGCTGGCGGAAACCATGTCGCGCTATTTGATTCGCCGCATCGAACAGAATCCGGCCATCGTCCTCAGGACCAACAGCGAAATCGTCGCACTGGAAGGGAATCATCATCTCGAACGAGTCACGCTGGCGCGACCATCAGTCCGGGAACACCGAAACCCACGACATACGACACGTCTTTCTCATGACGGGTGCCGTTCCCAGCACACAGTGGCTCCACGGGTGCGTCGCGCTTGATGCCCAAGGTTTCATCAAGACAGGACCCGATCTCTCGCAGGAGGATTTGGCCGGCGCTCATTGGCCGCTCAGCCAGGGCTCCCCATCTCCTCGAAACCTGTCTGCCCGGTGTGTTCGCCGTCGGCGACGTGCGAGCCGGCAATATCAAGCGAGTCGCCTCTGCAGTGGGCGAGGGTTCGATTGCAGTGTCCTTCGTACATCAGGCGCTGCACGAGTAGAGTTCACGATCGACGAGATAATGGGTCTCAAATCACCCCCCCGTGTGGCTTCGTCGCGGAAACCGCCCCTACTTCTTCGCACAGCGAAGGTCTGCCTTCTGAAGCTCTGCGATCTTCTGATCATCGAACGGGATCGGAGCACAGCCGTGCCCTTTTTCACAGACGAAGTCAAACCTTGTCGCTGGCTGATGACAGCTTAAACACGGCGCCCCCAGCGAGAGATTGACGACGTTGTCGTCTCCCCGATCTCTGATCTTGGTGCCGGCCTCGGAGACCTCCAGAGCGAAAAACTCCCACCCGTTCGATTTGGGAAACTTCTCACGCGGGTGCTTCACCATGGCTTCAAACGGAACAAGCTGGAGGATGGTGCCAACGGGATACTCCTTGTCCGGGACGCTGTCCCGGAAGATCCGCATCGCCTCCTTCAACTTCTCCGGATCAGCGTGCTTGAAGCGCGTATTTCTGACCTTTGGCCAGTCCAGGATGCATCCAAAGGTTTGCTCAGATACAGTGATATCTTGAGCCGACGCGCTGTCCAGCATAGAAAAGCCAAGCCCGGCTGCAAGGAGAGTCCATGTACACATCCAAACGGAAATTTGGCGCCAGAGCTTGATGAGCTCACGCATGTTGTGTACTCCTCTCTCCCAGACGGACTGTCGGTTTAGTCCACTGTGAGCACCACGCGGAACCGCGCTTTGCCGCTCAACATGCGCTCGTAGCCGGCAGCGGCTTGTTCGAGCGGGAGCGTCTCGACCATGGGCCGAATCCCCGTGAGAGCGCAAAAGTTCAGCGTGTCTTCAGAATCTCGGGCGGTCCCTGATGGCCACCCTCGGATGGAACGGCGGCCCCCGATGAGTTGAATGGGTGTCACGCTGATGGGATCGGCCGATGCCCCGACCACTAGCAGTTGCCCTCCAACCCCAAGGCCGTCAATGAGCGCCGACATGGCCTTGCTGTCCGGAGCCGTCGCAAGAATGACAGAAGCGCCGCCAAGGCTCGTCAGTTCCTTCCCGACGTCGACGGCATCTGTGTCGAGATATCGGACGGCCCCGAGTTTCAGCGCGAGAGGCTCCTTGTCTTTGCCTCGACCAATGGCCACGGTATGAAAGCCCATCCTGCTCGCGAACTGGATCCCAAGATGGCCGAGTCCGCCCAGGCCTTGTACGGCCACGAGATCTCCTGCGACCGCTCCACTATGCCGCAGACTATTGAACGTCGTCACGCCCGCACACAAAATGGGGGCCGCTTCGACTGGCGAAAGAGCGTCCGGAATTGCTGCCACTGCTTCCTTCCTCGCGATCATGTACTGAGCGTATCCGCCGTCTTCCTGGAATCCGGTCACTTGGAAGTATCTACAACCCATGAAGTCGCCACGCCGACAAGGATCGCATTGACCACAATGTCCACCATGCCAACCCACACCCACCCGCTGACCCTTCTTCCACGCCGTGACGCCCGCGCCAATCTCGTCGACCACTCCGGCCACCTCATGCCCCGTGACGCGCGGGTATTGTAGCCCGGGCCAATAGCCCTCCTTCACAAACAGGTCACTGTGACAGATCCCACAGGCTTGCACTCTGATGCGGACTTGGTTGCCCCCGGGTGCTGGGATCTCTCGCTTGATCACCTCGAATGGCCCTCCCGGTGAGCGAATTTGAACCGCGGTCATCTGCGACATGTCACCCTCCTTTGGGGTTAGGCGGTCAGAGTGCGGCACGGCCGAATTCCATGGGAAAGGAACAGAGCAATGTGTTTGTGAATTGCCACACTCCATCAAATCAGTCGATACAGTTGAGCAACCAGAACGCATTACACAGAACGGTTACTTACATTTGGGTGTCGGCGGCTGGGGCACATCCTGCACGGTGCCCAGTTTGTAGTGCGTGTTTCCTCCACCAGTAGCAGGCGTATTGATCCGATGAAAATGGTTAAAGCCTGTCTTCCCCCGATCAGGCTGCGATTCGGCACAAAACCGACCTTTGATACCTTCACCTACGAACAGCAATTGTGCAGTGGGGTCGCTCACGAGCTTATCGAACATCATGAACTGGACCCGGCCGTTACCTTCGTCCAACCACAGATGATCGGGCAGATTAGGGTGTACAGCCTCAAACGCATAGGCCATGACGAGGACCGGACCGATATTCTTGGCGGCTTCTGGCGAGGGAGTCGTTCCTTCCCCGGCATGACTGCTGCTGAAGCACACATTTGGGGGTTCACATCATCCGGTTCTGATCATTTTCTCGGGATAAAAATACTTCTCGTATCCTTCTCTCGCCTTCCTGTAGTCGTTGTCCGTTGCATACTTCAGTCGGTAATTAAACCGACAACTCTGGTCTTTCTCGTACTGATAGACGTCTTGAAGGAACGGCACAATCTGATCCAGATCCGACGTCTGATCCCCCTTCACCAAATTCACTATCAAATCGGAAGGAATATCTCCAATGACTTGAATGGTTTCCACACCATTTTGAACGCTGGCTTCGATCAACGTATTACTGTTCTTCTGACACAAGGCATACCCGCGTTTTAAGTTTTCAATGGCTTCTTGAATGCCTTCTTTCGTTGAACCCTTCGCCCCCACCATGAGCTTCACTTCATTCACAAAGAGCGTCATCTCGTTCAGCTGTTCTTCTAAGTCATTGCTCTTCTCCGTTGCCGCATCGAGTCTAGCTTGAAGTGGTTCGTCAACGCTTTGCTGCGTTTCTTGTCCGCTGCCCTCTACAGTGTCCGTCACATAGACCATCATCGCCGCAAAGACGAGCAGCAGCATCACTTCGACAAGTGACAAGCCAAGTGCCCAACCTGAACGCGGGTCACTTTCCATCGAAGGCGTGCTCCTCAGTCACTCTCTCCTTCAAGAAGAACATGACTCCCCGCATGGTCGATTCGATGGCTTTGCTCGCGTCGAGACTTGACTGTATGGCCTTCTGCACATCCAGAAGCCCATTCCTGACATCGGCCCTGAGCGAATTTGACGACAAGTCCCTCAGCTCTATTTCCAATGTCGACAATTGTGTCGAGACCTTCGCAAATGCCGATCGTAATGACTGCAAGCTATTGAGCTGACTATCCAGTTCTGTACGACTTGTCTCCAACGCCGTGGTCATTTTGACGAATTCTTCGGCTCTATCTTTGATTGTACGAGACAAATCATTCACAGCGACTCCAATTCGCTTCGCGGCTTCGGACCCATACAGCGAATCTCCAAACCGGGTCACGGTTTCGGTCGCTTGCATCACACTCTTCACCAGTTTTTGAACGGCCTCTTCAACGTCTTCTCCCCGCTTCCCTAATGCAGCAATGAGTTTGGACACTTCTGTCGTGAGAATTTCCTGGGGAATCTGTATTGCTGCGAGCCGGCCAAGAATATCTTTTAACGAAGATTCAAAGCCTGCACTCATCATCGTGGTCATCGTCCGATGTTGCTCAGTGATCGTTTCTCGAACATCTTCTAGTGACCGCACAAGATCCTGGAGCGCGCCACCGAGCTCGCTACCTGCCCGATCTCTGAAGGACCTGATTTCCATCGTCGCGTCGTTAAGCTGCTGGGTAAGAGCCGCAACGCGGCGATCAAGAGTCTCTTCAGCGTGAACAAGCCGATCTGGAAGTGTGTCTCGAAATTGGACGACCAACAGTCGAAGAAGCATTCCAGAAAATGTCGTGACCAGCGCATAGCCAAATGTCGTGAGCACTGCGTCAGCGGTCAGTTTTGGAGCCGGCCAGACCACGAAGGTCGCAATCAAGGCAAAGAGTGCCCAGAGAAAACCCATATAATAGAGCGAGTCTGCAAATTGGAGGGTGTTCTTCTTTCTGAGGGAATACCCATAGGCTGCATAGACCATGAGGAGCCCAATCAGACCCACCATGGTAGCAGGTCGGGAAAATTGCGAAATCGTTGAGTAGACGAGCGCGACAATACCTACCAGTGTCGCACACAACCAAGCTGTTCCAAGTGTCATACGATCCTGCAGCGTGGACGCGTCGTCGCTAGATAGCCCGCTTTCTTCCAGCTCGTCAGGCTCGGGAATTGGCCGTTTGAAGGATATGGTTGGAAGGCGATGCATAAATCCCTCCTCGGGTCATGCGAAAGTTCCCGCCCATATCTTCTGATCTAGCCCGATCTCCAATAACTGGGGATTCCCCTAGTGCCGGCATGTCCTTGATATTATTTTTCATTTCCCGGCGTGCTACCGCCCCTGGGCGCCGTCAGGAGACGCACCGCGTTATCTGCGGACAATTTGCATCCATACAGGATCAGTTTTTGATGCCTTCCATCGGGTGGACGATGGAGATCGTCTGAACATGGAAGCCATCGAGTCCGCGCATTATTCCCATCTCTTGTTCCACTGAGGGCTAGGGCTAGAAAAGCTCAGGAGAGGCAGTTACACTTTCCGTCATGAGCGTATGGCCCTACAGAGCGGCTGCAAATCGGCCTGCTTCAATCCTCTGCTGCTTCTGGATGGTCATCATGGCCGGGGGCTGCGTCACACCGGAAATATCTTCTGAAAACCCCGACCTCATAGCCGTTCCGGAAGGGAGTTTTGGAGGGCCCGATGCCTACTGCGACACGACAACTGTGCCCCAACTGCGAATCGTCATCCAGAACCAAGGCCAAGAGAATGCTCCGGAATCAATTACCCGAGTGAAATTTTCCCCGGGTGGGATCATGGACATTCCAACACCTCCTCTGCAATCCGCCCAGCGTACGATGCTTGCTCCAATTCTCATTCCGGCAGCCTGTTTTGATCCAGATTGCGATTTCACGATCACGGTTGATTCAAAGGCTCAAATCGACGAGGCCACAGGCGAAGAGAACAATGTTGCAGATGGCCGCTGTATCCGGCCATAAAAACCAAGCTCTCCGTTCAACAACATCAGCACATCCGACCATCCGCTTTACTACCACGCTGCGATTAGTATCCGGTGCCTTTCGCGGCGCGCGGCGGGCTTGTTGCTCCGCCCCGCTCCCCTCGCCGCTCACACAGCGATGGACCCAGCTGACCCGACAACGTAGAATGTCCCCGTCTCTTCACCTTTTCCAACAAACAACGCTCGCCGAGGCCGGAGAATAGAGGTGGCGGTGGCGAATTCGAAACACATCGCGGGGTTGCTCGGTCCTACCCTGATCGCGATCTCCATCACCGAATCAATGAACCTTGATATCTTTGCCAATACGTCTGCGCATCTCGTGTACCTCAATGGCACGTTGCTCTTTGTGGCTGGCCTTTCAATCGTTCGTGTGCATAACCACTGGACGACTCGCTGGCCCGTCCTGGTCACCATTATGGGATGGTGTGCCTTACTCGCCGGGCTGGGTCGAATGATCGCTCCAGTTTCTTCCCAGCAGGCGGGTCAACACACAACCGCTGTCCTCGCATTAACGTTCGTGCTCCTCGTGATCGGAATCTTCCTGACCTTCGAAGCGTATCGCCGAGAACAGAAGATCCCCGGGAATTGAAACTGGAGCAGGCCCCATTTCGCGGCCCGTGGCGGGTCTACCCCTCAAAATACGTGCATTTCAGAACGGTCATCCTTGACACATTCGGCTAAGAAAAGTAGCCTGCGCCTGCTTACACATCGAAAACAATAAACAGCCACATGGAACCTGTCACTTCGGGTGATGTAGCAACGTTGCCCGCCTACGCGAATCCGACTATGAGAGAGCGGCGCAACCGGGTTGTTCAAGTCAGGCGCTTCGGCGGTCCCGACGGGCTGGAGGTGGTCGACGCTCCCCTGCCGACGGCCGGCCGCGGCGAGGTGCGGGTCCGCGTGCTCGCCTCGGGCGTGGAGTACACCGACGTGGTGATCCGGCGCCACCTCTACCCGCAAACGATGCGCCGCCGGCCGCCGTTCGTGCTGGGCTATGACGTCGTCGGGGAAATCGATCAGCTCGGCGATGGCGTGAGCGGCTTTCAGCTTGGCGACCGCGTGGCCGATATGACGGTACTCGGGTCGAACGCCGCCTATCGCACGCTCCGGGCCGACCGCCTGACCCGCGTGCCGGCGGGCGTCGACGCGGCGGAGGCGGCCGCGCTGATCTTGAGCTGGACGACCGCATACCAGCTCCTTCACCGCGCGGCCCGGGTGCAGCGAGGACAGCGCGTGCTCGTGCAGGGAGCCGCCGGCGCCGTCGGTCAGGCGCTGCTCGTGCTCGGCAGGCTGGCCGGCCTCGAGCTGTGGGGCACCGCGCGCGGCGCGCACGCGGCGCTGATCCGCGAGCTCGGCGCCACGCCGATCGACTACCAACGCGAAGACTTCACGCGCGTCCTGCCGGGCGGGTTCGACGTCGTCTTCGACGGCATCGGCAAGGACGGCTATGGCCGCTCGTTCGCGGCGCTCAAGCGCGGCGGCCTGCTCTGCGCCTACGGCTACACGGCGGGCGTGCAGCCGCAGCGTCGCCCGCTCACCATCTTGATGTGGCTGGCGCGCCAGTATCTCCAGTCTCTATGGAAGTGGTTGCCTGGCGGCAAGCGCACCCGCGTCTACTCGATCAACGTGATGCGGGCGCGACATCCCGCCTGGTTCCGGGAGGACCTGGAGCGGCTCTTCGGCCTGTTGGCAACTGGCGCCATCCGGCCGCGCGTCGCCGAGCGGATCTCCTTCGATGAGGTCGCCGAGGCGCACCGCCGTCTCGAGGCGGGCGGTCTCGAGGGCAAGCTCGTCCTGTGCCCGGACCTCCCGTCGCGACGCGACCGGGTGCCGCCTCAGCGCGAGCCGGGCCCCACTTCCGTCGACCACCCCTCACCGCTCTTTCCATCGTCTCGGGCGTGATGGATACGCCTCGGAGTTGGAGATTGGGAAAAGGTGCCGGGAACCATTTCTCGGAGCGTGGCGGGCCTGCTTCTGATTAAGTCACATCCGGCAATCCAATCTTCCAACCTCCATTGCTTAGAGACGTCACCGGAGTGTGAAGCGCTCTGATGAGTGTCTCCCCTGTCAATACTGACAGTGTTCTACCATCATCCATGTAACTATACTTTTCGACAGTGGATGCCAAAGAGACTGCAGATCGCGAATCTCTCAAATCAATCGAGCAAACAGAAGAGACGGAGGTTGGCCATGAAGGGTATTGTCTTTATCGGTGTCGCAGCATTTGCACTTGTCTCCGCCATCGGTTGTTCGAGCCTCACTATCGTCAGAGAACTGCATGATCAGCGATTCACCTCGGAGGAGCAACCGGTTGCCCATCTCAGCGCAAGAGTCGGAGGCATTTACCTTTTCTACTATCTTCCTCTTGTGACTGGAGATTCCGAACAAGCCGACAGCATCCGCTTTTTTCATAGCGAGCCTGACGTGGAACGTGTTGTGCACATGGTGACAAGGAAGAGCAAGGAACTTGGGGCCACACACCTCACCGATCTCTATTCCTGGTCTGATAGTGTGTGGGCTTCTTTCAGCCTGATCTTCTGGTACCGATGGACATCTGTTTCTGCGAATGCCTCGATGGTGCCTCAAGGTCCTGTCGGGTCCCCCGCGATGAATTAGGCCTCTCGCCTCCAGACCTATGGAGTGCTTATGCATATCTCGAAATGGCTCTTCCTTTTGATTGTGGTCGGATGCCTGCTGGTTCAAAGCCGAGGGGTTTCTGCTCAAGAACCTCGGCCCGATGATGAAATCACCAAACTGGCCGACGACGTGTACCTGTTCAGGCATAAATTTCATCAGTCCATTTTTATCACCACCCCCAAGGGCGTCATCGTCACCGATCCAATCAGTTCCGACGCGGCAGCCTGGCTGAAAGCGAAGATCAAGACTCTCACCGATCAACCCGTCCGCTATGTGATCTATAGCCACCACCATAATGATCACATCACCGGTGGCAGCGTCTTCGCCGACACAGCGCTCTTCGTCAGTCAAACTGCCGCGAGACCGAAGATTCTCCAAGCAGCGGATCTTCAGACGCCCGTCCCCGATCTGACCTTCACCGATCGGATGTCCATCGATCTCGGCGGCAAGCACGTCGAACTCATTTACACCGGCAGGAATCATTCGGATAACAGTCTGGTTGTCCTGCTTCCGCAGAACCGGCTCCTCTTCGCCGTAGACTTCATTCCGGTCGAGACGGTCGCTTACCGGGCGCTTCCGGACGGCTATCCGGACGAATGGATCGGCTCGCTGAGGCAGGTCGAAGGTCTGGAGTTCGACACGTTGGTGCCGGGACATGGGAAGATCGGCACGAGGGAACACGTCCGTATGTTTCGCGGATATCTCCAAGATCTCAGAGCCGCCGTGCAGGAACAAGTACAGAAAGGCGTGAGCCTAGAGGAGGCGAAAAAAAACGTTCAGCTTCCCAAATACGAACAGTGGGTGCGCTATGCCGACTGGTTTCCGGAGAATGTCGAAGGGATGTACCGCTATCTCTCCGAGCAGCGGAAGGGAAATCAGTGAGCTTCTTTGCTGGCCGCTGTTCGGGGCGCAAGCCGATCTGAAGGGAGAAATAGCATGAAGATCGCATTGATCGGAGCAACCGGCTTTGTTGGGTCGGCCATCTTGCAAGAAGCCTTGAATCGGGGCCACGAGGTAACGGCCATCGTGCAGAATCCGGAAAAGTTGCAAGCGCATCCGAAGCTTCACCCTCAGAAGGGCGATGTCTACAACGAAGAGGAAGTGGCTCGATTAGTGGCGGGCCACGATGCCGTTATCAGCGCTTTTAATCCGGGCTGGAGCAATCCCGACATCTATAACCAGCAGGTCAAAGGCACACGAGCCATCATCAGCGGCGTGAAGAAGGCCGGGATCAAGCGTCTGCTGTTCGTGGGCGGCGCCGGCAGCTTGGAAGTCAAGCCGGGTGTCCAGTCAGTGGATCTTCCCGGGTTTCCGGCCGAATACAAACAGGGGGCGCTGGCGACGCGAGAAGCGCTCACCATGCTCCGGCAGGAAACGGGCCTTGAATGGTCGTTCCTCTCTCCATCGGCCGACTTATTTCCCGGCCAGCGAACCGGGAAATTCCGCCTTGGCACGGACCAGCTACTCAAGGATGCGAAGGGGGAGAGCCGCATCTCGGTTGAGGATTATGCCATGGCGATGATCGATGAGGTCGAGAAACCGAAGCATATTCGGCAGCGTTTTACGGTGGGATATTGAAACGAGACTCGGCCGACCCGTGTCAAACAATCAGTCTTCAACGATTCACGGAGGCTTAACAGAAACGGTAGAACAGATCATCGAGATGTTGGTCTGAAACCAACACCCCACGTGTTTCTTCGTCGCGGAAACCTCCCGCAGTCAGCTGAACAAGTTTTGAGGACCCATTTCGCGGCGCGTGGGTCGATGCCATTTCAATGACCCGCGGTTTACCAGGACTGCTGTTCAGAAGGGAAAGATCTCGTCCCGATGAGTCGCAAATAAGCCAACCGCGGGGCGATCGTTTTGCCTATCCCTACGATGCTTACATACTTCCGATAAGGCCATATGCTTTCTTGAGTACGCACATCGGCCAGTGTATAGCTACACCGTTTTAAGTCGATCTCTCGCACAAAGCAAAACATCTTCTATGGACCAGCGCAAATATGATCGGGTCCGCGTCGAATATTCCGCAGCTTTTTCAGGACATTCCTATCGTGCGCCAGGGACCATTCTAAATCTCTCCATAGTTGGATGCCGGGCCCACACTCCATTCGTCGTCAGGAAGGATGAGTGTCTAGGAGTGCTGATTGATGTACCCAAGTATGAGCACCCGATCTACGTGGCGCGGGCGGAAGTCCGATGGTCCGATGGTCGGGAATTTGGCATGGAATTTATTCACATTGAATTGGAAGATCGGCAGCGCCTGGGAGAGACGATCCGAGCGATCGAAGCGGCTCCGAACGAGACTGGACACGACTGAGAGCAGGGGTGTTCAGAAAGTGTAGGAAACACAGGGCTAGCTGTTGGCCGCTTGACCAGTGACCCGCGGTTTAGGAATCCGTTTCCGCGACCCTCCTGCAAGCCGATCGACTCAGCCTGGCTGCTCACTTTTTGCTCAGCGGAAAGCTGATCACCAGTCCTCCCATGACGTCACCGACTTTGAAATCCGACTTCGGGCTGCTGGGATGTGAGTTGTGGCATTCGACGCACGCCGCGGTAACAGCCACGTCGGCATAGACCGTTTCGAACAACTGTTCCTCACTGCCCCCGATGGTGCTGGAATACGGTCTATTGGGATTGGTCTGAACTTCTTTAAGACCCCGCCGCTCGAATTCAGTGGTTGGCGCATTGGCCTTATTGATCGGCCACTGACTGATCAGGTGGTAGCGGACATTCGGGCCGGTCAATTCAGCAATTTCGCTTGTCTCCTGCAGGAGCTGCACAGGTAGGGGCAATGAATGCGTGGCCCGCCAGTTTTCCGACACATCGACAATGCGCTCCTGGCGAAGTCGGTTGGCGATGTGGATGGTGTAAAAGTGCCGGTGAGCCATGATGACGGCACGCAAATAGTCAGCAACAATGCCCGGAGGAACACCCACCGGGGTGCCGGATTTCTTGTCGATGGCGAAGATGTTCGGGGCAGCCAGCGCCGCAATCGTTGCTATGACGGCGATCCAGGTCAAAGCTTTGCTGGTCATGATACCCTCTCTTTCCTTTCAATGGGGGTGAGCCCCATAGGCGATGGGATGGCGTCAAATCCGTATTTCACCAAGAGTTTTTGTATGCGAGGCGTCATCAGGAAATCGGAAAACCGTTCTGCGACAGAGCGTAATGAGGCTCGACAGGTCCACGCTACTGCTTGCCCAAACTGAATCGGCACCAACGTTCCGAGGGGGTCTTCATCGCTGATGCGTACATGCCCGCTGTTGATCGAATCTACGCGATAGACCAGCCCCACATCGGCCTTGCCGGTGCGAATCAGATTCATGATGTCCTCGCTATGTGAGGCATAGAGAATGTTGGAACGGCCTTTATACGTCGGATAGAGTTTTGTCAGTGCCCGGGCCGTGACGTCTCCCAATGAGGACGTCTGAGGATCCCCGAGGGCAATGCGTGTGGTTCGATTCGGCAGCGCATCCTGAAAGGAAACCGACGAGGCCGGGGAGTCCGACGACATCACGAGGACGAGGGACGTTTGCGCGTAGATCCTTGGCCGGTTGAGAGTCAGTCCCTTCTTGTGCAGGTACTCCACTTCTTCAAGCCCCGCCGACAGAAACACATCGATCGGAGCTCCCTTTTCGATTTGCCGAAGAAGCGTTTTCGATGGCGTGTACACGATCTTGATCACCGCGCCGCCATATTCTCGCTCGAACATCGGCAGGATTTCGCTGAAAGCCGGTCTTAAGGTGGGGGGTGCCCCAACTGTCAGAGGTTCAGCCTGTACTGGTTCACAGGTCCCCACGATGGTTGCCAGTCCAGCGATAGCGGCGATCACTACCATAAACGCCCGAATGTCCACTCTGACCCTCCGCAAGTCCGCTGGATGTGCGGACTATGCACTCTTGCAAGAACAAAGGACATTTCACGAACAATTTGCAAGTGACATGTCCTGGTCTGAAAGATTACAGCAAGTATTGGCGGCCTTCAATGCTTCAAGTGCAGAAGACAGGTTGGGGAAAGGAGTCACAGCGCAGCAACAGGCGGCAACACCTATTCCATCGGATGCCGAGCATTCTCCCCTTCTGTCGGACGACCGGAATGGCATTGGAGACAGTTGGCCATATGCCCCGGGCGATGGGCGCCGCGGCCTTTCGCCCTCACATGACGCACGGTATCGTTGTCCATTACCGTTGGTCGCGCACCGAAGGTCGGTCCAAACTCATGGCACGCGGTGCAAGAATTGGTACCTGTCACGACGAAGACAAATTCTCCATGAGGGTTCCTCATGACGCTCGAGGTGATCTGCGCGAGAGCGCCTCGATGCTCGGTATGACAGGCCAGACAAGTCTTCTGGTGTCGAATGATATCCAGATGGAAGGTGGCTGCCGAAGGCATCGAGCGTTCTGCAAAGCGTGCCTCCGAGTGGCATAGGATGCATTTGGCAGTCACCGGCCCGCGGAAGGGTTCGTGACAAGTCGTGCAACGCGCGATATCGGCATGATACCGGCTCAAATCGCCGGGAGCCCACAAGGTTTCCGGGTCCTGCATCGAGCCCCACCCCAGCCAGATGACCAAAACCACCGTCGCCATCGTGACGGCCGGAACCACGGTGCGAGGCAGCGGCAGATAGTGCATCGTTCAAAATCCGCCGAAGTACACTGCTCCCATCACGTGCAACGCCGTGAGGACCAGGAACATCAGTGTCATCGGCGCGTGAATCGATTGCCACAGGCGAAACGCTTCTTCCTCTGCCGCCATCCGGTGTAGGCGTAACTCGATCTCGTCACCGCCCAGTCCTTCATCATGGAGCTGCCGCCGTCTGTCGTTCAATGTCCTCAGTGCCAAGTAATGGACACCCTGTCCCACAATTCCACTGACGGCGACCACTACCATCGCTGCCAATGCGAACAATGGCACCAGTGCGTGAAGGTGTGCGCCTGAGTGAAGAAAGATCACGAGCGGGCCCATCACACCGGCCACTATGTGCACGCGAAACCAGTCGCGTGGCCACCGACGATTTCGGCTGACGCGTTTCTTGATTGGATAGACGAAGACCAACAGCGTGATCCCCAACCCTACCCAACCCATGAGGTGTCCCTGCCTGGTGTGCGCGAAGGGCGAAGGTTTTCCGATACTGAGAAAGGCCTCGGCCAACCATGTTGCGACGACCGCCACACTAATCGAGATCACAATGATTACAAAGCGGCGGAACAAGGGAGTCATCTCAATACTTCTCCACGCCCTTGCTTCCTCCGGCATGACAACGAAGGCAATCGGCAAATCGGCCTGGCCCATGGACGCCTTTCGCTTTGTCGCGAAGCTTCCTCACAAGGTCATTGTCCATCGGTTGAGGACTCAGGGCGCCACTCCTTCCGATTCCGTGGCAATCTCTGCACGAGCTCGCTCCCGTGGCTCGGAAGATAAGATCACTATGGGGATTCAGTATCTGATCTCCGGTGTCGCGAATTCCAATAGGCCTAGACGTATCGGGATGAGCCACCACACCATGCGCGGCGACAACGATGTTGAGCGCGAACACTCCTGTTAGAAGCAGTAAGCAAAAACTCACCCGTTGCTTTTGATCCATCATGTCAGACAACCCCAGGTCAGCAGAGTCCTAACGGATGGCAAAAGCATACGCTGCATAGCCCTTCCAAATGGAGAGATATGCAGGAGGTCAAGACTTCTGAGGCGAGAAAGGGATCGGGAGTCTTTTTGAGCTGCCACCTCGTATGAGGGAAGCCGTCCGTTGTGTTCTGTGTGCGTGGCATTCCCTCTCGTGAGGAGTTGTCAGGAACCATTTCGCGGCGCGTGGCGGGCATGCTCCGCCAACATCCCACTTCTTTGCCCTCATGCGTCGTCTGTTTCAAGCAGCCATCTCTCCGCGTCAGGTACGGTCGAGAATACGTGAACTGAAATCCCACGGTTGACCGCCACGTTCTCGGCAAAGTGCATTAAATTGCCCTCAGCATTGACGTCGACATAGGCGATCGCCTTTAACATCCCGGCGAATCGACCGGCACCCTCTGACACCATGGAATACACATCGAACGTTCCCAAACGTGTGCCTTCGAGACGTTCTTCGATCAGTACCTTCCCCGCAGTGACGGGTCGTGCACTCCCGAATCACCTCCTCCATGTATTGCATCACGTTTTCCCTGGTGTTTTGCCCCGCCACGATGATGTGCAAGTATGTAGGCCTTTGGTGAATCGTCAACTCGTACGTCACGGACGCCCCCAAATCTGAATGGCGTGGCTGGACTCTAGTCAGAGACTTTTGAGATGTCAATTACTTCTCCGTCCCCGCCTCTTCGCCTCCCCACCCTCACCGCTTCATCTAACACATCTATGCCTCTTTCTTTATCTGTAGTGGACTGTGGTTCTCGGCGGGACTAGCTCCTCCAGCCCTATATCCATTGCTGCTCGATTGAAGGTATTGACGCGCTGTGTCTCCGAGCGCAAGGTGGTCCACACTTTCGACCCCCACAACGATAGGAGGGATCGCATGAGAAGCACGATGCAGTTGCCCAACAGTTCCATGCTGATGCTAGGACTCTGTGTCTTGGTCGGGAGTTTGCTCACTATTGAGGCAGGGGTGAGCAGTGCCACGGATGTCTCCGAACCCACCCAGAATTGGGACAAAAAGATGCCGAGCGCCTCGCGGTTTACTATCTTGAGTGCCTTCGGGAATGCGGCGGTGCGAGATGATGAAACCGGGCTCGTGTGGGAAAAGACTCTGGAAACGACCGAGGTGTCCTGGAGCGATGCTCGTGCTGCCTGCGCCGACAAGGACGTGGGCGGCCGGAAAGGCTGGAGGCTGCCGTCGATTTTTGAATTGGCGAGTCTGATGGATCTTTCCATGAGAACAGGGCCTACCCTGCCCCTGGGTCATCCCTTTACCAACGTTCAGATGGACGTATATTGGTCAGCGACGACGGTCGCAGACAATCCGAAAAGCGCGTGGATCGTGTTCTTCGATACCGGCAAGGTGCTCCACGCCTTTAAGACCATTACCTTCCATGCCTGGTGTGTGCGCAGTGGCATGAATGCGGATCAGTATTGAAGGGGGGTGGAGTTTCGGCAACGGTGTCAGAACCATTCGGGGCGCGTGGCATTCTGATGTGTCGCCCTCAAGAGGGTCTCAATTGCTAAATGCCCTAGAACTTAAAGTACCACCCGTCGCGCTCGTGTGTTTGTTCGCCGCTCTGATGTGGTTCACCTCTGCCTATTCACCGCTCGCCGTGGCCCTGCCATGGCGAGTTGCCATCGCCGTTATGTTCTGCGGTGTTGGTCTAGCGATAAGTTTGGCCGGCGTCTTGGCGTTTCGCCGAGCCAATACAACAGTCAATCCGATCACACCTGAAGCGACTACTGTCATGGTCACTTCGGGCGTCTACCGTTTCAGCCGCAATCCCATGTATCTTGGCTTCCTCTTTGGCCTCATTGGGTGGGCGGCCTTTCTCTCTCATATGCTTGCCTTCGCATTATTGCCGAGCTTTGTCGCGTACATGAATCGCTTTCAGATTGTTCCTGAGGAGCGAGCCCTCGCCGCAAAGTTCGGCGGACGGTTTACGGAATATGCGCGTGTCGTCCGCAGATGGTTGTGAGGGAGTCGCCAGAACCCTTTCGCGCGCGTGCGGGCCGTCTCTGCCACCTCTTCACCATTCAGTTCGCCAACTCACATTCTCTAGGGCAAACAATCTGACCCATGATAGGCTTTGAATCTATGAACGAAGAATTGCTGCAGCTGGCACAGCGGATGCCCAAGGCCGAGCTGCATCTGCATATCGAAGGCAGTCTGGAACCGGAACTGGCGTTCCGTCTGGCCAAGCGCAACGGCGTACAGCTGAATTATCCCAGCGTGGAAGCTCTGCGTGCCGCTTACGCCTTCAACAATCTGGGTGAATTTCTGGATATCTATTACACCGGCATGTCGGTACTGCTGAAGGAAGAGGATTTTTACGATCTCACGTGGGCGTACCTGCAGCGGGCGCATCGGGACAACGTGGTGCATGTGGAGATTTTCTTTGATGCGCAGGCACACCTGGAGCGCGGCATTCCTCTGGACGTTCAGATCAGCGGCATTCGCCGTGCGCTGCAGGATGGCAAGGAGCAGCTGGACATCAGCTTTAGGCTGATTCTGTCATTCCTGCGGCACTTGTCTGAAGAAAACGCCTTTGACACCCTGAAGCTGGCCCAACCCTTTCTGGATCAGTTGGATGGCTTCGGGCTGGATTCCTCGGAAATCGGCCACCCGCCTGAAAAGTTTGCACGGGTGTTCGCCAGGTGCAGGGACCTAGGTTTTAAAATCACCGTCCATGCCGGTGAGGAAGGCCCGCCGAACTATGTCTATCAGGCACTGGATCTGCTGCAAGTGGATCGCATTGATCACGGCAACCACTCGCTGGACGATGCTGCACTGGTCCAGCGACTGGCGGATGAAGGCAAAACTCTCACCGTCTGTCCTCTGTCCAATCTCAAGCTCTGTGTGGTGAAGGGCATGGATCAGCACCCGATATTGACCATGCTCAAACAGGGTCTAAAAGCTACCATCAACTCGGATGACCCCGCCTATTTCGGCGGTTATGTGAACGACAACTACCGCGCACTAATTGCACACCTTCCAGTCACCCGCGAAGACCTCTACCAGCTGGCACGCAATGCCTTTGAAGGTGCCTGGGTCAGTGCAGAAGAAAAAGCCGAACACCTGAATAAACTCAACCGAGCGTTTGCGCTGGGATGAAAGCCTTTGACCTGGGCCGAAAAGGGGTCGGGAGTCTTTTCTTCAGGCTTCTGATCTTTTTAATAATGAGAGCCAGGTCTTGCAATCAACCATGTGGCGGCGCGTGGTGCGGCAGTTCATAGCTGCATTCTGACGATTCCTTCTCCTCTTTTCGTATGCGGCCTCTAACCGCGCGCTGGTTGAATCTCAATAAACATCGCGTCCGCCGAGCCCTTGACTTTAATGGGGTTTCAGGAGGGAAATATATAGTGGAGAGCCATATCATATCGAGTCTTCCACATTATCAAGGAGGGAGACCATGAGACACATAAACTGGATTCGAGTGTTTATCGGAGGGATCGTCGCCGGACTGATCATTGATGTGGTCCAGTGGGTCCTCAATGGCGTGTTCCTCGGGCCTGACTGGCGCGAGGCCATGCAGGCGCTCGGACGGCCTATCCACGAGTCTGCCGGCAGCATGATCTTCTACATTCTGTTGGGGTTCGCCTATGGGATCATGGCGACCTGGATGTATGCGGCGATTCGTCCTCGATTCGGAGCGGGTGCCACAACCGCCCTCTATGCCGGACTCGGCGTATGGTCGCTGGGATACTTTCTCCCGCTGGCGATGTGGATGCCCATGGGCTTGTTTCCGGCATACCTCTTGGCCACCGTCATGGTGATCGGATTGGTGGAAATCCTGATCGCTACCGAAGCGGGGGCCTGGGTTTATCGAGAAGAAGATCCACGGATAGGGACCGCTGCACAGGCTCTCAAGCGGGCCGCATGAGGGGGAACGCGCGCCACGATTCGGCTGGTGCTAACAACCCTTTCGCGGCGCGTGGCGGGTCGGCTCTCTATAGTTGCCTGTCTTTTTCTGCGCTCATTCATGCCGGTTACTTTCTGCTTGAGGGTTATTCACCCTGCCGATGAGAGGATGCTGCTCCCCACCTCATACAACGCTCCCACATCGTCTCCATAGTGATGGATACGCCTAAAATTCAGCAGCAAAAACTGGCCAGCGGATCTTGTTGCATCACGCCCAAGCAACCTGTCGTCGTTCCATCGCTTTCGCCACTGCAGCCTTCAGCTTCTCGGCTTCGACTGGCTTAACCAAGTAATCCGACGCTCCATTCCGCATGAAGGAAACGGCCATGCCGGTCTCCGGGTAGGCCGTAAGGACAATAAGTGGAACATGGGGGTACTCTCTCTGAAAATAGTCGATGGCCTGGATGCCATTGATCTTCGGCATGCGGATGTCACAGATCACGGTATCCAGCACTAATCGATTCTCTCCTGTATTGATAGCCTCGATGGCTTTCTCCCCATTTTCCGCTTCCAGGACATCGTACCCGGCCTTTTCCAGAGTCATCCGGACCACGGTCCTGACAGAAGGTTCATCATCAACCACGAGTACGCGTCCGTTCCCAGTTAATGCCCCAAACAATAGATCTGATTTGTACTCAGTCATGGCGTTCTCCTTTTTTTGTTAAAGTGGCTTGGGCTATCGCCGCTACTGCGAAATGAAATCCTTACACAGCCCTTACCAAAAGTATTTCACCGCGAATCACACCTGCTACCCCTATAAGCGCAACGTCTGTGCCAGATGAACATTTGACTGCAGATGAAATAGTTGGAACAGAAGATGGCGATTATTCACGGAACTTAATTGCTTCCGGGTTGGGACGATCTCGATACGTTCCTTGAGGGGCCACCCTGAAGACACCCAAACTGATGCTGTATGGATGCAATTCGATTCACTATGTGTGGAGTAGAGATTCTATCTTAGACGAGGGAATCAGCCCACGAAGCCACGGTGCGTGCGAGCTCACTGAGGGCATCAGCGTCTGTCTTTCCTGATCGCTTCAGCACGTGGAAGGAGTGGTCAGCGGTGTCCACTACATATAATGTGGCACGAGGTGCAAGCTTCACGCAGAGGGGGCGAATCAGGGCGAGATCGGCCAAGGTATCGCGCGTGCCTTGTAGAAACAGCATCGGCACCTGCACCCGTGCCAAATGTTCGGCGCGTTGTGTGCCTGGACGGCCTGGCGGGTGCAGGGGAAAGCCAAAGAACACGAGGCCGCGCACGCGCGCGGTGTCGGCGTTCGTGGCTGCTCGCTCCTCGGCAAACGCCAGCGACGTCATACGCCCCCCGAGCGATTTGCCTCCCGCCAACAGCGGCAAATCCGATGCAGCTTCTGACGCTGCTGTGACCGCTGCCCGGACCGTCGCGGTCAACAGAGCTGGGGCGTCTGGTCTGTTCCGTCGCTGCTGCATGTACGGAAACTGGTACCGGAGGCTCGCCACACGGCAAGCAGCCAACTCGCGGGCTAGATGTTCCATGAACGGGTGATGCATCCCCGCCCCTGCGCCGTGAGCGAATACCAGGAGCCACCTGGCATCGTCCGGACGGAGCAGCAACGCCTCGACATCGCCCCCTGAATCTGACACGTGTACTGTCAGTGCCGTCGTGTGCCTCATTTTATCCCTGCATTGAAGAGCTCGACCTTCACTGGAAGACGTAGAATATCCCGAGTTGAGGAGACAGGACATTCTGTATTTCCCCGGCGCATGGCGGATCGCTTCTCTCTAATATACTCATGAGGTGGGAAAACACTTGTCGGACTCTTCGTCAGCAGGCCGTAGGTTCAGCCCTTACACAGTCCACCGAATTTGCAAATCACTTCTAATTGGTTACTCTTCGTGCGAGTCTGCTCTTGGAACACCTGAGCATGAGAGAACATTCCACACTTTCGTGTTCAATTAAATCCTTTTTGTATGCATTTCGCTTCTGCACGCTTTAGACTGATAATTCAGAGTTATCTGTGGAACAGATTTCTTCGTTGCATTCGTTTGCCTACAATGTCCTTGAGCTGACTCTTCAAGGCAGCCCTTAGGCCGGCATTTTCATGTTTTTTGTTTGCCGTACTCGGCATTAAGCTTGCTGGATCACTTCATCATGAAAGTCATATGCGCATGGTGTGAAAATGAAGGGAAGGAAACGCTGATTGGTGAAATCGGACTGTACGACTGGGAAGTAACCTCTCACGGCATTTGTATTGATCATGAAAAAGTCATGTTAAGGCAAATTGAGGAACTAAAACTTAAACAGAATCCAAGACTTCGAAGACCAAGGCGTCCTCGCGCTAAACCCAGATCTTCACGCCCGTTATCGGTTCCACCAATTATGCCGATTTGCACGACAATTTGGCACCGTCGCCGGTGCAAAAATCGAATGTCCTCCTGCACAATTGAGCCTTCCGTTCAGTGACACTGAGGTGCATAGCTCGCCGATAGCTACATCCTTGTGCTAGCAAAGTCCGGTAAAAATTAGGTTTGCGAGTCGCTCTAACTTGAAGCAAGCGGTTGAACGGAGACCCTGTTCCGCTAAGACAATTGTCCATGTAAATTTGTGACCGGGGAATTTCCCAGCTTCACGAAAACATCACGGCGGTTTACGATATCTCTTGTCACACTTTTTGGGTCCGTCAATGACTGTCGTCACCCCCCCGGATAAGGCCGGCTTCTACTGGTTCCGCTACGACAATCTGTCGTCGCACGCACACTTTAACGTTTTGATCGAGGTCATCCAGATGCAACCTAAGCCGAGCGAGATCGGAGGAAAATTCCTGGTCCGGTGGATGAACCAGATAGTACCATTAGAGCAAGTGCCGGAAGGTCTTTGGCGCGGGCCAATCACGGACTTGCGGTGAGAAGATTCACGCCTCAGCACTATCGGTCTCTCTCCTTTTTCACCACCCCTGTTCAGTAATGTAGGTAGCAGCCCAGCGATCTGTAGGGCCCGCCCACTAGGTGAAAACCTAGGCCGAATCCAATTGTGTCGCGGAGCCGAGTCCTGAGCAAACGCAACTCATTGGAACATATGGGACATCCGACACTCAGGGCGAAACTCAACCAGAGAGAATTCGATGGTTGATCTCTTGGTATCCTCTTTGCGGATGTAAACACGTGTCCGATCCAGCAGGGGGGAACCATGGCGTATTTTACCGAATCCATCGCTTCTCGCATTGTATGGTGCCGACAGCAGAAAACGCGAGCGCGGGCGCAGCCTGAACTTGAAGGATGGAGCGCCGAAGAGGCTGGTCTACGGGACGCGCTCTTGAGTAGAGATCACACAAACCAGTACCGGTATTGTCCAGCCGATGTGTTTGAGAGGTATGTGATGGGTCTCCAGGACGGCCTAGCATTAATTCGCGCTGCAGCCGTGGAACAACATTACGCAACCTCCCGCGACTAAGATACAGGAGCGCCCCGTTAATGACTCTCGCCAGACCCCCGGATAAGGCCGGCTTCTACTGGTTCCGCTACGACAATCTGTCCTCGCACGTCCACTTTAATGTTTTGATCGAGGTCGTCCAGATGCAACCCAAGCCGAGCGAGATCGGGGGAAAATTCCTGGTCCGGTGGATGAACCAGATAGTACCGTTAGAGCAAGTGCCGGAAGGTCTTTGGCGCGGGCCGATCACGGATTTGCATGAGATCAAAGGCAATCTATAGAGAGCTGGCTCAGCATTCCTCCCGCTCGTACCAGTCCCGGTGATTCTTCATCCCGACTCCCGGTGAGATCCGATGGCGTATGGAAAAGAGATTTACGCCTCGCTCTCTGAACATTTCATGGCGTGTGGCGGGTCGACGCCTTATTCACCATCCCTCACTCCACCTCACACAATGATAGACTAGGCCGACGATAAAAAGTAGAATGGCCCCGGTTCTTCTCGTATCCCGCCGCATGAAGTCGTCATAAGTCTGTGGACTTCACCTCCGCTAGCGGAGGTGAGGTCAGTGTCCCGGGGAGCACGCATGCAAAAGACCCGCATCATCTGCACGATCGGCCCGGCTACGGAATCCTACGAAATGTTGGAGAAGATGTACGAGGCCGGCATGAACATCGCGCGGCTTAACATGTCCCACGGCGACCACGACTCCCACGCCAAGGTCATCCAGCACATCAAGACACTCAACAAGAAGGTGAGGTTTCCCATCCCCATCCTGCTGGATACCCAAGGCCCGGCGATCCGCACCGGGGACCTATCCAACGACCTCGATCTGCGGCAGGGCGACATCGTGTCCGTCACCACGCGCGGGCCGATGGACGTTGAAGAGAGCTCCATCCACATCGACTATGCAGACTTGCTAGAGGCGGTCAACGTCGGGGATAAGATCACCGTGGACAACGGGCTGATCAATTTCGAGGTGCTGGAGAAGCAAGAGCGCCTCATGCGGTGCCGCGTCTTGGACGGTGGGCTCTTGAAGAGTAAGCGCCACGTGAATCTCCCGGGCATCCGTGTCAATCTGCCGGCAATCACGCATAAGGATACCAAGGATATCCTGTTCGGCCTGGAACGGGATGTGGACTTCATCGCCCTGTCTTTCGTGCGCGAGGCCGGGGATATCCAGCAACTCAAGGCGCTCATGGGCGAAAAGGTCGGGAAGGTGAAGATCGTCGCGAAGATCGAGGACCAGGAAGGGGTCCGGAACCTGGAAGAGATCATCAAAGAATCGGACTGCATTATGGTTGCGCGTGGAGATCTAGGGGTGGAGATCAACCTGGAAGATCTGCCGAATGTCCAGCGCACGATCGTACAAATGTGCGCCGAGTACGGAAAACGCGTGATCGTGGCGACCCATCTGCTCGAATCCATGATCCACAATCCGCACCCCACCCGCGCCGAGGTCACCGACGTCGCCAATGCGATCTATGAAGAAGCCGATGCCGTCATGCTGTCCGGGGAAACCACGGTCGGGAAGTATCCGGTGAAGTGTGTCGAATACCTGCGCAAGATTGCGCTGAAATCCGAAACGATACCCGGATTGCAGTTTGCAAAACACTTGCGCAACGCGGGAAATAAGCAGCAACTGGCGGCGGCGGCCGTTCAGCTCGCCGAGGGGGTCAAGGCCAAGGGAATCGTCGTGATCACCAGACGGGGACTCATGGCCGATCTCGTCGCAAACTGCCGTCCTTTCTCTACCAACATCTACGCCTTTACCAACATGAGCCAACCACGACGGACCATGATGCTCAACCGCGGTGTCTTTCCTTTCAAGATCGATTTCAGTTCGGACCCTGAAAAGACTCTGCAAACAGCGTTCCGGATCCTAAAGGACCGTGAACAGTTTCGGGTCGGCGACAAGGTCGTGATCATCTCGGATGTCCTGGCCCAGCAACGGGTCGACTCGATTCAGATTCGTGACGTTCCCTCGGACGACATCCCGCCCGACGCATCCTCCGGGACAACATGAGCTAGCCCCACAGCAAACAACTGAATCAGTACTCAAAGGCCACGGTTTAGAGCGCTGGGGTCATTTCAACGCCCAACTGCTCTAGCTTCCCCTTTATGGGTGCTGTACTTTGCTCATAAGCTTTCCAGTACAGATCTTCGTTTTCCCAGAGTGCAATATCAATGAAGTTGTATCGACTTTCCGCCTCGAGACTCCTATGAAACTTTCCGCTGATGAATTCCGGGCGCTTGGTGATGTTGGCCTTCACGTCATGCCACCACTCGACGAACTCATCTTCTTTCCCCGTCGGGACGGAAAACACATTGATCAATGTCACCGCCATATGCACCTCCCTGCTCTTCATCTCATTTAATGGCTTCAATTCTTGAGTGTAACGCAGGATAGCGGTCCAACACGAAGCGGGCGACTGGTAAGCACCTAGATCAGTGTGTGGTGTCAGATCCGAGGGCATTTGTGCGAATGGATTTGTGGCGAACTTTTATCCTCTCCAACAACGGTTAAAAATCTAATATCAGTTCCCCATCACATTGGCCGGGGATAGACTCGCTCATGGAAGCATGAGGGGTCATACTATGAATACACGATGGATCATCGGGACAAGTTCCGCATTACTCTTAACAGCCTGTGTCCAGCAGCCACAGACACGCGAGGAGTTTCGGACCGTTGTAACGAAAGGCGCCTTCAGCGCGAAGGCTGAAAACTTCGTGGTGAATAAGAGGTTCAAACAGGCCATCCCCAACCTGACCACAAAGACCGAATCATGTCTCAACAAAGTGGTTGAACGGTCCATGACGCAGGGGATGTATCATGAACGTAGCCAATCCACTTATCGGGCCAACGTCGTGAGACCCTCTGCGAATCGAGCAGAGTTCACAATGCAGGTGAAGCATAACCCGCGCGGTGTCGGTGCCGATCCTCCTCCAGGCGGCTATTATCTGATCGTTGCAGATATCGAAGAGGCCTCGCCAAGCAGCATCAAGGTCAATCTCTACCGGCCGACGAAGGGGCACGGCGATACAGTCGACGCCATCCGCAATTGGCTGCAGGGCAAGGACGATGCTTGCCCGAAACTGCCTTAGTCCAACCCCCTGCGAACATACGCGGCGGTACTGCGTATGCCCGAGGGTCCTCGCCCTATACCAGAATTTCAGGCGGTGCCGTGAGGGGTGACGAGTTCAGTCGCCGTTATTTGTCTGCCATGTAATAGGCCTGATGCTCGACCATTGATGTGCGTCCTGGGTCGCGCAGCGGCCGCCATCCGTTCATACAGAGCGAGATAGTCTTGGACCATGCGCTGCACGGTGAAGCGGGCCTCGAACGAGTCCCGACAGTGCTGGCGTTGAATGAGCGGCAAACGATCTATCGCCGCCACCATCTCGTCAAGGTTTTCACAAATAAATCCCGTGACGCCGTCTTCGATGATCTCGGGGATCGAGCCGCGCCGATACGCGAACACGGGTGTTCCGCAGGCCAGCGCCTCGATCAACACGATGCCAAACGGTTCCGGCCAGTCGTAGGTGCACAGCACCGCCGCCGCCTCTCCGAGAAAATCACATTTTTCTGCATCGGTGATCTCTCCAAGGAATTCCACCAATGGGTGGTCTAAGAGCGGTTCGATCTTGGTTTCGAAGTACTCGCGATCAACCGGATCTACTTTGGCGGCAATACGGAGCGGGATGCCTACCCGTTTGGCGATTTCAATCGCATGATCGGGCCGCTTTTCCGGACAGATGCGACCAAGGTAGGCCAGATAGGATCCGTGATTGGGATGGAAGGCATAAAGGTCCGGAAGCCCGTGATAGACCGTTCCCTGCCAATTGGCATCCGGTAGCGGAATACGTTGCGCGTCAGAAATAGACACGACTGGCATGTCGTCATACTCCCGGAAGATGGGGATCAATTCGGGAAGGTCCAACCGCCCATGTAAGGTCGTCAGCACCGGCGTCGCGCAACGGCGGCTCATTGGAAAACTCAAAAAGTCCAGATGGGAATGAATGATATCGAATCGCTCGGCCTCCGCTCCGAGGGCTTGCTCCTGCATGAGCATAAGCGGCGCATCACGATTGACCAGTCCCGTTTGCAACCGGAGGGCATGAGGACAGGCCGCCCAGTGACGGGCCGTTGTCTGAGAATCTCCGCTGGCAAAGAGGGTGACGTCGTGGCCCTGACGAACGAGTTCTTCCGTAATATAGGAGACGATGCGTTCGGTACCTCCATAGAGCCTGGGGGGGACGCTTTCCCAAAGAGGTGCGATTTGTGCGATTTTCATGTGGGGCTATCCTTCCTTCCTGTCATGTTGGATTTCATGTCATGAGCGGGGAATGTGCACAGGACGTGCCATCGGAAGACTACGTAGACCCTCAATATCCGGAGCCTTTGCGGCCACCTAGAGGTTTCGCTAGTGGCAGCTCCCTTCGATGTGTAACTGAAAAAAAACACAAGAGAGGGATTTCCCATAAGACAGCAATCGCCGTCGAGGTTGGGCGGGGTGAGATGCAGCACGACAAGAAGTAGAATAATGTTGAGTCTTCATTTCTTGAGGGAGTGCAATGAGCATTAAGCTTTACACGAATATGGTCGAAGCCATCCAAGACCTGAAGAGAAGAGGGTTCACAGCAAATTTCGAGTTTCTGGGTCAATCGTTTCGTGATGTGGACAGCGGAAGGACCTTCAAGGCTAACGAACTGACAATCGTGGAACACTACCGATTCGAGGGAGAAAGTGATCCGGATGACATGTCTGTCGTCTATGCGATAGAGATTGTCGGGGGACCCAAAGGAATCATTGCTGATGCCTTCGGTCTCTACGCCAATCCAGACCTCGGGGGGTTTCTAGAGAAAGTGCAGGTTCGAGAAGAGCCATAGAAGTTTTAGGCTCTATTTTGGAGGGGCTTGGCGAGGTCGTGACGAGAGTCACTGGATAGGCATCAGTGTCGCAGGCGGCCGGCTGGACCTTCTCCGTTTCTCGATGTCTTGATCAATCACCTTCAAGGCGTTCAGTTGGGACTCTAATTCCTCAATACGCTTGTCTCGCTCTCGTATCTGTCTATGGAGGGATTGCACTAAACCGGATTCATCAGGAGCTCGACCGCTTTTATGTTCCACGGACGAGGCGGGAGCTGTCCCGCACGCACTCAGGACGATGGCCATGACCACACCACTCCCCAGGCTGCTCCATATCTTTCTGCGCCAAATGCTCATGGTCTAGGTGTGTCATCAAGGGGTACATGGTGCAAGGACATTCACGATTCCGTCCAGGTCTCTAAGGGGTGATATGTGTGGATTCCTCATACGGGTCGGCACTGCATCCCATAGTGACCAAGAACAGTCCGAGCACGAGACAAGGAGGCTGTTAGACCTGGGAAGCCGTTTCATAAAACCTCCTTCACCAATATCCGAGCCCGCGACCAAGTACTCGGAGATGGAAAATGAACACGATAGAAAAGACCAGACTGAGGAGCGCCAGCAGCACGTTCGTGCCCGAGAACACTGCGCTGTTTTCAAACAGTTGCGTGAAACGTGCCTGCAACTTGAGCGCGCGCAACCACCGTGGATAATCGTCCCGCAGATACCACCTTCTCTTCATCCCATATAGCAGAAAGATGGAGAGAACACTGACGTTGGCAGAGAAGACGATGTCTTCCAACAGCTTTTGCAATTCCTCGCGAGAGGATGGCGAGTCACTTGAAACATCGAACAGTGAGACCACGGAGTATTCTGAAAAGGGAAGACTGGCGAACAGCCAAACCAGCCCGACAAGGGCCCAAAAGAACCACGCGGCCTTCCTCATGACGGTAATCCCTATGGTGAGGCGGCGAACCGTAGAAATGACGGAAGCATACCCCCAAGGATGAAGGAAATCGAGAATGAAATGCCGCGGGTATAGAAAAGTTGTCAGAAACTATTTAGCGGTGCGTGGCGGGCCTGACCTGCATGAGGTATTCGGGTACGCACTTGAGAGAAACCAGCTCGTAATGTCATCCTCACCGAAATGATTGGTGAAGATGCACAATGGCGAGTGACAACGCATGATCGAGAGCGGAATGCAGCGCGGGGTGCAATTCGTAGTCACTCGCGTAATCGCTCCACTCGCCGGAGGGGGGAACCGGCACAGCAGTCACAATATCATGGTACAGCAGCTCGCCGCTCTCCAGCGATATAATCTTGCTCGATACGACGAAGGGCGGCATCTTCCCATACATGCGAGCGAGCAACCGTTCCCTCCAAGTCGGCCCCTCAATCCGAAAGACCACCATGCTGTCCGCCCCAAGCCACTTTCCAACTCGCACCGCGCTGTCGTCACTGATGCGCCCGGATAGCTGGAATCGCTGTTCATCCGTCAACGGCTCGATATTGCGGCGCTCAAGGATCTTGATCCAAGACCGCTGCCTCTTGAGTTGGAAGGCTGCTTGCTCAAGCCTGCTATAACCGTACGCCACGTTCTGCTCCGACGTGTTGGGATACCACACAGCTAAGCGCCGGACATGCTGCGGGACTGACAACTCGGCCGACATGAGATTGACGGAGGCTTGATCAACTGCAACGTGTGGAGTAGGCCGACACGCCGATTGCATGAAAAGGCTGACCATTGCGGCAGTGGCAGCTAGGAACGCCAATCGCTCCATGGGAGGTTTGGCACTCATCATAGCGCCATGGTACGAGGAGACCTGGGAATCCGCTATCCTACGGATAGGGTAAAACCATTACCTAGGGATAGGGTATCGGCGTGGCGGGCTGGCTCGCTCCTCGACTTCCCTCCCCACCCCTCACTCCAGCACCTCCGTATTCAGTTACGGCTTGACACAACACCAAGCTTCTATTACAAAAGCCCAACCTTTCGCTGTGCTCAGACATTGAATCGGTACACGGTTTGGGTTCCGTCCCGACCACTACGTCCCTGTTTGGCCCACATTGTTCGCATAATTCCTCACGTGGAGTACTGTTGATGGCGGATTCACATGACACTCCCAAGCAGACGACCTTGACGCAATGTTGCAGTGACCTCATCAGGATGCTGTCATATGAAGACATCCTAAGTTGGACAATCTATCTGCCGCCCATGGTATTCATGGCGGGACCGGCGGCTATTCTGGCCAACAACCCGTTGATTAATCTCGCCCTCAATGCCATCGTCGGCTTTGCTATCAGTTGGACGCTTCACCGCATGGGGCATCGATTACTTATGGCACTGCCAAACGAACCCTACCTAATCTATCTCTCTCAATCAGTGCGCCTGCCTGTGAAACTTACGCTGACTCAATTCCTCTGGATGATGGAGATCATCGTTGCGGCCGCAGTTTTCAGCGGGATCGTGGGAAGGCGATTCTTTCTGGCTGGCGATGCACTCGGGCTCGTGACGAGCGTGATCTTGTTTACTGTAGGTCTCGGCCTCTTTTTTCTCCCCGTCTATCTGGGGAGGCTCTGGATCGAGAGATATTATCCTATAATGCCGCTGCTGGGCCCGACAGAAGAAGTGGTGAGCAAGTCTCTCCCTGGGATTCTCTCAATTTCTAGGAGCAGAAAGGGATCTCGCTCGGAATGAGCACTAGTCGCTAGCTTTTCAATTGGCTACGTTATGGCAAAAAGGAGGAGCAACATGCTCGAGACCATTGCAGTCATCTTGGTTGTCCTCTGGCTTCTGGGTTTCGTCAGCTCGTACACCATGGGCGGATTCATTCATGTCCTCTTAGTCCTCGCGATCGTGGTGGTTCTGGTTCGTGTCATTCAAGGTCGACGGGTGTAAGTTTACCCCTTTTAGGCGATAGCCTGCGTGTACACAGCGCATGAAAGAGAAGAAACACATTCCCACGGGCGATGAGCCGTTCGCATGGAAGAGTCCGTTCGCTGCGCTGAAGGATGTGACACTGCAGTCGACGCCAACCAAGCCAAAAGCTCGCGATCTAGCCAATCAGACACCAGCCGCACCAAAAAGAAACCGTGGGCGGGTGGATATCATTCGTTCAACCGCACACCGGGGTGGGAAGACGGTGACGGTTGTCACCGGATTTGTCGGTATCAGTCAGCCCGAGAAAGCGCGGCTGGCGAAAGAAATGCAACAGGCTTGTGGTGCAGGAGGCACCATGAAAGAAGGACGGATCGAGATTCAAGGTGATCACCGCGACACTGTCGCACGCATCCTGAGCAATGCGGGCTTCCGTCCCGTCTTCGCCGGCGGCTGAACCGCCCTCCTCTTTCCCTCTCCCTTGATAGCGCTCTACACAGATCCCCCTCCAAATCCACTCACTTACATTAATAGACTACGTGTTCTATCGCAGCCCTTCTGAGGAATTGAGCAAACGACACCGCTCCTATAAGTTAAGCCTGTACTGGATGGCAGCTCCGATCGCAATGGAGAAATATTTTTGGCGATCAAATTCACTATTTCTTCGGGAGGCACAATGAAACTATTAACTTACTGCAGCGTGTTTGTACTTTTAACCCTCATCTCATTGCCCATCACGGCTGAGGCATTTGGGAGACGAAGCCATCACTCGGAAGTGGGGCCAACCCAGCAAACGGCGCCACTCAACCAACAAACGCGAGATGTCTCGCCGCAGGCAGTTCCGGAGCCACCGGCAGTCTTACTCATGGGCATCGGCATCGGTCTATTCGCCATATGCTCAATGATAGTGCGGTTCCGTGGACAACAGGCTTCCCGCGAAAAAGCACAGTAAAAACGCACGAGGTGCTTGGTATCTATGCCGGTGCCAAGCACCCTGACGCGGAAAGATCGATTGATCTTGCTGAATGTCCTGAGGTAGGTCTTCGCCGCGACTCCTGATCAGCGGGCCGTAGGTACGACCCCAAACACGGCCCACCACGATTTACAAACCATTTGCCAATCTCCCCAAGGTGGAAACCGTCTAGCCATCGTGTGACGGGATTACTCTGATGGATGTGCCGCACCGGACAAGGGCGAGATGCTTCAATTCTTTGACGCTATCAAGGCTTAGCCTTGGTCCCCGTAGTGATAAACGTGGTGTTGGGTGATTCCTCGGTTTCAGTTTCCGACCGAATGGGCTTTTCTCCGGATTTTGGATCTCTTGGATACGTCGCCATTTCACTATTGACCAATGAATAATCGGGTCGCGCGGTCACACCACTTGGACTCACCAGCGCTTTATCCAGGCTCTGGAGTGTAGAGTTCCTCCCAACGTCATCTGTACATTTTACTGTCCCATCGCTCTCTCCACACATACCGGCATACGCCGAGGAGGCGAACAATGTCATGCTCACCAGGAGTTGCCTCACCATAAAACACCTCCATTTCTGAAGGAGTCCATGTTTGAACCCATCTAAGAGTCATCAGCCTGGCAAACGCGGTTGTCCGTTGGCATCATCTAAAAGCGTGGCCACAATCCCCTTAAGCTAACTGGCAAGCCGCTTGCCAGAGGCGTGTTCATGCGGGCGGTTCCATTGGCCCCGCCCATTCGCCGGAACAATCCTCCAGCTGCACCGTGACATTCGCGCGTGCATCATCCTCCATAGGCCAGACATAAAAGATGATGCCGACATTGTAGATCTTCACCGGATGCGAATGAGCCGCCGGAGTGGCTCGGTGCCAGTACACGCCAACGAGATTCGGTTTTTCGGTCGTCCAGGTCATGCCTGTGTATCCTAGGCTTGAGTGTACGAGTGGTTGCCCTTGAACCTTCGTGCAGGACTCACTGGCCCAAGTTTGTCAGGCCTCTTCACTTTGGTCAAGAAGCAGTCCGAGGGCTTGTGGAGCCGGTTGGGCCATGACTCGGTGAAAACCCGGAGGCGACGTCAATGTTTAAAAAACTTTCTCCCGGGCAGCGGTCCTGCCAAGAAAGTCACGCACCAGTTTGGCAATTTCGAAAGGCTTTTCGATCCCGGCCAGGTGACTGGCATCGTCGATAATTTCCAATTCCGCGCCTGGAATTTGTGCGGTGATAAAGTCAGCTTGGGCGGGCGTTGCTGTGAGATCCTCACGACCGGCAATGACGAGCGTCTGGGTCTTGATCCCGTGGATTTCGTTGCTAATGTCTGAGCGGTTGAATGCCGCAAGGGCCGCGGCAAACATGCCAGTGGCGTCTTTCGTGCGCACTAGCTCGGCTCTGCATTTTGCAATCAGTTCCGGTCGGGCTTGATACGTCCGCGTCGCGAAGAAAAATTTCATCGCAGAATCGGCAATGTCCTCGCGATGTCCGTCGCGAAACATTTTCCACAGGTGCAGAGTCGGCGCTTTAATCGCTGAAGGATCAAGCCGCGAAGTCGTAGCCATCAAGACGAGTGAATCAAGAGCGTCGGGATGTGCAAGCGCCAGACGCATGCCGATCATTCCGCCGATCGAACATCCGAACCACACGCTTTTCTCCAAGTTCAGTTTTCCCAACAACAGATAAAAATCCTCCATCATCTGCTCAAGTGTCATGGCATCGCGATAGCCGCTTAAACCATGACCATGGATGTCAACCGTCACGAGGTGAAAATCTCGCGCGACCTCTGTCAGCAGCTCATTGAAGGAGTCTCCGCCCCAAATCAGCGAAGGGGCGAACACCACCGTCGGGTTGTCCCGGTTTCCTGACTCTCGGTAATGAAGCGCAATCCCGTTGATCTGAATAATCGGCATAGACACCTACTCCAATAGAAAACAGCCTTTAGGACTATTCGCGCGTGACACTACTGGGAAGGACTCTAGGATTCAAGTCATGCTTACTCCCGCTCCTATCAAACAATCTTTCAAAACTGAGCAATTTTGGACAGAACACCCGCTCTCTTTAAAGGAGAATAATTTGTCTTAGATACATGGAACCTCCAACGGTCAGGAAACGCCTCCTCCTAGTGGACGATGATCCTGCCTTTCGAAACTCCCTGCAGGAATACCTGGAACGTCACGGTCATGCAGTGGAGACGGCCAAGAATGGCCGGGAAGCTCTGACTAAGCTAGAGCAGGCCGGGTATGACGTCGTGTTGACCGATTACACCATGCCTGAGGTTAATGGCTTGGGGGTCTTGCAGCACGTCCAACAGTACTATCCGTTCCTACCAGTGGTGATGATGACAGGTGAACGAAGCAGCAACGTGGCAGTCAAATCGTTCGTCACACTGGGAGCCCAAGCCTGTCTATTCAAGCCGTTTGAGCTTCAGCAGTTGGAAGAAATCCTCAAGATCACGTTTGCTGCACCATTACCGTCCCTCTAACAAGCGGCTGACTAACAAGGACCATTTCGCGGCGCATAGCGGGCCGGCGCCTTGCTCACTGCCCAACTTCACCGCTCTTCCATCGTCCGGATGGATCCGTTTCCGTCTTTGCAGTAGACTCGCCAACATCAGATTGTTGATACTGACCTGCCCTCATGCATGGGTGGCCCAGCGGATCCGGTAGAATGGACGCGATGCCAGACCCTGAAAAACATAATACCCACCGCGTCGGATGGCTCCGTGCGGCTGTGCTTGGTGCGAATGACGGTATTGTTTCCACGGCAAGCCTTGTCTTGGGCGTGGCGGCAGCAGGGACAAGTTCAAAGGGTATTCTGATCGCGGGCATTGCCGGTCTGGTGGCTGGGGCGATGTCGATGGCGGCCGGCGAATATGTGTCGGTGAGTTCGCAAGCCGACACTGAGCGCGCCGATCTGGATCGCGAGCGGAAGGAGTTAGCGACTCGCCCCAAGCAGGAGCACAGAGAAATGGCCGGTATTTACGTTGGACGTGGGCTTGATGCAGGGCTCGCCTCGAACGTCGCGACTCAGTTAATGGCGCACGATGCACTGGGCGCACATGCCCGTGACGAGCTGGGAATATCCGATGCCTCTACCGCACGACCGGTTCAAGCCGCATTGGCTTCGGCCGTCACGTTTTCAGTTGGCGCTGCCCTGCCTCTCGTGATTGTCCTGTTGGTGCCGACTCTCCGCGCTCATGTGGGCGGTATCCGGCAGTGCGCTTTTGTTTCTCGCGCTCCTCGGCGCCCTGGCTGCGCGCGCCGGCGGCGCGTCTGTCATTACTGCTGCCGCGCGGGTAACTTTTTGGGGAGCCCTGGCCATGGCCTTGACCGCTGGAGTTGGCGCATTGTTTGGGGTCGCCGCTTGAGATCCCAGCTACGACAAATCGCAAAAGATACAGGGGCGGTCCGGCTTCTTGTTCATGCTCGTTTTCTCGCGCAATGACAGACCAACCGGACCCGCCCTTCTGCCCGTTTCACTGGACGGGACTTTCCTCAATTGCTTTCGATGCCGCATTCGCTGGAGGCGTGGTCGTCGTGGTCGTAGTCGTCGTGGTCGACGTTGAACTTGTTGGATCACTCGGATCATTTCGCTTATCACCGGTTGGATCACTGGTTCGAGCGCTGGTTTGACCACTGGATCGGCCGCGGTTTTGATCCTTGGTTTGATCAACGGCCTGGCCGCCCTGCCCTCCAACCTTGATGACTCCCGGTACGTTGAGCTCGCCAGCCGTCCTGGATGATTCCATCCTGACGGTATACCGGAACGTGCCGGCATCTCGGAAACAGATGCTCGCGGTCTCGTTCGTGGCCAGTTTGGCTGTGTCGCTGGGTGTCATCAACCCACCGAAATTGCTCTTGCATGACACCTGCTTGTCCGACACCGGGTCGATTAAGACGACTCGTACTGGGGCGGTCCTTTTGTTGACCCAACGAACCTCATCACCTGGATTGACAGTAATGTCCCCTGACGCCAGGTTATCCCCAATAGTTACGTCTTTCACGTCACCAGTCCTCGTCACCGTGGGCGTGCCCTGACAGCCCAACACGAGAACTACCGCAATACCTAGATATCGGATCGGGTTCATAGAAGTACCTCCTTGTTGCAGTCTGCAATTTATTAGCTGATTTGCTTCGGTTCTTTTGAGGTCACGACATACACTCCACGACCGTGACAATCGGCGAGGAGATACATAACTCTACGCCTTCCATGGATGGCCACCTGATCAAAACAGCTCACTTTTTACACTGCTCCTTCCACCGCATCCTGAGTGATGGATACCGCCCCCGATTTTGCAGTAGACTGCTGTAGACTTAGTCAGCTAGCGACGAATTGCTTCAGCTTCGAATCAGGAGGCACACCCATGCGTAAACGAATCATCAGCCACGCGCAGAAAGAAACCGCATCGTCTGATCCGAATTGGTTGAATGTGGAGGGGCTCGCGGAGGTGGAAATCACTTCAGAGGACGCCGCTCATCCCATTGAGTCGGCATTGCTGCACGGTGGATCTTCGGGGTGGCAGGCGGCGGAGGCCGGGGCACAGACGATCCGGCTTCTCTTTAACCATCCACAACGGCTGCAGCGGATCTGGATGCATTTCGTGGAGCCACAAACTGAACGCACCCAAGAGTACGTCTTGCGTTGGTCGCCGGATAACGGGCAGTCCTTCCGTGAAATTGTCCGGCAGCAGTGGAACTTCAGTCCCCCAAGCACCATGGACGAGACGGAAGACCATCATGTCGAACTTCCGGCGGTCACGATGCTCGAGTTGAGCATCATTCCAGACATTAGCGGGGGAAATGCATGCGCGTCGTTAGCGCAGCTGCGGCTGGCCTAACTTCCGCCCCTGCGCCAACCGGCTTTCGCCCGCGTGGCGGGCTTTCGTCCAAGACTTGGTGTAAAATATCGGTGACGAGTCGCCATCCTCACGGAGGCTCGCATGGCACGGAGCAATCAGCCGGATCAAACGTACCGAGCACGCGCTCTCAAGTTATTTCCATGGATCTGTGCGCACTGCGGACGCGAATTTGACGGCAGGAAGCTGAGCCAACTCACGGTCCATCATAAGGACCACAACCACGACAACAATCCGCCCGACGGCAGCAACTGGGAATTGCTCTGCCTCTACTGTCACGATAATGAGCACCAGCGGGATCAGGTCGCAGACGCGTCGGCTGAGACGCCGCCGAGCCGGGAGCCAGATCGACCCTTCACGCCCTTCGCCCACCTCGCAGACTTGCTGAAACGCAAACACGTCGCCTGATCAGTCCACAAGTATTTAGCTATGATCTTCGGACGGCTTCGCCTATCGCGCGAGCGGAATTGTAAGGACAACCCCGCCCATCACGTCTTGAGGCTTGAAATCCTTCTTCGGGCTGTTTGGGTGCGCATTATGACAACCCACGCACGACTGAGAGACTGCTTTATCTGCATAGAGTGCCTGGAAGACGGGAATCCCATCCTGGGACGTCACGCCGGTATAGGGCCGATCAGGATTCACGAGGATCTCCGTAAGGCCTACTCGCTCGAAGTCGGTTGTTGGCCTGTTCATTTTGTTTATCGGCCAACTACTGATCAATCGGAATCGAAGCCCGCTTCGTCCTTCAGCCACTAGCCGCCCCGCTTCCAACAAGAACTGAGCTGGGAGAGGGAGTCTGGCGGTCTCTCGCCAATTTTCCGAGGCGACAACAATACCTCGCATCTGCATCCGCTCCACCACGTCAGTGGTATAAAACGTTCGATCTGCCTGAATCACACTATGCACATACCCGGCAACAGTTTCGGCCGGGATACACTCGGGCGGATTTCCCCCCTTACTTGCAGCAGCGAGGACCCACTGACCGAATAGGCACGTCGAGATTGCTCCAACGGCGAGTCCTAACCAGAAGCCTCTAGAGCAGCTCATCATGTGTTCTCCATTTCTTGTTCTGCCTGTTATTCATTCACGCCATGAAAAAGCATACGCCGAAGAACGTGATAAATCGAGATGACCCGTGAGGGATTTGCCATTACCAGCTGTGCAGCTCTTGTCGTCGTGACCATTGGGCGGGTGCGCAGCGCGGTGACGTCGCCACCCATGCACATGTTAGAATGAAAGAAAAGACTGCTGAATGACTCGCATGATGAGGCTCATCCTTACAAGGAGACGAGTTATGAAACCGATTATAATCGCATTCGCGACGATGCTGGCCGTGGCGCCAGTGACTTGGGCGGACGAAGACAAAGCGAGTCAGCCTCAGAAGGGTCAGATACGCGTCGAGGATTTACCGAAACCGATTCCGGAACTCTTGCAGAAGATCCAACAGTTGAGCAAGAAGATTGAGCCGGAAATCTCGAAGTTGGGCAGCAAACTCGGGGAAGAACTCACCTTGACCGTGAAAAAACTCTGCGATGAATTACGGTGCCAGGAACAGCCTGAGTCGAAGTAAGCCCGAGATAATTCACTAGCCCTTGAAGTCTTGCAATCGAATATTTCGCGACGAGGGATCGAATAAAAGAATAGAGTAACCAACTTCAGCAACAGTCTGACATCACGCCGATAGCCTGTGAGGAGGACACGCCGATGTGGAAATCACTCGCAGCGACCGCCACGCTCACCGTCGCCCTTATTATCACCCCCGCTTCTATAATAGTTGCTCAAGAGACCCCCGCAAGCCAAAAATCGCTGGCTGAACAACTCGTCGACGCCTTCAACGGTGTATTCGGCGTCCATCCAGGCGTGCGCGCCAATCATGCAAAAGGTGTCGTCTTGGAAGGAGTGTTCACACCGGACGCTTCGGCGGTATCCGTGAGCAAAGCCGCTCACCTGCAAAAGCAAAAGAAGCCGGTTCCGGTGACCGTCCGGTTCTCTGATGGTTCGGGGTTACCGACCGTTCCCGATACAGACGAAATGCCACGTGGCATGGCAGTCAAGTTTAGGCTTCCAGACGGGTCCAATACGGATATCGTGGTCCTTTCCTTCAACGGCTTCCCCGTTGCCACGGCGGAAGAGTTCAGAGATTTCCTGCTTGCGATCGCTGCGAGCGGACCCGATGCCCCCAAACCCACCCCCTTCGAAACGTTCTTGAGCGCCCATCCGACTGCGAAGGCATTCGTGGAGGCCCCCAAGCCGCCACCGGTGAGTTACGCAACTCTGCCTTATTTCGGGATCAACTCGTTCAAGTTCACAAACGCGAAAGGGGTCGCCACGTTCGCTCGTTATCAACTGCAGCCTCTGGCCGGCGGCCGGTACCTCACCAAAGAGCAGGTGTCCACGATGGGGCCCGATTATCTGACTAATGAGATTCGCGAGCGGGCTCGTCGTGGTCCCATCAAGTTCAAACTGCTCGTGCAAGTGGCTGAGCGAGATGACAAGGTCGACAATCCCACGATCGCGTGGCCGGATACCCGGAAGAAGGTAGAGTTGGGCACGATCACCATCACGAAAGCGGTGGCAGACAGCCAAGCTGCAGAAAAGAAGTTACTCTTTATGCCCGGAGCTTTGGTTCCCGGTATCGAGGCAGCCGATCCGATGATCGCCGCACGATCGGCAGCTTACATCGTGTCCTTGTCCCGTCGTGCCCATGCACAATGAAGGTGCGGCGACTGAGGCGTTTCGCCACTCAATGGATCAGAAAATGAAACGATTCGAGAATCGATATGGCTGAAAGCCATTTAAGCAAAACCGAAACACCTCCCCCTCACGCACTACTGGTCCAGATGGCTACAGCGCATTGGGTATCCCACATTGTGTACGTCGCCGCCAAACTGGGCTTGGCCGACCACCTTGTGAGACCGCAACGCGCCGACGAACTAGCCGGCCCCACGAACACCGATGCCCCTTCGCTCTATCGCTTGATGCGGACGCTCGCACACCTCGGTCTCATGACCGAGGACGGGGCGCAGCACTTTTCCTTGACGCCGCTCGGCGACGCGCTGAAGACCGAGGCTCCGGGCGCAGCGCGAGCGGCAATCCTGACGCTGGCGAGTCCTATGATGTTGCGCGGATGGGAACACCTGCTTCATTCAGTCCAAACTGGGAAAAGCGGAGTGGAGCAATCCCTGGGCATGCCTCTCTTCGACTGGTTGGCGAAACATCCCGAGGAGGCGTCCCTCTTCAGCGAAACGATGGTCAGTTTCCACGGCGCGGAACCCCCGGCCGTGGCCGAGGCCTATGACTTCTCCCGCATGACGACCATTGTCGACGTGGGAGGAGCGACGGGGAATCTCTTAACAGCAATTCTGGCGAGGTATCCCGGATCCCGCGGCATCCTGTATGACCTCCCGCACGTCGTGCGCGACGCTCCTACGCTCATTCAAGCCCGCGGGGTCGCTGACCGTGTCACGATTGAGGCCGGCAGCTTCTTTGACCGAGTGCCCGGCGACGGCGATACCTATCTGTTGTCGCACATCATCCACGACTGGAGCGAGGATCAATGCCTCACCATCCTCAGTCACTGTCGCGCGCGCGATGAAGTCCGCCAGCCGACTATTGATCATCGAGATGGTGCTTCCATCCGGCGACACTCCCCACCCTGGGAAGATGCTCGACATGATGATGCTGGTGGGACCGGGAGGCCAGGAGCGGACCGAGGCAGAGTACCGTACGCTCCTCAACAAAGCCGGGCTCCGTCTCACCCGAGTCGTGCCCACTGCATCCGCCGTGAGCATCGTCGAAGCCGCGCTTGCTTAACCGCATCTCTGCAGGGCAGACAGTTCACTTTAGGTGAACTGTGCCGCCGGTCAGATTATCCCGGAAATATTCGGGAAAGATGAACTGTACAACGGCCACACATTCAAGCCCGAACGGAAGATAGCCGGCATAGCCGAGGAGCGGCATCTCAAAAATCTGAAACCGGTGGACGAAGGGGATGGCATATTCCCAGTGCGCCAGGCTTTTGTAGTTCCACATCTCCCACATGACTCCACAAAACAATGCCGCCAGAGCCGCCAACCACAACGATCTCCAGTCTCCCTGCGTGATGCGTGAGAAAATCGTCTCCTCGCCTGTGATTATCTGCAGTGACGTGACCAGCAAGAGCGGCGCCACCCAGACGAGCGGAAACAAATAGCTTGGCCAGATCCCGATTCCAGTCAGTCCGGCACTCGCAAGAATGAGGATCCCCCACCCGACCCTCTTCACATCGATGCTCCGAAACGACGGAAGCCGGTCCGACCCTGCGCCGATCCGCGGGGAGGATGCCAAGAGCTCCATCGTGCCCAGTACGGCGGGAAGGACAGTGGAAAATGGCACTGTTGCATGGAGAAAATATTCCAACGGTGTGAGCTCTTGCACTCCAATATAAAACCAGTTGTGCACGAAACGATTCAGATACTCGAATGACCACCAGAATGCCGAGCTGAGAGGGAACAGCCAGAGAAAATGGCGGGGCCTCTCCAGCAACATGCAGCGTCCCGTGCGCTTACATGTATAGGCATTGACGAGCAGGATGTAGCCGAGCCAGAGAGGGGTGAAGATGAATGGCTGTAGCGGCTCGAACCATGTGAAGCGATTCCAAGCCAGCCACCACGACATGCCAGTCAGAGCGACGCCAAACCATCCCCACCATGGGAACGCGCGAGAAGCCAGGCCTCTCTCGTGAAGTTGCACACGCGTCCTTGATCTGAGGCGCGATGGAGGTGTGAGCACGATAAACGTGCCCACGGACCCTATAATGAGAAGCGCAAGAGAGATAAACACGGCCCAGGAAAACGGCGGGTGTTGGACGTAGCGGGTTTGCGGTGGGAATTCCAAGTAGCGCTCGATCGGTTGGCCAGCCATGACAACACCCAGCAACGGCAATCCGACCAGGAGCAGAACCAACAGGCTGCCTTTCCCAACGAGGCGCATCATTCTTTCTGACTCGTTCGCATGAGGCAAATCTCCTGGCACTCACGACCGCAATCCACATCGCGGCGCCTGGCGGGCCGACGACTTTCTCGTTCGCTCAGCCCACACTGTCAATCGCCCTATCTACCTTTGCCCGGCTTCTGCCGACAAGACTTTTTTAGCGCGTGATACATCGCTTGGTGGACTGTGAGCTGATTCAATTCTGCAGGGTTCGCATCAATTTCTGCCCGCAGCATGGCGCGGACTTGGTCCGAGGTCATGCCAGTCACACAGGCATTGATCCAGCCCAGGTCGGTCCCTTGCTTCCCGTAGGCGAAGGCCAGGTCGAGTCCGTCAACAACTCCAACGGCATAGGCCTGTTGCTCCCCTTTGCTTAATCCTCGCCAATCTTTTCCGCTCAAAAAGCTTTTTGGTATCAATGCCGGATCCATCTCCATCTGAGCACCCCCTTGAGCGGTGCTCAGCAAGATGCCTCCCACCAACAATCCAAGCCCAATGATCCTTCTGACCATGTGACCATCCTCCTTTCACATCCATGAGTGATGGATCAGCATATCTCGACATCGTCCGACAAGAAAGAGCCGCCAACGACCTTCGCAGCCATTTCTCTGCTTCTTTCTCTGCGTGGCGGTTTTTTTCTGTAACTTCCTGTAGAATCTAGCCATCGAGGAGTCAGCTTTTTACCGGCAGAGAGGAATCTTTATGTCTGACCAGAAACCCATCACCGAACGAATCCTCGAATTTCTCCGATCTACCCCTGAATGTGACTTTGAGGCCTTGGTGAGTCGTTACCCGGAATTTTCCTGGAACGAGCTCTATTCTGAAGTCTCCCGCTTGAACCGGCATGGTCTGGTGAAAGTGACGAGGGGCGTGGGAATTTTTACCATCAAAGAAACCGCGGCGATACCATAATCCCGGCAGTCTTCCGTATTCGTCGTTTCTCCTTCAAGGTGCACTATGGGTTTTCGAATCCTTGTCGCTGATGATGAGCTGGATATTGTCATGGGCCTATCGGACCGGCTCAAGTGGTTGGGGCATGAAGTGACAACAGCTTGTGATGGGCAGGATGCTCTTACCGCTTTGGAGTCACATCCGATTGATCTCGTCTTTCTTGATCTCCAGATGCCGAGGATGAACGGGATTGAAGCGCTCAGCCGAATCAGACAGCGTTGGCCGGACCTGCCGGTGATCATTTTGACCGCCTATGGGACGATCCCGCTTGCAGTGGAAGCGATGAAAGGCGGTGCAGTCGACTTCATCACGAAGCCATTCGCAAATACCCAACTGGACTCGGTCGTTGCCAAGGCGTTGGAACGGAGCGAACTGAAGAGTGAGATCACACGAATGCTTGGAGAAATCAGTCACGATATCAAGAACCTGCTGATGCCTCTTGTCACCGGAACAGATCTTCTCGCCGACGAAATCAACGACCTGTTCAAGAAACTGCCCGAACCGGAAGCCGTCAGGGCCAAGGAGAGTCACAATGTATGCGACGAAGTCATCACACTGTTGCGGAGCACGTCCAACCGAATTCAGGACCGCATGAAAGGGATTGCTGATTATGTTGCGGGCACCCGCGCACCACTGAAGTTCGAACCGTGCCAGATCGCGAAGGTTGCGGAAAGCGTCGCGAAGTCATTGCGAATGCTCTTGGAGCAGAAACACATTACGCTAGGGATGGAAGGGCTGGAGACACTGCCAGCGATCATGGCTGATGAAAACAGGCTCTACTCAGTGCTGTACAACCTGGTTCATAATGCCATTCCAGAAGTCCCCATTCGGGGCTCCATCACGATCCGTGGTCGCCTTGACACGGCGAATAACTCCATAGCGCTGACCATTCAAGACACAGGGAAGGGAATGTCCCCGGAGGTTCGGGATAGTCTTTTCACGACCCGAGTAATTAGCAGGAAGGCCGGTGGTACGGGATTGGGCACGAAGATCGTCAAGGACGTCATCGATGCTCATGGCGGTCAGATCACTGTCGAAAGTCAGGAAGGAAAGGGCACCACGTTTCTCATCCGATTACCTCTCCACCCGCCCGCTTCCGCAGGGAAGCCTGTCGGGTCTGCCTCGCTTGAATCCCAACCATCGCGATAAGCAGTTCTTCGTCCGTCGCGAAGATAGGCGACCTCGCGCGTGCGGAGCGGCACTCACTGGCTCTCGTGTAACTCGCCGATGAGGAATTCCTACTGCTCGTAATTTTCGACGACCTGCGGAGGGCGAACCTCCGCTTCGTCCGGGTTGTACCCGACGTCGCGCAGGGCACGCCGCTGGCGCAAGAGGTCCCAGCACTGATCCAGTTCGATCTGGACTGACTCGAGCCGCTTACGATCGGCTTTAGGAAGTTTCCCTTGCTGGTACAATCGGTGTTCCTCATCGACTAGGCGCTGTATATGATTGAGGACCGGCTGATCTTCGGCTTGATTCTCCACGAGAATCTCCTCCATCGCGGATGTGATCGCCACGGTCGCAATTTTATGTTACGCCTCCCCCTGACGACGGTCAACCGACGCTCTCGCGCACATGACGGGAACACCACACGTGTCTTCGGCAGTTTCTGCCTGGCTTCCTACCCAAGCCTTTCTTGCTATAATCCCGCCGCCGTGAGGACCTACGATCACGTTGACGTGCGAGTGCGCAGTCTGGCAGAGGCCCGTCCCTTCTACCAGACACTTCTGCCGGCCCTGGGGTTCACGTGCGAGGTGCGAATCGAGGGCTGGTTGCAGTTCGAAGCACCGGGAGCTGGTGGTGCCACTGAATTTTTTGGCGTCACGGAGTCACCACGCCATGTGGCCAACGACTGCCGGATCGCCTTCTGGGCAGACAGTACTCACGAGGTCGACCGGTTGGCCGAGATCGTCATCCGGGCAGGAGGCCGGAACGTGGAAGGCCCCGGGTATCATGAAGGACCGGGCTATTACGCTGTCTTTTTTGAAGATCCCAGTGGCAATCGTTTGGAAATCTGCCACCGAGCCGTAGGCGCCAGATGAATCCCACAATCCTTACGCATTTAGACGGATTTACAGATCAGGGGAATCGTTTTAGCATCCGCCCTCGCATTTCCAACGCGCTCAAGGAGGGTGTCCATGCTGAATCCTCGCATCTGGTTGCAAGGTGGGCTGTTGCTGGGTGCCGCAACAGTGGTAATGGCTGATAATGGTTTTCTCACGAACCTCTTTCCATTTCCCAACTCCACTGGAGTCCTGGAAACCTTCAGCACAACGGGGAAGGTGGATCTCACCGGCCCGTTTTTCCAAAGTCTCGGTTCGAACGGGCGCAGCTGCGCCACCTGCCACCAGGCCAGTGATGCCTGGTCCGTCTCCGCAGCTCATGTCGCCCAACGGTTTGAGGACACCCAAGGCTTAGATCCGATCTTCCGCACCAACGATGGTTCCAACTGCGATCACGATATCGACGTCTCCACCTTGGAGGGTCGCCAGCAGGCTTACAGTCTCCTGACAAACCGCGGTCTTATTCGCATTGCACTCCCAGTCCCCGACGGAGCAGAGTTCGAGGTGGTCAGTGTGAGTAATCCCTATGGATGCAATGAAACGTCGGTTCTGTCGATGTATCGACGTCCCCTTCCTTCGACCAATCTCCGATTCCTCAGCACGCTGATGTGGGATGGACGCGAATCTTCGACGCAGACCGGCACACAATCCATCTCCTTCGCGACCAATCCGGCCGACCTGTTGTCCAATCTGAGACATCAATCGGTCGACGCAACCACCGGCCATGCGCAAGCGACCAAGCCGCCCTCCGCTGAACAGCAGCAGCAAATCGTGGCGTTTGAAATGGCGTTGTCGTCGGCACAGGATGTGGACTCTAGCGCCGGATCACTCGACGCCAACACCGCAAGCGGCGGCCCTACGGCACTTGTCACGCAGTCCTTCTTCATCGGGATCAATGATCCACTGGGTCTGAATCCCTTCAAGACTCCGTTCAACCCGGTGATTTTCACCTTGTTCAATGCCTCATGGGCCAATGCGGCTTCGGGTGATGCTGGCGTCCGCCGGGCCAGTATTCTCCGCGGCCAGACACTGTTCAACTCACGCACCATCAACATCACCGGGGTCGGCGGACTCAACGATGCAACCGGCCTCCCTCTGATCAAGGGAACCTGCGGGACGTGCCACGACTCGCCCAATGTGGGTAACCACTCAGTCTCGGCCCCCTTGAACATCGGCGTCGGGGACCTCACAAGTTCCTTGGATGTCAGTTACTTGCCTGTGATCACCGTTCGCGCCAAAACCGGTAAAAAAAATACGCTCACCACCACAGATCTTGGACGTGCTTTAATAACCGGAAAATGGGCGGATATTGGCAAGCTGAAAGGACCGATCCTGCGAGGGTTGGCTGCACGGGCACCCTATTTTCATAACGGTTCGGCGGCAAGTTTGAAGGAGGTTATCGAATTTTATAACGTTCGCTTTGCCATGGTACTCACTGACGCAGAAAAGGCTGACCTGGTGGCATTCCTGAGCGTGCTGTAGCGGCGGGAACTACCCGCTGGTTGCAATCAAATTCGTTTGGATTCTCTCGCGCCGCCTGAACGCGTTCTGACCCTGGCGGCGCATTCTTCCCCCCTTTCCATTCCTGGCCACGATCTAACCTCCCTTTATATCCCCTTATATCCCCTCGGGATTGGCTGTGTTACCTGGCCATCCTCCGTTCAGGTTGACGATCGCCAATGCCTTGCTAAGCTTTAGCATAGCTCGTTTGAATCCGGGCTAGACGGGCGAGTCCTTCGCCTCTTTCTTAAGGACGATTCGGAGGAGCCATGAAGACACACGCACGACCGGCTTATTCCTGGCAATGCCGTGCATGCACCCTCGTCGCATTGACTCTGTTGGTCGGTGGATGCGGAGGCGGCGGGACCGTCTTTGCGCTGAAGGACTCCGGCTATTCCCTGAAACCGACCTCGGTTAGCGTCATTACAGGCGGCTCGGAGGAGTCCGACCTCAAGCTGGCGGAGTACCTTACTCAAGAACTCAAAGCCCGGACGACAATGCAGGTCGTCGGGCAGGAAGAAGTCAGTAAAGCCATCCCAAGCTATCCAATTGAGGTCAAAAACGTTGAAGAAAAAAACGGGGAGATGGCATGGGTGGATCCATCGGAAAAACCCAAGCTCCAAAAGATTCAAGCCAAATTGAAAACCAACTATGTCTTCGTGATCTGGAGCAAGCGATTGAAGCAAACTTCGTATTGCTCGAACCGGGGAGGGTGTTCCAATACCTATTCGGCTGATGTATACGGCAATATGCTGGAATATCCCAGCGGACAAATTGTATCTCACACCGCTTTCAATAGACGGAATAGCGACAGCTTCCTGGCATTATTTAGATCAAAGGGCTACTACGTCGACGAGTTGCTCAAGAAGTCTGCTGAAGATATTGTGGACGAATTTATTAAGGTCACCAACACCGGCAAGCGCAAGTAAGAATGAAGGACATCGTGCGACACACGTTTTCATCACGGTCCTGGCTGGCAATCGGGATAGCCCTCCTCCTCAGCGGCTGCGCTACCTTTCATTTGACGCAAGACCCCTTTCAACCGAAAGGGAAAAAACTAGCCGTCATTGCCGGACTCACGAATCCCAGCTCGCTCCAGATCGCCCAGGCACTTGGCGACGAGCTTGGAAAAACAAGCCAGTTCCAGGTGCTCTCTCAGAGGCAGGTCGCTCAGGCCATTCCCAATTACCCTCAGTTGGTCAAGGGACCGTACAAATCGGCGTACTTTGAAATCGATGTGGATTATGGGAGAACGGATCTTGCCCGCGTCAAGGAACTGCAGCAACATCTTGGCGTGGACTATGTGTACGTGCTGTGGGCTCCGGCCACTGTATCCCGCGGCGGTTCGACCTTCTTCTCTAAAAACTATCCGGTCACGCAGATCGTGGCACAGCTCTTCGAATCCCCAGGCGGCAAAGAAGTGGGACGAAGCCAGTACGCTGTCCGCGTCGATGATCAGACGCATGAGGTCTTGCGGGATGACATGCGCCGTGTTGCTCAGGAGTTAGCCGAAAAGACCCATACACTGAAGTAAGGTGCGCTGCAGTTCAGTTCCTCTATTGCGACCCCTCACGATTTTCGGCTCTCGTCCATTACCTCCAAACTTTCTATCCTGAATGGTGAATTCATGAGGAGACGAATTTGTTATGTTAGGGACCGTAGGTGCAGTTGGGCGACTCGACTGGAGGAAGTCAGATGGATATTGTTTCCCACGGTCTCTGGGGCGCGATTGCCTTCGGTCGGAAGAGTCGATCGAGTTTTTGGCTGGCCTTCGTAATCGGCCTGGCACCGGACCTCCTCTCGTTCGGGATTCTGTGGACGGCAGTCGTGCTAGGTTTGGCAGAGAAACCCGATTTCAGTCAGGGCACTCCTCCGGAATCTTCGATCCCTCAGTATGTGCACCATCTGTACAATATCACCCATAGCTTCATCGTGTGTCTCCTCGCGTTTCTGTTGATTTGGTTCCTCCTGAAACGGCCACTCTGGGAACTCGGGGCCTGGGGTCTGCACGTCCTGGTTGACGTGCCCACCCATTCGTATGCCTTCTTCGCGACGCCCGTCCTATGGCCTCTCTTCGGTTGGAAGTTCAATGGCTGGCAGTGGACGACCCCACACATTCTTATTCCCAACTTTGTGCTGCTGTCGCTCCTCTATGCGTGGTACCTCTCGCAGCCCTATTGGACGAGAAGAGAAAAAGAAAAAACATGACGGACCATTTCGCGGCGCCGGGGTGGACCTACACAGATTTGGCTACAAAGCGCGTGTAAATAGCCTGTCACGGCGTTTTTACCCTTCCCGCACCAGTTCTTCTCTAACTCTTTACCTTCGCGTTAGCCGTTCTTCGCAAGCCTCTTTGGCAGTGGTGCTACGGTTCGAACCTCCAACGTGCAGCGACGACCTGCGCTGCCACGCACCATCCCAAATGAGGTTTTATGAGAATACGGAATGTCCATCGACGCTGTTTGTTCACGTTGTTTGTTTCCTATGTCCTATTAGTCTCCATCTCCTGCTCTAGCTCAGGTGATAGTCCATCAACCGCTAGCGGCACGGCACCGTCAAGCTACTCGGCCTACAGTGGCACGGATCCCAAGCCCAGCCCCAATCCTCCGCCTGCCCTGGGGCCGGCGAACTCTGTCGTCATCGATCCAACGTTTGGCTCCCGCATCCTCCGTGTCACTGATGCGCATACTGCCGGTGGGAGCTCATTGATTCCTGAAGATGCTGGATATTTCCGGACGTGGAATGCCAATTCGACAGCGGTAAAACTCAAGACAGCGAATGGAACGTCTTATTGGGCGGAGTTCGACTCCGCGAATTTTACAGTGGGAAATATTCATCACCTCAACATCAACCACCTGTGGGAATGGTCCGCGGTCGATCCGGATATCCTCTACTTCCTTGATGGGTCCGAACTGAGCAGGTACAGCAAATCGACGGAGGCAGTGACGAAGCTTGGTGGAATGCCCAATGGCGATCCCGTCAGGTATCACGTGAGTGTTGTGGGACAGGACAACTGGGTCTGTTCCGCGGCGGGATCCGGTGGACAGGACACGTATACGAAAATCTTCTGCGTCAATCCCGCCACCTCCGAGAGCAAGTTCATTGATGTCCTCCATCGAACGATCAATGGTGTGTCACAGCACGATCCCAATTGGCCGACCTCGACTGCCGGACAGACGCTGGGCATTCACTCCATGTTTGGCAGCGCGGGAGGTCCCTGGCTCGCAGTCACCTTTCAGCAGGCCGGCTGGGGAGCGCACGGTGAAGCGGTGCTGAATCTCAACACCGATACGTGGTCCTTAGTGACGTCGGAGAATCACTACTGGAGTGGCCATTCATCCCTCGGCAATGGCAAATACGTGAATGGCTCGGGATCCGCCAATGGCTCTGATTCGCGAGGCGCCCTTCTACGAGACCCAAACGATCTTATGAATGCCTCGGAATACTCGTTCATCATGCAGCCTCCCTCGACACATGGCTGGTACGATGGTGAACACAGTTCATGGTTCAATGCGTCTACCAATCCTGGTGCTCCCATTTTATTCTCGCGGTATAACATTACGCAGCCGCCGCAGGCCCTGCCTTGGATCGGGGAGATTATTGCCGCCGCTACGGACGGCTCCAACATTGTTTGGCGCTTTGCCCACAATCACAACGGCGGTACGTCTTTCTACGCCCAAGCTTTCGCGCAGATTTCGAATGACGGTCGATGGGCGCTGTTTTCAAGTTACTGGGACGGCAAACTGGGTGGATCGGCGGGGGATTTCAGCGTCTCAACTCGCATCGATACGTTTATTGTGGAACTGACGTGAGCACGTTGGAAGTGAGCGCTAGGAGCGTGAAGTCGCGTGATAGTGTTCCACGGCTGCAGCGCGAATCAATGCTAAACCGTCCTGAAGACCCATCACGTACCTCTCGAGCACAGCGTGGGGGCAATATTGATACTGGTTGGTGTGGTCTCTGTTGAGGAGAGCGTCCTGGAGACCCTCCTCTTCTGCCTGCCATTCTTCAAGGTCAAGCGGCGCATCCGCCTTTGATTTCTGCTGTTGGCACCATGCAATTCGCAATGCGATGGCTTCGGTCATATATGCCATGTGCTTTCCTCCATTGCTGGATCGTACGAGCGCTTTTTATGCGCCAGTCTGCCTCATCGCCAGCAATGTTGAACGTCGCAAAGAGAATACCAATGAGATCACACATCCGAACCTGTCTCTGCCTAGGTTCCAGCTGAGCGTCAGATGACCTATATATTCCAATCAATTGCAGTCGTTTGGATGGGTCGGCTTCGGTATCGCGCGGGGTCTGGCTAGACAACCTCCTAGTTGTTGGGACCTACAGGCAACTGGGCTACTACCTACATGGCTCGAATGGCACTTTCCGCCGCCACCCTACACCTCACGATGGACCATGCCGACGTGAAGAAGTAGAATGTCCGCACTGCTCACCGCTATTTTTTGACATGGAGACAGCAGAAGAGATCATCGAGCTGCTTGGTCTCAAGCCACACCCCACTTGTGGCTTCGTCGCCGAAACCTATCGCAGTCCGCAGAAAATCTCTCAGCAGGCCTTGCCGCCCGCGTACGAGGGAAGCCGGCCGTTTGCTTGTGTCTTATATTTCATGGTGACAGCGGACGCGCACATACGTTTGCACCGCATCCGTTCCGATCAGATGTATCACCATTACATGGGTGATCCATTGGAAGTCTTACTGCTGTATCCGGACGGAACTGGAACAATCACAATCCTCGGCTCCGATTTAACCAGTGGCATGCGCCCGCAATTGCTGATTCCCGGAGGCACGTTTCACACGTCTCGTGTGCGCAAAGGACGCGCGGGACGTCCATTTGCATTGCTCGGCACCACCGAATGGCCCGGATTTGAAACTCCCGATCTCGAACTGGCTGATCCGGACAAAATGCTCGCGGCGTATCCGGCTCTTCGCAGGGAGATCGAAGAATTTACCCGCACTCGATAGGACCGAAACGGACCCGCCCCATACGGCGACCCGCGTCCCTCTCGAAGACAATCATCTGCCAAATTAAGTACTTACAGCCATGGACGTGGCCGGTGAAGCGCGACTGCGGGCTAAAACATTGATGAGAATTGTTGCTTCATTTTTTGGCTAGCACCAACACTTAAGGAAGTTTAGAATGGGCCTCCCTTTTCATATTCATACGGTTGGCGTGTCTTATATGGGTAGAACCATCCGTATCATACGACCGTATGTCTTCGCCATCCTGACGGTCTTTCTTGCCTTCGAAATCAAATGGTTCATCCAGCCGTATCTTAGTACGTCGCCTCCCTTTATAACCTTTATCGCCGCGATCATGTTTATCGCCTGGCAATGGGGGTTCGTTCCCGCACTTTTTGCCACGGCGCTCTCGGCACTCATCATCGATTTTTCGTTTATCCCCCCTTTCAATGCACTGTCTCTGAGTCCTGGAGATGTGGCGAGCCTTGCATTCTTTTGCCTGTTGGGAGCGACCATGGCGTATGCCATTCATCATCTTCAGGGTGTGCGACATCAAGCCGAGACGCTTCAGCGGCAACTTCACCATTTGCACGAGCTGAGCACGCGCCTTTTAGAAGAAAAAGATTTTGAAGGCATGCTCAACAGTGTGCTCACGGTTGCTCTGGAATTGCTCAATGCCGACAAAGGTGTGCTTCAGCTGTACGATCCACACGATCATGCATTACGGATGACGGCTCACGCTGGTTTCAACGAGGAGTTTTTCAGTCGATTTAAATCCGTTCCGGTCGATTTTTTTTCCTGTGGCGCGGCCTTCCAACGTCAACAACGTGTCATCGTTGAGAACGTCGCCACCGATCCGACCTTTTCACAGCTCGCCCCGCTTTTTTCCAAATACGAGGTCGTCTCCGCACAATCCACTCCGCTGTTTAATGCCGACCGAGAGGTGTTCGGGGTACTTTCGACGTATTCATCGAGGGCATGGGTTCCCTCTCAGGAGGAGTTTCGCTTGTTGGATCTTTACGCACGCCACGCGGAGCGAATCCTTGAGGCCAAACACGCCGAGAACACCCTGCGTCGGGACAAGGAGACTTTGGAGCGCCGAATCGTTTCCGACCAGCAACAGATCAGCGAGACGGAACAAAGGCTGCGCGAGGTCATGTCAGACCTGGCAGTGACTGAAGAGCGCGAGCGTCGGCAACTGGCATCTGAACTTCACGACTACCTCGCGCAGATCCTCACACTCGGTCAAATGAAACTCAAACTGGCCCAGCAATCGTTGGGTCGTTCACCCCGCAAATCAGAACGCTTCATGGAGGAAGCGGCCGAGGCTCTCAAGTGTTCGCTCGAGTATGCCCGAACGCTAATGGCTGAACTCTGTCCACCGGATCTGCACGAAGCCGGACTCCTGGCCGCGGTGCGCTGGCTGGCAGGCCAAATGTCCAAGCATGGTCTGACTGTGGAGGTCCATTCGAACACTGATAGGGTGGCTCTTCCCGACGATCAGGCGGTTCTCCTGTACAAGTCCATCCGTGAACTCCTGCTCAATGTGGTCAAACACGCCCAAGTCAACCGTGCCACGGTTTCTTTTTTGGTCGATTCCGACCAGAGGCTGCGGGTGACGGTGCGCGATGAGGGGCGGGGCTATGATGTCCCGTCAGCCCCGCCAGATGGGAACGGCAGCCATTTCGGCCTTTCGAGCATTCGTGAACGGATGGCCGCCATGGGAGGATGGTTGGAAGAGGAAAGCACCGCGGGGCGAGGCACGACGATGACGCTTGGCCTTCTCTTGGAGCCGTTGCCTGATGCTGTCCAGGCAGCGAGTTCACCGCTCCGGGACCGGGTGAAGACTGAGGCGATCGTGCCCTCTAATCAACAACGCCTGCCTTACGAGAGTCTTTGAGATTACCGAGCCTCCGCCATCGGTCATGCCACACTATCGCGTTCTGGTCAATCTCGACCACGCGTTCCGCATGCTGTATCTCCGAACTCATGGCACGAATCCGGTTTAGGCTGCTCGAGGGAGGCGTACGGCATAGTCGCCATCTCTCTTGTAGAGTAAGCACAGTTCACCGTTGCGACTCAACCGGTCAACTTCGAGGAAGACTTGATTCCACGTGTAAGAGTCGCACGCCTGCAACAGTTCCTCCATATCGCATTCTTTCTTACGTCTCACGACACGGAGTACACGGTGAGTGAGTTCAGTTCGCACGATGGTTGGGAGTGTGTCATCCATGATTGCCCCCTTTGCCGTGGAGGAACATACCGTATGCCTTCCTCTGAAGAGGACCACTGGTAAAAATCCTGGGGGTCAGGAGTTATCCCGCTTTCTTGAACAAGTCGCCCAGTGCTTCCTTTTGACTATAGGCGGGATTTTTGATTTTAATCCAATGAGGTTCCTGAGCGTTGTCTATATAAGGACTGTCCGCTCGCTTTGCCACAATCCCCTCAAGGTCTAACTGGCAGGCCACCTGATACAGTTTGCTCCCGGCGCCTTTGCTGTCATCCACATACAAAACATGGACTGAACGTGACGGGAGAATGCCTTTGAGCTTCTCTTTTCTGGCGAGCAGTGGGAGTGCCCTGAGGTCTTCTCCATTCAACCAGAGCAGATCAAACGCGAAATACCGGGCCTGATGTCGGCGTTTCATGATGGCAGAAAACACCGTTCGGCCAGTATGATCCGGTACGGCTAGCTCTCCATCCAACACGGCCATCTCGGCATTCACTTCTCGCACGAGCGCCGTCGCTAAATCATGAAGCCCATAAAATTTATGTTTCTTCCGCGTCACGAACCAGCAGTGCCCCCGTTCAATCAAGGCCAAGGCTCTAAAACCATCGTGCTTGATTTCGAACACCCAATCGGGGTCATCAAAGGGGGCCGAGAGTTGGCCCAGAGACATAGGGAGAGGAATACGCATGAATCAGTTTAACCACCAGAAGACCGCAAAACACACCAGCCGCACCCACACATATTCGCTACATTCGTATAATCTATACTGGTAGATTTATCAGCTCACCACTGGGAGGGACCCTCATGGACGATAAAACTATCACCGCAGTTTCCACCTCCCTCGCGCTCATGCAGCTTCAAGTCAATGCCTTGCTCCTGTTGCTTGAACAACAGCATCCGAGCATCCCGCTCCGAGCGGAATTCCAGCGGCTCATCAGCGAAGGCGTGGAAACCGTGGGCGTGGAAACGATGGAAGGCATTAAGAGCCGGATCCTTCAAGGGATTATCCAACAGGGCCAGGGAGAGAATGGGAACGGGAATGACCATCGCTGAGCCGTCGATGTTCTGCGGAGGTGGCGCCAACGGCACATGAAGACCAGTGGCTTGGGTTGCGCCCATGCCGATTCCCGCCTACAATGTCGACTTTCTCGAGCGGTCTGACGAGCAATAATACGAGAACGATGAATCCGATAGTCCCGCCCGACATTCAGCAATTTATTCTGCATCGTATCGATTCCATCGCGCAGTTGGAGGCCCTGCTCCTGCTGCGCGGGACTCCAGACACATGGTGGGAAGAGGCAAGGATTGCCGAACGATTGTATATACACGTGAAAGACTGCCGACCCGTCATAGCTGGGCTTCATCATGCCGGATTGCTTCTGAGGCAGGAAACTGAGAAGGGGGACTGTTACCGCTATCGCCCTGATAATGGCGACCTTCGAGAAATGGTCGACCGTCTCGCCTACTATTACTCACACCATCTCGTGCCGATCTCCAACTTAGTTCACTCAAAATCCCGGAGCCGCATACAAGAATTCTCACGCGCTTTTAAATTTGGGAAGCCGGATTGACGATGGCCACGCTGATTTATTGTCTCTGCGCCGTGACGTCCGCATTGTGTGCCTCGCTGCTCTGGCAAGCCTATCGACGGACAGCCTACCGGTTGTTGTTGTGGAGCAGCCTGTTTTTCTCTGTCTCGACGCTGAACAATGTGCTTCTCATGGTAGATAAAGTGATTTTTCCGGTCGAGATCGATCTCAGCATTCCTCGCTACCTCGTCGCCTTGACAGCGTTGGGTTTTCTCTTTCGCGGTCTGATCTTTGACGAGGAGGAATCCCGTTGAGTGGGGAGATGGAACACCTGAGGCTGTTCTTGCTCGGAGTGCTCGCCATGGGCGATCTCATCGCAGGCTTGTTCTTTGTGAGGTACTGGAAGAGCACCCAGGACCGATTTTTCTTATACTTTGCTGGGTCGTTTGGGATCGGGATGATCTGCCGGTTCTTGCTGATCTACACAACCTTCAATTCCGAATCAGAGCCGCTCGTCTACTCACTTCGTCTTCTCTCGTACGCCGTCATCTTATTGGGCATTGCGGATAAAAACCGCTTGGTTATCAGAAAGTACTTGCTCAAGCATACCTGATTACGCCACGGGTCCTAAATGGTCGGTCCATTGGCGGGCAAGGCGTGCACCGGTGTCGCGTAGGCGCCTTGCCTCCTCAAGAGACAATGGTTGGAACGTTCTCGCACGGTTGAGATTCTCTTCGAGCTCACGGTGGGTGACCATGCCGATCGTGGCACAACATACCGAGGGTTGGCTCAAGGCATAACGAAATGCCATATCGTGATGCTCAACCGGCATCCGGGAATGGCTCAAGGTTCTCGGAGCTGGATCCTGAGCCCCGCCGTACACCTTCATGGCAATGAGCCCGATGTTCGCGTGAGCGGCTGCCGGCCAGACCTCTTCTTCAAAATTGTAGGTATGGCGGTCGACAAAATTCACCGCATTCAGCAAGACATCAATATCGAATTGGCGTAAAGCTTGGAGAAACCGCGACGGACGGCTATGCCCTGACAAGCCCACGAAACGCGTCAGCCCGAGCGCCTTGGCTCTCATCAATGCGGCATACGTTCCGTTCTTGCTGAAGACGATTCTCGGGTCCATCTTGTCGGCGCCGACGCTATGCACGAAGACCAGGTCGGCGTAGGTGGTGCCGAGCTCCTTGAGGCTCCTCTCCAGCAATTTCAAAGCCCGTTCGCCGTCCGGTTCATAACACTTGGTCACCAGAAACACGTGCGGACGAACCTGCTGAAGCACATGACTTAACTGGAGCTGAGCCTTTCCGTACCCGGCGAATTCAGGCGCCGTGTCAAAATAGGTAATGCCTTCCCGAAAAGCCTGCTCATAGAGACGAACTGCGTCTCTCGTATTCAGACGAAGGCCACTGTGTGCGGTTCCAAATCCCAAAATGGGAAGGGTCACACCAGTCTTACCGAGTACGCGGACCGGGATGCGTGGTTGGCTGTTCTGGACGAAACGACGCATCAATCCCCATCACAAATTAACGCAGGATAACCGGTCGAACACTGTGCGACGACTCGTAAGCAGCCTAGAACAAGATCCTCGCTGCTCAGCGTTTGGCTAATAGGACCTGCCCTAGTGGCAAATCCCTTCGTTCCAGGAGTCCATCGAGACAACTTGTCCCTGCAAATTCGGGCCTTAAGACAACGCGACTCTGTGAAAATCGTTACTTACTCATATCGTTCACGCGGCACGCATTTTGTAGAATACCATCCCGCGGGGAAAGCATCACATTCTTGGCATGCTTAATTTTGCTTAAATGTAGTGTCTTAAGGACTGGCTACCTCTCTCTTCGCTGAAGGCCGTTTAAGGCCTTTAGGCGTTCACTGCCTAGCCTCTCCTGTCCTACTTCCGATTTAACGGGGAGGTGCTTGCTAATGCCTAAATCCCCTAAATCCGACGATATTCTGGCTGCGTTTGGTCAGTGTACGCGCACATTGATAGAGCTGCTCCACGAAAATCCACGGTTAGAGCTGGTCGAGCAGATGTTCCTCGAAAGTCACCTGTCTCTTATTCGATCAGCCTACGAAGGCTGGAAGCGCCGAAATACGACTCCGCAAAAATAGGTGTACATCGGTTTCTCCCTGAATTACATCCTCTACGTATTCACCCCTCCTAGTGGACCACCTAGTTTTCTTTCTCCCCTGCTTCGATATTGTCGGCCAACTGTGCTCTGGTCAGGGAGGCCGCACCATGCCCGAGAGACTGGATCGGACTTTGTCAGATTTTGGGAAGTCTACACTTAGTCTAGCTGAGATGCTTGAACGTGATCCGCAGCTTGGCCTCATCGAACAAGTCTTTATTGAAAATCATATTCACATCCTCCAATCCGCCTATAACACCTGGAAACGCCGGAATGCCTCGAGTAAGAAAGACCGGCCCGATAACCCAGATGTAAGCTAGGATAAGACAATACGACCGGTCTTTAGCGATCAGTTGCTTAGATGCATACCAGCATCGGGTTATACCAGACCTGGAGAGATCACCAGTTGCAAATACCCTGATACCCTGGAAAGCCATATCGCGTTTACTAGTCTCAGGAAATCATTCCTCCTATCCTAGGGGCGTTCCCAGGCCGGATGGCTCCGTCTCAAGGGTACAGTCAAACAGGGAGGTGCACCATGCGGATGTCAACGGTCTTCATGCTCACAACGGTAATGGCGATAAATATTACGGCGGTGGGATGCGCCAAGAATGCGTCTGAACGTCGCGCGGCTACCCCTACCATGAGTGAGCGCATTTCCAAGGAATCGGTTACCGGACGCGTGAACGACATCGGGGCAAAGTATATCTCGATCAAGGACAACGCCGGCGAGTCCAGGCGTGTGCGCGTCGACGATCACACCAAGATGGACCAGGTTGCCATCGGCGATCAGGTCAAGGCTTACGTCACAGAGGATGGCTACGCGTCCACCATTCAACGGGTGGTGGATTGACGGCATGACGAGGCTCCTGTCATGAGGTCCACCCTTGTGTGCATGTGCACGCTGCTTTTCTTCGCAACGGTCGTCGGTTGCAGCAAGTTTGAATATACGCCTGACATCACGCCGGTGCAGGCTCGCCCCATCATTGATGCGACGGCGGAGTTTCACGATGTCTATCCCGCGCCGGCGCTGGTCTCCGGCAAGGAGAGTTTTGGCTTAACAGGACCGGACGCGAGACCAGTCGCGCCGCAAGCGCTTACCGACCAAGTGGAAAAGGAGCTCCTGGAAGCGTTCGATCAGGCCGGGGTGTTTTCGAAAATCACCACATTCGATCGGCACCCGGACTTTATTCTCACAGGACGTATCAATGCGTTGTACGAGCACTACCGTCCGCATATATGGACGAAGATTCCGTATGTCGTTCCGTATGTCGCGACAGTGGCAGACTTCCTGGACATGAAAACGCATGTCAGTAATGGAGAGGCGGACCTGACTCTTTTCGTCCTCACACGGAGCGGCGAGCTGGTCGGCACGTACCGAGGCGAGTCCTCGTTCAAAGAAAACTTCAATCCGACTGGGGAAGTGGCGCCTGGCGCCCGTCTCAACCGTGCCCTTTCGGAGGCCGTGCAACAAATTCAAGAGAAAATTCTTCGCGATGCCCACCTCAGAACACTAGCATCACGGTAGGTATAGGCTCTCGGACGACGTGCATACCTCAATATTCTGCTTGGCTAGGAATCCATCCAGTTAACTTAGTGGTTCACCCTTGATGAAGAGTGCTTTTGGGGGTTCTCCTGGGGAAATACTAGCCTGTCATCGGACAAATTGTCCCGTCTGTATGAAATATGCCTAAGCAAGTAAGAGGCATTGCCTGGCAAATTGCTCTCGCATGATCGGAACCAGTCTTGCACGTGGAGTGATCGAGCTGGGGAGATGAAAGTTCAGAGCTCGCCTAAAATGATCGCGAGAAGATTCGCGATTACGATGAGCCTTGAGGAGAAACATGGGCGCTCATAGGCTCTTGGATGTCTACCGCCCACCTTGCTGAGAGATCCACTTAACAATCTCCAGTTTCCGATGTCAAAAATCTTTTCAGAGAAACGACGTCAGTTCGACCGGTGGAAAATCGTCGTCGGAGAAGAAAAGTGCTCGACTTGGGTTCTTCCTAGGCTACGCTTAAAGACTCCTTCGATTATAGATAGGAATGGTTAGTCCAACGAAACATATGCGTCACTATTCGAGAGAAGCCCATCTACAAAGAGGTTGCTATGATCGCCTCCGTCGATGACCGTCAAGGCATAGGAAGACTGATTTTACCGGAACACTCCGATCATGAGCCATCCAAGGATTCATCGCACTCATTACCCTACCGCATCCTGCTCGTAGATGATGATGGTACGACACGCCAACTGCTGAGAAACATCTTAGAACATTACACGGACATTGAGATTGTGGGACAGGCCGGTGACGGCAAAGAAGCCGTGGCTTTGGCAATCGAACACAAGCCTGATGTCATTCTGATGGATATCGGCCTGCCCCATCTAGATGGGATTGGAGCCACTCACTGTATCAAGAGTATGTGCCCTCAGACAGTCGTCATCTGCCTAACGGGACACTTTTCGCCAGAGATGTATACTGCCATGAGGACCGCGGGAGCCGCGGCGTTCGTCTGTAAAAACCAAGTCCTCGCGATTCATGAAATGATCATGTGTGCATTAGGAAAATGGACGGACTGACCATGGCAACCTATCTGATGCTCCTCAACTGGACGGATCAGGGAATCAGGACTGTCAAGGAGTCACCCAAGAGGTTGGATGCGGCGAGGAAACTCGCCAAAGACATGGGTGGCGACATCAGGACGGTGTATCTGACGCAAGGGGCGGTCGATCTTGTCTTGGTCGTTGAGATGCCGTCTGATGAGAAGTTGGCCAGCCTCGTATTGAAACTCGCATCCTATGGAAATGTACGAACCACCACGCTTAAAGCTTATTCGGAGGACGAATACCGGAAGATTATCGGCGGGCTGAACTAAGCCGTGGTTCGGCCACATCTGGCGCGTGGCGATCGTAATTCATCGCGAATCAGCGCACATGTTCGCAGGTCGACTCCGGTTCTGAGTTGCAACCTGCCCTGTGTGTCAGCTCCAAGACGAATTAGCCACACCTAGTCAATCCCGCACTCCCTGCTCAAAGAACAGCCCGCGATTAATGTCGCCAATACTCAGCATGCCAACCAGCTTGTCTTTGTTGACCACGGGGATTCGCCTGAAGTTCTTGAGACCCATGTAGGACGCTGCTTCCAGAATGGGATCGCAGGGTCCGACCGTGAGGGGGTTCGAGGTCATCACCTCTTCAACTTTCCTACCAAGCACCTCAGGATAGCCTGCTTCCATTTCGACAAAATCGCGGCTATGCACGTTGTCGTGTATGTAGTCACCATAGTTGGGATAGAGCGGTAACAGGACATCCCGCAAGGTGACCATTCCGACGAGCTTGGCATCTCCCTCAATCACAGGAATCGCGCCGCAGTTGCGGTTCATCATTTTCACCACAACCGACCGAACTGTATCTGTTTTTGTCGCTGTCACAATCCCGGTAGACATGACTTCATGGACAAGCATGGCGGCCTCCTTCACATGAAACAGCACGGGCGACCCTCCAATAGTTTGGAGATCGCCCGTGAGTGGCGCTTATGACGCCGAAGGGCTATTTCATCTATTGTCACAGAGACCCGTCCGAGGTGTGGGTGTCACGACAACTCGTCAGGGGAAATTTAATTCCCAGGCGCTTTTGTTCCTCACATCAGCCTGGACTCTTCGCAGTGGCTCTTTGGTTTTGTGTGTTCCCTTCGTGGGAGAACGACAGCCTTTGAAGATCCGGCTAGCGTGACTGACGAGATGCCCGCCCGTGACTCGGCGGGCCGTGGTGGTCCGGCGGATTCAGGTCTTCCATGTCGACCTCCTCCATATTCGGACTGAACGGAAGGAATCAGCGAACACGTTCACCTGTACGCTTCTTTAGAATGCGTGTCAATGGGGTGAAGTTCGAGTTTGCTCCTGAGCCACCAGCATAACCCGTGCCATACACGACAGACCTCACCGCGAGATGAACATTTAATCCTTTGAACAATCCGCGATCCGACCTGTCATTTCATGCACGCTTCCGGCCACGAGATGCTGCACCAGGTTGTAGAAAATGATCGGTACCATGATGCGTGGAAAAGAGGCGACTGCGAGCGACGCAAGGACCAAACCGGTTCCGTTGTTGTTCATACCCAATCCATACATGATCGACACACGTTCAGCTTGGTCCAGCTTGAAGAGACAGCTGAGCCAATAGGCGGCTCCAAATGCCGTCAGACAGAGGCCGGTGGTAATCCCTAAAGTGACCACTAAGAAATCAACATCGCGGTCTACCACGGCTTGTGGGAGCGAGACCGATGCATTTGAGTAGTTCAACACCAATAAAACCAGGGCGTTGATTATCTTGACATATGGCATGGCAGCATCAAGCGATCTCTCAGGGATGACAACGCGGATACCGAGCCCGAGGAGCGATGGCAATACCACCCACAAGCCGAGAAAGGTTCCGGATCCATAATCGGCGAGGTCGTGCAAAATCGTCTCATATTCCTCCGTCGCCATCTCTCCAAAGACATAGAAAGCCATGGGCGTCATAAGAGGACTCAGGATGGTCGAGCAAAGAACCAATCCTAGACTCAGCGCCAAATTTCCGTTGGAGTTTTGCGCCCAGGCGGTGGACGCGCCGGCGATCGGCATGGCCGCCACCAAGGCGAGACCGACCAGAATATGCTGTGTTTCCTCAGGATTATGCCAAAGCTGTAGAAGGAGCGTGATGAAAAAGATATAGACGATTGGGACCAGGAGATTTGCGGTCAGGCCGGCCACCAACACCCAAGCCCTCTGCACGAGAGTCTTTAAGTGCGATGTTTTTACGCCCAATCCGGCATTAAACATGAGCATGGCGAGGAGAAGTAGGAGCAGTGAACCATGAATGTTCGTCTGGAATATTGAGATGTCGCCGAAAGACACGTTTCTGATCCACAAACCGGCCGTCGGAAAGACGGCTGCCATCACATAGGCGCCGATTAAGAACCAGAGTAAATGGTGATGAACAAACTGAGACAGCGCAGGAAGAGTGAGTTTGCGGTTCTCCATTTGTGTCTGTTTCAGACGTGGATAAAAATATACGCTGATGGATCCATTAAATCGAGTTGGGTTCTACAAGTCAGATGGGATTCACATGAGAGCTGTCGTGAGTGTGGCAAGAGGAATGCGTTCAGACAGTCGGACGACGCTCTAACGGATGAGCAAACGGAAGATGAGCCAAGACACGTAGACGATCAGGAGCGTGACGATGGGGAGAACGAAGAAGAGCGTTTTGCGAGCGGCGGCCATTACTTGCGCGCTCCTGCCCTGGATGTTTTCGGCACGATCTTGGATGCGTTCGTGCCGTTCTGCTTGTCTCTGAACAAGCGCAAACTGTTCACGCTGTAGCGCTATGGCTTCCGCCTGGCGGTCGAGCTGCAATTTTTGATTGTCGCGGATTTCTTCCAGGACCGTGACGAACAACCGGGAGTCTTCGTCATTCATGGGCTTCACCTCTTCGACTTCAAGTGTAGCGCCTATCTCGAAACCGTCAAACATGCTCACATCCCGCTCTCTCCCGCACACTGCGGTCTACCCTCTCGCAATCACCGGCTCGATCGCATCAGTGAAATACCGTTTGCCAGGTGGTAAGCTGATTTTTGGGAGAGATACGAAAAAATCGGTCCACGCAAATTCCATTTCACATTTTACAGGGAGGCAAGCGCTATGCGGTTTGTCAAAGTGCAGGACGAAGAACGTGCGGGTGAAGTGGCCATCAACCTCGACCTGGTTCGCGAGGCTCACTATGGAGCAGGCATGCTGCATCTCTATTTTGAACGCGGCTCCACCTCCCAGGATGATGTGACATTCACAGGCGAAAACGCAAAAAAACTCTGGGCAGCCATGAGCTAACGCAATGACTGATGATTGCGGCGCAAGGTAGGCTGGGCATACTCACACGCGACCCGTAATCGTCGAGATGCGCGGTGCAGTCGTTGCGGGGAAATGTGAGCCACGAATCGAGGAAGGAGCCTCGTATGGACAAGAACTTGATCGCCAAGGCTTCCATCAGCATCAAGGCTTCCAACCACGACGTCTGGAATGCGCTCGTGAATCCGCACGACATTAAGCAATACATGTTTGGCACCAACGTGGTTTCTGACTGGCGTGAAGGAAGTCCGATTATCTGGAAAGGAGAGTGGCAGGGCAAATCGTATGAAGATAAAGGGGTGATTCTTCAATTCAAACCAGGGCAAACACTCCAATATAGTCATTTCAGCCCGCTTTCCGGTCTCCCCGACAAGCCGGAAAGCTATCACACCGTTACCATCGAATTAGCGGCCGACGGACAGCACACGCGTGTATCGTTAGCCCAAGACCATAATCCAACGGAGGAGGCACGCGTTCATTCAGAAAAGAACTGGGGGATGATGCTGGCAGGCCTGAAGAAATTCTTGGAACAATAGGGGCGTCGGCATGTCAGCCGGCGCCCCTGGTGAAGTGAAGAACGACCTATCTTTCCATGGGACTTTTCGTTTGACCGGTACCTTGTTCGCCGACGCCCGCCGGCTCTGAGGCCACACTTGGAGGACTCTTGCTCTGTGGTTCACCTGATCGTTCCATTGTACTCTCTGTCTGACCGGTCCCTTTTTCGCCGATGCCGGCAGGTTCTGAGGTCGGAGCTTTAGCAGCTCCTGATCGTTCCAAAGTACTTTGAGTTTGGCCGGTACCTTTTTCGCCGATCCCTGCAGGCTCTGATGCCAGACCTTGAGAAGTCATCCCACTCCCCGTGCCTGAACCGCCGGAACCTGATCCTGCCGAACCGGATCCTGATCCGGATTGAGCAAGCGCACTTCCGATGGTAAAGAAGCACGCGCCAGCAACCACCAATGCGCCGAACGTGGACGTCTTCATAGGCATTCCCTCCTTATTGTGATGAACAAGATGGCACCAATAAAAATGATACGGGCTTGTTCAACGTCAATATACTAGGGATTCGCCTGGGGTCTATTTACATCATGATACAGTTTAACATTGCATTATAAGTTATTCATATAATGCGTCATGTTGATAGGCAGTCAGCCTAACTGGTCAACAGTCGCAGCTACGCCACCTTCGACTGAAATTCCAAGGCCCGGGCACATATCACGGGCCTTGGCTGATTGCTTCGACTTGGAATCAGGGTCAGCTTTGCGATCCCGCGTTTCGGTCGAGAGTCACCTTCAAATTCACTTCATGGCATGGGTGCCGTGGGTGATTGCCCCACCAGCGCGCAACGCTGCCGCGACCAGCACAGTTTCGGCGATCTCGGGATCAGAAGCGCCTGACTCTCGTGCCTTCTTCGAGTGAAGCTCTATGCAATACGGGCACTGCGTCGTGAAGGCGACAGCGATGGCCATCAGTTCCTTGTACTTTACCGGGAGCGCGCCGGCCGCCAAGGCCGCCTTATCGAAGGCCACAAACGCTTTCATCGCTTCTGGCGCATGAACCTCTAGATCCTTCATCTTGGCAAGATTCTTCATGTCGTACATACACGCCTCCTGATATTTGTCGGTTACAGAGTGAAATGTTGCCACGCCATCCCGGCTATGGACTGTCACGCTCGAATGCCGATGACTTCCAGATATTCAGCGAGGACCGTGGTGCAGTCCGTCCCCGCTCGGTTGTGAGAAGCTCCAGAGCGCTTCGAGTTCATGACGAAGACGTCTCACGGCCCTCGGCGTCCAGCGACGCAAACGCCTGATTGGTTGGTCCATAGTAGAGGCGGAAGAACTCCACCACTTCCGAGGGAGGAAAGGGATAACTGAACGTATAGTGGCGCCTGACCAGACTGAGATCCGACAGTCCATTGCCGAGCCTTTCACGAACCGTCGTTTCGTCGCCCCACAAGACCGGCGAGGGCATCCCGGACGGCGCAATGAATTTCGATACGGCCTTGAACATTTGTCCGATAAAACCCTGTGGAGTCCAATTGGCCATGGCAATGGTTCCCCCCGGCTTGCACACCCGCAGCAGCTCCTTTGCGACCAGCTCAGGCCGTGGCGCGAACATCGCGCCGATCAGGCTCGTCACCACGTCGAAGCTTGCATCCTCAAAGGGGAGCGCCTCTGCATCGGCTTCTTCGAATCGGGCCCGTAGCCCTTCCGCTTGTGCGCGCGCCCGTGGCCCGCTCTACCAAATTGCTGGCGATGTCCACGCCCGTCACCTCCAGGCCGTCCTTCGCAGCCATCAAAGCCAGCTGGCCGGAGCCACAGCCCACGTCCAGCAATTGGCTTCCAGGAGCGACATTGAGACGTTCGTAGAATTCCCGCGCACCGCTTTCCATGTACCGTGAGAATCGATCGTAGTCGCCGGCCATCCAGATCCTCTTGAGACGCGTCTTCAACTTCTCCACTTCTGGTGCTAATGCGCTGTTCGACATGATGTTCCTCCTTGTGTGTGATCGGATCGAAGAACAGTTCGGCATCGTCGCTTCTACCTGTCGCACTATAGGCCACTGAATTGTGATTGTCTTATCCGGGAGTCTGGTTCTCTTGACAGGAGCGTGCTAGGCTGCGCTTTACTTGATTAGGCGTCCGGTATACTTTGCCGGCAGGCCGTTCCTGGCCTGTGGAGTCCACCATGGATGTCTTGTCCGAAGTCCTCGAGACCGTCAGACTCGACGGCGCCATGTTTTACAATGCGGAGTTTTCAGCGCCCTGGTGTTTTCGCTCGCCCGGCTCGCGCACGCTGGCTCCCTATCTTTCGCCGGGCCCTCGGCACGTCATCATCTTTCATCTGCTGACCGAAGGTCGCGGCTACGCCCACGTCGAAGGGGACGGCCGGCCGGTTCCTCTCGATGCAGGGGACATTGTCATCTTTCCGCACGGTGACCCACACATCTTGGGAAACGGCCCCCCGGTCACGCCGGTGGACAACGCGCAGGAACTGAAACGAGTGTTATCTCTAGGCCTCAAGGTCTCCCGCATGGGCGGAGGCGGGGAACTCACCAAATTCATCTGCGGCTACATGGCCTGCGATCCGCAACTCAGCAGGTCTTTCTTGGCGGGCTACCACCGATTATCAAGGTCAATATCCGCAACGACCCGTCGGGCCAATGGCTGGAAAACTCTCTCCGCTATTCGGTGGATAATGCGGATACGTCGAGCCCCGGCGGTGAGGCCGTACTGGCCAAACTGTCTGAAGTCTTGTTCGTTGAAACGCTGCGACGCTACATCGCACTCCTGCCGCCGTGAACAAACCGGGTGGTTGGCCGGCGTCCGCGATCCGGACGTCGGGAAAGCCTTGGCCCTACTGCATCAGAAAGCCGGCCCATCCTTGGACGATCGCGTCACTCGGCAACGAGGTCGGAGTGTCACGTTCCGTCCTGGCCGAGCGTTTCCGGCGTTATCTCTCGGAAACACCGATGGCCTATCTCACACGCTGGCGCCTTCAGCTCGGCGCGCAGCTGCTCAAGATCCACAAGCCACAGCGTGGCGGAGATCGCTGCTGAGGTCGGCTATGAATCGGAGCCGTCGTTTAACCGCGCCTTCAAACGGGAGTTCGGCCTCCCGCCGGCCCGCTTCCGCAGCCAATCGAAATCAGCTCGGAGCACATCCATCAGCCCTCCTTCACGAACAGCCGATGGGGTGCGAAACCATAAGAAGCGACTCCCGATCCAAGAACTCAGACCAACCTCTGCTTTCAACTGAAATACGTTAAGGCGATAGACCCGGAACCATGCTGCCTTCCTTGACAGGGTATGAGCGGCTCGTATGCTCCATTCATTGTTCCGTCTCCATGGGGCCTCTGCCTTGCGGGAGGGACACCTCAATGCAGTTCGGTCGATCGTCCGCATCCGTGTCTTTTTGATTCGAATTCTTCCCATCATTGCGCCTCCTCGTTGCCTTGTTGGCCGTGACCGTCCTGCGACCCGGCCGAGCCATTCGTGGCGCTCGCCACCTATGATGGTGTCATCAATCCTGTCTCCGCCGAGTACCTGCACGATGCGCTTGGCATGCGCCGAAGGGACAAGGCGCTCAGGCCTTGGTAATCGCTCTGAATACACCGGGTGGCCTCGACACCTCGATGCGCTGATCATCAAGGATATCACCGGTGCGACCATTCCCGTGGTCGTCTACGTCTCGCCGTCCAGCGGACGTGCCGCCTCCGCGGGCGTCTTTATCACGATGGCCGCACATGTGGCGGCCATGGCTCCCGGCACGAACATCGGCGCCGCCCATCCGGTCAACATGGGCGGTGGCGAGATGGACAAGACGATGAAGGAGAAGGTCGAAAACGATTCCGTGGCCTACATCAAATCGATCGCCCAGCAACGGGGGCGGAACGTCGCCTGGGCGGAAGACGCCGTGCGCAAGAGCGTATCCGTCACAGAACGTGAGGCTGTGAAACTGAAAGTCGTCGATGTGGTCGCGGACGATGTTCCGGCGTTGCTGAAGCAATTGGACGGCCGCACCATTCATCTCCCATCCGGCCCGACGGTGCTGAAGACCGCGGGTGCGAGCGTGCGCGAATTCCCGATGGGGCTTCGCCTCGAATTGCTTAAAGCGCATCAGCGATCCGAACATCGCCTATTTGCTCATGACGATCGGTACCATCGGCATCATCGCGGAGCTGTATAGTCCGGGTGCGATTCTGCCGGGCATCGTCGGCGCGATCAGCCTGATTCTCGCGTTCTATTCCTTCCAATCCCTGCCGGTCAATTACGCCGGCGTGCTGTTGTTCCTCCTCGGGATCGTGTTCTTCGTTCTGGAAGCCAGCGTCACTAGTTACGGCTTGCTGGCTATCGGTGGAGTCATTTCGATGCTCATTGGGTCGGTGATGCTGATCAAGACCGATGCGGAGTTTCTTCAGATTTCCTGGTTAGTCATTGTACCGGTCATCACACTGGCCGCTGCGTTGGCTTCTTGATCGTCGGAATGGGCATGCAAGGCGATGCGTCGGCGCGCCGGTGACGGGCCGCGAAGAAATGATCGGCTTGGTGGGCATCGCCAAAACCGCGCTGGCTCCCCAGGGACAATTGGCCGTCCATGGCGAACTCTGGGAGGCTGTCAGTGAGCAGCCGCTGCGGCCCGGCGACGAAGCCGAAGTCACAGGCCGTGGACGGCTCTACGGTTGCACGTGAAACCCTTCTCGAAAAAGAAAGAGGTCTGAGCATGAATGTGTCGGCGAGTCCCGTTCTGTCCTGCTTTGTCGGTCTGGTGCTCATCCTGATGGGCTTCAATGTCCTGCGAGAATACGAGCGGGGCGTGATCTTTCGATGGGGCCGCCTGGCCCGCGGACTCGTCGGCGGCAATGGCCCCGGCGTCGTGATCATCATTCCGTTCATCGATAAATTGGTCCGCGTCAGCTTGCGCACCGTGGCGATGGACGTGCCGCCACAGGATGTGATTACGAGGGACAACGTCACCGTCAAGGTGAATGCGGTCATTTACTTCCGAGTGGTGGACCAGGAGCGCGCGATCATTCAAGTCGAAGACTATCTCTACGCCACATCAATGATGTCGCAGACGACGCTCCGCAGCGTGCTGGGGCAGAGCCAGCTGGACGATCTGTTGTCGAAACGAGAACAGATCAACGCCGATCTGCAACGGATCATCGATCAACAGACGGAGCCGTGGGGCGTGAAAGTCACCGCCGTGGAAGTGAAGAACGTGGACCTGCCACAGGAAATGCAACGGGCGATCGCACGTCAGGCGGAAGCGGAACGCGAACGACGCGCGAAAGTCATCCATGCCCAAGGTGAATTCGAAGCCTCGCAACGTCTGGCCGATGCCGCCAATGTGATCAGTCAGAACCCGGCCGCCTTGCAACTCCGTTACTTGCAAACCCTGGTCGAGATCGCCGCCGAGAAAAATTCGACGACGATCTTCCCGATTCCCATCGATACCATCGCGCCCTTCTTTAAAAACCTGGTGAAGCAACCAGAGCCGTAACTTCTTCCACCGCCCAGCCCGCGACACCTGAGCCTCATGGCTTTCTCAGGCCACACCCCCACGGTGAATTCGAAGCTCTACCGTTCTGGCTGGAATGATCGCGTGTTGTGATCGCGATCGCGGATCACCAGCGAAGGATTTCCGCTCTCGTTCACGCTGAGAACCAATCGCGTTCTTCCATCTGTATCGCTTACGGCCAGTCCTGTTTCTCGGGAGATGCCGATCCACACGCCGCTCAAATCGTTCTCATCACGGAGTTGGAGGTAGGGTTGTGCATCTGCTGAAAATCCTATCTTTCCCCGCGTTCGCCCTTGCACATCGATCAATTCAAATTCTTTCGCTCGCACGACTTGGAACATCGTTGCGTCCGGTTGTCCGGACACACCAGCCTTCCCCAAGATGGCTGAGGCGGCAAATCCACCCATGGCTCCGGCCAGAACACTGATGATCACAACGCCCCGCATCCCTGACAACATGCGCTTCCCTCCCCCACAAGTGTTTTTGACCGGGCGTGATTGTAGTGAGGCGCATGACAGGACGCAACTATTAGCCGGCGAGGATTTCTTGATAGTAGGCGTCAAGGATAAACGCACGAGAGGGCTCGATCAGCGCTAGTTGGCGCTGGTCGAAGGTGTTGGCGCAGTACAGATAGGCCAACCCTTCCGCCGTTCCGAGTTCGACGTGCAGTTGGCGGCCATCCGGTTCTTGGTTGGTCGTCTCTCTCGTCACCTGTCGATCGATGAGCCTTTCCCACACCTGCTGCGCTGAAGGACAGTGATTGTCGTAGAGTGGCCCATCAGGTGCGATAGGTCTCAGAGCCGTTCGGTCAAACGGCAGCCCATCATCTGGCTCCGGCTGTTCATCCCAGGCCAGGCCGCTCCCCTGGCCTTTTCTCAACACATAGAACGGGCCATCGTCAGACACTTCCTCCACCAACGAATAGCGGATCAGTGCAGGCGGTTCCGAGAGCTGAAGGTCGCGCGCGAAAAAGGCCCGTTGTAATGGCACGCGCCGTGCGAGCTGCCTCGTCTTTTCAAAGACGATCATGCGCCCCCCGGGAGGCATCACGGCAATGAGGCGGTCCAAACGCACGCCTGTGCCCGTTCGGCGTTCGAACTCCGACTGCTGTAGCTGGTCCCGGGCTCGCTCGAAAGTTCGCCAACTCTGGCTCGGGAGCCCCGGATCCAGCTCCGATTGCACCAGCGCATGGGTCGCCACAACGCAGTCGTATGTTCCTGCTAGCGGTCCCGCCTCCACATCGACACATTCGAAGCGGACGTTCTGGAGGTCGAACTCCTGTGCTTTTTGTTGTGCGGCAGCGATCGAGGCGGACGAGCGATCGAGACCGACCACGTGGGCGTGAGGAAACCGACGCGCATAGAACGTCGTGAGAATCCCGGGACCGCAGCCGAAATCGAGGATGGTCTGCGCCTCAGCGATACGAGCGGCGACCACCGGACCGATGGCGAGGTAATAGTCGTAGCCCTGACTATAGAGGACCGGGAGGATATCCGGATGAGCAGTGAGATCGTAGAAGGCTTTCTCATCTACCGATGAGCCCTGCCGCTTCTGCTCGGCATGGTCACGCAGTCCGGTGAGCTGCTGAGGAGAGAGGACCTGCTCTTGCCATTTGAAATAGGCTTCATCGCGTGTGAAGCGCCGCAGTCCCCATTGGGCTAAATGGGCGTGAAGTGATTGTTCGATAGATTCTGTCTTCATGGTCTCTTCCGTGAGCCCGCTCAAAACGTTTGCCTTCTCACCCACCCACCCTGGCGCGCCAAGACGCGCCTTTCCTCCAGCAAGGCCGCAAGGAGCGAGGACCACGAGGCGTACGCGGTGAGGGTACGTTGAGTGGTTCGAGCGACTGAGAACGAAGCTGGAGAGCGTTTTCAGCGGGCGTTTACGGACGCTTCAGCATGATCGCGTCGAAATACGTCTCCGGTACCGGATGCGGGAACCGCAGCTGCCCGTTTCCAAACGCGACATACTTTTCACAGGTCAGTTGCTCCAGACCGATCGGACCTTTGGCATGGAGACGCGCGCTGCTCAGTCCGATATCGCTGCCGAATCCAAACCCCTCTGCATCGTGCAGACGCGAGGACGCATTCACAAACACCGCGCTGGCATCCACTTCTCGGGTGAAGCGCATCGCGGAGTTATAATTCGACGTGGCAATAACGGCGGTCATGCAGGGTCCATGCTCCGCGATATGCGCCAAGGCCTCTTCCATATCTACGACCATCTTGACCGCCAAGCTACGGGGCTTGGAACTGCTTGGACCAGTCCTCTTCTGTGGCAGGAATAATGGAAGTATGGCCGCTGATCGGCATTTGCCCCATCAGCGCAAGCGTCTTGGGACAGCCGCGAACATCGACCTTAAACTCGACGAGCAGCCGGTTGATCAAGGCGGGTAGGAATTGCCGCGCGACATTCTGCTGGACCAGCAGCGTATCCAATGCGTTCGACGCCGCGGCCAGTTGCACTTTGGAATTGATGACGACGTTCTGGACCAGGGGGAGATCGGCCTCGGCATCGACATAGAGATGAGTGAGGCCGCCATCATGGCAGAGCACCGGCATTCTCGCCCCGTCGAGCACGGCCTTGCGAAGCCCTGCTCCGCCGCGCGGAATAATCGCGTCGAGTGCCTTCCCTGCGCGGATCAGTTCCACCGCCACGTCCTTTTCCGGGCGATCTATGAGCGCCCAAGCGCCCGCAAATATGCCGTTCTGTTCCGCCGCTTCCCGCAACCCTGTGCCGATTACCTGCTGCGTCAGGCTCCATTCGGGAGCACCACGAAACACACAGAGATTCCCGGACTTGAGGCAGAGAGCAATCGACTCCACCGTGACAAGCGGCTTCAGTTCTGAAATGATGCCGATGACGCCGATCGGCACGCGCACGCGGGATACTTGAAGTCCATCCGGTCGTTCCCATCGCCCGGTCACCGCCCCGGCCGGATCCGGCTGATCGGCGATGATACGAAGCCCCTCCACCATTTCCTTGATGTCGTCCTCAACCATGCGGACACGGGCAACCGCAGCCTTTAATCGGTCTTTACTGAGTTCGATTCCGAATGATTTTCCCAATGCGTCGACATCTTTTTCGTTGGCCGCCAGGATGGCTTTCTCATCGGTCGCCAAACGATCTGCCATTGCGCGCAAGGCCTTGTCCTTCACAGGACCAGGAATCAGTCCCACTACCGCCACGTTCTTCCTGCATGTTTTCAATAATTTATCGAGATAGAGCTTAACAGGAACTTCAGGCATGAGAATCCTCTTGAGTGGTAGGTGTTCATGGATCACGCTCGCTCAGACGCGGGACTATAGCATGCCATTTTTCCGGCAGTAAACAGCTCCGGTCCATTAGTCCGCCGTCTTGACCCGCTCTTTCAGCTTTTCCTGCCTGGCCAGAAACCACCCAAGCCAGGCCCATAGGCAGGCTATTGGTACCAAGACCCAGGCAATGTGGGACGCGGTGGTTCCCAAGGACTTCACTCCGCTCACCATCCAACCTGTCATCGCATCACCACCTCGAGAAACGGCCGTATCGATAAAATTTTTTGCCTTGTATTTCTCTTCACGACCGAGGACGGTAAACAGCACCTCGCGTGCTGGCTTCGCGATCGCATATTCGCCGACACGGCGGACAATCGTAAAAAGGACGAACACGACCAAGAACGGCATGAGTCCGATCACGCCGAATCCGACGACGCTGGCGGCCGGCAACAGCATCAACGCCGACGCCAATCCGAATCGGCCGATCATCTGCCCGGTCATGAAGAACTGGGTCAAGAACGTCATCACATTGACAGCGAAATCCATGACCGCGAACAACCTCGTGCGTCCCTGTGGGGACGGAACCTGTTCGCCGATGAGTTTGGTTTGCTCAAGATAGAGGAACGTGGCCGTCGTCGTCAGAAAAAACAGATAGCCACAGATGCCCAACAGATACGGTGAAGAGAAGGCCAAACGCACACCCGCCCACATCGTTCCTCCGATGGCTGCTCCTGTGCGACTGAGTTGATGATGTGCCGGCTGTTGTCTCGACCATCGATCGAGTTGCCGGATACAGAACCCGCAGGCACCAAGAAACCCGGCGGAGATCACCATCAAGAACGGGATGGGCAACACATACGTCAGCGCCGTCGTCACCAATGGTCCGACCACCGCACCGGTACTGCCGCCCGCTGCGATGACGCTGAATAACCTGGAGCCTTGAACAGGCGTAAAGAGATCCGCCATGAAACTCCAAAAGACGGAGACGACAAATAGATTGAACACCGACAACCAGACGAAGAAAACGCGCGCGACCCACTGCGGGGCAAGATGGTTGGCCATGAGCAGAAAAAACGCGAGAAGATGGACTCCGAAGAACGCATAGACCGTCAGCAACAACCGGACACGAGGCACCCGTGCTGAGAGAGAGCCGAACAGCGGCGTGACCAGCAGCAAGGTGACGAAGGTCCCGGTCATCATCCAGGGTAGATTCTGCACCCCTCCCTCGATGGCCATCTCATCCCTGACCGGACGCAGAATGTAATACCCGCAGAGGAGACAGAAAAAATAGAGGAACGACCAGCAGAGCGGAAGCACTTCTTCCGGTTCGGCGCCGGTGAGCGATTGGATGGTGGCACGGAAGGTTGGCATGGAGCGGCATCCTGACGAGGCTTTTGACTCTGCGCAAGCGAAAACTTCGTTGGACGAACGGATCTTGGACTTTTTTCGCGCGGCTGGTTATTGTATGGACTAGATATGCGGATCATCGACTTGCGCAGCGATACGGTGACGAAACCGACGGAAGCCATGCGTGAGGCCATGGCGAAGGCCGAAGTCGGCGACGATGTGTACGGAGAAGATCCCACCGTCAACCGGCTTCAGGACATGGCGGCCGGCCTGCTCGGTAAAAAAGCTGCCCTGTTCGTGCCGTCGGGCACCATGGCCAACCAATTGGCGATCCGCATCCAAACACAACCGGGTCAGGAGGTCATTGCTGAGAGCAAGGCACACATTGTCCGCTACGAACAGGGCGCTGCCGGCGCGCTCGCCGGTGTGCAACTGCACTGGGTGGTGGGAGACCGCGGCATCATGGGACCGGAGCAGATCGAAGCCGCGATCCGTCCCACAGATCCCCACAGTATTCAGACTGCACTCATCTGTCTGGAGAATACGCATAACAGCGGCGGCGGCACGATCTATCCGCTGGCGACCATAGAACGGATCCGTACTCTGGCGTCGGCTCACCGCATTCCCATGCATTTGGATGGCGCCAGGCTCTTCAATGCCGTTGCGGCCACGACCCTTCCACCTGCTGCCTATGCGCAGCATTTTGAAACCGTATCGCTGTGCCTCTCAAAAGGTTTAGGCGCACCGGCCGGCTCACTCCTCTTGACCAATGATCCGGCCTTGATCGACAAGGCGAAACGCTTTCGCCGCATGTACGGCGGTGCCATGCGGCAGGCCGGTATTCTGGCGGCCGCCGGCATCTATGCCCTCGACCACCATGTCGGGCGTTTGAAAGACGATCATGACAACGCCAAACGGCTTGCCAGAAAGCTACAGCAGATTTCTGCCATCGCGATCAACCCGCAGCACGTCGATACCAACATTGTGATTTTCGATGTGGTTGGGCACAAGTTGGCTCCTGCCGCCATCGTGGCCGCATTGAAGCAGGAAGGCGTGCTGATCAACGCGATCGGCGGCACGAGTTTCCGCGCCGTCACCCACCTGGATGTCTCGACCAGACAGATCGATATGGCCGCTGATGCGTTTGCCAGGGTGTTACGATAGCCCCCCGCGCATGAGCCGTACCTTGAGCCTCTGAGCGACGTGTGAACAATGCTGGCGGACTTTTTCAACATCCTGATAGAATGCACCAGTTGTAGAGCAACCCGTTGGACGTTGTCTCGTTCGCACAGATCAGCCGCATCCTGGAACTCACCGATTCGCTCGGGCTCAATCGCGAATGGGTTGAGATTCCTTTGTCTCCTGAACGCCCCGGGATCGTGAGACGCCTTCAGAACGGCAAATTGGAAATCATCGTCGACGCGGATCGCCAATTCGATGAGTGGCTCAGTTCGCTTCCGACACAAATTCAATCGGCGCAAGGAACCTAACCATGGATACCGACGGTACGCATACCATCCCGACGAAAGAAGAACTGCAGTCCGAACTCGTGCCCGTTCCCGACCCCCTCGAGCCACCGGAACCGCTCAACGAACCGGCGTACGAAGAGATCGTCGGCATCGCCTTGCGCCACGCGAGAGGCCGGCGCGGGGGAGACCTCGTCAGCATCTTACTGGTCGGCTCCGGCGCGCGGCGCGCCGTGACGGCTCACAGCGATGTGGACTTGATCGTCCTGGTGAAGGGTCAGGCGGACAGCCATGAAATTGTCCGGGTCGCCGATCGCATGGCCGACATCCGTTACTGGGGCCTTAAGGAGGTGGAAGAGGAACTGGCCTATTCACCTCGTCTGCCGTCGCTGCTGAGAAAAGCCCGCATTCTCCATGACCACGACGCGATGGGAGCCAAACTGATCGAGCGAGCCAATCACCGGTTCCGCCAGGGTCCTCCGCCCGTCAGCTTGAATGAACAGATCCGAATGAAAGCCGAATGCTTTCACTGGCTTGGCAAGGCTCAAGATCTCGCAGACAAGCCGGCGACCGCCCAATATCTCTTGATGATCTTTTTCGACGATTTCGTGAGTGCCTTCTTTCGCCTTCGCAATCTGTGGGTCACGGCGCCCGTCGATGTGCCACGGTTTATCTCGTCACGCGACGCCGTGCTTGGAGAACTCGCCGCGCAGTTTCTCGTGGCGACCACATTGCCGGAACGCCTCAATTGCGGTCGGGACATGGCCAATTTGTTGTTTAAGGATGTACCAAACCCGGCTCGCATCGACTAGCTGGTGCTGAAAAGGCGTTTCCGCAGAAGGAGCCACAATGGACATCGGCGTCATGGGTCTCGGAAAGATGGGCTTGAACATGGTCACCCGCATACAGCGAGCTGAAAAAATACTGGCGGCCTTGTGGTATGCATTTGGCGGCCACACTGTGAAGCGGTAAGATCATCCCATGCCGCCTATTCATCGTATCGACATCAAGCCACCGCAAGAAGACCTCGTGCCGGTCGATTCCTGCACGCTCGTCATCTTCGGAGGATCGGGTGACTTGGCTCGCCGTCGCTTGATCCCGGCGCTCTACAATCTGCTACTCGATGGTTTGTTGCCCGCCAACTTCGCCGTTCTCGGGCTCGGAAGAAAGCGGATGACCGACAATGAGTTCCGGGCCACTCTTCGTGAAGGTGTGCTGGCTCATTCGCGCCAATCGTTAGTGGAAGATCGCTGGAACGCGTTTGCCAGCCGTCTGTTCTATCTGGCGGGAGAAAACGACGATCCCCAAACCTATGCCGCCCTCAAAATACGTCTGGAAGAGATCGAACGGCAATTGGGACTTCCCGGCAACCGTATTTTCTACCTCAGCATCCCGCCAAGTTCTTTTACCGCCGTCTGCGAAGGGTTGGAACAATCCGGCCTCGCCACCCGCACGACCAGACCCTACGCAAGAATCATCGTCGAGAAACCCGTGGGCCGCGATCTCGCCTCAGCCCAGCAGATCAATGCCGTCACGGGACGCGTCTTCGACGAATCACAGATCTTCCGAATCGATCACTACTTGGGGAAGGAAACCGTCCAAAATTTGATGGTCGTCCGTTTCGCCAACAGCATTTTCGAGCCGATTTGGAACCACAAATACATCGACCACGTGCAGATCACTGTCAGTGAAACGGAAGGCGTCGGCACCAGAGCGGCCTACTATGAAGAAGCCGGCGCGCTACGCGACATGGTTCAGAACCATCTTCTGCAACTCCTCTGCCTCGTCGCCATGGAACCGCCCTACTCACTCGACCCAGACGTCGTCAGGAATGCCAAGATGGAAGTACTGCGCTGCCTGCGGCCGATCACGGGCAAGGACGTCGAAACGTATACCGTCCGCGCCCAATATGCAGCGGGTGTGGTCGGTGGCAAACCAGTGCCTGGCTATCGCCACGAAAACGGCGTTAAGCCGGACTCGACGACGGAAACCTATGTGGCCGTGAAATGTTTCGTCGAGAACTGGCGCTGGTCCGGCGTGCCGTTTTTCCTGCGCACCGGCAAAGCCATGCCACATCGGGCCAGCGAGGTCGCGGTACAGTTCAAAGACATTCCTCAAATTCTCTTCAACGCAAACCAGAAACAGCCGCAGCCGCCGAATGTGCTGGCGCTTCGCATTCAACCGGAAGAGGGGCTGTCACTGCGAATCGTCTCGCGCGTGCCGGGAACCAGAGAACAGACCCATCCGGTGGAAATGGATTTCCAATATGGCGAAGTGTTCGGCCGTCCTTCGCCCGAAGCGTATGAGCGGTTGTTGTTGGACGTCATGGCCGGCGACGCGTCGCGATTCATGCGGCGCGATGCCGTCGAAGCCTCGTGGGCGTGGATTACGAAAATTCTGGAGGGTTGGCAGCAGCAGGGAGCACGATGGCTACCCGAATATGCGGCCGGCACAAGCGGGCCCGTCGAAGTCGATCGACTGATCCAACAAGACGGCCGAACGTGGAGACCTTTGTGAAGCAGCCTCAGGCTAATGGGAGTTGCTTGAGGATTTCTTCCCTCGTCCCGATCCCACCGATAAACCGCTCGAAGTGTCCTTCCTGATAGAGGGCCAGCGCCGGGAGCGAATGAATGTCCAGCTCGCCCGGAATCTGAAAGTTGTCTTCCACGTTCATCTTTAGGATGAGGATCTTTCCAGCCACGTCCTGCTCGACTTGCTTGAGCTGGCGCATCAACGCCTGACAACTCGGGCACCCCGGTTTCCAAAACTCGACAAGGACCGGCACCACCGACCGCTCCACCACTTGGTCAAAATCCCGATCCGTCACATCACGGATCATGGTGTCATCCCTTGGGCTGCTGGAAACGCCTTGGCAAACACTTGGTCGTAGAGCAATCGGGCCAACAGCCGATAGCCTGCCGTCGTCAGATGCAGTCCGTCGTTAGAAAATTGAGCGGCCAACAGGCGCGTCTCGGGTTCTGCTGTCGCGCTAAAGAGATCGATCCATGCAAGACCTTTCGACAAGGCATAGTCCATGATCAAGCCGTTGAGTTCCGCACGTCGCTCCAAATGCCGGCCGATAAATGCCTCCGCATCCGCCCCCCCACCAGCCACATCCACACGAATGGACGGGACCGTCACAGGAATCGGAGCAGTCTGCGAGGCACGGGCCACCTCATACATTTTCACCAGATTCTTCATGATATCGCCAAGTTCCGCATTCCACCCGAGATCGTTGGTTCCTCCCAATATCACCACGTGGCTGGGCCGGTGCTGCAAGACGTCCCGGCGAAACCGCATCGCCATCTCGCCGGTCAGTTCGCCACATATTCCACTGACTCGAATTTCAACGGACGGCCCCAGGCGCTCTTGCAAGAACTGACCATAGGGCGTTTCCAGCCCCGTTGGATTTTGGGGGGTCGGTGACTGAAATCCCGCTGTCAAGCTGTCCCCAAAGCAGATAATCATGATCAGCAATTCCTCTCATCTACTGTAAGCCTTTGCCTCTCGTAATTTCGATAGCTGGTTCGAATCTCCTCTGGATTCGGAGACATGGATAAGGTCCTCAGCATGCGTCCCTTATCCTGAAACGCGGGGGAATCCGAAACTTCTGAAATCCTTGACCTAATGCCGGGTTACGGGTACGACTGACAATAATGTCCGAACTCAAAGCTGCTCAAGACATGATGGCGGCCGCCACGGCCGGTAAGCAGAGTGCCGACCCCGAACTGATGTCGGTTATCCAGCTGCTCAAGTCGCTCGACCGGGCATCGAAAAACGTCCGTACATTTGGTCAGCAGAATATCGTAGCGCAGAAGTTCTTCGAGCAGTTCTATACGGAATTAATCACCCACCTGGAGCACTACAACGTCTTGACCTTTGTCGTCCAGCGAGAAGGCCTGTATTTCAAGGAAGCATCCGTGTACAGCTCAAACACCGGAGGGGCGAACGAGAACTTCGCGTTCAAGCTTTACAGCGATGGTATTCGAGAGATCACCTTCCATCAGGGTATTGAACAGGAAGATGTGTTGTTCTTCTTCGATGCCCTTTGGGACACCGTCGGTCAGGCAGGCACGGAGGACGATGACATCGTCACCCGCCTATGGTCACAAAATCTTCCGACGCTGACGATCGTCACGGCCGACGAGGTCATGAAAATTTCCGAGCTCGACGATGTGCTGGCCCCGCAAGGGAAAGCGCCGTTGGACAGTTCGCTCAAAGACATTCTAGCCGAGGCCAAAGCCAAAGAAGGCAAAGACGCGAAAGAGGATCCACAACGGAAACAGAAAATCCTGTCTAGCGTCACAGGCTACGAGGTCACTGAACAGGAAATGGCCGCGCTCGCCCAAGACATTAAGGCTGAGTCGAGCCGTGACAGCATCCTCTACATCCTCGATATCTTGACCGCGGTCCTCTCCTCCGAACAATCGCCCGACCTATTGAGCAAGCTCTTCGACATTTATGAAGGCCTTCTCAAATCCCTCTTCCAAGGCGGCCATTGGTTGATTGTCGAGCATGTGCTGGGATTACTTTCCGAGGCCGAGGCCATAAGGCCCGACCTGACCGAAGACCACAAAAAGAAACTTCAAAACATGTTTGATCAGCTTGGCAGCCCCGAATTGGTCAAGCTCATCGAGCAGTATCTGAATACCGCCGATAAGCCCCGCACGGAAGGGTTTGCCAACGTCCTGTTGATGATGAAACCCTCCGCCGTTCCCGAACTGTGCACACTCCTCGGCGATCTCGAACACCCGGCCCATCAAACACTTATCGCCAACGCCTTAGTCGATCTCGCCAAAGAGACCCCTGAGATTGTGGCAAAACATCTGTCCGATCGCCGTCCCACGTTTGTCCGTAACCTCCTCAGCATCATCACACGCTGGAACAATCCGAAGCTGGTCGACAACGTGGAAAAAATCTTGCGGTATCCCGATCCCCTGATCAGGCGGGAAGTGATCAGAACGATGGCCATCTTAAAACCGAGTGGGAATGCCGCAAAACTCGTCCCCATGTTGAACGACCCGGACGAAGGGGTGCGCCTTGCCACGCTCAAGCCGTTGCTCACGGGCAACTATACCGCTCCCTTTGCGATCTGGGAGCCCATCGTCAATGCCGAAACATTCAGCGAACGTGAGCCGGCAGAAAAGCGAAATATTTTTCATGCCATGCGGGCGACGGCCGGAGACGAAGCCGTTCCCTATTGGACGACGCTGCTGACTGAATGGGGATGGACAAACCGGAAGAAGCGGGAAGATCTGGCGCTGATGGCGGTCGACGCATTGGGAAAGTTGGGTACCGTCCCTGCACTGGCCGCCCTGGACACCGGCACGAAGAAAGGCACGGCCACGGTGAAGCAAGCCTGTGCCACAGCGATCGCCGGCATCAGTAAGCACCCACGAACGGCATAGAGCCTTTAAGACGGGAATATTTTCATGGCTGAACCATTGCGCACGTCGGACTCAGCAACTCCGAACCCGGCGTCGATACAACCAATCCTGACCCATGAAAAGTCGCTGACCAAGAAAGTCGCCAAAGGTTCGGAAGCCGGCGATATCTACGATCAGCAGGTCTTAATGCTGGGAACACAACTGGTGACCCAGATCAGCATCCTCGTCAAGATGTCCCGGCTTCATGGCCGCACCAATTCAGCCTTGGACAATCCGGTCGACAGTGCGATGACCGTCATCAAGGCGCTGGCGCATGACGAACCGATTTCCGTCCGCCTGCAGAACGATTTTCTTTTCTTGGGGCAGCGACACTTAAAAGTGACGGCGGCGCAGATGCCCGTGTTTTCAAACGTCATCGACACCTTGAACCACTGGTGCATTGGTGGAATTTCCTTTTCCAAAGACGTCGAATCGCGGGACTTCCGGGAATTTATTTTCCAACTCGCAAGCTTCGATCCAGCAACCAGTTCGATTTCGACACTCCGTACCGCGCTGGAGCAGAACTCGATCAAAGGCATCGCACTCGAAGAGCGGCGTGTGCTTCGAGGCAAAGCCACGGCCAAAACCCGTTATGTCAACGCCGCATCAGCGGTCGGCAAACTTGTACAGGATTCCCGAGAGAGTGGCACAATCGGCTTCAAGCAAGCCAAGCGCGCCATTCAAAGCATCGTCGATCTCATGATGAACGACGAAGCCTCCTTATTGGGCCTCACCACTCTCCGCTGCCATGATCAATATACGCACAACCATTCCGTCAATGTGGCGTTACTTTCCATGGCTCTCGGTAATCGGGCTGGCTATCCGAAGGTCGAGTTGGCCGACCTCGGTATGGCCGCGCTATTCCACGACCTCGGCAAAGCCAATATTCCTATGGAGGTCCTGAATAAGCCCGGTGAGTTTACGGAAGACGAATGGCAGATGATGCGCAATCACCCAACAGAAGGAGCGTTGAGTTTAGCCAAGATGCGGGGAATCACCAACCTGCCTGGACGCATGGCTTCAGCCTCTTTCGAGCACCATATGAATTTGGACTTCTCCGGCTATCCGAAATTACACGTGTCCTGGAAACTCTCGATGACCGGACGCATTCTCATGATCGCCGACTGTTATGATGCAATGACGTCATCGCGCGTGTACCGACGCGAGCCTATGTCGCCATCCAAGGTATTGGGGTTTATGTTCGGAAAGGCCGGCAAATCCTTCGACGCTATCCTTCTGAAACTGTTTATGACCTGCGTCGGCATCGTTCCGATCGGTAGCCTTGTTCTACTCGATACGAATGAGTTTGCCGTCGTATTAAAGCCTGCCACCGACCCGGCTGACGGGGAACATCCCTTTGTCAAAGTCATCACGGATGCTCACGGGACGGCCATTGATAACGGCCGCGAAATCGATCTCCATGAGAAAGACGAAGCCGGTCAATATCGGTACAACATTATCCGCCTTGTCGACAATGCGGAATATCAGTTCGACACCAGCCGCTACTTTGTGTAACCAGACGTGAAGTCCGCCTTCATCCCCCCTCTACCTGCCGAATATTTTACACACCCTGCCCTCAATTCGGGGCACGCCCGTCACAGCTTCGTTCTTGTTCTCTCAGAGGTTTACTCAATGAAGTAGGACTTACCTCATCGATCGCTGGGGCCTTGCTGGGCAACCTCTTTAAGCGTGTATTGAACTTCTCGATTAGCCATCCTGGCATCGGCTCGCTTGACAGTGCCGCCATCCGCCGTTATTCTCTCCCATTCAAAACAAAGAGAGCTTTTCATCCATTAAGGAGTGGACATTATGCCTATCCGGAGGACCCCTTGGGGTCAGATCATGTTTTCGATCGTTGCCGCAGGTGCTCTGTGTGTCAGCCTTACAACTGGCGCGCCGGCGGCTGAGGCATTCAAAATGGGTGTTATCGATCCCCAGGCTGTGCTCGAAAAATCGAAGTCCGGCAAGAAGGCCTTGGATGGTCTCAAAGAATATGTTTCGACCAGACAGAAGTTGCTGTCGAGAGACGAGGAAGAGCTGCGCAATACGGAGAAGACGCTGAAAGAATCAACCTCCAAGCTCAGCGAGGCGGAAAAGAAAGAGAAGGAAGCGCAGTTCCGCACCAAGATTCAAGAGTATCAAAAGCGGGCGCAGGAGTTTAACCAAGAGCTCCAGGGTAAGCAGAAGGAACTCGTCGATGACTACATGAAGCGGATTGCATCGGCGACTCAGACGGTGGCCGAAAAAGGCGGCTTCTCGATCGTCGTCGATAAGGGCAGTGAGCAAACCGTGAAGATCGTGATTTACAACAAGGATACGATCGACCTGACCGACCAGGTCATCAAGGAATTCGACCGAGTCAACAGCAAGTAAGTACGCTTCGCACCGACGGGACCTCGCTCTTGTGAGGTCTCGTCATTGTTCCATCGGGTAGCCCGCCTCTCTCCAGGCTTTGATTCCTCCATCCATTGAGACGACATTCGTATAGCCCATCTGCCTGAGCGCATCGGCAGCCAGCGCCGACCGGTATCCGCCTCCACAATACAGGATGATGGAGGCCTGTCTGTCCGGGACGAGCGTTTCGATATCGCGTTCGATGATGCCTTTGCCGAGATGCCGCGCCCCCTTGGCATGATCCTTTGCAAATTCATGGTCTTCGCGGACATCGAAAAAGTGGGCCGTCTCACCCCGATCGAGCTTGGCTTTTGCCTCCGCGATAGTACAGGCTTTTACGCGAGCTTTCGCGGTATCCACCAACTTCAAAAATCCAGGATTATGTTTCATCGTCCTTCTCTACTCCGTGTGTCAGAACAGTCGCGTTTGCTCACGACCTGGACGACGAAATGTCCGAGGCACGACCTCGTCGTCAAGCATCGAAAATCCGGCCTTGCGTCTCGCCACCTCATACAGCTGCTCGATCATCGTCCAGTAGGGCCCCTTCCCGTGCTGCCGGGAAAAAAAGGCGCTGTCCGTCATAGCGCCGCCACGAACCTCTTGGATTCGATGCGTGATCTTGGCAATCCGGTCCGGAAAGGCCTGCGCCATTCGCTCCAGGAATACCGATTCCACCGGACCGGACAGCCTTAGCAATGTGGCCATCGCCTCGCAGGCACCTGCTTGCTTCGCCCGTGTCAGCAGGTCGGGAATATCCTCATCGTTCAGGCCCGGGATGATGGGAGAAATGGAAATGCCGGTCGGAATGCCGGCATCAGACAATCGGGCCATGGCTTCAAATCGCTTACGGCTCGTGGGCGCATGCGGTTCGACCCGGCGGGCCACTTCCTCATCGGCAAAGGGGATGCTGAAATACACCCTCACACAGGCCTCTTGCTGCAACCGCTTCAAGAGATCCAGATCTCGAATCACCAAAATCCCTTTCGTAATAAGGGCGACCGGATTCCGATATTCAGCACAGACTTCCAAACAGGCGCGCGTCAATTCCAACGAGGCCTCAATGGGCTGATAGCAATCGGTATTGCCGGAGAAGACGATTAATTCGCCGTTCCACGAAGGTTTCTCAAACGCGTGGCGCAACAGCGCCGCTGCATCGCGCTTGACGACGATCTTCGATTCGAAATCCGTCCCTGCTCCAAATCCCCAATACTCATGCGTGGGCCTGGCATAACAATAGGCGCAGGCATGGAAACAGCCACGATAGGGATTCACACTCCAACGGAAGGAGAGATCCGGGCTGTCGTTCCGGCTAAGAATCTCTCTGGTTGCATCGTCATATAATTCGAGCCGGGCGGACGAAGCCGGTTCGAGCAAATCTCGATGACGTGACTCAAATGGATTCGGCGGATTCGACACCGCGCGCATTCCTGCATGGTCACTCGCTCATACCAGCGCTGTCAACCGGCTACATACCCTGCTGTTCATTGACTCCTCACCACCTCGATGTTAGATTTCAGCCGCTCAGTTTGGAACTACATTCTTATGTATGACTTACGCCATCTCCGCGAGAATTTAGACGAAATCCGAGAGCAGCTCGGTCCTCGAGGCCACGACATCCAATGGGAAGCTCTCCGCAAACTCATTGAAGAACGGCGAACCTTGACCGGCCGGGTGGAGCAGCTACGAGCGGAGCTCAAGAAGGGCTCCGACGAAGTTGCTAAACTGAAACGGGAGAAACAGCCGGCAGACGCAGCCGTGATGGCCATGAAGGCAGTTGGCGAACGCATTGTGGAAGGTGAATCTGTGCTCCGAACCATCGAAGAGGGCCTTAACGATTTAGCCTTGCGCATTCCCAATCTCCCACATGCGACAGTCCCCATTGGCAAGAGTGCAGAAGAGAATGTGGAAATACGCCGTTGGGGCCATCCGCCGACGTTAACCGATCCGGCGAGAACCCACTGGGACATCGGTGAGCGTCTCGGCATCTTGGATTTCGATCGCGCCGCGAAAATTACCGGTGCACGTTTCGTCGTATTGACCGGAGCCGGCGCCCGGCTCGAACGGGCGTTGATCAACTTCATGCTGGATCTCCATACATCGGAACATGGGTATCGCGAGGTGTTACCGCCCTTCATGGTCAACCGCTCGGCCATGACAGGCACGGGCCAGCTGCCGAAATTCGAGGAAGATTTGTTCCGACTCCGCGACGAGGACTATTTTTTGATTCCGACGGCGGAGGTTCCGGTGACGAACCTGCATCGGGAAGAAATTCTCAACGAGTCGGCTTTGCCGATTCGCTATACCGCTTTCACACCGTGTTTCCGGCGCGAGGCCGGTTCCTATGGGAAGGACACCAGAGGGTTGATCCGGCTGCACCAATTCAACAAAGTCGAGCTGGTCAGCTTTACTAAAGCGGAACAGTCTTACGACGAGCTAGAACGCCTCACCGGTCATGCGGAGACCGTGCTTCAGCGATTGGGACTCCATCATCGGGTCATGGCGCTCTGTACTGGCGACATGGGATTCTCTGCAGCCAAGACTTACGACCTTGAAGTCTGGCTCCCCTCGCAGAATACGTATCGAGAAATCTCCTCCTGTAGCAACTTTGAAGCGTTTCAAGCCAGGCGTGCAGGGATTCGCTATAAAGGGACCGGGAAGAAAGATTCGAAGACAGAGTTTGTCCATACGCTGAACGGATCCGGGCTTGCCATAGGACGAACCCTTGTCGCCATCCTGGAAAACTATCAACAGCCGGATGGATCGGTCGTGGTTCCTGAAGCCCTTCGGCCCTATATGGGAGGCATGGAACGGATCAAGAGAGAATAAGAACTGAAGGTATTTTATCCGGTCGCCAAGAGTTATCATAAGGACTCCCGGTCGGGGGAAGCAGGGTATGGAGGGGTGACGGAGCGGCCGAACGTGCCGGTCTTGAAAACGGATAAAGAACCTACCTAAGTCGCTACTACTACTACCTATTGTGCCTGCCTTAGTTGCAGACTGCGGCAAACCAGTGCAAGCCGTCCGCAATTCCGCAACCCTACCGCAACACGAAAAATTCCTGCATTCAGCCTGCATGAGACCCCCCCCGGCATCAAGCGGCAGGCGGGCCGGCCCGATGAGGACTCCTACGCCTACGGCTAGACACACGCCGCTCCACTCCTATCTTACAAAGCGGCCCGGGGCTTCTCATTCAACCTACTCACCAATAAGGAGACCTGCCATAGATGCGACCCTACCACTTCCATTACCGATGTTGTACGAGGGGTCGTCCAATCCCATGGCATTTGCCAGGCACATCGCGATCAAGTTCTCGCAAAATTCATTGCCGAATCCTAGTATCTACCTCGTGCATACCTAAGCGTTGGGTTGAGGACCAGTTCTGTATAAACGGACTGCATCTACAATCCAGCTTTATTACATCTATGAGTGGCCTTTGCGCTCATGCCAGCAACTCTGGACACTCAGTACCCTCCTAGCTGTGACCTTTTTGGACGGCAAGTGGCCGCGCGCCTGACCCCAGTCGTTCGGCTCTAGAGACTCACCGAGTGTAACTCATCGACACCGGAGTGTATCTCTGGCCGAACTATGCGCATCATGCACGTCGTTAGCGAATTCCTGCTGAAGGGGAAAGACCTTTATCAGCGCATGCGTTCTCCCGAGGGAACGACCCTGTCCCCGGGAGACCTTCGAGTCCTGAGGGAGCAGTTACAACTTCTCGATGCGGAAGCGGCGAATCTCCTGAACAAAAAGGAGAATAGCCGGTGACCGTTGTTGCGGGAGTTCCATAGTCTCTCAGTAATCACTTTCGCCGCCCCTCTTTCAGGGTATGAGATCCCCCTTCCTTTGGGGAAGGCGGAGCCATTCTATAAGTAGCTAAGCTTAAAACACCTACAGCTACCTGAAAGGGATGCCAAGGGAGGCCAAAATCATGGTCAGCAAACGACTCTTGTTCCCCTTTGTTTCTGGATCATCAGTTTCGTCGGGGGGTGCAGTGGGGTGACGCCATCCGGCTCCCCGCTTATTTTTCTTAACTCGAGGACACGACGCCACGCGATGCACTGACAAATACAGAGGATCTCAGAGCCGACCAGTTACGGGTCGTGCGGGTGCTTGCAAAAACAATTACGTGAGCGAGACCGACGGATTGCAGTACTTCGATCTCAATTGGCGGCCTTGAAGGTAATCGATCAGGATCATGAGGAAAGGAAGAGAACCCTCAAGACGCCCGCGATGTTACTCCCTCTGATGGACAATCCTCGTTAGGATGCCGTGGAAACACCGGGAAGAAGGACATCAACGTGAAGAGGAGGATCACATGAAACCACGGTACAAAGAACGCATTTCACTGAAATCCTCCGTGATGTTTTCCATCGGCTCGACTCATCGGCCAAGGCCGGGTGCTGGATCTTACGGCCCCCGGCTGTCTGATCGAAAGTCCCGTGGTGGTTACCAAGGGCCAGTATCTGCACCTCAAGATGTTTCTGCCGGGTCTCAGGTCGCCCCTATCGGTCAAGCTAGGTGCAGTACGTTGGGCGAAAGGGACACAGTTTGGCGTGGAGTTCATCAAAATGGACGAGTCGGAACGACGAATGCTCGACCGATTCATGGCTCACCATCTTTCTGATCTGGCGTCCACTAAGGCAATGCGGAACACTTTTAGCGACCCTGGTGGACGAAACTGGCATCTCGAGACCTACTCGATCTCGAAGGCACGTTGACCGCCGAAAAATGAGGAGCACCACATGAATTCAGGCCATTTGGTTCCAAGAATGAAACTGCAGAACAAGCTAGGTTCCCGGAATCGACGAGGAGGCGCGGAACGGGCTCCGATGTATGGCTATGCGACCTATACATACAAAGAGGGCCTCTTTATCTATACCATCGAGGGTCTCATCCGTGATCTCTCAGAAACCGGATGTGGTATTCGGGGAATGATGCCACAGGGTGTGGGAAGCCAGATCAGGGTGATGCTGTACCTTCCCGATCATCAGCCGCCTTTATGTGTGAGTAGGGCAATCGTGTCGTGGGTCGCCGGCCACTTTTTTGGCGTCAAATTTCCCAAGCTGAAACCACACGAATCCGAACGAGTGCACCAGCACGTCCGCAAAATGGCCGAGTAAACCGGAGGGAATATCGATGCATTCGCCAGATTCACGCAATGCGCTCAATTCCCGTTTGGCACAGCGATGGTCCGTGCACTATAAGGTTCAATTCGCGTATCCCGATTACGCTGGGGAAGGCATGACGCTAGATGTGTCCGCTGGCGGATTGTGCATCATCACAAACCGAGAAATTGCACCGGGCGTTGAGATGTATGCCCGCCTCGTGCTCCCCGACAATGCCCACTTAGATTTCCAGACCGCTACTGTCAAATGGTGTGACAACGGACAGGTTGGTCTCGAAATATCTGAGATGGAACGACAAGACGCACTACGCTTACTCCAACTGCTGTCTGGCTTAGGCGGATCAGCGATTACCTATTCTAGGAAATACAATCCCGGGTCTGTAACCATAGGATCAGGTCAGGAACTTGGCAAATACATTGTAGGGGCAATGGAAGCAAGCCCACTTCTAAACATTTTTACCTCAATTTCACAACAGTTACGCGCCGAGTTAAGTCGATATACCGATCACATTTGCCCGGTACGCCACGATAGGCCAGCGCACCCCAACTTACGTACCGAATAAAGTTTCATCGTTGTATCAATAGTGTCCCGTGCCTGGCCGGTTTCCTATGGTCATATTCAACAAGGCACACCAGTCGCCTGATGGGGAAGATATAAGTTAAATCACAGAGAACTAGATAAGAATTCTCTACCGAAGTTCAAACTAGGGGGTCTACGGCAGGGCGCATTCTAGGTCCAGACGACTCGTTCTCGATTCAGGAGGTACTCAATCACCTCGATGCTGTCGCGCATTTGAGTTCGGGCACGCTCGGACATTGGAATGACAGCGCCACAAATCTTGCCAGGCTCAATATCGTGGAGTGAGGGGATACCCCCAGGCCCTCGGCGTTCGCCTTCTTCTTTGTGACTTGCCACGTCTTGATCTCCCTCGTTAAACCGTCATCGTACTATTACCGTAGCATATGACTGGAACGCTGCTGAGTCATTTCCAAGTTATTGACAATACTTGTTTTGCTCTTTCTGATTTTCTCGTAGCCATGTATCTGCCTTTAACTGGCTGGTAGTCGCCATTCGGCTGACTCCCGGGCGCAAGGGTGCCCCTTGTAGGTAACTATGCCGCTCGCTCTCGCCCAGGGAATTAACGCTCTGAGTTGTTGCACAACAATATCATCGTAGCTATGAACGTAAAAGGGTCCCCGGATTAGTCCGTCCTGTCTAGGTGACATCTTCTCAGCTGTCTCGGGATTGTCCCAGTCGCTAGGCAAGAAAATCGGCATATCATTAAGGTTCCAATGGCTACTGCCCAAACACATACCGCTACCTGTGAACGCTGCCACAACCTCATGAAAGAACAACCGGTCGGTCTGTCTCCGCAAGGCGAAGATCTGAGCGGCTTGTTCTTCTGTGTCTGTACGACGTGCGGCCATACCGAGTATCGGACGCGCCCATTCGAATCGTTTTGGCGACGGCTGGCGGCTGCGTGATGATCCCGGGCATGTCACTACATCCTCCACAAGCATCGACCACAACGGTTCTATTCATCGACGATAACGATGAAGACCTGAAGTATTGGGGTGAAGGTCTCAAGAATTATTCCTCCCACAACTATACGGTATTGGACGCTTCTAGCTCGGAGGCTGGTCTCGAACTTTGCCGATCCCAAAGGATTGATTGTGTCGTCTTGGACCTCGATATGCCGGAGTCCGGCTTCTATGTCCTGTTTAATTTGGTTCGTGATCGCACACGCCCACAGATAGCGATAGTCATCCTCTCTCATCTGCTGTCGCCTAATTTGTTAGAGATGGCAAAGCACAATGGCGCCCAGGCGTGCTTAGTCAAACAGGACACATCGGCTGCAGACCTGGATAATGCCATTCAGAAAGCTGTCGCTTCTGTCAGATCGAAGGGAGTGGATAAATGAAGAAAATAGCACTGATTACTGGGATTGTTGGAGCAATGTTCCTGACGAGTACGTATGCCATTGCTCAAACAGAGTCGACGAACCAAAAATTGGGCGCCCCTGGTGCCGTTCCTGAGTCGGACAAAGACATCGGCGCCACGGGAGCACGTGACTCGTCCGCAAATCAAAAATTGGGCGCCCCTGGTGCCGCTTCTGAGTCGGACAAAGACATCGGCGCCACGGGAGCACGTGACTCGTCCGCAAATCAAAAATTGGGCGCCCCTGGTGCCGCTTCTGAGTCGGACAAAAACATTGGCCCCGGGCCAAATGACTCGACTATTGGTTCAGATAAGAAACCCACCAACCGCAGAAGCGCTCCATCTAAGGGGAAGAAGTAGAGTAGTGGCTCACACAAGAATAAGGACCAATCACCCGCACAATCCGGGGTGCCTTGGCTTTTGTAGGCGATGGCCTACAAACCCTCAGTTTAATTGGATAAAAACTGTCATATATGTTACATTTGGTTGGCTCTCAGTTCCCACTCCTTTTACATGAGGTGAGAACGATGGCAGCTATTCGCGTGTTGCTCGTAGATGATGAATCCTTGGTCCGCAAGGTTCTCAGACAAATCCTTGCAGCCTACCCAGATATGGAATTGGTTGGCGAGGCAGCAACCGGCTACGAAGCCATTTCCACCGTGGACAGACTTCAACCGGACATTGTGGTTATGGATATTCGCATGCCTGGATTGGATGGGATCGCCGCGGCCCGGGAGATTAGATTCAAATATCCCCATGTGAAAATTATCGGCTTGTCAGAGTATGCGTATGGATACAACACAGATGCGATGGAACAAGCTGGGGCCTTGGGGGTTTACCAAAAGTCGAATGCTTTTGAAGAGCTATATCCGGCTATTAAGAAAGTCACAGCTAGGATGAGTGAAGGTCAAAGCTATCTGTAGAAGTAGTCTCATCCAGCTATTTGTCCCAATCACCCCTCTCTTGCCCCGCTTTAAAATCGAGACCTATTTTCCTTACGCGCCGCTACGGTTTTTATAGCTCAAGCCAAGTATCGGACCTACGTTAGCGAGGGAAGGATTTGAACCTTCGACCTGACAGACCGTAACTCTCCCCCACCTGCCTAGATGCCGCGGAACTTCGGCATGTGAGGTTTCACGATTGCCGCCATACCTTCGCAAGCCTCTTGATTCAACAAGGCGCAAACGTCAAGTACATCCAGCAGCAACTGGGCCATGGTAGTATTAGCATCACACTCGATATATACTCGCACCTGTTTCAGGGAGACCACAGACACCATGTCCATCGCCCCGATGACCCACAAGAGGAACCAGCTGTTTTACGGGCATCCGAGCCTGAATCCGCAACCCAGGCGCAACATCTAGACATGACGCCTGAGTACGGGCCTGCGGAACGTATTGACTCTCTAACGCAATTACATATCGGAGGGGTGACGGAGCGGCCGAACGTGCCGGTCTTGAAAACCGGAGACCTCGTAAGGGGTCCGCGAGTTCAAATCTCGCCCCCTCCGCCAACTTTTCAATCGCTTATGCGTTATCGCGCAAGTCAGATAGAGTTGTGATTTCATCGAGTCCGGCCGCTTCGTGCGGGAGATAATCGAGGCGGAAATGACGTGATCGTGGAATTCATGGGCGAGACGATCAATCCGTATAACCACAAGCCGTGGAATCTCCATGCGGTGTGGGACAGCGGGATTCTTGAGCTTAAGTGATCACGATGTACGGCACTATGCGGAACGACTCAACGCGTGGTTGAATTCTCAGCCAGAAGGGGCTTTTGAGAACGGCTCAGTGGTCGACTGGGCGATGGAGTCACATGGCATCGCGAAACACCACGTATATGTACTTCCTGAGAGTCGCAAATTGGGCGAGGAGTATTACCTGGCCAACGTGACGGTGGTCGATCAACAGCTGGCCAAAGTGGGCGTCCGACTCGCGAAACTCCTGAACGAGGCTCTAGGCAAGAGATAAGGAGGAAAAGCGGGATTGCAACAAGAAGAATTCTGACATTATCTCAGCGCCTTTCTGAAATCGACTTATAGTTTCAGTCAATATCCACAACGAGAAGTGCCCTTAGGTGCTTCGTGGGCCCCTGCAGAGACGCTAGAACCATTGGATGCAAGGCAGGACGAAGACATGAAATGGAACTTGCACCTTGCCTTCTCCATGGAGCTTTCGTTGCAGATTATAAACGCGTTCCCGGAAGCCATTGAGCTGCTCATCTTGAATTCCCGCAAACAGCATCGTGTTGCCACCGCCCCAGTAAATTGAGCCAGGAGCATGCCCTGTCACGCCTTTTCCGTGCGCCTTTTCCACAAAAGTAAAGGAGACGCGTTCTGCCTCCAGCCATTTAAGCACTTCCTCTTCCAGTGATGAGCGAAACGTCATGAAGACCATCTGCATGGTATGTCCTCTCAATGGTGTGAAATCAGTTCTATCGCGGGGGCCGATATTGTTTGCATTCCGGGCGAGGCTCCGAGGATTGATTACTCTACCCGTCTGCAGGTTCATCCAGCAACGTCCCGTGCCTCCGAGGACTGAAAGGCACCAGTGGGTTAAACGTCATTCCCGTGCTAACCATCCACTGCGTCGGAACTTAATGCCAGGGGCAACATTAGTTCTATCGCGTGGGCGCGACCTCGCTTTTTTTGTGCGGGGGCTAAGGTGGGCTTGAAAAACGAGGCGCCGCAAGGGGTCCGCGAATAACCAGATCGCGAGTCATACTCCTGCTTGATTCAGCAGTGCGGCCAGCCCTCCTCGAAGGCTCTCCAGTTCTTGGTTCTCCCAACGCCGTCAAGATGCGAGCGATCGTGAGAGCTTTCTGCCTTAGGGTTGTTCATATAATGGAGTCGTCTCCTATCTTACACACTAAGTCTGTTTGCTTAATTGACACCTGACTTCGAAGCGCCTAGAGTCACTTTCCCCCACAGGCCTCCTGGAAGGCCCGACCGTCGACAGGCCGAGAAAGGCGGGGCATGTCGAACGCGCCTCTCATACTTCTCATTGATGGAAATCGAGAAGACCGCGAGTATTACACTCAACTCCTCCGAATTTCCTCGCCGGGGTTCGATGTGCTCCGTGTCGCGACTGGTCGGGTCGGTCTCGCTCTCTGCAAACAGCAGCTAATCGATTGCGTCGTACTGGAGCTTGATCTGGATGACATGTCCGGCTTCGAGGTCTTGCTCAGGTTAATTCCTCGTGTTCAACATCCTAAAATCGCCGTGATCATCCTCACACGGCTTGCGAACCCCTACTTGTTGGAAGCCGCTATCAATAACGGCGCACAAGCCGCTCTGCAAAAAATTTCGACATCCGGGGACATTCTCGTTAAGGCTATCCTCACCGCCATGTCGACGGTGAAAACGGATCGGCAACGGCATCGTCGTCTGATAACACGAGACCTCTGACATTTGTTGCTTGTTGTGAGTCTACGTTGTCTGCCTGAGGCTCTGGGATAATTCCTAAACCGCGGGTCGCTTAGTGCTATCCCACCACTGCACTGAAACTTAGTGCCACGTCGAAATTAGTTCTATTCGCGAGGGCGCGACCTAAATCACTCGACTGCGTTCAAACTTACTCAAGTATTTCTACCTGGGTGTTTCCCTAGTATCCAGGTCTTGACCGCCATGTTAGGGGACAAGGAGGCTTGTGTACGAATCACCGGGCACTGCAGCGATTTTGAAGCGAAAGGAGGACGTAATGATGCTGGCTCGGCATTCGAGACAGGATGAATTTCTGAATCTTCAGCGGACAGTGGATACACTGTCCGAGCAGCTACGAGAAGTGCAGGGGGAGTTACAGCACAAGAACGAGCCGTTTTGGAAGAGTTTGGGCTTTAGAAAAGCCGCCTCTGAATTTATGTCTACGGTGTGTAATAGGCGCATACGGCCGAACATCAAGGCTTCAGCTGATCCTCGCGCTCCGAGCGCCCCATCTCACGCTGCAACCGAGGCAAAGGCCAGTTGTGGCTGATCATCTTCAACGAGTTCTCGGTCCGTAAATGGTAACGCCAGTTGGTCCACGGCCTGGGAGCTAAACAAGCACAATATCGTGGGGCTCGTGTCAGCTGGTGGCGCGATGTGCAAGGCGGCCACAGCCTTCTGCTCCTGACTGATAACTTCGAAGCGCGGGAGATCCTCTTCCCATAGTCGCAAGCCGAGGGATCCGGATTGGAGGCCGGTGCGGCCTGGCATCGTTGAACGCAAAGGGCGATGCAGTTCCCAAAAAATCGTGAAACACCATGAACCGTCTACCCCTGTCTCCACGGTGTCGATGCTTCCCATCGTGCCCTTGGGAATGCCGTGCCAGTCCGAAAGGAGTCTGACGAACATCCCAAGGCAGGCTTCCTCATGTCGCATGACCACCTCCCACTCGTGAGAATGCCGTTACGAGAGCATCGCGGTCCGGTAAACCACGGCTTTCGTGATTTCCTCATGGAGCCGTGCGCCGGCATGGTCTTTAGTGAATACGCTGGTCGCGCCGGCTGTAATCATCTCTTGGCGCAGATTCTCCGTGGCGTGGACGGACAGCCCCACTACGATCACGTGAGGGAAGAACCGTTTAATGAGCGCCGTCGCCTGGATGCCTTTGAGGCGCGGCATCTGAATGTCCATCACTAACACCGAGGGATCGCATCGTTGGACCCACGCGAGAGCCTCTTCTCCGTCGCAGGCTTCGCCCACAATTGCGAAACGTGAATGAGCTGAGAGGATCGTCCGCAACGTATGCCCGACAAGTTCGACGTCGTCCACCAACAAGATCCGGATGATCTCTTCACGAGTCATACCATCCTCTTTTCGTGACGCACGGATGCCTCTTCCTGTTGCCGATCAAGCGTGTGGACTGAGTGTTGGCTTTGATGCATTAGCTTGATCACGGTTCGATATTGGTGCTAGATTGAACCGTCATATTCTATACCCGGGGGTGATCTATGGGCAAGTCGGCATCGCCGGACCATTCTGGAACCGAGCACTTCAGCATTACCGTGCCTTCGTTTCTGCAACATGAACTCAAAGAACTGATTGGCACGTATGGGACCTCGTTGTCGGACGTGATGGTCCATATTTGCCATGCCTGGCTGACGGATAACGAAGAGAACGTTGACCGGCGGTTGGCGAAGTACAAGAAGTTCAGGGGTGGGCGGAAATAGTATGGTCGGGGCGCCAGGGTCCCTAGATCAGAACCACGGGTTCTAAACAACCGATTGGATATTCCACAGTGCTAACCCTTAGCCATAGCGAGGACTCTTATGTATCAATTCCGAAGAGAGGACATGGCATTGCAGGCAGCAAGGCTTTTGGCAATCTACGAGGGACAGCCAATTCTTGTGATGGCTCGCGGTCTTATGAACTTCTTTACCATCGGTCCTATAAACAATGCAGCCGTTCATGAGGCCGGGCGACACATGGCTACGGTCTATCGTTCAGGGCATGTAGACCACATGTGGCGAGAAACGGCAGAACTTACGGGCTACAGAACGAGCTTAGTGCTAACCGTCTAGCGCGCCGAAACTTATCGCCGCACCAAAATTAGTTCTATCGCGACGCGATGGTCGCAATTTTTTGGGTGCCGGGGGGTGTACCCTTTTTTGTAACCTTTTAGCCTCACTTCTCCGTCACCCAGCGCCACTCACTGCAATGATCAAGTATCGGGATCCTATTGTAGCTGCAGAGAAATTCATGCGTTGCCAAGCGGTTATGCGTAGCGCGTTTTCAGGCGGAGTTGGCCTTGAAAACGGGAGACCTCGTAAGGGGTCCGCGAGTTCAAATCTCGCCCCCTCCGCCAACTTTTCCCCAGTAATTTGGAATTTTTTGGCCTGAACTGTGGTTAAACTGTGGCTTAACTCCGTTTAGATTCCGCACGGCTGCAATTTCATCTTCAGCGAGTCCTCCAAATGGAACGGGAAGAAGAGGATCAAGTCCGATGGCCTTTTGATGCTCAATAAGGGGGTGAAGCATACAAAGAGAGATACGCGTACATTTTCTTAGTAGCAAAAAGATAAGTTATGAGCACGACAGATAGGAGGGATGTCATAGCTACCTGCAGACTTCTGCCATCTCATCCCTCGCTTGTCCTGCATTAAAATTGGTCTTTCTTCGTCATAGCGAATTCGATTTGGCCGTAAGCAATGGCCTACAGCCTTGTGGGAGTGTATGTACTTGACCCAGGTATTTACAGGGACCATATTAGGGCCTACTTTTTATTTGTTTTTTCATTCACCGCCTTCTTTCACAAATAACGTGTTTTGTAAGGGTGGTGGACTGTGAAGAATCTACGGCCGGAAGTACTCGCCTTCACTCGCGCCTGCGAACATTTATTTCAATAGAGATGACGGTCACGGAGGAGGAGCGCATCCTTCTCGACTATTACGTGAACGAGCTGTCGCGGGAATTTCTCTCAGATGGGCCCAGTGTGCGCATACGCATGAGTGAATCAGCGGCAATCAAATCTCCTGCGGGAGCGTAAACCCTCTCACATGCATAGGAAGAATTAGGAAAAATAACGGCGACAGGTTTAGAACTAGAGGTTCCCCTAGTAGCAGTTTCCTCCACTTCGTAGAGGCAAAAAGAACACAAATGTACACACACTATTGCATACCGATGACAATTGATGTCGGGTGTGCAATACCGTGGCTGGTCTGACGGCGAAACAGGCTGGCTCGAACTTTGCGATCACACATGTCCACCATGCCAGCCCAGGAACATCATCGGTATACCTCGAGCCCTTCGCAGACTGATCCTCCATCTACCTCCCTGTAATCGAACTGATTTCTTTTTCAAGCGAGCCGAGCGGTTCGTGTCAGCTTACATGGAGGCCTATCATGATCACCTGGTTATTAACGTCGATGCATCCCAAAGACCTGATGGTGGTTCCGATTCATGCTTATACTCACCGCGTTGACTCCATCAAGGTTGAGCATACCAGCAGCTCCCTCATCGCCCGCATTCACTGGTGTGAGAAGCAGCAAGTGAAGGCACGTACGGAAGGCGAACGGGAAGAATGGTCTGCGGAAGAGGACGGCCTGAAGGATGCTCTGCTCCACACGGATCGAACCTTCGAATACCACTATCGTCCGCGCGCTGTGTTAGAGCGGTATGCTACCGGTCTCGAAGATGGACGAGCACTAATCCGCGCTGCACGAGTAAAGAGCGTTTGGCAACCAGCCATATAACTCTGCAATGGACGCCTTCGCGTAAAGCTCTCCCGGTCAAGGGAGTTCTTCTTGATAAAAAGCGCCCAAGCACGCAAATATTTGTTCGGCTCTGTCTTTCTTGTCTTGACGCTTGCCATCCGCATGCTGCTCGCGCAACGGAAACAGGCGAAAGCGGAGCTCAAGGCGATCGCCTGGCTGCTGCGAGAGGGCAGGAAACCCTTCAGTGTGCCTAAATCGCAGCCCTATGGGGAATTAACGGAGCTCAACACGGCGCAGAACATTCTTCGTACGGTCGGAAAAGATCTACTCGTCAACGTAGTTGGTGATACGCTGCATCTGATAGGTACCTCAGGTTCGGTGTGCGAAAAGAACGGGGACTACGCCTCATGTCTAGTCGCATCCGATTGGTGCCGATTTCTGGACGACGCGTCGCGTGCCCGTTGTGCCACGACTGACAACCGGGCTGCCTTGGCGAGCAGCGAATGGCATTGTCGTGACTCATGCAGGGAGGTGTCGACCCGCTCGATTGAGACAGGCGAGCCGGTCGATCTACCGTGCAAAGGCGGAATCAATCTCTACGCCGCGCCGATCAATGTCGATGGAGAAACCGTCGGAAGCATCAGCATTGGCTACGGGGATCCGCCTAAGGACGACGGTCGGTTGATGGAAGTGGCCGAACGTTACGGCGTCTCGTTGGAGAAGCTCCGCGAACTCAGTGCAAACATGCCGTCTCGGCCGCAATTTATCGTGGCGGTCGGGAAAGCCCGGTTGCGGAGTGCGGCGGTCCTGTTGGGCGAGATCATCAAGCGGAAACGCGCGGAAGAAAACTTGGCCGATCTGACGAAAAACCTCGAAGAACGAATTGCCGACCGCACGGAGAAACTCGTGCATTCTCAGGAGCAGCTCCGGGCCTTGGCAACAGAGCTGAATCTTGCCGAGCAGCAAGAGCGCAAGCGGCTGGCTGTTGAGCTCCACGATCACCTGCAACATCTACTGGTGTTGGCCAAGTTGAAGATCGGTCAAGGGAAGCGGTATGCCCAGCCGATTCCCACTCTCATCGATCTCATGAAACAGCTTGACGAAGTTTTGTCCGATGCCCTCCGTTATACCCGGACCTTAGTCGCTGAAATAAGTCCTCCCGTGTTACGGGATTATGGGCTCCCCGCGGCACTGAAATGGCTGGGCGACTATATGCAGAAACACTCCATGACCGTAAGGGTTACGCTGCCGGAACCGAACGAGCTAACCTTGCCGGAGGACCAAGCGGTGCTGCTGTTTCAGTCTGTGCGTGAACTCCTGATTAACTCCTCCAATTATGCGGGGACCGGCGAAGCCACCGTCACACTCGAACAGCGCGAGGGTCAGTTACGAATACAAGTGCGCGATGAAGGGGTGGGGTTCGATCTGACTGCCGCCACTCCTGCTGCTGGGGCACCGACCGGAGGGGTGTCATCCAAATTCGGGCTTTTTAGTATACGGGAACGGATGATCGCGCTCGGGGGATCGTTCGACATTCAATCTGCTCCGGGAAAGGGTGCCACGGCGACGCTGACCCTCCCGCTGAGTTAGAGAGTTATTGACCTCTGCAATTCACCCTCCAACGATTTCTTAGGTTGTAGGGCGCTCACAGCCTCTCATGGGGTGAGGGGCTCAGGGCATGATTCTATTTGGCTCCGCCCTTGATCTTTTCGACCGCTTCCTTCGTGGCAGCCCGGCTCTCCAGAACCAGGCGGTAGGCAATGTAGTACTTGTAGATGTTGCTGACGTAGGTCACCGTTTCCTGGCCGATCTTCTCGGCCGCGACATACTCCACGTTGTGGAACCAGACGTTGGGGTCGAGTCCGCGCTTGGCGGCTTCCTTGCGCAGCTGTGAAATCCGGCCGGCGCCGGCATTGTAGGAAGCGAACGCGAACAGGGCCTTGTCCAGCTTGGTCATGGGCTCGTTGCCGTAGTACTGGTCGATCATCCAGCGCATGTACTTGATGCCGGCGTGGATGTTCGCCTCGGTCTCCGTGATGTCGCCCACCTTCATATCCTTGCCGGTGGCGGGCATCACCTGCATCACGCCGATGGCGCCCACCGGGCTTCTTGCATTCTGGTTGAGCTGCGATTCCTGGTAGCCCTGGGCGGCCATCAGCAGCCAGTCCACGTCGTACTGGTCGCCGTATTTCTGGAAATACTGGATCAGGGCCAGGAATTTCTTGCGCTCCTCCTCGGAGGCCGCGTTCTTCACGTATTTGACGTTCTTCAGGTAGCGCGTCAGGACCTGGTTGCCGGTCGAGGTCCCGACCTTGTGGCGCGTCGACGAAATCGTCCAGCGCTCGCCTTGAGCTGCGGGCTGCCTTTGCGGATCGCCCACGCGATCTCGCCGCCGGTGCGCACCGCGACGTCGTCATGCACGGTGATCTGCGGGAAGACCTGCTTCCAGAAGTCCGCAATGTGCTTGTCGACGATGATGAGCGGGATGAGGCCGGCGTTGACCATCTCGATCAGATCCTCGTCCTCCAGCGTCTCGGGGGCTTCCTTGAGTGTCACCGGCGGTTTCTTCTCGGCAGCAAACTTCTCGTTGAGTGCCACGAGGCTCTCGTAATAGCTCGACGACTTGCGCACGAAGACCTCCTTGCCGGAGAGATCGTCCACGCTGGCGACGTTCGGTGAGGCGGGCCCGGACACCACCACCTCGCTCACGTTGCTCAGACCGGCGCGGTGAAGTCCACCAGCTTCTGGCGCTCCGGCGTGATCGTGAGGTTGGCGGCGGCGATGTCGCCCTTGCCGGCGGCAAGCGCCGGCAGCAGTTGGTCGCGCCGGACCGGAATGAACACCACCCGCACCTTGAGGTTCTTGTGCTTGAGTTTCTTTTCGGCACCGAGCTTCTTGTTCAGCTCCTCCTCGAACAGCCGGAAGGACTCAACGGCGATGCCGCGCTGTACGCCCTTGTCGAGGAAATAGAAGGTCTTGCTGTTGACGGTCAGCACGCGGATGACCCGCCGCTCGATCATCCCGTCCAGATCACCGGTCCACGGCTTCTGCACCTTCGCGAGATCGATGGTGAGAGTCTCGCCAGCCGCTTTCTGTGGCGCCTGCTCCTGGGCGAGCGCGGCGTTCCCGAACAGAACACAATAGCAGATCAGGCTTAGCGCGCTGGCCATGAAGTGTGGGACCCGGGTGGTCTTCCCGGTTGGGGTTGTCATAATCGTGTCGCCTTTGTGTTCGAATGGTTAGCTCGCTTTACCAACTCGACACCACCCGGCCGCCAGGTCTTGATGAATCACGGCTCGAGCGGTCGCTTGATTTCCAGGACTGGTCGGCGAGTGCCAACAGGCTCTTCGTTCTCTGGTGCCCGCGAGCCTATTATTTTGACACAATTGAGTCCTATACCTACGCTCAGTTGCCGTCTTAGCGGAGGGAAATGGTCGTATTTAGCGCTAACTGATCATTCCGTAACCAGACGGCCGATTTTTCCAGCGAGGTCATGGGCGAGGTGCCGCTGCATGACGTTTCGAGTTTCCGGGTTGGCGCTGAGATACCTCTGCAGTGTCCCAATCTGCCAACGCATTGCGCGCAGAGGTTCCACAGTCAACGCTTCCACGTTGGATGGAATACCACTGAGGATGAGAGCAGAGCCTACGAGGTCCCCAGGGATCAAATCCCCGAGCATACGCCCATCTTTTGTCACTCGCACTTTGCCACGAAGAATGAGCGAAACCGAGTCGGGAAGCTTCCCTTGCTCTATAAGGCGCTCGCCAACATCAGCCGTGACCCAGGATCCAATGCTCAGAACCTGCAGAACTTTCCGAGGCGGTAAGCCCTGAAAGGCAAGTCGGCGAATTTCCTCTTCCTCAGCCGTCAGTTTGACTGGACGACGCTCGATAAAGAGCAGCCATGATTGAAATAGATTGATCGCCGCAAAGACAACGCTCCAGGCAAGCGGCGCCCACAACATTGTCGGCTGGAGCACATAATAAGGGATGGCAATCAACGAAGCTGCCACCGCGAACAAGCGCAACCAGAGAACGTCGCGGACGCTGTACGCGATCAACAGAAGGATGTTTGCGGCATGAATAAAATAATCTGGTGTGAAGAAGCCCATGACTCTTATCGGTCATTATTGGATTCAGAGCTTAGCATCTGTCCTATGCAATCGGAAGGGGCTGCGCTTTAAAAAGTCGCCCGTCTCTGGAATGCTGTGGAAGGCCTAACGCCGTTTGGATCCGTGACCAAAATCGTAACCGTTGAGGAGCCCTACCGTGCGTTCCCCTCTCACTGCTGGGAGGCAGCAAACAAGCAAATCGCGGGTCAAAAGGCCTGGATATGGAGGCGGCTGCATAAGTCGATCCAAATACCATCCGCCGCAAAGGAGATGTGGTGAAGATGTGGAACTTGTTCGACTACAACACAGCACGAAGCGATCTGCGAGGTTCATATCTTTCGCAAAAAGCGCAAGCGCACTTCGACTGTGCAGAAGAGCGAATTAGAGTGCTCGCGTCTATCCTCAAGTGTCGGCTGCATCCGGCTTCTTGGCTGGATTGATTTCAAGCCATTGGAAAGCCTCTTCTGGAGTCTCAAAGGTCTTGACATTCATCCCTCGATTTAACGCAACCGTTTCCCCAAACCTTTGTACGTCACGAAGAGGCTCTTTGATAACGTAGCCAAACCGCGGAGCAATTCTGTGTTCCTGGACAAGCCTAATAGTTTCCCGGGCTGCGAATTCGCCGTAGAAGAAGCGCTCCAAGTCTTCGGGCTTTCCCTTCAGGTTCCGACCATCGAAGAGTATTTTCTCGGCCCGGTATTGTGCAACAGCTCCAAGCATTTCCAGGAAGACCCCCTTTGCCTCCTCCAGCGAGAACTCTCCCCTTGCAACGACGTTGAGAAGTCCCGATTCAAAATGCATATCCTGCAGTATGCTCATTTTTTCACATCTCAGGAGTTGCTCAAGAGTGAAAATCATTTGTTTTTGAACAGTGGTAAGGATACTCCTGTCTGCGACTCGAATCGAGGCTGTTCTTCCCCTGCCTCACACTCCCCTCCGCCATATATCTCCCATCCCGCTCTCACACCGATGAATAGCGAGACGGGAGGCCACTTGACAGGCATTTCCCGGTTCGGGATAATTTGCTCTCTTAGAGATGGGTAAATACGCCCGTACGTACGCGTCGAGCGCCTCCCACTAGGCGATCGTCAATGGCCGGCTTGCTCGCCGACAAACCCATCACGAATTGATCCAACGCTGCTTGACGTCCTTCCTCAAGCTTTGGAGTCCGTGCCTTTTCGGTATATCGACAGAACGGAAAATATGACTGAGCCGACGAGAAGCTCTCGCATTGACTCGCTTGCCGGGGGAAGTCCCAGTGGTAACCGACGCCGAATTAATTTATAGAATCCGATTGCGGGTACGCAGCGAGCATGGTTTGCCAACCCTCCCCTATTGATTAATATGGAGAACAAGGCAGTGAGGCCCGCTATCCGCGTGTTGCTGGTCGATGATCACCCAAGTGTTCGTCTAACCCTACGAAACCTTTTAGAGAGTTATCCGAATCTCGCACTGGTGGGAGAGGCCACTAATGGAGAAGAGGCGGTGCGGTTGGTACGGGAACTATCACCTTCTGTCGTCGTTATGGATATTAAGATGCCAAAGTTGAATGGCATTGAGGCGACGATGAGAATCAAGACATCCTATCCTCACGTGGTCATTGTCGGCCTATCAGTTAGCGCGACGGAAGCTCATCGCCAAGCGATGACGGCAGCTGGCGCAACCACCCTTATTTCTAAATATACGGCCGTCGAACAACTCTACACTGAAATTCAAGCCGCCATTAATGGTCGCTCATCGGCCAGCCATTAACCTTCTACCCGCTCTGACAGGACCTTTCGGGTTTTCCTCACGCAATCCTGGGGAAGTACCTAGGGAACGGGACTATCCGCTTTACAGTATGTTGCAAGAGGCCAATAGCAACCGTGGAGCACTGATGGAAAAACAGGAATCGCCAGTGGCCTCGGGTGATCAAATCCTCCCCGTTTGTTGTGTTTGCGGGCTTATTCGCGACGAGAATAAAACATCCGCTGAAGAGCAGTGGGTCACAAAACAAACCTATCGCCAGGCCCATGGCGTGGATCCAGCCATTTGCCGTGTGACTCACACCTACTGTCCCGCATGTTACACTCTCTTCATGAATCGAATAGCCGCAGCCTAGAGCAGCCTAGAAAGTATCTCCTCTTTCCATGCCCACAGCATCATAGATTCATAGAGCAGCGATTCTGTGGGCCAAGGTCCTACTCGACCACAGCGCTCACTTCTGCTGAAAGTCCACTTTCTCCGTCAGCGTTATACGCACTGACCGCGAAGAAGTACCTGCTCCCGTGTTGGAGACCGGAAATGGTGTAACTGGTATTCGCTCCGACATCGGTGTTGGATTCATAATGATGGGATGAGGTTCCCCAGTAAGCCTTGTAGCCCAGCACCGAGGGGTCAGGCACGGCAGTCCAGGACAAGGTCTTGGTTCCTCCTTCATCTCCACCGGACCCGCATCCAACCGTGCCTGCGACAAGGAGAATGCCCAGGATTGAACGGATCAGGAAAGCTATGGACGACCCATGAAAATAAAGGCAATGATGCATTGTAATGACTCAAAGTGCCGTCTATGGAGTCACCCATGTGGCACCTCCCAGTTATGAAGAAAAATTGGCACGCCGCTCTGGTCAGGGATCAGGAACAGCCGTGTAACACGGCGTGCAATCAGCAGCTTTGAAGAGGAGAGGAAGAAGGGGGATCAGTCTGGGACGGACTTGATGTGTAACGATGATTTCTTTCGTCGGGCATAGGATGATTCATTGGGAGTTTTGAAGGTGAGAGAAAATTACACGTATCTCTTACATACGACACTGGGAAAGACCCTGGTTCTCATCTGAGGTGTCATCTGACCCGCTATATAGCTAGCTTTCAGGCCCTGTTTTCTAATGCGGACGGCCTTGTATCTGGGTTCTGCATTTGGTTTAGTGAAGATGGGCGGAGGTGTCGCCTTTGGTATGCCCACCCCAGAGCGACAAGAGGTCTCTGCTCCCTCCTGGGGGACCTGCCTCCGCCTCTTCTCCCACTTCCACGCGGAAATTCTCGAAAATGCGCTTAGGCAATTATCCTGCGTTGCCTCAATTCAACGCGACCATCAGGCGATTTTAGAATCGCGCCGGAATTCTACCCCTTAAGCACTCCCCCTGTTAGTAAGGTGCCTCCTACCTCTTCGGTATTTTCAAACGTGCGATGATCCCACACAATGCGGCCAGGATAATGGACAGTCGTGGCGGGATCAAGGGAGACACAGATGCATAGACAGGAAGGGAGAATCGGCGCCATTCGCAGAAATGTACGCGGCAAAGCCTGCTCCTGCTGTGGGTGCCGAACGTATCAGCTTGTACTCCGAAGCGACAAGCATCCGCAAGTGGGGAAGCTCTTCGCACGTTGCACTCAATGCCAGCGCCCTAGGGAAATCGACGAGGACCTCAGCCGCATCTTATGGCTGTAACGCCATCGTCCTTCTAACGAGGGGAATCACCCATGCGGAATATTGATGTCGCCTTTCTATTATGTACGAACCAAGCGGGCAAGGCGAAGACAGGTCACAAAAGCTTTGCAGATGCTCTCGGTCAGTGGCGTCGTGAGACCGAGCCATATCGAACCTCGATATTTCATCGCACAACCCGGATCGATGCTTTCTATCGTGAGGAAACACGGTTGATAGCGGCGACTGAGTCAATCAACGCTCTTCCCTCCATTTTCTTCTGACAAGCCCCTCTAGAAACTCTTGTGCCTCCGGCATCCCTCAGGTATGATCGCGTTTCCCAGCCGGTCATCCGATCGTCGAGGCTTGACTGCAAGGACGACAAGGAAACCCGCACATTATCGAGCTGGATGTCGTGGAGAGGTGGCCGAGTGGCCGAAGGCGGCGGTTTGCTAAACCGTTGTAGGGGCTAAAACCTCTACCGAGGGTTCAAATCCCTCCCTCTCCGCCACCGTCGTTAATCGCGACCGGAACCCGAATAATCCCCATGAGCCGGTCGCGGTTAGCTCTATCCCTCCCTCCGGCGTCGGTAAATGGGGTACGTCGGTAAATGGGGTACAGTGAACAGAGGGATCGATCGATCATTCCGCAGCATCTGCCGTATCTGCGGCACATGGTTCACCCAAAGTATTAATAAATTTGTGCGCGATACGTTGACATCGAGTTTGTCCATAGCACCTTGATTTTCATCAATCATTCCTGTAACAGTGCCACCCTGCTTCCATTTCTGTGCCGAGGTAGCTCAGTTGGCAGAGCACAGCCCTGAAAAGGCTGGTGTCGACAGTTCGATTCTGTCCCTCGGCACCACCGTACGCCGCTCCCACACAGCACTTTATCCATACTTAACCGCAAAACACCGCTACAACAACGCACTCTATCCGTATCCATCTACAAACACCGCTCCTGCACAGGTGTTTGATGATGCTCGTCCCTCCCGAAAAATGATCGATCCCTCTTGAGGTCCCTCTTTCAATAACACCGCATTGCCGCAGGATCGAAAAGGTGAGTGTGAACAGCTACGATTGAGGATGGATGGGTGTAGAAGCAGAGGTAGGTCGCTGCCGAAGACCTTTCCGCTTTAGACGTTCAATCTCACTCCGAACGTGTCTCCGAATTGTCGGCATCTGCAAACACAAATTCCCTTGTAACGCTTTCATGGTGGTCACAACACTCACTATCTCGTTTTCCGAGTGACCACTCATCCATAGCCGCTCGATACATTTCTTGATGGCAGACATGCCTTGAATCTAAAGAGATTTCCTGCGATGGTTTTGTAATCCGGAGTAGACTTGAAGGTCCAATGATTTTCAAGGGGTTTTTTCTTGTCTGATTGGCTGGCGGAGGGTGCCGGAGGGCAGAGAAGGGGTGCTCGTGGGGGCAACGGCGGGGACAACAGCTTTCTTCTCCAGGGGGTACCCTTTCTTTGACATGCATTTTTGAAATTTAAAGCGTGACTCGGGTGTACCAAACAGGTTGATGACGGACGAGCCTTCACTGAATGCATCGAAGTCAGGATCGTCTCGATGGACCGATTGGGCGCAACTATCAACTGCGCGTTCAAGGTCGCTACGTAAGGGCCGAAACTCTTGCGCTGCGGTTGTGTAGCGACCCAGTTCGTATGCTTTGTAGGCTTCAGAGAAACTCGCCAACCCTGGGGGTACAGGGAAGAGGAGGATAACCGTGATGAGGAGGAGGCGTTTTCTCATTTGCTGGTAACGGCGAGCGGATTCTAGGGTGCTTCCCTCGCGTCATAATAGCCATAACACGCCGCAGTCTATCCTGCCAGTTTCACTTAAAAACTAGCACGAGAAGCAGTAGGATAATCAGCGCAGCCCACCACGGCGCATCGAGTCGTTCAAGGGAATGGTGGCCTGTGGACCACCGCCGGACGTAATCCTGCGCTCGCAGAGGCCAAATACACGCATTTCCCTAACTAATCTTCTTGCGCCTCTTCGATTTCAAACTAGGGATATTTCACTGGGCGCTTGTCTGCACCTCTGTGGCTTGAAGATTTCACAAAGAAAGAAACCCCACTAGACGACCCTATGCGTTCTCACCTAGGGACGTACCTAGTAGCCCTGGTACTAGCCTCAAGACTACAAAACAGTAGCGCGCTGCCAGCGGGCGCCACGACAACATAGAACAACTCACCCTTTTACCTTTCACCCGGAGGTTTCCAATGATAAGCGCCAAGTGCACAAAGACCGTGATAGGCGGTCTGTCTCTTCTTCTCGTCCTGTCCGGATGTTCCTCTGGATCCAAACAGCGCGCCGCCGATCCGACTCCCCCTACCGGGACGGGCAAGACCGTCGCGGTAGATGACAAGACAGTCACACAACGACCTGCGGTAGATGACAAGACAGTTACACAACGACCTATGGATGCAGCCGTGTCACATGCATGGAAGGCTGAAGCCGCCGGAGACGCGGGAAACATTCCGCAGATGCTCCACCACACCAGATTGGCATTAGAACAGGCCACGTTTGCACAACGGAAGCGCATGGAACCGCGGACGCAACAAGACCTCGGCAAACAAGACCTCGCCATAGATCCTGAGTGTCGCGCCGAGTTTGAGAAACTCTTTGCGACGCTCTGCCAGGGCATTGAGCCTGGCAGCGGTCGTCTCCGAAAGTGCTATGAAGACAACGAAAGCGCGCTCACACCGTCATGTCGCCAGCAGGTCGGAGCGCGAAAGTCGGAAGCCGCTGCCATGTTAGTGACGCCAAAGAAGGAAGGCGAGTTGGCGACGCCAAAGAAGGAAGGCGAGTTGGGGACTCCAAAGAAGGAAGGTGCGCCGGTAATTGAACACAAACGTGTGCTCCCGAGCGAAACCTACGTCGCAGGGTTTGGTGGCGGCTATCTGAATTCCGGTATTCAGGACCTAAAGGAAACGCTCGTTGTAGGCACACGGGACGGGATCGCCGCGTCCGCTCTGAGGGATGCACGTGCGAAACTTGTGCGGGCCAGCACAGCCGACACCGTGAGGGGTGAATTGGGTCGGAATGAGAGACCGACAGCAGGAGGAGCCACTGGCGGTGAACGATACATCGTCCGGGATTTTCAGAATAATGAGATGCCCATTGCGCTGTCCCCGGAAATGAGCCAACAGGTGCAGGTGGGTGATATGGTCGAGGCTCAGATCGACTCCGATGGACAAGTGACATCCATTACGAAAGATACGAAAGCCGATACGAAAGCCAAATAAACCCGACCTTGGGAGAGGTGGAGCCGTGCCCACGGGTCCACCTCTCCGCTCTTCAGAGGTCGGTAAAGCAAACTGTTTCGCCATGGCGTTTATGTCGTGCCCAATGCATTGCATCTTGCATTCGTCTGGCCTGATTCGCTCCCTGGCGACGTCATGCTCTGAAACACTGATATAGTCGTTACCGCCATCTGCCCACGCTCCCTGTAAGCCCTTGATCTTACATGATGCCCTTTGCCGTGGTTTGACTTTCCTAAATCTCTCTTCTTCTCGTAATTTCTGTTCGGTCAACGCAGCAGGCCGAGTGACCGCATCACGAATGTACAAGTCACCAGTTCCGGGAAGTCGATGGCCAAGAAGTTTTTCAATCACGAGTTCGCATCCTTCCAGCGCCCGAAAAACCGACCACCGATTCTAGGCAGTTGGACATGCACGAGACCGGCTGTCGCATCGCAGGTAGTATCCTGTGGGAGCTGGCGTGCGGCTCTGGCTGTCTCTGTGGCCGAACCAATATCCGCAAGAAATGTTCGAGACCGAAGGGACGGTGAATTGGACCAAGGGGCTACACTCAGCCTCGTTCTCGATACGCCTCAAAAAGCAATGCGTTAATTAATAGACAAGAGATATTTATGCCGCAGTCCGAAGCATTTCAGACCTTCTCCAGTGGCTGCAAGCGGTTGCTCTTCTCAATAACGAATAGACAGCTGACCGAGAAAGAAGCGCGGATCCTCCAGTACTACTGCAAGGATATCCTGGCTAAGATTGCGCCGTCCTTGCCAAAACCACCCGCCACAAAACACTCCTTGATAAATTCCTCGATCTGAGTCGCCAGGCTGATTGCCCTCATAACCCAAAGGTCGAAGGTTCAAATCCTTGCCCCGCAATCAAATTTAATTTACACGTTACTAGCACACTTTCCCACTAACGAGGGAAGCTGAAGCGACTCATCTACGTACTTAGACCTAACCACATCGTATGCTTTACGTAAGGTCTGAAAGAGCATCTACTCACGTTATCGAACCGTTTACGTCGCGATCCTTATGCTCCTACGAGAGGCGAGGCTATGATTGATGTTCTCCTTGTTGATGATCATCCTATGATGCGGCATCTGCTCCGTCAGATGGTAGAGACTTATGCCGACCTCACCATCGTTGGAGAAGCCGAAAATGGTGAAGATGCCGTAACCCAGGCGGCAGCTTTGCAGCCCTCCGTTGTCCTCATCGACGTCCACCTTCCTGCGATGACTGGGATTCAGGCGACCAAATTGATTAAGGTCCTAAGCCCATGCTCCGCCGTCATTGGTCTTACGGCTGGCGCACCAGGCGAGAGCAAACTGACCATGATCGCTGCCGGCGCAGCGGCGGTGATTGATAAGGCAGAAGTTCTCGAATCCCTGTATCCGTTAATTCTTGATGTGGTCCGACAGCTCAAGAATCCAGTCTAGCGACATTACGCGGAACGCCGCCGAAGTCCTACCCTCATTTCTCAAGAATTCGTGCTCGTTAGCCAAACCCTCGTTCGACTGATTACCCCTGTACCAATGGTCAGCATGTAGGATTCAAACTACGTGGAAGCGCACAATCCCAAAGCAGGATAGCATCCCGCCGCATCGAGAGTTACCCTTTATCAACGGATGCTCCATTTGTTAGCCATCAGAAAGGAGGCCAGCATGAAGTACATACCAGTGTTGTTGTTGCTATTGACTGCAGGCTGCACCCCACATCCTTACACCGTTTGCCGTGGCGAGGATCATTGCACGCCGGCCTTAACTCACGAAGAAGCGATCCAGGCCTCGCAGGTAAAAAAAACATGGAATGACGAGAAGCTGTATGTGCGACCAGTTGGACATGCTCAATAGAGATCTTTTTTGATCGTTCGCCGAAGCTCTGCAGAAGTTTACAAAGGAGGCGACATGACCTGCTCACGTTGCTACGGTCTCGTCGTAGAAGATCGTTTCAAGGACTGGACAGCCAGGTGGCGTTGTATGGAGTGCGGCCATGTTCAGAACTTGGTGAACGAGGAGAACCATCTTGCCCGCAGAGAAAAGTGCCTGGTGCGCAAAAGTGATGAGCCCGACTCTCAGGATGAAGAAGTCCACCTTGGGTTAGAGTCATTCATTGGACCTGACGGAATGGGCCGCACCGAAATTGTTGGGCGAAATAAATCCGGTATCGAGTCGCGCAACCTCCAGGATTTGGTCACCACTGTACGGATCGTGCAACGGCGGGTGAAATGGAGAACCGCGGCAAAATAGAACTTTTCTGAGCTTTGACTCAGCTCGAACCTACTACTCGCAGCTTCCACTCCCTCTAGCAGCCATTTGAATAACCAGCTGACGGCCTGGCAATGTCCTGAGGGTCATATGGGGTAACTTGCTATCTCCCGGATCAATCCTCGCCTCTTCTCAACCAGCCCTGGACCTCTAATGACGACCCGATTGTATTCATCAAACTTCGCTGGGCTTGAAGAAATGCAATGATATGTGCTCAGCTCTCCAAGAGCAGATGTGGACACTGCCATGACAAACGTTCAGACAGTCATGCTTGTGGCGCTATGCGTTTCCATAGTCGGCAGTCGCGGTGATGTGAACGCACAGGGAACACAACAGCTGAATCCTAAAGCCGCCCAGGAGTATGCATCCGACTCAGAGAAAGCCGCCCGCGGAGATCCCGAAGCTGCGTACCGCATTGGTGAAGCTCTTGAATCAGGCCGTCTGAGCGGTCTGAAGGATCTCAATAAGGCCCTCACGTTTTACAGGCTTGCGGCGCAGAAGGGTCATCAGCAAGCAGCCGCGAGGGTGGCCCAAATTGAGGCCGAACTGGGCCAGAGCCTAAAGAAACAGGAGACGCCGGCCTCTTCTCTAGGACACTGAAGACTGACGGGCCCGACTCGAAAAACGTGGCTGGAAGGTCTATGAGATAGCGGGTTAATGGTGCACCGAAGAAGGAATCATTCGCATCCGATGGGCTGGACTCTCTAGTCAGGTTCCTCATAGCTCGGATCGGGAAACACGGCCATGCATTCCAGAGAATGTCATTACTTGCATTGCTTTTTCGCTTAACTGATTGATTGTGCATGTTTTTGTTATGTCATGAAAAGGCTGGTGTCGACAGTTCGATTCTGTCCCTCGGCACCATTTCTTCCACAGACGTTTCAGGATTTCCTGAGTACGCGCCCGAAGTAGTAGAGGGCAATCGCCGCAGTCGCCGCCACGTTTAAAGACTCAACCTGTCGACCCAGCGGTATTGTAAATCGGCGGGCAGCCTGCTTAATCGTCTGGGCTGCAAGACCGCGGCTTTCATTTCCCAGCGCAATAATCAACCGTTTTGGTACGTCGCGAATCGTCTCCATTTCTACTGTTCCGCGGCCTCCTGCTTCCGCCGTGAAAATCGCACATTCTTTCCGAGTGAATACCGTCCCGTCGCGCACGATGAATACCGGCAGCGAAAGCAGCGCCCCGCTCGTCGCCCTCACGACTTTAGGATTGTAGACGTCAGCCGAGTCTTGACTGAGCCAAAGCGCATCGACATTCAATGCCGCAGTCGTGCGGATAATGGCCCCTACATTGGCTGGATCTTGTAACTGTTCGCCATAGACACCGAAAAGCCTGGGCTGTTCAAACAGCTCGTCCTGATTCCAACGTGGCTGCCGGACGACTGCGAGGATCCCCTGAGGACTTCCCACATCGGACAAGGCCGAAAATGTACGGTCGAGACAGCGAAACGACGGGATATCGAGCGATTCCCGGACAAGGCGCTGCTGGTCGCTTTCACGTTGCTCGTAACCGGACGTGGCTACCAGCATCTGGACATGGGTTGGATGACTCTTGAGGAGATCGTGAACGGCCTTGGCGCCTTCGACGACGAAGGCGCCTTGGGACTGACGAACCTGCTTATCGCGGAAGAGTTGACGAATACGCGCAACTTGCGCGCGCGTCAGAAGAGTGGTGAAAGAAGACACGCGGGGATACTAGATCGATCCGTATCCAATTTAGCGGCGCTTACGGCCGGACGCGGCTTCGGCCGCCCTGATCCGTTGCGCCCGCGCCTTGGCTCGCTTGAGGAGCGTCAACTTCCCGCGCGTACGATCATCCTCATGCTGCAACTGCTCGAGTTGAGACTTGAGGTGGGCCTTCTCCTGCTTGTGCAACGTTGCACATTCCTCACGGGAGAGCTGCATCCAATCGCCACCGTTCTTGGCTCGTTTGATCCGTTGTTCCAACGATTCGCGCAGCTGCTTCGTCCGCATGGAAAGGAGAGACTTCAAGGCTTGCCGGCGACGCTGTACCTCTTCCTCTTCAGCCATGATCCCGCGAATATCTGTACCTAACATATACCGCCTCCTTACGCCTGCATAATAATAAGAGACCGCTATTGTACCCGATTTCATTGTTCATCTTCCACTGCGAGAATTTCTGCATAAGTTATTGAAATAGATGGCCAATATCACGGACCTCCGCGGGAAATCCTATTGCGGGGAACCCAGGAGTTCGATATCATCGCGCATGGCTATTGGTCCACAAATCCAAGCCTGGCGCCTCTCGCGTGGCCTCTCGCTCGAATATCTTGCTGCCGAAGCCGGTCTTTCTCTTCAAGCTCTCCAAGACATTGAGGCGGAATCGCTCGATCCCTCTATTAGCACCTTGGAAAAATTTGCCGCCGTGATGAAAATTCCGGTGGCCTGGCTCTTTGCTCACCCTCACGCCTTTCAACTGCTGTTCCATGAGCCGGATGAAGCGGAAGACACGACTCCTGATGGTCCTGATCCCGTCACTGAACGAATCCTGACCAGCTCGAGGATGGATCGCTCACTGTACGTCATGCTGACCGCCTTGATTCAGAGCGGAGAGCCCAAACTCCTCCGAGCCGCGGAAATGAGCCTCAAGAGTTTGGTCAAGCAGTCAAAACAATCGACGATCCCGTGGCAGAATCGTCCTTCCGGCCACTTTGAACCACCCAGCGATTGAACGGATGCTCAAGAGATCTGAGGTATGGGGTCTTTAGAGGACCTGTAGAATAAAACACTTCAAGTAGCGAGTTTCCGGCATTGAAGCCAGCACGGGATGATCGCTGGCTTGTCCTCGTTGCTCGAGCAGCCGCACCTGCCGCTTCACGTCCTGCGCCGCACTCCCAATCGCCTTCCAGAGATCGAGGTCGGAGACATGGTGCGAGCAGGAACTCGTCACCACAATCCCTTCCGGCCGTGTCAGTCGAATCGCGAGGAGATTGACGTCTTTATATCCGGCCAAGGCGCGAGGCACCGCCTGTTTGCTGCGGGCAAAGGCCGGGGGGTCGAGTAGAACAAGGTCAAATTTTCTGCCGTCCCGGTCGAACTGACGCATCTGATCGAACGCATCGGCTATACGATAGGAGCAACGATCCTGAACGCCATTGAGCTGGGCATGGGTACGGGCCAAGGCCAGGGCCTCTTCGCTCACATCCAACCCCTCCACGCTTTTTGCGCCTGAGAGAGCCGCCTGGATCCCAAAAGCCCCCGAATGGCAAAACACCTCCAGGACTTCTGCGCCGGCGGCAAATCGAGCAGCCGCGAGGCGATTCTCCCGTTGATCGCAAAACCAGCCGGTCTTCTGGCCACGGACGATATCAACGTGAAAGCGGGCCGCTCCCTCGTGTACCTCGACGGTCGTGATGCCGCTCCCCCGCAGAAACCCTGCCGACAATGAAAGACCTTCCAGCATACGGCTCTTGGCGTCGTTCCGCAGATACACCCGGCTCACGCCTGTCTCCTCGCAGAGGACATCCGCCAGAGCCTCTTTCCGCCGGTCCATACCGGCCGACAGCGTCTGCATGACCAGCACATCATCATATCGATCGACAATCAGACCGGGCAACCGATCGGCTTCCCCATAGACAACCCGATACGCGTTGGTATTCGTCACGATTCGTTTTCGAAGCCGCACCGCTTGCGCGATACGCCCCCGCCAGAACGACTCCGTGATGGGGTCATCATCGAATGTAAGAATTCGAATGCGAATCTTTGAGGCAGGGTTGTAGAACCCGCGCGCATAGAACCGTCCGCTCGGCATCACCACATCGACAACATCGCCCGCGACGGGCTCCCCGTTCACGGCCTGAACGAACCCGGCATAAATCCACAGATGCCCTGCATCGGCAATTTCCTTGGGACGCGCCAACGTCACACGTCCTGCTGGGACTTCCTGTGATAACGGCATGCGCTACTTATCCGACGGCACCAGCCGAAGGTCAAGTCCCTATTCCTCCGCTTGTTGCTTGACGGGTTGCTCCCACTGTGGTTTGCTGAGACAAGACGTTGATGTAACCGTCATGGCATCGAACGCGTAGACACGGCGATGGACACGCAAGCGACAATCGGCTCTGCCGTTATTAATCGGCTGCACCAGCTGGGCGTCCGCCACATCTTCGGTATACCGGGCGACTACGTCCTCAGCCTCTATCAACTCATCGAGCGTTCGCCGATCCGCCACATTGGCACCACGCGCGAAGATTGTGCCGGTTTCGCTGCGGATGCCTATGCCCGCATCAATGGTATCGGTGCCGCCTGCGTCACCTACTGTGTCGGCGGATTGAATTGCGTCAATGCCATCGCGTGCGCCTATGCCGAACGTTCTCCCGTCATCCTCCTGACAGGCTCACCGGGGCTTTCTGAGCGAATTCGCACGCCCTACATGCACCACATGGTGCGGGACTTTTCCACGCAACGCGAAGTGTTCGAACGGATGACGGTCGCCTCCATCTCGCTGGACGATCCGACGACGGCTGAACGGGAAATGGACCGGGCATTCGCGGCGCTTCTGCGCTACCGCCGCCCGATCTATATCGAAATCCCACGGGATCTCGTCCATACGCCTCTGAACCAGCCATTGCGACCTCTCTGTCTGAACGATGAACCGAGCGATCCGGCCGCGTTGGAAGAGGCGATCGGGGAAGTTCGTGCCATGCTGGCCTCGGCGAAACGACCCGCGGTCTTGGCCGGAGCTGAGATTGGTCGTTTCGGCCTCCAAGACGATCTGAACCGTCTCGTGGAGCGCCTGAAGATCCCCATTGCCTCAACCCTTCTCGGCAAGTCTGTGATCCGCGAAGACCACCCCTTGTATGTCGGGGTGTACGGCGGACTGATCGCCCGGGATGAAGTCCAGCAGTTCATCAATGACTCTGACTGTCTGTTGATTCTGGGATCGATCTTGTCAGATATCGAAGATCTCGACGCCAACTCGCCGCTGCGATCTGAAGGCCGGACGATTCACGCCACCGCTGACCATGTCAGCATTCGACACCATCGGTACGATACCATCCGATTCCAAGATTTCGTGCAGGCCTTGGGAACGCATGGCCTCTCCACACAGTCTTCGAGACCGATTCCTCCTCCGCTTTCCATCGGCGAGCCACCGCATACAGCAGACGACCACGTGACTCTGAGAGGACTCTTTTGCCATCTTGATCAGCAATTGGATGAAAAAACTCTCGTCATTGCGGACGTGGGAGAATCGCTGTTCGCCGCAGCGGATCTGCACGTGCATCGGCGATTCGAATTTCTCTCGCCGGCCTATTACACTTCAATGGGATTCGCCGTTCCTGCGTCCATCGGCGCATCGTTCGCCGATCCCACTCTTCGTCCAATCGTGCTGGTCGGTGACGGCGCGTTCCAGATGACGGGATCGGAACTCTCCACCGCGGTCCGCTACGGACAAGCGCCGATCGTTATCGTGCTGAACAATCGCGGTTATTCAACCGAAAGGGAAATTCTCGAAGGACCCTTTAATGACATTCACGACTGGCACTATGAGCGGATCTGTGATCTCATCGGTGGTGGAATTGGAGTCGTCATCCGAACCCAGAAAGATTTTGAGCAGGTGCTGGCTAAAGCCTTGAGTGATTCACAACAGTTGTATGTTCTGAATGTGCTTCTCGATCCAGCCGACCGGTCCCCCGGCATGATCCGTCTTGCCCATCGTCTTGCAAAACGCTTATCAACGGACCGTCCCTAGCGTTTTTCCCTTATCCACCATCTGATTGTAGGAGGTGAAGGTTTTTCCCATCACTTCCTCTGTCCCCCTTTGCGCAAGTCCGCAATGAAGGATCTTCTATTTGGATGAAATACCTAGTGGCACGTCGCATGCAGCCTCAGGCAAGGGATGAGGCCGGTGACCGTGGAATTCCTACATTCCGGAGACCTACTTTGTCTGACTTTTATCAAAATGGCTGGTCACGGTGCTTCATCGGCTGGGGAATCCGTTATGTAGACCAGTTGGAGCAGGAACTGCTGCGCTATAGGCCCACCCGGCCAGGAGACACCATTGAGCACTTGTGCGAGATATTTGAGCATCACAAATCCTACCTACTCGAGCGCTGGGGACGAGAAGGAACGGCAAGGTAATGTCCAGGCCCCGGATTCAAACCGTCACGGGGGCAGGAGGCGACCATGCATGAATTGATTGAACAAGCGTTATTGGCTCCGCTGCAACTCCTTGGCCAACACATGCTCGCGGTCTTGCCGAACGTCTTTGCCATGGGAGTTTTGATTCTTGGCGGCTTGTTGGCCGCCTGGCTTTCGGGTCTGCTCTTGGAGCGGTTTCTCCGAGTGATCGGACTCGATCACCTGAGCAGTCGCTTAGGGACGACGGCGGTACTCCTGCGCGCCGGGATTAAGACCGATCCCTCGCGCCTCATTGGACAGATGCTCTACTGGAGCGTCGCTCTCTTCTCCTTCATTGCGGGACTCAGTGCACTTAACCTGGCACCGATCAATCAATTCGCACAGTCTATGCTGGCCTATGTCCCCCACCTCATCACGGCCGGCGTGATTCTTCTGGCCGGGTATGTCTGTTCGAACTTTGCGTCGCAGGCTATTTTGATCGCCGCGGTCAATGCCGGTCTTCCTCCTGCTCGACTCATCGCCAACTGTTCTCGATGGGGTCTTCAGCTGCTGGCGGGAGCCATGGCGCTCGAACAACTGGGAATTGCCGAGCACATCGTCGTCGTAGGCTTTGGCATCACATGGGGCGGACTGGTCCTGGCCAGCGCCATCGCATTCGGTCTTGGCGCAACCGACTTGGCCAAGGATTTTCTTGAACGCCGTATGATCGGACGCTCGCGCACGAGCGAAACGGACGATCTGCGCCATTGGTAACACCGTGGAGCCTATCAGCCCTATGGCCTTCACATTCGAGCAATCAGCGAAGGTCAGTCTGGCGGAACGTCCCATGACGCACTACGTCGTCTTCACTGACTTGGACGGCACCCTCCTTGATGCGGGCACGTACTCGTGGGCTGCCGCGACTCCGGCGCTCGAGGCGCTCCGTGACCGAGAGATTCCTGTGATCCTGGTGTCGAGCAAGACCAGGGCTGAAATCGAGCCGCTCCGATGCAAACTGCAGCATCAGGACCCGTTCATTGTCGAGAACGGCGCGGCAGTCTTCGTGCCCGAAGGCCTGTTCGCGTTTCCGCTGGAACGAGTCCGCACCAAAGCCCCGTATGATGTGATTGAGCTCGGCTTGCCTTACTACATGCTCCGTGATGTGCTGAAACAAATTGAAGACGCCGTCGAGACGCCGCTCCATGGTTTCGGGGATCTGTCGGTCGACGACATTATGCATCTGACCAGTCTTTCCCGCAGCGAGGCTACCCTGGCCAAGATACGGGAGTATGACGAACCCTATCTGCTCGAAGGCCCTGTGGCCTTGATCGAAGAAGTCTGCCGGCAAATCGTCATGCGCGGGCTCAAATGGACCAAGGGAGGACGGCTGTTTCACCTGACCGGAGACAACGATAAAGGGCAAGCCACGGAGCTCCTGTTACGGTGTTATCGGAAGCAACAGCGGTTGCGGTACCAGACCGACCGTGTCGAAAGCATTGGAATCGGAGACAGTGTCAACGACATGCCTTTGCTGGCTGTCGTCGATCACCCCATCCTCGTTCAAAAACCGGATGGATCTTTTGATCCGGATATCCATCTCCCGCAATTGATCCGGGCTCCGGGCATCGGACCAGTGGGGTGGAATGCCGCGATTCTCGCTCTTCTGGAAGAATCTCCGAATGAGAATGAGGCTTGAGCCATTAGCCGGGCTTCTTTGAGGCGAACACCGTCGCATCGCAGGCGAGATACTTGATCTGTTTCATCGGCACAATGATGACTTCTTTCGCCGAATCGACCTCCAACACTTCCATATCGTCACTGATGGTATGTCTGATGGCATCCTTCACGACCAGCTCTTGATTGTCCACAAACACGATCTTGACCCAATACTGCACGATAGATATCTCCTTGTTAGATGGACGTTCCCAATTCACTTGATCGCTTTGCTGCAGCCTCCACGGCCGAGATCAATGTGGCCCGTAGACAGCCCCGCTCCAGCTCATGCAGTCCCGCGATCGTGGTGCCGCCAGGCGAGGCCACTCGGTCTTTCAATTTGCCGGGATGCTCCTGAGATTCGAGGACCATGCGGGCGGCCCCTGACACGGTCTGCGCAGCCAGGAATTGCGCGGTCGCCCGCGGCAACCCCATTTTTACACCGCCATCAGCCAACGCTTCGATCAACACATAGACATAAGCCGGTCCACTTCCGCTGAGTCCCGTGACTGCGTCCAGTGCCCGCTCATCGACTCGAACGACCTTGCCAATCGACTCGAACAATGCCCGGGCAGCGTTCACATCATTCTCCGGAAGTTTTTCATCGTACGCCATCGCCGTGACACCCTCCCTGATGAGAGACGGCGTGTTCGGCATGGAACGGACGACTCCAATCGTCCCAGATACATACCGAGCAATACGTGCGATCGGATAGCCAGCCGCCACTGAGACGATGAGAGTCCCCTCCCGCACCTTTTTTGCTATCTCGGCTAACACATCATCGAGTACCTGTGGCTCCACAGCCAGGACAAGGATGTCCACCCTGTCGGCCACCCTGCCATTATCGATGGCCACTTCGATGTGATACGTCTGCTGAAGCCAGGTCAGCCTTGTCTGATCGATATCCGACGCGATGAGCTGGGAGGAAGGGAGCCGCTTCTCGTGCAGCAGCCCGGCAATAAGCGCCTCCGTCATATTGCCGGCGCCGATAAAGCCTATCGTATGGTCGGGCAACATCCAACGATTATACTGTCGGGTTCCAAAGCGCTTCAACTTGGAACTTGCCGTCATCCTCCGCTGTTCGGTACAGTGATAACGGTCTTCCGTTCTTATTTTTTATCGCTCAATCATCACATCGTTGATGGGGAGGCACGAATGAAACAGCTGGCCCTGTGGAGTTTGGTGCTCGTACTACTCCTGGCCTCCAACGGCTGGGCTCGCCAGGAATCTCTCACCGCAGAGGAAAAACACAAACTCGAAAAGATCGATCGGGTTCTGGTAGAGGTGATTGCACTCTCCGACAAGGGGCCGACCGATGCCGGCGCATTCACCGACGTGGTCACGAAACGGATGAAGGAGTTCGGCTATACGGTCGTGACCGATCCGGCTCAACCGCACGATGTCACGCTGAACGTAAAATGCGAACAGCGGAAAATCTGGGAAGGCACGACGAAAATGGGAAGCGATGCGGACCTGCCCGATTCTCCATCCCGCCTATGGAAAGGTCCGGCCTGTCAGCTCTCGTATGTGTTGGATGGCAAAAAAATGGCGTGGCGCAAGGAAGTCAGGACGGATTTTGCAGATGCCCAGCAAGCAGCCGAAGCAGCGAAAGCCGGCGATCCTTCCGACTACGCCATGAGTAAACTCAAAGAACGATTGGAAGAATACGATTTTCCTGCGTTGATTACGGCGGAATGGGGGCAGGAAGAGCGTCTGTTCAAGGTGTACGATGATCCTGCGACATCCTCCACGCGTAAGGTCCGACTGATCAACTTGTTTGGCTATCTCTTCGAGACCAAAGCGGTCCCGCGCCTCCTTTACGGACTCAAAGACAACGATGTGGAGATCGCGAAGGCCTCCGCACTGGCTCTCGGGAACATTGGACAGAAAGACACGGTTCCCACGTTGATTCAAACGATGAAGAACGGCCGGCCTGAGTTGCGCCCGGCCGCGGCCAAGGCGCTGGGTGTGCTGGGTGCTCTACATGGGGACTTCTCGATCGTAGATCCCCTGCTCGAAACGCTCAAGACGACGGACGACGTCAATTTGAAAATCGAGGTTGCCTGGGCCTTGGGAAAACTCCCCGATCGAAAAGCGCAGGAGCCTCTTTTTGCACTCCAGAAGTCGCTGTACCACGTCCGGGAGAATGACGCCGATCCTAAGCTGGTCAAATTGAAGGAAGCCGTGAATTGGAGCATCAAGCAGATCGACACATGGGAATATTTGCAGTAGGAAACGGAGGACCCTCGCAGTTCTCCAACGAATGATGCTGAAGCTGTCCTCTTGTCTCATCGGACTGACGATCTGTGCGGTGGAATGGTTTGTGGTCAGTCCGGCATGGGCTCAAACGATCGGAGATGAAGCAGAATTGGACAGGTTACGCGCCAAGGCCGAAGAGGCAATAGCCAACGACGACCCGGAGGGAGCAGCCATGAATATGGGCCGCGCGGCGCTCATGGCTAAACGGCTGGGTCTGCTCAGCCGGGACAATGCCTCATCCGCTCGCCTGTACCAAGGGGCCGAATCGCTGTTTCGTTCGCAAGAGCACGGCTACCGTGCCATGGCGCTATTCCGGCGAGCCGGGGGACAACTGCCGGCTTCGTCCGGTGTGTGCGGGAGCCTTGCTTTGGCTCAGGGCAGTGTACAGCACGCGCTCTCGGATCTCACACAGGACTCGGATCCACCGGCTCCTATAGTCGAACGGGCAAAGCGCTGGCGTGAAACCGCCGACGATTGGATGACCGTCGTGGCATCGATGATTACCGACTACCAATGTCCTTAAAGAGGATGTTTAAGAAGCCGCCCTCTCACCACCCACCCCTAGCGCTTCACATAGCCTCTGCTAATCTTCCTCTGGGTTGATAATGTGAAGGCCTGCAGTTTTGCTCGCGGACAAGAGTTGCACGTCGGCACTCACGACGGTCAGTCGAAGGGCTTCAGTTCCAGCGCCAGTGCCAAATGCAACACTTGCTGGTGTTCGCAGAGCAGGATATTCCATCACCAGCTCTTTCGTCGCAAGGTAGGTCTTCAAGGTCGGGGCGATAAACTGAAACAGTCCCTGCGCCGACTCTCGCTCGAACTTGTGGATAACCGAATAGCAATCATCTCTGGTCATCTCGCCCTGCTGGGCTCGATTCGAGAACGCTGAATACAATTCGGTGACGGTCCAGGTTGGTAAAATGGCCACTTTGCCCCGCTTCACCATCAACTTGTTGACGATCCTGGTGCCTCGTTCCATGCTGTAGCGTTTCACGAGCGCTGTCGAGTCGAAATAGTAGTACGGCATCGATCAAATCCTCCCTTTCAAAATGATCGCGGCCAGCGGCCCCGGCATTTTTGAGAGCCGATCTTGCAATTCATCCAACGGCACTTCTTCATAGCCTTCCCGACGCAGTTTGTCCGCCAAGTTGCCTTGGTTGAATGACGTCGTATCGTTCTTCAATCGCTCGTTCAGCCGACGTTTGGCCAGCCGACTCGGCACCCGTTGTTGCGTCGCGGTTAAACCTCTGCCGCGGCTCCGCGGCGCGCGCCCACCCTGTTTCGGTCTGCTCATGCCTGTCTCTCTCCCTCCTGAATTAGTGAGTTGCTGTCGCCGGTCTTATCTTCGATCCCTCCCGCGGACATCCCGCGGGCGGACGCCTCGGCCGGCAATTCTGACTCTCCGTAGACATGTGCGGCGATGGCCTTCGCGACATCCGCCGACAAATCCTGCTGCATGACACTGATCACTTTGGCTGTCGCTTCTCGCTCGGACAAATGGCCTTCTTTGCCACCTTTAGACAACGCCCCAACGACCTGCTGGCTCGGCCACATCCACCACTTCGAAATCGCTGCACCATCGCACAAACATAAACTGCGGATCGCGAACATCGATCGGCCACACCCGCACCATGCCCCGCACCAGCAACTCGGGAGTCGGACCGCTGGTCGTCCCATCTGCTGCTCCATTCCCGACGCCATGAGTCGTGACTTGCAGTCCCTCTTTAATCAGTCCTTCCGTCAAGGCACGCTGCGACCGGTTCGACTTGATCGCCTGTCACAGCAACGGCCAGCACCAGATTCGGACGAAAGATACTGTTCCAATTCGTGCGTCAGCATCTTGTACGCGGTTGGCCGCGGTGAGTACCCTGACCGCTCGCTCGAATCACGCGAAGGTCGGCATTATAGGTTTCCCGCAGCACCAGATTGCGGATGGCACGTCTCAGTGCTCGAACCTTTGCGAGCTTATCCGGGGTCCGATGGGCCTCCTCGACATCGGCTTGAACGAACGATCCAACTCGGTCATCCGCTCCATGAAGGCGGTTTCCGCTTGAGACCGATGCATCCCCGCCAGAGGCATAATGAAGTCCTTTCTTCACATCGACCCACCGATCGACGATCTTGACATTTTCCAACACTTTGTCGGTCGACACCCGCGTCAGATTGTCGAGCGTCAGCCGCCGTTCGTCACGGCTTGATCCCCGTTGCTCGATCACCAGATAGGACTCCCAGTCTTTTGCTTGCGCCGATACCTCGGCTTTGAAAATACGCGCCAGCGCTGCATAGGCCTGATCTTCGGCTACCGCGCGATTGTCAGCCTTGCCCGACACCGGTAAGATATTGCCCGGAGGGATAGTCGGAACTGACCCCGTCGATCCAGATTGGCTTTGACTGTCCGCCGAACCATGCACATCCGACCAGAAGCGCTGCAAAGAGCATGGCCCCCGTAGCGCCTCGTCGCATACTCCAGCGGATTCATTGGCATCACCCGTTGAATAACAATGGCCGTTTCCCCGGCGCGGACCGATCATTGTTTTATTTGATACTGCACCTCCGCTGGGCGGTGTTCTCTGCAATCGAAAGGTACCAGGGGACACCCAGGTGCGCGCGAGGTGGATTTCGTCGGGCAACGTCTGCCAGCTCCGCTTGTCGGATTCTTCTGATGCCACCGCGAGTCCTTTCGTCAGTAACCCACCGCGAGCCCGACCCACGGCCCCGCATCTCTTCCACCGCATGTTGCGCTCCTCTCGTCGCTCCCTCGGCAACGCGAACTTAAAGGCCGCACGGGCCAGTGCCTTGACGGTTATTCCAGCCATTCGTTCCGACAGCGCCTTATCCGCCAGAGGCCGTCACGTTATGCACCAACTCAGTGCTCACCGTCACCGGCGCTCCTTGTTCCGGAATGAGACTCACCGTATCGACAGGGACCTGCGTCTTTTGCGGAACGAGCCTTGGCAAGGCCACACGAACGACCCGGCCGTTAAGCCCGTACAAGACCCTGTCGACCGCCCGATGTTGCTGACGAGTTCGCTTGCGAAAATCCGCGGTTGAGGAGCACCAATTGGAGTGCATCCAGACTGATCGGCAGGTCAAGAAACTGATCCTCCTTGCGTGGCGCGCGGCCATTATAGCTGATCACAACAACTTGAGCGAGTTGTTGCTGCGCCTGACGGCTCTCCCACTTCGTATCCGGAAAACAGGCGTTGGTACTCGGCCAATTCTTGGGTGAAGTGCAAGGGCCTCAGCCGTTCGCAGCAGATCTGCCCGCAGCTGCGCCGGCACGCCGGTTCGTGTCCATGCGCGCGTGGCTTCGAAGGTCTCATAAGCTTTCCGATAGGCAATAAACGCATTGTTCATATCGCCGGCGCTCTCATAGAGGATGCCGCTCAGATAGCGCGCGAATCCGTCGTCCCGATAGGCCGCCTTATCCTTGGTTCGATCCGCCAGGACGTTCAGCCGGTGGTCGATACGTCGGGCTTCGACCAGCGCATCCTGCCACTGGTTCAACGAGGCATAATTGAGTGCTTTGAGCACATTGATCATGACCTGTTCGTACGGATCGCCTTCATAGGGTAAGGCTGTATCATTCGTCATAAACGCGAGCGATTCCGTGCGTATGCTTCTCGTGTAGAGACGATCCAGTTCCTCCTCAGCCTGTTCCAATACGTCGTTGCTCTGCTGATAGTCGCCGGCGAGTTGGAGCGTCATCCCGCGATCCATGCCATAAAGCACACGGCTTTTCGCTCCATATTCCTTCTCAGCCTGCTGGACAATGGCATCGGCCTGTTGGTAGTCGTTTGCGAGGAGACTCTTGTCGACGAGGAGATAGCGGTTGCCCGAGGGGCCACAGCCGGCCAGAAGCAGAATGAGAACCACCGTAGCGGAGAACTGGGCGGAAACACAAACGCCCCACCGTGCCGAAGCATGAGCGGTGGGGCGTGAGGCAAAAGGCCTCAACGGAGGTCGTGGAGCCTAAAAAATGGTGCGTTTCTTTTCGATGACTTTCTTGATCTTCTTCTGACCGAACCAGACCTTGGCGTTGCTTTCCAGATCCACCATCTGCAGATCGATTTGGTAGAACATCGCCTTCGTCCCGTCGGCCTCGTCGAGGATCGTGGCAATCGTACCCTTCATCATATAATCGGCGCCGATTTCTTTTCCCGGCGCTTTCTGCGTGTCCTCTCTCGCGTACATCGCTTGTTCTTTGCGCTCGGTCCGAAGTTCTTCGCGCTCGCCCTTGCCTGCCACAAACGTAACTTTTTGGGAGTTCGTAAGCTCGCGCTCCAAGATCGGTCACGAACGTCTGGACATTGATATGTTCGTGGCTGTTGTTCATGGACGGTGCCGACGACCACGACCGGCTGGCGACGCTTCGATTGGCAGAAGTTGTTCAGCCACGGATACTCCAGCGCTTCTTTGACCATGGACTCCGCGACCATCCTGGAGTCGGTATCGTTCCACCGTCCGCTCAGATCGGTGACGACGCCCGAATCCACGCGCGTCACTCTTGGTTTCTCCTGCCACACCCGCTGAACCGCGATTAGCACGAGGACCAGCAGCACCAGGCTATGGCGAGATCGACTGCTTTTCATCGCAACGTCTCATCAGATGCTCCTTGGCGATGCCTGTGAGCCCGTTACCGATGGGCCCGCTTATCTTCTTCTTTCTCCAGCCGATCAAACAGCTTGTCGGCATTCTTTCTGACGTAATCACGAACCTGCGCGTTGAGTTCCTTGGCCTGTTCGAGATTGTTCTTCATCTCTTCGAGGTTCAGCTTGGTCAGCACGTAGTAGGTGCTGGTTTTTTCATCTTTGTACCGCTCGATGGGCCGCACGCCGCTGAGGGTGGTCGTCGTCACCGTCTTAATGGCCCGCTCGACATTCTGTTCTTCCGTGTTTCGCGTAAAATCTCCGGCGGTCGTGGAGGCGGCATAGTCGCGCATGAGGTAGCCGGTATAGGTTTCAAAGGTCTTGGCGATTTCTGCTCTGGCACGATTTTCAGCCGTGTCCCAGGCCAGCGGCTCATTCCGAACACCGGTCACGGACCCGACGCCATAGAAGGCTTTACTGTCTTTATCGTTGAACGCGCCGGACCCTTGCTTCACCCACTTCGGAGGACCACCGCATGCAGCAAGCCCGATCAACAGAGACGAGGGCCATTCCACCACCGGTCAACTTTGAGACATATCCTCGTGGCTGATTCATGCGACGTCCTCCTTAGAAAGTGAGCTGAAATGGCTGACATGCCAGAGGCCGATGCGTACAGCGTCGAATGTTCGAGAAATTCGAACGAATTCATGCTAACATGCACCCCTAATTCAGTCAACGCAACGACGCAATGGCAGGTTGACCGTGTCAAATTTTTTCTTAAGGAGGACGACCGTGGCAGATGTTCAGATCGATGACGGCATCATTAAGATTCTCAATCTGGACGTACAAGATCCAAAAGCCGCCGCAGTCCTCGCCGAATATCCTCAAGTCCGCTGGGCAGAGATTACGCAGACGGGCACTCAAGATCGGGCTTGGGATATCTGAAGGGGGGCGAGCAAAGGACTAAACAGGATGTCCGTTGGGAGAAGGCGCGTCTCCCTCTGTTAAGGCTGTCCCGGAGGTGCGATGACCGCTCGGATGCACGCGACTGTGCCACCGCCTCCCGGGCACGGCTATGGTTACCCCCCAAGTTCGAGATACCGCTCAAAGGCTTCGACCGCTTTCTTCTGATCTTTCATGTCGTCGGCGTAGAGGATGCCCAGCGAGAAATACACGTCGACATAGTGCGGGATTGGCCACTAGCGCCTCCCGCAGCGCCTGTTCGGCTTCGGCATACTGCCCGCGTTTTTCGTAAATCAATCCAAGCGTATAGTGCGAATCCGGATTCTTCGGGGCATACTGCACGGCCAGATTTGCCGGCGGCTAACGCTTCGTCCAGGTTCGGCAGCACTTCCAGCCGCACATAGCTCTTGAGCACATACGCGTCGCCGAACGTGGGGTCGTATTCCAGCGCCTTGTTCAATCGCTCCAATGCCTCCTCCGGGGATTTACCCGTTTGTAGCAACGCAAACGCCTGCTCGTACTGCATCCTCGCAGCCTGCTGCCGCTCAGCTGGAGACTGCGGCTCCGCCTCCAAGGCGAAAGGCCGCTTTGCGACCTTCGATCAAAATCGTATCGCCGTCGCCTTCCAGCTGCGCAAAGACCGGATGCTGGGCGATCCCTTCGATTGGTCCACGACTTGTTGGCTCACGTATCGCCCGAATTCCGAAGCCATGAGCCAGCCGTTTTTGTCCGAGGTCGGCCTCGCCGGAAAGGCCATTGACCAGGGCCTGAACGAACAGACTACGGTCCTTGCTCCGGCTCAAGCGACTCGCCCTTATCGGCCGCCGTCAACACTTGCACGGCGCGTTTTTCCGTATCATCTTCCGGAGCGCTTCGTCCTTCGAGCGAGAGAGCCTGCGCCGCGCTGGCCTCCCAGCCTCGCACCGCGGCATCGAACAAAAAGAACGTGTGCTTGGAAGCGCTGCGGTGACTGAATTCTTTGAGCTGTTCGAACGTCACCGATTTCGACACATTTCCAATTTGCGCATCCCACGGAACGAGATAGCCCAAGTATCCTTCCCTGACCCGGTCCTGCGTGATGCCGGCATGTCCGGCGAAATAGATGACCAGCCGGTCCTGCCGGCCGACTTTTCGGGGCAGGAAATCCGAGAGTGTCTGTTGCAATCGGCGCGAACTGGCGTCCTTGTCGTAGAGTTCGACGACCTCTTCGAATCCCAACTTCCGAAGGGCCTGGGCCACGGCCTTGGCATCCTCGATCGCACCGGGAATTTTCGGCGCCAGCAGATAGTTTTCCACGCCGATGACCATCGCCCAGGATTTGTAATACAGACCCTCCGGCTTTCCGAGCTGGGCCTGGACAGCCTCTATTCCGGAGAATCCCAAGACAACTGCGATGAGAAGGCCGAGCCTGATTGAAATGACGGACGTGAGGATGGAAGCATCATGATGGATCGGCGTGAAAAACCCGTGTAAAGTCAGCCTACTCTGGCCTCATCCGGCTGTCAACCGCGCCTGCGTTGTGGAATTGCATCGGCGGCCGTCCCATTGTATGGTTGCGCCACTGCCGCCACTTCACCATAATAATAGCGAATAATAGCGGCGTTTCATTATCATATCGGCCCTGTCCCAATCCAAGGAGCCTGTTCCTTATGACGGAGAACATCGAAACCCTCCTTAAAGAAAGCCGCCTCTACCAGCCCACCGCAAAAACGAAAGCCGCCGCCTATATCAAGGACTACGAAGGCGAATACAAGAAATCGATCGCCGATCCGGAAGCCTTCTGGAGCGGGATGGCGAAGGAATTGGACTGGTTTTCTCCTTGGAACAAAGTCCTGGAATGGAATTATCCCTGGGCCAAATGGTTCGTCGGCGCCACCTGCAACATCTCCTATAACTGTCTCGACCGGCATGTCGAAGACCTGGCGCAAAAATAAGGTGGCGCTGATTTGGGTCGGCGAAAACGATCAGGAACGGATCTTCACCTATGGCGAGCTCTACCGACAGGTCAATCGTTGCGCCAACGCGCTTGAAGAGCACTCGGCCTCAAGAAAGGCGACCGCGTCACGATCTATCTTCCGAAAATTCCCGAACAGGTCGTCGCCATGCTGGCCTGCGCCCGCATCGGCGTCATTCACAGCGTGGTCTATTCCGGTTTCAGCGCTCCGGCCTTGGCCAGCCGCATCAATGATGCCGAATCCAGACTGGTCATTACGGCCGACGTCGGGTTCGACCGGGGCAAAGATCATCAATCTGAAGCCGATCGTCGACAAGCCGTTAACGAATTGCCCCACCGTCGAGCATGTGGTGGTCGTGCGGCGGCAGACTCCAGGTCCGGCGCTGATCCGCGCCGAAGGAAATCGATTGGAACGAGTGGCTGAAGAACGAGAAGGCCGTCTGTGAGGCCGAACCACTGGATGCCGAAGCACCGCTGTATATCCTCTATACATCCGGCACTACCGGCAAACCGAAAGGCGTCGTCCATGTCCACGGCGGCTACATGGTCGGCACCTACACCACCACGAAGTACGTCTTCGATCTGAAAGACGACGATGTCTACTTCTGCGTCGCCGACCCGGCTGGGTCACCGGCCACAGTTACATCGTCTATGGTCCGCTGCTCAACGGCGCGACGATCCTCACCGCTGAAGGCAAGCCGGACTATCCGAACCCGGGCCGCTGGTGGGATTTGATCGAACGCTATGGCGTCTCGATTTTTTACACGACCCCCACCGCCATTCGCCTGCTCATGCGCTACGGAGAAGACTGGCCTAAGAAATACGATCTCTCGACCCTGCGCATCCTCGGCAGCGTCGGCGAACCGATCAATCCCGAAGCCTGGGAATGGTTCCATCGCGCGGCCGGCGGCGACAAACCCATTATGGATACCTGGTGGCAGACGGAAACAGGCTCCATCCTGATTACGCCCCTGCCGACAGTCCCCTTGAAGCCAGGCTCCGCCACCAGGCCGTTCCTTGGGCATTGAAGCCGATGTGGTGGACGAGCAAGGCAACAGCCTTCCGGCCAATGCCGGCGGCTTTGCGGTCATCAAAAAGCCCTGGCCCTCGATGATGCGGACCATCTACAAAGATCCGGAACGTTACAAGACCTATTGGAACACGATTCCGAACTGCTACACCGCCGGCGACGTGTGCCATAAAGATGCCGACGGCTACATGTGGTTCATGGGCCGCGCCGATGACGTGATCAAAGTGGCCGGCAACCGGCTCGGCACCGCCGAAGTGGAAAGCGCGATGGTCAGCCACCATGCCGTGGCGGAAGCCGCGGTCATCGGCAAACCGCACAAGACCGTCGGCGAATCGATCAAGGCCTTCGTCATTCTGAAGCAGGGAGAAGCGGGAAGCCCCGCGCTGATCCAGTCGATCAAGGATCAAGTCCAGACAGGAGTTGGGCAAGATCGCCGTGCCCATCCGAAATCGACATCGTGTCCTCGTTCCCCAAAACCCGATCAGGGAAAATCATGCGGCGGGTGCTCAAAGCGAAAGAGCTCGGACAAGATCCCGGCGACATTTCGACGATCGAAGAGTAACGTTGCATCCCACATCCCACTGCAGCGCTGATCGCGCTGCGCGAAGGAGGCAGGCATGGTGAAGCGAATGGGTTCCACGACGATGGTACTCCTCGGTGTCAGTCGCCCTCGTCCTTGCAGCAAGTGATCCGGGACAGGCACTCGCGGCGGATACGGAGAAACCGGCGAAGAAACCCAAAGCTGCGCCCGAAGCCAAAGCTCCAAAACCCAAAGCGGACAAACCGAAGTTTCAAACGGCTGAGAAGGCGGGAAAAGCCAAAGCCTGTTTCGGTGAAGCTCCCAGCATCACAAAACTGACACCCGACGAGGGAAAAGCGGGAGACAAGGTGACGATCACTGGAACAAAATTCGGGTCGGCCGACTGTTTACGCAGTGTGTCATTCGGCCCTGGCCATGCGGCGACCTTCAAGATGAAGAACGAGACGACCATCACCGCCACCGTGCCGACTGGCGGCCGTAAAGGGCTTGCGATGGTGACCGTGACGACAGCCTCAGGCGAAGATTCGAAGGCATTCTTGGTGAAGTAGGTCGTATCGCACTGCTTTCGCTTGAAGCCAGAGCCTTGTTGGTCCTCCGTAAGCCTCGTCTTCGCTTGGCTCCGCCACTTGTTTCATCTTGAGTTTCGCTCGAATGGAACGGCGAACAATGCTTGCCACCCGCCTCGGGGCGGGCCGCTCCCTCTCGGCAAGGGCGGACTCAACGCGGCTCCGATGCTCGCTTCGGCAATGCGGTCCGACCTCTGAGGGTACAGAGAGACAACCATCATGCAGCGGGGAATGAGAAAACCGGGCGAGCCGATTTATCTGAGACGGCACATGGTCGCGCTCGCCCTCGCAGTGGGCTTACCGATCATCGTGTTGCAACTCTATAAGATCTACGTGGGACCGATCAGCTTCGGTGCGCAGATGGTAATCGGAGTGATCGTTTCGGTTCTAGCCGGCGTCGGCCTCTATCTCACCTACCGGTCCTCGGCGCAGAATCAGCCATAAAAAGCCTCTCGTGCCGAGCTAGTCCGCGCCATCCTGACACTGTTTAGGCTCTTTCTTCATGAGAGGGTCAACCGGCACGTTGATCCATACATTACCCTGCTGACGCTCCATTGCATAGAGGAACAACAACCCGTACCCTTGTCGACCGCCGGACACCTTCGCATCCGGAATCCAGACTATCGTGCAGCCCTCCTTGCTGATGTCCGTCATCCCTGCCTGCCACTCTTTATCAAGCTCGGAGATCTTGATGCGAACTGTCGCGCCTTTGGGCAATTCAGGGCTTCCAGCAAGCACAGGGGCGGTGCAAACGATCAGAAGCACAGAAAGAACAAACGGCATCATCGTATGACTACCGCTTCTGCATGGACAATGTCTAAATTAGCCCTCGTTTCGCCAGATAGTCTTTATCGATGACCGGTGTCGTCTTCGGCAACTGGCTCCGTTCTTGGAGTAACCGTTCGACGTACTTGCCGATGAGGTCGGATTCGAGATTGACCGTATCGTTGACCTGCTTCAGCCCTAGGATCGTCACTTTGGCGGTGTGCGGAATGATGGCAATGTTGAAGGAATGGTCGGCAACTTCGTTAATGGTGAGGCTGACACCATCGATTGTGATTGAACCCTTCGTCACGCAATACCGCAAGATGTCGGACGGCGCTTCGATCGTAAAGCAGATCGCATTGCCTTCTTGATGACGGCTGCGAATGGTTCCCACGCCATCGACATGCCCTGCGACCAGATGCCCGCCGATGCGCTCATTCAGCCTCATCGCCCGCTCGAGATTGACCGGCGCACCGCCAGTCAACAGACCGAGTGTCGTGACAGACAAGGTTTCCGGAGAGACTTCCACTACAAAATTTCGCTCGCTCTTCGTCACGACAGTCAGACACGTTCCATTCACGCTGACGCTATCCCCGATTTTGAGATCGCCCATCACCGCTGAGGCCAGGATGGTCAGTCGGGTGCCGGCGAGAGTTTTCTCTATAGAAGTGATGGCGCCCATTTCCTCCACGATCCCGGTAAACATCAGTCCTTCCTCGTGATGACCTGCCTCACGACATATATAAACAGGACAATCAGTACCAGGACACCTATCGACGCGAGGACACCAATCGCAATGTTTTCGGTGGCCAATTCCTTCATGGCCGGCCCATTATAGCACCGCCATATTCATTTCCTCATAGTGAGCCAGAACACCAAGGCCGCGACGAGCTGAATTCCGGCGATGATCGCAAAGGCTCCTGTATAGCTCATGTGGGCAATCAGCACGCCTGCAAGCAGCGGCCCACTGGCATGGCCGATGTCTCCAATTGTACCTTGCATGCCCATACCTGCTCCCAGCGTTTTGAACTCCGAGCTATCCGCAACCAGCGCCGAAGATGACGAGGATACCACCGCTTCGCCAAATCCAAATCCGGCGGAGAGAAGCAGCAAGACAGCAAAGGCCGAGATGTGGGGAATGCAGACGAACGTCCCCGCGCAAATAAGTAAGCCGAGCATAATCAACGGCTGCCGACCAACCTGATCCGACACGCGCCCCATAATTGGTTTCGAGAAAAACGATGTCAGGGCTTGGATCGTGAACAACAGCCCGACCTCCCCAGGATTCAATCCGACGGAAACTCCATAGAGCGGTAGGAAGGCCATCAGCGCTCCATTGGCGATCATCTTGGCTGCATCCGTCGAGCTCGTAATTAACACTTTTCGGTTGCGCGCGACGGCGCTGAACCCTTTCCACATTTCAGCCAGCACCGGCGCCAATCCCTTTTCTTGCATCCGCGGCGGAGGCGGAGCCAGATGGAGGCTGTAGAAAATCACGACGGCGATGCAGCCGAACACCCCGGCAGTGACAAAGGCGGTGGAAAAGCCGGCCGTATAGGCGAGATACCCGCCGATCAATGGACCGAGTAACGCGCCAGACTGCGTGCAGGCCGTGTAGGTACCGAGAGCGGCGCCACGGCGCTCTCGATACAGCTCGGCCACCGTCGCCAGCGCGCTGGGCGCAAAGATCGCGGTGGCCAGGCCGTGAAACATGCGCAGGGTCGTCAACAGATTCAAGTCTGAAATAAGGGGATACAGAAACGGCGGCAGACCGAATGCAATGACCCCAACATGCAGGAGCATGCGTCGGCCATAAATATCGGACAGCGCGCCGGAAGGCAGTTTCAAAAACACGCCGGTCAAGGTGGAGACGGAGACGATCAATCCAATTCGTTCTGGTCCGGCACCCAGCGATTCAGCGAATAGGGCTAAGACCGGCATCCGCACCATGTTGTAGCTGATGAAACAGAAGACGCCGATCGTGCACAGCAACGTGAAGCTGCGGGAGGTGGTCATGGCTTCGTGTGATTCATGCTGGTTGGATGTTGCGGACTCCCCAATGCCGCTTTCAAGAATGTGATGTCCTCTGGCGGTAATGACGGGGGGTCTGTCGCTTCAAACAGCACTCGGTCGGGATGTTGGCGCATTTCAAGCCCCAATCGATTGACCACATCGACACCTTTCGCCAGTTTGCGGGTCACGGTCACGCCAATAAGGGGACGCAAGAGGGACGCAAGCCCGGACAAAATACGATTGTCCAGTTTTGTGTACGAGACCATTGTGCTATTCATCGATTCCACGCCGTTCGATTCTTTGATCGGACTCATGCGAAGGAAGACCACCGCCTTGCCGCTCATGTTGGGCAGCAACCGACTGTGGTGGGTCCCTTCCAGGTAATACACCCGTGACGTACGATCGTGATACACGAGTTGCACGATGCCTTCCGTCCCTTCACCATCGTTGCCCCACCATCGACCAGGGCCTCGCGTTTCCGCCTTGTATTGGGCAAGATCAAGGCGGTTGATTAAGGCTGCGGCCACCGGCGGACGATCCAACAGATAGACATACATCGCCTCCGAGGTCGCAGTCTTTAGCGGCCCGATCTTATTCGCTGTTGTATAGCTGTCGACGATGGAATGAATCCGGCATGCCCAGTCCGAGTCGATCTTCTGGACGGGAAACGTGACGCCGGCATGCTCGGCAGCCAGGACACAGGATTCCGCCCACGTTGAATGTGGCGGCGTGATTGCGCCTAGCGCCAGCGTCAGCATTATGCCACTCAGAGGCCGGGCGCCCGTGCTCATGAGGCCTGCTTCTGAACCGTCACCGCGATGTGAATGGGGAACAACTGCCGAGCATCATGTCGGATCCGCGCCTGCCGCAGCAATGTGTCCAGCGAACCAGTGACGATTCCTTCGAACGAGAGTTGTCCGTTTGTCATAACCGTAATCGGCTTCGCGACGTCAATGAGCTGGCTATTCAAAAACAAGCTGTAGCGTTGGACTCGCTCCGCTTTCACATCGATGTGATTCGGCGCGACGATAGCTACCTCGAGTTTGGCATACTCCCTGCGTTTGATCCGCTCGTCGTGTTTCGTGACGAGATCATCGGAAAAGGCAGCGATGGGGTCCGTCGCGTCGAGACGCACCCAACCGAACGATTGGAAGTGGCTGGCCTCGCGCACAAGAGTCATCCTCGACGGCAACGGGTCGCGGCGCTGTTTGTTTAACCAGATGACAAGATCAGGCAGTTCTTCCCTGGGAAAGTAATGGCCGCCAGCCATGGCATGCTCGCGCTGGTGCTCTCGATAGATGTGAGGATAGCCGAGCGATGTCAGCTCGCGGGAGATCGACCGGCTGAGTTCGACCGGCATCACCTGGTCTTTGGCGCCGTGGATGATGTACACGGGCGTGTTGCGGAGGTTTGCAAGAAACGGCATGAGCACTTCGTCCAGTCCGCTTGCCATTGGCGCGAGGCCGGCAAACAACGATGCATGGTGCATACCGATGAGCCAGGTTCCGATTCCACCGTTAGACATGCCGGTGAGAAAAATGCGATCCGGATCGACATGATACCGCCTCCCAACCTGCTGGATCGTTGCGAGCACAAGGTCCTCAGCTCCTTTCGTGAACCACGCTCCTGACGCATAGGTGGGACAGGCCAGAATATAGTCGTCTCCAAGTCGGGACTGCCAGCGTTCCAGATACACATCGCCGGTAAAGCCGGCTCCATGTAGGCAGACGACGAGACCATAGCCTCTTGAGGGTTGATAGGTCAGTGGAATGGACAGGGCGAGCGGATACACCCGACCCTGACTGTGAATCCGTTCACCCGAAAGGGTACCAATCGGCTGAGTATCATAGATCCGTTCGGTTTGGATCATCCGCGTCACCCGTTCGATTGAGGCCTCAGGGTGGAGCTGGATTTCGCGCAACAGGCGATCTGCTTCATCACCGTTGGTCGTATCGAGATATCGGAATACCTGGGAGGAGAGACTTTCTGGAACCGGTGCAGCAGGCTGGGCGACACTCAAATCCGTAAGACCGACCATCAAGAACAAGAATGTGACATAGCGGCACTTCGTCACAAGTTTCCTTCCACCACCACGTCGCGACCGACCGATCGAGTGCGCACATTGCGGAGCTTCAAGGCCTGTGTAAGATGTGCAGGACTCTTCCCGCCAATGACCCCCTTGGCGTCTCCCCCGCCGAGAAGCGCCGGGGCGATATACAATCGGACCTGCTGCACGAGCTTGGCCTTTAACATGGCGGCATTGATTTCACTGCCGCCCTCCACAAGCAGCGACGTGACTCCCCGCTCGCCGAGTTCAAGCATCAGCGCGCGTAGTGACACCCGCCCACGTAGGCTTGGAATGGACAGCACCTCAATTCCCCGTTTTTGAAGCGCACGTCGGCGAGCCGCCGCGGCCGAACCAGTCGTTGCGATCAACGTCTTCGCCTCATCTTGCCCGGAGAGAATCCGCGCGTTCAAAGGGACGCGCAGTTGACTATCGACGACGATGCGCAGCGGCTGCCTCGTTGCCAGTTTCTTCAGTCGCGAGCCGGCTCGTGCCGTCAGCGACGGATCGTCGGACAACACGGTGCCGATTCCGACCAAGACGGCATCTACATGAGAACGGAGCTGATGGGCCTCGCGGCGAGATTGATGGCTCGTAATCCATTTCGCCTCGCCGGAAGCCGTGGCAATCTGGCCATCGAGCGTCATGCCGGCTTTCAGAATCACAAACGGTCGCTTCGTCTTCCTCCAGTGATTGTAGGCTCTATTCAACGCTTCCGCCTCTCGCTTCGCAATCCCTGTGGTGACAGACAATCCGGCCCGACGAAGTGCTGCCGCGCCTTTTCTTTCGACCGCCGGATTTGGATCATGTGTGGCAATCACCACGCGCCGAACGCCGGATCGAATCACAGCCGGCACACAGGGTGGCGTGCGTTTCTCGAGATGGCAACAAGGTTCCAGCGTGACGTAGAGCGAGGCGCCATGCGCACGCTTACCCGCGCGACGGAGGGCAATAATTTCAGCATGAGGGAGACCGGGACGGAGGTGAAACCCCTGACCGACGACCCGTCCTGCGTTCACAACGACGGCACCGACCATCGGATTGGGGCTTGCTGTGCCCCGACCCTTCGCCGCCAGGCGAAGCGCCAGGGTCATGTACTGGAGGTCCTGTGCGTGGCTAGCCCGCATTATTCACGAGGGTTCGTCACGAAACCGGCGAGACGCCACGTGAGGCGGACGCATCACCGCTTCTTGCGAGCGACGCGGGATCGGCTACGGCCTGACCGTGCCGACGTCGTCGACTTCTCGCCTTTCTTGGCCTCGGCTTCAGCCAATGCGGCATGAGCTGCAGCTAGTCGAGCAATCGCGACGCGATAGGGCGAACAGCTCACGTAGTCCAATCCCAGTTGATGGCAAAACTCCACAGAACTGGGATCGCCACCATGTTCACCGCAGATCCCGAGCTTAATGCCAGGGCGGGTTTTCCGTCCGGCCGCAATGGCCTGCTTCATCAGAGCGCCGACTCCTTCCCGATCCAGCACGGCGAAGGGATCCGACTCCATGATGTTCGCGGTCTTGTAGTGGTCGATAATCTTTGCAGCGTCGTCGCGCGAGAGTCCGAAGGTCGTTTGTGTCAGGTCGTTCGTGCCAAATGAGAAAAATTCTGCCTCTTCGGCGATTCGATCCGCCGTCACCGCGGCACGCGGCAACTCGATCATCGTGCCGATCGAGATAGGACAGTTTGACGTTGTAGCGCTTCATCGTCTCCTGGGCAACTTCGCGGATGAGATCCGTTTGAGACTTCATTTCGGACACCATGCTGACCAAGGGAATCATGATCTCCGGGACGATCTTCTTCCCTTCCTTCGCCAGTTCGCAGGCTGCTTCCACGATCGCCCGTGCCTGCATGCGCGTAATTTCCGGCATGGTGATGCCCAACCGGCAGCCGCGCAGACCCAGCATAGGATTGAACTCGTGCAACTCCTCGACCCGCGCCAGCAATCGACGTTTTTCATCCAACTTGGCGCCGTCACGGCCGGTCAATTCCAGCTGGGCAATCTCGACCATCAAATCTTCACGCTTCGGCAAAAACTCATGCAGCGGCGGATCGAGCAAGCGAATGGTGACCGGAAATCCCTGCATCTCTCGATAGAGTCCGATGAAATCCTGCTTCTGAAGCGGCAACAATTGGTCCAGATACTTTTCTCGCTCTTCTTTCGTCCGGGCCAAGATCATTTTCTGCATGATCGGGATACGGTCTTCGGCAAAGAACATGTGTTCTGTGCGGCACAGTCCAATGCCTTCGGCACCGAACCCCCGCGCAATCTTGGCTTGCTCCGGCACGTCGGCATTAGCCCGCACCCGCAGTGTTCGGACACTGTCCGCCCAGGACAACATCGTGGCAAACCGCTGATATTTGTCCGATTTCTTCGGATCCAGCTTCCCTTGAATCACTTGAATGATTTCAGATTCGACGACCGGAATGTCGCCTTCATAGACATTGCCGGTCGAACCATTGACGGAGAGATAGTCGCCCTCACGGAAGATCTTCGCGCCGATCCTCACGGATTGGCTGTCGAGGACTTCCACAGATTCGCAGCCTGCTACGCAGACCTTGCCCATCTGTCGCGCCACAACCGCGGCATGCGATGTCATGCCGCCGCGCGCCGTCAAAAACCCCGTCGCCGCATTCATGCCATGAATATCGTCCGGACTGGTTTCCTGCCGGACCAATACCACGCGAGTGCCCGCCGCTTTCATGTCCACGGCGCGATCCGGCGTCAGCGCAATTTTTCCTGCCGCCGCCCCTGGCCCGGCCGGCAGGCCCTTTCCCGAGCGGATTCGATTTCGCCTCTTCTTTCGTATCGAAGATCGGATAGAGATACTGCGCGAGTTGATCCGGTCCGATGCGCAGCACCGCTTCCTCGCTTCGAGATGAGCGCCTTCTTTCACCATATCGACAGCGATCTTGACGGCGGCAATGCCGGTCCGTTTCCCGACGCGGGTCTGCAGCATATAGAGCTTGCCTTCCTGGATCGTGAATTCCAGGTCGAGCATGTCGCGGTAATGCTTCTCCAGTTTCTTGTAGGTATGTTCCAGTTCCTTGTAGGCCTCCGGCACGTTCTTCGCGAGCGCGCTCACCGGGAGCGGTGTTCTGATGCCCGCCACCACATCTTCGCCCTGTGCATTCATCAGACATTCGCCGAAGAAGTTCTTGTCGCCCGAACTCGGATCTGCGGGTGAAGGCCACGCCGGTTCCGCTGGTTTCGCCCATGTTGCCGAACACCATCGCCACGACGTTGATCGCCGTGCCCCAGGAATCGGGAATGCCGTAGAGCCGTCGATAGGTGATGGCCCGTGCGCCGAACCAGGATGAAAAGACGGCATTGATCGCCAAGCGCAAGCTGATCGAGCGGTTCATCCGGGAACTCTTTCTTCGTTTCTTCCTTGACCAGCGCCTTGAAGCTCGAGACCAACTCGCGAAGATGCCGGGCATCGAGATGGGTTTCGTGCGTCGACACCCACTTCGGCTTTCTTGTGCTTGAGGATCGCTTCGAAATGTTCGCGCGGCACGCCCATCACGATGCTGCCGTACATGGAAACAAACCGGCGATAGCTGTCCTGTGCAAACCGATCGTTACGTGTTTTGGCCGCCAGCCCTTCGACCGTCTTGGTCGTCAATCCGACATTCAGCACCGTGTCCATCATGCCGGGCATCGAGGCGCGGGCGCCGGAACGCACCGACACCAGCAACGGTCGCTCAGGATTGCCAAAACCCATGCCCATCGACCGCTCCACGCGCTTGAGTGCCTGCAGTGATGCCTCCCACATGCCGGGAGGATACTTTTTGCCCTGCTTGTAATATTCGACGCAGGCTTCCGTCGAAATCGTGAACCCGGGCGGAACGGAGATGCCAAGATTGGTCATCTCGGCAAGGCCGGCGCCCTTGCCGCCAAGGAGCTCCTTCATGTTGGAGGTCCCTTCGGCTTTCCCGTCACCGAAGTAGTAGACGTATTTCTTTGCCACGGCTGCCCTCTCCTTTTGCTCCACTCTTAGTGGAGGCCTGATGAACTGCGAGGCCCTGCCATGCCAAGCTGTAGCCGATAGCGGCTTACAAGATAACGCCTTGCCCACATGCCGAATAACAGCACAGCTCCGACAAACAGCGCAAGCCCGACCAACCGGAAATCCGATCGCACGCCCCGGTCAAAGTAGTATTGGCCGTCGGGACCCTGACGGACGGCAATGTCTTTGGACAGATGATGCGGTTTGCCTGAGGGATCTGCCAGGTTGATCCACTCGGAACATAATCGCACCGGATCCGATACCCCAGGAACTCGTTCCCACGTCAATCGCAAACAGATGTCTTCTTTGGCATTAAAGAGATCAGGCGTATTGACCAGTTCATCGAGATTCACTCCGCTGACCCATACACCAAGCAGCAATACCACATTGCAGAAGACGATCAATCCCGCCGTCACCATCGTCGCAAACCGCCTGACTTTCGCTGCACACTTCTCATCAGAATCTGAATCTGGAGAGTACGGGAGTCCCATCAATTTCTCTCATCTAGATGGGCTGGCTGACTCCCTTACTGCGCGCGTCCAACGAGGGCCTGTTCCGCTCCCATTCCCAACAGGCCGCGCGTTGCGCGAGCAAGAGGGACTCACCAGCCCGTCGCCTACGACCCTTGTACCACAATCCGCGAAAAGTCCGCGAACGACTTGAACAGGTCGTCCACATCTTGCAATAAAGACAGCCGATTGCTCCGAAGGGCTGCCTCCTCTGCATTCACCATCACCCCGTTGAAAAAAGCGTCAATAGGCGGTTTGAGCCGAACCAAGGCGTCCAAAGCCTTGTCATACTGCCCCTGGGCCATCTGCTGAACGAAATCTTGGCGGCTACTTCCCATGTGCCGGTGTAATTCGGTTTCGGCGGCGTCCTTGAATAAGGTGGGATCGACCGGCTTACGATCCCATTGTTCTTTCTCCACAATGCGGGACGCACGCTTGAATCCAATAATCAGCGGGTCAAACTCGGGTCTTGCCGTCACGGCCTGCAACGCCTTCATCTTCAACAACAGATCGACCAGATCGATGGCCCCCATCGAAGCTGAGCGCAACACCGCATCCAATACATCGTCCCGGAGATCGTGTAGCGTTCGCGCATAATGACGGACTCGCTCAAAGAGAAACTCTGTCATTCGTCGTTTTCCCTGCGCCTCCGAATCCGGAGCCGCCTTAAAACCTTGGTCGCGCACGGCGGCTCGCGCGTGATCGATCACCGGACCAAGATCGAGACGCCTGTTGCCTTCCATCACGATGCGCACAATCGCCGTCGCATGGCGGCGAAGAGCGAACGGGTCTTCGGAGCCGGTCGGTATCATGCCGATATGAAAAAATGCCGCGATTGAATCCAGCCGATCAGCCAGGGACAATACTTGTCCAGAAACGGTGTGCGGCAATTCTCCTTCAAGCGCCTTTGGCAGGTATTGCTCGCGGATGGCCTGTGCGACCGCCTCCGACTCCCCATCGTGCTTGGCATATTCGCCACCCATCACACCCTGAAGTTCAGGAAATTCCCCGACGATTCCCGTCAGCAAATCTGCCTTACAGAGGGCGGCAGCTCGGTCGCAGGCTCGCACCACATCTTCTTTCTGAGCGAACTGTGTCGCGATGAACCCAGCCAACTTCCTCACGCGCTCCTGTTTTTGCGCCATCGTGCCGAGCTTTTGGTGGAAGGTGACGCCCTCGAGCTTCTTCACTCGCTCTTCCAATCTGGTTTTACGATCTTCGTCAAAGAAAAACTTGGCGTCGGCCAATCGTGCGGACAGTACCCGTTCGTTGCCGGCCCGAATCAACGACATGTCTTTCAGCTGATTATTCGCCACCGCGATGAAATGCGGGGCCAGCCTTCCCGTTTTCTTATCCCGTACGGAAAAGAATCCCTGATGCTCCTTCATGGAGGTCATTAGAATTTCCGGTGGCACAGCCAGATACTCGGGTCTAAAATTTCCCGTGACCGCATAAGGCCATTCCGTCGTAAACACGGCTTGATCGAGCAAGGATTCGTCCACATTTAATCCCACTCCAACTTTGGCGCAGAGCTGATGGAGTTGCTCTTCTATGACATTCCGCCTACGAGCTGGGTCCACTAACACGCCGGCCTGTTCGAGATTCTTGCTGTAGGAGCCAAAGTCCCGCACAGCGATCAACCTCCCACTGCCCAGTACACGGTGGCCATACGTGCGATTGCCTGCCTTGACTCCCGATAGTTCAATCGGCAGCACGGATCCTCCGTACATCGCCACCAGCCAACGTATCGGCCTCGCAAAACGCATTCCGGACTCATTCCATTTCATCGCCTTGGGAAATGAGAGCTTGCTGATGAGCTGAGGTAACAGATTCAATAAAACGGCTTTGGTCGTACGGCCTGCATCCTGCTTGACTGCGAAAAGATATTCTCCTTTTGGAGTTTGGCGCACTTGCAGACTGTCAACCGGCACACCCTGGCCGGTTGCAAATCCGATCGCGGCTTTCGTCGGCTGACCCGCTTGATCGAATGCCACCGATTTTGAGGGTCCCGTCGTTTCTTTCGTTACGGCCGTTTGATGTATCGCCAATGCTTGGACGACCAGCGCCAGTCTCCGCGGAGTCCCATAAGCCTTAATCGATCCGTACGAGAGTCTGGCTTCTTGGAACAGTCGGCCGGCATGATCCTCCAGCGAAGAAAGCGCCGGCGCTATGAATTGGTAGGGCAACTCCTCAACACCGATCTCGAACAAGAGCTCCGCAGCATGAGACAGACGGGCCTTCGGTTGAGTCGCTGTCGGAATCTTTTTCATGGTCTGGATACGGCGCGGCCCGAACTGACTTTGGACCGAGTTTTTGTCTCAGATTTTTGCTGCTCAATGAGCGGATGTCCCATCGCCGCTCGCTCCTCGATATATCGCTCCGCGCATTGCCTGGCCAGCGCACGAACACGTGCAATGTACCCGGTACGTTCGGCCACACTGATCGCACCTCGCGCATCCAACAAATTGAAGGTATGGGACGATTTGATGCAATAATCGTAGGCAGGCAACGTCAGCCGTTTATCCGTCTGAGCCAGCAACCGTTTACACTCAGCCTCGTACGATTGAAACGCATTCATGAGCATCGTGACGTCGCCTTCTTCGAAGTTGTAGCGAGAAAACTGGACCTCCGTTTCATGATGGATGTCCCCGTACTTGATACGATCGGTCCAATCGAGATCGAACACATTGTTCACTTGCTGAAGATACATGGCAATGCGTTCGGTGCCATATGTGATCTCGCCGGTGATGGGGGTTAGTTCGATCCCGCCGATTTCCTGGAAGTAGGTGAATTGGGTGATTTCCATGCCATCAAGACGAACTTCCCAACCTAATCCCCAGGCCCCGAGGGTCGGTGACTCCCAATCGTCCTGGATGAATCGGATGTCGTGTTGCTTGGGATTGATCCCCAGCCGAGCCAAACTTTCCAAATACAACTCCTGAATATTGTCAGGGGACGGCTTCAGCACGACCTGATACTGATAGTAATGCTGCATACGGTTAGGATTTTCACCGTAGCGTCCATCGGTCGGCCTGCGGCAGGGCTGCGGATAGGCTGCCCGCCAGGGCTCAGGTCCGAGAGATCGTAGAAACGTGGCAGGATGGAAGGTGCCTGCCCCCATTTCCAGGTCGTAGGGCTGATGAATCACACAGCCTTGATCGCCCCAGAAGCGATGTAGCGTGAGGATGAGATCCTGGAAGGTCACGAGCGGTCCAACCGTTGTTCAAAATTCTGTTAAGATGAGAGAAAAAAGGATTCAGAACGTACCAGGAATGGAGTCAAACTGTCAACAAACCTCCTCTCAGATCAAGGAGTTGTAACGAGCCTCCGAGAAGATCAGACCGGCACGCGCGATGCAGTCGTTATAGCTATTTTTCACCAAATGTTATTTCCTTTCTTGACGGGATCTGGCAGTCTCCTCTATTGTTACAAATCTTGATTAACACACTCGGAATTATTGTCAATCCGTGAAACTTTCAAAAAAAAGCGAATACGCCCTCCGTGCTCTCCTCGAACTCACGCTGGTGCATGGCACGTCGACATTGCAACGCCATCAGATTGCGGCTCGCCAGCACATCCCGGTGGAATTCCTGGAGCAGATTCTGCTGGCGCTCAAACGAGCCGGCCTTTTATCTAGCCGCAGAGGCATGAAAGGTGGTTATGCGCTGATTAAATCACCGGATGAGATTACTTTGGGGCAGGTGATTCGCGTGCTGGACGGTCCGCTCGCTCCGATCGGCTGTGTCAGCAAGACGGCCTATCAAAAATGCAGCGACTGTCCCTATGCCAATAAGGCGCAATGTCCTGTCCAGCAGGTCATGGGCAGGGTCCGCGACGCGATCGCCGACATCTTGGATCACTACACCCTTGCAGATTTTGCAGCAGGGTCTCCTAAAGGATAACGAATGGATCAGATTGTCCTCGTCCTCATCACGTTCGTAGCCGCCACCGTCAATGGCGCACTCGGTTATGGGTTTTCGTCGATTACGGTTCCCGTAGCCCTGCTGTTTTATACCAACCGCATTCTCAATCCAGCCTTGGTGCTCGTCGAATTAGTGATTAACGGTTACGTCTTATTCATTAACAGACGGAGCATCCCGAACATCTGGTGGCGCGTCGCGCCCATCTTGATCGGCCTCGTCATTGGTGTGGCGATCGGCAGTTATATCCTTTCACTCGTGCATCCGGCCTGGGTCAAATTCGTGACCTATTTCATCTTGCTGCCGTTGATCCTTCTCCAAGCTGCCGGCATCAGAAAACCCATACGGGCCGAGAAAACCATTGCCATCCCTTTTGGGATTGGAATCGGAACACTCTATTCGGTCACAACCATTTCCGGTCCGCCTCTTGCGCTCTTGTTCAACAATCAAGGCTACGCGAAGCAAGACTTTCGCGCAGCACTCGGTGTCATCCGCGTGGCAGAGTCCGTCGTCACAGGCATCGCGTATGCCTTCCTCGGCCTCTTTAGCGCCAGCAGCCTGGAGATCATTCCGTACATCGTCCCCAGCGTGATACTGGGGATTCCGCTCGGCACGTTGCTTATCCGGTGGATAGATCCCGAAACGTTCCGCCGCATCTGCATGGCCTTCGACGGGCTCGTGGTGGGATTTGGACTGTCACGCGTGCTATCGGAATTACAGCTGGCCTCGCCCTTCACCACATATGGCATTCTGTCGATCATTGTCTTAATTAATTCTTATTTGTTGTACCGATTCTTTCGCGACCGACCAGCGCCGGCGTGAGGGACATACGCCCTATTGCGAGCTGTCTTGACATACCTTCGATCGTTCCAAACCTTCGTAACCCCTTACCGCGCACCCTTCCTATAATCCGACTCCCGAACTCAGACTTTGCCTGCTCCCTTCCTAAAGAATCTCTGTAAGCACTCGAAGTTCATTCGGTGTTCCCTTTCGAATCCTGTAGAAGGCATGACCCTTCATACCTTCATGACCGTGTAGGTATATGGAGGTCAAATAGTAGCGTAAGTTATTGATTAAATGGTTTGTTGTTATTACTTATGTAATGGCATATCACTTGCTAGGACCTTCGATCAGTCGGCCTGCCGATTTTTCGCTTCTGTAGACCGAATTCTCATTACTAAAAATTCGTTGAGGGAAGGAGAACATGGGACTGACCACCTTATGTGTGTGCTTTCTGCAAAGAGACAGCCGCTATCACCGACCATCAGCCGCACGCAATATATTGGTTTTTGGCGTTGCCATTCTGACCGCTTTGATGTTGACCGGTTGTAGTTCGAGTGGAGACAGTGTGACCGATACCCAAGGCGGAGAATCCGGAGGCTCCTCGGCAGCTCCAACCGGACCAGCGGTTGCCTCCTTGGCGTGGGACCCCGTTCCAGACGTGGTGGGATATATCGTTCATTATGGAACGAGTACGCCGGGCTCCCTTGGATCTTGCTCGTACGCGCAATCGACGTTCTCATCCTCGCCTTCTGTGACCGTGACCGGACTCGCCGCCGATACGACCTACTATTTTGCCGTCAGCGCGTATAACGGTCTCGAAAGTGCCTGTTCGCCTGAAGTGACGACGATAACCGGTTCGGCATAATAGGTGTCGGGCCGATGACACGACGGCCATGCCATTGCAAGCTGGCAGGATTTCTCTTCCACCTTCGTTGACTCCTCCACCCTCTGTTTGCTAGCTTCACACTTTACAGCCTGAAGCACCGTCTTGACGCAAAGACCGTCCGCTTCTTTGGCAATCCGTTCCCCACTAAAAGGAGAGGGCATGGCCGGATCGACGTTATCTACTGAACAACTCGCCGCACTTCAGAACGCTGCGACACACCTGCGCATTGAGAGTGTGCGTTCGACCAGCACGGCCGGTAGCGGCCATCCCTCCAGTTGCTGCTCTGCCGCCGATATCGTCGCAGCGCTCTTTTTCTCCATCATGCGGTACGATCCAAAGAATCCGAAAGCGTTCAACAGCGATCGATTCGTCCTCTCCAAAGGCCATGCAGCCCCGTTGCTCTACGCAGCTTGGGCCGAAGCCGGGCTCTTCCCCAAACAGGAGTTACTGAAGCTACGAACTCTCACCTCCGACCTGGAAGGACATCCGACTCCCCGCCTTCCCTTCGTCGACATGGCCACAGGATCGCTCGGACAGGGATTACCTGTCGGTGTCGGAATTGCCCTGAATGCCAAGTACGTCGATAAGCTCGACTATCGAACCTATGTGTTGATGGGGGACGGAGAATCCGTTGAAGGATCAGTCTGGGAAGCCGTGGAACTCGCCCGCCAGCAGCGACTGGACAATCTCTGCGCGATCGTCGACGTCAATCGACTTGGTCAGAGCGATCCCACGATGTTACAGCACGACATGGAAGGGTATCGTTCGCGATGGACCGGCTTTGGTTGGCACGCCCTTATTGTGGACGGGCACGATCTCTCCGCCATTATCTCTGCGTTTCATGAAGCGGCCCGAACCAAAAACATCCCGACGGTTCTCCTGGCGAAGACCTTCAAGGGCAAAGGGATCTCTTTCATGGAGGACCATCTGAATTGGCATGGGAAGCCGGTGCCACAGGGTGCCGACATGCAAAAGGCAATCGACGAATTGACGCAGCAACTGAAGCCGAACGGTACGCCACCGACCATCGCACGGCCATCCGCGGCTCCAGCCAACACTCCAGCGATCAAGCCGCTCTCCGCTTCCCCCTATAAGGTCGGCGATTCCGCCGCCACGCGTGAAGCCTTCGGTGTCGCCCTCGAAGACCTGGGTGCCGTCAATCCACTGGTTGTCGGCCTCGATGCGGACGTGAAGAATTCGACCTACACCGAAAAATTCGGCAAGAAATTTCCGGGCCGCTTCTTTGAGAATTTCATTGCGGAACAGAATATGCTCGGTGCAGCGGCCGGCCTCGCCGCCTGCGGCAAGGTACCCTTTGCCGCCACGTTCGCCGCATTCTTTACCAGAGCCTACGATTTCATCCGCATGGCGGCGATCAGTCAAGCCAACATCAAGATGGTGGGAACCCACGTCGGTGTCAGCATCGGGGAAGACGGGCCGTCGCAGATGGGGCTGGAAGATATCGCCATGATGGCCGCCCAGCCAGGCATCACCGTTCTTTACCCATCGGATGCCACCTGCATGTATCGCTTGGTCGAAACTGCCGCCAATCACAAGGGAATGGTCTATCTTCGAGCAGGGCGGCCAAAATCTCCCGTGCTCTATGGACCGGAAGAGCGGTTCCAGATCGGCGGATCCAAAGTCCTGCGCCAGAGTGCAACCGATACCCTTACGATCGTCGCGGCTGGAGTTACACTCTTCGAGGCGCTCAAGGCTTATGACCAGTTGAAGGCAGCGGGCATTGCTGTACGTGTGATCGATCTCTACAGCATCGTTCCCATCGACCGGACGACGGTACTCGAAAGCGCCAGGGCCACCCAGGGCCGGATTCTTACCGTTGAGGACCACTATGCGCACGGCGGCCTGGGCGATGCCGTGCTCGACGCGGTCAGCACGGAAGGCATCAGAGTCCATAAGCTCGCGGTGCGGGCCATTCCCCATAGTGGCAAACCGGATGAACTCGTCGACCACTTTGGCATCGGAGCGCGATCCATTGTCGAAGCGGCTAAACACATCATCAAGTAAACGGTCCAGCATCTCCACCGACAGTCTGCTTGACCGCGTACCTCTTCTCAATATCCTGAGTCAGCAGGATCGTCAGCGCGTCCTCCACGAACTCTCAGAAGCCCGCTATGGCAAGGATGATTTCATCTTCCATGAAGGCGACCCCACTGAATACTTCCATATCGTCAAAGAAGGTACGGTCAAATGTGTAAAATCGACGCGCGACGGAAAACAATGCACCATCAAGATGCTGGTGCCCGGCGACCTGTTCTGCTGCGATGCGGCCGCCTTCGATGGCGCCTGCCATCCCGGAAGCGCGCAGCCGATGGGAGACGTGAGTATCCTCCGTATGCACAAGAGCACCTACCTCGACATGCTGAGACGGAGTCCGGACGCGGCGCTCGAGGTCATTAAATATCTTGGTAACCGGCTGCATGAGGCCCAGGAACGGAACAAGATTCTGGCGTTGGACCGGGCCGATCAACGGCTCGCCGCTCTCCTTGCAGACCTGACCACGAGAAATGGGGTCAAAGACCAGCAAGGGATCAGGCTTTCCATGCGGTTAACCAGGCAAGATATGGCCAATATGATCGGTGCCACAACGGAAACCGTGATCAGGATCATGAGCCGCTTCAAGCGAGACCGTCTGGTGTCCGGAACCGCCAATCGGCTCGTCATCTTGAATCTCGAACGCCTCAAGACCCTTGCCTCCAACTAGCTAGCTTCCTCAAAATTTTCCCGCCACTTTCGTTAGAAATATGACATTGATCATGTTTTGTTGATGACCCTTCAAGTATCTTGGTGTGTCAACCTCAGGAGGGCGGACCCTCGTCGCTCCAGTGTATCTGTCTGATCTCAACAGAAGAAGGAGAGTATCCATGTCGACGATCCGCTCATGTCGCCGCCTTGTCCTCGCGGGAGGACTGGGAATGTGCGTGTTCGCAACCCTCGCAGTCACACCGGTCTTGGCCAAGACCCATGACGTTTCGATGACGGCAGTTGAAACCGATGTCATCATTGACGGCAGCGGTGAAAAGTATGCGGCTTGGACGTTTAACGGTACTATGCCGGGCCCGGTTGTGCGCGTGACCGAAGGGGATACCGTGAAGTTCACGCTCACGAATCCGGCGACCAACAAATATCCGCACGCGATGGACTTTCACGCGGCAGAGATCGACTTCCTGAAGAATTACAGGGCGATCAACGCGGGTGAAACCATCAGCTACACCTTCATCGCGAAGAAACCCGGGATTTTCTTCTATCACTGCGGCGCTCCGCCGATGATTCAACACATCGCCCGCGGGATGTTCGGCGCCATCATCGTGGACCCAAAGAACGCGAAGGCCTGGCCGAAAGCGGATCGCGAGTATGTCCTCGTCCAATCGGAACACTTTAAGAATCCTGACGATGTGCAGGGGATGTTCGACCGGAAATTCGACGGCATGATGTTCAACGGCGGCATCTTCAAGTATCACCCGTTCGTGACAGGCGGCGGGAAACTGGATGCGAAGCCGGGTGAACGCGTTCGCATCTACTTCGTCAATGCAGGACCGAACGAATTTTCGTCGTTCCATCCAATCGGCGAGATCTGGGACAACGTGTATGAGAGTGGTAATCCGGCCAACAAGCTGACCGGTGTGCAGACCTATGTAGTCGGACCAGGCAGCGCAGCGACCTTCGATGTGGTCGTGGAATCAGCAGGCGCTTACCCGCTCGTCACCCACTCGTTAACCGGCGCACTCCGCGGTGCCATTGCGGTGCTCCTGGCCTCCCCCGATGCCAAGCAGCAGCCACTTATGCCGATGGTGCCTTGGACGCTCTCGACTCCTCAGACCGAGATTACTCCTGTTCCCACGCCATAACGCTGCACCCAGGCAACCGGCTCGCTCCTTGAGAGTCGGCCGGTTGCTCTGGGAAGGGTTGCGCGTTTGCTTTCATATGTCTCCCTTGCTCTCAAGATCGGCAGTCGTCACTCTGATGTTACTCACGAGTCTCTGCTCAGCATCCCTTTCCTCTTTTCCTCCCGCCGCAGCGGCCTCACCAATCGAACGTATCGCGCTGCAGCTCAAGGGCTCACTGTGCCGCTCTCAGCATGCGAACATCCTATCGACCCTCTCACCTTTGCCGGGAGTACGAGCCATCGATCTCTCGTCCGTCCCCGGCCACGTACTGGTCGATATCGATACAGACGTCCTCTCCGCTCAGCATTTGGTCGAGTCGGTTCGCCGGCTGTGGCACAATGAGGACGCATGCCTTGTTGAGCCGATGCAGTCCTGTATCTCGGCTGGTCCGCTCGGCCACGTCGATCGTCCGTCCGCAGACCATGCCGCCATGGCGCACTAGCGCCCACTGCGGCCTGGCGCTCCTACGGTCATCGCCGAGATAGCGAACTCAGTCGGTCTAGTCACGTAGTCATCTAGTAGACAACTGCCGGCCGGTTGCCATTGATGATCAGCATCAGCCGCTTTCGATTCAGTGGCCGAGCAGGATCGCGGGTATAGTGGAAAAGATCCTCCGATAGTTCGAGATCGCTGTAGGGCACCGAGATTTGCTGCCGCATGTGCGGCACCGTTGTTTCCAACGAGAGAAACACGAGCTGGTCGGTGCAGCCGGTCACTTCCGCGTTGAGATTGCGCTGATCGTCGAAATGCACCGTCACCCTTTCCTCGGGATCGATCCACTTCTTGATCATCGCCGCTTTCTCTTGGTTGCTCCGAACCGAGTCCATAACTTTTCCTCACGCTGCCCGATAACTGTCCGCCGCTTTCGTTTCGACATCAGCTATGACGCGCGATCCGATCACAGCCCCCCAAATGGTCGCACCTAGCGAGAGTACTCCTCCGATCGCCACGAACCAGGCCACGAGCGAGATGACATTCACGGTCGGCGGCGCTCCGGACAGCGTGGCACCGACTCCCATCGTACTGGGTGGAAGAAACATCAGAACAAACGTCAACAGACCCCAGAGGACAAGACCGTGGAAGAGACTCTCGGGGTACCGAGCGGAATCGGCAACCCACGCCGTGACGTACCCGCCGATAAACGAGGCCGCGATCCAAGCCGCACCGCTCCAAAGCAAGAGGCCGATGCTGGTCATTCCCTCCTGCTGAGCGCCATGGTCAGTGAACGCAATCCCCAGTCCGAACGCCGTCACGACGATATGTATACCCAAAGCCACAAACAGTCCCGCACAGATTGCCGACCACCGAAACATTATGATCGTTGCTCGATCGCGGAACGGTAAAAAAGCCATGACGTTCCCTCCCTTCTGATCCCAGGCAGACGGTTGTTTCTCCATAACCATCTCAGCGAAGAAGACCGATAGCGAGCGCGCCACCAATCACGGTTGCACCCGGAAGTCCGATATTCGTAGAGCATGAGCAGTGCTCCCAGGACTCTTCCACTGCCAAGAGCATCGTGTCCAATCACGATGTCAACCAGCAGTTCTTGGGCAACAATATAGATATACCCTAGCCCAGCCATACCGCATCCTCGGGCTTCCACTAGGAAAGCTGCGAAGAGGGCCTCCCATGCAGACATTTTCCCCTCAAGCTATTCTTGCCTATAAATGAAACGAACAGGCGGAGGTATGGGAGGTGGTGGTTCCCGTGAAGGGCACCAGTATGACGATCACGTCGCTGCGAGGAAAGTGCTTTCCAAGTGAGCGAATCCGCACAAACCGCTCACGTCGAATCCACACATGTCATGCCCTCGTCCGCCTGACCGCCCTCCTCTGGCGTTTCGCAATCCGTCCACAGTCACGACGTTTACGGCCTCCCGCCTCGATGAATCGCGCTGGCTTCAAAGTTGCTGATGATAGGAGGAGGGATAAGATTTGTTTCCACTTAGGAATGGAGTTACGCATGGACTATGTGAAACCCCAAGAGATCGTCAGGGACATGGTGAACACCGGAGGCCTTAAATTGGATTTGCCGGTTCGCCATCTCTTGATCCGCGGAGCTCTGGCCGGCGCCTACCTCGGTGTCGCGACCAGTATGGCGGTTACAGCCGCGGTTGAAACGGGGAGCTGGCTCGTCGGTTCGTTGCTCTTTCCTTTCGGCCTATGCCTCGCCATTCTTCTCCGAACGGAAATTATTACGGGCAGTTTTGCGTTGTTGCCCTGTGCGACGGCAGATGGAAAAGCCAATGCCTGTATCAGCCGGGTGTTGACGAACTGGGGCTGGGTCTTTCTGGGCAATCTGATCGGTAGCACACTGTATGCGGCGATGTTGGCTATCGTATTGACCACCGCCGGGGACGCCGGATTGTCCGCGACTGGCACCAAGTTGGTCGCGATCGCCGAAGCCAAGACCAATTATTACGCCTCGCACGGCTCAGCCGGTATGCTCACCGTCTTTACCAAGGGCATCTTGTGTAATTGGATGGTGAGCCTCGCCGTCGTCTTCGCCTTTGCGACCACGTCATTGTCGGGGAAAATTCTGGCGATCTGGGGACCGACTGTGCTGTTTTTTTCGCAGGGCTTCGAACATGCCGTGGTGAATATGTTCGTCATTCCGGTTGGCATATTGTTGGGCGCCCATGTCACGTTGACCGACTGGTGGCTGTGGAACCAGATCCCGGTCACGCTCGGCAATCTGGTGGGCGGCATGTTGTTCACCGGTCTAGCCATTTACTTTACGCATCGGCCGGAAACGGACGTGCTCACAGCTCAAACGACAACCGTGACGGAACCGGCGGCCAGCGACCGTACGCGGTATTCACCCTCTTTCTGAAGTTATACGGTATGAACATGTCTTTACCCGATCTCGAACAGGCCCGCCTCAGAGGATGGCAGTTTGTCCTTTTCAACGCAGTCCTGGGCCTCGCTCATATGGTGGTGCTGTTCAACGCCGGCTCTTATGTGGCGCTCCTGCCGCATGCTGCAGGCGATCTCGGCGGCGTAGTGCCGAGTTTCGGTACCTGGGCCCAAACGGATTTCATGATCGCACTGGCCTTAGCCTTCCCGATCGCCCGTTGGCTTTCCTGTCGCTATGGAGAATCGCGCGTCTTCGTGGGTGCCTTCCTTGCCTATGCCGCTGCATCCGCGCTGTGTGCGATTGATAGCAGCATCACGACGTTCGTACCGGCCCGCATTCTTCTCGGCCTGGCGGGGGGTCTCACGCTTCCTCTGGGTCAAACACTCTTGTTGCACGAATATCCGGATCACCGGAAATCGATGGGACTGGCGATCTGGGGGTTCTTCACATTGATGCCCTTCACAGTCGGATTGGCGTTGGGCGGCTGGCTCGCGGATGAGTGGGGCTGGCGAATGTTGTTTTATCTCAACATTCCGTTCGCACTTGCCATTGCCGGCTTCACCGCGTCGCTCTTGCACGGACGTGGCCTTCATCTTCAATACGAGCGATTCGATTTCGTGGGATTTTGTCTGCTGGCCGTCATTTTCGGCGGACTTCAGACCATCTTGAACGAAGGCAATGATTTCGATTGGTTCGACGATCCCTTGTTACGGGTCGTACTGTTCCTCGTCATTGTGGCGGTGCCTATCTGGATCGTGTGGGAGCTCGGTGAGCGCCGGCCGGCCGTCGATCTCCGATTGTTTAGGCATCGGAATTTTGTGATCGGCTTACTCTGTCTGTCGCTCGGCTTCTTGTCTATTCAAGGACTGCTCGCACTGTTTGTCGTGCAGCTTCAAGTGTTGATGGGGTACTCCTCCTCTCTGGCCGGTATGGTGTTCGTGCCCATGATCCTCTTCGGTATTCCGCTGATCGCGGTCATGCATGAAGTGGCCAAACGCTTAGATGTTCGTCTGCTCGCCAGTCTGAATGCAGCGGGATTCGCCGTGACCTTTTATTGGATCGGGCTTTTCGATGATCCACACTCCTACGATCAAATCTTTTGGCCGATGGTCCTCGAAGGTGTGTTCCTGGGATCGTTTTTTACCCCTCTTACGGTGCTAACACTGCACGGCCTCTCCGGTGAACAGATGTTGCGTGCGGCGGAGGTCGCGAACGTGTTTCGGATTGCAGCGGGAGCGCTTGGCATCACGTGGCAGGGCGTCGTCCTTTTTCGGCGACTGCCCTTCCATCAATTGCAACTGAGCGAGCACTTTGGCGGACGGATGTCTGCTTCCTACGATCCACTCCAGCAAATCACGTCCAGGTTGCAGGAGATCGGCCTCGATCCCGCCATGATCCACAACAAGCTACAACTGACCATCAAGCAACAGGCCGGTATTCTGGCCTTGAACGACGCCTTTCTCTTGTCGAGTTATCTCTGCATGGGACTGGCTCTCTTGGTCTGGTTCGCGAAATCGAGTCGCGTGCCGATCATGACACCGGCCGAGGCGGTGCGCGAACGCCGTGCAGAAGAACTCATGGAGCAACCATGATCAGCACGATACGATCGATAACCGGCCGCCTGACCTGTCTGTGTGTCTTGATGCTCGTGATGGTGTCCGGCTGTGCTTGGATTCCCAAAGGCGATCCTCCATCTGTCTATCTTGAGCCACCCGAATTGAAAGAAACACTCGCGGAAGTAACGAGCCGGTTACAAAAGTGGCCGGAGGATCGCTGGTGGGAACAGTTCGGCAATACGGAGCTTGACGGACTGATGGAAACGGCACTCAAGGAGAATCCGGGCCTCAAAGTGGCCTCAGCCCGCTTGCGGGAAGCCCAAGGACTCGTGCGGGTCGAAGGCGCACGACTATTGCCCTTCTTGGAAGCCGATGCGTCGCTCACCTATGAACGCATTTCCCAACATGGAGTCTTTGCAGCCCTGAATCCGGAAGTCGCCGGCGCCCGGATTCTCCTCGGCGTGATCAACCCGCTGAGCTTCCGATACGAATTCGACTTTTGGGGGAAGAATCGCGCCATGCTGGAAGGAGCGCTGGGGCAAGCGGCCGCCGAGGAAGCCGAACAGGCCGAAGTCCGTCTGCGCCTGACCACAGGAATTGCCCGCGCCTATTTTCGCGGCTATGCGCTTCACCGGCAGCTTGAATTGGTACGCGCCATGGTGGATCTTCGGCGCCACCTTCGCCAACTCGCCGAAACCCGCTTCAAGCTGGGCCTCGACAATGATCTGACGGTGAAGCAAGCCATAGCGGAGTACGAAGCCGCGGTCAAACGACAGGCCAGCGTACGCGATCAACTGGATGTACAGCGCCACTTGCTTGCGAGACTGGCTGGCAAAGGCCCGGATGAGGGTCTCCGTCTGTTCAGCCAAATAGGAGCCGCACCTCCCAACTCAATTCCTGTCCCCGAACACCTGTCGATGGGATTGCTGGTGCACCGTCCGGATTTGGCGGCAGCGCTCTATCGAGCCGATTCGGCGGCTCGGCTGGTGAAAGTCGCGAAAACCCAGTTCTATCCGACGATCGACCTGACGGCCTTCGTCGGCTTCAATGCCCTGACACTCACGAAGGGCGCCGACAAGTTGGCCAATTTTTTGTTCAGCGGCCAAAGTTTTTCCTATGGCATTGCGCCCGGCATCCGGTTGCCGTGGTTCGAAGGCGGCCGCTTGCGCGGCGAACTGGCCGTGCACCGGGCCGAATACGACGCGGCCGTCGAACTCTATAACGACACGTTGCTAGGCGCCTTGCGCGAAGTGGCAGACAGCCTCAGCGCCTGGCAAGCCACCAGGGAGATGCTGGATTCTCACCGCCGCCTCGTCACCTCGTTGAGCGAGGATTGGCGCCTGGCCAAGGTGCGCCTGGTGAGCGGGCTCGACGACGATCGAGAAGTCTTGCGGCACCGCTATCCCGTGCTGGAACAAGAATACTCAATGCGGGCCTTGGAAAGCGATCAGTTGGTCGCCGCCGTGGACCTGATCGAAGCGCTCGGAGGCGGCTATCACAATCCCGACATCGAAAAACGACCGACGAAACACACGAGCTAAGTTCATGAGCACCACCCATTCCATGCCGCCCCCGGCGCCTCAGATGTATGAAGAGTCGATCCACGTTCAGCGGAATCGGCGCCTGTTCATCGTCACTGTCGTGCTCATGCTCGCCGGGGCTGCCTACGGCATCTACTGGTGGACCTCGGCGCGGTTCTGGGTGCAAACCGACAATGCGTACGTGACAGGCAATCTCGTGCCCGTCGCGGCTCAGGCCACCGGCATTATCACTCAGGTGCTATTCGAAGAGACGCAATTCGTCAATCGCGGCGACGTGATGATCCGTCTCGACGAACATGAGGCCTATGCCGCGCTCGGTCGGGCCCGGGGGCGGCTTGGCGAAACCGTTCGCCGTATCAACGCCCTCTCCTTTACGCAGCGACAGCTCGGAGAAAAGCTCGCCGCTCGCAGGGCCAGACTGGACGTTATTCGCCACGACGTGAATCGCTATCGGAAAGCCTCTCCCAGCGGCGCGGTTTCGAAACAAATCCTTCAGAACGCGTTGGATCAGCTCCAGGCACTCGAGGCCGAGGTACGGGAAACACAGGCCGAATACGACGCGCTCGACGCCCAGATCGGCGGCACCACGGTCATGGAGCATCCCGCGGTCGAGCTGGCGAAGCACGAATACATCAACGCGCATCTCGAATATGCGCGGCAACAGATCCGCGCGCCGATTTCCGGTTATGTCGCCAAACGCAAGGCGCAAGTCGGCGATCGGGTCAAACCGGGCGCGAATCTCATGACGATCGTGCCGCTGGACCACTTGTGGGTCGAGGCCAACCTCCGTGAAACGGAACTGAGTGACATCCGGCCAGGCCAACCGGCCGAAGTTCGCGTCGATCTCTACGGTGCAAAACATACGTTTCACGGAACGGTCGAAGGTCTCGTACCGGGAACCGGCAGCCCGTTCGCCCTGTTACCGCCGGACAATTCGACGGGCAACTTCATTCACATTACCGAACGCGTGCCGGTTCGCATTGCCTTGTCGGCTGACGAAATCCGCGAGTATCCCATCCGGCCGGGATTATCGACCGTCACCAAGATCCACGTGAGTGAGACGGGGCAATCCTTGTGGTCGTCGCTTGCCAAGGCTGATACGGACGAGTACCAGACCGATGTGTATGGTGATGAATTGACCAGCGCCGAATCGATGGCGCAAGGCGTCATTGCCGGCAATGTGCGATCCAACGAGCCGGAAATGACTCTGGCTCAGCAGTCAGTACGACCAGATCGACCGACCGGGGGCGGCTCCCAAACTCATCGCAGTCCTTCCACCCTTTCAGATGTCGGCCGGCAGAACGATGAGCTATTCGACGCGCCGCGTCGCCGTGAGCGTCCTATCGAACCTGAATCGAACATTCCACCCAGAAGTCCTGACCTGGGTTCCAGCTATTTTCCTCTGTCGCCGGCGATTGGGACGCCTTCTCAACGACTGGGCCCCGAGGCCGGACCTCCGCCCGCTCCACGCGAACCCCTTGACCGAAGGGAATTGAGAGGGACGAATGTCCGCGATCGGTGAAGTCGGATCGGCGCATCTCCTGATTTGACATGGCTTCTCTGCTCTACTTACGATGAGGCGCAAGGAGCACGACGGCGGGCTATGCACGGACGATTCGTTCAGTTTTTCAACAACCTTCCCATCGCACGAAAATTATTGCTCACGGCACTCATTCCTTTGGCGGCCTTTTTGGTCCTGGGCGTTGAAACCTACCGTAGCCTCGAAACGCTGACTGAACACGAAGAACAACTTGATCGGGTCTATGTCGCTCAGCGGGCGGCTGCCGAATATATGCGCTTGATCGTTGACTATGAAACCGGATTCCGCGGGTATGTCATGACTCGTCAAGACGCGTATCTGATTCCGTCCCGAAACGCCCATCAACATCTTCCGTCGGTCGAACAAGTGCTGTTGGGCCTCATCCGTCAGCATCGGCCGCAATACGAAACGATACAAACCGTACAGCGTCTGGTTAAGCAACTGATGGACGAGAAGGAAACCCTTATCCAATCAGTGAAGAAAGGAAAGACGGCGGAGGCGTTGCAATACCTTGAGCAGGGCCGCGGAAGAGACCTCATGCAAACAGTTCGCGATCATATGGCACGTTTCGACCGGCTCGAGCAGGAAGCGCTCAACGAGGCGCTCACCGACATGGCACGCTCACGCAAATCGATGGTCACCCGTGTCCTATGGGGCATCGCGCTGGTTTTTGTGCTCATGGTGCTTGCCTTGCAGCTGATCGCCCGGTCGATCACAGGTCCGTTAATCGTTCTAGCCAAATCGGTCCGTTCCTCCGACGGACTCGTACCGGCTGATGTGCCGGTCCTGTCGCGGCAGGATGAGCTTGGGGAACTGACCCGCGTGATGGGCGCGATGAGCCAGCAAGTGCGGGGACATCTCGCAAGCGTTCAAGCCAACCAGGCGGAGTTGCGCGCACTGAACGAGGACCTCGCGGCCTCCGAGGAGAAATATCGCAGTATCGTCGACCATGCACCCTTCGGAATTTTTTCCACTTCGGGCATGACCGTCACCTTCAGCAATCGGTACAACCGCGTCCTGGCTGGTTTGAATCCCGACGATGCCAGCGAGCCGGATGCCTTCCGTGAGTGGATCCATCCGGACGATCGGGACCGGGTGCTGCGGGAATATGCGCAAGCCGTCGCCAGTGACCGGCCCTACGAGACGGTGTTCCGTTTTCTTCATCGCGACGGATCCGTCCGAAAAGTGCTGAGCCGGCGTATTCCGATCCGCAACAAAGAAGGCCAGACCACGATGTATCAAGGGTTCAATATCGACATCACGGCCCTCGACGACATGCAGCAGCAACTCAGCCGGGCCGAGCGCTTGGCGACGCTGGGACAGGTTGCCGCGGGCATCGCGCACGAAATCCGCAATCCACTCGTCGGCATCGGCTCAACCGCCGCGCTCCTTCGAGATGAGATCGATGCGTCAGATGAAAAACGTGCGGACCTCGACATTATCTTGAACGAAACTCGCCGACTGGACCGCATCGTCAATCAGATCATCGATTACGCCCGTCCCAGAGATCTGATGCCGACGACCTGGGCAGTGGACGGGGTCGTCGACGAGGTCTTGAAGCTGCTGGACACGCGTCTGGAAACTCAGCGGATCGCCATCGTTCGATCCTGCCAGCCGGCGCTGGCCGCCTACGCGGATCGAGACCAGATCAAACAAGTCCTGCTCAACTTGTGTCACAACTCGCTAGACGCCATGCCTTCGCGAGGAGAGCTGCGGATCGCAGCAGGACACGCCGGACATGCCGGCCATGCCGGCGTGTTCATCGAGATTTCAGATACGGGCTCCGGCATTGCGCAACAGAACCTGGCCCAGGTGTTCCAACCGTTTTTTACAACCGGTAAGCAACATGGAACTGGATTGGGATTAGCGATTTGCCAGAACATCGCCGAGGCGCACGGTGGAGACATCACGTTAACCAGCGAACCGGGCCGCGGCACGACCGCACGGCTTTGGCTGCCGCTTCGGCCATCACCGGACCAAATAGGAATCGCGTCATGAACGCTACCATTTTCGTCACGGATGATGAACCCGCAATCCGGTCGGCCCTCGTGAAGCGCCTCTCCAAACGGAACCACCGGGTGGCAGCCTTCGAATCCGGTGAGGCCCTGTTACAGGCGCTGGATCATGAGGTGCCGGATCTGATGCTCCTGGATGTGAAGATGCCTGGCCTCTCCGGCCTGGAGACCTTGAAAGCCTGCCGTGCGAAGGCGCCTTTCACGCTCGTCATCATGCTCACGGCCTATGGCACGGTCCAGGACGCGGTGGAAGCGATGAAGCTCGGGGCCTACGACTTCGTGATCAAGACGGTGGATCTCGATGGGATGGAACAGGTGTTGGACCGGGCGCTGGAACTGTTGGCGCTGCGTCGACGCGTGACCTATCAGACCGAGCAGGATATGGATGCGTTTGCACTCGACCATCTCATTGCCGATAGTGCCGCGATGAAGGGCTTGTTGGCGCAGATACGCGAAATCGCACACAATCCCAAAAGCACCGTCCTCATGTTGGGAGAAACAGGCACTGGCAAGGAATTCATCGCCCGGGTGCTGCACCACAACGGCGGTCGGGCGTCCAATCCCTTCATCGGCGTGAATTGCACGGCCATTCCCCGCGACCTGTTCGAGAGTGAATTGTTCGGCTACGAGCGCGGCGCCTTTACCGGAGCGCACCAACGCAAACTCGGCCTGCTCGACCGGTCGGAGGGCGGTACCTTGTTCTTGGATGAAATCGGCGATCTCGACTTGAGCATGCAGGCCAAACTGCTCAGGGTTCTACAAGAACGGACGTTTCGCCGCCTAGGAGGGACAAACGACATCGCGGTGGATTTTCGTCTGATTGCCGCGACAAACCGTGATCTTAAAAAAGACATCGCCGCCGGACTCTTTCGGGAAGACCTCTTTTTCCGCCTGAACGTCGTCGCCCTGGAGCTTCCACCGCTCAGACAGAGGACGGAAGACATTCTTCCGCTGAGCATGAGAGCCCTGCTGCATTATGGGAAGGAATTCGGCAAGGAGGTGACCGAGATCGATGCCGAAGCTCGCGCCCTGTTGGAACGATACCACTACCCCGGAAATATCAGGGAGCTTCAGAACATCATCGAGCGAGCCATGATATTTTGTTCCGGCAGAACGCTGACCGCCAGTTATCTCCCGCGTGAATTGCGCGACCCCGTTAAACAGTCGGCCACCTCGGTCTCCCTAGGGGACACGCAAGTGATCCGCGTCGAGATGCAGGTCGGCAAGCAGACGCTCGGAGAGATCGAAGACAGCATCATCGAAGAGACGTTGCGCTTGGCGGACTATAACAAGAGCCTTGCCGCCAAACAGCTCGGCCTGACACGGTTCGCGCTGGATCGCCGATTGAAGAAGATCAGTAAAGACGAGTAATTTCTCGCAGGCTGTTCAAAAAGACCATTGTTCTCACCCGCCCGCCCCGGCGTGCCGAGACGCGCCGCTCCTCAGGCAAGGCCGCAGCAAGCAGAAAGACGAGGAGGTACATACCAAGCTTCGCTCGACCCGCTCGCTTCGATCAAATGCGAGCGGATAGGTACTTTACCTCCAGTTAAATTGATACGTTGAGCCTTTGAGCGACGCGAGAACGCCGCTGGCGGACTTTTTTCAACAGCCTGCTAAGGATTCGGAGCCACAAAGACCAAGACTTTGAGTCGCTGTCCACTGTCATTCTTCACACCATGTTCTTCGCCGGCGGGAGCCATGGTTCCTTGACCCGGTCCTAACACTCGTTTCTCGGGTCCAACCTGAAATGTTCCCTGTCCCTCCAAAACGAGATACACCTTGTCCTGTTCGCCATGAATATGGCCTTTTTGTTCCTGTCCCGGTTCGAAACAATAGACGTCGCAAAAAAATCGGGGCGATTCAAAGATATTGTTCTTCTTCATCTTCTCTTGGCTAAACTGTTGATACTCTGACAGTTGTATGACTTTCATATTCCCCTGAATCCTCCTCTGACATCAGGTATCGTCTCGACTCCGTCAGCTCCCAACTCCAGCTCCCTTTGACCCACCGAACAACTTTCAGCTACCCTGCCAGTCTTTCACCGGCTGGCATCATGAATCGATCAGAGCGACGCCGTCAAGAAGCACAATCGGGCATCGGACATCGAACCGACCGGGCGACCGTCCAGGTCTGGCTCGATCAGGGCAAAGCTCATCAGCAGGCCGGTCGCCTTATCGAAGCTGAACAGGCCTATCGACAAGCCCTGGAACTTTCTCCTGACCATCCTGATACCCTCCATTTGCTCGGCTTAGTTCACTATCGGCTCAATCGCATCCCCGAGGCTCTCGGCTTCCTGCATGCCGCCATCGAACGGCAATCCTCATCCCCGATCTATTGGTTCAATTTTGGCGTCGTGTCGCAAAAAGCTGGTCGCTCGCAAGAAGCCATTGCGGCCTATCAAAAAGCCGTCGCACTCAACCCTCGCTACGTCGAAGCCTACGGAAACCTCGGCAACGTCTTCCGTGATTGTGGAGATCTCACGGGCGCGGTATTAGCGTATCAGCAGGCGTTGCGGCTGAACCCTTCCCAGCCGGACACCCATAACAACCTTGGCGTCGCCAGAAAAGAACAGGGCCACATTGAGGACGCCATCGCCTCCTACCGCCGAGTCCTCGAGCTGAAACCTACGCATGCGGAAGCCCTTAACAATCTCGGTCTGGCCCTGATGGAAGTGGGTACACTTCGCGATGCCGTCGCGTCCTTCCAGCAAGCCCTCTCCGTGATGCCTGGTTATCAGACGGCCCGGTACAACCTCGGGATGGCTTGGTCATGGGTCGGCGATGACACAAGAGCCGTCGAATGCCTGCAACACATAGCGCATGCCAAGTATGACCAGGGAACACCCGTCGCCGAGACCACTATCTACCGCTCCCGCGTCAAGCACGATGTGGAACAAATCCAGTACCTATTGGACCAACACCAGCTTGGAAACGAACAACGGTCTTATTGGCAATCGCTGAAACAGCTGCAAGAAACAATGGATCGCGACCCGACTCCTGGAAACCGTCTGTCGATTGCGCCGGAGAATCTTGTGGGCATCGCCCCATCGTTCAATCGTATTCTCTTCTGTGAGCCGCCGTCTCGACTGGAACAGGGCGCGTTGAACCCCTCTCTGGATGTGGCAGCCCTTGCAGGCGAGTTATTATGCTCGGCAACCGGAAGTCACGTTCATCGATAGCCTGTTAAACCCAGCGGCGCTAGATGCCCTGCGCCGCTTCTGCTGGGAGGCGACGATCTGGAAGAAGGATTACGAAAATGGATACAGCGGAGCGTTTCTGGGAGACGGCTTCGCGTCACCGTTGTTGTTCCAGATCGCAGAAGAATTGCGGCTGAAGTTTCCTCGCATCTTCCGGCATCATCGATTGACACAAGCCTGGGCTTTTAAACACGACAGCACAAGGCGAGGGCTGAACATCCATGCCGACGCCGCAGCCGTCAACGTCAATTTCTGGATTACGCCTGATGAAGCCAATTTGAATCCGGATACAGGCGGACTTGTCGTGTATGATAAGGAAGCCCCTAGAGCGTGGAATTTCAAGGATTACAACAGCGACCGAAATAAACCAAAGATCCTCGCCTGGTTGAACGAAGTGGGAGCGCAAGCCATCAAGATTCCCTATCGGGCGAATCGAGCCGTCGTGTTTAATTCAGATCTGTTTCACGAGACCGATGAGATCTCGTTCAAAGATGAATACACCAGCCGCAGGATCAACATCACGCTCCTCTACGGCTACCGCCTGAAAGCTTAGCATTCCTGTTGTATGCGCGACCGCTCATAGAAGACCATTGGAACAAGTGGCTGCACATCTCGAGCGTTTTTGGCATGCGACATCAGTGCAGCTCGCAGGGGTCTGGTGTTATTGCTAGGTGCATCCTGGCCCGCGCCTTTTCCCTTTCTCAATGAACCAAAGACCGAATATAATCAACCGGTGCGGCTGACCTGACACGTCGCCAAAACCTTATCCAGTTACGGAAATGAGCAGTCCCGGCGCCTCCGAACAACAGTCCCAGCGAATGGTGCAGGCCATCATTGCCGGGCTGGCGATCACCATCTTCTTCCTCGATAACTTTTTCCCTCTTGGGTTTGCCGTTCCCGCCCTCTACTTGCTTCCCGTCATTTTGACGATTCGGCTTAGGCGACCCAGCGCCCCTTTTATCATGGCAGCCTGCGCAACGGGTTTGACTCTGCTCGGAATCTGGCCTCTTCCCGTTGGCTCGCTCCAACCAGGGCTGTTCAACCGATCGTTGGTCATTCTCGCTTCCTGGGTTGCGGCTACACTCATCTGGCACACGACGCAGAAACATGGACGACGAGAACTGGAATTTCTTGTGACGGCTCGTACAGCAGCACTTCGTCAAAGCGAGTCCACGTTACATAGCTTTTTCAATGCCACCGATCTGATGATGGGTGTCGTCGAAGTGGTCAATGGGAAACTGATCACGGTGATCACGAACCGCGCGGCTGCGACCGTCGTAGGGACCACCGCGGACAGTATGGCGAACCAGCCCCTGTCCGAACTTGGATTCGCCCCGGACGCCTGGGACTTCTGGATGCCGTATCTGGAAGAAGCGCGTCGAACAAACCAGACCGTTCGACTGGAATATCAGTTTCCCTCCACGCCGCCCACGGTGCTGGCGAGCCGGATCATTGCTTCCGCCGTGTCCTTCATTGGACTCAGCGCAAAGGGGAATCCGCTGTACGCCTGGATTGAAGAAGACGTCACTGAGAAAAAGCAGATCGAACAACGGATGGAAGCGAATCGGCGTTCAATGGAAACCAGCCAGACGCAGCTCCGACAGCTGACGGCGCAATTGTTGACGGCCCAGGAAGACGAGCGCCGCCGAATCGCTCGCGAATTGCATGACGATGTGAACCAGCGAGCCGTCAACCTCGCGTTCGAGATCGACAACCAATTGCAGCAGACACCGGCACTTCCCACAGACACGCGCGACCTCCTCCAGCTCGTCAAAAATGAAGTTGCGGAACTCTCGGATCACCTGCGGGACTTAGCTCGCCGGCTTCATCCCTCGGTCCTGGACGATTTAGGCATTGCAAGCGCGCTGCAAGTCTGCGCACAGGAGTTCGAACAACGTGAACGCATACCCGTCCATCTTACTCTACCGAAATCGAGCAGACCGCTGGATCTGGAGTTTTCTGAATGCTTGTTCCGTGTCACCCAAGAAGCGCTGCGCAACGTGGCGAAACACGCCAAGGCGACACAGGTTACCCTCGCGCTTACCTATCATGAAGACCATGTCATGTTGCAGATCGATGACGACGGCTGCGGTTTTATGCCGCAGCAACGACAGAGTTCTCATCAGGGATTAGGTCTGATCAGCATGGGCGAACGTGTGCGGCTGGTACAGGGGACCATAACTGTTTCCAGCGCCATTGGCCGCGGGACCCACGTGTCGATCTCGCTTCCGTTCACAGGAGTCGGGAATGAGCAGACCTCGCATTCTACTCGCTGACGATCACCTGCTGCTGCTTGATGGGCTGCGCCATCTGCTGGAACGGCATTACGATCTCGTCGGCGCCGTGCAGGACGGTCAATCCGTCGTCAGCGCGGCACAACGACTGCAGCCGGATCTGGTCCTTATGGACGTCGCCATGCCGGTGCTCAATGGCTTGCAAGCGGGCCAACGGCTGAGAGAACAACAGCCCAAGATCAAACTGTTGTATGTCTCCATGTATGCAGATCCTCCCTATGTCGAGGAAGCCATGCGGATCGGGGCTTCGGGGTACATCCTCAAACGGTCAGGATGGGAGGAACTATCCCGAGCCATCGAGGCCGCGCTGGCCGGCAAGCAATACGTATCCTCAGCATTGTCCGCCGCCCTGGAGCAGCCGCCGATCCTCCCACCCGTTATGTCGGAATCGGGTAGACCCTTAACGGATCGTCAGCGGCAAATTCTGAAACTGGTGGCGGGGGGATATACGGCCAGAGAAATCGGCCGTATGCTGCACATCACGTCCAAAACGGTGGAGTTCCACAAGGGGCGATTGATGCGACAGCTCGAGCTTCAATCGACAGTGGAATTGGCACGATACGCACTCACCCACGGCCTCAGTAATCTGTAGCGCGATTTACCCAATACCGACACCGCATGTGCGTGGTTTAGGCCGCCTCGTGAGGTTCGTCGACTGACACTTTCTGATAGGGATGCAGGTCGAGTTGTGTGACGGTGTGTTGAAGGCGTGCCCACTCTTCCGGAACCATGATCACAAACTCCAATCCGAACTCTTGTGCTCGGCTCCAGCGGACCACCGCTTCTTGAATGTTGAGAGGCGGTTCTTCTTCTGCGGTCTCGATGCGGATTTCCAGCGAGGTGCCCGGCCTGACTTCGGTCTGACTCTCCACACGGCACCCGCGGAGAGACAGATCAATGATATTTCCCTCCCCGCCGACAATGTTCAGCGAAGTAAAAGAACTCCTGAACCGCACCGGAAACCGTGGATTCTGCCGTTGCTCCATGGGTACCTCGCCTGAGAAAGACTGAGTGATGGTATTGTGCCAAGCCGGCACCGATTCGCCACTGTTTTCTTGAAATCGGCACACACGTTGTCGTCTGAGGCATGTCCAAGCAAGCCTACCAAAGGATGCGAACAGCACAAGTATTTAGAGGTTTCGCACGCTGAAGGGGACACTCCTTAACCTTTGATATTGCCGATGGGACGAAGCTCCGCGACTTTCCTGGTAATGCCGGCGCCCTGCACGGTCTCTACGACGTCCGAGATGTTCTTATAGGCGAACCCGGCTTCCTCGGCCAGGCCCGACATCGACACCGCTTTCACCAGAATACCGCGCTGCTTCATCTGCCGCTGCAGTTGTTCGCCGTGAACGTGCTTCTTGGCCTGTGTTCTTGACATGGTCCTTCCGGATCCATGCATCGTCGACCCGAATGTGTCCTGCCTGGCCCGATCGGTTCCGACCAGCAGGTACGATCCGGTTTCCATCGACCCACCGCAAATGACTGGCTGTCCGGTCTGCTGAAACTCCAGCGGGAGTTCAGGGCTTCCAGGACCGAACGCCCGCGTCGCTCCTTTACGATGCACGAGCAGTTCCCCTTCCGCGTAACGCTCCACCTTTGCGATGTTGTGGGCCACGTCATAGACCAATTCCATGCCGAGCTCCTCAGCCGATCGTCCGAAGACCGCGGCAAAGGCTTCTCGAATTTGATGGGTGATAACCTGCCGATTGGCGAAGGCCGTATTGGCCGCACAGTTCATGGCCGCAAAATAATCCTGCCCCTCTGGCGATCCAAACGGCGCGCAAGCCAATTGTTGGTCCTTGACCGTAATTCCGTACCGGCGCATGGCTTTTTCGAACACTCTCAGATAGTCGCTCGCCACCTGATGGCCGAATCCGCGAGATCCGCAATGGACCATGACGACGATTTGATCTTGGCCGGTAATTCCCAAGGCCGCTGCCGTCGGTGGATCAAAGATCCGATCGTTCGACACCACTTGGACTTCGAGGTAGTGATTCCCAGATCCTAATGTCCCGAGTTGGTTGATCCCGCGACTCACTGCACGGTCGGATATCTTGGAGGGGTCTGCGCCGCCGATGCAGCCGCCCTCCTCGATATGAATGAGGTCCCGATGCCATCCGTAGCCCTGCTCAACACACCATCGTGCGCCTTTCACCATGACTGAATCGAGCGATTCCCGATTGAGCCTGACAAAGCCTCCCGCTCCAACTCCGGCTGGCACCTTTCGGAACAACTCCGTCATGAGCTGTTCCAATCGTGGCTGCACATCTTCCAAGGACAGATCCGTCCGGATCAATCGCATGCCACAATTGACGTCATATCCCACGCCTCCGGGAGAAATCACCCCATGGCGCACATCGAATGCCGCCACGCCCCCGATGGGAAATCCATAGCCCCAATGACCGTCAGGCATGCAAAGGGCATAACGTTGAATTCCCGGCAAACAGGCCACGTTGGTCACTTGATCGAACACGCCGCTGTCCATCGATTGCAAAATGGCCGGAGTCGCATAAATCCTTGCGGGGACCAGCATGCCTAATTTCTCCGACGGCGGGATTTCCCACACTTCGTTGGTGATCCGATTCACCTGCATGTTGGTGTTGAGTTTCATCGAAAATCAGTCTCTCGTCGTTGACTCACGGTCATTGGCGTTGAGCACGCATGACGATGATCCCTTTGTTCAGACATCCAGCACCACTCTTGCCTTCCACCGGGTTTCCTCCCGCTCCACCTTATATTGATGTTTGGTGATGCCTTTCACATCATTGCGCAGCTCCTGCAACTGGCTATTCACCGGTGCCCCGACAAGATTGCCATGCAGTATCCATTGCTCATTCTCACATGTTAGCGTGAGAGGCGCCTCATGAAACACCACTCCGGCGGCATCTTTCCAATACACAATCTCTGAAAGCCATTCAAAGAGGAGGGTTGCCATATCCTCCTCTGTTTTGGTGATCTGGCGTTTCCATGAAGCCGGCACGGTTGTGGGATCAGCCAAGGTCTCCAACAGCGCCTGCGTCGCCCCACGAAACAACTCTTCGGCGGAATCTCCTTGGGCTTCGAAGGCGATATCGGCTAGAGCAATGTCCTCAAGAAATTGAAAAGAATACGACATGTTTTCGGAGCAGCGGAGAGTGCTCAGATGGATGGGACGCGATAGGATGAATCGGGTCAACCGAGTTCAAAGGTCTTCGGAAAGTTCGTCAAGTTCCGACAGCCGTCGCTGGTCACGAGGACCATGTCTTCGATCCGGACGGCTCCGAGTTTTGGGTAGTACAGGCCAGGCTCAACGGTGACGACGTGTCCTTCTTGCAGCAACGAGCCGGTGCGGCTGATACGCGGCGCTTCATGGATGTCCAACCCGACTCCGTGCCCGGTGCCGTGAAAATAGCCCTGCATCCGTCCGTCCACCAGACCCGTCCGGTATCCCGCTTTCTCGAAGCGCTCGCAGATCCCCCGATGGATCTTCATGCCATCCGCGCCGTCCTTGATCTTGGCAATAGCTTCTTCCTGCGCGTCGTGCACGATCTGGTAGAGCTTCTTCAGTTCCGGGCTGGGTGTCCCACGAACAACTGTCCGCGACATGTCGGCAAAATAGCGAGACGACGCCGACCGTGGGAACACGTCGAAGATGATGCTACGCTGCGCCGGCAAGGGGCCGCTGCCTTCATTATGAGGGTCGCACGCCTGTTCCCCGCCTGCGACGATCGTATGTTGTGCGACACAATCGTGTTCCATCAATTTCACATTAATGAGCTTTTTAATCCGCTCGGACGTTAACGGTGCTCCCTCCAGCCACAATTGGCCTTCCTCAATCGAAGCCTTCCGCAATGTCTCGTGAGCGGCGGTCACGGCTTGCTCGGTGGCCCGTTGCGCCACTTCGATGTACTGCACCTCTTCGGCTGTCTTCACGACCCGCTGTTCGTAAAAGGGGTCCGGTTTGGCATGGACTTGATAGCCAAGTTCCTGGAGGCGGGCACCATGACTGAATGAAAAATTCGATGGCACCAGCACGTGCTTGATCTTGGCTTCGCGCAAGAGGACATGGATGATGTCGACACTCCCCGGCGTGGCCACGCCATGGTCCCTGGCACGACGCTCAATGTCGGAATAGGAAAGCACGCGATCGACGGCGGCTTGGCTCTTCGCCCGGTCCATTTCGAGATCGTTCATAACCATAATGCGCTCGCCTTTGATCTCGAGATAGATGAACGGGTCCGGCGCGATGAATCTCGTGGCGTAATAGAGGTTGGAATCCAGCTCGCTGGCCGCGATAAAAACGGTGGCTTTATGGGCTTGCGATAGTGACCGAGACATACGGTAGAAGCTTACACACTCCCGTCCCCAGAACGAAGACTGCGGATTCCTTCTGCATCCTGTCGGAATCTAACATGGGGTCGGAGGGGGGTCAAGAACGGTCAACGGACAGCTGGAGAAGGCTCCTGGTTGGGAATGACGTCTTTAGAGATGGCCTTGTCCTCATCCGGCGTCACCAGGTCGATCGGCAGCATGACCGTATTTTTCAAGACGTCGACAGCCAGCTGCGCCAAGCCTGTGAGTCCCGTCGCAAAGGACTTCATCGGCAGGTAAGTGACTTCCGGATCTTCGATCGCGCCTTTCACCGAGAACATCGCCGTGGCGAAGCCCTTACGCTCACCGGCAAACAGCCTCCCAAATAAGGGAATGGTCTTGAGAAATTGTGAGTACGACCCGAACGGGCTGACCGCCCACACCATATCGACTTGATCGGTCGGCAGATCGTAATTACCGGCCGCCGTGATCTTCACAATAGGACTGTCGATGATGAGGTTTTCCGTTTCGAACAGGCCATTGCGTATTGTCACCGTCGCGGTGATCTTGTTGTATGGCAGTCCTTCCTTTTCCAAATCGACTTTACCTTGCAGCACAGCCGGCAAGTTGAGGATGCTGATGATTTTCCAGATTGCACGCTCTTCTGATTTAAATACACGACCGTTTTCCAGCAAGGCCTCGGTCTTGCCGTTCAGTGTGGGATAGAGCCCGTGAGGATTGCGCCCATGCCCTCGAATCGTTCCGGTGATGCGCGCTTCTCCTGTGATGGCGCCGCCTTTGGAGCCGGCCAGCTTGTACATGTCCTCGACCAGCAACCCCGTCGCACGCAGGGATAATTCCGCATCGGCCGGCTCTCTGCGCGGCAGTTGCACGACAAGTCGGCCGGCAATGTCTCCGTTGGTTGATTGACCGGATACACGGTCGAGGTCGAGTAGTCCGTCTTGAATCGTGATGCGCGCGGAGAGGCCGCCGAATTTCAAATGTTTGTAGTGCCCACGTGCAATTGACGCAGTCGCGCTGACCTTGCTGGTTGCCGCAAGCCATTCGAGGAAATCGCGGATCGGCGCGCGCTGACCTTTGGGAATCAGCAGATCGATATCCATTTGGTTGGAATCGATTCTCGCCGTAATCAACGGCTTACTGATCCAGTTGCGGATGGTTCCTTCAAGCGTCACGTCGCTATCCCGCAGCCGAAAGGAGAGTCGCTTGAGTTCGGCGATGTCGCGGGCCAGTAGCAGCCGCACGTACAGATCTTGGATCGGGCCATCCTTGGCATTCACCAGCCCATTGCTCAGCGCCAGCCAGCCGGTGGTTTTCCAGGTGCGCCAATCACGGTCCTTCCCTTTGACATCCAGGGAAAGTTCCAGATTGCCCGCTTCGAACCCTCCCTTGGCAATCCATTCAGGGACAGACGACAGGGCCACCGTGCCAGTCGCGAGCGCGGCATCGATGGTAAATTTGTCGCCCAACTGTACTTTTCCTTTGATTGGCAATCGAATTGGTGGCACGGCGACTTCAACGCGTGTCAGCGTCACGGCTTTTGCCTGAGGCACGTCGCCTTCGAAAGAGATGGTCGCAGGGGCGCCGGGTGGTTTTTCCAGCATGCCGGGCAGCGTCACCTTCGCGTCGGTCAGCACTAATTCGCCGCGCAGATGCGGTGCGCCCGTCGATCCGGTGAACACGACTGCAGCGCTGGCCAGCCCGTCGACTGTTCCTGGCGGGATGGCTTTGGCCGGCAACAACTGTGCTAAGTGCGCGGCGTCGCCGTTGATCTGCACGAGCAAGTCACGAAATACGCTCCCCGTTCCTCCGGTCATACCTCCTTGCACCTGCAAGGCCAGATCACCCAGATGTCCGGTTACTTGATCGAACTGGGTTTCTCCTTCGGCCAGGACGATTCGGCCTTGCAGTCCCGTCAACCGTTCCGGCAAAAAACTGTTTGTGAGGCTCACGTGTTGCGCCTTGACCTCGCCACCAGCGAACGTAGTCGCGCCCGGCGGTCCTACCAGCCGAAACACCGGCATCGCCATTCCCTCCACGTCGCGAGACGACGCCAACACACGTGACAATTGCTCTGACTTCACCGTCGTGGAGAGGAATCGAAGCAGATCGGCCGCCGCCATCGTCCCGCTGATCTCCATCTCAAGCCATGGCCCCTGCTCAAGAAAGGAGAGCTGCCCTTTGCTGTCCGCCATATGAATCGTGCCGTACCATCCATTGAGTTTGGTGACTCGAATTCTTCCGGCCTCGACGATCACCTGCGCGGACAAATCCCTGGCAGGCACGCGACCTTCACCGACCAACGCGTGTCCTTGCTGCACGCGAAACTCTCCGGTCACCGCCACTTGTGGACCTTCGGCATAGGAACCCGTCACGGTGGCCGACACCACCTCGACCAGCCCGCCGACTTGACGATTCTGTATCACCGACGGCAACTGCGGATGAATCCAGGCAGGAGGAATTTTGGTGAGCAGTTCGTTCACCTGCACCGGTGTGGACGAAAAGGTAATAGCAAACGTTGGCTGCGGGGCAAGCAGACCGGAAAGGCTGGCATTGCCGGTCACCGTGAACTGGTCCATGTTGCCGGAGAGTTCCGAGAGCAGCACATCATATCCCGCTACCCCTGGAATGACCCTCATGCCACTACGTAGATTCAACCGCCCCTGCAGCAAGTCCGGAACCGGTCGGGGGCCGAAGAAATCCGCTGCATCGCGCAGACTCAAATTGGCTGCCTCAACCTGACCGTCAAACTGAATGGGAAACGTGGGCCGCTTTGCGTCCTCAAGCGACAAGGTTTGCTGCTCGACTTTCCTGAACGTCCCCGCCAGCGACAAGGCGGACAGACCTTGCGCCCCGCTGTGAGCGGCGGAAAAGTGTACGTCGGCCTGTCCACGTTCCGGATGAATCGAGAGCGCAGCTTTGACGTTTTCCAATTTTAGTGTCCGAACGCCGTCGGGCCTTGCTTCATCGACAATGAGCACCGTGCCGTTGATCAAGGTGGCTTCTCTGATCCGGAAGATCCGGCCCATCATCTCCAGTGCTTCGTCATCGCTGGCAGGTACGGGTTTTTCACGATCGAGCACGTTCCAATGGCCGAACTGATCACGACGCAGGGTCAGCGTCGGCTCTTCGATAAGCAGCCGTTTTCCCACCACCTGCTTGCGAAACAAGGGAATCAGTCGCAACACGAGGTCGAGCTTTTTCGCAGAGAGCAGAATCTTTTCAGGATTGCGGTCGTGAATCGTGACCTGGGTCAATTCCAGGCGAACCCTGGGAAAGAGAACGAGTTTGATACGATGGACATCGATCTTGCGACCGAGGTTCTGTTCGAGCTGATGAAGAAAGAAATCCTTGAGGTAGTCTTCCCCGGTCAAATACGGAGAAAACCAGAGGAATGCGGCGCCGCCGATCAGCAGAAGGGCAATGAGGGCGACAACGACACGAGTTGGGGACACTCGGATGCTCCGGTTTAGAATAAGACCATGGTAGGCTGTTCAAAAAATCCAGCGTGCTCACGTATCCAACCCAGCGGTCCAATCACACCGGGTTACCAGACTATTCCGTTCGCTGGGGGATTTTTCAAGAATTTCAATGCATCTTACCGGATCAATTACATGAAATCTACTAAGTCTGCGCCATACCAGCGGAATCCGGCCAGGCTGCGAGGACGGTTCCAGTGGTGTGCAGTCATCAGTCTGGGTATAATCCCGACGCCCTTCCGCATCGAAACCGGTAACCAAGTTCCGTGCTCACAACGGCTCGCCCTACATGGATACGCTGGTTGATTCTGACATTGCTGTTCATGACCAGCGTGGTGACCTATGTCGATCGTGTGAACATCTCGGTGACGGCCCGTCACATGATGCCGGCGTTCGGCCTCACGGATCAGCAAATGGGGTGGGTCTTCTCAGCGTTTGTCGCCGGCTACGCGCTGTTTCAAATTCCAGGCGGATGGCTGGCCGACCGGTGGGGAGCCAGAATTATCCTGACGGGCGCATTGATCTGGTGGTCGGTTTGTACGGCATTCACAGCAGTCGTTGCGACATCTCATCTTGCTGACATGCTCGGAGTCGTCGGCGCTCTCATAGCCGTACGATTTGCATTGGGCTTAGGAGAAGCCGTCGCCCTCCCCTCGTTCAATCGCGCCGTCGCCAACTGGATGCCGGTAGATTCCCGCGGGATCGGCATCGGCATCGCAATCGGCGGAATCGGACTTGGTTCGGCCATCACGCCACCGATCGCAGCCTGGGTCATGGTGAATTGGGGTTGGCAAACCGTCTTCTATTTGTCGACTCTCCTTGGCTTGGCTATGGCGGTGCTCTGGTGGACACTTTCACGTGACCGACCCAGCGAGCATCCCTGGTGGACAGGCGCCCACGCCTCGACATTCCAGTCCAATGAAGAAACAGCCCCAACATGGACAGCCTTGCTGAAGAATCCGACTATCTGGTGGCTCGTTTTGAGCTATAGCTGTCTCGGGTACGTGGCCTATCTGTATTTGTCATGGTTCTATTTGTATCTGGTGAACGTCCGGGGATTTGACGTACTCCGCGGCGGGCTCTATGCGTCGACACCATTTCTCGCCATGTTGATCGGCTGTCCATTGGGGGGATGGGTCACGGATCGTTTGGCCGCGCGGCACGGAATCACAAAAGGACGAGTCGTGGCGGGAATGTCCGGAATGATCTTGGCTGGCTGCGCAGTCGCGTTCGGCGGGTTTGCCGATTCAGCGCTGATGGCCATTGCGAGCCTGTCGCTGGGCGCAGGCTGTCTCTACTTTGCCGTGGGCGCCTATTGGGCCTCAACAACCGACCTTTCAAAAACGCACGCTGGGACCTTATCGGGTCTCATGAACACCGGCGCGAATGTTGGTGGAGCGATTTCACCCAGCCTCACGCCATGGATCGCGGCGCAATGGGGCTGGCCTGTCTCACTTGCAACGGCAGGAGCCATCGCCTTGCTCGGGGCAGCGCTTTGGATCTGGATCAAGCCCGGAGCAGGTACGACCGCCCCTTGCGAACGCAATTAGGGCATTGCTACATTGAGTCACCATGACCATGGAATTTAAGAAAATCGACCCCCGCGTGACGATCGCGACGAAGTTCGGCGAGATCAAGATTCGCTTTTATCCGGAGGCCGCCCCGCGTCACATCGAGAACTTCATCAACCTGGTGAAGATGGAGTTCTACAACGGCACGACCTTTCACCGGATCGTTCCGGGGTTCGTCATTCAAGGCGGCGATCCCCTGAGCAAAGAACCGGACCGCCTCAAACACGGATCCGGCGGTCCCGGCTACTGGCTGAATCCTGAACTGAGCGACCGGCCGCATAAGCGCGGAGCTATTTCCATGGCCAAAACACCGCGCGACGGGTCCAGCACCCGCGATTTTAACGATAATGGCTCACAGTTTTTCATTTGTCTTGCGGACAACAGCGGGTTAGATCGAACCTACAGCATCTTCGGAGAAGTGTGGCGCGGAATGGAAGTCGTGGACAAGATTGCCGCCGCTCCACGCGACGAATACAACAATCCTCTCGAACCGATCACGATGACCATCACAGTGAAGGAATAGGAGCCAGAAAAACTCGAGGGCCTGAGCGATGCGAGAACGCAGCCGGCGGTCGTTTTCATCAGGCTACTCAAACAGGCCGTCCAACGAGGCCACAGGAAGCTTGGATCACGAGGCGTACTTAATGCAGTACGTCGAGTTGTCCAAGCGACCGAGAACGATGTTGGGGGCCTGTTTCAGCGGCCTGGTCTAGAAGAAGGCCATGCTCGCGTAAGTGACTGTCGAATTATATTGATCGGTCATCCCACGATCGTAGCGAAGCACCTGTCCCTTTTCGGCTTGAATCAGACGGAGCAGGGAATAGATGGGTGAGAAGCCGGAGATGCGGCGTTGGTCCTTTTCTTTCTTGATGTAGTTGGCGAATTCTTCGGCCTTGAGCTCTTCCACGGACTTCAGCATTTCCAGGTCATACTGCATCGACCGATGGAAGGAGAAATCGGTCGGTGGCGCGCTTGTCGCCATAGCGCATCCCGAGATGTGCCAGCTCCCCTGCAGCGATCACGCAGGCCGTTTTTCCCGACGCGGTGATCGCTTCTCGCAGCCCGGTGAGAAATCGATCGATCGCAGCACGTATGGAGGGATCGGCCAAGCTCATCGCGGAGAAAGACGAGAGAATCGGCACGATGGTGAAGGGCTTAGTGGCGCCCGTATTGGTTTGCAAGAATGGCAATTGAAACTCGATGGCGTGTTCCGACTGGTGCGCGATGTCCTCGGCAAAGCACTCCGGCACGAGTGACCGGAGCCGATCCAGGATGGTCCGGTCGGCCGGGACGACACCGAGCGGCGTCTCAAAATCTTTATCCGTGACGGCATAGAGGTTTTCCAGTCCTGCATTGGCCGTTCCGATGATGATCAACACATCCGGCTGCTGTGCTTCCTGTAGTTCCTTATAGGCCCAGGCATAGATCGGACCCGCCTGTTTCACATCGTACGTCGGTGCGACGAGCCCTTTAATTAGTTTGCCCTTGTTCTCTGATGGTTTGAAATCCGGCCCTTCCTTTGACGTGAAGAACCCATCGATCTGCTTCTTCAGTTTCGCGCCGTCGGCTTCATAGCTTTTTCCCGCAAAGGCTGCGGCACGCAGGGGAGCTTGTCGATAGACCTCCTGGGCCTGCCTCCGAGCAGAATCAGTCCGGTCCCCTTCGAGGAATAACTTGGTATCAAGATCCGAGACTAACTGTTCGACCTTGTCCGGCATCAGGAATTCGCCGAACCGTTTGAGATAGAGTCCGCCGATTTCTTGCAGGGAATGTTCGCCATCGAAATGCTGGATAATAAAAAAGTAGTTCAGCGGAAGGACAAGTTTTTCCTTGCTGAGCCCGCTCGGGTCCCAGAGCACGACGTACTGCTCTTCTCCCTCTTTAATGGGGGAGAACTGGAGATTCCTCAATAGCGGATGCTGTTTGGGATCTTTGGCCATACTCGTCATGCTCTCCTCTTACTGGAATGGTCATTGTAACGAAGCGGTTTCCTGTCCTGCAATGGGGAAAGGAGCAGCTAGGGGGCTTCTGGAGGCTGTTGTTGCTGGCGGCGCGCCAACACAATTAAGGTCCCGACGGTCACAATCAGGAGCCACAGGGTCGGCCGACCGTAGGAGGCATCGGAGAATTCAATGAGATCGGTCAATCGGCCGATCAACAGCGACATGCGGGCCATGACGGTGTACCCGAAGGCCGCGCCGAACGCGATCATCAGAAAGAGGATGCCGGTCCTGGCGACAACCTTGCCTGGTCCATTGTGTTCGACTGAGAAGAAGAAGTAGAACAGGACGGAACTGACGCCGATCAGGATGATGATCGCATTGAGGTTGCTGGCCGGATTGAACAGGTTCATCGAGAAGGTGACGCCATCACTACTGGCCAGGGAAAGCAATGGCCGGACGGTATCCTCAATCTGCTTCAAGATGAACGATGAAATCGTGCGCGGAATGGCCAGTCCCGTGCCGACTCCGACGATGAATGCGAACGCATAGCGGGACATCCAGGCCGCCTTTGGGACATAACGCGTCAGCATAAGCAGTCCGATGGCGACTGGAATCAACAGTGTCCATCTCACCCTGTTCAACAATCGGCTTCCAGATCAGATGCACGATGACCGTGTCGTAGGATTTCACGATCGTGTAGCCGACCGAGACACCGACGTAGAGATTTCGGCCAGCTTGAAGAGCGGATTATCCTTGTACAGGAATGAGAAGATGAACAGGGTCAACCCTGTCGCCACCCACGCTCCGAAGATGGTTGCATCCATTGCTGTCCGGTTCCTTACGAGGCCACATGCCCCTGTTGCCGAGCCGCTCGTCGCAAACTGAAGTAGAACAGGTTACACATGATGACCAGCACGACAATGGCGACATGCGTGGCCGACTGCGCATCCATGCCGGCGACGGCCTTCCTTTTTGGCCGATCAGGCTTTCGTATTCCGCCGCCCCCGCAGTCCACCGATCAAGCCATTGATCTGCCCGCTGCGTAACAAGGGATACAGACCCGGCGCCATTACACCCGTGCAGCCGCCGCCCAGTTCAAACTTGTACTTGTCCTTGCCGAATACATACCAGGCTTCGACACCGGGATTGCCGGCTCCCAGGCTGACGGCATAGTTCACATCCTTCAGACTATGGACGCCTTCCAGCACCGGTATGCCCTTCGTCGGCTTACCGTCCGTAGTCGCTGGGAAAGGCCGTGTAGAGATCCTGCCCCATGTTGATGATGACGGCCGTCCCGCCGGGACTCCATCCGAGAAACACATAATCCTTTCCGTTTTCCTTGCCCATCTCCTTGGCGACCTGCGTCAGGAGCTGGTCGGCCATGCCGGTGCCGGAGACCCAGAGCGTCATCGCGACCACACGTAGATTTTTTCTAAAGGCATGCCGCAGAAGCGCGATCGCTTGCGGATGTAGCTCAGGCTTCGAAGCCGGATCGAAATCGAGCGAGAGCAGGAACACCGACCGTTCGGGCAGCGCCTCGATGTAGTCGTATACGCCGCGCACTTCCGGCGAAATTTTGATCGGCAAACCAACCGGATAGAGCAGCGGCAACAGCGTGCAGAGGCCGATCACCAGAAAGATGATCCGCCGGTCGATTTTCAGCATGCGTTCGGCGAAATCATGAAGTACGTCATGTGAACGCTACTTTCCCCTTCTACTCTTTTCCCCTCCCAGATACGACCGTTCCACGCCGAAGATGATCTTGAATGACAGCGCGACCGCTGCCGAGGCTGACGCCGATCAGGATCGCACGCCGCACCGACGCATTCAGCACATTCAAAATCCACTGCGAGACATCGCCACTGAGCGGAATCAGATACTTCCCCGAGCGGGACGCGGCCCATCATGACGATCACAGCCGCAATCAGCAGCACCGCCGCCTCGCGGCTCCTGGCGCGAAACGATCGATAGGCTGCCGAGGCGATGAAGAAAGCCAGGATGGCGAACATCGTCCCTTGCAGCGGTACCATCATGAAGTTATAGATCCAGCCGAAGGCGGTCATGGTGCCGTCGACACTTCCTTGCCGTTTGCCCACAGCCCGACGGCAATCGTGCCCAGCATGCCGGCGTAGAGCACGAGACTGTAGCCCCATCCGGCTTCTTTCCGTCGGATCTTGACCGCATGCTGGTGAAACAGGCTCTCACACCCAACACCAGCGCGAACCCTCCGATGATCTGCAGCCACTTGGTGACGGAGGTGAGCAGTCTGCTCCGAAGCCGGATGCGGCACATAGTATTGTCCCGCAAACAACAGCCCGGTGATCATCGTGATCAGCAGCGGAAGTTGGCGGCGTAGGAAGATCATTTGAGATCCCTGAAAGAAATCCAGAAACAATTGCGGCCATTGGGCCCCGAGTCGCAATGCCGAGGGTGGCCAGAACGGTCCCGACCGCGATCACGGTCAAAATCACGCGCCTTGCCGATATCCTGTCCGCGAAGCGTGCCGATTTGGATCGGCTCTCTGGAGAGATAGGCGCTGGCCGCATAGAGTTCTTCGCCGATCAGCGTGTAGTCGCAGGTCGTGACGAAGAAGGGCAGCTGGTGATCCGAGTCCGTCCCGGCAATTTGAATCGCGCCGGTACTGGCGCCGGTTTCGGTCAGCAAGAGGGATTCGGCAAAATACGAACCCATGAAGAAATTCGCGGCAGGTTTTTTCCGCAGCATGATGCCATCCACTGCCGCCGTATAGCTGAACTGATCGGCCGTAATGAAAAAGTTCGAATCTTCCTTGAAGAGATCTGGCTTGCCTGCTTCCAGATATGCTTGTTTGGTAATTTCCTGACAGACTGCCATGGTGATGGGATCGCGATGTGGCACGATCAGATCCGTCTCATAGGCCGCCGTGCGTTTGGCCACTCGCCCGAGAATCACGGCCGCGGCAATGGTAGACGGATCGCTCATGTCGTGCGCGCCAGTAAGATACAGGATCGGCTTGCCCAATTCTGTCGCCCGACCAATGGCCTCATCCACCGCATCGAGGCCGGGAATCCGCCGCAGAAAGATATTGTTCCGCTTGGCATGGCTGATGGTGTAAAAGACCAGCCCGCCAAACGATAGCGCCAGAATCAGATTATTGAGCTGGTTCCAATTGAACCAATCCGGTGCCGGGGTGGCTTGACGCAATGGACCAACAACCCGTTCTTCCCCCTTCAGCATCGCCACCGTGACCGTGTAAGCGGTCCCGTTCTTCAGCTCGATACCCTTCCCGCTCCTGATCACGAATTGATGCCAGGTCTTTTCTGCTGTTCCTCGTCCACCAGGGCCACTTGACCTCCGTCACGAAGCGGCTGTTCGCCGGAAATTCTGCGATGACTTTCAGCGCGGCCGGTTCGGTTGCTGCGGCATCTCCGATCAGCACTTGATACCGTGCATCGGGGCCATCTGATGCACCAGGCGCCCAGATGACAGTCAGGCTCTCGCCACCATCGTTCGGCGTGTCGATGACTTGAAGATCGTCGGGAGCGGTCAACGTCGATTGAGCGAATACAGTTCCAGATGCTTCCCATCATCAACAGGAAGCAGAATGCCAGCGAGAATACCAGCCTCGTTAACGACTTACGATCTCATCTACACACCTTCAATCAACTCAATATTGGTCCGCGGAATGACGGCCTTGTTCCATCGGCAAACTGGACTTCCATCACCCGCACGTCACTCTCCGTCGGAATCTTCTGGAGATCGGACGGCAGGCTCGACGACTTCGCCGATTTTCCCGAACAGCGGGTCGCGAATGATGCGAACCGGGTCGCCGATCCGGATACCTTCGCGTTGCGGAGACAGCGTCGCGACGTGATCGCGCCGATGCGTCGCCTGTGGGAATGATGATCTCCGGTCGAATGACCCCGGCGCGAATTTGCGTGGCGCCTGAGATCGACGCCTTTTGTCCTGCATGGGCGGAGAGAAGCGTAAATGTCTTTGCCGCCATGGGGATGGTGCCGAACCCTTCGGTGAGAATCAGCGTAAAGCCGACCTGCTCCGTTCCAGTGATCGCCACGCCAAGGTCGTAGCCCAGCAGTGCGCGCAAATCCTTATCATGAATCCCGCCGATGACCAAGCCCGCAACCCCGACTTCTTTCGCCTTGCGCCATGCGTCTCTGCAGAGAGGAACGAGCCGCCGACGACGATCTTGCCTTTCATGTCCGGTTTCAGATGACGCGGCGTCAGCGGCTTCGTCCGGCGACGTCCACGGCCATCGACAATCTCGCCCCAGGTTTCACCGCCGATGCCGAAAATGCCCTGCACCAGACTGCAAGCGAATTTCGACCGACGACGCCCTGCTGCGGAATCATCTCGACCACTGTGCCGTCGACATAGGCCAGCAAATCCAGCATGCGCGGCGGCTCACGCAGCAACACTTGCCCCGTGACCGTCGACAGTGACTCGACGTACCGGTAATCGGCGAGCGAATTTCCGTCTTGAGCCATTTAATCAGCGGTTTATTCTCGGCCAGGATCTCATCTTTCTGTACAGGGTCGCCTTCCTTCTTGATCAGATAGTCTTTGATCTCATCCGGCGCGACGCCCAGCTGATTGGCAAGATTCACCGGATAGACTTTCCCCGGCAATTCGGCACGTGCCACTGCCTGATTCGGAACGCACGCGGTCGCCCGAGCTGCGACCAGCACCGTGCCAGGCAACGGCAGGACTCCGCCGCCGGCGGACGACCGTTCTGTTCGGTGACGGTTAAGCCTGGAGTATAGGAATGGGCCATGACAAGTTACTGAAAAAGCCGTCCAGTTGTGTTCTCAGTCGCTCCGAACGATCGACCCGCAAAATGAGTACGTCCTCCCAGCAAGCTGCAGGCATTGTTAGGCCTTCGGATACAGATCAACCGCGTTGAACCATTTCGTCAGCGACGCAACTCGGGCGGCCTGCTCGGCCGGGCAACTGCAACGGACGGCCTCGCCCATCCAGCAAGAGCCCCACTACACCGCCTTGCACCTCACGTGTGACCGGTACTCCGGCTCCTGCCCCGAGATTCACTGCTTAGCCGGCTGCATCGTGATCGTGGCGTTTTGCCAAGGTCAAGCGGAAACAGCCGCAAGTCGCCAAACTTCAGCTGCTCCTTCACCGTCTTCGCCATCGGGAAACGTAATCTCATAGTCGGCACAGCGTTCACCGTCTTTCCCCTGCCCGATCGGCGCCACACAAGTCCCAAGATAGACCATACAGTCGCGCACGAAGACATCTGTCGCCGCCTTCTCATTGATCGTCGACAGCACACCCAGATGCGGCATCATGAAGATGCTGTCCACGGAGAGCCTGGTGAAGCCCGAGCGGCTCATAGGCATCGACCATCATGAGCATCGACTGAATGCGGCGCGGGGCATGCGAGAGAATGCCCCCGCTGCCGACGATCAAATCCAGCTTCAGCATGTCGATGAGCGTCTTGCCGGATGTCTGCTGCTCGAACACATCGGAGATCGTGCGCTCCTGTTGCACGCCCTTCAGGCCGGTCGCCAGGGACTTATGATGAATCAGCGCCAGCCGCAGCGCCTCGCGCGCGATCGCATGCTCGATCTGCAGCTCGTCGAGCGTCTGCGGGATCGTCGTGGGCCGGATCATCTTGTTTTTGATCCGGTTGCGGAGCGTCTGCTCGTCGATGGTGAACGGCACCCAGCGCATGATGTTGGCCAGCCCCGCCTCCGCCAGCACGTTGGAAATGCTGTAGGACATGCCGAGATTCGCGCTGACTGTCCGGTTGAACACGCCTTCGAAGACTGAGAAGACATCCGTCGTCGCCCCGCCGATATCCACGCCGATCAGGTTCTGATCCTCGCGCTTGGCGATGGTTTCCATGATGAGCCCGACCGCCGCCGGCGTCGGCATGATCGGCGCACCGGCCATCTCGATGAGCTTCTTGTAGCCCGGAGCCTGCTGCATGACGTGCTCGAGAAACAGGTCGTGGATCTTGTTGCGCGCCGGCGCCAGATTCTCCCGTTCCAACACCGGCCGGATATTCTCTGTGACCTCAAGCGCAGCCTTCTCGCCGAGGATCTTCTTCACTTGCGACTGCGCGTCTTTGTTGCCCGCATAGATCAGCGGCAACTTGTAGGTCACGCCGAAGCGCGGCCGAGGGTCCGCCGCTGCGATATACTCCGCCATCTCCACCACATGCGTGACGGCCCCGCCGTCCGTCCCGCCGGACATCAAGATCATGTCCGGGCGCATCGATCGGATGCGCTCGATCTTTTCATGCGGCAGACGCCCATCGTTCGAGGCCAGCACATCGATGACGATCGCGCCGGCACCGAGCGCCGCACGTTGCGCGCTCTCGCCCGTCATGTTCTGCACGACCCCGGTCACCATCATCTGCAACCCGCCGCCGGCGCTGCTGGTAGAGATATAGATATCCACGCCGGTCTTTGGCATCGCGGCAAGGCGTGATGATCTTGTCCCCGTCGAGAATCTTGCGGCCGGAGAGTTCTTCGATTTCTGCAATCGCGTTCAGCACGCCGCGCGTCACATCCTCGAACGGCGCTTCGACCGTCGTCGGTGCTTCGCCGCGATAGGTCTGCCGGTATTCGTCGCCGATCTTTTCGATCAGAATGGCTTTGGTCGTGGTGCTGCCGCAGTCGGTGGCCACGATGACGTTCAGCGGACGATCGATCTTGGGCGGCCCGGAAGAAGACGTCATCGAGCCGACGCCCTGTTGGTAGCGGATTTCGCTTCAATGAGGGTAATAAGCCGGAAGATTGAATCGCGGTGCTCAAGCAGCCGTGCGACCTGGTCTACTTCTTTCGCGTTGAAGGCAAATTCAATAATGGGTGTGAGGAAATGGAGCGCCTGGCTCCCTAGAAAGTTCATCGGCCCCATCGATTCCAAAAAGACCGTCGCCGGGGCTGTCATGCCGCGCTTCACAATCAGGTCTGCAACACGCTCCATTAATTGCACGTCGTCAGTGGAGAGAGGGCGAGAGGTGGATTGCGTCGCAAAGGCATGCTGAAGTCCGATTCGCAAATTTCGCAGCTGTGTTGTGACTCGTTCACGCGAAAAGGGGCGCATAAGTGGAGGACAAACCAGGCTAAAAAAGGAAACTGCACGGCATTATATGGAGGCGTTGGAGGAGAGTCAATTCAAGTACGAGCAATCCGCAAGGACCAGCACTCAAGGAGCTGATCGTTCGCGGAGTGGGTCTTCGTGTTGGACAGGGCAGGTTCCGCAATCACTGGATCAACCGGGCCGACTTTCGCCAATCCTGCTCTCAGTCCCTTTCCATAGCCGCTCGATATTTTCTTTATGTTTGGTCCAGATCAGTGCACTGACGACGATGGCGAAGATCAGAAATTCCTGCCGCTGCTCATTGACGATCGCCACCACCGGAAAGAGCCCGAAGGCTGCGAGGGCACCGCCTGACGAATAGCGCCAGATCGCGACCGCTCCCAGCCAGATGAGAAGTAATAACGTACCCATCGACGGCGACAGCCCGAGCACTGATCCCAAGGCCGTGGCCACACCCTTGCCTCCTTTAAATCCGAGGAACGGCGAGAACATATGGCCTAAGATCGGCGAAAGCGCCACGACCATCATGAAGGACTCCGTGGTGAGCCACTGCATGGCCGCCCAGCTCACCAGCCATCCTTTGCCCAAGTCGCCGAGAAGCGTCAGGATGCCGGCCCTGGTGCCGGAAACGCGCAAGACATTGGTGAATCCAACATTTTTGCTGCCGACCGTGCGTGGATCGGGAAGATTGAGGGCTTTCGAGACGAGGACACCGAAGGGAATGGCACCCAGCACATAGCCGAATACCGCCAACAACACCAAAATTAACTCTTCTACCATTGATTAGGAATTGAACGGAGATATGGGCATCGGCTCACAGAGGCTATAAACCTTTCGCAACCACTTGCTTCCAAAAGCTCCACACATATTGGCCGCCCGAGATGTAGCCGAACGCGAGCGACAGGTAGAGCGTCACAATACCGGCCAGGTGGAGATTGCCAAGCTCTGAGAGCCCCGTGCCTTCGAGAATCAACAGCGTGATGGCCACCACCTGCAACGTCATTTTATATTTTCCGGTGGTTTCGGCTTGGATAATAAAGCCTTCGCCAGCTGCGATGGCGCGGATGCCGCTGACAGCCACTTCGCGGGCAATGACGAGAATCGCAATCAGGGCACTGACTCGATCGATATTGACTAAGAGAATCAGCGCAGACAGGACGAGCAGCTTGTCGGCGATGGGGTCAAGCAGCTTGCCGAGTTTCGTGACCTGACCGGTCCGGCGGGCAATATACCCATCGAGGAGGTCTGTGATGGCTGCGACGACAAAAATCACCGCCGCGCTCAAGGACCGATCTGGTGTAGGCGTAAAGAACAGCATCACAAAGACGGGTATCAACAGGATGCGAACGAGCGTAATGAAATTGGGCAGATTCAACGACTCTTGCCCAACCGCTCTCCAGGCTTCCAGGACGCGATTCATAGTCCGTTCAGTATCCTTTAAACAATTCCATTCTTCAACAAATCATGCAGATGAATGACGCCCGCGATCTTGCGATCCCCTTCCGTCACCACCAAAGTCGTAATGGAAAATCGTTCCATCATTTCCACAGCTTTGGCAGCAAGATCGTCCGGTGCGATCGATTTTGGATTCCGCGAGGCCAACTCACCGGCGGTGATTTTGGCAAAATCTCTACCCTGCTGGATACATCGCCGCAAGTCACCGTCGGTAATGATGCCGGCCAGCTTGCCGTTGGCGTCGATCACGGTCGTCATACCAAGTTTCTTCGCTGTGATCTCTAAGATGGCTGCCGTGCCAGGAACGGACTCGGGAACTTTGGGCGTATCCGCTCCCGCATGCATGAGATCTTTGACCCGTACCAGCAAACGCCGCCCGAGCGTGCCACCCGGATGGAATTGCGCAAAGTCATCCTGCTTGAATCCGCGTTTCTGTAAGAGTGCGACGGCAAGCGCGTCTCCCATCGCCAATGTTGCCGTCGTGCTGGCCGTCGGCGCGAGTCCCATCGGGCAGGCCTCTTCAGAGACGGACACATCCAGTGCCACATCGCTGTTCTTCGCCAAGGTCGAAGTCATGCGCCCTGTCAGGGAAACGACCGGAATGCCCATCCGCTCGACGTAGGGCAGCAGTTGCAAAATCTCTTGCGTCTCTCCGCTGTTTGAAATGGCAATCAGCACATCGCCGCGCGCCAACATGCCGAGATCGCCATGGATGCCTTCGGCCGGATGGAGAAAAAAAGCCGGCGTCCCGGTACTGGCCATCGTCGCGGCGATCTTCTGCCCGATCAAGCCGGACTTTCCCATGCCCGGACACGACGACTTTGCCTTTGCACTGAAAGAGCAGGTCGACGGCCTGGTTGAATTGATCGTCCAGTCGATCGATGAGCGCCTGGACGGCGCGCGCTTCGATCGCCAAGCACCCGCCTGCCTTCGTCGAGGCTGCCACCGTTCGGCTTGGCAGACGGCTGAGAGGCGTCTCGGGTCTTCAGTTTTTTGGGTTTGCTGCGTCGCATATCCGCATGACCCGTTCAAGGAGCGATTTGAGTTGATGGAGCGGAACCATGTTCGGGCCGTCGGACAAAGCCTCGTCGGGATTCGGATGCACTTCCATAAAAAAGCCATCGACTCCGGCTCCGGCTGCCGCACAGGCCAACGGCTCGACGAATTCACGCTGGCCGCTGGATTTGGTCCCCCCGCCGCCCGGCAACTGCACACTATGCGTGGCATCGAAGACGACCGGATAGCCAAAGCTCCGCAAGAATCGGGAACGACCGCATATCGACGACGAGATTGTTATAGCCGAACGACGATCCCCGCTCGGTCAGGACGATCCGCCTGTTTCCGCACTCTTCGACTTTCTTCACCGCATTGCCCATTTCTAGCGGCGAGAGGAATTGGCCCTTCTTCACGTTCACGACTTTGCCGGTCTTCGCCGCAGCAATGAGCAAGTCGGTCTGCCGGCAGAGAAACGCGGGAATCTGGAGCACATCCACGATCTTCCCGGCCTCCGTCGCCTGCTCTTCGGTGTGGACGTCGGTCAGAACGGGAAGGCCCAGCTGATCCTTCACCTTCTTCAACACCGCCAAGCCCTTTCTCGAGACCAGGACCGCGAAACGAGTTGATGGAGGTCCGGTTGGCCTTATCGAACGACGATTTGAAGACATAGGGCATGCCAAGCGACTTGGCGATCTCAGCGATGCGCGCCGCCGTCTCCAGCACGAGCTGCTCGCTCTCGATGACACAGGGCCCGGCAATCAGAAACGGCCGCTGCCCTGCCCGACTTTGAAGGAGCCGATTTCGACTTCGTGCGCCATAGTATTCTAGTTCTATCTCCCGTGAGATGCTCAAACAGATCTTTCAGCAAGGCCGCAGGCGAGTCGAAACCGGAGGCGTAGCCTCTCGGGTACGTTGAGGATTTCGATGAGCCGAGAACGAAGCTGGAAGCTGGTTTCAGCATCTCAGCTAAGGCCGCACTTGCGTCGCAGCGCCGCCCCACAAATCCACTGAACAACGGATGCGGACGGTGCGGCCGCGAATTATATTCCGGATGGAACTGCGTCGCCAGGAACCAGGGATGGTCCTTCAGCTCGACGATCTCAACCAGCCGGCCGTCCGGCGAAAGCCCGCTCAGCACCAATCCCTTGGCCGAGCAATTGCTCGCGGTACGCGTTGTTGAATTCGTACCGATGCCGATGGCGTTCACGCACTTCGCTCACGCCGTACATCTTTTGGGCCAAGCGTGCCCTCCCCGAGCTTGCAGAGATAGGACCCCAGCCGCATCGTCCCGCCCTTGTCGCTGACGGACTGCTGATCGCGACATCAAATGAATGACGGGATGGGGCGACCGTTCGTCGAATTCCGCGCTGTTGGCGCCGGCCAGCCCCGCCACGTTCCGCGCAAACTCGATCGTCGCGCATTGCATGCCCAGGCAGAGGCCGAGGAACGGAATCTGGTGTTCCCGCGCATAACGAATCGCGGCGATTTTCCCTTCGATCCCGCGCGTCGCCGAACCCGCCGGGAATCAAAATGCCATCGGCTTCGCGCAGGATACGCTCGGTCCCTTGCCGTTCGATCTCTTCCGATTCGATCCACTGATGTTCACCCGCGTTTCATGGTCGATGCCGCCATGGACAAGCGCTTCCGCCGAGACTCTTGTAACATTCCTTCAACCCCGCGTACTTGCCGACCAGCGCGACTGAACTTCGTGCTTGGGATGCTTGATCTTCTGCACCATCGCATCCCATTCGCGAAGGTTCGGCGGACCGGTCTCGAGTTGCAGCAGCCGGACGATCAGTTCGTCCAGCCCTTCCTTCCGAAACACGATCGGCACTTCATAGATCGTCTCGACATCCTTGGCCGTGATGACCGCGTCTTTCTCGACGTTGCAGAACATCGCGATCTTGGCCTTCAGTTCCGGCGGAAGATACCGGTCGGTCCGGCAGAGGAGAATATGCGGCTGAATACCGATCTCCCGCAGCTTGTTGACGGAATGCTGCGTCGGTTTGGTCTTCAGCTCACCGGCTGTGCCGATGTACGGCACCAGCGTCAGATGGACATACAGCACGTTTTCGCGGCCGACGTCATACGGCATCTGGCGGATCGCTTCGAGAAACGGGCAGGCTTTCGATGTCGCCGACCGTGCCGCCGATCTCGACGATCGTCACGTCCATCCCCTGCGAGATCCGCATGATGCATTGTTTGATCTCGTCGGTGACATGGGGCACGACCTGCACCGTCCCGCCGAGATAGTCGCCCCGCCGCTCTTTCGTGATGACGGAATGGTAGATCCGGCCGGTCGTGTAGTTGTTTTCTTTGGTGAGCGTCAGCGAGGTGTACCGTTCATAGTGGCCGAGGTCCAGATCTGTTTCCGCGCCGTCGTCCGTCACGTAGACTTCCCCGTGTTGATAGGGATTCATCGTGCCGGGATCGACGTTGATGTAGGGATCGAGTTTGAGGAACGTGATCTTCAGCCCTCGGCTTTCGAGCAGGTTGCCGATCGAGGCCGAAGCCAAGCCCTTTCCCCAAGGAGGAGACGACTCCGCCCGTGACAAAAATGAACTTGCTCATCGTGGCCCCCATCTTGTCGGATCGTATAATTCTGACAGCCTGCCACCCTTACCTGGAAGGTGCTGCCTTCAGCGCTCGAATCTCGCTTGATGACGTCAAACTGTTGGAGCTTCTCCGCCACCGAGACTCGACATCCTCCGGCGTATCGACCCGCAAGGAGGCATGCTTGGTTTCCCAGACTCTGATCGGAATGCCATGCTCCAACGCGCGCAACTGCTCCAGCTTTTCCGCATCTTCCAACCGTCCGGTGGGAAGGGACGCGAGCTTCAGCAGAGTGTCGCGCCGGATACATGTAGAGCCCGAGGTGAATGTAATGCAACCCTCCGACGGCCCGCGGCTGGCGATCGTCCCGCACCAATGGAATCGGCGCGCGTGAAAAATACAAGGCATGGCCGTGATGATCCGTGACCACCTTCACCACCGACGGGATTGTGCAACATCCTCCTCGGAGATCGATCGTGCGCTTCAGGGTGCCCATTCCTGCGCCGCTCTCGATGAACGGCTCGATGAGATCGGTCAACAAATCAGGCTGCAGCGGGATCTCATCTCCCTGCAGATTCACAAAATAGTCGCCTGCCGAACATGCGCGCCACTCCGGCGACTCGATCGGTGCCGTCCGATAAGTCTCCGGCTACCATCACAGCTCGCCCGCCGAACTGCTTCGACGGCCTGTTTGATCCGCTCGTCGTCGGTGGCGACCAAGACCTCCGTCACGGCACGACAGGCCGCCGCCTGTTCATACACATGTTGGATCATCGGCTTCCGACCGAGCATGACGAGGGGTTTTCCTGGAAAGCGCGACGACCCGTACCGGGCCGGGATCACCACCGTCACGGATCGGTGTCGGCCTTAGTCATCGCCCAGCGCCTCCGACAAGCTGCTTGTGCCGAGAGGGTCGCGGTACCGACCATGCCGACGACGATGCCCGCGGCATGGTTGGCCAAGCGTCGCCGCATCTCTCATCGAGGCGCCGGTCGACAGCGCCAGGGCCAAGGTCCCGATCACCGTATCGCCCGCACCGGTGACATCGTAGACTTGCCGGGCCTGTGCGGGAATGTGCCAGGAGACGTCCTCTGCCTTCGTACAAACTCATCCCTTTTTCGCCGCGCGTAATGAGCACCGCATTGGCATCCCAACCGCTGGCGAATGATCGCGCCGGCCTCGTTGATGGCCTGATCGTCATCGCCATGCACGCCCGGCGGCTTGCGTCGCTTCAAGATGGTTCGGCGTGATGACCGTGACCCCCTTGTAGTAGCTGAAGTGCTCGACTTTCGGATCGACGATCAATGGGAACTTCCGCGAAGTCCGGCCAGCCGCGTGAGTTCCGACATCAGCGCGGCCGTCACCACCCCTTTGGCATAGTCCGACACCACGAGACAGGATCAACTCGCGTAGGCGCGATTCGACATAGCGGAGAATCCGCTGTTGCATCGCTGGCTTCAGTTCCGCGCGGCGCTCCACGTCATAGCGCACGATCTGCTGATTGTGCGCGATGACGCGGGACTTTCTGGTCGTCGGCCGGTCCTGGTCGATCACGACCCCGCCACGCCCCGAACGTTTCGATCCCAATTCTTTGAGCAGCATCCGCCCGGCTCTCGTCCGAGCCGATGATCGCCGCAGAGATCCGCTTTGCCTCCCAGCGCCAGGATATTATTGAAGACGTTCGCCGCGCCGCCGAGCCGTCAAGGATTCCGAATCGACATGGACGACCGGCACCGGCGCTTCCGGCGAGATCCGGCTCACACGTCCCCAAATATAATGGTCGAGGATGAGGTCGCCGATGACGAGCACGGAGGCTTGCGGGAACCGCTGAGATGTGACTGCCGGAGCCCTTGCTGGACGACGGCTCGTCCGTCCGGCCTGAGACCCGGAGCGCCGATCGACGCGTGGCGCGCTGACTTGTTCTATTGAATGGCTTTGCCGAATCGATCCCATCGAACCCACTCCGTCCATTGTCCCTGGCCGCTCCAGGACCAGTAAATACGGAACGCCTTCCCGCGAATCTTTTCTTCGCGCACGAACCCCCAAAACCGGCTGTCCAAGACTTTGGTCGCGATTGTCGCCCATCACGAAATAGGACGCCTTCCGGCACGGTCACCGGCCCGAAGTTATCGCGCGGATTGATCGTGCCGTCGATGATCCCCGGGATCGATCCGTTGCGTGAACGCTTTATCATCGAGCACGACTCCCGTTCACCAGCACGGCTTTATTGCGAATCTGGACGGTGTCGCCCGGCGTCCCGACAATGCGTTTGATGAAATCTTTTTCCTCATCTTCGGGAAACCGGAACACGATGATGTCTCCCCGCTGCGGCTTGCCGAACTCGATGAGCGCCTGCGAGGCGTAGCAATTGACCGGCGGAAACGCCGCTTGAAACTTGCAGTCGCTGGGCCATTGAATGCCGTAGGACAGCTTGCTGACCAGGATATGATCGCCGATCAACAGCGTCGGGAATCATCGAGCCGGAAGGAATCTTGAAGGCCTGGACGACGAACACCCGGATCGCAAAGGCCAGGAGCATCGCCACGACGATGGCTTCTGCATACTCGCGGAACGAGCGACTTCTGCCCGGCTGTGACAGCGCCGGTCGCCGAATGCCGCCGGCGCTCCTGCGGCATCCGTCCGCCCGGCGGCTCGCAGATGCCATGTCGTCCGATGGGCGGACGATTCGGCTCGACGCTCATTCGTCACCGACTTTCAAAATCGCCAGGAAGGCCTCTTGCGGCACTTCCACGCTCCCCACCGACTTTCATGCGCTTCTTTCCTTCCTTTTGCTTCTCGAGCAGTTTGCGTTTCCGCGTAATATCGCCGCCGTAGCATTTCGCCAGTGACGTTCTTCTTCATCGCTCCGATGGTCTCGCGCGCGATGATTTTGTTCCCGATCGCCGCCTGAATGGCGATCTCGAACATCTGCCGGGGAATCAGTTCCTTCATTTTCTCGGCCAGCTGACGCCCACGCTGAATACGAACGCTCTTTATGGGTGATGAAGGACAAGCGCATCGACCGCCTCGCCGTTCAAGAGAATATCGAGCTTCACCAGATCGGACTCGCGATAGCCGAGCAGCTCATAGTCCAGCGAGGCATAGCCCTGCGTTCGCGACTTGAGCTTGTCGTAAAAATCGAGAATGACTTCGTTGAGCGGCATCTCATAACTGATCATCACCCGCGTCGGATCGAGAAAATGGATGCTCCGCTGAATACCTCGGCGCTCCTGGCAGAGCTGGAGAATCGCCCCCATGTAGCGTTCCGGCGTGATGACCGTCGCCAGGATAAACGGCTCCTCGAACCGACTCGATACTGCTGGGAGGCGGCAACTCCGCCGGATTATCGATCTCCAGCACCTCGCCCTTGGTCGTCAGTCACGCGATAGACGACGGTCGGCGCGGTGGTGATAAGCGTCAGGTCCATATTCCCGCTCCAAGCCGCTCCTGAATGATTTCCATGTGCAGCAGGCCCAAGAAACCGCAGCGAAACCCGAATCCCAACGCGAGGGAGGTCTCCGGCTCATAGACGAACGAGGAATCGTTCAGTCGCAGTTTGACCAGCGCATCCCGCAAGTCTTCATACTTGGCCGTGTCGGTCGAATAGAGCCCGCAGAAGACCAGCGGCTTCACTTCTTTATATCCGGGAAAGGGTGCGTTCGTCGGCTGAACGGCGTCAGTGATGCGTATCACCGATTTTGACGTCCGCCACTTCTTTCATATTCGCGCAGAGATAGCCCGACCTCGCCGGTCAGCAGTTCCGTCTTCTTCGCCCGCTTCGGAGTGAACTGGCCGACTTCCATCACTTCGAAGGTCCGACCGTTCGACATCACTTTGATCTTCATGCCGGGCCGAACGGCGCCATCCACGATGCGGGTCAGCACGATCACGCCCTGATAATTGTCGAACCAGGAATCGAAAATCAGCGCTTTCAGCGGCGCCTGGGGATCACCGGACGGCGGAGGAATCCGCGCGATGATCGCCTCGAGCACTTCCGGAAACCCCACGCCCCTCTTTCGCACTGATCGGCATCGCATCGCTTGCATCCAGCATCAGCACTTCGGCAATCGAATGCTTGGTGCCTTCCACATCCGCACTGGCCAGATCGATCTTATTGATGACCGGAATGATCGTCGAGCTTGTTGGCCATCGCCAGGTTCACGTTGGCGATGGTCTGCGCCTGAACCCCCTGCGTGGCATCGACCAGCAAGAGCGCGCCTTCGCAGGCCGCCAAACTTCGCGAGACTTCATAGGTAAAATCGACGTGTCCCGGCGTATCGATCAAATGCAAGGCATAGGTCTTCCCGTCCTTGGCCTTGTACCGGATCGCGACCGCATGGGCCTTGATCGTGATCCCCCGTTCACGCTCCAGATCCATGGCATCGAGGATCTGATCTTTGGCCTCTCGGGCAGTGACTGCGCCCGTGGCTTCCAGGAACCGGTCAGCGAGGGTTGATTTGCCGTGATCGATATGGGCGATAATCGAGAAATTGCGTATGAGGCTTTGCAAATCCAGCTCATTTCTTCAATAAAATCGGTTCATTATAGTAACTGCCCTCCAGGTTGTCAAAGTAAACAGCCCCTCGTATAATCCGCGCCGCACCCGCACCTGGCTGCGGATTATCTACGCACCAGGTCCCCCCAATCGGTTTCAGGCGATCTTTGACGACATGCGCCGACAGCAAAAACTCGACGATCTCCTCTCAGCGATTGGGACCGGCAATACCTCTGGCATCCCTTTACCCAAATGCAGGAATGGGAACAGGAGGAACCGCTCATTATCGAGCGAGGGAAAGGGCCCTACCTGATCGATACTCAAGGCAGAGAAGTACCTGGACGGCACCTCCTCGATCTGGGTCAATCTCCATGGCCATCGCCATCCCGCGCTCGACCGTGCGATCAACAAGCAACTCAACAAGATCGCCCATTCGACCCTGCTCGGACTCTCCAATCCGCCGGCGATTCGGCTGGCGCGCGAGCTGATCCGCATCGCCCCCAAAGGACTTACACGGGTATTTTATTCCGACAACGGCTCAACGGCCGTCGAAGTCGCGCTCAAAATGGCGGTGCAATACTGGCAGCAGCGCGCATCCAGACGCCGGACCTAAAAATACCTTTCTGCATCTAAAGCTGGCCTACCACGGCGATACGATCGGCGCCGTCAGCGTCGGGAACATCGAACTGTTTCATGCCCGATTCAAACCATTGCTGTTTCCCACCGTCGAAGCCGAGCCTCCCTATTGTTATCGTTGTCCGCTCGCACTGACCTATCCCTTCTTGCCGGATGGCCTGCCTTGATCCCGATTGAACAGATTCTCAGAGAGCGCCATCGCAAGCTGGCCGGATTCATCATCGAACCGCTGATTCAAGCCGCAGCAGGCATGATTACCCAGCCGGCGGCTATCTGAAACGCATCCGTGAACTCTGCACACAATACAATGTCCTGCTGATCGCCGATGAAGTGGCGACAGGTTTCGGTCGAACCGGAAAGATGTTCGCCTGTCAGCATGAAGGGGTCACACCGGATCTCGATGGCGATCAGCAAGGGCTTGACCGGAGGCTATATGCCGCTTGCGGCGACTCTGGCGACCGAGGAAATCTATAAAGCCTTTCTTGGGCAAGTACGAGGACTTCAAGACCTTTTTCCATGGGCACAGCTATACCGGTAATCCTCTCGGCTGCGCCGTCGCACTGGCCAATCTTGAAATATTCCGGAACGAAAGAACGCTGAGGAGACTACAGCCCAAGATCTCGATGCTGGCACGCCTCCTCCAGCCGCTCCGCAAGCTCCCACATGTCGGTGAGATCCGTCAGCAGGGATTCATGGCGGGAATCGAACTGGTCACCAATCGCACCGACAGAACTCCGTACCCACTTGAATCACGGATCGGGCATCGCATTGTTCAAGAAGCCAAACAACAGGGTTTACTCCTACGTCCACTCGGGCACATCATTGTTCTGATACCTCCGCTTTCCACTGATCTAAAAACTCTCACCCGAATGGTCGATATCATAAGCCGATCAATTGCGACCGTAACGAAGAATGATCCATCCTCCTAAACACCGGCCGTAGCCAGACCATCACCTCAAAATCCCATCAGTCGTACAGCCAAATTAGGGCACGTTTTCAAGATATTAGGAAACTAATCTATGGATGCTAGATTTCATAAGTACAGGGACCTTCAGGGGATTTTGCATGAGGCGTTCCCTTCTGGTAGTCAGTCTGGCACTTTCGACCTTCTGCTTCAGCTTCCAAGCCTGGGGTGGCGAAGACCAACCCTTCGAACAGATCACTCGACGTTGGGCCGCCATATTTTCAGAACAACACTCTGTCGCGGCATCTTCGAGGAACCACACGTCCGTTCCGTTCTTTCAGACGTCTGTGGCGCCGACATTTGCGCTGCTTCCGACCACGTCCCCTCGTCTGCGGGATCTCTCACCGGAAACAGATGGTCCTCGGACAAAAGGATTCTTATCCAAGACAACCTGGCTCAAGGGAACCTTTGTGACGGAAACGGAGATTGCCAACAGCACGGGTGGAGCAGGCTGGCTTCAGGGTAACATCCCCGGCGACAACCGTACCGATGCCTCAACACGCATGGTCCGGCTCGGCTTCACCGGCACCCAAGGCCTCCTCCGCTACGGCCTGACGTACCGGTCCGCCGGCCAAGGCTTCTTGAATGCACCGGACCAAGCGGGTCGTGAGATCTGGGGGGAATGGAAAACAAGCTCGGTCACGATTCGCAGTGCTATCGGACAACTCTGGAATAACGTCGCGGGAGAAACAACTCGGCCAAGGCTGGAACAGACGTACGGACGAATGGGCCTGGCCCTGACTAGGCAGTCCTGGCCTGAACTGAGCCTGACCTATGCCCGCAACTCTCTTAGCAGTGCTTGTGAGCCGCTCGGCATTGTCCCTCAGCGAACCCTGAGTCACACGCTCGAGGGCGCAGTGGCTTATCAGAGCTTGCGATGGAATGTCCGGTTGGCGTCCAGTTATGCCCTTACCAGCGATCAGCTCCATAGCGGAGCCGAAAGTAATGTACGGTTGCAGCTGCTCAGCGCCTCGTTCCGCCCACTCAACACCGTTACCATCGCACCGATGCTGGCGTATCGAGAAGAAATACAGGACTGGTCCGGTGTGCGGATCGACGGCCCCTCCGCCGCACTTGCGCTTCATTACAAGCAGAGCCATCGGCTGTTGATCAGCGCGATGGGTAACTATGCCAGTTCCCGTTCGAACGACAGACTGATCGACAATGAGAACCTAGGTGGGAAAGGCGTCCTGACCTGGGATCTCCAACAGTCATCGGAATGGAATACCCTGATTGCGATCGAAGCCGGATACAACCGTATGAGCAACCGGGTTACACCCTCCGCCGACACAGAAGATGTATCAGGACTTGTGCGCCTTGTCCTCGCCGCCCTCTAAATCTGCGCTAACTGAACGGGCTTGGAAAGATGGCCTTACGACAGTTTGACGGCCTCGTGATGGCTCACATTGAGAAGGGCTTTTGCGCTGGACTCCTTGCAGAAGATTTCCAACCTGCCGTCACTATTGAACAAGGCATGCGGCGAGGTGTGATCTCCCTCGGCATAGCACTGCACCAATCCATCGATCGAATGGCCGGCGATCCGGATGAGGGGATTCGGACGTTTGGTGAACTCTCTTACCTCCTTCACATGACGCAGCGCCAGATTGGTGATGAGATTACCGAACGCATCGACGTAGACGACTTCTCCGACGAGTGCCGACTGTTCCCAATGTGGCTGAACAATGTTGAACCTGTGAGGGTCTCCGACGACCCGGCCGTACGACGGAAAGGGCTGATTTTTGGTGAGCCATGCGGCTGCCGGAGCAAAGATGTCGCGGCCATCGAACGTGTGGCCTTCAAAATCGAGTCGATATTGTTTGTTTTCGATCTCGCGAACTTCCATCTCCCCTTCCTGATCGAACACATATGTCAGCAATCCGTTATCCGGCGCGAAAAAGTAATATCGGGAACTTTTTGCGACGAGAGGACGCCTCTCGCTCCCGACACCAGGATCGACGACGGCCACATGAACCGTTCCGTCGGGGAAGTACTGGTAACAGGACTTCCACACGTAGGCGCCGTCTTCAACGGCATGGGAGGGAATCCGATGGCTGAGATCGACGATCGTCGCTTGAGGGTTGATTGAGAGGATAACTCCCTTCATGCTCGCCACGAACCAATCTCGATCACCGAAATCGGTCAAGAGCGTGATGAGCCCGGCGGGATGCGGCACGCTAACAGCCTTTCGTCAGGATGTTCAAAAAGGCTTACGGCAAGGCCGCAACGAGGCGCACGGCGCGACGAATAAGGAGCGCCAGGTCTGTGCGCGCCGACGAGACGGTGAGCCGGCGGTGTCTTGAGGCGAGTCGTAAACTTTCTCACCCGCCCGCCCCGAGCTGCCAGAGCAGCTCTTTCCCGGGCCGTACGTCGAGCCTCGGAGCGATGTGAGAACGCAGCGGGAAGCCTTTTTCAACATCCTGCTAGAACTCCTCGAACTTGATCTCCACGACTTCATACTCGACTGTCTTCACAGGTGTCGTCACTTCGATAAAGTCGCCGACCCGTTTGCCGATCAACGCACGGCCGACCGGTGATTGAATCGAAATCCGATTAAATTTCATATCGGCTTCGTCCTGCCCGACAAGCGTATATTGCCGTTTCGCTTGTGACTCCTGTTCGATGACCAAAACCGTCGCCCCGAACACGATCGTGTCGGACACCCGCCCCGCGATCTCGACGACCCTGGCATCGGCCAGCTTCGTTTCGATTTCAGCGATGCGCGACTCGATGAAGCCCTGCCGCTCCTTGGCAGCATCATATTCCGCATTTTCGCTCAAATCTCCATGCGCTCGAGCTTCGGCAATGGCTTCAATGACTTGTGGTCGCTCGACCTTGCGAAGACGATCCAACTCGGCTTTCAGCGCGTCATACCCTTTCTTAGTAATCGGTGTCGGCATGTTCCATCATTCCTCTACGATCGGCGGTGGTACTCTTGGAGAGAACGAATCGTCAATTCTTTCTTGAGAATCGCTTCAATACCCATCACCGCCGCGCGTGCGCCGCGCATGGTCGTGTAGTAGGCCAGCCCTTTGTTCAGCGCTTCCCGGCGGATCGACAACGAATCAGCATGTGATGCCGCCGTCCCCACCGTATTCATGACCAGGCGACCTCGCCCATTCTTGATATGGTCCACAATATGCGGCCGTCCTTCCTTGACCTTGTGCACGGCCTTCACATCCAACCCGTTCTCCCGCAAGTACCCCGCGGTACCACTGGTCGCCTGGATGTTGAATCCCAGCCGATGCAGCCGCTTGGCCACATCCAGGGCGGCGGGACGGTCGCTTTCTTTGACGCTGATGAATGCCGTTCCGCCTCTTGGCAGCGTGGCTCCTGCTCCGGCTTGGGATTTGGCAAAGGCCCAGCCGAAATCCGCGTCGATGCCCATCACTTCTCCGGTGGATTTCATCTCCGGACCGAGCAGCACATCCACGCCCGGGAACTTATTGAAGGGGAACACGGATTCTTTCACGGAGAGATGAGTGGGCGTGGGCGCAGTCGACAAATCCCAGCTCGTTGAGACTTTTGCCCACCATGGTCTTCATGGCCAGTTTGGCCAGCGGGACTCCGATCGCCTTACTGACGAACGGCACTGTACGGGAGCCGCGAGGATTGACCTCCAGCACATAGATGGTCTTGTCCTTCACGGCAAATTGCGCATTCATGAGACCGATCGACGCCAAGTTCCAGCGCCAGTGCCGTCATTTGTCGGCGAATCTCTTCGACAATGCTCTGGTCAAGTGAATAGGGCGGCAGAGAACAGCCGAATCGCCCGAGTGGACTCCGGCCTCTTCGATATGTTCCATGATTCCGGCGACCACGACTTGCCGGCCATCGGAAATGGCATCGGCATCGACCTCAATGGCATCCGACAGATATTTATCGATCAGCACGGGATGGTTTGGCGAGGCTTTCACTGCCGATCCCATATAGCCGAGGAGCCCTGCTTCATCGTAGACGATCTGCATCGATCGCCCACCCAGCACATAGGAAGGCCGAACCATGACTGGGTAGCTGATCCGGGACGCCACTTCAACAGCCTCCTCGACCGAGCGTGCGATACCGCTTTCCGCTTGCTGCAATCCAAGCTTGTTGAGCAGATCCCGAAACCGTTCCCGATCTTCCGCCCGATCGATGGCATCAGGACTCGTCCCGAGAATCGGGACGCCGGCCTTGGACAAAGGAATGGCGAGCTTGAGCGGCGTTTGCCCGCCAAACTGCAGCACCACTCCCAGCGGCTGTTCACGTTCAACGATATTGAGCACGTCTTCTTCAGTCAGCGGTTCAAAGTAGAGTCGATCGGAGGTATCGTAGTCCGTACTCACCGTTTCGGGATTGCAATTGACCATGATCGTTTCGATGCCTTCTTCTCGAAGCGCCATTGCCGCATGGACACAGCAATAATCGAACTCGATCCCCTGCCCGATTCGATTGGGTCCTCCGCCGAGGATGATGACTTTCTTTCGATCGGTCGGGCGCGCCTCGCATTCCTTCCATACGTGGAATAGAGATACGGCGTATGGGCCTCGAATTCTGCGGCACACGTATCGACCCGTTTATAGGTCACCGACCGTTTGCCCGTCGTCCTCGTGGATCGCTGTGCGCGGATCGATGCCACCGGCAGCCCGGTCAGTTGCGCCAGACGATCGTCAGAAAAACCCAGCTCTTTGGCCTCCCACAGAAGCGCCTCGTCAAGGGAGTCCGATTTCCTGTTTGCAGGGCCGACCAGAATCGCCTCAAATCGAATCAAGATCCCGCATCTGCTCCAAAAACCAGGCATCGATTTTTGTCAGGCAAACAGAGTTCTTCATTCGACAGACCCAGCCGCATCCCGTCCGCCAGGTGCCAAGTCCGTTCGGCAGTCGGTGTTCGCAGATTGCTGGCGGACGCGCTCTACGGCGGCCGCTTGATCGAAACCGTCAGGAATCCCGCGATCCAATCCAAGACGTGACACCAGACCGTTCATGTCCAGTTCCAGCGAGCGGATCGCCTTCTGCAATGATTCTTTAAATGTCCGCCCGATCGCCATCACTTCGCCCACCGATTTCATTTGCGTCGTGAGCGTGGGATCGGCGCCTTTGAATTTTTGGAAGGCAAAGCGCGGGATCTTCACCACCACATAGTCGATCGTCGGCTCGAACGAGGCTTTCGTCACGCCGGTAATGTCGTTGGTGATTTCATCCAGCGTGTAGCCCACGGCCAGTTTCGCGGCAATTTTCGCGATGGGAAACCCGGTCGCCTTGGAGGCCAAGCGCTGAACTCCGCGACACGCGCGGGTTCATTTCGATAACGACCATGTCGCCGTTCTTGGGATCCATGCCGAATTGGATATTCGACCCGCCGGTATCGACGCCGATCTCGCGGATGATGCCGAACGCGGCATCCCGCATGCGTTGATATTCTTTATCGGTCAGCGTCATGGCCGGCGCGACGGTGATGCTGTCGCCCGTGTGCACCCCCATCGGATCGAGATTTTCGATCGGACAGACGATGACGACATTGTCTTTCAGATCCCGCATCACTTCGAGTTCATATTCTTTCCAGCCGATCAGCGATTCTCGATCAGCACTTGGCCGACGGGGCTCATCGCCAAGGCCCACTCGATCAATTTTTCGAATTCTTCCCGATTGTAGGCGATATTGCCGCCGGTGCCGCCCATGGTAAAGGACGGTCGGATGATGGCGGGAAATCCCACCCGGTCGAGAACACGATGGCTTCTTCACGGCTATGGGCCGTTCCACTGTCCGGCACTCGTAGCCCGATCCGCTGCATCGCCTGTTTGAATGCGTCTCGATCTTCAGCCTTATGAATGGCGTCGGCGGAGGCCCCGATCAGTGTGACGCCGTATTTTTCAAGCGTGCCTCGCTTGACCAATCCCATGGTCGCATTCAACGCCGTCTGCCCCCCCATCGTCGGGAGCAAGGCATCGGGCCGTTCGCGCTCGATGACTTTTTCAACGACATCCAGCGTGATCGGCTCTACATACGTCCGATCCGCTAAATCCGGATCGGTCATGATCGTGGCTGGATTGCTGTTGATGAGCATGACCCGGTAGCCTTCTTCTTTCAGCGCCTTGCAAGCTTGCGTTCCGGAGTAATCGAATTCGCAGGCCTGGCCGATGACGATGGGGCCTGACCCGATCAACAAGATGGCTCTGGATATCGGTGCGTTTTGGCATGAAGCCTAATTAGCCAGTGTTGAGGCAATGGCCCAATAGCCGGCTTATAGGGTGCCGGGGCCGGTGCGACGCCTCCTCCTGCCCCATGATAGTACTGCATGGCTTCTGGCAGCCAGGCCTCGAACTGATTGATGCGGGTCACATCGGAAGGATGCGTGGACAGAAACTCAGGAATCGCATGCTGCGAGCGGAAGCAGAACTTATCGATCATTTGCCTCGGGACAGCCGCTCATGCGCTCCCAAAAAGGCACGGCTTCACGCGGGTCGTACCCGGCCTGCGACATCAATCGCAAGTCCGATGTAGTCGGCCTCAGACTCCTGTTTCCGATTGAATGGCAACGACACATTGACTCCATAGGCACCCAACGAGTCCTTGGATGGCGCCTCCACTCGACTGGCCGGCCGCAGCAGCTCCTATGGCGCCGAGTTGAGCGATCTGATCGATGATGCTCCGGCTCATCCGTTCGACGCCATGGCGCTGCAAGCGCATGGGCAATTTCGTGTCCCATCACCGTCGCCAATCCTGCATCGGTCTTCGTATGTTTGAGAATGCCGGTAAAGACCGCGACCTTCCCACCGGGTAAGCAGAAGGCGTTGACCATCTTGTCGTCTTCGATGACCGCGAACTCCCACTGATATTCCGGCTTGTTGGCCACATCGGCGATTTTCTTCCCACGCGTTGGATCTGTTCATTGATCTCCGGGTTTTCGCTCAAACGTGCTTGCCGCAAGACTTCCCGGTAGGCGCTGATTCCGAACTGGAGCTCTTTTTCCTCCGAAAAGAAAATGAGCTGGTCGCGGGCCGTTCCCGGTGCACGGTAACAACCGGAGAGCGTGCCGAACAGCCCTAAAGCGGCTCCAGCGCCCAAGGCCGTGCACAGTCCCATCGCGCCGCGTGCGCCCAACATGAGCATGGCACGGCGCCCGACCGGTGTGGCCAGCACGCGTGACAGTGAGCCCGCGCTCGAAGAGGACATATTATCCGGCAATTGCGTCATAGCAGTCGTTACGGCATCCAGAGATACATAAACTGCGGGCTTCCACCACGAACGATCGACAGCAGATCCATACTTGCCAAGCTGCCCAGTCCGGAGCCGGTCCCGAACAACCGCGAGTAGATATTGTTCTGATACTCACCGTGCCGGCGATAGGTCACGATCCGCGCTTCGGTCAGACCCGGCCTTTTTCTTTGCCAGCTCAATGGCTTCATCGAGATAGCCGATGTCATCGACGAGACCGGCAGCCTTGGCCTGCTCTCCGGAATAAATACGCCCGTCGGCAAGCTTCTTGATCTGATCCGCCGACAGGTTCGGCCGCCCTTCTTGCACGACGGCCAAAAACCGATCGTAGAACGAATCGATAACACTTTGGAAAATCACCTTTTCTTCCGCCGTCATGGTGCGGAACGGCGAGCCCATATCCTTGCGGGGTCCGGACGTAATGGCGTTGGCCTCGACACCGACTTTTTCCAACAGGCCCCTGGCATTGACCGTCAGCATGATGACGCCGATACTGCCCGTCACGGTCGAAGGATGGACCAGAATCGCATCGGCCGCCATGGCCAAGTAATAGCCTCCGGACGCCGCGACATCCATCATCGAGGCAATGACCGGAATCTTTTTGCTTGCCTTTGAAGGTTTTGAGTTCATGGTAGAGAATGTCCGACGCGTTGACCGTTCCGCCGGGGCTGTTGATCCGCAACGACGACCGCCTTGATCTTTTCGTCTTTCGAGGCCTTGGTCAGCTCCTCCTTGAAGGTGGCCAGCAAATTGGGCTGCGGAATAAACCCTTCTTTGTCCTGTGCGCTGATGACGCCGGACAGATCGAGCAGCAGCACCTTGCCGTCGCCCGTCCCGCTGAGCTGCACTTCCTGGACAGGACCAGGAGGCTCCAAGAGATTGACCGTCACGCACCCGTGCTGAATCACGGCTGTGATAAGAAGCACGAGGGAAATGACCATCCGCTGTATCTTATCCATTTGATTTCTCCATCAACTGTACGAATTCGGCAAATAGATAGGCGGAATCATGGGGCCCTGGCGAGGCCTCAGGGTGATATTGTACCGAAAACACGGGCTGATCCATACATGCCAACCCCTCGATGGACTGGTCGTTCAAACTCACGTGTGTCACCGCTATCTTTCCAAACGTGCTATCGACGAGTGGAGGTCGCTCCGGAATCGAGGGGATCGGACTGGAAACCTGCACGGCAAAATTGTGGTTCTGTGAGGTGATCTCGACTTTTCGCGTTCGTAGATCCATGACCGGATGATTGGCCCCATGGTGGCCGAACTTCAATTTGTATGACTTGAGTCCCAATGCCAGCCCGAGAATTTGATGCCCCAAACAGATGCCGAAAATCGGACAGCGGCCGATCAGCTGCCGCATCGCGTCTATCGCGTAGGACACACCCTCGGGATCGCCCGGTCCGTTCGAGAGAAAAATGCCGTCCGGCTTAAGGGCCTCCACCTGCTTGGCGGTCGTCGATGCCGGCACGACTGTCACCTCGCACCCCTCATCAACCAGCCGGCGAAGAATGTTCTGCTTCACGCCGAAATCGTAGGCCACAACCTTCCACCGGCGCTTCGTCGTCGACACGCTGCCATCTGAGGCCGGAGCCCATTCACCGGAGCCGTCTGTCCATTGATAGCTCTTGGGACACGTCACTTCCGCAGCCAAGTCGCGACCAATGATGCCGGGTGCCTGCTTGGCTCTTTCAACGGCTCGCTGCCGGTCGCCTTCGATATGGGAGATCAGCCCCTGCTGGGACCCGTGCTCGCGTAGATGGCGCGTCAGCGCCCTGGTATCAAGGCCTTCGATGCCGACGATTTTTGCTGCCTGCATGTAGTCTTGAAGTCCTTGCCGGCTGCGCCAGTTGCTCGCGAGTTGGCTGGCTTCTTTGACCACAAACCCTTCCGCCCAGATACGATTCGACTCGACATCCTCGGGAGTAATCCCATAGTTGCCGATGTGGGGACAGGTCATCGTAATGATCTGCCCCTTATAGGAGGGATCGGTCAGGACTTCCTGGTATCCGGTCATGGCGGTGTTAAACACGACCTCGCCGACCGCCTCCCCTTCGTACCCGAGCGCGCGTCCTTCAAATACCGCCCCGTCAGCCAATGCCAGCGAGCGCCTTCTTCATGCCGGCATCCCTTCTTGCCGTAGTGATCGTTTGGCTTTCAGCACCAGCAACCACATCCCCAACACAGCGTTGACCATATAGAGAGAACGAATCGGCATATGGAGGCGAAAGAAGGCTTCAAACGCGGCTTTCTTCGCCTGTTCATCCTGGCTTGCAAACGCTTCCGCCTGCAAGCGCGGCCGCCTGTGGATGCAAGATCACGATGATCAAGGCTGCAATCAGTCCCATGATGCTCAGCAGAATCCATTCTCCACGACTGACCGTCACAGTAATCTCACCACTCCTCCAGCGATAGCCCATCGCGAAGACAAGAATTGCCGCGGCAGCCACGACCAAGCGGTTATACCCTTCGAAGGCTCTCGTCAGAAAGAAGCCGCCGGAATCCTGTCCGCCGAACGTGTTAAACACCGCAGGGATCACGGCGCCGATCAACACGATCAACCCTCCCACCCAGACACCGAGCGCGAGAAATTCCAGACTCAGCGCACAGGTCAGCCACCATCTGGTGCGACGACTCACACCGACACCGGCGCCTCAAACACGACTCGACCACCCACGATCGTCGTCAGGACTAAGCCCTTCACTTTCCAGCCGGCAAATGGGGTATTGCGGCTCTTCGAACGAAACTTGCCCGGATCGACCTCCCACTGTACCTGCGGATCGACGATCGCCACATCCGCATCGGCGCCCACCGCCAACGTCCCTTTCTGTAGGCTGAAGGCCTTTGCCGGGGCGGTGCTCAACTTCTCGATCGCCGACTCCAGCGACAGGATTCCTTCCTCGACCAGCGCGAGCGTCAGAGACAGTGCCGTTTCCAATCCGACGATCCCGAACGGAGCTTCGGTAAATCCCTGTTGCTTTTCTTGCGTCGCATGCGGCGCATGATCCGTCGCAATGACATCGATCGTCCCGTCGCGCAATCCTTCTTTAATGGCCTGCACATCTTTCCACGTTCGAAGCGGCGGATTCATTTTCGCAAGCGTGTTAAATCCGCGGACGACCTCTTCCGTCAGTGTAAAGTGATGCGGGCAGGCCTCAGCCGTCACCTTGATTCCACGCGACTTCGCCTCGCGGACCATCCGAACCGAACCGACGGTACTGATATGGGCCAGGTGCAACCGGGCTCCCGTCAACTCAGCCAGCGACACATTGCGCGCCACCATCACGTCTTCCGCCGCCGCCGGAATGCCGGGAAGACCCAGCTCGGTCGAGATGAGTCCTTCATTCATGCATCCGCCCTCGGCAAGATGCAAGTCTTCGCAATGGTCGACGACAGGGACATCAAACGCCAGGGCATATTCCATCGCTCGCCGCATGACCAGACTGTTCATCACCGGTTTGCCGTCATCCGAAATCGCGACACAGCCGGCGCGGTGCAGATCGCCGATCTCGGCCAGTTCCTTTCCTTCGGAGCCTTTGGTGATCGCGCCGATCGGCAACACGTTCGCCAGCCCCGCGGTACGCGCACGCTCAAGCATAAACTCGGTGATCGCTTGATTGTCGTTCACGGGATTCGTATTGGGCATGCAACAGACCGTGGTAAACCCACCGGCTACGGCCGATGCTGCGCCGCTCTGAATCGTTTCTTTATATTCAAATCCCGGTTCGCGAAAATGCACGTGGAGGTCAACGAATCCCGGAACAACCAATCGGCCTTTGGCCGAAATTTTCATGGCTCCAGCCGGAGCCTTGATGTCCGCCCCGATGGCTATGATTTTTCCCTGATCGATGAGGAGGTCGCCGACGGCATTGAAGCGTCCCGGATCAATGATGTGTCCGCCTTCAATCGACAATCGCCACGATTAGTTTGCTCCTGACATGAGATACAGAATCCCCATGCGCACGGCCACGCCGTTCGCCACTTGGTCCAGAATGACCGACGATAGACTATCGGCAACCTCCGGCGCAATTTCAACGCCACGATTGATGGGACCGGGGTGCATGACGATCGCTCCGGGCTCAGCCAACTTCACACGGTCGGACGTCAAACCATACAGACGCGCATATTCCCGAATCGTCGGGAACAGGGCTCGTCCCTGCCGCTCCAATTGCAACCGCAGCATCATGATGACCTGCACTCCACGCAACGCCTCATCAAGGTTGTAGAACACCTTGGCCCCCAGCTTATCGACTCCCATCGGAATCATCGTGGGAGGACCCACGACACGGACTTCGGCGCCGAGTTTGACCAGGGCATGGATATTCGATCGGGCCACACGGCTGTGCGCCACGTCGCCGACGATGGCCACACGAAGTCCCTCGAACGACATTCCCCGTTCGCGAATCGTATAGAGATCGAGCAAGGCCTGGGTCGGATGCTCGTGCCAGCCGTCTCCCGCGTTAATGACCGAGGACTTGACGCCGCGTGCGAGCGCCTCCGCTGCGCCGGCGGACGAATGCCGCAGCACGATGATATCCGCCTGCATCGCCTCGATATTGCGAGCTGTATCGAGCAACGTTTCGCCTTTGACGACACTGCTCGAGGAAGGGGAAAAATTGATGACATCGGCGCTCAACCGCTTGGCGGCCAGTTCGAACGACGTCCTGGTTCTCGTGCTGGGCTCAAAGAAGAGATTGACGACCGTACGGCCTCGAAGCGCCGGTACTTTCTTGATCTCCCGACCGGTCACTTCTTTGAAGGAGTCCGCGGTTTCAAGCATCAGCTTGATTTCTTCTGCCGACAAGGGAGCTAAGCTCAGGAGGTCTTTGCGTTTGAGACTCATCGCTCCATCTCCTTCACGCCTTGAGAATGACCACGCGGTCGTCCTCGCCCGACTCTTCCAGCAATACGTGAATCTTCTCTTCCCGCGAGGTCGGAATATTTTTCCCGATGAACGTCGCCTTGATCGGCAATTGCCGATGCCCGCGATCGACCAACACCGCCAGTTGAATTTCCGCCGGCCGCCCTAAATCGATCAACCCGTCCATCGCGGCACGGATCGTACGCCCCGTAAATAACACGTCGTCCACCAGAACGATGATTTTGCCGGAAATATCAAATGGCACGGACGTCTTGCGAAGGATCGGCTGTTCCTTCCGCAAGGCCAAGTCGTCGCGATAGAGGGTAATGTCTAACTCTCCGATGGGGACAGTCACGCCTTCGATATCATGAATCCTCCGGACAAGCCGGTGGGCCAAATGCACGCCACCCGTCCTGATTCCGACTAATCCCAGATCCTTCACTCCCTTGTTACGCTCAAGGATTTCATGGGCGATACGCGTCACGGCTCGCGCCATATCTCCCGACTCCATGACGAGCCGTTCTTGCTGCCGATCATGCTGACTTGATGGTTTCATCGAAAATTCGGGCATAAAAAAACCTCCTCATCGATGTTCGACGAGAAGGTCTTCGGTTGTCCGTACGGCACGGCCTGACGGCGGCCCATAGGCACTCCTTACTCACCTCTCAGGATGAGCATTAAAGGTTGGCTCATCTTACTGAGGCTGGACGAAGTCTGTCAAGCCTTCGCGCCGGGAGTCTCAGCTTGCCTTGACATGGTACAGCGTAAGTCCGTCCTTTAATTTTGCTTTCGGAAGGATATTGCGGTGCATGCGAAATGTCGGCAATTGCTCCAGCGGTTCCTTCCAGAACATCCGAAATCCCGATAAAGCCCAGCAAGCCGAAAGACTTGCCGGACCCGTGACAAACGCATGGCCGCCTGAACGGAGTGCGCGTCGCAGTTCCTTCATGGCGGTGAGCAGTTGAAGACGATCGTCCCCCATCGCAAATGGCACCCACTGGTAGGCTAGATCGAAGGCATTGGCAGAGCAGGGATCCTCCTGCCAGCGCGCGATTGAAATCAATCGAATACGTTTCAGCCAATCCCAGCGCTGCAACTGAGCAGAGACACTCCACAAGTTGTTGAGCCTGTTTTTGCGCGAACGCCGGAACTTGCACGCGGACCGTATAGTCGCGCGGTCGATCGAACGCGATGCAGGTGGCAATGACCGCATCCCCGTTCTCGATGAGCACATGTTCAGCCCGTGCCAGAAGGCTGCCGATCTCTCGATCCTGCTCGGCAAGATCTTCAAGATAGTCAGCCACAAATGGTTGGGTGGCCAGCTCGTCGATTGCTGTATCGTCCTGGGGGTAAAGCAACACCGCACCATAGGCTTCATGTGAGGCAATCGGCGGGACGCCTTTAAGAAACAGCGATCGCCAATCGATGGGACTCATCGATGGAGAAGGAGATGGGATCGGCTCTTCGCGACATTCTTCCGGCAAGGGGGTCGCGACAATGGTTTCCTGCTCGCGATCTTTGATGACGATCTGTCCGTTCACAAGCTGTGCCGTTCGATCGCAAGGGACAAAGCCGCGGCTTTTCGGATGCATGTAGGGCAAGCCGGCGGAATCGTTTACCAGCGTCACCTTTTGAAGCACTCCATCCTGCACCGTCAAGCAACACCCGACGGAGATGTCAAAATATCGACGAGGTTGGGTTGGCGATGGCAACCATTCGACCTGATGAGACTTCGTGGGATCCATAAATACGGAGAGGGCATCCTTGCCAGGAGGCGCTTGCGGAACGAAAAAACTGCTGAAAAGACGAAAGGCAGCTTCCGATGGGTAGGTCGGAATCCCTCGATAGCGTAGCGGGAGCGGAGAGGCCTTGCCGTCATTCTGATCGTCGTAGAGCCCCCGGATCAACTCAAACACTGCAGACCCGGTACCTGGCAAGAGGGATTTAAAGAGTTCGACGACCGGAAGAAAATCAATCGACTCCCAGTGCATCGCGCCCATACAAGACATAAAGCGTGCTCGATCAAATTCTCCGTCTTCAAGCACATACAGCGCATCTTTACGATGGCGGATGGTGGCGGTTCCGGTCTGGCTGATCGACAGATCCTCGTCCCGATAAAACCAACGTACTTCCTCGAGCGGCACACGCAGGGCCTGCGCGGCCATGGCACGGAGATCATCGGCGCTCAGCCGTTGCCATCCTGTTTTCGTGGCCAAATTCAGAGTCGTCTCGTTGACCAGGCCGGACGGTTTGAGTCCCACCCAGGCTCCCCAATCCAACTTGACTCTGGCCCGCCTCAGCGTAATCCTGCCCTTCGGATCCGTGCCCCAGTCGCACTCATGTAACGGATTGCCTGCAGGATCGGTGGCCAAGAACCGCCGCCCGTCTGACCGATAAAAGACAAGATGACCCGTCTGTCGGCGGACGACCCGCCCACCGGCACGATCGAAATCCTCTTTAAAGGGAGTGTTTTCGGAAAATTGCAGATGGCCTGGTGTCTGAAGAGCCGTAGCGACGGGATCGGCGGACATCTAACAGGGTTTGAGAAGAATATTGTGAGAGTATCCCTGCGGGATGCTCAAAAAGGCCGTCCGGCAAGGCCGCAGCGAACAAAGAGGCGAGGCGTATACTCTCTTCACCCGCCCACCCATCGCCTCTGGGAAGAGGCGTTCTCCCAGGCTGTACGTGGAGCCTCTGAGTGACGCGAGAACGACGTTTGGTGATGGGCGCGTCCCGGCGCGCCAGGGTTGGGGGGGTGAGAAGAAAGACTTTTTCAGCATCACGCTACTCGCGGACTTGCCCGCTCCCTAACACGATAAACTTGGAGCAGGTGAGTTCTTCCAGTCCCATCGGGCCCCGTGCATGGATCCGGGAAGTACTGATCCCGATTTCGGCACCCAGACCGAACTGGTAGCCGTCGTTGAGCCTGGTCGACGCGTTGACTAACACGGCACTCGCATCGACTTCGCGCACAAATCGCATCGCTTTTTTATAATCCCTGGTGACAATGGCTTCTGTATGACGGGAGCCGTAACGGGCGATGTGTTCCATCGCTTCGTCGATATTTTTCACCACTTTGATGGCCAGGGTCAGATCCAAAAATTCCTTGCCGTAGTCGTTCTCGCTGGCCGGTTTGGCCACGGATGATAGCGCACAGGTCTTTTGACAGCCGCGCACTTCGACTTTGGCCTCCACCAATTTATCGATAAATCCGGCCAGCCAGGTTCTCGCGATTGTCTGATGCACGAGCAAGGTTTCCATGGCATTGCAGGTCGAGGGCCGCTGGACTTTGGCGTTGAGACACACCCGCTCTGCCAGAGCCGGATCGGCCACATCGTCAACATAGATATGGCACACCCCGGCGTCGTGCCTGATCACGGGGATGGTGGAATGCTCGGTGACGATTCGCATCAATGACTCGCCGCCACGAGGAATAAGCAGATCGATCGATCGGTCTTTTTTGAGCAGCACGGGCACGAGCTCGCGATCCGGTCTGGCAACGAAACTGATCGCCCCGGCAGGGATACCGGCATTTTTCCGCCGCCTCTGACAACACGGCCGCGATGGCCGTATTGGAATGGATGGCCTCGCTGCCACCTCGTAGGACGCACGCGTTGCCCGACTTCAGACACAGCGCGGAAGAATCCGCCGTGACATTAGGACGCGATTCATAGATGATCCCGATGACGCCGATGGGAACCCGAACCCGGCCGACCTGCATGCCGTTCGGTCTGGTCCACATTTTCGGCATTTCACCCAGCGGATCGGGCAACTTGGCGACTTCGCGAATGCCGTTGGCCATTTCGGCGATGCGCTTGTCATCGAGGCGCAACCGATCAGCCATGGCCTTTTTTTCAGGCGTCTCACCAAACGCTTCGATGTCTTGCGCGTTGGCGGCAAGTAACTGCTCGGATTGGGCTTCCAATGCATCGGCCATCGCCAGCAAGGCTTGATTTTTCACCGAGGTCGACAGGGTGGCCAATCGATTGGCCGCCTGTCTAGCGCGCGTGACGAGTTCTTCGACATATTCAGGAATCGATTGCGCTGGAGCTTCGACCGGAGTTCCAGGCGACGTAACTTCTTGTGGTAGATCGGCTTGGCTGCTGCGCTCAGACATCAATCATGCTCCTGTCACGATCCGTTCGAGGTTCTACAGGATACAGTGGGAGTTTCCGAGGGGTCAAGGCGCCCAGAACGGTATTTCTTCGGAACAACGACGCTTCACGGGTCTGCGGGAATCGTTATGGTGAAAGAATTTTTCGGAAGTATGCGATGGTCCGATTCAGCGCATCTTCAAGGGACACCTGCGGCTCCCATTTGAGCAGCGCGCCGCCCGGCTGATATCAGGCCTGCGCACTTTCGGATCGTCCGTTGGAAGCGGATGGAAGCGGATCTCACTCGACGAACCGGTGAGTTTCAGCACCAATCTGGCAATCTCCAAGACGGTCAACTCCCGGGGATTTCCAATATTGACCGGATCGTGAATGCTCGGTTCATCCGAGAGGTCCGGCTTGGGTGAAGAGATACTTTTTATCTTTCCGCTGCTCGATCGTCTTGTCGGAACTCAGCTGACAACAATCCAACGATGCCTCGCACAAGGTCATCGACATAGCAAAAGCTTCGGGTCTGTTGTCCCTCGCCGAACACGCTGAGCGGTTTTCCCTGAAGCGCCTGGACGATGAAATTGGAGACTACCCGCCCATCATTCGCTCGCATGCGGGGACCGAACGTATTGAAAATTCGTACGATCCTCGTGTCGAGGCCATGGTAGCGGTGATAGGCCATGGTCATGGCTTCGGCAAACCGTTTCGCTTCATCGTAGACGCCGCGCGGGCTAATGGGGTTGACGTTGCCCCAATAGGCTTCGGGTTGAGGGTTGACGAGAGGATCGCCATACACTTCCGACGTGCTGGCCAGGAGAAATCGAGCGCCTTTCGCACGAGCCAATCCAAGGGCCTTATGAGTACCGAGAGCGCCGACTTTGAGTGTGGCGATCGGAAATTCAAGATAGTCTTGCGGGCTGGCCGGCGATGCAAAATGCAAGAGGGCGTCAAGGGAACCTTCGACGTGTAAATAGTCGCAGACGTTGTATTTGAAAAACGTGAACCTCTCATGACCCAACAGATGGTCAATATTCTCCATCCGTCCGGTCAGGAGGTTGTCCATGCAAATTACCGAGTGTCCGGCCTGCACCAGCGAATCGCACAAATGGCTTCCAAGAAATCCTGCCCCGCCTGTGATCAGGATGCGCATGTGGATTCGCTCCCTGTTGTGGCTCCCACCGCCACGACATTCAACAGCTTTTCGGCCGGAAACACAAGGTTCTTAACCAACGTTCTTGAGATTATGGATTCAGCGATCCTCCGGTCTGAGGAGCGGGCAAAGTTGGTGGTGGAGTTCCTGCTGCAGGATTTGCTGCAGGATTTGCTGCAGGATTTGGGGCAGGATTTGGGCGGCCACTGGCTGGGCTGGAACGGCTCCAAGAGGCAGTGATACGGAAGCTGAGGGATTGGGATGCTGAAACAGCCAGTCGTGATAGGACGCTCGTCCTTCAAAATGTCTGACCGCTTGCGGAAAATCGTGCTTCCTGAAGGGTGTTGCACGGCTTTTGCTCCGTACTCCCATGATTCCACCAGTCGGAGCACGGAGATATTCCCAGTCTCCATGAGTCATGGGGTCGCTATAGGCTTTGCGCAGGAACGGCTTCGGCAACCTGGTCAAATCCGCCAAAGATTGAGGATACAGTTCTCCAGGCATCACCCGTCCGGCTTTCAAGGTCGCAGAATAGAGCGCTAAGGCATTCTGAATCTCGATACCTTTCGACAATAGATCAGCTTCCAATTCACGCTGCACCATGGCTTTCCATTGCTTCGCCGCGGCGGTCGTCGAGATCCCGATCAGCACGATGGCAAACATCAGCATGAGATACGTCACACCACGCTCGTCTCTTGTCCGACCGCTACCCGTGCCCGGCATCAGAGTCTCCACTATTGTTGGATCGCAGGTTCTTCGGATAACAGCACGGTATACTCCACACGCGAATCACGATCTTGTAGAGTCACACTCTCCTGGGTGATCATCTTCACGACGACATGATTCTCGACCGTCTCTCCCTTTTTCACCACGTGCAAATCATCGTTCTTCGTCAACACGGCAAGATCCTGCTTTTTCTGCCACTCTTCTCCTGTCCGGACAAAGCCCAGATAACGAAACTGCGCCAACTCGGCTGTAACGGCTTGTTGACGAACTGCAAGATCGGACACTGGCGGCCTGGGCGGTTTGATTCCCGGCAGCGATGGAAGGCAGGGCAAAAATGTTTCTGGGAGCCGCAAATACCATCTCCCGTTGGTTGCGTGCGGCTGCAAGGAGATTCAGTTGAACATGAAGAGCCTCGCCGTTATGGGGCTGCGCAACTCCTGCTGCCAGTCCCGATACATTTGTGAGGGGAACACGAACCGGTTCTTCCCACTTGTTGAATTGCCACAGTAGGAGTCCGACCCAGGCCAACCCGAGCGCTGCCAATGCGATAAGCTTTTTTCGTTTGCTGTCCATACGAAGCTATTGCAGGGTCGGCTTGCCTTGTTCTCCGCGCAAATAGGTGACGATCTTGATGTTAAATGTCAGCTGCTGCTGTTCCTGTGGCGTCGTTGAGCGAACCAAATTCACATCCTCGATGTAGACCAGTTCGTCTGCCGTCTCAATATCATATAAAAACCGCCTGAGGTCCTCGTACCGGCCGCTCATCGTGCCCTGCAACAGTCCCTTGCTGGTATTGGCCACTGATGTGGATTCGGTCTTATATGAGAGCGCCGGCAAGGTGACATGGTTTTGTTTCGCTTCTTCGGTAATGCCCAGGGCCAGGGGAGCGAAGTCCTTCTCTTCGGGCAACGCCGACCACACCTGAGCCAAATCCTTTTTGGCGCGCCATGCCTCTTGGTGATACTGATAGTCTTTTGCGGGCCTGCGCCCAGTCCGCCGCGAGTCTGGACCGGGTCTGCTCGACAGAATCCACTCCAAGAGACTTCACCGCCCAGAGGCATAGCAACAGGACGAAGACCAGCCCTGCCGGCGGGATCAGTGTCCCGTACGGCTTCCGCAATTCTTGTAGCAGCAGATTCATCATGCGTGGCTAGGCTCCCGGCGGACGGTATTTCAATTTGAGATCGAACTCGACGAGGCCATCCCCTCCGATATGGTGCTCGCCGAGAACCGGATCGTGAAAGACCGGATGGGATTGCAATTTGAGCGCGAGCGCGGTGACATCCTCCACGCTCACGGCGGCGCCAGTCATGTGGATCACGGCGCTGCCAGGATCCAACCGCACGCCCTTGATCGACACGCGTGCCGGAATGGCCTCCTCAAGGCCGGACAGAAATTGCGTCCAAGAAAAATTTCGTTTCGCCAGCAATTGATTCGCCAACGCCACTTCGCCGGGCAGCTGCCGCAAGGCGGCATCGGACAGATCGATCCCTTCCCCGCGCGCCTCGGCAATCAGCTGTTGGTCATGGAGACGAGCCTGATCGAGACGGGCTTGTATCTCATGCAGGTCACGAAATGCATACAGCGCCTCGGCAGCACTCAGGGAAACCCATACACCAAGCCCGAGAGCCGTCGACAGCAGCAACAGTCTGACCGGAGCCAGGTACGGACGGTGGCGACTACCCAGTTCCAGATCAAAATACCGTGCTCCAGCGGTCTGCCATCGAAAACTGCCGATGCGATTGGCGATGTGTGCGATGATAGAGGTCTGTCGTCGCATGGTCTTACATCAACCCCGCCACAACCGGAAGCGTTGCCAAGGACTTGCTGCCTCCTTCATGAGACCATCCCAAGTTCTCTACGTGGTCCCAATGTAGCTGATCGGTCGCAACTCCGAGTTCTTTCCCCAATGTGCCTTCCAAGGCGGGCATGTCGCTGTCTGTCACGAGTACTAATTGCTTCAGCTGCAAGTTCGGAAAGTGTTCTTGGCAAGCTATGATAGAAGTCCCCGTTTCACGGACAATCTTGTCCACCCAATCCTGATTTCGCATGTCTTCTGACTGTACCGTGTCGCCGGCAAGCAATTTCGTCCGCATGAAGACAGGCCGTCCCTCGTGGATGATGAAGCAGGTCAACCCCCCATCCGCAACGGTGACCCACGCCAGATCTCGATTCAAACACCTGGCGCCTCCAGCCGCTTTCAGCCACAGATCGAACAGGCGAAAACTGGCGACCGTCACTTCTTGCGGAAGCAGTCCTACGGCTTCACAGGCAGTTTCGTACTCCGCTAGGATGGCTTCTTGAATCGGCAATGACAAGTACCATGTAGACGCCTTCATGAGGTTTCCGGGGAGGAAAGATCTGCCAGACGAGCTTTGCTCCCGCCAGAGACACGAGCTGTTCCTGACCTAACCGCCATCGAATCAGCGCTTCCTGTTCCTCTCGCCGATCCGGCATTTGCTCAAGCTGAATGACGGTCCCCCGCACCGACAGGTCCGGCAACACCAGCGTAATCGCCCGGGGAACATCCGGGACCAGCGTACGTCCGAGAATGACGAGACGCTTCGCTGGTCCCGCTAAGGAACGAAGACGCTCTTCCAACGCCTGCCGATCGATCACATTGCCATCAATAGGCGACAACTTGACGACGCCTGCCGGCGTCGGCGAGAGGAGGCAGCGATAGCGATGCCGCCCTCGCCAGGTCCTCGAACTTTCACCCCACACAAGGGCCTGGGCGCCGATCTTCAGGCACTTCGTCGGGCGACTTCCGCTCCACCCCCACATACTAAGCCTCCTCGCTGAACGTGACTCGGTTGATCTCGCGCAAGCGTCGTCGCACCGTCGATGACTTTCCTCAATGCGGACTGTCGCAAGGTAATCATGCCTCCCGTCATCGCCCGATAGCGGATTTCGGACAGTGGCCGCTCGGCCAGAATCATTTCCTTGATTTCATCGGTGAGATCCAGAAATTCCGTAATGCATTTCCGACCGCGGTACCCTGTACCATGGCACTCTGTGCAGCCCTTGCCTTGATAGAACGGGACATCCTTATATTCTTCATAATCGAGTCCGGATTCTTCCGCCAGCACCTTGTCGAGACTGAACCGGCACGCGGCAGGATTGGACACAACATCCGAACAAGCCGTTGGGCCAGCACGCAGTTCAACGCGGCCAGAAAGTTGTAGGCATCGATGCCCATGGAGGCAAAGCGTCCGATGACATCGAACACGTTGTTGGCGTGCACCGTCGTCAAGACCAAATGGCCGGTCAATGCGGACTGAATAGCGATTTGAGCCGTTTCCGAATCGCGGATTTCTCCGACCATGATCTTGTCAGGGTCATGACGCAGGATGGATCGGAGCCCTCGCGCGAACGTCAGGCCTTTCTTCTCATTCACCGGGATTTGCACGACCCCGGGCAGCTGATACTCGACCGGATCTTCAATGGTAATCAGCTTGTCTTCTTTGACATTCATCTCGGTGATGGCGGCATACAGCGTCGTCGTTTTTCCGCTACCGGTCGGACCGGTGACCAGCACCATCCCATAAGGCTTCGTAATGGCCCGCCGAAACCGCTTCAGATCTTCTTCATTGAACCCAGTCGATCCAGGCGCAAGGTCGACACACCCGTGGTGATCGCCTCGCGGTCCAAGATGCGGATGACGACCGACTCACCGAATACGCTCGGAAGAATCGACACGCGGAAATCGACGGTCTTTCGCTCCAGCCGCATCCGAAAACTGCCGTCCTGCGGAACCCGCCGTTCCGCAATATCCAGATCCGACATGACTTTCAGTCGAGAGACCAGCGGAGCATGCAGGCGGATATCGAGCGGTTCCATGGCGGGAACGAGAATGCCGTCGACCCGAAATTTGACCTTGGTGGCACGATCCGCCGCTTCGATATGGATGTCGCTCGCTCGACGCTGCATCGCGCTCAGCAAAATAGAATCCAGCAGTTTGACGGCAGGGCTTTGATCTTCGCCCGCTTGATCGAGCGTGAGAATTTCCTCGCCCCGTTCGTCCTCCTTGACCAACACGGACCGATACTCTGCTTCCAATTCCCGCAGCGCCTGACTCGAGCCTTCACTGCGTTCCAATGCCGTCAGAATCGCGCGTCTTCGGGCTCACGACCAACTCCAACTGGCGTCCCAGGAGCAATTCCAGTTCATCGAGTCCGAGAAGATCCTGGGGATCAGGGATGGCGATGGTCAGCCGGCCCTGCATGCTCGGCAATCGGTACGAACGGATGCCGCTGCATCAGCTTCACGGACATGCGAGTCATAGAACGACGGTTCGACACGAAAATCGGTCAGCGAGATCGAAGGGCAAGTCCAAATTGGATGGCCAGCGCACGCGCCAGCTGTTCTTCTGAGAGCATGCCCCTTCGCTCAACCAAGGTGGCACCGAGTTCCGCCGTGACCCCTCCCAGTCGGCTCAAAGTTTGCTCAACGGTCGAGTTTCGGGACAATCCCCTGCTCGACCAGACACGTCGCGCCAGTGCCGGCCTTGTCATGCTTCGAGATGCCACGTCGATCCCTCTGTTCTTCTCAGCCACTGGCCTGTATCAAACCTCAGATACAGATTACTACATTGCCCCGCCATTTGAAAGACGGGCAGATACATCACGATGACGATCCCTCCGACCAAAACTCCCATGAACAGCAACAGAACCGGTTCGATCCAGGTCGTCAATTGCGTCAGCCGGAGATCGAGATCCCCTTCATAGAATTCAGCCACATCGTGCAACATCCCTTCCAGCGATCCGGTCTCCTCGCCAACCGACAGCATTTCGATCGCAAGCTTCGGAAAGACTTTCGGCCGATCAAGCGCAGCCGCCAGGGTAGTCCCTTCACGGATTTCGTCGACCGCTTCGCCTAAACCCGCCGCAATGTATCGGTTGGAGATCGCGCTCTTCGTGATGACAATGCATCGACAAGAGGCGTGCCTCCGGCAAAAATTGTTCCCAAGGTGCGCGCGAGTTGAACCGTGTGATGCTTGATGAAAATCGCCCCAAGGACGGGCGCGCGCAACAACAATTGATCGATAACCAAGCTGCCCCTTCGGTGTCCCATAATAGGTGCGGCCGACGAACAGGAGACCGACGATCGAAACAACGCCTGGCAGAACATACACCTTGGCGGCGGACACGAAATCGATCAGACAACTGCGTCGCGGCCGGCAACGACTTGGCCGTTTCGGCATACACTGAAATAAAGGTGGGCATGACATAGCTCAGCAGGAACCCCACGACCGCCACGCCGACAAGAACTAAGAAGGCCGGATAGGCAAGCGCCTTGGCCACCTTCTGGCGCAACCCGATCATCAACTTCAGGTAGAGAATGAATCGTTGCAGAACCTCCGCCAAATTACCCGACTGCTCTCCAGCCCTGATCGTGGCGACATACAGTTCTGAAAAATACCCGGGTGCTTTGCCAGCGCTTCCGACGCTGACGATCCTCCGCGAATATCCTGGCGGACCATTCGCAACGCCTGTTGAAATCCTTGATGCCGGGCCCGCTCAATGAGTAAATCCCACACTCGAAGCACTGGAAGGCCGGCCTTCACCAAGGCCAAGAGTTCCTGATTGAAGACAAGAAACTCGCCGAGCGGGAGGCCGGAAAAAGCACTGACTCGAAACACCGGCCGGCTTGCTGCCGCGCCTCGCCGTTGGAGCTTGAAGATGAGAAAGCCTTGGCCTTCGAGTTTTGCGCGAACAAGAGGTTCTTCATCGCCTTCGATCTGGCCTTCGAGTGTCGATCCATCTGGACGCGCGACTCTGTACGCAAACACAGCCATGGCTACAGTTCACCTATGACGTCGGAAAACTAAGGTTGCCGACTTAGCGATTGGGCTCCGCCGACGGATCCGACACTGCGCGATTCTCCGACAGCGATAAAATCTGACCGACCATGATCTGATTGCCGTTCAGATAGTTGATCGAGCGCAGGCGATTGAGGTCGATGCGGTATTTGCGCGAAAGGCTCCACAACGTATCGCCCGGCTTCACCAAGATATGCCTGACCGAAGTCTTCTGGTTCTGCTGTTCAGCGAAATCGCCTGTGTATGGACCCTGCCTCAGGGTGGCAGTCATGGCCGGCACTTTCGTGGAAGAATTCGGCATGCCCACTGCCTTCGGTGACATGGGAAGCGATGCACCGGTCGTTGCGATCGCGGCGCCTAGCTCGCTGTCGGATGGATATACAGACTTTGACACGCTTTTTCTGGAGCTGCTTCATCTGACTCTGCAATTGCGAACTGCTTCGGAACACTCGTTCCCGCTCCGCCCTCGCCGCAATCAATTCTTCCCGCTGCAATTCGATGACGTGACGAGCCTCAGTGACGCGCCGTTCAGCTTCTCGCACTCGACCTTCGAGCTGTGCACGGGCCACTTGCGCATCAGCCAACTCTTGTCGCCGTGATTCAAGTTCAGTGCGCACTTCAGCCAGATTACGCTGCGCGTCACGAACCTGTGTTTTCAGGGTATCCATAGTCAGCTGAAGATCGATAATCTCTGGCTCCACCATCGGCTCCAACTCACCACACGCAGTCGTCGCAAGGACCACCATACCGATGGCACACAGTGCAAATGCTCGCACGACACACGAGTGATGCAGGACGTCGCGCAATTGCCGTGGGTGGAGACATGAATGAGGAACGCGTTGTCGCATGATCACCAGCGATTATACGGTGTTCCGTTTGTACCGACAAATTCGGAGCCGGAAAATACGTCGAAAATCCCGCCCTCCGTCGGATCCGTCATTTCTTGCCACGAGGTATCCGAATTCGTAAAGGGGTCCTTCGGAATCGCTCGAATATAGCCTGCGCCCACCAACGCCTGGAGCGAGGAAGGATACTTCCCCTGATCGGCTCGATGTTGATCGAGCACATCTCGAAGCGTGAACAGATCCTGCCGCAACGCTGCCTCCCTTGCTTTAATGACCGATGCCTGATAGCTCGGCGCGGCCATGGTCGCTAAAATGCCGATGATCGTCACGACAATAAGAAGTTCGATCAGCGTAAAGCCCTTCGCCCCTCGAAACCCACACTCACCACTCGCGATATTTCGTTCCATCCAGTGCCGTTTCCTGACTGACCGTCATGACATCGTAGATGTCATCTCCACACCAGCTCGTTGCGTTAGGCGCATCCTTATAACATCGGAATTGCCAATCCGCTTGGCCGGTCAGAGGATCGAGAGGCAGACTTCGAAGGTATCGTCTGACCGTCGTTCCTCGAACCGTCGCTTCCTCACTGGTCAATTTGATCCCCAACAGCTTGTCTAACGATTTGGGATAGCCGTAGATGCTCGTGACATCCTTACAGGACAGCTTGTTTTTGACGCACAAAGGACCGATTAACACGTCACCGTCTCGATTCCATTCCACCTTGAACGTATCGATGGCGGCACGCATGATCCTCAAATGCTGCCGCAATTCGATTTCGTGTGTTCTCTTCGTAGAGACGCGGCTCAAAGGAAGAGCCACCGAGGCCAAAATCATGACGATCGTCAGGGTGACCAGCAGTTCTAAGAGGGTGACCCCTGATTCCTTCACCGCACCCTCACAATCCCCTTCCCATCGGGTGGCGCCCCGGAGACGCTCTCCCCATTCCCATCCATCAGCGCCACACGAATGGGCGACACGCCTGGCGCCTTCGCCATGAACCTGGCCGTAACGGTTCGGCCACCGGTTGCTGCGCGAGGAGCCGATGAGCCCACCCGGAACGCGACAACGGCTTCAGCTAAGGCTGAGGGTGGCAGTTCCGTTTGATCGAGCTGGATCAGCTCCGCATCAATCAATGCCTTCAAGTCCAGCACGTTAGGGTCGTATTGGAGATGGAAAATGCCGTCCTTATTAGGCCGCAATCGCTCGTCTTGAATGGCCAGTTGGAACTCTTTTCCTACCGCCACAATCGACTCGTTGGGTTTCACCGATGCGGCTGGGCCGACCGTTAACATCTTCGTGAGTGAAGCAGATGGCGCAGTCGCGACCGTTCTTCCCTTCGACGCAATCGAAGGCTGAGCCAATGACGTGTTGGTCCCCTTCATTTTTGCTGCCGCCGCCGTTTTATTTTGACTGTGTGGGGTAAACATCGTCGTATTGGAATAGGTGGAGTCTGTCCCGGACCAGAACGCCTGTTTGCTTAAACTCGGCGGAGTCATAGCCTGGACGATGTGCGGCGTCAGCGTCAAAATCACTTCCGTCGTCACCCGCTGTGTTTTGAACGAGCTGATCAAGTTGCCGATGACAGGTAAATCGCCAATCCATGGGATGGTCACACGTGTCTTGCGATCTTCTTCTTGGAGCAAGCCGCCCAGCACAATCGTCTCGCCGTCCCGCACGTTCAGCATGGTCTCAGCCGATCGGTTTCCGAACTTGAACTGGGTGATCGGCGGATTGGCTTGGAGGACGACTGGTTCACCGAGACGAATGACCTCGATCTTCATCTTCAGAGACAGCTCGTTCCCCAGATGGATCGCCGGCTCGACCGTCAATTTGACGCCGGTATCGCGAAATTCAATGGACGTGACCGTCGAGGTCGTCGGAACGGCTCCTGTCGCAGCTTGGCCTGGCAGCACATTTGTCGTCGAGAGCAAGATCGGCTGCTTGTCGCCAATATTGATCTCCGCCTTTTTATTATTCACGACTCGCACTTTGGGAGCGGCCAGCGTCTTGGCATCCGTAATCTGTTTGAAAAAGTCCAACTGCACATTGGTCGGAAGCTTGAAGAGATAGTTCCTTTGGCCGAGACTCGTCGAACTGCTGAAGGGTGAACTGGGGAGCAATATCCCCTGCAATGGCTCCCGCAAATCCTGGAGGGACCATCGCCGCCGCGATTTGCTTGGGGTAGCTCAGCCCATAGGTCTGATCGACCGTGCGATCCACTTCCAGGACTTCGACATCAAAAAGTACTTCGGAATCGTGGCGATCATTCGCCATAATGATCTTTTCAGCCATTTCGAGCTTTTCCGGCTGATCGCGTATGACGATCGTGTTCATCTGCTCGTTGGCATGCATGCGCTTTGAATCGAGCATGCCCTTCAACAACACCAGCATGTCTTTGGCTTTGGCATTGGACAGATAGAAGGTCCGAATCATCAAATCCTGATACTGTTCTTGTTTCTGCTTCGTATTCGGGCTGACGATCATGACACCAGGAGATACGATGCGGGAAAACAGATTGTTGCTGTTCAAAATCAAATTAAGCGCATCATCGAACGGCGTATCTTCGATGGCAATCGTGACCGGATCGTTGCGGACATCCCGATCGAAGATAAGATTGACGCCTCCCGCCTTTCCAATGCCTTCAAGGACTTCTTTGAGCCCGGCGTTCCTGAAGCGCAAGGTGATCGGCTGCTTTCTTTGATCTTCTCGATCCCGGGCCTGCTGATCTTCCGTGAGCTTGGAAATCCCTTCGAGTGGCTCGGCAAAGGTTGGATCAAGTTCAGCAGACTTGGCAAATCCTTCCATGGCCTCGTCCGTACGACCGAGCTGGGCGAGGCGGTCGGCTTCTCGATATTGCTCTCGCGCCTCCTTCAAACGCATCGCTTCCGCAAGTGCCGCCTGGTGTTCGGGATTCGATGGCTCAATGGAGAGCGCTCTCTTGAACTGTTCCAAGGCCAGGTCGATTTGATGTTCCTTGAGGAAAGCGCGGCCTCGTTCCTGATACTGCGATGCGGCGCGCTCTTTGGCCAAGCTATACTTTTCCTGCAAGGACTGATCAAAGGGAGCTTCTTTGAGGGCTTGTCGATAGGCCATGCTGGCCTCTTCCCACTTGCCGGCCGCCAGATGCTGGTCTCCGCGTTTCACATCATTGGACTCAAAGTACGCGCAGCCGGCAAGAAGCATGACGGTTACGAAAATGAAAAATGTGACCGAAGCCTGACTCGTAAGAAAATGGCTGGCTTGCCTGCAACGCATAGGTGATCCCATTGAATGGTGAATATGCTGACTGCTCAGCGCCTTATGAAAAATCAGTGCCAGACTGAGTCTACACCAGCCGCAATTCATTGGAATAGAAAAAGCGAAATCCGCCCACATATGGGAAATAGGTAGGACGTCTGTCTGATTTTAAAGGCAGCCTGCTCTAAGAAGAACCGATCAAACCTACTGCTGTCGGTTTATCGTGGAGCAGGAATATTGGCGCGTCGTTAGAGCCGCCAATAGGAGAGGGACTTGGGAAGCTTGCTTTGATCCATAACGCTCTTGACGTCAATCACCACGCCTTGTTTCTCGTTGCGAAGAAGGCTCAGAATCTTTTCCGCACCCATTTCCACATAGGCCCGATGGGCGACCGCCAGTACGATTCCATCCGCATTCTTCAGACTTTCCCACTCACTTAAGTGGAGCCCGTACTCCGCGACAGCTTCCTCGGACTCAGCCAGAGGATCGTGAACCACCACGTGCACCCCGTACTCTTGCAACTCCTTAATAATGTCTGGAACCTTACTGTTGCGAAGGTCCGGGACGTTTTCTTTAAACGTCAGCCCTAGAACAACGACTTTCAGTTCAGTCACCGGCCGGCCAAGCTGCCCGAGCCGTTTCATGGTTTGTTCAGCCACAAACTTGCCCATGCCATTGTTGATTCGACGTCCGGCGAGGATGACTTGCGGATGATATCCGACAGACTCCGCCTTATGGGTTAAATAGTACGGATCGACTCCAATACAATGACCTCCAACCAGGCCCGGGGAAAATTTCAAGAAGTTCCATTTCGTCCCGGCGGCTTCGAGCACCCCTTTCGTATCGATACCGAGCCGATGGAAGATAAGCGCCAGTTCATTCATCAATGCAATATTGAGATCGCGCTGGGTATTTTCAATGACCTTGGCGGCTTCTGCGACCTTGATGCTCGAAGCTCTATGGACGCCGGCCTTCACGACTAGTCCATAGGTGGCCGCGACAATTTCGAGAGATTCTTCATCTTGGGCTGACACAACCTTGATGATCTTCTCAAGCGTATGCTCGTGATCGCCGGGATTGATGCGCTCCGGCGAATAGCCCACCTTGAAATCCACACCCGCTTTGAGACCGGAGGCTTTCTCAAGAATGGGCAGACATACTTCCTCAGTCACGCCCGGGTATACCGTGGATTCGTATACCACGATCGTCCCTGGCGACATGTTTTTTCCAATCAGTTCAGAGGATACCCGCAGGGCTTTCAGATCCGGTTGAAGAGCTTCATTGATAGGCGTAGGTACTGCGACAATGATGAAATCGGCTTTTTTGAGTTCGGCCGGGTCATCAGTGTATTGCACGTGGGATGACTGTAAATCAGCCGCTGATACTTCCCCTGTCCGATCAAAACCTTTCCGCAGTTCTTCGATCTTGGCCTTATTGATATCGAAGCCGATCGTCGGGATGACGCTTGCCAAATGCCACCGCAATAGGAAGACCGACATAGCCCAGACCGACGACTGCGACCTTTCGTTCTTTCATACTCACTCTCCTTGCGGATTTTTCACAGAATGGCAGAACAACTGCTTATCGTCAATAAATGGATGTCTGGTGCTGGCCTAGTGATTCTCCTTCAGAAGTAGAGAATGCGATTGTCATAACCGGGGCTTCAGTTCTTGTCTGACTTTCGGAAATCAAGAGAAAAAGGCACAAAAATTAATAACATGATATTAATCAATAACATACAATCACTGACATAAAGGTATTATTTATCTGTTCATGAAGTTGATCCTCTGTCTCTGCCCGTAGACGAGCGTCCGCTTTTCGGCGCCCTTACAAGAGACGCGAATTGTCCTTTCTTTATCAATGCTTCTAGCTCCCTTTTGAAACATTCCCAAAAGGCACTCGTCTTGCTCATTCCCACCCGGGTCTCATGAAGACCAGTTGACGGAGGCCTATGCATCATTTGCTATCTAAGTTACGCATGCCTGTTGTCCTGCTGTCTTTTTTTCTGACGGCTTTGACAACTCCATGGCTTCCAGTTCCCACTCCTGGATTCGCCGAACAGTTAATCGTCCTGGGCCAAGAGAAGGCTGCTCGAACCGATGCGAAAAGTCTATCCACTAGTAAGGATGTTCAGACGTCGGTCCGCAAGCCACACAAGCTGATCAAGAAATCGAAATCACCAGCTGCTACTGCTACGGTTGAAACATCAAAGACGCTATCTGAGCCAGTAGGATCTGTTACAACTTCGATCGATGGCACGACTCTTCAGAGTAAGGATTCCACGACCACGACGAAGACAACCAGTCACCACAGTTTCACCAACAAAAGCTTCCTCGACAACAACAACATCGCTTTCGCTTGCCGGTGCCGTTTCCAATACCACAACTTCGACATCGTCTACATCGACTTCGCTGGCAGGAATTGCAGCTGGGCGTACCTCGACGTCAGGAAGCAGTGCCACAGGCGGTCGAAGCATGCAGGGACTCGCCACGCCTGGGCTTTCCCAGCTCATTACGCCAACGACGTCATCCGTTACTTCTACGGCGCCAGCGACGCCTAGGATCGGACAAAATCCCTCATCGATTGCGTTTTCCGCAGTTCAGAACGGCGCCAATCCTGCAAGCCAATCGGTCACGATCACCAATACTGGAACCGGAACTCTGAGTTGGACCGCCACATCGACAGCCGCTTGGCTGAGCATAAACGGCGGATCTGCTCTGTCGGGGACAAACAACGGATCGTTTAACGTCGGAGCCAATATCAGCGGGCTTTCGATCGGCAACTATACAGGAACTATCTCGATTGCCGCGGCTGGAGCTGTAAACACACCTCAATCCCTGGTAGTGACCCTCGCGATCACGGCAGCACCGACACCAACCATTGGGCTCAGTGCAACCAACCTTTCATTTACCGGCGTGCAAGGTGGAAGTAATCCCAACTCGCAAACGCTCACCATCAGCAATACAGGAGCAGGCACTCTCAACTGGTCGTTTCGGAGAACGCCACGTGGTTAACCCGAATGTCCTGAGCGGAACCGGTACGGGTTCAGTGACATTGAACGCCAATACATCGGGGATGACGGCTGGAACCTATTCGACCCCGCTGACGATCTCGGCAACCGGCGCAACCAACACTCCACAAACCGTGATGGTCACGCTCACCCTCACAGCGCCACCGATTCCCGTCATTAGCCTTGTTCCCACCAGCCTTGCCTTTTCGGCGACCCAAGGCGGCAGCAACCCAGCCGCACAGGTCGTGAACATCAGCAATGTTGGAACCGGCACGTTGAATTGGAGCGTTTCGAGCACAGCATCGTGGCTCTCGATCGCCACTGCTTCAGGAACCGCACCCGGATCATTGTCCGTTACAGCAAATGTCGCGGGGCTTTCGGCAGCTACATATTCTGCTTCTATTACTGTGACGGGATCTGGCGCGAGCAATACGCCCCAGTCGATTCCTGTGACGTTAACTGTCGCAGCTCCAACACCGACGTTAACTGTAAGCCCGGCTAGTCTAACTTTCAGCGCGACCCAGGGAGCCGCGAATCCAGCCAACCAATCATTGTCGATTACCTCCAACGGATCCTGGAGCGTGAGCGAAGCCATGAGCTGGCTCACCGTGAGTCCCGCAACCGGGTCTAACAACGGCACGGTGAGCGTCAGTGTCGATACATCAACGGCCACCGTCGGGACCAACAGTGGAACGATCACGATCACTGGCGGCGGTATCTCGAGGACGGTCAACGTCACCCTCACCCTCAGCGCACCAGCCGCAACATTGACGGTGAGTCCGAGCAGCCTCACCTTCTCCGCCATTCAAGGAGCCGCTAATCCGGCCGGTCAATCATTGTCGATTACGTCTAACGGGTCGTGGAGTGTGAGCGAAGCCGTCAGCTGGCTGACCGTCAGTCCCGCAACCGGGTCCAACAACGGCACGGTGAGCGTCAGTGTCGATACCGCAACGGCCACCGTCGGGACCAACAGCGGAACGATCACCATCACCGGCGGCGGTATCACCAGGACGGTCAGTGTCACCCTTACTCTTAGCGCACCAGCAGCAACGCTGACGGTGAGCCCGACCAGCCTTACTTTCACCGCCACGCAAGGGGCCGCTAATCCGGCCAATCAAACGCTGGCAGTCACCTCGAACACGTCTTGGACCGTCAGCGAGAACAGCCAGTTGGTTGGCTGTGAATCCAACCTCCGCCTCCAACAATGGCAATGTGACAGTGAGTGTGAACACGAGTACAGCCACAGTGGGCACGAACAGCGCTACCATCACCATTACCGGTGGCGGCATTACGCGAACTATTAACGTCACCCTCACGTTGAGTGCACCCGCAACGTCTTCGGCCATTCTGACATGGACTCCAAATACAGAAACCGACCTTGCTTCATACAGGGTGTACCAATCCACTGTTCAAGGCGTCTATGGAGCAGCGATCGCAACAGTCCCGGCAGGCACAGCCGGTTATACTGCGACCGGACTCGCCATCGGAACAACCTACTACTTCCGAATCACGGCAGTCGATTCAGCAAACAATGAGAGCTTGCCCTCGAACGAGGTGAGCAAGAGCGTTTTCTGATGTGATGCCTGTCGAAACATAAGATGCTGGCCAGGATGCTCTTTGCACAACAAGCCGAGTGCATCTGCCCAGACGTATCCGCAGCTACATCCCTCCTCCTCTATAATCCCTTCTTCCCTCCATGAATCCTTTACCGCTAATACAATTTATTTTCGCTGCACCTGAATTCACAACAGCTGCTAAATGCCGTTGACTAAAGGCCAACTCGGACCGATAATCGCGGCCTGATATGAGACAAATACGTAACGAGTGCTTCAAGCAGAAATGTGATTGACTATGTCCCTGCGCACCTCAGCCCGCCTAGCAATACTTAGCGCTCTCGTGACCCTTCTCTGCCTCAGTTGTGACTGGGATTCGCCTGAGGCCAAGAAAGAAAAGCACCGAGAACGCGCGATCAGTTATTTTGAGAAAGGTCAGTACCAGGAAGCCCGTATCGAATATCAGAATTTGGTGCAGATTGATCCCAAGGATGCCGATGTCCACTACCGATTAGGATTAACCTATCTGAAACTCGGTGAGCACTCCCAATCTTACAGCTAGCATCTTCTGAACTCAGCAGAGCCCTGGAACTAGACAGCACAAACCGGGATGCCCTGCTCAAGCTGGGGGAACTGTATCTACTCGGCAACGAACCATCGAAAGCGCGTCAACAAGCTGATATCGTCTTAGTGTCTGCTCCCCAAAACACGGAGGGACTCATCCTCAGAGGACGCAGCTTAATAAATGAAAAACGTTACCAAGAGGGTGCAGCGGAACTAAAAAAAGCCATCGAACTCGATCCAAAGAACATGGACCCGTACATCGATTTGGCTCTGGCATATGTGCTGGCTAACGATACAGCCGCGGCTGAAGCGGCACTCAAGCAAGCGTTGACAATCGACCCGCGCTCTATGAAGATCTTGCTCGCCTTAGGAGACCTTCGTGTCACGACCGGCAAACCGGACCAGGCAGAACTTATCTACAAGCAAGCGCTCGAAATCGCTCCTGAGGACGAAGAAATCTACCTGAAGCTTGTCAGGTTCTATCAACATGTGGGTAGACCGGAGAAGATAGAGCCACTCTTCAAGCGCTGGCTCTCGATCAAACCTCAAGACGAAAAACCACACATTCTCTTAGGCGACTTCTATACATGGGTCGGCCAGCCAAACAAGGCTCTTACCAGCTATCAGCGTGCGACAGAAATCAATCCGGGCTCGACCGTCGCCCGTGACAAATTGATTTCACATTATCTTGATACCGGGAAGACGGAGGAAGCAACGGCCCCAGTTCAAGACATCCTGAAGAAGAACGACAAAGATCTGACAGGTCGCTTCTTCGACGCACGGATTCGCCTTGTCAAAGGAAATGCAGATGAGGCCATTTCTCTCCTCCAGGGGGTGGTGAAAGATGAGCCTAAGTTTGCATTGGCTCATCACTTCCTCGGCGTGGCGTTTTTGCAAAAACGGCAACTGGCCGAGGCCCGCGGAGCTTTTGCTGAGGCTGTTAAAACTGAACCCAAATCTCCCTGCTTCTCGAACCGCACTAGCTCAAATGTATTTGGCAGAAGGTTCAGCAGACTTGGCCATCGAGCAGGCGCAGGCGGCCATCCAACTCAACCCACGCAATATCCAAGCTGCCATCATTGCCGGCGACGCGTACCTCCTTAAAGGGGACACCGCCAAGAGCAAACAGGTCTTCGAAGCGATCGCAAAGGCCCTTCCTAACGAACCCGTTGGCCCTTACAGTCTTGGACTCGTGGCCCACGCCGAGAAAAATGATGCCAAGGCCTTGGCCTATTTCGAGGAAGCGCTCAGCAAGAAGCCGACAGCCATTGATCCGTTGGTGCAAATAGTCCAAATCAAAATCGCTCAAGGTAAGGCGAATGAGGCCCGAGGGCGCGTGACCAAGCAACTTGAGGCTTCTCCGGACAACCCTCTGCTTTATAACGTCCTAGGTCAGCTCTGGATGCAGGCAAAAGATCCCGGGCAAGCGGAGATCGCCTTCAAGAAGGCGATCGAACTCGATAATTCTATTCTCGCTTCATACTTGAACTTGGGCCAACTCTATCAGCAGGCAGGCAAGCTCGATCAGGCTGCTCAGGAGTATGAAGCCGTACTTCAAAAAAACCCCTCGGTTATATCGGCTCATATATTACTCGGCATGATCCACGAACGGCGACAAGCATATGAGAAGGCTCAGGCTCAGTATCAGCAAGCACTCAAACTTAATCCTAAGTTTGCGCCAGCGGCCAATAACCTTGCCTGGCTGATGGCAGAGCAAGGTGCAAATCTCGATGTGGCGCTATCTTATGCACAGACAGCGCGTGAGCAGAAGCCCGACGATCCGAATATCGCCGACACTCTCGGATGGATCTACTACAAGAAGAACGCCTATCTCCTTGCTGTGAATCTTCTGAAGGAAGCTGCGGACAAACTGCCCAATGATCCAGTCGTCCAATTCCATTATGGGATGGCTCAATATAAGAACGGCAATGCGGCTGGAGCAAGAACAGCTCTCCAAACCTCGCTCAAGCTTAGCAAAGACTTCACAGGATCCGAAGAAGCCAAAAAAACGCTGGGTGGCCTATGAGGCAGAGAGAAAACCAAAAGAAAGGCGTTGCCTGCCTCTCCATGCTGCGCCAGACTTGCTTAAAGGCATGCAGCAGGCATGCGTCGGCGTCTCCCACACGCCTAATTTCAAGTTGCAAAGGCTGAAACTCGTCCGAGGCTCCAACCTCACTGAATGAATTGCGTGCCCCTAGGTCCAAAAAGCAAAGAGGCCAGTCCCGCTTTAGAGCGGGACTGGCCTCACCTTGTAGTATGAGCCTTATGAAGAGCTACTAAGCTGTAAGCTCTTTGCGTCTCTTCCTCTGCCAGAGCCCAATCCCTGCCAGACCCGAACCTAAGAGCAAAAGGGAAGCGGGTTCAGGAACTGTAAGGGATGAACTCAGCGGGGTATTGATCACGTTTCCTTGGGCGTCCACTGCAAAGGCAACGATGACAGTTCCGAGCGGTAGACCGTTAAATGAGCAGCAGTTTGCGAAATTGCTACTGCCCCCGCCGCCGGCGCCGCTATATTGGGTAGGGGCCGACCACTCTCTTACAAAAAAGGATGTGGCTGTTACGCCGGCCTGTGAGCTGGCCGATGCAATCGAGCCAAACTGGTACCCATTCAGATTTACACCATTAGGTACGAGTCCCGGCACATCCTGTAAGAAGCCACTGGTAAAGGTGCCTGCCGATAACACTAGAGTTGTGCCGAGTGCACCAAACGAAACCGGGCTGCCTTGAAAAGACACTACGTTGGGCTCCAACGCCACGGTAAATATCGTTCCAGTGAACGCCTGGCCTGTGTTGGTGAGGCCAAAGGTGCCAGTGGAGCCGCTGGTAACCAAGGTGGTTGCGCCGGAGGTGCAGACCGTACTTCCAGTGCAGCCGATACGCAAGTTGCCAGTCGTGTTCGCTACGGCTGGAGCTGTGGTCATCAGTATGAGCCCGATGGTCGTCACCACGCCCAACGTTAGAGCCGACTGTCCTGATGCTTTGGCTTTCATGGTTTGCCCCTTTCGCTAATTACAGTTTCAAGACCCTAATCATTGGAACTTATTTGTCTATCTAGCACGCACGTTGCGTGCCGGCCTGACTTAAAATATAAGTGTTTGATAATAAATAATTAATAATGACGACGCTCTAAGTTTTCCATCCAATCATGTAAAACATCTTTACAACCGTGGATCATGACTCGAGTCAAATTAGCTCTAATAAATTCAATTTTCCAATGACTTACGTATTGAACCAGCTGTTAACTGTTTTTACATATATCTACTATGATATTCCGATGAGCCACAATGAACAATTTACACGATATTAATGACTTGTAAAACAAATAGACCGGCGCGCCATGGAAGAACATGCAGACAATGGCAGGATGGAATCACGGAATCAAAACAGGCAGGGGAAACCTTCGTGAGAGTGGCCTTTCTCAGTGCGTAGTTGTCTGGCTGAGACAATCTATGCTTTTTCTTTCTGGTCCTCGGATTTCGTCTTCTTCAACCCATAACGGGCAAGCAATTGATAGAGCGTCGGACGACTGATCCCGAGTTCCGCCGCCGCTCGAGAGACATTCCCTTCGGCCTTTTCCATCGCAAGCCGCACGAGATCCTTCTCACGGCTGTCGCGCGATGCTCTGAGCGTCGAGGCATCTCCTTCAGAGGAAGAAGGCTCTTTGAGCTCCAAATTCACAGGGGTCACATATCGTCCCTTCCGCCATCACGACGGCACGCTTGATCCTGTTTTCCAATTCTCGGACATTTCCAGGCCAATTGTGGGCCGTCAAGGCCTCCATCGCTTGAGGCGTAAATCCCTTCAACGGCTTTTTCTGCTCTTCGGCGAACTTCGTCAAGAAGGTCCGCGCCAACAGTGCGATATCAGAACCCCGTTCATTCAAAGCAGGCACCGCAATCGTGACCACGCAAAGCCTGTAATACAGATCTTCTCTGAACCGGCCTTCGCTGATGGCCTTTTGAAGATCGACATTCGTCGCCGCGAGAATCCGGGCGTCGATGGCGATCGTCTCCTTTCCACCCAGTCGCTGTATCTCGTGATCCTGCAAGAACCGAAGCAACTTGACTTGCAACCCGAGCGGGATGTCTCCAATTTCGTCCAGGAACAGCGTGCCGCCTTGCGCGCTTTCGATGCGCCCTTTTCGCTGCTGCGCGGCTCCGGTGAAGGCCCCTTTTTCATAGCCGAACAGTTCGCTCTCCAGCAGTGTCTCTGGAATCGCCCCACAGTTGATCGCGACAAAGGCTCGCTCTCTTCTCGCACTCTGACGGTGGATCGCTCGCGCAACCAACTCCTTCCCCGTGCCGCTTTCGCCTGTGATCAGCACCGGCACATCAGACGGTCCGACACGGCGAATCATGCGAAACACTTCTTGCATCTGCGCACTGTCCCCATCAAACCTTCGAAGTCATTCTGGCCGGCCTGCTGCTTGTAGCGTGCGATTTTCCTGCTCCAGATTGGAGAGATAGGCTGCCCGCTGGAGCACGATCTTCAACACATCGAGCTGGACTGGCTTTTCGATAAAGTCATAGCCACCGCTTTCGATCGCGGCGACGGCCTTTGCTCGATCGCTATTGCCCGTGACCACGATCACTTTGGCCATCGGGTTGAGTTGAAGCGTTTCACGCAAAATGGCCAAGCCCTCGGAGGCCCCGTCGGTGTCCGGAGGCAATCCCAAATCAAGCAGGACCAATTGCGGCATCGCTTGCCGAACATGCGCGAGCGCTGAAGGACGATCCGAGGCCTCCAACAACTCGTAATCCGACGCAAGGGCCCATTTCATTTGGTCCCGAATCTCGGCGTCGTCATCGACAAGGAGCAGAGAGTAGGATGAGTTTTCATGGCATGGTTGAATGGGCCATAACGTTGTCTTGGCGACTATCCGGAAGGCACGTAGGCAACGGGAAGCTCGATTCGTACTTGAGTGCCCTTTCCTTCCCCACTCCGAATCTGTATCGTTCCCCGGTGCGCCTCCACAATTTGTTTACACTGGTAGAGTCCTACGCCGAGCCCACCAGGCCTACTGGATTGCGACGGTCGAAACAGCGACTCAAGCATGTGCGAGGGAATTCCATTCCCCGTATCCTCAACCGTGACGACGACGGAACCGTTCAATTGTTCGATCGCGATCGAGATGTCCCCATTCTGGCCGATGGCTTGCTTGGCATTCAGTACCACATTGAGCAGGACTTGGTGAATTTGATCTCGCACCCCCAAGACCGGCTGGACCGGCCCGCCGGTGACGTGGCATCGGACCATACCCTCTCCCCTCATAGGAGCCACGACTTCTTCGATGAGCGTGGAAATCTCCACCGATTCCGGCGCTCCGGCAAGCGCAGGCTTGAACGACTTGAGGGAGAGCTTGCTCATGAGCGCGGTTATTTTTTTCGCCGTATCCGCCACAGTTCTCATCGCCGATTCCTGAAACGCTGGATCCCGGCCATGGTTTTCGACGTTTTGAGCTATCAAGCGACAATCTTGCCGCTAAATTTTTCAGGTCATGCAGACAGAACACCGAAAATCGATGCAGAGCTTCCAATTCTGCCGAGGCCTGACGTTCTTCCGCCAAATTCGCGTGAGAGAGTAGAGCCCCAACGTGATGGGACAATTCCACTGAGCAGATCGCAATCATCCGTTCCGTAGGCCTCGCCATGAAGTTGCTTGCCGAACGCCACGAAGGCGGTGAGGTTTCCTTGGGCGCGGATGGGAAAGCAGAGGGCCGCTCCTGAATCCGCCAAGGGATCTCTCGAGGAACCCACGCCGCCGTTCCTCATTCCTAAGCATTCCTCGATCAACACCGGCTCATCACTTTTCAGCAGCTGCACGATGACCGGATGCGAAAGTTCCAACGGAACCGGCTCCTTCTCCGCAGTCATCGAACGGATGCGGGAAAACCGCCGATCTGCCTCCCGAAACGACCAGATCGAGATGCGTCTTGGTTGGGAAAGTCTTGATTAAGAGGTCGAGCAGGCGATCCATGATCGCGTCTTTGCTTGTCGCCTGCTGAAATGCCTCGGTGACCTCGAAGCCACTTTGCGCGATAGTCGTATTTGGATCGATAAAAATTTCGTGCGATAAAGCGTCGAATCTCGGCGCGCACAGTTTTTGAGAATGCCGCAATCGCCAGCCCAACCAGAGCTCCAAACACCACGACGACACTGAGCCCCACCCCCAGAGGTTGATCCGTCCGGCGAAGCCATTCTCCGACTGCGCCGATCGCCAACAAGTACAAGCCGATAACGATGAACGTGATCGAACCGAGAAGGGCCTGTTGAGAGATGTAGGTATTGACAAAAACTTCTCGCAGTCGGGTCCGCGCCAAGCCGAATGCAACGAGACCGAGCGCCACAGTCGTCACTAGGCTGGCTACCAACACATGCTCAGCCTGCCAGACCGGGAACAACAGCATTTGGCTAGCCTGATAGATATGAGTAACCAGCCAGACCTCCCAACCCGATCACGACGAATTTCAACTTGTGACGGATCGGCTCTCGGCTTGCTCGTAAAACCAACTCCAGTTGAGCCAACCCAAGAGCCATCCCGATCACAACAAAGACATAGGGGATACGGCCCCAGGGGGCCAATCCAATCACCGCCTGGCCGTCTTGAAGCGTCTTCAACTCAAAGACTTGGCCAGTCACCGCTAAGACGGCCAGCAGCAGCCCCACAAATCCTGTGATCCGGGCGCGCCATAGCATGGATGAATTCGTCCGCCGTTCAGCTGGGTTCAAGAATGCCAGCCCGACATAGAGCAATGCGGCAGGTTGAGCGAGTTCTGCCACCATGGCAGTCCCTCGCCAGAACAGCGCATGGGCCTCATCGAGCAACCCGGCGCCGTTTGCCAGGTTGGCGAGAGCCGTGACTCCCAATAGCGCCCCGAGAGTCCGATGTAGAGAGTTGGCCTGTTTTCTCAGCACCAGAATGCAAACCATTCCCCCGGCGATCGCCGCAACTTGAAACGCCGCTAGTGAAACCCATGTCGAGAAATTCATTGTAGAATTGTGCAACAGCACGAGTACCCATCCTTGCAATGAGCTTGGATGGTATACGCTACCCTTCTAAGCCCTTCAGTAACATGGCGTCGCTCATCCGGGGTGTCGATAGAGAAGCCGGTCCGCTGGTGAGCGCTAATGAAAGGCGGGCACATAACTAGTTTACAGCCAACTCTGGCCTGCTCAATCGACGGTGATGACACGGCTGCTGCGTTAGATTTCCTGTAAACGCTCGATAAGCGGCTCACAATGATCAGAGAAAGGCAAAGAGATAGCCGGCTGTGCGGCTCAGCCAGCTTCGAACGAGGCTGAATAGTGAGGCGTTGGTTAAGTCTCTCAGTTGAAGCGGACAAGCGGTTCAAGGCATGCGGTGGGGGGCGATGAGTTCAGCCACCTATCATCCTTTCTGCGAATCAATCCCATGCTGGCATCAAGGTGGCTCACAAGGCGGTTGCAGAATCCTGCGGTCATACCTTAGCACGCAATCATCAGGTGGGAAAAACCGTGCCGTTGCTCAAATCTCCGCAATAGCCAGACGAGAGAAATGAGAATAACGACCGAGAAACCGAAGAGGGGGAGGCCTACGGAGTCGTGCAGGATACCGTTCGTGACGAAACTCGGGTCGACATAGTTTGCGAGCAGGGAAAGCCCGACGATGCGAACGGCGTTTTTGATGATTGCAAGCGGAACGACCACGGCCACAATCCCCAACCTCCCCCAGACAGAGCGAAGGAAAAAATGCCCGGCCACGATACTTGTAATGATGAGCGAAAGAGTCGATCGAATTCCGCTGCATCCCTCACTCATGCTGAATTGTCACGTTCGACAATCCGAAACACAAAACCATCTCGAATTACCGGAACACCAAGCAGCGAGAACCCGATGTCCGTGACCTCAGCCGAACTCCGTTGCAGAAACACAATAATCGTATGAAGCAGACCGGCTGGAAGTGGCACCATCCAAAGGAGGAACAGGAGACCGAAGGAAAATGTTCGGCAAGTCCTGAGACCGTAACAGAAGACGAAGATCCCCCAAGAGGCTACCACCAAGGCCAGTATCGTTAGAGACAAATGATCGGCTCCATAGGCCACTGAATTGCCCCGCCAATATCCGATAGCCCCCAGCCCAACCAAGATTAATCCAGGCAATGGGCTCCATTCCCCGGAAGCGAGAATCGCCTTTCGATTCAGGTAGAAGACATATACGCTCACCCAGGGGATCAGCGGAATATGTGAATAATGGGAATAGGGTTGCTCTTGGGTCAGTGAATAGAGCGCAGCGAGAGGTTGCCAGAACCACGCGATAGTGACAAGCAGTAGGAAAAGCGACAGCCCATTGCGGGTCTTTATGCTGACCGGCAAATGCCAGCTCAACGCCTGAAAAGGCCCTCTCTCCAGACTAACAGACGCTTCATCGGCGATACCCGTTTGACCTTTATCATGAAGCGATGGCGCTAGGCTCAGATGGTCGGTTAGAGGCATCTTA
>CAWKPI010000005.1:0-16245 GCA_963851455.1 uncultured Nitrospiraceae bacterium
AATATCCTGGTTTCTTAAATCGAAGTTCCATAGGCTTCTCACGATGTCACAAACTCTAAAGTGCCTCATTTTGATAGCTTACGCCCTGTCGCTGCTGAGCCCTATAGCAGAGGCAAGTGCACAAGAACATCTTGTCCCTGTACCGGATTCGTTTAGCGTTACATCGATCGAATACCATCAGAAAATCCGGCAATTGTTTGAGGAGGGATTTCGGCAAGACGTTGTATTGAGAGTTTTGATTCTAGAATCTTTCTCGACTGAATCCTTAGTTGGCATCAGGAAGACCTCCGACGGTTTCGAGGCGTTTTGTCTCCGCGCCAAGACGAGCATCGGGGATACTGAAATACTGAAAGTTTATAAGAAAGGCCAGATCTTCTCATTGGATCGAGAGGGTAATCGCACACCCGGTGTCGAAACCAAAGAGTATCAGGAGCTTAAAGCCAGGACTCCAGCGGATTTTCGAGACATCAGTGTACAAAAGAGTGATAAGCGGTTGCCTAAACAAACAGTAGACCAGATCGCCGATATCTGGAGAGGCATGTTACGGGAAACACGTTATCCTGAAAAGCATCGAGGAGGTAAGGATGGTACGGATTTTTATTTCGCTATGAGAGATAGCAGCGGAGTCTTCATGAGTGGAATGGTCTGGAGCCTAATCAGACAACTAGAACCGACCAGCTCGTGCAGCTTGCAGAAATGTTAAGAGAATACGTCGAATCCAAAAAGACCGAAGCTCAATTGAATGCGATGATAAAGACGACGCACTTGCGACTGTCAAAGAAAACGAAGACATTCTGAATTTCGCGGCGCGTGGCGCGGCTTTTTAATCGACATACCGAATCATATTGCATCCACACAGGATCAGTTTTGATGCCTTCCATCGGGCAGACGATGAAAAGCGTCTGAACATGGAAACCTCCGAGTTTCGCGAATTATTCCCATCTCTCGTTCCAACTGTTCCACACCGAGCGGTTCATGGGTCATCTGGCACAGGCCTTGCGCTCGCACAAGACCAGCAGAGTCGACAAAACTACAAAGGATTAACTTCCATGGATCTCTTGATCTTTACCTACTAGCTTGACCATCGTCATTGTCGTGTCTGTGATGAGGTGAGCATTTCCATTCGCGTCGCTAGTGCACCGCCTTCGGGAAGAAGGAAGAGTGCCAGGCACCATTTCGCGGCGCGTGGCGGGCCGACTCGTTCCTCGCCTCCCCGCTCGCCTACCCATTCTCACCGCTCAGCTCCTTCACACAGCGATAGCCTGGGCCGACCTGGAAACGTAGCATCTCTCGCTCTCGTGATATATGATTCGCACGTCGCCATAGCGTGCAGCACGTCATAATTTTTGTGCTCGAAGGAAAGGACATGCTTCCATGAATCCAAACAAAGCACTTTGGGAAAAAGGTGACTTTACGCGCATTGCCGAGAGTATGCGAGAAAGCGGAGAGGCGCTCGTCCGGGGACTTGGCATCACAAACGGGCTCAAGGTTCTGGACCTTGGCTGCGGCGATGGCACGACGGCAATACCCGCGGCAAAACTCGGAGCGGACGTGCTTGGCGTTGATATCGCGAGCAACCTGGTTGAGGCTGGGAACAAGCGGGCCAAGGAGCTGGGCCTGACCAACTGCAGGTTCCAGGAAGGCGATGCGACCAATCTGCATCAAGTGCCGGACCAAGCGTTTGATCTCGTCGTGAGCATCTTTGGCGCGATGTTTGCGCCCAAGCCGTTTGAGGTGGCCAAAGAGATGGTGCGGGTGACCCGGCCCGGAGGTCGGATCATTATGGGCAACTGGATTCCCAATGATCCGACGCTGGTGGCGCAAATTTTGAAGATCAGTTCCGCCTACACGCCGCCACCGCCGGAAGGCTTCGTCAGCCCGATGACATGGGGGATCGAGAGCAACGTGATCGAACGATTTGCCGGCGCGGGGGTTCCCGCCGAGAAGATCTCCTTCGCCCGGGACACGTTTACGTTCAACTATCCCGGCCCCCCCGCGGCGCTCGTTGGATGAATTCCGAAAATATTACGGGCCGACCATGAATGCCTTCGAAGCGGCGGAAAAGAACGGTCGAGCCGCTGATTTGCAGAAAGAGCTGGAAGAACTGTTCAACCGCCAAAACCAAGCCCGCGCAAGGATGCCACGTCCATTCCTGCAACCTTCTTGCGCGTCACTGTTCACGTATAGTGGCTCAGGAACCCTGAGCACAAATCAGGGGCAGTTCTTGACCTTGCACCTCGGACGGCGGCGCGCGGCCGGCCGGCAATTCTCTGCTTCCTTCCCGTCCGCGACAATCCCAAAGTGGCTGCTTCGCCGTAGACCTGCCCGCTTTGAAAAAGTACAATGCTCACATTTTTTGGAGACACAGGGGGCAGGGACTCCTTTCCACCATGTTCGGTGCTGCGTGATTCTTCATATTGACCATGTGACCGTGGTGGTGCGTGACGTCGCTAAGGCAAAAACGTTCTTTTCGCTCTTGGGATTCGCCGAGGAAAAGTCGGTTGTCATCTCTGGGGAACCGTTTGCCCGCTACATGGGCGTGGATGGGATCGAAGCCGAGCACGTCACGCTGGTGTCGAAGCAGGCGGCACCAAGGTTTGAAATTCAGCTCTTGCGATATATCCGGCCGGAGCACCTGCCCGACGCAGATGTCGAGAACCTTGCACGGCCCGGCTATAACCATATCTGTTTTGCGGTAACGGATTTGGAAGCGGAGGTGAAACGGTTGACGAGCCAGGGCGTCAGCCTCCGGAACGAGATCCTGGACTTCCACGCCAGGAAGCTGGTGTTTCTTTCCGGCCCTGAGGGCATTACGGTGGAATTGGCCGAATGGTATCCCTAGTGCTATTGACGAGCCGCAACCGTTTCGCGGCGCGTGGCTGGCCGGCCTATTCCCTCACAGCCCTCCGCTCTGTTTTCACTTCTGTCGGGGAAATTAGTCTGGGATCTCTGCTTCGACAAGTTTCCCAAGAAGGATGAGTGATTCTTGCCAGCCGAGATAGCACGCTTCGGCAGGAATGACGTCTGGCACACCTTCTTGCACAATGTTCACTTCCGTTCCACAAGATACCTTCTTCAACGTAACTGTCACGCGGATTTCTCCAGGCAAATTGGGATCGTCGAAGTTATCCGTGTAGCGAATACGCTCGTGCGGCATCAGTTCGAGATATTGGCCCCCAAAAGAGTGGCTTTTGCCCGTTGTGAAATTGGTGAAAGACATCTTGAACGTCCCGCCGACTTTGGCGTCCATATGATGGATCTTGCCCGTAAATCCATTCGGCGGCAGCCATTTCACCATGGCGTCCGCGTCCAGGAACGCCCGGTAAATCCGTTCTGGTGTCACACGAAACACGCGATGAAGTCGAATGGTATTCGTTCCCATGATTATTTGTCCTTTCCAAAGGTGAGGGTCATCAGTACAGCACAGCCTCTTACCTTGTAGTCGAACGGGATTCGGTAAATCGACACTAATCATCAAGTGATTGAAACCGGCCTGTTGACCAAATGCTATTCTGAGAGAAAAGGTGTCGGGAACCATTTCGCGGCGCGTGGCGGGCCGGCTCGTTCCTCGCCTCCCCCTCCGCATTCGCTCCCATACCAATAGAAACCCACCCGACTTTGCAGTACACTCGCCGCCGTCATGTCAGACAATATTCGCTCAAAGAGCGACAGATCAGCTTTGTTTCAGCCAACCCATGTGTGGACGCTTATACTCGTTGGATGGATCCTCCTCATAATAGTCCTTTGCAGCTTTCCTTGGTGGGTAGAATCTCCCCGATGGGGTCGTGTGAGATGGATTCCACTTCTTGATGTGCTCCGATCACCACATCGGCTTCGCGATGCCATTTTAAACTGTTTTCTCTACATTCCTTTAGGCTTTGCTTATGCGAGAGTGCGAGCAGTGTCTAATGTTAAGTTGATTGGGGAGGCAGCGCTTGTAGGGCTAGTGCTGTCCGCTACATGTGAGCTTTACCAAGTATTTTCACCCGTTCGGTTTCCCACGATGACTGATGTCCTGATGAATACCATCGGTGCGTTAGCAGGAGCTTCGTTCGCGGTCAAGTCTTTGGATAGGCTGAGAGCACCAAAAGGAGACAGGCTACTTTAATGATGCCTTAAAAATAGTCAGGAACCATTTCGCGGCGCGTGGCGGGCTCCTACCTCTCCCCTTCATCCCTCACCTGCATAGATCAACCCTATCAGAAGAAGTAAAATACACTCGCTTTCTGCCTCTCAACGGATCATTCAAGGAGGGCACCATGCTGGACTGCGTGACGTGCAAGTGGATTAGATGGAGCGCGAGCATCCCCCTTATTTTGCTCCTCAGTGCCGGTGGCTTCGTAGTCCTCGCCCAGATCGCTGTGGTGGAGGATAATGCGCCCGTTGCTATCCTTGGCCTCTACCTGGCAACCTGGTCATATGCCTTAGCCGTTGCCGGTGTAGCACTTCTCTCAGGATGGTGGCTGTGGAAATGGCTCCACATGCGGACTGCACATGCGCTTCGGCCATGTTGAGGAAAGAAAAATGGACAGGCTACTTTTTCTACGCGGGCGGCATAACAGATCATCGAGATGCTGGGTCTGAAACCCTACCCCACGTGTGGCTTCGCCGCGGAAACCCACCGCAGTCAGCTGAAAAGTTATCAATTCGCGGCGCGTGGCGTAACCTCCTCCCCTACTTCTCGATGGAACAAGGCCGCGTGGAGACGTAGAATGTGGGGATGGCGCTGAAGCTACCCAAACCGATTGCCGATTATCTCGCTGCGGTTGAGGAAAAGAATTCAAACACGCTGGCAGGGTGTTTTGCAGAAAACGCCGTAGTGCACGACGAAGGCGGGACCTATCGCGGGCGTGATGCGATCAAGACCTGGAGTGAAGAAACGCAGGGTAAGTACAACTATACGATGGATGCCCTCGATGCCTCGGTTACCGGAGACACCGTCCGCCTCCGCGCTAAAGTAACCGGCAGCTTCCCAGGCAGTCCGGTAGAACTCGACTACCTCTTTATGCTCGCGAACGGCAAGATCGTCTCACTCAAGATTGAATAAAACATTGGTCAGGAACCGTTTCGCAGCGCGTGGCGGGCCGGATCGTTGCTCGCCTTCCCGCTCCCTCCCCTCACGGCTCATCGCACCTTACACCGAGGGGTGGAATCAGTGGAACCAATGGAAATCGGACAACTTGTTGAATTTGAAATAAACGGGGAAACCAGGCTGCAGATCAAGCCGTTATAAAAAATTACCCTAGGCGCGCTCTTTTGCAACAGAAATTGCTTCAGACAATTATCTCTGTTAATACATTCCCCGATTGTTGTGAGTCTCTTCGGCAATACATGAAAAGAGCTATCATTCTGATGAGTATTGTTCTCACAGCGTGTTCTGCAACAGTTCCTGCGACTATGAGGATCGAAAGAAATCAAATCCTGCGAGGATCTGCGAGCGGGAAGGTAGGGAGGGATGCGGTTATTTCCGTGAAAAATATAGAGGGTCTGTCCTGCGCGGGGAAGATGTTTGTTCCTGTCACCGAGACCACTACTGAGGGCACAATCCAATGTAGCGACAAACGGAAAGGGAATTTTATTGCGAATGGTAAGGGCGACTCGTGGGCGGGAGAAGGGAAACTGAACGATGGATCGAAATTCTTGATATTGCTTGGAACAAATAGGACATCGCTAGAGTACTAAAACGCGATGCCCTGTCGGATTCTTCCGGCCCCTCCACAGCGTGTTTCCTTCGAGGAGAGAAAAAGGGGTCGTTCTGATTTTCCAGAAAGATACACTCATTAGACAAGCATTTCCCGGCGCGTGGCGGGTCGAATTTTCTATTTTGCTCGGTTCAAAAGGAAATGTTCTTGAGATCCCTCTTCAACGATTGATCTGACTAGTCCGTCCTCGCGCTCAACCACCCCTGACTCTCACTTTCAAGTGCCTCGTTTTGTCTCATACGATGGTACCGCAATTGCCGCCTGTGACTTAGTTTATCGATAGCTAGGGCACCATAGAGGATTGCTATGGAGAGGAGCATCAGTACCCACCAGAGGGACCAGAATAAGAAATGTTCCAAGGCTCTCGCCAAGCTGACCCAGTCGGTAGGATCGAAGACCCACTGTAGAAATGTTGCCGGAAGGAACCCATAAACCGCAGCGAAGACCGTGATGGGCTGCCAGGTCCCATCATTGAACCAAACCTGGGCTTGTAAGGCCAACACCAGGAGACCGGCAAGGAAAGACACCCCAGCCGCGAACAACAGTCCCATGGCAAGGAAATCTAAGACCTTCATCGGAAACAGTCGAAACCAATTCCGCATCCTGTCTGATATGGAAATGTGCACTGGGAGGTTGGTATTCATGTGGAAGAGGCCACGTGTATTGCCTTCCTACCAAGTCTACCACCCTTCTAAGCTGGTGCTCCTCAACACTGATTTTCTTGGGTTTTTGTCACATCCTCTGCGCCGTCCAAAACACATATTCATGACGAATGCGAGCCAGCCAGAAGAAAGATGATCGGACGACGGCACTGAGAAGACGCTTTGAATGCGCTCGAGGGAGAAGAAAAGGTGTCATGAACCATTTCGCGGCGCGTGGCGGGCCGGCGCGTTTTCATAGCTTAACTGACACACTTCCCATGGAGCTCTACCAGCCCCCAGCAAGACTTCTCACCCTATTGACTCTCTAAGGTCAGACGCCTAGGCTGCTCCCCCGCCTGGACCCTTAACGAAAGGAGCGATTTATGACACGACGAATTGAAAGCAGATCTCTGCTGAATAAGAAGTAGTCTCACACGAACTTCCCAACTCATGTGCAATGAATGAAAGGAGACACATTATGAAACGAATTGCTGTATTGCTGTTTGCAGTTGCAATGGTATCCGGCGTTGTCACCGCCAGCGCCGAAACATCTACACCGACCAATGAGCCTCCCGCCAAACTGATCGTGGACCCCCCAGTTCCTGAGCTGCTGGCTCAGGGTATCGTCTGGATCACGTGGCGAGCGGAGAACGTGAACATCGGACCGATGTCCGGCAAGGACGCCCTCAACGCGTCTCCACGGGTTGGACATCTGCACATACACGTGGACGACCTTCCATGGTTGTGGGCGCACATGAGTACTGCCCCGATCGACGTGGCCCTATTGCCGCCCGGCCCGCACAAGATCCGGATCGAATTGGTGAACGCCATCCATCAGGGCGTCCCCGAGCAGTCCAAGACAGTGACGTTCACCATTCCTGAGGGAGCGCATCCTCACTGAAGGTCGCGGAGGCTTTCCGGTAAATCTAGCGCGGCGTCGGCGAAAAGGCGGGAGGTTGCATGGTAGATAACGGACCGATACTTGTAACAGGCGCAGCCGGTCAACTCGGGGCGGTTGGCAGAACCGTGACCGGCCTGCTCCTCGATAGAGGTCTTCCGGTTCGCGCCATGGTCCACCGCGAGGACGAGCGGGCCGCTGCTTTGCGGGCCACCGGCGCCGAGGTGGTAGTTGGAAACCTACTCGAACCGGCCGACGTTTATCGAGTCGTGAAGGGCTGCCAGCGCGTTTACTTCAGTATGTCTGTGTCTGCAGGGTTTTTAGAGGCGGCACTAATCATGGCGACAGTCGCCCGGGAAGTCGGGGTGAACGCCCTGGTCAACATGTCTCAGATGACCGTCTCGCAGATGAGCATCCAGAACACAACCCCGAGCCGCCAGCAGCGCCAGCACTGGCTTAGCGAACAGGCGCTCGCGTGGTCCGGCGTGCCAGTCGTCACCATCCGGCCAACTATGTTCCTGGAGAGCTTTTTCCCTCTCGCAGGTCCCACGATTCGCAACCGTAGCCGCATCGAGCTGCCGTTCGGACAGGGCAAGACCTCTCCAGTTGCCGCGGCTGATGTGGCTCGGGTCGTCGCTGCCGTCCTCGCTGACCCTGAGCCGCACATCGGCCGGATATACGAACTCACGGGGCCTCGGTCGCAGGCTGACGATGGCCGAGTTGCACCGAGCCGGTCGGTATGACCGGATGGCTGACGGCGTGCAGCTGGTGACCGGCCGGCCGGCGATGAGCATCCGTGAATTTGTGTCGCTTCACGCGGATGAGTTCGGTCAGGTGCAGGGCGAGATGCTCCGGCACTTGCTGGTTTTTTAGCTGCCGATCCCAATCCTCGGGCGGGATGTCACTGTACGTGACGTCTCGGTTCAGCGCGTCTGAGAATTCCCGAGCGACGCCGGTCGTCGATCTTAACGGTCCGTCATGTCGGAACAAAAACGATGTCAGGAGCCATTTCGCGGCGCGTGGCGGGCCAGTCTTATCGACATCATCCCCGCTGAAGGTCTATCATCGCATGCGTAACGGGCGGGACAAACCCGCTGACTCTGCCTCGGCATACCACGGCTATTCACTTCTTGGGTCCTTTCACATCATTGTAGGCCGGAAATTGTCCGTAAGGAGAGCGTTATGAGACCACCATTTGATCCTTTGTTATGGGAGCTTCGTTCGTGCATCTTATCTTCCCTTGATTTTGCAAGGGATTTTGCCCACAACCGCCGTGAATATGCCGCCGCTGTCACCTGTTTTTCGGACGAAATTCGGAAAATCAATAGCGAGTTAATCAGTTCATTTGAGGAGGATGAGGATTCAGCCCCATCATCGCTGGACGACATCGTGAGCCAGCTAGAAGGCGCGAGGTCGGCGGCCTTGGTTATAGCCAAACGTCATCCTGAAAAGAGTGGCCATCTCACACGCTTCGTGGAGGGTCTGCATCACGCGCAGAAGGAATTGATTGGCAAAGTAGGACCAGGAGATGAACCCCTACGCTGAATCTCATCACTGGCAATTAATAAATGTCTAATTACCAAATTGCTGTGACGTGCAGCTCGATGAAAAGAAACGGTGTCAGGAACCATTTCGCGTCGCGTGGCGAGGCCAGTGTTATCGCCTGCATCTCAGTTGAACATCTTCCGTCCATGCGCTATGGCGGAGCAAACTCGCTGGCTCTTCATCAGCGGGCAACCTTCAGCATTTAACCAGGTCCGCGAATTAATTTTTCGGCTACCACCCTCAAGCGCGATCAAAACCGTTTTTCTTCCAGATCATACACGTCGAACCAGACGTACACCGGACGATGGTTCGGAACGAATTTGGGAATGTACTCTTCTAAATACTGTTGGGAATGGAGGCTCATGTCACCGAGTCTCATGTCGCGCATGCGATTGTTCCATTTCAGCACTTCGTCGGGGTCCGCGATCTTGGAGTGCTCGCCGATCCATCGGGCGAGTTCCTCGTCTGTCGCGCCCGTTGCCACCACGTCCTTGAACTGATCGGGCGTGATGCCCGTGAACGCGAACCACTGACTCGCTAATGAACAAGGCCAATAGTTGTACTCCCCGTTCATGCCCAACAGGAACGCCCGGCACTTATCCGCGCAGCGGGCCGCGATCACGTACCCTCCCAACTTTTCCCTAGGACTGCGTGGGTAACCTTTCCGAAGATCCTTCGCCAGCAGCTTCACCTTCTCAAGATCGGTCTTCATGCTCGCCTCCTCAACTGAGCAGACCGTTTTTTTTCCGCCAAGCTTGCTCCTTTCGGGTTCAAACTTTCAATCAGTCTGCGACCGACAAGTCTGATCCCAGGATTCCCGCTATCTGATCGCCAGTCGGGCAGCACTCACGACTCAACAGCGGCATGCAGATAAGAAAAGGGGACAGGCTACTTTTCTGCGATATCGGGAACCATTTCGCGGCGCGTGGCGGGCCGGGGCATTCCTCGCCTCCCGCGTGATCCCCTCCCCGTTCCAATTCTCGCAAAAAGTAGCAAGTTCCAATTCTTTTGCTATCCTTTTCTGAAGCATACACTTGAAGTGATCAGGCACGTCCAACAAAGGTGAAACCAATGATGAATGATCGACGATGGAGAAGGGTCTCTTGGCTTGGCCTGGCGATCGCGGGACTCCTGACGTTCACATGGGGAGTCATCCATGCCAATGAGACAACGGATCAAGTGTTGATGGTCGCTGCACAAATTGGAAAGGTGGATGCCGTGAAACGTTTGTTAGCCGAAGGGGCAAATATAGAGACGACCGATCAACACGGCAGGACCGTCCTTGATGTGGCTATCGCATTCGGTCAAACAGACGTGGTGAAAATGTTACTGACGGCTGGGGCCAATGTGAATGCGGGAACCGGCAATCGAAAGACTGCTTTGCACATAGCCGCCGCATCCGGCAAGACCGACATCGTGAAAGCGTTACTCGGTGCCGGGGCACGAGTCGATGTTGCCGATCAGGACGGCAATGAACCCCTTCACATCGCTGTGGCCAACCCAACAAATGGACAAATTGTGAAAGATCTGCTTAACGCAGGAGCAAAAGTGGATGTGGCGAACAACGATGGCATGCAGCCTATACACCTGGCTGCTCGGTCTGCAGGCGCGGGCACCGTTCAGACACTCCTCGCCTCCGGTGCAAAGTCAGATGCAGTCGATCTTCACGGCCTGCGGCCCCTGCATCTGGTTGCACAAGGAGGCGCGCAGAGAATCAACGCATCTCGCACGTCCGCTAACAATCTCACGATGTTGCTCTACGGATGGGAATATACGATGGTCGTGAAGGTGCTGCTCTCCAACGATGCAAGGCTCGACGTGGAGGATAAAACCGGCAAACGCCCCATAGATTATGCTTCCGAAGGCGGCTTTTCGGAAATGGTTGACCTCTTGCTAGCCGCAGGCGCCAAACCACCGCGTTAGACTGTGTCCTCTTGCGAAAAGCAACGGTGTCAGGAACCATTTCGCGGCGTGTGGCGGGCGGCCGGCGGTAAATACACGCATTTACCTAGTTGTGCTTGCACCTCTCCCCGTCTCCTCCTAAAATTACGCCTCCCAGCGAGGTCGCCAATGACTTTCTTCACTCGCATCAATGTTTGAATTAGGACGACATCGATAAGTGTAAATGCCTGATGAAGATACATAGACCAACTGTAGGACCAATTGTCGGGTATACGTCAGCGATGCAAGCGCGGATCTGGCTGCGAGGTGAATTCCAAAAGACTCCAGATGGCTATCGCCGCTGCTTTGGAGTCGTTCGATTTCGAGCACAAGGAACCCCTTCTTTCGGAAAGCCAACGTTTGTGAAGTTACCTCCTCATTTCGACATGACCGGAGTCTGTGTTTTAACCAAACTCCAACCTGAAACCACCTTCGAATATCAAGCTGGCTGGTTCTTTGCCGAAACAGAATTGACTAATCTCGACGATACGCAGGATCTCGATTGGGCAGAAGTTCAACATCCAACATTAACTTTCCGAACAGGAAGCGCTAATCCTCTTCAGCCTCGTTCCTACGCGGTCGGGTCATGTCGTTATCTTTTACGCTTATTTGGAGGCCAGTTTTTTGATGAGCGCGGCGACAAGGCATTTCGCAGCATCTTAGATCAAATTGATAAGAACAAACGCCAGATCGATGCGGTCATAATGGCTGGAGACCAAATCTATGCGGATGACCTCAACATTGTTTCTCAAGATGAAGCGATCGATGAATTTCTGACGCGGTACCGGGGCGTGTTCAGTCAGGTGAATATTCGCGAACTCATGAGCCGCATTCCGACCTATATGATTCTTGATGATCATGAAATAGAAGACAACTGGCCCAGCAAAGCTACACAGAAAGATTGGCTCACTCTGTATCCATCGGCCATCCATGCCTACCAAATTTACCAATGCAGCCACAGCCCTCTGTTTCCACTTGATCAAAATGATCGGCTGACTGGCACCTTAGATCATTTTTGGTATTCATTCCAAGACGGATGCTGCGATTGCTTCGTGATGGATTCTCGAACGGAGCGGCGATGGAGCGAGAACCCTAAACAGCGAAGGATGATCAGCCGTAATCAAATGGATGCCCTTCTTGCCTGGCTCAACGATAGCTCCGGCCATGTCAAACTCGTTGTGACTTCCGTGCCATTTTTCCCTGATCCAGAAGCCGATACAGACGACAAATGGGCCGGTTTTCTTGATGAAAGAACCGAAATCCTCGATTTCATCCTGAAACACCACATACGAAAGGTCGTGTTTCTCTCTGGTGACGTACATTGTTCCTTTAGCGTCGAGCTCAGCTGTTCGAGGGATCCCGCCTTCAAAGTCATCAGTGTGATTTCGTCTTCGTTCTTTTGGCCGTATCCGCACATGGAAGAGAGCGATTTTTGTCTAAAGGGAAACCTCAAAGTGGCTACGAAGCTCAACGCCAAGCTTAAGACAACCTCCAAACAATCCTATCGACTCGATAAGGCATCACCTGTTTTCTCTGTTGATAACTTTGCTCGTCTGGACATTACTCCCCGATCGATTGAGATATCTTTCTTTGAGCGTAAAGGTGATCCGCTTGGACCACCCATTACGAGGCTATTTTGACTTAGCATTGGAAGAGAAAACGGAAGGAACCCTTTCGCGGCGCGTGGCGGGCTGTCGTCATCCTCGCCTCCCCCCCTCGCCTCTCAACCACTTCTCATAGCCTTCGGAATGATGGATACGCTTCCGACTCTGCAGTACACTCACCGCGGCAGATGGCGAAACAGACCGCATAATTTGGCTACACGAGAGCGACACGTGGTGAATCTGGCAACAGCCGGCGATTTCGATGCGATCGCCGATCTCAACGTCGAAGCATATCGGGAGTTCGCCGGCCGGATGAGTCCGGACGGCTGGAGCGGGATGGAGGCCAGCCTGCGTGCCATTGACGCCCGCGCACAGTCGGTACAGTTTCTTGTCATAAGAGATCATGGAGCCATCGTGGGCTCAGTCGGGTATTGCCCAGCCGGTAAGGGGAACCTGGAGATCTTCCCTCCGGACTGGGCGGCCGTTCTGCTCCTCGCAGTGTCTCCGGCTCATCGCGGTCGTGGGGTCGCACGGACACTCGTCTCCGCGTGCCTTCAGTGTGCGCGCGACGATGCAGCCAAGGTGATCGGTCTTTATACGAGCGAGTTGATGACCGCTGCACAACAGCTCTATGAGTCGTTTGGCTTTCATCGCGAAAGCGAACTGCCCTCGAGACACAGCCTCCGATACTGGCGCTACAAGTTGCAACTCCTCGAGCCGACGGGAAGTGGGTAAAAGAAAAGGGGACAGGCTATTTTTCTGAAATGCTGGATCTCAAATCCCAGCCACGTGTGGCTTCGTCGCGGAAAGCTAAGGTTTGGCTCGCTGGTAGCAGCGTGGTAGCAGATGCAGAAGATCAGTGAGCCAGCTCGTATCGGACGGCACTAAGCAGCTCTTCGATGCTGAATGGTTTGTGTAGGGTTTGACGGGCGCCCAACAGCTTGGCCAAATCTAAGAGGCGTTCGTACCCCGGCACTCCGGAGATCGCGATCACCTTCACATCGAGAAATTCCCGTGTCAACTCCATGATGACATCGAGGCCATTGAGCTCGGGCATGTGAATGTCGGCAATGACCAAATCCGGTGGGCGCTGACGGAAGAGCGCCAGCCCTTCACGCCCGTTAGACGCCTCCATAACCTCATAGCCGGCGGAGCCAAGCGCCGAGCGAACCACCGCCCGCACCGGCGCTTCATCGTCGATAACTAACACAGTCACCATCAGGTTTCTTGGTATTCTGGCCCAGTGAATATACCGCAGATAATACTACTACCTGAGCCAACCTACCCCCAGAAAAATCACAAAGCAGATGGTCCTGCCCTGACGTGGGTATTGAGGGGGCTGATTTGTCCTGTCGTGGTAGCAGGAATGGGAAAAGGGGACTGGCTACTTTTTTGATGCCCTCGACGGTCGTCCTCGCCGCCTCAGCGCCGATTCCAGCCCAGTGCTGCAACAATAAGTCGTAACGCCACCCCACGTGTGGCGTCGTCGCGGAAACCTACCATAGTTGGTTGAACAAGTTGTCATGAACCATTTCGCGGCGCGTGGCGGGCCGGCTTTTTTTCAACACCCCTCGGTTTAGGAAGTCGTTTTCGCGGTCCCAGTCGAATGAGCATGCACAACCGCGTGACCCTTGCCCTTTGAAATCAGCCAACGGTTTACCGGGAATGCAGCGACACCCGCCAAAATCAGTGAAGCCCCGAGACTTACCCAAAAAAAAGCAGTCCCAAGACCAGCGTCCATCGCTCCGGGGATGACCAACATTATCGCATTGTCCACGATCTCCATCGTCGTTATTGATAACGTATCGGATGCAAAGGCGAGCCCGAGAGCCATCCTCCAGGCCAGCCCAGCCTTTCGGAGTGGCCAGAGGGTCATAGCGTAACCGAAGGCAAACGCCAGGACGACTGCTAATGCGACGGTTGGCCAGTTACTCCATTCCCGTGCAGTCCCAATCACCATCCCGAGAATTTCCCCGATGGTGCACCCGGTGAGGCAATGGACGGTCGCCAGGAAGGCAGTCCTATTCAGCGACTCCGAACTATGCCCCGCATGATATGAGGCATGATGCAAGGAATGCTCATGGTGCTGCTCGTGACGATTCATGGATTGAACCGGGAAAAAGCATACGCGGAACGATTTGATAAATCGAGATACAGCATGAGAGCATTTCGCGGCGCGTGGCGGGGCGATTTTTTTACAGGGTTGCCCATAGCGGAAGCTGAGCGGGACTGAGCGGGACCGAGCGTGACAGAAAGCTCGCGGTGCGTAGCAGACCGTTTGCTCCTCCGCTTCCTGTTTCGATGGAGCGAGACTAGACAATCACTAAACAACAGCGGCCTCAACTTTATTGGTTTCTACAGTTTTAGCCTGTAGGCTTTTTCTCCGGTTATTGGAGATCGTTCTATCAATGAGCGCTCCACAATTGATGCATTTCCAGGCGTAAAAGATTAAAAAGAAATCAGAGAAGCGTTCCAACATCATAAATCCTTTGCATTTTGGACACTCCATCTTTCCCTCCTTAATTTCGATTCAAAGCTATTGTCTCTTGGAGCAATTTTTAGTCCCTTTAAGTGAATTTAAGCTTTTCAAGGAGTTAATCAGCAAGGTTATCCTAAGGGTATTACTTATACGTACAATGTCGTACAAACTTGTACGTCAAGGCCAACGAATAAGAAAGGGGGACAGGCTACTTTCTTGTGTTGAGAAAAAGGTGTCAGGAAACATTTCGCGGCGCATGGCAGGCAAGTGTTATCGCCTGCATCTCAATTGAACATCTTCCATCGTAACGGGCTGACAAACCCCGGTGACCCTTAGGCAGCGGACAGCACTCCCATCACAGGCATCACGGTTGGTCAGAGATCCCACTGACACTGATTCTTCCAGGGAATGCAACAGACCATCTAGACCGGCGCGACCGGTATCGTCGTTCGGAGCGATGAGACTGGGTGGCAGGCGTCATTTCCTTCCCTCAATAACCGAACGATCTCTGGCTTCTGCGGCCAGCTCTGTTACATTTTCATAGTTAGGTTGTGCCTTGCCGGTATCTCGTTTCGAGGAGTCCTTCGTGCCAGAATACGTCATTCCCGCATCGAGGAAACGCATCCTTTTTGCCTTATACCTCGACTATCTTGTGCTTTCTCCCTTCATCACATTGGGCCTCTATTCATCCACCGGTCAGTTTGAGATCCCGACATGGCAAGAGTTGATCGCCTTAGTGATCTATGAAGCGATTCTCTACCATGTGACCGATTCTCCTGGCTTCCGCCTATTGAGCATGAGAAAGGCTGGACGCAGCATGCACCCTGAAGGGCAACTCCCTGTGGCAGTCGATACGCTTCTTGTCGATTCTCAGATTTACTTTCACGAACACTGGCAGACAATGCTGATCGGGCTGCTGTTTGTCGCTGAAGGTTCAAAACAGATGGTGCGGTGGGCCATGTGGATCCCACCTCTGCCGCTCTTCGGAATTGCCACGAACGAAGCTTCGTTCGCGGTCTACTCCATGGTCCTCGGAGGACTGCTGATGTACACCGGCTACATGTTCCTGCGTCTTAAGCGAGTGGGTTTTTGGCTGGGTATCGGCATCGCGGCTTCAATCGCGGTATCCACCGTCCTGAGTTGGAATCAGTGGGACAGCATTGCGCAGGAATTGCTGATTCGACGTCGGTCCTTCCAAGGACTGCCCATTCGATCTGGAGAAGTGGAATTTCTGCAGGCAATCCTCCCCGAGGCACTGGTCGCGTTCCTTTTCCTCACGATTGCAATTCTGTTCTTTGTTCGAAAGAAGCTTCGATACTGATCTTACCTGAGACACGCTGAGCAACCATTTCGCGGCGCATGGCGCACCCCACGTGTGGCTTCGTCGCGGAAACCTACGGTTTGGCTTGTCTGGTAGCAGCGTGGCACAACAAAA
>CAWKPI010000006.1:0-23826 GCA_963851455.1 uncultured Nitrospiraceae bacterium
AATCGCCGTGGTTTTTTCGACCGAAGTCAGACTCGAAACGAGTTAGTCCGCAGTCAAACATTTCCCGGCGCGCCGCGGTCATCCCTCGAGGAGAAACAGCAAAGGGGTCGGGAGTCAGCAACAGAAAAGGGGTCGGTCTTTTACGTGGGCCTAGCTGCTTGTATCATGGCAAGGGCATGTGCAGCGAAAGGATTTGATTGGTCAAAAGTGCAATCCTTATGACGTCCGATAAGGCATGCCTCCGAGGCATCGAAGGGCCCGAGGGGCTTAACATCCAGGACGTATCTATTAATGAGAAAGTAGATTTTCCAAAAGTATTCCCTCAAGAGAGAGATGAACATAGAAGGAGAACCCCTAATCCCGGGTTAAGTGTATACCACATCAATGTCTATCTCCATGCTCACATCTGTTGGAGCCCCGCCCATCCGTATTTCGTGGAGGTGTCGTGAACTATTTCGCGGGCGCGTGGCGGGCTTGCCTCGCTGAATTGCGAACATTTCCCTACAGGAACCGTCCCTTCAATGGTTCAAGCCGTCCTATGGCATTTGAGAAACTCCTCCTTTAGGCCCAATTCTTTGATGCGCAAGCAAGTGATCATAAAGTAGACATCAAGTCTTAAATTTCAATTACATTGTGCTATAGTACCCGTAGTACAGTGCAGTACACTTGCAACACAGCGAGTATCCGAAACTGAAGAGTATTTATGAAGAAGAACCATACTTTCACCCTCGACTATTGGAAAGACGAAAAGTGGTATGTAGGTCAGTTGCGTGAAATTCCTGGCGTCATGAGTCAAGGAGAAACGCTAGAGGAACTTCAAGAGAACATTCAAGACGCTTACGCGCTTGTCTTGAAGGATAGTCGATCGCGGTCGTTTCATCCTCGTCGTTCCCGCTCCAAGTCCATCCCCATCTGTGTTCCTTCTTGAAGCGCAAAGAGTTCATTCGCGATCTTGAAAAGAAGGCTGTGAACTAGCTCGCTCTGGTGCAAGACACGACATTTATCACAATCCTTCTACCGGCCGGTCGTCCGTTCCCCGCCACACGGAAATTGCTAATACTCTATGCAAGGCGATTCGGAAACAGTTAGGCCTTCCAAGCTAAAGAAAACCAGGAAGAGGGGACGTTCTGATTTTCGCGGCGCGTCGCGGGCGTTTTACAAACAGCGTAGTCTCACCGTCGGCTTATCTGAGAATAAGATTGCTACGTCCAAAGCAACGGAGTAATCTTCCCACCACAACCAACGGGGCGGATTTTGAAACTGCACCGTTCTCAAAGAAGGAAGAAAGACCAATGCCATTCGATCTAACCCGCTTCAGTTACACACCAGAAGACGTGGGCGAAGCTCATCAAAATCCGGAGGACCGCCGAGTTGCAGCTCAGCAGTACATCGAATCGGTCGGCGGAAAGTTACACGGTTTCTGGTATGCCTTCGGCGATCACGACGCGTACAACTTGTGGGAAGCACCTGATAACGTCTCGATGGCAGCGACGGCGATCGCAATCACCGCGGGAGGAGCTCTGAGTTCCCTACATACAACCCCATTACTGACGGTCGAGGAGACAATCGCGGCTCTACAAAAGGCTTCCCCGATCAAATATCGGCCACCGGGTGACAAAAGGTAGAGATAAGAAAAAGGGACAGGCTACTTATCGAACCGCTTTGAAGTGTAACCATTTCGCGGCGCGTGGCGGGCCAGCAACTTCCACCCCGGACTCATGTCGGTTATGCCGGCGCGCGAAACGGTTTAAACTTCCGTTCGGCTTTGGCCGCCAAGATAAAGTCGCTCTCAGTCAGACCCTTAATCTTGTGCGACCAGATCTCGATCTTGCACTTCCCCCAGGCCAGATACAGATCAGGATGATGGCCCTCGGCCTCCGCGACAGCCCCAACCTTATTCGTAAATGCCAGCGCCTGCGCGAAGTCCTTGAAGGTGTAGAGCCGCGCCAAATGCCCTCGTCCGTTGAGTCTCCAGCCTCGGCCGAGTTCCTTCAACAACTCCCTCGCGCGAAGAGCCTTCAACGGGGGCACACTGCCTCCATCGCTACATTTCTTATCCGCCAGTTTCATCGGAATCTCCTTCTGAACACCCACAACGCGTTGATATTTTACCTGAAGGGATCCACCTCTGGGTCAGGTGAATCTGCTGGTCAGGAGGCCCGGACGGAGCGATTCGTGAACAGATGGATCACCAGCAACACGATCCCGATCAAGAACAGGATCCAGGAAATCTGGACCGCCACCGCGGCCACCCCGGCCATATTCAGGGCTCCGGCAATGACTCCAACCACCAAGAACATCAGTGCGTAGTACAGCATATCGTGCTCCTTTCAATAAGACGATTCGCGAAAATCACGGAATCGTCGATGGACCCACAGTTCACACACCTCATTTCCGGAGAAGCTTCTCACGGAAATTGTCGACGAGACCTCCCAGTCCTCGTTCACCAGGAACCCACCGCATCGTGCGCACGCCATAAATCCTCCTGTTCCGCCCTAGTCGAGAGCCGTGGACGCTATTCACATGTCAGCCGACGATCGGACGCCTCCTCTAGGCCACATCACCATCCTGGACCTTTAGACGGATGGGAACTGACCCAAATTGCTCAGTTTGGAAAAATTGATGAGGCAGGCAATATGACGCGTCCCCTGCGCGAAGATCAGCTGGAATAAGGGAAATTAGTCGCCGAGCACAATATGGAGGAGGAAGCTGCAATCTCGTGATGAACGAAGGCTTGGCCTACGATCGCCGTGCCAGGACACAACGAATCTACTTCTACCGGACGAAGGCGCTATCTGATGATGATCTCAGGAGTGCCGGTATCCGCTTAAAACCCCCTCTGAGTTTTTCCCGAGCCGTTGTGGCCAATTTTTCATAGTGTATGCGGAGACGTCTCGATCTCTTCCAGCGACAGATCTTCCACTGTCAGCATGACATTGTGAGCGCCGCTCGTGGAGCGGATTAACTCATCGAGTTTCAGTTGAAGCGCGGCACGAGTGCGGTTTTGGGTGTTCTGAATCAAGAACACCATCAGAAAGGTCACAATGGAAGTCACGGAGACAAGGGTAAACTGCCAACTATCACCGAAGTGGAGGAACGGGCCAGTTATCGCCCAGATTGCGACGAAGCAAGCGGCGGCGGCAAACGCCAAGGGGTGGCCCGTGAGGTATTCAGTCTGCTTCGCCACACGATCAAAACGATCAATGAATGTGAGTGGCCTAGCGGCGGTTTCGCCATGCTGCGAGATAATCATCTTTCTCTCCTTCCAACAGATTTCAAAGTGATGATTCGGGAAGATCCGGATAGAAGATCAACTTGGGAGGATTCTAACGAGGCAGGGACAACCCATGCAATGCCGCGCATGGACAGGCTCCGCAATATTGGATTGCAAGACCAGACCTCTGTCTGGGCTGTAATGGCCATTATCTGTCGAAGAACAGAAAAGGGAGTCCTAAGTTCTTTCTTGACGGCATCGCAGGATCCAAACAGTCTCCACCATCCATTTCGCGGCGCGTGGCGGGCCGGCGCATTCTTCGCTTCCCCTCCCCGTTCATTCCATTGCCTTTAAGTGGTACCACTTTAACTCAGCGCAATAGAATCTCGCATTGCTTCCGATATCTTAAGGATATCTATGATCCTTTGCAAGGCCGCTCACTGTCGAGGGCCATCCATTCGATAAGTTAGGAGGATGCACATGCGGAGCATGCAGAAAGTCGCTGGGTTCCTGGTCGCGGCCGTAGTCAGCGGAGCCGTCTTGCTGGGAACAGCCAGCTTAGCTGTAGCGGATACAAAAAGGGAAAGGACAAGAAGCGCACAAACACTTCAAGGGCGAAGTCATCGAAAAGGGCGGCGCGCGAGCCATTCAAAACGAAAGAAGGGACAACTTACCAACTCAGTGAAAATGAGGCACGTCGCCAAGGTCGCTCAGTTCAAAGCCGGCGACAAGGTCGAGGTGTCGGTCAACGAGAACAACGCCATCGTGGACGTGCACCTGGAAGGAGAAAAGAGGCGAACATAAGTTTGTGACAGGAAAGCTCGTACACGTTGGCAAAATGAATAAGGAGATCAAGCTGCAAACGGCGGAGGGCGATCAAACCTTTCCGCTCCTCTTGCAGGAGACGAAAACCGGAGGCCTTGCCGAAGGAACAGAAGTCACTGTTGAGTTGAACGAGGCAGGGACGGTCATCGATTTGCACAAGGGCAAGCACACTGGTCAGAAGAAATAGTGACCCACGCCGATGTGCTTACCTGCTTCTGAGCTCAGAAAACGCACGCCCCGTCACGTTTGTCATAAGGCGTGACGGGGTCCTGTTTTATTCAAGGGTATAGAGCCTCTGCCTTGGCGTAGAGCAGAGCCGGCGCTTCTGGATAGTAGAGAAAGAGAGCAGGACAGAGCCAGCCCTCCGCGTTGTTATCAGTCCACCGATACCAGGTACCCTCATATTCTGCTCGCACCTTCTCCAACTTGACCTGGTAGCCCGGAAACGGCGCTGTTGAGAACAAGAGCCGAAAGCCCTTTTCGGCGTTGGGGATATCCGCCACCATTACATCGATCATCTCGGGGATGCCGGACACGAACGGTTCTTGCGAGAGGCCTACTCGTGGATCGTCAAAGACCCAGGTGGAAGCATGCCGGTAAGGCATGATGATATGGATGGCATTCGCCATTGAAACACCTTAAAGAGAAGTATGCCCTTACCTGCAAAAGAGAAAATAGCTGCATTTGCAAAAAGATGATGTCAGGAACGATTTTCGCGGCGCGTGGCGGGCTCCTGCCATTACTTCTGCTTCCGCCGCGTTGACCGATCGTTCTATACACGATACTTCCTGGCGAATCTTTGCTATGAGCCGTTCCTTTGTGCATGGCAAAGTGATCAGTTTTGTCGCTTTTGAGTAGATATTGCGGCTCTTCTTTCGAGGCATGCACCAGATTACTCTTGAATCTCATTGGCGACGTGACCTTTTTCTTGATCGATCCTTCATGGATGCGGCCTGCTTCAGAGTTTCCAACTTACATGATCCCCTACTTTTTGAACTTACGTTTCATTTCTCTCTCATTGTTGCAAGAGCGGGCTTCAGAAATATCCATAATATGCGGGCGGGATTCCTGGTAGCTGGGGATCTTCCTAGAGAGGAGAAAAATGGGACATTCTGACTCTTCCAGAAAGACAAACCCATTAAGAACCATTTCCCGGCGCCTGGCGGGATGGTCTTATTGCCTGCATCTCGTTGAACGTCTCCCATCCACCCGCTGATAATCAGCGGGCTGGTTTATCTTTACTTATGTACTGACCGGGAAAAGGTACCTACTGTTACTTTTGACAGATTCCTTCAACCACCTCAATCCATACACTTCGTGCGCAGCAGCTCATAGGTCGCCCTGATGTCTTCGTGCGCGAGTTGAACGACACACATTAGAAAGGAGACACTTTATGAAACGAATCGCTGTATTGCTGTTTGCAGTTGCAATGGTATCCGGCGTTGTCACCGTCCAGCGCCGAAACATCTACACCGACCAACGAGCCTCCCGCCAAACTGATCGTGGACCCCCAGTTCCCGAGCTGCTGGCTCAGGGTATCGTCTGGATCACGTGGCGGGCGGAGAACGTGAACATCGTACCGGTGTCCGGCAAGGACGCCCTCAACGCGTCTCCACGGGTTGGACATCTGCACATACACGTGGACGACCTGCCATGGTTGTGGGCGCACATAGTACTGCCACGATCGACGTGGCCGGGATGCCGCCCGGCCCGCACAAGATGCGGATCGAACTGGTGAACGCCATCCATCAGGGCGTCCCCGAACAGTCCAAGACAGTGACGTTCACCATACCTGCACGGGAGCGCATCCTCACTGAAGAAGTCGCGGAGGCTTACCGGTTAAATCACGCGGCGTCGGCGAAAAGGAGGGAGGTCGCATGGCCGATAACGGACCGATCCTCGTAACCGGGGCAGCCGGTCAACTCGGGGCGGTCGGGCGAACCGTGACCGGCCTGCTCCTCGATCGCGGGCTTCCGGTTCGCGCCATGGTCCGCCGCGAGGACGACCGGGCGGCGGCCTTGCGGGCCGCTGGCGCCGAGGTGGTGGTCGGAGACCTACTCGAACCGGCCGACGTCTATCGGGTCGTCAGCGGCTGTCGGCGGGTCTACTTCGGCATGTCCGTGTCCGCCGGGTACCTGGAGGCGACCGTGACCATGGCGGCGGTCGCCCGGGAAGTCGGGGTGGACGCCCTGGTCAACATGTCCCAGATGACCGTCTCCCAGATGAGCATCCAGAACACCACCCCGAGCCCTCAGCAGCGGCAGCACTGGCTCAGCGAGCAGGCGCTCGCGTGGTCCGGCCTGCCGGTCGTCACCATCCGGCCGACGATCTTCCTGGAGGGCTTTTTCCCTCTCGCCGGTCCGACCGTCCGCGACCGAGGCCGCATCGAACTGCCGTTCGGGCGGGGCAAGACCTCTCCGGTTGCCGCGGCTGATGTCGCTCGGGTAGTCGCTGCCGTCCTCGCCGACCCTGGGCCGCACCTGGGCCGGATATACGAACTCACCGGTCCGCGGTCGCAGGACATGCACGGGGTCGCCCGGGAGTTCTCGGACGCGCTGAACCGTGAGGTCACGTACTCTGACATCCCCCCCGAGGATTGGGAACGGGAGCTGAAAAGGCAGGGGTTGCCGGAGCACCTGACCCGGCATCTGGTGACGATGGCCGAGTTGCACCGGGCGGGTCGGTATGACCGGCTGGCGGACGGCGTGGAGCGGGTGACCGGCCGGCCGGCGATGAGCGTCCGGGAATTTGTGTCGCTTCACGCGGATGAGTTCGGCGGTCGTCGATCTTAAGGGTCCGTCATGTCGGAACAAAAACGATGTCAGGAACCATTTCGCGGCGCGTGGCGGGGCGGATCGTTGCTCGCCTTCTCGCTCCCTCCCCTCACGGCTCATCGCACCTTACACCGCGAGGGGTGGAATCAGTGGAACCAATGGAAATCGGACAACTTGTTGAATTTGAAATAAACGGGGAAACCAGGCTGCAGATCAAGCCGTTATAAAAAATTACCCTAGGCGCGCTCTTTTTCAACAGAAATTGCTTCAGACAATTATCTCTGTTAATACATTCCCCGATTGTTGTGAGTCTCTTCGGCAATACATGAAAAGAGCTATCATTCTGATGAGTATTGTTCTCACAGCGTGTTCTGCAACAGTTCCTGCGACTATGAGGATCGAAAGAAATCAAATCCTGCGAGGATCTGCGAGCGGGAAGGTAGGGAGGGATGCGGTTATTTCCGTGAAAAATATAGAGGGTCTGTCCTGCGCGGGGAAGATGTTTGTTCCTGTCACCGAGACCACTACTGAAGGCACAATCCAATGTAGCGACAAACGGAAAGGGAATTTTATTGCGAATGGTAAGGGCGACTCGTGGGCGGGAGAAGGGAAACTGAACGATGGATCGAAATTCTTGATATTGCTTGGAACGAATAGGACATCGCTAGAGTACTAAAACGCGATGCCCTGTCGGATTCTTCCGGCCCCTCCACAGCGTGTTTCCTTCGAGGAGAAAAAAAAGGGGACGTTCTGATTTTCCAGAAAGATACACTCATTAGACAAGCATTTCGCGGCGCGTGGCGGGCCGGCTTCTATCTCTCCTTCTCACCTTTCGAATCTTCGCTAGCCTACCATAGCTACCTTGCTATACTCAGAATCGCAATGTCATCTGATCCCACATACGTCAAGGCCAGTCGGTACAACTGGAAGGCGCAGCACTTCGCTTCGACTTCTGCGTTGATCGCTCGCACGACACGTGGTTCAACCTTTGCCTGCTGGTCGGCGCTAGCCTCAGCTCTTGTAGATCCAACCCACTAACAAAAGGGGCTCACTCACTTGTTTCAGCTCGGAACTTGTGCGCGGTTGTTCGGTGTCATCACTGCCGTGGGGACTGGCCGTAATCGGACTTATGAATCCCTCCGCTGGGGCTGAAGAGCTGAGGCTCGAATATTTGGCCCTGAGAGGAGGCTTTACCGGATTTGTGATTGGACATTTTCAACCAGATCACTTTTAACCAGGTCGGACGTTGCGTTGACGGCCCGGCTTCCCTGGGAAAAAGAAATCGGGGCCAACTGGATTCTCGGAACACGCGCCCTGTTCTCTGCAGGCGTGCTCATCGGGGGTAACGAAGTGCCTGGGATCTTCACGCTGGTACCATTCTATGTGCTGTGCGGTCGAAAGGACGGGCTGATTTCCATTGATATGGGTGTGGGCGGGGCCTTAGCTCACCGAATATAAGTTTGACTGGTCAGAGCTTCGGCGGGCCGTTTCAGTTTGTGTGGACGTTCGGCGCAACCAGTCGTTTTGCCGGACCGTTCGGAGCAGGCTACCATTTTCAACATTTCTCCGACGCCGGAATGTACGGGAATGACGCCCGCGGCGTCGATATGCATCTCTTTGAACTTACCTACTGGTTTGACACAAAGTGACCTGAGCGCCTTTCGTCGGTATTCGGAAATAGAAGATTCAGGAAGCATTTCGCGGCACGTGGCGGGCCGTCTTGTCCTTCACTTTCTCACCCTCACCGCTCCCATATCTGCTTCATTCCCACCTGCGGCAACCTCTCAGTTGGATGTCAGCATGAACAAGTCTAAGTGAAGATAGCTTCGATTAATTAGGGGTTGCCATGGAAAGATTCGGCATCGGTCTCATCGGGTTGAGTTTGTTATGTATCGGAATCATGACGTTGGCAACTTGGCGAGGTAGGGCGCGAGAAATCATTAAGAACTCACTCTCCAAAGGCAGCATACCTGGAATGGAGAGTTTTCTGTGGGTCGTTGCCGCTTTCACCTACAATTGTTTTGCGTGGATATCCCTCATATTTGGATGTCTTCTGGTTTATTCATTTATGACTGGCAGAGATTGGCCCTTACACTATGCGCGATGGCAAGACCTTTGGCCATTCTGATTGGTCAATTCGGCGCGTGGCGGGTCGAATTTTCTATTTTGCTCGGTTCAAAAAGAAATGTTCTTGAGATCCCTCTTCAACGATTGATCTGACTAGTCCGTCCTCGCGCTCAACCACCCCTGACTCTCACTTTCCAGTGCCTCGTTTTGTCTCATACGATGGTACCGCAATTGCCGCCTGTGACTTAGTTTATCGATAGCTAGGGCACCATAGAGGATTGCTATGGAGAGGAGCATCAGTACCCACCAGAGGGACCAGAATAAGAAATGTTCCAAGGCTCTCGCCAAACTGACCCAGTCGGTAGGATCGAAGACCCACTGTAGAAATGTTGCCGGAAGGAACCCATAGACCGCAGCGAAGACCGTGATGGGTTGCCAGGTCCCATCATTGAACCAGACCTGGGCTTGTAAGGCCAACACCAGGAGACCGGCAAGGAAAGACACCCCAGCCGCGAACAACAGTCCCATGGCAAGGAAATCTAAGACCTTCATCGGAAACAGTCGAAACCAATTCCGCATCCTGTCTGATATGGAAATGTGCACTGGGAGGTTGGTATTCATGTGGAAGAGGCCACTTGTATTGCCTTCCTACCAAGTCTACCACCCTTCTAAGCTGGTGCCCCTCAACAACTGATTTTCTTGGGTTTTTGTCACATCCTCTGCGCCGTCCAAAACAAATATTCATGACGAATGTGAGCCAGCCAGAAGAAAGATGATCGGACGACGGCACTGAGAAGACGCTTTGAATGCGCTCGAGGGAGAAGAAAAGGTGTCAGGAACCGTTTCGCGGCGCGTGGCGGGCCGGCTCGTTCCTCGCCTCCCCGCCCCTCACCGCTCATCGCACCTCACACCGCGATAGACCCCGCCCACGTGAAACTTAGAATGTCGTGGTTTCCGGACACCTCAAAAAAGGAAGCCGCTGAAAATTGGAACCCCCAATTTCGCTTTCAACCGTCCCGCTAATAGCGCCCAGGCTGGCTACGGCTATAAGGATCAGTGTTTGAAGCTGGCGGACGAGGTTCGTCGAAACGAGACTGTTGGCCCGACTGCGGCGGTCCCATCTCGACGTTCTCGTAGCTGTACGCGGCTCCTTGTCGACCGGGATGAGGGTCATCAGCACAGCCAGCGACCATGGCACCGGCCATAAGGACAAAGGGCAGAGTGCATAGAATACGAATCATACTGAACCTCCTTATTCACCCGGAGTTATTTCCAACTTTTACTTTTTACCCAACGACCATGAAAGATTGTTCTTCCCTGCATTTCATACAATCAGTCTACTGTCCTTACCAGACAACACATACCTAGCGAGTACCCTTGGCCCAGCGGAAGGGCGGCTGTTCATTGGAGTCCTCCTGACAAGATAAGAGGTGTCAGGACCATTTCGCGGCACGTGGCGGCCCGGGGCATTCCTCGCCTCCCGCGTGATCCCCTCCCCGTTCCAATTCTCGCAAAAAGTAGCAAGTTCCAATTCTTTTGCTATCCTTTTCTGAAGCATACACTTGAAGTGATCAGGCACGTCCAACAAAGGTGAAACCAATGATGAATGATCGACGATGGAGAAGGGTCTCTTGGCTTGGCCTGGCGATCGCGGGACTCCTGACGTTCACATGGGGAGTCGTCCATGCCAATGAGACAACGGATCAAGTGTTGATGGTCGCTGCACAAATTGGAAAGGTGGATGCCGTGAAACGTTTGTTAGCCGAAGGGGCAAATATAGAGACGACCGACCAACACGGCAGGACCGTCCTTGATGTGGCTATCGCATTCGGTCAAACAGACGTGGTGAAAATGTTACTGACGGCTGGGGCCAATGTGAATGCGGGAACCGGCAATCGAAAGACTGCTTTGCACATAGCCGCCGCATCCGGCAAGACCGACATCGTGAAAGCGTTACTCGGTGCCGGGGCACGAGTCGATGTTGCCGATCAGGACGGCAATGAACCCCTTCACATCGCTGTGGCCAACCCAACAAACGGACAAATTGTGAAAGATCTGCTTAACGCAGGAGCAAAAGTGGATGTGGCGAACAACGATGGCATGCAGCCTATACACCTGGCTGCTCGGTCTGCAGGCGCGGGCACCGTTCAGACACTCCTCGCCTCCGGTGCAAAGTCAGATGCAGTCGATCTTCACGGCCTGCGGCCCCTGCATCTGGTTGCACAAGGAGGCGCGCAGAGAATCAACGCATCTCGCACGTCCGCTAATGGGGGGCACAATCTCACGATGTTGCTCTACGGATGGGAATATACGATGGTCGTGAAGGTGCTGCTCTCCAACGGTGCAAGCCTCGACGTGGGGGATAAAACAGGGAAACGCCCCATAGATTATGCTTCCGAAGGCGGCTTTTCGGAAATGGTTGACCTCTTGCTAGCCGCAGGCGCCAAACCACCGCGTTAGACTGTGTCCTCTTGCGAAAAGCAACGGTGTCAGGAACCATCCATTTCGCGGCGCATGGCGGGATGGATTTTACGATCTATTTTAACTAAAACGAGGGACCGGAATTATTAGCTGGTCTATTGTTCAGAGATGAGCGATCTTTCTGAACTAGATGCACCGACTCTCGCAATTTGTTGCATACGTGCACTTTTGTTCGCACTGATGCTCCCAAGTGGTTGGATTTCTATGTTGGCCCAGCAGGGCCTTGTCTTTGCTCCTCTACACAGAAGATCCTCACACGGAAGGAAAGATCTGCCATGGACACCACAATGTCGACACGTGAGCGGTATGAGCGAGGACGGACGCTAAGACAGGCCAAAATGTATGATCAGGCGATGGCAGAGCTGCAACACGCGACCCATGATCCCAACTATGCTGGACAAGCGCGGACGCAACTGGGATTGTGTCTGCGTGCTATGGGACGGCATGAAGAGGCGGTCGCCACCCTGCGGCAGGCCCTCCACTCACCGAGCCTCTCACCACAGGAATACATCCACGTGCTCTATCTCGTGGGACAGAGCTTTGAATCGTTGGGGCGCTCTGCGGAAGCCATTGAGGCGTATAACTGGGTCCGACAAGAAGACGCGGGGTTCCTCGATGTCGATTCCAGGATTAAGCATCTGTGCGGCGCACCGCGAAGCCTCATGACCCAAGCCGTAGACCTGCTCCAAATCGGGCGCTCCTTTATCGGCAAACTCGCCAAGTGCTGAAGCGCATAGCACCCACACGAGAGCTTTACTGTAAACGCTGCTAGATTTGTGACCGCTTTTGCGACCAGACTAGGTCGGAACCAAAAAAGTGTCAGGAACCATTCGCGGCGCGTGGCGGGCCGGCTTTTTTTCAACACCCCTCGGTTTAGGAAGTCGTTTTCGCGGTCCCAGTCGAATGAGCATGCACAACCGCATGACCCTTGCCCTTTGAAATCAGCCAACGGTTTACCGGGAATGCAGCGACACCCGCCAAAATCAGTGAAGCCCCGAGACTTACCCAAAACAAGAGCGGTCCCAAGACCAGCGTCCATCGCTCCGGGAATGACCAACATGATCGCATTGTCCACAATCTCCATCGTAGTTATCGATAACGTATCGGATGCAAAGGCGAGCCCGAGAGCCATCCTCCAGGCCATCCCAGCCTTTCGGAGTGGCCAGAGGGTCATTGCGTAACCGAAGGCAAACGCCAGGACGACTGCTAATGCGACGGTTGACCAGTTACTCCATTCCCGTGCAGTCCCAATCACCATCCCGAGAATTTCCCCGATGGTGCACCCGGTGAGGCAATGGACGGTCGCCAGGAAGGCAGTCCTATTCAGCGACTCCGAATTATGCCCCGCATGATATGAGGCATGATGCAAGGAATGCTCATGGTGCTGCTCGTGACGATTCATGGTTTGAACCGGGAGAAAGCATACGCGGAACGATTTGATAAATCGTTCGGGCGGGCAGCGGTCATTGCGGTCAAAACTTAAATCCAACATCGAGCTTGAAGATGGTGAAGCTCGGCACTCCTGTGTTAGGCAGATCGATCCATTGCTGCCGCACGGCCCCTCGGAAAAACAACCATTGGTTCACATCCCACCGCAGCCCTCCTCCGACTCCGTAACTTAGGAATGTCCCTGACTTGGTCGGCTGAGTCACCCCGCAAACGTTCCCGTACCATGGATCCCAGTAACAGCCCACGACCGGAGGGCCCTCAGCAATGTCCGTGTGCACATGTGTGCCACCGAGATTCCCATCGATGAACGGAGTCACAGGACCGGCGAGAAAATGATAGGTGGTCACCAAGGCGAACGTATTCGTTTGGATCGTTCCATGTTGCGAACGTGCCGATGAAGGGTTTCCTTCAGCCGGTTGCACGACCGCCTGGTAATCGGGTTGGCTCCATGAAAATAGGCCGCCTACGTTCCAATGTTCATTGAAGTTATAGCCAAATTGGAAGTTGAACCCTACCGTATCATCGATCTTTGCGGTGGTGCCGCCATCGAATCCGAGATTTTTTGCTAACGTGTACTGCGGAGCGAGCATAATCTCCCACTTCCCCTTGCGGACCATCTCATCCGCGCAGGCGGGAGATGTCTGGGTCAGTTGCAGCGCACAGCCAATCACTGCAGCCGCCGCGAGTCGGAACAATGGCTTCACCATGTCAACCTTCGTGTGGAACCTGACCAGCCGAACTAGTGACAGCGAGTGGCTTCAAGTATAGGTGCGCCACGAAGGAAGCAAAACTGACAAAATTGACAGGTGTGGTGAAAAGGTGTCAGGAACCATTTCGCGGCGCGTGGCGCGGCTTCTTAATCGACATTCCGAATCATATTGCATCCATACAGGATCAGTTTTGATGCCTTCCATCGGGTGGACGATGGAGAGCGTCTGAACATGGAAGCCTCCGAGTTTCGTGAATTATTCCCATCTCTCGTTCCAACTGTTCCACACTGAGTGGTTCATGGGTCATCTGGCACAGGCCTTGCGCTCGCACAAGACCAGCAGGGTCGACAAAACTACAAAGGATTAACTTCCATGGATCTCTTGATCCTTGCCCTAGCTAGCTTGACCATCGTCATTGTCGTGTCTGTGATGAGGTGAGCATTTCCATTCGCGTCGCTAGTGCACCGCCTTCGGGAAGAAGGAAAAGTGTCAGGAACCATTTCGCGGCGCGTGGCGGACGTTGATTGACTTCCTCTCCTTTCGGCTCAAACTATCCGAAAGAGCAATGACTTCATCCTCTCCTCAAGACTGTTATCTTGCGAGCAGGCGGCGCTGCAAAGTCATCCTCATTGTCGGCACCGCTTTATTCCTTAGCCCGCTTCTCACACTCGCTTTGTCTCAGATGGGATTCGGAATGTTCCGGTTTGAGGCATGGCTGATCAACTCAGAACTCCTGGAAGGAATAAGTGGCCTGATCTTTTTTGGGACGTTCCTCCTACTGCTCTATGTGCACCACAATGTCCAAATTGCGGATCGGAAGTGCCCCAGCTTGGCATAGACGGAGACCCCGATGTCGGACCTAATGCCAAGGCCTGTCGAAACTGCCATCAGCCTTTACCGCGGAAGAAAACAATGGGATCGGGAGGATGAAAACAAAGAATCAGAGAACGGTGTTCAGGTCCCAATTCGTGGCGCGTGGCGGGCCGGTCATATCGCCTGCATCTTCGTTGTACGTCCCCCCATCCATGCGCATGCGTACGGGCGGGACAAGCCCGCTGACTCTAAATCAACGGGCTTCCGCTCTTTAATTCTCGCCTCTCAGACGGCTGACATGATGCTCGATCTGTCCCCGACGACTGAGCCGCAACCGGTCGAACGGAGAAGTACGCTGTCATCTATTCAGCGGACTCCTCCGCAAGCTGCACGCTTCAGCCGGCCTTGCTAAAGCGGATGGAGCCAAACGGCTCTTATGGTTTCATGTCATTGGTGTACGGCATGCCCAACCATCATGCCAATGCTGACCTTCCCGGTCGGCAATTTGGCGCCCTCGGGCCATAGTGAAAAGATGATCCCGTCGGTCTTGGCAACCGTGTCCGCGAACTCCTTGGCCTTATCGGGAGGCATATCCAGTACCTTGACGTTCCCTATGACGCCCTCCACGGAATGATCATGCCAAACCTTTTTCCAAACCTTCTTGGGAAGGACCTTCTCGTCGCGAGTCACAGTCTTGGCGACAATGTACTCCACACCGATGAGTTTCGCGTTGTTGTCTTCCGTCTCGTAGAGAAGGCACTCAATGAACGGCTCAGGAGAGACGATCTTGCAATAGTGATGGAATGGCCCCCGTACCTTTCCATCGATCAAGTGCGGTGCCGTAACGTGGATGACATGGCCGTCCGCGGGAGTCGCTTTCGCGGCAGTTTCCGGTGCAGCTGGCGAGGCAGGAGGTGCCTCTTGGGCTTGTGAAAGCCCAGCCGCGATTGCAAGGATGAAACAAGAGCTTAGAACACTCAGTGTCTTTATCATGGAGCCCTCCTTTCCTAAGACGCTGCTCGTGACGATTCATGGTTTGAACCGGGAGAAAGCATACGCGGAACGATTTGATAAATCGAGATACAGCATGAGAGCATTTCGCGGCGCGTGGCGCGGCCGATCTTACTGCCTGCACTTGGATATGCAATCAGCGGGTTCAGATGAAGGATGTGTGTGTGCTTCGTGTTAAGTTTGCGCACCTCGCCTTGAACTAATGGAGAATCATCTATGAACGGCGATAAGACGATCGCCTCCGATCTCTTGCAGCGGCATTTCCGGACACTCGTGAACGACAATGCGCAATGGCAGACGCTCATCGACGATAATATTGTATGGGAACTCGCTTACGCGGCGGCCATCGGCCACCCAACCAGGCTCTCGGGGCGGGAGGAAGTCGTCCGTCACGTCACCTGGTTCTTGGGAGCGGTGGAGAGATTTCCGCTTCTTTGATCTCAAGGTGTTTCCCTTCGCTGATCCTGAAGGGGCCGTCGGTCAAGTCATGGCGGAGGCGGCGGATCAAGCCCACCGGCCGAATGTATGAGCAGGAATATGTGCTGTTCTTACGTGCGACGGGTGGCAAGATTGTCTTCCCTGCGAGAGTATTTTGATCCCACGCGTGCGGCTAAGGCGCTGAATACGCCCATTCTTGGCCTAGAAGCCTGATAAAAATTGATCCAAGAGACGGAGCCTACAATTATGGCCATTGGAAAAGAAAAGAGGACATTCTGCTTTTCCGCGGCGCGAGTGAAAGAAGAAAACGGGGACATTCTGAATTTCTCGGCGCGTGGCGGGCCTGCCTTTTCCCTCACAGCCCTCCGCTCTGTTTCACTTCTGCCGGGGAAATTAGTCCGGGATCTCTGCTTCGACGAGCTTCCCGAGAAGCATGAGCGATTCTTGCCAGCCGAGATAGCACGCTTCGGCAGGGATAACGTCGGGCACGCCTTCTTGCACAATGTTCACTTCCGTCCACACCGATACCTTCTTCAACGTAACTGTCACGCGAATTTCACCAGGCAGATTCGGGTCGTCGAAGTTATCCGTGTACCGAATGCGCTCGTGCGGCATCAGTTCGAGATATTGACCGCCAAAGGAGTGACTTTCGCCCGATGTGAATTTGGTGAAAGACATCTTGAGGCCCGCCGACTTTGGCATCCATGTGATGGACCTTGCCAGTAAATCCATTCGGGGGCAGCCATTTCACCATGGCGTCCGCATCGAGAAACGCCCGGTAAATCCGTTCTGGTGTCGCACGAAACACGCGATGGAGTCGAATGGTATTCGTTCCCATGACTATTTCTCCTTTCCATAGGTAAGGGTCGTGAGGAGGGCACAGCCTCTAACTTTGTAGTCGAACGGGATTCGGTAAATCGACACTAATATGAAGTGATTAGAAACCGTCCTATTCGACGGCTACATTATTTTGAGCCGGAGTCGGTCACCCGCTTTAGAGCGCGCACCAAGAAAAAGGGGACAGGCTGCTTTTCTGAGAGAAAAGGTGTCAGGAACCATTTCGCGGCGCGTGGCGGGCTGTCGTCATCCTCGCCTCCCCCCCTCGCCTCTCAACCACTTCTCATAGCCTTCGGAATGATGGATACGCTTCCGACTCTGCAGTACACTCACCGCGGCAGATGGCGAAACAGACCGCATAATTTGGCTACACGAGAGCGACACGTGGTGAATCTGGCAACAGCCGGCGATTTCGATGCGATCGCCGATCTCAACGTCGAAGCATACCGGGAGTTCGCCGGCCGAATGAGTCCGGACGGCTGGAGCGGGATGGAGGCCAGCCTGCGTGCCATTGACGCCCGCGCACAGTCGGTACAGTTTCTTGTCATGAGAGATCATGGAGCCATCGTGGGCTCAGTCGGGTATTGCCCAGCCGGTAAGGGGAACCCGGAGATCTTCCCTCCGGACTGGGCGGCCGTTCTGCTCCTCGCAGTGTCTCCGGCTCATCGCGGTCGTGGGGTCGCACGGACACTCGTCTCCGCGTGCCTTCAGTGTGCGCGCGTCGATGCAGCCAAGGTAATCGGTCTCTATACGAGCGAGTTGATGACCGCTGCACAACAGCTCTATGAGTCATTTGGCTTTCATCGCGAAAGCGAACTGCCCTCGAGACACAGCCTCCGATACTGGCGCTACAAGTTGCAACTCCTCGAGCCGACGGGAAGTGGGTAAAAGAAAAGGGGACAGGCTATTTTTCTGAAATGCTGGGTCTCAAATCCCAGCCATGCGTGGCGTCGTCGCGGAAACCTAAGGTTTGGCTTGTCTGGTAGCAGCGTGGTAGCAGATGCAGAAGATCAGTGAGCCAGCTCGTATCGGACGGCACTAAGCAGCTCTTCGATGCTGAATGGTTTGTGTAGGGTTTGACGGGCGCCCAACAGCTTGGCCAAATCTAAGAGGCGTTGGTACTCCGGCACTCCGGAGATCGCGATCACCTTCACATCGAGAAATTCCCGTGTCAACTCCATGATGACATCGAGGCCATTGAGTCGGGCATGTGAATGTCGGCAATGACCAAATCCGGTGGGCGCTGACGGAAGAGCGCCAGCCCTTCACGCCCGTTAGACGCCTCCATAACCTCATAGCCGGCGGAGCCAAGCGCCGAGCGAACCACCGCCCGAACCGGCGCTTGATCGTGATGACTAACACAGTCACCATCAGGTTTCTCGGTTTCTCGGTATTCTGGCCCAGTGAATATCCCGCAGATAATACTACTACCTGAGCCAACTTACCCCCAGAAAAATCACAAAGCAGATGGTCCTGCCCTGACGTGGGTATTGAGGGGGCTGATTTGTCCTGTCGTGGTAGCAGGAATGGGAAAAGGGGACCGGGTACTTTTTCATGCCTTCGACGGTCGTCCTCGCCGCCTCAGCGCCGATTCCAGCCCAGTGCTGCAACAATAGGTCGTAACGCCACCCCACGTGTGGCGTCGTCGCGGAAACCTACCATAGTTGGTTGAACAAGCTGTCATGAACCATTTCGCGGCGCGTGGCGGGGCGATTCTTTTACAGGGTTGCCCACAGCGGAAGTTGAGCGGGACCGAGGTGACAGAAAGCTCGCGGTGCGTAGCAGACCGTTTGCTCCTCCGCTTCCTGTTTCGATGGAGCGAGACTAGACAATCACTAAACAACAGCGGCCTCAACTTTATTGGTTTCTACAGTTTTAGCCTGTAGGCTTTTTCTCCGGTTATTGGAGATCGTTCTATCAATGAGCGCTCCACAATTGATGCATTTCCAAGCGTAAAAGATTAAAAAAAAATCCGAGAAGCGTTCCAACATCATAAATCCTTTGCATTTTGGACACTCCATCTTTCCCTCCTTAATTTCGATTCAAAGCTATTGTCTCTTGGAGCAATTTTTAGTCCCATTAAGTGAACTTAAGCTTTTCAAGGAGTTAATCAGCAAGGTTATCCTAAGGGTATTACTTATACGTACAATGTCGTACAAACTTGTACGTTAAGGCAAACGATAACAAAGGGAGACAGGCTACTTTCTTGTGTTGAGAAAAAGGTGTCAGGAAAAATTTCGCGGCGCATGGCAGGCAAGTGTTATCGCCTGCATCTCAGTTGAACATCTTCCATCGTAACGGGCTGACAAGCCCCGGTGACCTTAGGCAGCGGATAGCACTCCCATCACAGGCATCACGGTTGGTCAGAGATCACACTGACACTGATTCTTCCAGGGAATGCAACAGACCATCTAGACCGGCGCGACCGGTATCGTCGTTCGGAGCGATGAGACTGGGTGGCAGGCGTCATTTCCTTCCCTCAATAACTGAACGATCTCTGGCTTCTGCGGCCAGCTCTGTACATTTTCATAGTTAGGTTGTGCCTTGCCGGTATCTCGTTACGAGGAGTCCTTCGTGCCAGAATACGTCATTCCCGCATCGAGGAAACGCATCCTTTTTGCCTTATACCTCGACTATCTTGTGCTTTCTCCCTTCATCACATTGGGCCTCTATTCGTCCACCGGTCAGTTTGAGATCCCGACATGGCAAGAGTTGATCGCCTTAGTGATCTATGAAGCGATTCTCTACCATGTGACCGATTCTCCTGGCTTCCCGCCTATTGAGCATGAGAAAGGCTGGACGCAGCATGCACCCTGAAGGGCAACTCCCTGTGGCAGTCGATACGCTTCTTGTCGATTCTCAGATTTACTTTCACGAACACTGGCAGACAATGCTGATCGGGCTGCTGTTGTCGCTGAAGGTTCAAAACAGATGGTGCGGTGGGCCATGTGGATCCCACCTCTGCCGGTCTTCGGAATTGCCACGAACGAAGCTTCGTTCGCGGCCTACTCCATGGTCCTCGGAGGACTGCTGATGTACACCGGCTACATGTTCCTGCGTCTTAAGCGAGGAGGTTTTTGGCTGGGTATCGGCATCGCGGCTTCAATTGTGGTATCCACCGTCCTGAGTTGGAATCAGTGGGACAGCATTGCGCAGGAATTGCTGATTCGACGTCGGTCCTTCCAAGGACTGCCCATTCGATCTGGAGAAGTGGAATTTCTGCAGGCAATCCTCCCCGAGGCACTGGTCGCGTTCCTTTTCCTCACGATTGTCGTTATGTTCTTTGTTCGGAAGAAACTACGTATTAATCCTGCCTCGACACAGGAATTATTCGCGGGGCGTGGCGGCGGGCTTTCCTAGACGTTATTCTTTTTGTGCCAGGGGATACCTTCCGGGTGCTCCCACGAACGGCAGAGCGAGGATGCGGCGGAGGGTCAACCCTCGTGGATCGCGGTACTGTCCGAGTCCCAAGCTCATCATTGTATGGCTACGGAGCGGATCTTCACGATAGGTCCCCAGTAGCCGATCCCACCAAGGAAGATTAAACCCAAAATTCGAGTTTGTTTCCTGAGGCAACACTGAATGGTGTATCCGATGCATGTCCGGCGTGACGATCATCCAGCGAAGACCCCGATCAACAACGATAGGCATCCAGATGTTGCTGTGATTAAACATGGACGTCGCGTTCAACACAATTTCAAACACCAGCACCCCAACTGGGCCGCGCCGAGTAACACGACGGCGCCGAGTTTGATCACCATCGAGAGGACCACTTCCACCGGATGAAACCTGACGCCGGTGGTCACATCACAATCCAAATCGGCATGGTGCATCATATGGAAGCGCCAGACAGAGGGATGGCATGGAACATGACATGCTGTAGATACAGCACGAAGTCCAACGCGATGACCGTCAGCAGAATGTTTAGCCAGATCGGCCAACTCAGTTGATTCAGAATTCCCCAGTTTTGCTCGGCTGCGATCATTGCCATGCCGACTGCACCTACGGCAAACAGCAGACGAACGATCACCGAATCGAGGACGACAACTGTGATGTTGGCGAACCAGCGCGGCCCTCTTCGTATACAGAGCTGCGTCGAGGAGCGCCGACCTCCCACAGGGCCATCAGAGTGAGAACCCCGAGAAATGACGATACTCGGATGAGCAAATCACTGTTCATCACAATACTCGTACTCGTTGGAATGAGGCTTGTCCATCTCCTCTGACGATTCGTGGGGACGAGAAATCGAGAAGATTCTGATTCGCGGCGTGGCGGGTCGGTCTTATCGCCTGCATCTCCGTTGAACGTCTCCCATCCACAAGGGGCGAACAAACCCATTGACTTATAATCCCAGGCCGCCGTTCCCAAAATAACGCGCCTTCTCGCAGACTCATGGATTCGTGTAGTACATATAGAAAAGAGGTCTCCCGAACCGTCCACCTCGTCCACCTTACTAGTGCTACCATAGGCTGAGTGCGACGGATCGCGCATATTGTCCAGCTGAAGGACATCTCCATAAGGATTTGCACGGTCCCCATCTTCCTAGAGCCCGATTTGACCAAAGTGTCCGCTGCCGCCGGTGTACCGTTCAGGTGTGGTCGCTTATGAACTCCATATTGCCAAGCCCTTTGTGGGGTAATGACGTTTGGCCTTTAGCACTGGCTGCTTGCGTGTCGGTCGTGTCGAGCCATTGAGCGGTGAGGTCTATCCTCCTAACAGGAGTCCTAAGCAAGTGCAGTGGCTGGAATCGGAGCCTGATTCTCCACATGTTAAATTGGCCCGTATCATTGCGACGAGTCAGAGCGCGGATGAAGACGAGTTGCGTGAGAAGATTCTGGCCCGTGCCGCCACCCTTGGAGCGGATGCGGTCGTGATGGGAAAGTCTGATGTGTTGGAATCTGTCGGAACAGGTACGGTTCCTCAATCCACCATGGGGCCTGCAGGAGGAAGTTTCGGGGGGTGGTGGCCTTTCTACTATGACCGTTGGAGTTTCGCGCAAGGTTCAGTGGATAAGACGGGACTGACGGAGTATTTATCTGGTACAGCCATTAGATACCTAAATGACAAACAATGAACACGTGCTGCATGCCGTAAGTGCCATCTCTGAAGCACCACCGACCTTAGATCGGAGGTTCAGAGACGCGGAAAAGGATGCATCACCAATGAGAAGTCACCATCGGTGTGATGGTACGCATGAGAAATTCCTTGGAAAGCTCTAGGCTCCTCATCGTGACGAGATTCTTCATCCACTGCTGTTGGCGGACGATCGCCTGGGGTATCATCGCTCCGTTTGCCCTCGCCGGCGTCCCTACGGTTACGGCCACAGGCGAGTATCGTATGGGACCTTACGATTCCATTGGCGAGGGGCAACGCCTCGCTTTGGTTACGGCAAAATCCATGGTCCTGGACCAGGCCGTGGCGTATCTCGATACGTTGCCCACGCTTCAGCCACTCGGCCTCAATCGCGACGAGCTCCGGGCCTATAGCGCCGGCCTCCTGGCGATTAAACTCTATCCAGCTACACCGTCTCAGACGAGGCAACCAAGACTACGACCGTCTCTATACAAGTGTCCGTTGTGATAGATCCGTCCGCATTGAACCAGCAGCTTGCCAGCCTGGTTCAGCATGAACGAGCCAAGACAGAACTCATGCGAATCCGGGACAAGATCGATGACTACCAAAAGCAACTGGACAAGATCCACGACCAATTGCAAACAGTCAAAGAGAAGGCCGACGCAAGACCGGTGCTTCAGCATCGAGCTGACATTCTCAACCTCATCGACACGGAGGAGCAGCTCGCGCACACATGGGTTAGTTTGCTCGGCACACGGCAGCCGAAGGAGCATGTGGACCAAGTGCAGCGGGACGCCTGGCCAAAAAGTGGAGCTCTGCTCGGCCGGACAATGCGGAGGAGCATCGAAAGAAGGGGGCGCTACTGACACAAGAGAGAAATTATGACGCTGCCATCGCCGAGTTTCGCTTGGCTCTTCAAATCATGCCTGGCCTGGACAGCTCATCTCGGCTTGGGTGCCGCGCTTCAGGGGAAAGGTGACGTTGAGGGAGCCATCGCAGAATACCGGCTGTTCCTGAAGCGGCATCCCAACGATCCAGATGGACATAACAATCTGGGGAGTGCCCTCCAACAGAATGGCGATCTTGCGGGAGCCATTGCCGAATACCGTACGGCTCTTGAATCTCAGCCCGACGATGCCTTAGCTCACTATAATCTTGGTACGGCCCTGTCCACCAATGGGCAGGTTGATGAAGCCCTGAAGGAATACCGAACGGCTGTGCGACTGAATCCGAACCTGATCCAGGCCTACTTCGATCTCGGCGCCCTCCTGAAGGACCTTGATCAACGGCGGGATGCGATTGATGCGTTTCGGGAATACCTGAAACGGGCACCCGCGACGCCTGCCAATCAACCATGGATTCAACAAGCGCAGGCCCATCTCGAGAAAGCACGTGAAAAGCGACAGGAGAGAGGTGGAGGACAGGATTGAGCTCGGGATCGATCAGCGTATGTCTTTGGGCAACTCACCTGACTTTCTTCTCAGCACCGTGCTTCTTGTTCAATGACCCTTCTAGTCTCCCCTCTCCAACAGCCGAATACCCATCACAAACCAACGATGGTCAGATCTTTCAATCCAGAATTTCTCGGCGCGCGGCGGGCGACGGAGACCTATCTAGCACGAAATCTCTTGAACCAAAGTAAACCTAGATGAGGACGCAAAATCCAAAAAGCAAATTCCATGGCAACAAAGCCTCGGGACGAAGGAAGAGAAACGGGCATGAAGAAGAGCGGGTCGCAGAAAAGCAAGTCTCCTTCTCAGCTGATAGACGCGAGAATCAAGGAGCTGGGCGACTGGCGGGGCAAGATGCTCAGCCGGCTCCGTGCCTTGGTCAAGGAAGCCGATCCCGAAGTCGTCGAGGAGTGGAAGTGGAGAGGGGTTCCGGTGTGGTCGCACGACGGAATGATCTGCACAGGCGAGACCTACAAGAACGTCGTGAAGATGACCTTCGCCAAAGGGGCGGCTCTGAAGGATCCTTCGGGCCTCTTCAACTCCAGTCTTGACGGGAACACGAGGCGTGCCATCGACTTCCACGAGGGCGAGAAGATAGACGAGGAGGCGTTGAAGACTCTCGTTCGCGCCGCCGTGACCCTGAACAAGTCCACAGCCCAAGGCTGATCCACGGAATCAAAAAG
>CAWKPI010000007.1:0-89602 GCA_963851455.1 uncultured Nitrospiraceae bacterium
TGTTATGTAAGCCTTCGCTACATTAGTATTGCTAAAAAGTCTTTATCTTCGCCGCCGATGAGACCAAACGCCGGATTAAAAAGACTTTCACTTTCCATGAATATATCTTTTCTCAAAAGGACATTTGATGTGCGGGTATCCTCCCATTGAAGAATTGACCCCGTTCGATGCTTCATATGCCCTGGCTTTTCGTAAAATTTTCCCTTATCACCCATTGCGGAGGTTGCTCTTCAAAATACGGTTTTACCGGGCCAAGAACACCATCAGCCTTGTATGTATGGATCGCTTTGTACATATCGATAGAGCCAGTTCTTTTCAGGATACTCATCATCATCAATCAGAGCGAGATAATTGCCGGTTGCGTTTTGCACCGCCTTATTTCTGGCAAGAGCTATGTTTTGTTCAGGCTCACAATAATAATGAATCTGAATAGACGATTCCTTTCGAAACAAATCTACAATCCCCCTTGCTGACTCTTGGCAATCATTGTCCACCACTACAATGGAATAGGTGAATAATTGAGCCGTTTCTAGCTCCGCAACCTTCTTTAAAAGGTGCGCTCATAATTTTCCGGTCTCTTATATGTACATATGCAGATAGTAATGTGAGTCTTTGCAAGATTCATCACTACCCTCTCCATCTAATTCATACATATAGTCCATAACAATTTCTTTCAAAAGAGTGGGACCTACCATGTCGCGAGCATCGATGAATTCATTTGGTAGCGTAAATCATCCGATGCCATCCCCAGACTCTTCCAATAGCTTGCGCAATGCGTTTAGGGATAAGCTTTCCAATAAAGGACCAATGTTCCGTATTAAATTCCCAGACCTCTTGCTTTAGATCTCGAAATTTTCGAAAGAGCTCACGAGCCTCGCTTTTGTTGTAGACTTTTGCAAGAGGACAAAATGGACCATCTGTATTGATACTTATCCATTCTTCTTTGCTAAGTTTCGGTTTTGAGAATAAAACCTCTCGGTGACCTTGTAGTTTCCATTCAGGAAATCCAGTCAGCTTTGATAGAAGTTTCGGCATAAATGGAGGATACAACATCGCTCGAAATAATCGCCTCAAGAACATTATCTCCACGTAATAGTTTATCGACGATCTGTTATAGAGCATCACGGTAAGAGAGCCGCCGGTTCGAAGAACACGGTACATCTCATCAACTATTACTTCGGTTTGGAGAATGGTGTATCACGCCAAAGCTGTAGACATGATCAAAGCTCTCGTTCCCGAATGGCAGACCCTCTTCAGCATTCACAACCTTGAAAGTGCCTTCAGCACCGAAGAGATCGAATCGCTCCTTAGCTATCGCAATCGAATTGGCGGTCAGGTCGATCCCAACATATCGAGCCTCTTGCGAACTCAAATCCGTCGGTGCCAATGCCGCAACCAATTTCTAATACATCTTTGCCTCGATACAAATCGAAACGAGCGGTAATTGGTATATGCCAGTCTCGACCTCCGTATCTCTTGCGTGTGATTTCTTCGAAATATTTTCTTCGGTCCTGCTCATGGGAGAGTGTGCTATTACAAGGATTCGCATCCCAAAACTCTCTAACTTCTTTTATCCCGGTTGTCATTTTGGTCTCTGACCTCTCGACTCTGTACATACTCATCAGAAACTTGTGAATCCCGCTCCCTTAGATAGATCAAGTTTCGAAGACTTTTCATCTTGAGCTTCAGAAGGCCTCGCAATGTGAGCCTTATTCGTTCAAGCTGCTCTTTCCTATTAAAGTCGATGAGCTCCTGAGAGATTGGCCTCTTCATACGTCCTAAAAAGGCGGATATGTACCCATACAATAATAGCAACCCGCCAATTACATAAGGCTTTCTGGTCATCTGATACAAAACCCGGAAACACTGCCATAGGGGATGATTCCCTAGAAAATAATCCTTTTTCCCCATCGTGAATCCTTGACCGCCATTTATTGCTATCGGCGGTGCCCATCAAGCGGTGATGAGAATGTTTTCTCGCTGAATGTGATGGTTTTCCATCCTTTCATTCTCGCTGTTCTTACCGCAATCCAGTCAACCCCGCCATACTTAGAAGGGAAGTAGCCTCCAATATCTTCAAAACACTCACGTCTGAATATCTGACATTGGCCAGCAACATCCTTGTAACTGTATTTCGCAATGATACCACCTTCGGTGTAACCCGTTCCCGCAACTCCAACTTGAGTGTCTTCTGAGAATCTCTCAAGAGAAATTCGAAATGATCATTTTCAAACGAGATATCAGCATCTACATTTCCGATGATCTCGTATTGAAGGCCCTTCACTCTCTCAAAACCGGCATTAAAAGAATGAACCTTTTGGCGAAACTGCGATCCTGCCGTTTGGGAATTTCTACCAGTTCAATCCAGTTATAATTCTGGAGATATCTCTTACGATATCTGCTGTACGATCTGTCGATCCATCATTCACGATTACCCATTTAATTGGAGGATCGTCTGCCTGATCATCGACTGAATTGTCTTTCCAATGAATGCCTCTTCGTTCCGAGCTGGAGTAATGAGCACATACCGCATTTGCGTATTATTCTCTTGATTCATCACCGCTCTCCGAAGTTTTATTTTGGTGAACAGTTCCTATTGTGCGTTACGGTCGGCCGCCATCCTGTATCAGTAGCACTAGCCACCAATGGCAGGACATCCGCAAATCTCCGAAGCGTCCCGTGGCGAGAAACCATAGAGCGGTTCGTGTTGAGACATATACTCGCTTTGTGTAGTATCCTGGCTTCGTTGTCACAGTGTCGGGGTCTGAATCCTCTGGGCTGCCAGCCGTGAACTCGGTTTCTATCCCCTGAATAGTCAATTTCGCTGCGTATAGATGGTGAAACTTGTATTGCTTGGGATTGTGAAGAGTCCATATACGTGATGAGGGCCCCGCCATGGTTGGACATACGTCCGCTCCGCGCGGAACCAATACTGCTTGGTTTGCACAGGTGGTTCTGAACTACACCCGGTCAAGCGGTGGTACATTGATCAGAATTGTCCCCATTGCCAATAGCGCAAAGGAGACTATTACTGTCATCCACGCTGCCTTATTCTTCCTCAACTCTCCCCGATTTATTTGAAACAAGGATTTGAAGTTACCGACGTATGGTGTTTTTCTAACCCTGGCCCGCTTGTCTCGACTCAATACTGGAGGAAGCAACAAGAGATTGTACGACCGCTTCCACTACGCGCTCCTGCTGGGGAGCGGTTAGGCCTGGAAACATCGGAAGCGACAGAACCTGCGAGGCGCCTTTTCTGCAACCGGGAAATCACCGGCCTGAAAACCAAGACCTTCATAGGCCTTCGTCAGATGAAGCGCCACCGGATAGTGGATTCCTGTACCGATTCCGGCCTCGTCTAATCTCTTCTGCAGCTGCACACGATCGGGAACCTGGATCACATACAGATGGAACACCGACCGAGACCACTCCGGTTGATAGGGAAGCGTGACAGCCTCCTCTGCACCCGCAAACAATTTGCCGTACCGCTCGGCAATATCTCTGCGTTGGGCATTCCATTTCTTCAAATGGCGAAGCTTCACCCTGAAGAAAGCCGGCCTGAATGGCATCGAGCCGACCATTATATCCTTCGATATCATGATAAGTACTTCTTCGACTGGCCGTGATCACGCAACAGCCGGCAAGTCTGAGCCAACTGTTCGTCGTCGGTTGTGATTCCGCCGGCCTCTCCGCACGCTCCCAAATTCTTGCCAGGATAGAAGCTGAAGGCCGCGGCATGTCCCACGGATCCGGCCTTGCGCCAACGGTTTTCTTTTTGCGAGAAATATTCCGCTCCTTGCGCCTGGCAGGCATCTTCAATCACTTTCAGATTGTATTGAGTGGCCAGTTCAAGAATTGGATCCATATCGGCCATCTGGCCGTAGAGATGCACTGGGACGACAGCCGTGACCGGATAACCCGTCTCCTTGTGAAAGGCACGCTTCGATTTCGTGTCCCACGTGCACTTCGTTTCAAAATATTGGCGCAGCTTCGCTGGATCCATCGTATAGGTCCGCTCGTCGATGTCGACAAAATCAGGACGTGCGCCAGCCTGAGAAATCGCCTCGGTGGTGGCAATGAACGTATTCGGAACCGTGATGACAATGTCGCCGGACCGTACACCTGCAGCAATGAGCGCAAACCGCAACGCATCCGTGCCGCTGGCCACCCCCACACAGAAACGCGATTCACAAAACTGGGCAAAGTCCTGCTCAAATCCTTGCACCATAGGACCGCCGATAAATCCAGCGGTATTGAGCGCCGTCTTGAGGATGTCGACAAACTCATCCTGCAGCTCCCGATGGACCGTCACGAGATCAAGAAACGGAATTTTGTTCATCACTCATGATTTGTCTCCTGATTTCAAATACCGCACCACTTTCCCCGGATTGCCTGCGACGATCGCGTTGGCCGGCACATCTCTCGTCACCACCGCGCCGGCGCCGATCAATGCATTCTCCCCAATGACCACGTTCGCGAGGATGGTCGCACCCGACCCGATCGATGCGCCTTTTCTCACCAGAGTTGTCTCGACCTTCCAATCCGCTTCAGTCTGAAGGGCTCCGGTCCCGCTGGTCGCCCGAGGGAATGAGTCATTCACGAACGTGACATTGTGACCGATAAAGACCTCGTCTTCGATCGTCACACCTTCACAAATGAACGTATGGCTCGATATTTTGCACCGTCGTGCCGATTTTGGCATTTTTTTGAATCTCGACAAACGCTCCGATTTTTGTCTCATCACCCACTTCGCAGCCATAGAGATTGATAAATTTCGAAAATTTCACGTTCTTCCCAATCTTGACATCCGGCGCAATGCACAGATAGCCATTGGCCGGTACGGTGCTGCCGTCGAAGACATGTCGCGCCTGCCATTGCTTCCTGGACGTCCATTCTGAGTTCCGGCCTCGTGAAAGCCGACGCTTATCCAAGGCCCTACTATCACGTGAACGTAGAGTGGTTTTTTTCATATATGACTCCGACAAACAAGAGCCTTAACCGTCTATAAGGCTTGAGGCAGGCTGACTTGGTCGATATCCATCGTGAGTTTGGCATTAAATCCCAAGTGCTCGAAGGAGCAACAGCACCCGATCTTGTTCTTTCATCTCCCTGACAAACACGGCTTCAAGTCCGGCCAAACGGGCCACCTGTGATGTGGACGATTTGGCCCTGTTTGAAAACGTTCGGCTTTAGGAATGATATACCCATCCTCCATCCGTGATTTGATACCATCGATTAACGTCTCGCTGACTTCGGCAGGTTTTGATCCAAACTCCACGATATTCAGGACACCTCTGGAAAAGTTGACGGCCCGAAAACGATCAGTAATGTCAAATCGGGCAAAGAGATATCGCGGAAACAACGGCTCCACAACCATCTTGCTCTTGACGCCGTATCGTTTTCCGTCTGCTTGAGCAAAGGTAAAAATGTTTCGACGGACAATTGCCTCAGATGGAATTCGGCCCGCCTTTCCTGATGAGGTTTCGTTCGAATCACGTACCAGTGCATTGAAACCACTCCGAACCTATTAGAAACCTAATACGATCCATGGAAAAGACAGGCTGCCGCCCTTCCGGTGCATCCCGGGATTCGTCAAAACTCCATTCTCCTACTATGCGGGTCAACCGCTGCCAGAATGTAACTTGGAGCGGCTACTTCGCTGCACTTTCTATCGACCGTTCCCTACCATACGCCATGGGATAACCATAGATGTAGGACGGCATACTTTGGGCCTCTACCGCATTGAGAATGACCTGCGCCTCAGTCATCAGCCCCAGCATGTGAATGCCTGCTGCACGACATGTTTAGGAGTAGCGCCTGCTCGAATTACCAAAACAATCACATCTGCAAGGCTTGCCAAAATGCCCATCGTCGCGCTTGGCAGCACAGGAGGAGTATTGATGATGATATAGTCAAAATTATTTCGTAGCTTCGGCAGGAGAGCTTTGAGTTGCTGAATCCTTGTCAATTCGTTGAGCTCCTGCCCGGATTTCCCACCAACAGAATTGAACAGGGGACCTCATCGATGGATGAGAGGCATCCTCTAATGAGGCCTTCCCATCTAACAATTCGATAGAGTCCTGCTACGGGCAGGCACATTCACATAGTTATGGAGGGCGGGACAGCGAAAATCACAATCGATCAGCAAGGTCCTTTTTCCAAGATCCCGAGCGAGAGTATATCCAAGGTTCACTACAGTCGTGGTCTTGCCTTCTCCCTTCAATGCGCTCGTGATTTCAAGTACGGTTGATCCACGTCCCTCAGTCGACAAAACCAGCCTCGACGCGGCCATCCGATATTGTTCTGCAGCAATCGAAAGAGGCTGCCACTTGGCCACAAGATTCAGATGATGCGGAAGTTCTCCATTGTTTTCCCCGAGCCATCCAGGTAGCGATATCTCCGATCCAGCTTGCACCGCCGGTAAGTGAGCAGTTACTTCATGGCCGAGCGCAGGAGATTGGCATTTCCTGGTAGTTTAATTGATGGTACATCGAACGAAAATTAGGGATGGCGGCTAACACACGTATCCCCGGTAACATTTCAATTTCTTCTCGTCGCTTAAAGGTCGGATTCAGTTGCTCAAGCCCAAAAGCCACGCCAACGCCGAGTCCACATCCACCAAGAAGACCCACACCATAATGAGCAATCGATTCGGTTTTTCTGGTTTCGTCGGTAGATTGGCCGGATCAAGCACTCGGAACTGTTCACCTTTTTGACGTTTTTCCAAGTTCTCTGCCACATGGGCATTCAGCCGCTTATCAAGCAAAGCCTGATAGTTCTTTTGCATGTTTTGATAGTCACGGATCAGAATCATGAGTTCCTGCTCGCGAGACGGTGTTTGCTCCACCCGATTCTCAAATTCCCTGATATGTTCGGCCAGCTTCCTGCGTCGTTCCTTGAGCGACGCCACTTCAACCCGCAGTTCATTTCGCTGCCTGATAAGCTCTCGTAGATACGGATCGTATGTCTTCGCGGCATCAGCGTCCTTTTCCTCAGAAGGATCGCCATACTTCGCTGCAAGCTGACGCTTGACGCCGGCAATTTCCTGCTTGGTATTCCCAATATCCGGATATGTTTCTTTATACTCTGCCTCCAGTGTGGTCAGATGCCTCTCCAATTCTCGCAACCTTACGATAAGAGGATCCATGCTCGCATGAGCATGTTCCATTAGCGCCAGCTCCTGTCTGAGTTGTCCCACTTGTTTCGTATTCTTTGATCGACTTTTCAACCAGGCTCAGCCTATCAGCTTGCTTATGAAACAGATCGTCCGTCGCATTAAGGTCCAATTGTAGGCGGTCAAGCGCTCGTAAATTTGCCTCCATCTGTTCCGGCAAGAGTCCGATATGTTTTGTCTTAAACTTTCCAATCGCTTGCTCCTGTGCTTCCAAGCGGCCTTTGCCGAGTTCAATTCTTGCTCGAGAAACGCTGATACCCCGTGACCATTTGCTCACGAACCTTCAGATTCTCTTCGATGAACAGTGAGGCCAGTTTCGCCGTAACTTTCATGGCCGTCATCGGATTTTCGTGGGCAAACGAAATAGTAAATGCCTCAATGCTTTTTCCTCTGTTCGTCATGGTTCCAACCGTTTCCATCTTTAACTTGTTTCCTTAGGGACTCGAGGGCGGAATCCATTTCCTCATTATCGGTTTTCCCTCGTGAAGTTGAAATCCTCCACGATCCGACTTAGCAATGTTCGACTCAGAACTTGCTGTTGAAGCATCGTGAGCCGTTCTTCCACACTTGCCCCCACAATCCCCTTCACATAATCTTCTGGATTTTGGCATTCTCGATGAGAATCAAGGTGCTGGACCGGTAGCTCTTCGGTAAGACCAGACATAAGACGCCTGCCACTATCACAGCTCGCCAGGATTGTCCCGACGACAAGCCATGCGTCTTCGCGGACAAGGACACCCAATATTCGCGAATCGTCACTGAAATCGGTTCATCCGTATTCATTTCTACTCCGCAAAAATCTCAAAGAAGAATTTCACATTAGTCAATTTCGTGACTCTTAGACATCGCAAAGCTTGCGTCTATCCTAATTCCATGTGGCTTTCACACTAAAAGTAACGGCATAACGGTCAAAATTGGACTTCGTCGTTCCGAACTGTTGGTCGAAATTCATATAGTCGAAACTCAACGCGGTCGACCAGATTTTCGTTATCCAATAATAAAGGTCTATGCCAGCAAAATAGGAATTATATGCAATTGCGGTTGGCCCACTACCACCGGAACTATGCGAATAATTGGCAGTTTCGTCCAGCTCCCAGTTCCGGGCAAGCTTCTGGATGGCGGTCAATGAGACAGCGTCCGAAATTACGGGCACACCAACCCCTATAAAACTCGGGATAGGCTGAGCGTGCATAGCTTAACGTTGCAATATTGATTTGGAGTGTTCAATGTCATTGATGCATTCAGCGCATACGTTGTAAGTCCAGGATCAATCACAATAAGGCCCCCTCCTGCCTGAGCCGTGAGATATGGAGTTATTGTTCGCGACCATCCGAGCGTCGCGGTGTTGGTTATAAAAGACCTGGATGGGAAAGATACGGATGTTGAATGAGGGGTAAAGTCGGACTGCGTATGCGAATAGTTGACATTTAGTGTATCGAGCGCGGTCACCTGAGTTTTTCCACCTACTGTTCCAGTATGAGTGGTCGTATCGAACAACAGCGCCCCAGACGTAACGGGCGAGGATCCAAACCGAAGAATCATATTCGAATATGAAGCATTCAGACTCGTTACAGGAGTGATGTTATATGAAGTCAGCGCTTCGCGCTATTAGTCAGGTTGTTAGCTCGATAACTCAGAAGCCCTTGGGCATACACATTTTGAATGTTGGCTGGGACTGCCTGGGTTCGTTCCGGCTACCGGGTTTAAAATCCCGGCGGTGTCGGCGTATACCTCACATAATCAGAAACGATCAAGCTTGCATTGGGTAGTAATCTTTTTATGGAGTTATCCAGATTCAGATAGAATGAATCGGCCGTGCCGAAGAAGTTGAGATCGGAATTGCGTACATAGGTTTCATCAAAACCTCCAACGTCCAGATAACCAGTAACATAGTCCCCATTGTGGTTGACCCGCACCTGTGGGTTTACATCCGTCACAAAGTCATCCCTCTGCAGACCTGGCGTATTGGGCGCATAGAACACATTACTGTCATACCGTTCAGAGACACAAAGGGATGGAATGAATTGCAGGTATGCCGTCCCGGTGTATGGCCGCCCATCAGCGTCCGTCAGTGGTGCAGCTCCCTGAGAGCTGAGCGGCGAAACCTTTCCGCAGGAGCGGACGTACTGCGCATGAGCCATGCTATTTATTCCTAGGATGAAAACAGCTACCGCACTCACTGAAATACCCCACTTCCACATCAGACTTCTAGGGCACCACAATTGTGTCACCTGAATTCATGGAAGTTCTCGCTCTTTCTCGTTTAGCAGTCACCACATACCACCGCTTCTATGGCACAATCACGACATCGCCCGTCTTGAGAACAAAGTTTCCGATATCCCCTGTTCCCGATATCAAATCGTCGTAGCGAGCAGGGATTCGAATCTCACGCGTTGTGCCATTCTCGCCTTGCACATGTCGAATCACTTTCATTTTGTTTTTCGCAGCGTAGTTCGTAAATCCGCTTGCTATCGCTACTGCCTGTAATACCGTCGCATGTGATTTGAGCTGGTACTTGCCCGGCTTTGTCACTTCTCCCAAGACATACACGTAATAACTGTTGACTTCTTTCACGCTGACCGTCACAACGGGATTGTCCTTGTATTCCTTTAATCGTGCTGCAATCTGGCTAGCCAGTTGATTGGCAGTCCGACCGCTGGCCGTGATTTCCCCTATCAATGGCATCGAAATTTTGCCATCAGGTCTGACGACGACAGCCTTTTGCGAGAGATCTTCATTTTTCCACACGACAATATCTAAGAGGTCTTCGGGTCCGAGCAAGAAATCCTTAGTCGAATTACTCGTTTCATCGATAATTTCTTGGGACGGAGCAACGCAGGACACAAGTCCAGTGAGGAGACCAATAACTAACGACAAAGAAATAAGGATGTTGAGTTTGCTCTTCTGCATTATGGCACCAACACCATCGTTTCCGAAGGCACGACGATCTGATCTCCTGGTTTCAATTCAATGTTCTGATTAGACCCGTCTCGCAACACAATGTCATCATAACTGGCCTTTATCTTGACTTGTCCCTGGCCATCCTTGGCAAATCGAAACACCACAATCTTGTTCCTGGCCGCGGTCGCCGTAAATCCGCTCGCAATCGTAATCCCCTGCAGCAACGTCGTCTTGCTTCGGAGAGGATACTTGCCCGGCTTTGCCACTTCCCCTAACACATAAATCGCATAGCTATTCACCTCTTTGACCACAATCGAAACTTGGGGGTTTTCTTTATACTCTTTTAATTTGCTCGAAATGTCCTCCGCCAGCTGTGCAGGCGTTTTTCCCACCGCTATGATATCCCCGATCAAAGGAAGTGAAATTCGTCCATCGGGACGAACCGTCACCTCTCTTGAGAGATCGACATTGCGCCAGACTGTAATAATGAGTACATCCTCCGGACCAATAGAGTATTCAGTAGTCACAATCAGTAATGCCTTTTCCATCTTCTCGCTTACCTGAGGAGGGACAGGTCCTCCCTGCCCCGTACGGGTCGCGTCCGCTTGCGCTAACCCTTGAACGGGAACCTGGGTTGCGCTTGCGAGAATGATCACCAAGGAGGCTCCCATCAATTTTTTTTACAAAAGTCATTCATTGAATTCCCCTAAATGGGTCACCAATTTGGTAGCTATTCTTCTTTCGTCACGCCGTAGTCTGCATCTGCGCCCGAGCTAGTCGGCAAGAGTTTAGAAGATAAACTTCAGTCCAACAAAGTACGTGCCTTGACCATTCTGTCGGCCGAAGGGAAGCTTCCGTGTCCATCGGACTTCCGCAAGCGTCGGAGTCCCGGCCAGACTTGTCGGCGTCGGCACAAGCACTTTGAGAACCTGCTCGACTTCAGGAGCATGGTCCATCAGCACCAGCATTCCGCCACTGCTGATATTGAGCGAGAGAGCCTTCCCACTCTTCACCGAATCGGAGGGACCATCGACTTGTGTCGTCATCTCAAATGGAACCGGTCTCAATAGAGGCTACGCGCTCATGATGTTTTTGAAGATCTGTCGCAATCGGCCATTCCCACTCTGTCTGTGTCACAACTCCCCCCCTTTTTAGCCCAGTTCAATGCTTTGTCACCTCGTGATCAAGCCCTTCTCTTGATCGCTATTCACAATCAAGGTCGTTTGAGTCGAAGGGATGATGTCCTTCACTGCGGTGCAGTATAGGAAGGCTTCACTTGTGTGAACAATACCGATGACGTAGGCCTACTTCCCAAAAGGTGGGTGTTGACTCCCTCTAAAGGGTTAGGTAAAATTCTCGCTGTTCAGCGGATCTTTCTTAGAGTAACAGAAATCATTAGGTTGTCGAGCGTTCTCTCCTTAATCACATTGAGAAACTCCCTCCACGTATGAGCGATCCACTGTCGGTTCCTGACCCAGCAGAAACGCTTGCCGACCAAAGGGCCGGACCTGGAATCGTCGTTCTTTCGGCTTCCATGCAATTGCTCCATATGAACCGCCAGGCTTCGGAACTGGCGAAGCAAATCAATGTGTCTGAACACGGTGGCGGTAGCTCGCGAGCCGCCCATGGCGTGCTTCCCACGGCCTTGACCGAACTCTGCGGAGAAATCGTCAAGGCGCTTCATATCCGGACCGAAGCGAAGGATTGGGAACAATTCGAGATCAAACGGGTCGCAGGCAACCCGGAACAGCCCGTGCTTCTAAGAGGATTCGGCCTTCCAGATAGAGGCGGTGTGCAGTTCGCGCGACTGGTCGTCACCTTAGAAGAACTCGGCCGGCGACAGCAACTCAATACCGACCAGGCAAAGGAGAAGTTCCAACTCACCAATCGTGAACAATCCGTCGTGGAACACCTGGCTAAGGGATGGACAAATAAGGAAATTGCTAATGCCCTTCAGATTACTGAGCAGACGGTCAAAGAGCACATCAAGCACATCATGCGCAAAACGAACGCTACGACCAGAACCGGTATTCTCGTCCAAATCTTCAATTCCTAATCTCGCTTCACATCCTATTTCCCACCTCGTCTAAAAAATACAATAGTGCATTATTTGCTACACAGGAGCTGATTAAATATCATGTAATATCAATGACTTACACAATAATCATCTGGCCCATCGATTGCACTATCCTTTCAGCGAAATGAGAACGCAACATCTATTGCTCGCGATACTCACTCTCCTGGCAGTCGGTTGCCAGTCCGCTCAGCCTTTGAAGCAGTCCGCCGCCGATAATGGCAGCTTCATGGGACTCTGGAAAGTCTATTCCAACTGTCAAACAACCACAGATTTTGAGCAAATGAAGCAAGATGCCATGGTGCTCAGTACGTCTGCCAAGCGGTCCCTATCCCGCGACAGCTTCGTGCTTCCCTTGCCCGGGAAATTAGAGCGGCTTGTGACTACCCCCTCCGCCCGCCTCGCCGTGGACGTCAAGGCGATGTCGGCAGCCTGCTCGTTGCGGGCCGGTCAAGCCGCGGTTGAGTCACATCGAATTGATATCGCGAAAGAACTCCTTCGAGGCATTTTAGAGTACTCCGCAGTCTGATTACGCCTTCTACACCCTCCAAGCCAAAGCTCTTCTCTCAGAGATAGAGCCCGCAAGTCTCGAAGTCTCGTTAAACCGTCCGTAATTCATCACGCCATACCCCTCACCTAGAACAAGGTATATACAAAGGGCGCGACCGCTGAGCCTTGCGTCAACACGATCAGCGTTCCGAGCAGGAGAAGCACGACTATAATTGGCAATAGCCAAAACTTCTTCCGTTCCTTCATGAATGCCCATAGCTCCATCACAAACTCGCCCATACCATCACCTCCCCGCTCAAATCAGAACTGATATTTCATATGTGATCGAGGGCGCGGTTGGCGGATGACTCGATACGTCGGACTGGTCTCAGAAAATGCTTGCCTCATCGTATCTTTGCCCATCAACCTAAACACGATCCCGATCGGAGTGACCAATCCGTAGAACACGACGCCGAGCAGGATTCTGGTATTGATCCACCCAAGCACATGTCCGATCCACATCCATCCCTGATGAACTGGCGCAAGGACGCGTGGAAGAAGACCGCCGAACATCATAAGCAGTCCTCCGACGATCACGGCCCACAGGCGGAAGGGCTCTCCGTGAAGCAACATCGGCCACAGACCGATGACGCTAAACACTCCGCCAACCAAGAGTCCAAAACTCCGCAATTCTTTGGTGCTGGGTTTATGATCCACTGTCTGCTCCTACGAACTCAGTCGAGTTCGAATTCTTTCTTCCAGTCAGAGTCACCTTCTAAAGGCTTCTGATGTTCTTTCTTTAACACGTAGTTCTCCAGGACCAGCACGTCCATCTCGGTCCGCATGAAACAACGGTAGGCATCTTCCGGCGTGCAAACAATCGGTTCGCCACGAACATTGAAGGACGTGTTGACCAACACCGCGCATCCTGTCTTCTTCTCAAAAGCCGTGAGCAACTTGTGGTAGCGAGGATTGGTCTCTTCATGAACCGTTTGGACTCTCGCCGAGTAGTCAATGTGTGTGATGGCGGGAATATCAGAACGCGGGACATTGAGCAGATCGATCCCCCACAGCCCCTCTTGGTTGGGGTGAAAGGGAAGTCGTCGCTTCTCCAAAACCGGCGCAACCAACAGCATATATGGGCTGTCACAATCCATTTCGAAGTAGTCTGACACTCGCTCCCTGAGCACGGAAGGCGCAAACGGACGAAACGACTCGCGATACTTTATTTTCAGATTCATGACTGATTGCATTTTGGTGTTACGTGCGTCTCCAAGGATGCTCCGCCCACCGAGCGAGCGAGGCCCAAACTCCATCCTCCCTTGAAGCCACCCGACAACCTTACCCTCGGCCAATTCCTCCGCCACACGATCGAATAGCTGTTGATCATCCAGCCTGTGATAGGCAGCGCCGAGTCTCCTCAGTCTGGATTCGATATCTTCATTTGAATGACTGGGGCCAAGATAGCTGCCGTTCATTTTATCTTCGAGATTATCGGCCGTCCTTGGCTGATTTTCATATTGATACCAGGCGCTGAGCGCAGCGCCCACCGCCCCGCCGGCATCTCCGGCTGCCGGCTGTATCCAAATGCCTTTGAACGGCCCTTCGCGAAGGATCCGTCCGTTCCCCACGCAATTGAGCGCGACTCCTCCGGCCAGGCATAAATAATCCGCATCTGTTTCCTTTTGCATCGTTCGCGACAGCCGCAGCATCACCTCTTCTGTCACTTCCTGAATGGACCGGGCCAGGTCCATCTCCCGCTGTCCTAATTTTGATTCGGGCTTGCGAGGGGGGCCGCCGAACAAGCGATCGAACTTCGAGTTCGTCATCGTCAAGCCGGTGCAATAGTTGAAGTAGTCCATGTTCATCCGAAAGGTACCGTCCGGTTTCAAATCCAGGAGATGATCATAGATTCCCTTCACGTACTTGGGCTCTCCATACGGAGCCAACCCCATCACCTTATATTCACCGGAGTTCACCTTGAACCCCGTGTAGTAGGTAAACGCCGAATACAACAATCCAATTGAGTGAGGAAACGGAATGTCCCAAAGCGGGGTCAGATTGTTCCCTTCCCCGAGCCAAGCCGACGTCGTCGCCCACTCTCCCACTCCATCCATGCATAACACTGCCGCCTTCTGATACGGAGAAGCGAAAAAGGCAGATGCGGCGTGGGACTCATGGTGCTCTCCGAAGAGAAACTGCGGGAGCTGGCTCGTTTCCATACCTGGCGAGCAGGCTAATATCTCTTTACGAAGCAGATTTCGCAGCAAAAGTTTTTCCTTCAACCAGACCGGCATGGCGGCGAGGAACGATTGCACGCCTCTGGGCGCGAATCCCAGATAGGTTTCAAGCAGCCGCTCGAACTTAATAAGCGGCTTGTCATAAAATACGACGTATTTCAGATCCTTGATCTCAATGCGTCCTTCGTTCAGGCAATACTGAATGGCTCGTCGTGGAAACCCCGGATCGTGCTTCTTCCGTGTAAAGCGCTCTTCCTGTGCGGCCGCGACAATCTCCCCATCACGCACGAGACAGGCTGCGCTGTCATGGTAAAACGCCGAGATGCCAAGAATATCCATCTTATCTCCCACTACTTTAACGTTAATGTCAAAGAGTCGATCATAGGTCTTCGCCGACCGGGTCCACGACACATCGGAACTCATGCCATTTTCGATGAGCCTATTCCACAGATTCGAATCGCCAAATGTCTGCACCGCATGCCGCACACTTGATAATAAGGACTCCGCCGTATGTCTCTGGATGTGAAACCCCGTTGCACGGACAGTCTTGGACTTCCTGCTGGTGAGCGGCACCACGGTATCTGCTAGTCCTCCGGTCTTCCGGACGATTGGAACCGTTCCATAGCGCAGACTGTAGAGTTGGCTCAGCCCGCAAGGCTCATATTTCGAAGGCATCACCAACATGTCCGCACCGCCTTCGATCCGATGGGCAAGTCCTTCATCAAACCCAATATAAACTCCTAGCTGGGTTGGATAGCGAGATTCAAGAACTTTAAAAGTATTTTCATAGGCCGGATCACCAGTGCCCAGCATCACGAGCTGCACGCCGAGGGTCATTAATTTCGGAATCGCCTTCTCAATCAGATCAAATCCCTTTTGCGATATCATCCGTCCAATCACACCCAACAATGGAACATTGGTTTCCGGCAGCTTGAATTCACGCTGCAACGCATGCTTGCAGACAAGCTTGCCATCTCGATTTTTCGCCGTGTACGAGGCAGGCAATTGAGGATCGGTTTCGGGATTCCAGAGATCGACGTCGATGCCGTTCAAGATTCCTTTTAACTGAGCTTGTCGATTGCGCAAGACACCATCAAGACCAAACCCTCCTTCCGATGTGAGTATCTCCTTGGCATACGTTGGGCTGACTGTCGTGAGGTAGTCGCTGAAGATAATCCCGCCTTTGAGCAGATTCACGGATCCGTAAAATTCGAGCCCATTGAGCGTAAACAACGAGGGAGGCCAGCCCTGTTTTTGAAAACTCGTTGCCCGGGAACATGCCTTGATAGCCGATATTGTGGAGAGTGAGAACCGTTTTGGCATCATCCAATGCCACTCGTTCCCGATCGCTGGTTTTGAGATACACCGCACAGAGTGCGGTCTGCCAATCGTGTAAATGCAGGAGATCGGTCTTCCACTGTCGTTCGGTGCGAAGGTAGATCAAAATCTCAATGATGGCCCGGCAAAAGAACACAAATCGATCCAGGTTATCGGAATAATCGTCCCCTCGTTCTTGGTAGAGTCCGGGCCGGTCGAAGTACGGGTCGTGACGGATTGCCCACACACGGACGCCTGTGCGATGGCCGGGAACAGGAATGACGTCCTCTTCAATGGTGGCCTGCACGACTCCTTGTGGTGTCGGGACTGGAAGGGTGGCAATCGGACGAAACATTCTACCGGATTCGCTCACACTTCGATATCGCGGCAGTAAGAAAATGACGTCGTGGCCCAGCTTGGCGAATTCTTGCGGGAGGGCCCCGGTCACATCGGCAAGGCCTCCCGTTTTTGCATACGGGATCGCTTCCGAAGCCGCTACTAAGAGATTGAGAGGACGGAGAGGACTCACCAAAGGCCTATGAACGGGGAGTTAGGGTGTTGTTTGCTTCTCGAGTTTTGTACGAAACTTCTCTTCATGTGCCCACGTATGGCCGATCTCATGGAGTTTTTCGGCTGAGAGTTCTTCTCGATACACGAGCACTTCATCGAGAAAGACGACCAACCAGCCTCTGTCGGGGTAGGCAAGAAAGAGAGCATCTCCCGCATCGACTCCAGCTTCCCACCCAGGAGGCGCCTCTCCGACGGCAAGTCGCGAGCGTGGTACCAACGATCCATCCTTCATGCCAAAAAACGGCATGAACTCCATGTGTTGGTATGTAGGCTGCCCCCAAGCTCGAACGAATGCTCGCGGTTCCAGCTTGCGAAGCGTGAGATCATTGTTCAAAATTTTCTGTTCTTGTTCTGGCAAGGTGGGCATCCCGATACATCCAAACATCAACACTAGACTGAGAGTTCCAACCGCGATTGCCACGAAATAATGGTATGGGGACCAATCCTGATTCACCTCGCCCTTCCTATGCGGAGAAATCATAAGAGCCTCCGGCTTTTGGGCTCATTCGGCTTGACAGGCTGACAGATGTCACACTGGCACAGTCCGCGGAGCAACTTGAACGAATAGATCCCCGTGTCATGACCGTCACTCCATTTGAACTGCAATGCATACCGGCCGACCGGCTGGATGTCCTGCAACATGATCAGCAGCGGCACATCGTCGGTCTTCAGCCGCAGAACACCAGTCCATTCGTCGACACAAGCCGCGCATGGACAATGCAGCCGAAGGTGGCGAACGGGGTAGATGGCGTGATGCCCATCGCTCCACTCGATGCCTAAGACACCCTTATCCAGCCAGGACAGGTCTTTTGGTTCCAGTTGAGTTTCCGCCATCTTCAAAATTGTTCCTGTACGATCAGACAGAATATCGTTCATTACAGTGGCTGCGCCAAAAAATCCACCGGAGGAATGCGTCTACCGGCGACCACCGTCACATAACCCTCGATGGCATCTTCCACTTCGCATCGGACCTGGCCGTCTGCCCTGAGTCGAGTGACCATGGTTGGCGCCAATCGCAACGCCTGTTGAAGGAACGCCAAACTCCCCCGCGACAACGGCAAGCATGGAAACCGTTGCCGCGCGGCGCAGGTCGTACAGACAAGTCCGCCGGAAGCAGGGGAAAACTGCGGCTCCTGAATCACTCTGGTCTTACCACAAGCGGCGCACTGATCGGTCTGTGGGCGAAACCCGGTCAAGCCGAGCAAGCGAATCTGAAACAGTAAAGCGGTGAGCGCCGGATCGTCGCTCGTCACCATCGAGCGTAGCCCCTGTTCCAAGCGTGTTAAAGAGTTCGGGTCGGGATCTCCGTCCGGTGTGACGGCACCTACCACGTTCGCCATTCGCGCCGCTGCCGCCATCAGCGTGAGATCTTCCCGGAACCTAATGAACGGTTCGACCAAATCCACCTGGGACACGCGATACAGCGAATCTCCGGACTTTTCGAAGAGGTTCAACTCGCACAGCGTCAACGGCTCGAGGGCAGCCCCTAATCGACTTTTGAGCCGGCGCGCTCCCCTCGCGACCGCGCGGATTTTTCCCAACTGCTTCGCATACAAGGTGACGATGCGGTCCGCCTCGCCCCACTTTCGGCTTTTCAACGTAATAGCAGTGGTCTTAACAAGCGGCATTTCAACATATCCTCTGGAGAGATTCCGTCGGCAAGAAATCGCGTCGGGTCTTCTGCACTATCGGAGATATTCCATAAAGATCGTCGCCAATGTGAGGTAGATGGTGATCCCGGTAATGTCGTTTGCGGTCGTCACAAACGGCCCGGCGGCCACCGCGGGGTCGACGCCCATCCGCTTCAAGACAATCGGCATGAAGGTGGCCATGCTGGTGGAAACGAGAAACGCCGTAATCAACGCGACTCCGACGACGACGCCGAGAAACCCCTGGTGCCAGATCCACCCGACCAGCGACAAAATCATGCCGCACGCCACGCCCATCAACAGTCCGATTTTCACCTCGCGGAAAAAGACGTTCCACACGTCGGTCGCTTCGACCGAACCAGTCGCCAACCCGCGAATGATCAGCGTCGACGATTGAAGGCCGACGTTCCCTCCCATCGCAGCAATGACCGGAATAAAGGTGACGATCGCGACGACCTCTTGAATCGTATAGCGAAACTCCCAGAGTATTGCGCCGGAAAACAGGCTGCCGACCAGATTGGTGAAGAGCCAGGGTAACCGCACCTTGGCTGCCGCCATGCTGGACGATTTTGCCCCCGCTTCTTCCTCCACGGCGCCGGCCATCTTCAACATGTCTTCGGTGGCCTCTTCGCGGATGACGTCCACCACGTCGTCGACCGTGATGATCCCGACCAGGACACCCTCTTTGTCGATCACGGGAATCGCCAGCAGGTTGTAACTGGCCACCTGGCGCGCGACTTCTTCCTGGTCCATGTCGACCGACACACTGATGACTTCGCGCGTGGCAATGTTTTTCAATGGTGTTGACGGCGGGACTGTCAACAGTTGGCGCAGCGAGAGCACGCCGACCAGATGGTCATTCTTGTCGGTGACATAGATATAAAACACCATTTCGGCATCCGTCGCCTGCTGCAGGCGTCGAATGGCGTCTTCGGCCGTGGCCTCCTCCGACAGTGCAAAGAATTCCGTGGTCATGATGCCGCCGGCCGTATCCTTCGGATACTTCAAAAGATCGGCGACTTCCGTCGAGTCCTCGGTGCGCATCAGCGAGAGAATTTCTTTCGCACGCTCTTCTGGCAGCACACCGAGAATGTAGGCGACGTCGTCGGGAGCCAAATCTTTGATCAACCATGCGATGTCCGATTGCAGTAGATCCGACAGCACCTGAGTGATGCTGTCCGTATCGAGCTCGGAGAGCACTTGGCCGCGCTTGGAATCGCCACGGACGAGCTCGAACACTTCACGTTTCTCTTTTGGGGAGGAGAGGTGGACGATGATCTTGGCGACATCCGCCGGATGCAACCGGCCCAGCATTTTGGCCAGATTGGTGATGGCGCCACGCCGTAACAGGCGCTGGACGGACAGGATCACAATATCGGACTTGCTCTGCCCGCGATCCGCCTGATCCCGCAATGCATCGCGCAACACATCTTTGTCCCCGACACGTGGCCGCGTCTCGATCGGACGGATTTCTGGTGTTTTCTCTGTCGGCTGCATGCATCTCGACTCTGCTAGTATCCCAAGCTCGATTGAGATCGCATGCTCGTCTTCACGCCAGGCCTCCCGCACCTTCACCCACAACTGCAAAAACACCTTCATGTCGAACAGCCGTGCCATATCAAGCCGCGCCTCGGTGCCCACCGTTTTCAATCGTTCACCATGTTTACCGATGACAATCGCCTTGTGCGATTCCCGCTCAACCAACACGGTCGCGCTGATGCGCACCAACTTGCCCTCCTCCACAAATTCATCAATCTCCACGGCCAGCGAGTAAGGCACCTCCTCATACGTCTGTCGTAGCAGTTTCTCCCGAATCATTTCGGCCGCCAATGTCCGCATCGATTGATCGGTAATGGTATCGTCGTCATACGCCGCGTCTCCTTCTGGAAGATGCGAAACCGTCACATCCAGGAGCCGCTTCACATTATCGCCTGTCTGGGCGGAAACCGGGACGACTTCCGTCCAAGTAAACAATCTGGCATAGGTTTCGATGACGGGAAGGAGTTTCATCTTGTTCACAAGATCGACCTTATTGAGGACCAGAATCACCGGCCTGGCATGCTTCTTCAGTGCGGCCTTGACGTGATTCAAAACCAAGAGGTCGCCAGGCCCCGGCAAACTCGTCGCATCCATCAGGACAAACAGGATATCTGCTTCCTCCAACGTCTCGACCGCCGTGCGGACCATTCGCCGATTCAAGAGATGCTCCGGCTTGTGCAGACCAGGCGTATCCAGCAGGGCAATTTGCGCGCCTGGCGCATGGACCACTCCAAGTATCCGCGTCCTCGTCGTCTGCGGCTTCTCGGACACAATGGCAATTTTTTCGTTCAGCAAACGATTCAACAACGTGGACTTGCCCACATTGGACCGCCCGATGATGGCTACCGTTCCAAACTTCATGGCCGCGACCGCTCCCGCGAGGAATCGGGAATAAGCTGATACACCGTTTCACCTTTGCGGACATAACCCAGCCGTTCTCGAGCCAACTGCTCGATCTTCACTGGATCATGCTCAAGACGATCGATGTCGCCACGCAGCGCCTTGGCTGCCCGTTGCAGCTCTTGGATGTCCACTTCGAGCTGTTGAGCATGGTTGCGCATCGAAAAATATTGAGGCAAGCCCATTTCTCCGAAACACAGGGCCAGCAGTAACAATACGCAGGCGCCGGCGCCGACATAATGCGCAAGCGTCACCATACGCCGTTGCCAATCCAGCCAGTCTCTTCCGCGATTTCGTTTAATGATCATAGAGTCATAGCGGCTGTTGAAAACGCCTCACTTTTCCACCCGCCCACCCCGGCGCGCCGAGACGGCGCCTGTCACCGGGCTTTGTTCTCGCAGCGCTTGGACGCTCAACGTCCGGACCTAGCTGGAGGCAAAGTACCTGTCCGCTCGCATATGATCGAAGCGAGCGGTTCGAAGCGAAGCTTGGATGTACTTCTTCGCATCCTCGCTCGCTGCGGCCTCGCTAGCGGCCGTTTTGAACAGCCTCTCTCAGGAGTTGCATTGCTGGCTCCACTAGCGGCTCGGCATGGCATCTCTGCCCCGATAGACTGCAGCCGACCCCAATTCTTCTTCAATTCGAAGCAACTGGTTGTACTTGGCGACTCGATCCGTCCTGGACAGCGATCCGGTTTTGATCAACCCGCTGTTCGTCGCGACGGCCACATCTGCGATCGTGGTATCTTCAGTTTCACCGGATCGGTGCGAAATGATCGCGGTATAACCGGAGCGTTTGGCTAATTCGATGGCGTCCAGCGTTTCCGTCAACGTGCCGATCTGATTCAGTTTGATGAGGATCGAATTCCCGATTCCCTCGTGAATGCCTTTTGAAAAAATCTCTACGTTCGTCACGAAGATATCGTCGCCGACCAGTTGAACCCGCTTTCCCAACTTCTCCGTGAGCATCTTCCAGCCCTTCCAATCTACCTCACTCAAGCCATCTTCGATCGATAGAATCGGATACCGATCCAGCAATTCGGCATAGTAGCTAATCATGTCTTCCGAGGAGCGCTCGCGATTCTTCTCCGCTTCCAGCACATAGCGATTTTTGTCGTAGAGTTCGCTGGCGGCGCAATCCAAGGCCAACGCAATATCCTGCCCCGGTTGATAGCCGGCCTCTTCGATCGCCTGCATGATCAGCGTGAGGGCTTCTTCGTTCGATTGCAGATCCGGCGCAAACCCACCTTCATCACCCACCGAGGTGTTCAATCCCTTCTTCTTCAAGAGCCCCTTCAATGAGTGGAAGACTTCCGTCGACATCCGCACCGCTTCGCTGAACTGGCCGGCTCCGACCGGCACGATCATGAATTCCTGAAGGTCCAGCCGATTGTCAGCATGGGCCCCGCCGTTGATGATATTCATGAGCGGCACCGGCAAGCACCCGCGCGTTGGTCCCGCCCAGATAGCGATACAGCGGTTGACCCGTTTCATTTGCCGAGGCCTTCGCCACAGCCAGAGACACGCCGAGAATCGCATTGGCGCCCAGCTTCCCTTTGGTCTTCGTGCCATCCAGCTCAATCATGGCCTGATCGATGCCAGCCTGATCGAATGCGTCTTTTCCCAACAACTCCGGTGCGATGGCCTTGCTGATGTTGGCGACAGCTTTCGAGACACCCTTGCCCATCCAGCGCTTCTTGTCGCCATCCCGCAGCTCGATCGCTTCCTTCTCGCCAGTCGAAGCCCCCGATGGCACTGCCGCACGTCCTTTCGCTCCGCTCTCCAGGGTAACCTCCGCTTCGACCGTCGGGTTCCCCCGCGAATCAATGATTTGCCGTCCCTTGATCTCTCTGATCGCGCTCATGATGGCTTCTCCTACTTATCTGCAGTCCTCCCAACCTAGTCGCGCTCTGGGTGGGGCTGGGATGCCTTCGACTGCGCGCGTCGAACGAGCACAGTGTTAATCTCACCCGCCCGCCCTCGCGGCGCCAGGACGCCGCGCTTACCCTGCGTGCGCGTTCCGCGAGCAAGGAAGGCACCCAGACTCACCCACTCAATTTCTTTTTTAGCAATTCATTCACTTTACCCGGATTTGCCCTTCCCCCGCTCGCCTTCATGACCTGCCCGACAAGGAAGCCCAGTACTTGCTGCTTCCCTTCCTTGAGTTGCGCCACCTGCGTCGGATTCTTTATCAGCACCTCGTCGATGATCTTCATAATCGCGCCATCATCCGAGACCTGCGTGAGACCCTTCGCGGCAATGATCTCCTCGGCGCTCTTGCCGCTGCTAAACATCTCCGCCAGCAAGGTCTTGGCAATCGGCCCGCTGATCTCACCATCACGTTTCCTGAGCACCAATTCAACGAGCTGTTCAGGCTTTACAGGACAATCAGCAAATCCGATTCCTTTTTCGTTCAGAAGCGCTCTCAAATCCCCAGTCACCCAATTTGCCAACTCCTTTGCGATCTCAGCTACCGGCCTCTCCGTTTGCGCGATCCATGCCGTCGCCGCCAAAAAATAGCCCGCAGCATCCTTATCTGCCGTCAAAACACTGGCGGCATAGTCTGTCAAACTATATGACTCGGTAAATTGTCGATGCAGATCCGCGGCAAGCTTGGGTAAGGTTTTCCGTACTTCCTCAATCCATTCATCAGCAATCTTCAACGGCACGAGATCCGGATCAGGGAAATAGCGATAGTCGTGCGCCTCTTCCTTGCTTCGCATCACCGCCGTTTCGCCACGATCGAGATTCCAGAGCCGGGTTTCCTGCTGAATCTTGCCGCCCTCGCTCAAGACTTTCGTCTGACGTTTAACTTCATATTCAATCGCATCCTTCACGAACTTGAACGAATTGATGTTCTTGAGTTCGACCTTGGTGCCGAGTTCCTGCTGCCCCAATGGACGCAACGACAGATTCGGTTCACAGCGGAAACTGCCTTCGTCCATGTTGCCGTCGCAGACTTCGAGATACATGAGAATGTCGCGAAGGCTCTTCAGATAGGCGATGACTTCCTCGGCCGATCGCATGTCGGGCTCGGTCACAATTTCCAGCAGCGGCGTGCCGGCGCGATTCAAGTCGACGAGGCTGCCGCTTGTTCCTGTTTCATGGATGTTTTTCCGGCATCTTCTTCGAGATGTGCCCGCCTGATCCGTATCCGCTTCTTCGTCGTCGCCGACGGCAATCTCAATCCACCCATGCTCACAGATAGGCGATTCGTACTGCGAAATCTGATAGCCCTTCGGTAGATCGGGATAGAAGTAGTTCTTCCGAGCAAATCGATTCTGTTCGCCGATCGTGCAGTTCAACGCGAGCCCTGCGCGGACGGCCATTTCGACTGCCATCTTGTTGATGACCGGCAACGTTCCGGGTAAACCGAGACACACTGGACAGGTCTGGCTGTTGGGAGAACGACCGAACGTCGTCCCACAGCTGCAGAACATTTTGGACTTCGTCCGTAACTGCGCGTGGACTTCGACACCGATGACGACTTCGTAGCTCATAGCTCCTGCTAACTCTCGCTTCGCGTCCGCTCCCGTTCTCGCTTCATCGCTTCTCGCCCCGCTTCGAACGCCTCGCGCAGGACTGATGTTTTTGCCTCCACGAATTCTTTCCCTTGGTCGACGGCTTTTTCGAATCGCTCCCCGGCCTCGCCGGCAACATCGCGCAGACCTTCTTCCGCCTCGCGGGCATAGCGCCGCAGCTGCTCGCGTGATTCGCGTCCTGATTGCGGCGCCAACAACAAGGCGGCGACCGCTCCTAACGCTGCTCCGCTCAAGAATGCCAATAGGGCTCCCGCTGTAGATCCCCGTTCATCCGCCATTGTGAGATTCTCCTTCCTTTCGATAGCGCTCGCGCACGACCTGCGTGGCAGCCTTGACGCCCGCCACCACACTGGCCGCTTTGGTTAATAGTGTCCCGCTCGATCCTCGCATCACATCATGCACCTGCTGTACCGATTCACCCACTTCCCCGACCGCATGCAGCAACACCGACGCATGCTCGATCCCTCCTCGAGCCTGTTCCGTCAACCGATTAAGATTGTGGCTCATAGAGCGGAGCTCGGAAACAAACGCCGGCACCTCAGCGCTCATCTTCGATAACAGATGTTCGGACTCCGCCACGGTCTTGCGGAGTTGAATCAACACCGGCACGAGGCAGCCGACTAAGACGACAAATGCAACGGCCGCCAACATCGCGGCAATTTCGACAGGACTCATAATGCCCCTCCTGCTTCACTCACCACTGCACGTCAACCCTTACCGAACCACCGGTTTCTTGAGATGCCACTGCGTCGACTGCTCATAGGCATGAGCTGCGCGAAGCAGAGTTTCTTCTTCGAATGCCCGTCCGATCAGCTGCAACCCGATCGGAAGCCCGCCCTTGCTGAATCCGCAGGGCACCGATATGGCCGGCAACCCAGCAAGATTGACTGAGATCGTATAGATGTCCGAGAGGTACATCTGCAACGGGTTTTCACTTTTCTCGCCAAGCTTGAAGGCTGGAGTCGGCGTCACCGGTGTCGCGATCAAATCGACTTCTTTGAAGGCCTCATGAAAATCTTGGCGGATCAAGGTCCGCACGGCTTGCGCCTTGCCGTAATAGGCATCGTAGTACCCGGCACTGAGTGCATAGGTGCCGAGCATGATCCGCCGCTTCACTTCGGGTCCGAACCCTTCCTGACGCGTTTTCATGTACAAATCGAGCAGATCTTTGGTTTCTTTGGCACGCAGGCCGAATTTCACCCCGTCATACCGGGCGAGATTCGAGCTGGCTTCGGCCGTCGCAATCACATAGTAGACGGCGACAGCCGCATCGGTCCTCGGCAGTTGGATTTCTTTGATCTGGCCACCGAGGCTTTTCAATTCTTCGATCGCCGCTCGGACCGCCTGCTCGACTTCCGGATCAAGTCCTTCGGCGAAGAACTCCATCGGCACACCGACTTTCAGTTTCTTTACGTCTTTTTTCTTCAGCGCCTTCATATAATCGGGCACCGGAAGATCGGCTGACGTGGAATCCATCGGATCGTGGCCGGCTATGGCGCCGAGTAGCAACGCTGCGTCCGGCACGTCCTTCGTGATGGGACCGATTTGATCCAACGACGAAGCAAACGCGACCAGACCATACCGCGAGACCCGGCCATAGGTCGGCTTGAGGCCGACCACGCCACAGAACGCCGCCGGCTGCCGAATGGACCCGCCGGTATCCGAACCTAGCGCCGCGACACATTCGTCCGCCGCCACGGCAGCAGCGGCTCCTCCGCTCGAACCGCCGGGTACACAATGCAGGTTCCAGGGATTTCTGCTCGGACCGAAGGCGGAGTGTTCGGTCGACGACCCCATCGCAAACTCATCAAGATTGGTTTTACCCAGGAGAATGTATTCCTGCTCCTGCAACTTCGCGATTACCGTCGCATCGTAAGGCGGAATAAAATGCTGCAGCATCCGGGACGAGCACGTCGTCGGTACACCTTCCGTGCAGAGGTTGTCCTTGATCGCGAGCGGCATGCCCGTCATCGGCTTGGTCTTGCGCCACCCTTTCAATTTCTCGTCGAGGGCCCCAGCCTTCGCGAGGGCCGCGTCCTTCGTCTGCGTCAGATAGGCTTTCACCTTCTGTTCAACCTGACCGATCCGCAAAAAATAGCCGCGCACGATTTCAGTGGCGGTAACTTCGCCCGCCGTGAATTTCTTCTGGAGCTCGCACAACGACAGTTTATGGATCGACATCAGCGCTTTTCCGTCGACTCGACGATCCGATTCTTTTCATTCACACGCACGATCTTCGGCACGTGCTTCTTGATTTCTTCGTCGCCGTAATATTCGTAACAAAAAATGATGATCTGATCGCCGACCGCAGCTTTGCGCGCGGTCGGCCCGTTCAACACGATATCGCCGCTTCCACGACGGCCCCCAATGGCATAGGTCATGAACCGCTCGCCGTTATTGATATTGGAGCAAATGATGGCTTCATACGGCAGAATGGCCGCCGCCTCCATCAGATCTTGATCAATCGTCAAGCTACCTTCGTACTCAAGGTGCGCCCCGGTGACCGTGGCACGATGAATTTTGGACCTCAGCATTTGTCGAAACATCTTTGCCTCGTGAAAGGACTATCCCTACCGCTCTTCGATAATTTTCGGCACGGAGAAACCGTCCGCCTGCCGTTCGGGTGCATTCGCCAATGCCTTGTCTACCGGCAACGATGGCCGGACGACATCGTCCCGAAACACGTTCACCTGCCCCAGCACCGTCGCCGTCGGTTCAATGCCTTTGGTATCGTACTGCTTCAATTTTTCGACATGCGTCAAAATCTGGCTGAGTTGCTTTGCAAACGCCTCTTTCTCAGCCTGCGTGATTTCCAACCGCGCCAATTTTGCGACCTTCTCGACTTCCTGCTTCGTAATTTCCATAGCTGTCTCCCTCTTCTTCGGAGCGAATGTTCAAAATGGGTCTTCCACCACAGTGCGCGCCGTTCCACACCGCAGAGGCCTGCTTGAGGCGTCTCACCCGCCCTCCCTCGCGGCTGCCGAGACAGCCTCGGTCTCCGCAGACAGGTCGCAGACGACGTGCGACCGAGACGAGCTGGAGACCATTTTCAGCATCTGTTATTCCACCGTCACGCTCTTCGCTAGATTCCTCGGCTGATCCACATCCGCTCCTCGGAGCACCGCAATGTGATAGGCGAGTAATTGCAACGGAATCGTGAACAGAATCGGCGACATCAGCGGATGCGTATCCGGAATCGTAAAGACGGCGTCAGCAGTTTTCCCTAATTCTCGCTCCCCCTCCGCCACCAGTGCAATGACCGGAGCCCGGCGCGCCTTCACCTCCATCAGGTTACTTACAGTCTTTTCGTAAAGGCGGTCACGCGGCGCCAGCACCACCACCGGCATGTCCCTGTCGATCAATGCGATCGGCCCGTGTTTCATTTCACCCGCTGCATAGCCTTCCGCATGGATATAGGACACTTCCTTGAGCTTCAGCGCACCTTCCAGGGCAATGGGATAGTTGATGCCTCGTCCCAGAAACAAAAAGTTGCGTTTTTTGTAATACCGTTTGGCGATGGCGACAATCTCAGCTTCCCGTCCCAGCACCCTCTCCACCAACGAAGGCAGCCTGACCAACCGGTCCAGCCATGCCTTGCCGTCCGCCGCGTTCATCACATTGCGGACGCGAGCCAGATGCAGGGCCAGCAGATAGAGGGCGGTCAACTGCGCCGTAAACGCCTTGGTCGAAGCCACCCCGATCTCGGGCCCGCAATGGGTGTAGAGTACCCCGTCCGATTCACGGGCCAACGTGCTGCCAACGACGTTGACGATCGACACGATGCGAGCCCCTTTCTCCTTCGCTTCGCGCGCTGCGGCAAGCGTGTCCGCCGTTTCTCCGGATTGGGAAATCGTGATGAAGAGGTCGTTCTTGCCGACCAAGGGATCGCGGTAGCGGAATTCGCTGCCGATGTCGACCTGCACCGGAGTACGAACCATTTCCTCCAGGAGATATTTCCCGACCAGCCCTGCATGCCAAGACGTCCCGCAGGCCACGATCCAGATCCGATCCACCGCCGCAAACTCTTTCGGCGTGAGACCGATATCGGCAAGATCTGCCTCACCGGTTTCATAGGAGTAGCGGCCGCGCATGGTATCGAGAATCGTCTGCGGCTGCTCGTGGATCTCCTTCAGCATGAAATGGGGATAGCCGCTCTTTTCCGCCGCCGAGGCATCCCACGTGATCTTTGAAGTCTTCCGCAATACTTTTTGACCGTTCGCGTCCGACACGTCGATGTCGGATTTCGTCACGACCGCCACATCGCCTTCTTCTAAATAGATGACCTCGCGCGTATGAACCAGCATCGCCATGACATCAGAGGCAACATAGGATGCGTGTTTCGTGCGTCCGATGACGAGCGGGCAGCCGGAGCGCGCGGCGATGATGGTCTCCGGTTCTTTCTCGCAGATGACCGCGAGCGCATAGCTGCCCCGCACTTCTTTCGTCGCCTCACGCACGGCATCGGCCAGCTTCAGCCCCCGCTGCATATGCTTGTCGATCAGATGAGCGACCACCTCCGTGTCCGTCTCGGACTGAAATTTATAGCCCTCTTTTTGCAGTTGTTGCTTGAGCGGTTGATAGTTTTCGATGATCCCGTTGTGCACCAGCACGCACCCGTTCGAACGATGGGGGTGAGCATTCTGCTCTGAGGGCTTCCCATGTGTCGCCCAGCGGGTGTGCCCGATTCCAACCACACCGTTGATTTGTTTTTCCGCCAGCGACTTTTGAAGATTGGCCAGCTTGCCGACGCTACGCCGGACTTCGATCCTCTCACCCTGCATGACCGCAACACCGGCTGAGTCGTACCCTCGATACTCCAGCTTGGCCAAGCCTGCAATCAGGATTGGAACCGCTTCCTCATCTCCGACATATCCGACAATGCCGCACATGAAATTTACCTCTGTTTCTTGCGCTGAACTTTCGTTTGCCCTGTCTTCACCGAGCGTTTTTTTGCACGAGACTCTTGAGGCGACTCCAACAGCGCACGGCGCTTGGCGGCCCATCCCGGTCGGGTCACCTGTTGAAGACGAGAGATCACGAGCGAATCGTCAGGAACATTCTCCGTGACGGTCGTCCCGGCCGCAATAACGGAACCAGCACCGACTGTGACCGGCGCGATCAATTGCGTATCGCTGCCGATGAACACGCCGTCGCCGATGACTGTCTCGGCTTTTCGTACGCCATCATAGTTGCACGTGATCGTCCCGGCGCCGATGTTGACGCCTTTGCCGATTGTTGCGTCGCCGAGATAGCTGAGATGATTCGCTTTCGACCCTTCGCCCAGGTCCGTTTTTTTCGCTTCGACGAAGTTCCCGATCTTGGCTCCCTTTCGCACCGTCACATGGGGACGAAGGTGAGTAAAGGGTCCCAGCGTGGCCCCGTCTTCGATGTGTGACTCGCGGAAGACGCAGTGGTCAAGAATTTCGACTCCATTCCCTACCGTGCAATCGGTGATCCTCGTGCCGGGTCGCACGATGCAGTCTTCGCCGATGACGGTGTGACCTTCGAGCATCACGTTGGGATAGAGCACCGTGTCCTTCCCGATCGTCACGCCGGCATCGATCCACGTCGAGGCCGGATCAATCATTCTTACTCCTGCGTCGAGCCAACGATAGCGAATCTGTCGACGAACAGTCTGCTCGGCCTCGGCTAATTGTCTGCGCGTATTCACGCCCAAGCCCTCATTGGGATCATCGAGCCGAACAGCCGCCACAGGTCGACCCTGCTCAACCGCCGCTTGGACAATGTCCGTCAGGTAATATTCCTCTTGCGCGTTGGTCGGTTGCAGTTTCTCGAGTGCGGCAAACAGAAAATCACCATCGACGACATATGTCCCGACATTGATCTCGCGGATAGATTTCTCAGTCGCGTCGGCATCGCGATCTTCCACGATGCGAAACACCCGATCTCCTGATGACTGTCGAACCACCCGTCCGTACCCGCTCGCATCATCAAGAATGGCCGTGAGAATCGTCACAGCGGCCTGTTGCCTTCTGATGCACCACCAGCATTTGACGGATCGTCGCTTCCTGCAACAACGGCGTATCGCCATTGAGAATCAAGAACTGCTTGGGCATGGCCCGGCCGGATCCCGTGAACACCGGTCGTGTTTGCAACACCGCATGGCCGGTTCCCAATAGATCCCGTTGTTCTACGATTGAGACCGGCGCATGACCGTTTCCTGCTGTCGCCTCTTTGATCACTTGGCTGACGCGGTCGGCCTGATGGCCGACAACCACGGCGATCTGATCGCCGGCGACACGCGACGCCAGATCGAGCGAATAGAGGACCATCGCCCGCCCGGCGACCGGCTGCAGCACCTTGGCATGCTTGGAGTGCATCCGTTTCCCTAATCCGGCAGCCATGACGACGAGCAGCCAATCGCAGGGACGGGCGAACGTCTGCTTGGTGACGCCGCTGTCATGTGGTCTTCACAGAGTCATGTGCTTTACGTCGATCATCCAATCGGCACTCCTGCGTCCGGTTGCTTGACTGCACCCCCATTTGGCATCCGTGGCCAAAGCCGATCCGAGTGGCGGCGTAGGCGAATACAGTCCGCCCGACACAATCAACTTCATTGCTTCTTCCACACTGATATTGACCGCGGTCACCTCGCGCTCCGGGAACGAGGAGAAAATACCCGGAGGTGGGATTCGGCGAGGTCGGCACATAGACATGCACAAGCGGTTCCTGGGCGAGATCCTGCATATCGCCCTTCGTCACGCCAGTCACAAATGCAAAGCAATAATGGCCGTTTTTCGGAAATTGGATCAGCACGACACGATGGTAGGACCCCGCTTCCGAAAATGACAGAATGTCCATCATGGACTTCAGTGTCGAGTAGATCCCTCGGACCAGCGGGACTCGATTGAGCCACCCTTCCCAGAGTTTGACGATCTGCTTGCCCATGAAGTTCGCCGCAAAGAGCCCGGTCATGAACACCAGCAGGATCAAGGTGAGGATCCCCAAACCGGGCACATAATGATCGGGAACCATCTGGGCGAGGAGATCTCCAAGAATGCTGTCAACCGTGAGGAAAAGGGTCTTCAAAATCAGAAAGGTTCCCCAGATCGGGGTAATGACGAGCAAACCGGTCAGAAAGTAGCGTTTTAGCGAGGCTTTCAACATAAATAATGGGGATGGAAACCGACTGTTCATCATACAGAGATCTACTGGGCCGTCGCAAGCATTTTCTTGCGTTTTTCAATAACTTGGACTACTATCCGGCCCGTTTTTACCCTCTTCGCGGAGACTCATGGGAAGAACGGCGAAGCGACAGCATGTTCGAGGGCAGTTTATCACTCTGGAAGGTCCAGAAGGCAGTGGCAAAAGCACCCAAATTCGTCACCTCGCAGCAGCGCTCCGGCGATCAGGATACAGAGTTGTCCAAACGAGAGAGCCGGGTGGAACGGTCGTAGCCGAAGCGATTCGCCATACTCTCCTGCTCTCATCATCCCGGGAACGGATCACGCCCATCACCGAATCGCTCTTGATCCTCGCGGCTCGCAGTCAGCACGTGACGCACGTGATTGAGCCCGCGCTTCAACGCGGCGCGATCGTGCTGTGCGATCGGTTCTCCGATTCCACCTTTGCCTATCAAGGGTTCGCCCGTGGTCTCAATCTCGCCTGGCTACGAACGGCCAACGCGATGGCGACGAATGGATGCAGTCCTGACCTGACGTTGCTGCTCGACATCCCCGTGAGCATTGGCTTGTCCCGGAGAAGGAGGTCGAAGGGGAAACAAAACCGATTGGATCGCGAATCGGAACGGTTTCACCGCTTGGTCCGGAAAGGATTTTTGACACTTGCCGCGCAATCACCCCGTCGAATCAGGGTGATTCATACCAATCGGCCCGAAGAAACGATCCGGGCGGAGATTGAGACTGTTGTGTTAGGCTGGCTGCGCGCACGGCAGCGCAGATCCGGGAGATAGCATGCCATTTCAGAATATCATCGGGCACCAATCGACCATCGCTTCGCTGCAAATGGCCGTCGCCCGGCAGCGACTCGCGCATGCCTACCTCTTTCACGGCGAAGACGCGATCGGCAAACGAACGACCGCTACGTGCTTCGCACAGGCCCTGAATTGTGAGCGCTCTCAGCCCAACAACAGGCTCGACGCCTGCGGTTCCTGCCGATCATGCCAACAGATCGAGGCCCGGACACACCCCGATTACTTCGTCATTGAGCCTGATCATGAATTGGCAACGCCTCAGATCAAGATCGAACAGGTGCGTGAGATCGAACAGCAGATCATCTATCGTCCCCTCGTGGGCGAACGGAAGATCTGCGTGATCGACGAAGCCGATCGCATGACCATCGGCGCAGCCAATGCCTTACTCAAAACGTTGGAAGAACCACCCGACCATAGCTTCTTCATCCTCGTGACGAGTCGGCCTGCCGCCCTTCCCATTACCATCCGTTCACGCTGCCAATCCCTCCGCTTTGCCACGCCGGCTCGGACAGATGTCGAAGCCGCTCTGATTCTCAAACGAGAAATGCCGCCGGCCGACGCGCGGCTCTTGGCGATGATCAGCGAGGGTCGAATCGGTGAAGCCCTGTCGACAGACCTGAAGACCGTGCGCGCTGAACAACACGAATTACTCGAACTCGTCAGTCCCCATTCCTTGCGATCGGTGACGAGCGTATTGACAGCAGCAGAATCGCTTGCGAAGGCGGATCGCGCCGCAGAGATTCTTTCGTGGCTGGCTCGCTGGATCAGAGACCTGATCATCATTCAGATCGGAGGTCAACGCGATCAACTGGTATATTTGGATTCCCTTCCAACTTTGGAAGCCTACGCTCGCCAGGCGAACACCGATGCCCTCCTTGACCTCTTACAAGACATCGAGAAAACCGAACAACAAGCCACACGGCACCTCAATCTCCACATGGCCCTGGAGAATATCCTGCTCCGTCTGCGTGAAGCGGTCTCACCTACTCCGGCTGCAGTCACATAAATCCGAGGTTCAAAAAGGTCGGCTGGCAAGGCCGCAGCGAGGTCCGCGACGCGAAGAATAATGAGCGTCACGTTTGTGGACGGGCGCGAGTTGGTGAGCGCCCAGTGTCTTGAGGCGAGGCGTAAACTTTCTCACCCGCCCACCCCGAGCTGCCAGAGCAGCTCTTTCCCGATCTGTACGTTGAGCCTCTGAGCGACGCGAGAACGAAGCCATCGACCTTTTTCAACATCGGAGGCCTGCCTAGCTTTCGCCGCAGCCGACCTGGTATCTTTTGAGGTCGAACCATGCACGACCAGAACCGGTTCTACATCACGACCCCGATCTATTACGTCAACGATGTGCCGCACATCGGTCATGCCTACACCACCATTGCCGCAGATGTACTTGCACGCTATTGGCGCCTCCGCGGACGCGATGTCTTCTTCCTCACCGGTCTCGATGAACATGGTCAGAAAGTCCAACAGGCTGCGGCGAAGGCCGGTATCGATCCACAAACCCACTGCGACAAACTCGCCCCACAATTTCAGCAACTCTGGAAACGCCTCAATATTTCCAATGATGCCTTCATCAGAACCACGGAGGTTCAACACAAAAAGATCGTTCAACGATATCTTCAAGAGCTGTTCGATAAGCAGCTGATTTATAAAGATTCATACACTGGATGGTACTGCACATTTGATGAACGCTTCTGGACTGAAAAGGATGTGGCCGATGGTCTCTGCCCGGACTGCAAGCGTCCGGTCGAACGACTCAGCGAGCACAATTATTTTTTCAAAATGGGGCAATATCAGGACCGCCTCATCGACTACATCAAACGCCACGAAAACTTTATCCGTCCTGAATCGCGCCGCAACGAAGTCCTGGGATTTCTCCAGACCCAGAAGCTCGGCGACCTGTCAATCTCACGACCCAAATCGAGGCTCTCGTGGGGAATCGAACTCCCCTTCGACAAGGACTACGTCACCTACGTCTGGTTCGATGCGCTGGTGAACTACCTGTCGGCGCTGGAATATAAATTATCGTCTCCTTCGGTTGACCGTTACTGGCCAGCCTCAGTCCATCTCGTCGGAAAAGATATCCTCACGACTCACGCCGTCTATTGGTCGACGATGCTTATGGCCTTGAACCTTCCCCTGCCCGAAACAATCTTTGCGCACGGCTGGTGGACGGTGGACGGCGAGAAGATGTCCAAGAGCCGCGGCAACGTCGTTGATCCTAATACAATGGTCGACGAATTCGGCGCCGACGCGTTCCGCTATTTTTTGTTTCGGGAAGTACCCTTCGGGCAGGATGGGGACTTTTCAGTGCCCGCCATGATCACCACCATCAACAGCGACCTCGCGAACGGTATCGGCAATCTGTTGAGCCGTACACTCACGATGATCGAACGTTTTTCAGGAGGTTCGATTCCTCAAGCAGAAACACCGGCGATCCCCGTACTGGAAGAGCAGATCGGCAAAGTGGCCGCAGCACTGCCGGATCGCATCAAAGGCGGCTTCGAAACTTTTCAGTTTCGTGAAAATCATTCAGAGCATCAGAGAACTCGTCGGGCTCTGCGACGAATACATCGACAAGGCCGCGCCCTGGCAACTCGCAAAGAATCAGGCAAGATCATCCTCGCCTGAAGACTGTCCTCAATACCACAGCGAGAGCCCTCCGCTTACTGTCTGTGCTCCTCTACCCCTACATACCGAGCGCGGCTGATCAACTCGCCCGCCAACTCGGCTTCTCATTCGATTTTTCCGCGCCGCTCTCTCAAGAACTCTATGGCTGGGATGCTCATCTTGCTGATGTGAAGATTTGCAAAGGGCCCGGCCTTTTCCCCCGCATCGAATCGAAACCACAAGGAGCCAAAGCCGTGAGCGACGTACCGACTCCCTCGCAACCGACAACGACAGCGATAGCCGCCACCGCCGCACCACAGGTGTCAACGCCAGCCGCACCGGCGCAGATTACCATCGACGAGTTCCAAAAAATTCAGCTCAAGACCGCCAAGGTGCTGAGCGCGGAGCGGGTGCCCAAGTCAGAGAAGTTGCTCAAGTTGCAAGTCTCGATCGGGACCGAGCAGCGTCAAATCGTGGCCGGCATTGGCAAGAAGTACGAACCCGAATCCCTGATTGGTAAAACGATTGTGATCGTCGCCAATCTTAAACCGGCTAAACTCATGGGCATTGAATCACAGGGGATGGTGCTGGCCGCCGGCGACAGTGAGGTGCGAGGATTGGCCACGATCCTCGAAGAAGTCGACCCTGGCACCAAAGTCAAATGAGGCCGTTCGTCCACATCGCCTGTGCGTGGTTCCTCGCTCTCTTCATTCCTCTACCCTGCTCGGCGATCCCTGCTGAAGGCGAACCGCCGGCCGATCCGCATCTGAACGAGCCCAAATTGACCACCATTCTCGTTCGAGTCGTCGCTCATGGCGCAATGGTCTTAGGACGTGACGTCGGTGGTGCACGGGTCTCGATCACGGACGTCGAAACCAAACAGGTGCTCGCCACCGGCATTCAACAAGGCGAGGCCGGTGATCAGAATCAAATTATGCGCACTCCGCACCTCATGGAGGAAGCGGTGTACAGTGCACGTCCCGCAGCAGCCTTCACGACAACCTTGGAGCTTCGGCGGCCTACGCTGGTGGAAGTGGCAGCGGAAGGCCCGCTCGCTTATCCCTCTTCCATGCGGCGAACCGCAAAGACCGTCCTGCTCATTCCAGGGCAAGATCTCACCGGCGATGGCATCGTGCTTCATCTCAATGGGTACATCATTCAAATCGAACATCCCAAATCAGGCGAGCCCCTTATCGCAAAGGATGATGTGAAATTACGGGCTTCCGTTCGGACCCTGTCCGGCACGTTAGTACGTCCGCATGGGGATTGGGATTCACGGAAAATTCGAATTTACGGAGAGCTCTTGATCGGCGATCGCATCGTCGAACGGCTGCAAATGTTTTACTCGAACGACACCGGCACCTTCGACACGCCGTTCTTCGTGCCCATGGACAAAGAGGCTCCCGACGGGATTACGCTTCGGGTCGTCGCCGCAGATACTGCGGCTGGGAACTTTGCCCTGGGCGAAGCCCATTATGCCGTGCTTGCCGAACAACTTCGTTCCCAACTCCGATAGTTCGCCCGATCCATCCCTGTCCTCATCCATCAACTGAAGCTCGCAGCCAAAGACAGAACCGCCCTTTTCCTTGACATTTCTACCCCTTCACGAAATCCTGACTGGACAATTCTAGAGCCCTGTTTGCACGGACAAAGGAGCCATTCTACCTGGTGAAAATCTCGATCATTATTCCGGCCTTTAACGAAGAAAAGACCATCGCAGCCGTGATCCGACGCGTCGAAGCGGTCGTTCTGGGAGGTATGAAGAAAGAGATCATCGTCGTCAATGACGCCTCAACCGATCGCACGAGTGAGGTCCTCAAAGACTTTCGAAACATACAGGTCCTCAGCCACGTGAGGAATGCCGGGAAGGGAGCGGCGTTAAGCACCGGAATCAATGCCGCGACCGGCGATATGGTGATCTTTCAAGACGCGGACCTTGAGTACACGCCTGAAGACTACCCCGTGATGATTCAACCGCTGATTGATGGGCGGTGCGATGCCGTGATGGGGTCACGCTTTCTTCGTGAGCGCCCCGTCTTTTGGGGGAAACGCAGGTCTCCCTACCTCAATCACTATATCGGTAATCTTCTTATCATTTTGATCACGAACTTCCTGTACGGGAAGCGATTTACCGATTATGAAGGATGCTACAAGGCGTTTACTCGTTCCATCCTTCTCGACACCCCCATCCAATCTACCGGCTTTGAGTTCGACAACGAATTGATATGCAAGCTGATGCGAAAAGGCGTCCGGATCGGCGAAGTTCCCATTCAGTACCATCCACGCACCTACGCGCAAGGAAAAAAAATCACCTGGCGTCACGGCATGATGATGCTGTGGACCATCGTGAAGTGGCGTTTCCTTCCCCTGCACGCATCTCAAGTCGTTGTCGACCGCAAAATGGCCGCGTGATCAGTCGGGAGATCTGATGATTCCGCGAATTTGTCTCATCATCCCACCGTCCCTCTTCTTGCTCGATGAGCGGGTCTTCATGTCTCTGGGTATCTTGAAGGTCGCCGCAGTGCTCGAACAGGAAGGCGTGACTGTCGAACTCTTGGATTTGTCGGGGGTCACGAATTATGAAGAGGCGCTCGCAGCACACCTGACACACAGTCAGGCGGACTGCTTCGGAATTACCGCGACGACCCCTCAAATGCCGGCCACGACAAAAATTCACGCGACCATCCGGCGCTGGCGTCCGTCTGCAAGAATTATCCTTGGCGGCCCCCACGTGACACTTGTCCATGCCGCTGCGAAACATGAGCGCAAACGAAGTGTCATTGGCCGCGCATCGAGAGCGATCAGACAACTCACTGCCATGTTCGACGTGCTCGTCACAGGTGATGGAGAAATAGCTGTCTTCGAAGCCTTACAGAACGTCCCTCCGCGCATCGTGGATGGCGACGATCCAAAATCGCAATTCTTCCTCAGCAATACCTCGCTTGAGCAGATGCCATTTCCGGCGCGCCACCTGGTTGACGTCTCCACCTACCAATACAGTATTGACGGTACAAGGGCTCTCTCTATGATCGCTCAACTGGGTTGCCCGTTCGGCTGCGGGTTTTGTGGAGGAAGAATGAGTCCATTCCTTCGCCGCGTCCGCACGCGTTCATCGGAAAACATCGTCCAGGAAATGGTGCACCTCCACCATACTTACGGCGTGAAGGGCTTCATGCTGTACGACGACGAGTTGAACGTGAGCCCCAAAATCGTCTCGTTGATGAGCTTGATCGCCAACACCCAACAGCAGCTGGGCGTGGAATTTCGCCTGCGCGGCTTTATCAAGGCGGAACTCTTTACCGATGAACAGGCCGCGGCCATGTATGAGGCCGGCTTTCGCTGGATTCTGGTGGGGTTTGAGTCAGGCCATCCCCGGATACTCGAAAACATTCAAAAGAAAGCCACGCGAGACGATAATACCCGCTGCATGGAAATCGCCCGGCGGCACAATTTGAAGGTGAAAGCCCTGATGTCCTTGGGCCACCCCGGCGAATCCGAGGACACGATCCGCGCGACGCGCGACTGGCTGGTCGAAGTGCGTCCGGACGACTTCGATGCCACGGTCATCACGACCTATCCGGGCACGCCCTATTTCGATGAAGCGGTGGAAACATCATCCGGCATTTGGACCTACACATGTTCTAAAACCCAGGACCGGCTTCATAGCGTCGAGGTCGATTATCGCGAAGTCGCCGAATACTACAAAGGCGCTCCGGGAAACTATACTGCGTTCGTGTATACCGATGACCTCACGAGCGAACAACTCGTCTCCTGCCGTGACTGGCTGGAATCCGATGTGCGCAAGACCCTCTCGATTCCCTTCAACAGTGCCAACCCGGGGCTTCGTTACGAACATTCGATGGGCCAACGCGATCTTCCCTCTTCGATCCTTCGAACCTCCAGATCCATTCGCCCGCGTGTGACTCCCAAGACCATTAGAGTCCTGCCTGCAGGAGGATAGCTGGGGTCAGAATGCCCGGCGCTGGCTCTCTGAATGAATCGCATCCTTCGACCGACGTGATGATGCACACCACAGACTCAGAGAGAGCGGCGTATTCAACCTTTACCATTGCGCTTCTGCTTGTCATCCTCGTCACTGTTGTCATCGCTCCCTCTCGACTTCCCTTGCTGCTCATCCCAGCATCGTTCCTCTTGGCCTCTTATGGCATGGGCTTGCTGCTTGAACGCATGACCGCTTCCTGGCTTTCCTCTGTCCCACCACATTTCCCTATGCTCGCGTTGGCCGTACGACTCGGTACAGGCATGTCTGTGCTGGGGATTGCGACCACCAGCTTTGGACTGCTGGGCCTCTACCGTTTCACTGCGTTACTGATCATCTTCACCTTGGGATGGAGCGTCGTGCACATCGTCCGGTCTTCCTATCCTTTACAATTATTTAAACCGACCGTGCCTTCCCTGGCCGGGGGGCTCGTCATAGGTATCGTGTGGACGATTGCTTGGCTCTGGGCGACCATTCCACCGACGTTTTACGATGAACTGGCCTATCACCTTCCCATCGCCCAATACGCGCTTCGAACAGGCACTCTTCCAGCCTTCCCATGGCTGTTCTTTACCTATATGCCTCATCTTTCGGATCTTCTCCTCGGATGGGGATTAGCCCTTGCCGGCGAGATAGGTGCCCGATCGATGCATTTCATGTTCTGGCTGGCCATTTGGATTGCCGGATGGGCACTTGTGGAAACGATCATCGCGCCACACCAACGTTCATGGATCGGCTGTATTATGGGTGGTGCCTTTGCCTCGTCCGGCACATTTCTTTTTCTCGGCACCCTTCCCTTTGCAGAAACGTCTTTGACGTTTGCGGTTTTGACCTCAGCCGCTCTCATCGCGTTACCCGTAGGCTCGGCTCTCTGGCTCCCTCTCGGGTTGCTCTGGGGACTCGCGATTTCCGTGAAACTCTCGGGATGGTCGTGGGTTGTAGCCGGAGCTCTTGCAGCGCTGGTGATGAAATGGCCAGTACGAGCGCTCGTCAAAGCTGCACTCGTCGCGATGATTACCACTCTTCCCTGGTGGGGACGGGCTTGGTGGTTGACCGGAAACCCGATCTTTCCCATGGGCTACCGCTGGCTTGGAGGCCTCTATTGGACCGACGCGAGCCAAGCACGCCTGCAAGGCGATCTCCCATCCTATGCTGATCCGTTCACAATCCAGAGTCTGCTCCGTCTCCCCTACGACATGGTCATGGCTCCGGAACGATTCGGCTCTGCCTCGGATTGCGGTCCGCTTGCCGTCGGCATCGTCTGTCTTATGCTGAGCTTTCCACTGTGGACGCTGTTCTTGAATCTGGACCATGTCAAACGCCGCCAATGCTACGCCGCCGGCCTCTTTATCTTCCTCACAGGCCTCGGCTGGATCATGACCTCAACCACCACCAGGTTTTTTGCTCCCGCTCTCATGATCGGTCTGAGCACGCTTGTCGCCTTGCTCACCCTTGTTCCAAAACCTGCTCTCGCCTTGTCCCTCGTAGCCCTGTCAGCACTTGGAACGCTAGGCACGACTCGCTTTCTCTCGTTACACTCTCAAGTCTTCTCGTCCGAGAAGGTCGCGCTTGGACAAGAATCCGACATGGAATTTACACGGCGGACGCTCGACCACTATGAGGCAGCCATGTACGTCAGGAAACAGCTCCCCGCAGAAGCCAATCTCCTCTTCATCGGCGAATCCCGACCCTTCTACTTCGATCGTGCATCTTTATCGCCCTACCCGTTCCATGAACATCCACTCACCCGTTGGGTTCAAGAGGCGAATGCTCCTGAGCAACTTTTACAAAAAATACGCAGTGAGGGCTTTACCCATGTGGTGTTGAATACCAGAGAATTTAAGCGCCTCCATGATAGCTATCATGTGCTCAATTTCACCGGGCCAGAAGCCCTGTTGCGAGATCAAACGCTGAAGCAACTACCAAGGACCATGACCATGCTCTTCTCAAAGAATAGCGTGTACGTGTTTGAAATCCCTGCACCACAGTAGCCAATATCGTACAGAACGAAACGACGGCCCCACTTGCTGTGATCGGAACGGCGTGCGAAACTAGAACTAATGGATTCCTCCGTTTCTTATGCACAATTACAATCCCGCTTGCGCCTCGCCCTGGGATTGAATGCCGTCGTCATTGCCGCTGAGTTCGTCGGCGGATGGATGCTGAACAGCGTCGGATTAATCGGCGATGCGGGGCACAATCTCATTGATCAAGGAGCGTTGTTCGCCGCGCTTTACGCCCACATCTTGACGGCGCGGCCCGCCACGGAAGCCCGGACGTTCGGGTACCATCGAGCCGGCATTGTCACCGCCTTTCTGAGCTCCTTCGTTTTGTTGTTGACCGCCCTTGGTGTGACGATCGTCGGCGTTCAGCGGCTCCTGCACCCCGTATCGATCAATGGCGGCTGGGTCATGGTGATTGCGGCCCTGAGTTTCGCAGCCAATCTTGGCATCGCCTTGCTGCTGCAGCATGGCGCGAAAGACGACCTCAACATTCGCAGCGCCTTTTGGCATATGCTTGGCGATGCCTGGGTCTCGCTCGGGGTGATCATCAGCGGGGGAGCCATCATGATGACCGGATGGACGGTGCTCGATCCTCTTGTCAGCCTCCTCCTGGTAGCAGCGATTCTCCGAGGTGCCTGGCCGATTTTTAAGGAGTCGCTGGAAGTCTTGCTCGAATCCACTCCACCCGGCGTCAGCGCCTCGCATATTGCCGCCACAATTGAGGCGATCCCTGGTGTGGATAATGTCCATGATCTGCATGTCTGGGCCATTGAACCACGCCTGGTCATGTTGACTTGTCATGTTCTGGTCGTCGGGGACGACGCCTCCTTAACGAACGAACTGCTTCGGACAATCCGCGCCCGCATCGCCTCGGACTTCGGCATTACCCACATGACGATACAGCTCGAGACGCATTGTGCTCATCAGGGTGCGGTGCATTGCGATCTGGCGACATTGGCAAGCCAACATCGACATGCGGACCATCTTCACGCCCACCCATAGCCTCTTCCTATGGCGCAGCCTCCCGTTCCCTTCTATATACTCTGCGGATCACTTGGAGCAGGAAAAACCACACTCCTGGTGCGGCTGCTGGAACATTGGAAAGGGCAAGGCAAGCGAGCCGGCGTGCTCATGAACGAGGCAGGCGAAATCAGCATCGACGGACCGCGCGTCGGCGTCATGGCTGAGCAGGTCATGAATTTAGCTGGAGGCTGCGTCTGTTGTGACACGAAGGAAGACCTATCATGGGGGATCGCGCAGCTCGTCAAAGACTATCGGTCTGAACTGATCGTTTTGGAATGCTCGGGCTTGGCCGACCCGGTCGAAGTGGTCGATGCAGTGACAGATCTTTACACGGCCCGTCTCGCGAAGCTTGAACGGATCATCGCCCTCCTCCACCCCATCTCAAGCGAACAAAGCCACTCGAGCGCCTTCGTCACAGAGCAAGCCATTCGCTGCGCGGACGAATTGATCTTGAATAAGCACGATCTCTATGTACCAGGCCACTGGGAACAATTTAAGGCGTCGATTCTCGCGCAAAACTCAGACGCGCGCCTCTGGGAGACGACCCACGCACGAATAGACCCATCTGTTCTCTTAGCGCCCCGTCCCCAAGAGAAGATCTCGGCATCAACCAATGTCATGTTTGGAAAGCCGCGGCCTTCATCTCGTTCGACCTATCATCCGATCGCCACAACCATTCGCCTGCCCGGCTCGTTACACCGGCAACGCTTTCTCTCATGGATCAAGACACTGCCCAAAGAACTGGAACGGGCCAAAGGCTTTTTCCGTTTCGCCAAAGAGCCCGAGCTGCAGGAATTTCAATATGCCCCGCCTGGACAACCTACGATCACGCCGGTCATGTTGTTGGATGAACCGGAACACGCCATCGTGCTGATTGGACGAGGGTACGATGTGGATCGCTATGGAGCAGAACTGTTGGCTTGCGTCGAAACGGTGGGCGACAGCACACGCTGACGAAACTGTGGCCATTGCAACAACAGCCACGCGATGACAGCACCTGATAGTCCTCCGAGCACCCATCCGCCGATCACATCTGTGACATAATGCGCCCCCAGATAAACTCGCGAGAGTCCGATCAAAGCGACCAACGGCCAACTCACCCATCCGGATCGTGGGTACAGCACATGGAGAAACGCGGCGGCGGTGGCTGTGTTGATCGCGTGATTGGAGGGAAATGCGAAGACTTTTCCGCAGGCTTGAAGTTGCTGAAGATCCGTCAGCGCTACGCAGGGACGAGGCCTGGCAACCAAATGTTTGACTTGCGCGCCTATGAAGTCAAGGAGTCCGATTAACCCGGCGAGGACCGGGCCAGCGATCAATGCTTCGCGCCAAGAGAGCCAGAGCCAGTAGCAGGTCAGTAGGATGCCCGGCACCCATAACGTATCCGGCGAGGACAAGGTCAATGCCAACCAATCGAGAAGGTTCGATTGTCCGGCTAAGCCGTTGATGGCACGAAAGAGGGATTCGTCCCAGCTCACGCGGGCATCTTAGCATGAAGTGAGCGATCAGCGAACGGTGTCGTGATAAGAGGAGGTTCAAACGAGCACCTTCTCACCCGCCTTCCCCGGCGTGCTGCACACGCCCTTCCCGAGCAAGGCCGCAGCGAGCGAGGCGACGACTCGTACGTTTTTTGGTACGTGGAGCCGCTGAGCGATGCGAGAACGACGCCAGCGGGTCGTTTCAACCTCCTCACCTGGTGTGGAAGTGGATGCGCACAGTAAGCTCCCCGTCGATCGGAAGGTCGTCTTGCATTTGGGGGTCGAACGTCCATTTTGCGAGTGCCACCATTCCGGAAACGGTCAGTTCGCGATGCTTGCAGGGCTCGAGAATCACCACCGTGACCTTGGCATCTTTAGATACCAAAAGGCGAGCCTTCATCCAATCGTCGAGTTCCTGGCCCTCGAGCGAGGGAGGAATGCCGGGCCAGGGTGTGGACTTGGCGACAGGACCGAGTTGCTGATCTTTGTTGAGCGGAAGCCCATGGACGTGAACCTCCGGCAACTCCAAGACATCTTCCTGGTGGTCGCTCTCATGGGTCGCTTCATCGCCCGTCACGGCACGAGCAGTGGCCGGCATCACACATGCGCTGACCGCACAGACGACAACCAATCGATGCATCGTCTTCACGGCAAAGCCCTGCCAAAATATATCGTATCCACGCTTCAACGTGCCTCCCGCTAGAAAAACCATTGGGCTCTGAAGAAATACGATCTTGGCATGCCGGCATGGGCGATGCCGAGTCCAATGCTGCCTTCTCCGCGATTATAGAAATATTTTTGATCGAGGAGATTTATCACATCGAATCCCAACAGCATTTTCTGATTGTGCCATGGCAATGCAATCGTGTGGGTGATCGACGCATTGTAGACTGTATAGGAATTTTCATGAGAGGAATTGGTCTTGGCTCCCTCTTCTGCAGTCCTCAGTCCGGAGCCATACAGCATCTGGCCGGTCAAGTTCGTCCGCTCCAACAATCGATAGCTCAAGACGGCCGAACTCGTCATCGACTGCGAGTGATCACAAAATACTCCGCCTGGCGAATTGATATCGTTGATCTCCGCCTGTTCAAGCAGATACTGCCCCGATTGCAGGCCATAGCCCTTACATTGTCCCCAAGCCACATTGCCTCGGCCGGTGAAGTTGTCGGTGAATTGCACTTTCAAGGCCCCATCGATTCCCCGCTGCCAGCCTCGCTCAAATGCAAAAAAATTCCGCAGCGGGGTACTGCCGAACTGACCGGCATCGGATAAGTAATGTGCCAGCTTGTAGTATCCGGTCAGCTCCAGGGTCGCAAACCGGGTGACCGCATGATAGCTTCCCACTTCAAAGTAATGTGACCGCTCGGCTCGAGGATTGAAGCCGGTCGGATTGTCCGGTTGCGCGGTGGTGTTTTGCGTGTTCAACCCAGCAAAGGCCACTTGCTCGATGTTCGGCGGCGTGAACAACCGGCCATAGTAGGCATGGAACACATTTGACTGGTTGTGTTTGTAGGTGGCACCAACTCGCGGGCTGATCTGACCCTCGTTGTAAAAGCCTTGGATCGCATCACCCCGCACGCCGAGATTGAATGTCCAACGATCGTTTGGGCTCCACTGATCTTGCACCCAGAACTCTTGTCTCGTTTGGATGTTCTGATTGGACGCTTCCCTCGAGATCACAGGCCCGGCCGGCGCGCCACTGCTCGTATCGAAGGCAAAAATCTGAGCCGTATTGTTGGCACGGCTATAATCGAGTTGCAATCCGGCTTTCACCAAATGACGACTGTCCGGAACCCACGTATGGTCCAACCGCACGCCGCCGCTATAGGCGACACGCCGCTGGTTTGCGGTTTGGGCGCTGTTGACATCGTCCGCATAGGAGAGGGCATTCAACGGATCCGTGGTAAAGTCCGCGACGCCTCGCCGGAAATAGAACCCTACACCGAGGAAATTACTGGCGTTGACGTCGTGACGCCAGACAAAGTGGGAATATTGATTGTCTTCCTTTTGAAACTGATCAACCGACTGTGAGGCATTGGGACTGAACCCCGGCAGCAGCGCAAGGACGTCTGGATTCGCTTCCAAGTTGGGAATCGTCGGAATCTGATATTTCGCAACAGCATTGAGAAAAATCCAACTGAAGTTGTTGCGATTGTCGTGCTGATAGTCACCGCGCAAGTAGGTGTTATTCTTTTCGCTCTGATTATGGTTGTTGGTCTTACCGAGCGTCGGCGGCTCGATGCCACGGTTCGTCGTGACATAACTGTTCAAGACATAAAAGCGAACTTTTTCACCGATGGTCCCGCCATATTCAAAGGACGGATTGACGGTTTCGTTGGAGCCACCGAACACTTGTACTGACCCGAAACCAGGTTTCGTTCCGCTCTTGCTCGTGATATCCAACACGAGCGCCGTCTTATTGCCGTACTGCGCTTCCATCCCGCCGAGGATGATGTCGGCTCGCTCCCAGGCTCGTGGCGGAACGATATCGGCGAACGCGCCGCTGACCGTATCGGGAATGGGAATGCCGTCGATGCGGAACTGCTGATTAGCATGGTCTTGCCTGATATGCGTTTGCTTCAGCGCCCCGTACACCACGCTCGGAACCGTGAGCAGCACGTCATACACGTCGTTGTTGTTGCCGCGAGGCAACGCTTCGATGTCTGTGCGGCTGACCGCATACGTTTCGCTTGATGCCTTGTATTGGATCGGCGGCAACTGAGACCGGACCTCAAGGGCGATTTCGCTGGTTTGTAGCAACGTCAAGGTGACCGGTTTGGGAGCAACGTCCCCCAGTACCAATACGACGTACTCGCTCCTGTAGGTGTCTTGAACGGCGCTGACGGAATAGGTCCCGCCCGAAGGCACCGCGATGGAGAATTCTCCGGCTTCATTCGTGATGCCTGTAGCCACTGTCGTCCCTTCTTGGTTCTTCACTTCCACAAGGACCTGAGCCACACGCCTCAGATCCTGGTTCTGTACGGTTCCGACGATCGTATGCGGCAGATCTGTTCCAGCTGCGTAGAGAATCGAGCAACACTGCGTGTCTATGACGAGCATTCCCGCCAAAACCATACACATCAATAGCTTATCTATTCGAACGGCACGTGGCATCGGTACTCCGCCTCATCGGTGACGTCTGATACAAAATCGGTACGCCAGCGCGCGTGGCTACGCAGACGCCGAGCGTATGAATGATTGACGAGACGTTAGATGCGGGGCGGTGCGCGAGTAGGACCGACTACCGAGAACTCGACAGAAAAAAGACGAAACGGTGCAGGACATTCATAGGAAGCGACGATCTCAAAGGCGGAGGAAACTACATCACCCAGGTCGAGCGACCCGGACGTATGGTGTTGGACCCACTGGCAGAGGTCAGTGTCGCTGTGTTCATGGCCGTCTGTATCGGCCGCTGCCAGTTCGTGGTGGACATCCTGAGCGACGGCGAACGGGGCCAATGTCAAAAGGAGGAGAATCAGGCTCAGGGAAAGCCCGCGCTTCACCCAGTTGAATACAATGCGCTCACACATAGAGGTCGCACTGAGTACCACAAGGTTACGATGGCTGTCAAAGATCCTCCAAAACGTGTAAAAAACGTTTTATACTTCAATATGTTATGCACTCCCATGTAGACTTTTCTTGAACATTTCAGTTATGCTGCGGACCTTCAACTGTTGCAGGGCTATACCATGAATCGACCGCTCGACAATCAACATGTCATAGAAATCAAGGCATTGCCTTCGCCTCGCGCCATCAAGACCAAGCTGCCTATTACAGATGACATCGCGGCCCTCGTGGTTGAAACCCGTGAGGCGATCCGCCGGATTCTCCATGGGTATGACCGCGACCGTTTGCTGGTGATTGTCGGCCCTTGCTCAATCCATGATCCCGAAGCTGCCTTGGAATATGCCGCAAAGCTGAAACCGGTGGCTGACGCACTCCGCGATCGCCTCCTCATCGTGATGCGGGCCTATTTCGAAAAACCCCGAACCACAGTCGGTTGGAAAGGCTTGATCAACGACCCTCATCTAGACGGCACCTGCGACATTGCGACCGGTATGGAGCTCGCCAGGACAATTTTATTGAAAATCAATCAATCCGGCATGCCCTGTGGAACCGAATTGCTCGATCCCATCAGCCCGCAATATATCGCCGATCTCATCAGTTGGACCGCGATCGGTGCCCGCACAACGGAAAGTCAAACGCACCGGGAGATGGCCAGCGGCCTCTCTATGCCGGTCGGCTTCAAGAATGGAACGGAAGGCAGCCTGCAAGTGGCCATTAATGCCATGACGTCGGCCCGCACGCCTCATCACTTCGTCGGCATTAATACCGACGGCCAAACGTCGATCATTAAAACCATGGGGAATCCGGACCGGCACATTGTGCTGCGGGGCGGCGGCGGAAAAACCAACTACGATGCGGAGCACGTCGCGATGACCGAAATCGCGGTGGCAGGCGAAGGGATCGCGCGTCCTATTATGATCGATTGCTCTCATGATAACGCGAGCAAGGACCACCGGAAACAGAGCCTCGTGTCCCGGGAAGTCTTACGGCAGTTTCACGAAGGTCGTCACTCGATCATGGGGCTCATGCTGGAGAGCAATCTGAGTCCCGGCAAGCAGATCTGGAAACAAGGCACTCCACTCTCCTACGGAGTCTCGATCACCGATGCCTGCCTTGGCTGGGATGAGACCGCTGCATTGCTGAACGAATTGGCCGAGAGCATCGTCACGAAACCCGCCTAGCTGCTTCCCACGGTCCCGTTCGCTCTATTGGGACGCAGGAATCCGCATGCTCATTGATACTCACACGCATCTTGATGACGCCCGGTATAACGACGACCGCGACGCCATGATCGCCCGTGCCCGGGAAGCCGGTGTCGAAGCGTTCGTGACGATTGGATGCGATCTTGCGACCAGTCGAGCCGCCGTGGCCTTAGCTACTCAGCACCATTTCGTATACGCTTCCATCGGAGTGCATCCCCACGAAGTCAAACATATCAGCGAGGGCTGGTATGATGAATTCCGGCGCCTGGTCAAAAACAAGAAAGTTGTCGCCTATGGCGAGATCGGTCTCGACTATCACTACAACCACTCGTCGCCGAAGGAACAGCGCGAGCGGTTTCGCGAACAGATTCAGCTCGCGCGGGAGCTGAATCTTCCCATCATCATCCATACGAGGGAAGCGCAAGACGATACGATGACGATCTTGAAGGAGGAGAAGGCGTCAGAGATCGGCGGGGTCTTTCACTGCTTCTCGGGCGATGCCTGGCTGGCGAAAGATGCGCTGGATCTGGGATTTTACCTGTCCTTTTCAGGGATTCTCACCTTTCAGAATGCGACGATGTTGCGAGACATCGCCAAACATACGCCGCTGGATCGCGTGCTGATCGAAACCGACTGTCCCTATCTGACACCGGTTCCGCACCGGGGAAAACGGAACGAACCGGCATATGTGGCGCATGTGGCCCAGCAGCTTGCCGCGATCCATCCTGAACTCTCGCTGGAGCAGATCGAACGGAGAACGACGGAGAACGCCAAGCGGCTCTTTAGAATCGCTTGAGCTGGCGGCGACGCTGACGCTCAGCCTTTGGAAGCTTACGAGGATTCCCCTTCTTTCCTGGTCCGCGTCGAGGCAGGTCTTCTCCCGTATCCAATTCCTTATAGGCGATCAATCCTCCGGACGGTGCCTGCAACTTCAGCTTTCCAGCGAACTCCTGTGCCCCCATGACAAATGCACCATGAGCCTTGGCCGCATTGACGATTTCACGGTCTGAGGTGACGACGGCGCACTCTGATCCGTAGTCACGTGCTAAGCGTTGGATCACTTGATCCGCCCGCTCACCTCGTTTTGAATAAATCACCTGGACACCGGAGCGATGTTCTCTGGTCTCAATCGGCTGTCCCTGCTGCCATCCGTCGAACACCACGGTGAGCACATGGCCTTTTCTTTGCCGATATGTCGCCAAGTCCCGAAGCAATGCCTCACGTGCCATGTCGGAACACAGGGTACCTGTCTTTCCAACACCTCCGGTAGCAGCCAGGAGATTATAGCCGTCGATGATCACATGCAGTGCCATAGGGAAAATCTTTTGCTTAGTTCGAACGAACAGTCCATGATGGCCACGGGCTCTTGAGAACGCGACTCCCCTTGACAAGCAACCGGACATCTGAGAGATAGATATCATTCTCACATCGCTCCTGGAAAGCCATGCCCTCAGCCCTTTGGCGCATAATCACTCTCTGTATGTTGCTCGGACCACTGAGCCTGTATAGCCTCAGTGCGGAGGCCGCAGCACCAGAGCAGCGCCACGAGCCATCGAGCAAATCGAAACGATTACACAGCTCTAAGATCAGCATCGCACCGACCACTCTTGCTCCGGCGATGATCCAAAATTTGAGAACCGCTGTCTCGCCGGACTCAACCAGGCTCGTGCTTGACCTCGACCGAAAAACCCGCGCCAAAAAACATCTGCCGACTCAGGATGATGGCATGGTCCTCGAAATACCACATACTATCTTGAGCAAGGCCGTACAAACCATGATCGCGAAGGGAACCCTGGCCAAGTCATTCGTGATCAGACAAACCGTGGATGAATCCGTCGCTATTTCTCTTCCGATCGGATCCTTCCAAGCCTATAAGTTGTTCTCGTTGTCGAATCCCCCTCGCCTTGTGATCGATGTGACTCCATCCACTCCACAAGAGTTCTCCACTTCTCCTGATCCGCTTCCTCCCTCGCAACTCCTTGCCCCTCCGCAGCAACCGATTCCGCCAAAAAGCAGGGCGTATACGACCATCGTGATCGATCCCGGACATGGCGGCAGAGATCCCGGCGCTCATGGGCAACGAGGCACGGAAGAGAAAGACATCACGCTTAGAGTGGGACTCAAACTGCGAGATCTCTTAAAAAAGGAACCGGGTGTTCGCGTGCTCATGACCCGTGATCGTGACGTGTTTGTTGAGTTGGAAGATCGTGCGAAATATGCCAACGGCAACGAAGCGGACCTGTTCGTTTCCATCCACGTGAACTCCCATCCGCAACGGTCGGTGCGGGGTATTGAAATTTATCACTTCGGCGAAGCCAAGGATCAACGGGCACTCGAAGTGGCCGCGCGCGAAAACGGCACGCCATTGAATAGTACCGGTATCGGATGGGAGTATCTGGTCGCCGATCTCTTGACGACGAAGAAAATTGAAGCATCGCTCGAACTGGCTTGGAACACGAAAGAGGCGATGATTGCCAACTTGAACGGCCACTATGCCCTCGTGGACCATGGCGTCAAAACGGCTCCGTTCTATGTGCTCCGCTTTACGAGCATGCCGAGCATCCTGGCCGAAATCGCCTACATCTCGAATTCCACCGAAGAAGATCTGCTGCGGACAGGCGCCTTTACGACCAGCGTCGCCGAATCGTTGCGTGAGGGAGTGAACGCCTTCCTGGCCGCCTCTAAGCAGCCGGCGCGATAATGCGCCCGCACATCTGCTCCCGCCCATGCCGACTGTTAAGTTGATCCTCGAATACGACGGCTCACGCTATGCCGGCTGGCAGCGCCAGCCGGACCAGCCGACCATCCAAGAAGCCGTTGAAACCGCGCTGTTTCAATTGACTCAACGAACCGTGACTGTGATCGGCGCGGGCCGAACCGATTCCGGCGTCCATGCCTTGGGACAAGTCGTAAGCTTCTGCATCGATCGGGATTGGACCCCTCATGAATGGACTAGAGGTTTCAATGCCAGGCTACCGGAGGACATTGCCGTCCGGTCGGCGGCCATCATGCCGGATGAATTCCATGCACGCTATTCCGCCCGCGGGAAACTCTACGAGTATCGCATTCTCAATCGCCCCGAACGCCCCGCCGTCGATCGCGCCTATGTGTGGCATGTGTACAAGCCCCTCGACCATGAATCGATGAGACAAGCCGCCTCTTTCCTGATCGGTTCACATAACTTCACCTCGTTCGAGGGCACCTTGACCGACAATGAAGATCCCATGTGCCATCTGCAACAGCTGTCTCTGACGCAACAGGGCGATACATTCCTGATCCGGGCATATGCCGACCGTTTTCTCAAACACATGGTTCGCGCGATCGTCGGAACGTTAGTTGAGGTCGGTCACGCAAAGCGCACACCCCGGAGTCTGGCAGACGGTCCTTGCCGCCAAAGACCGAACTGCCGCAGGCAGGACCGCTCCAGCGCACGGATTATTCCTCGTCCGCGTTGATTACGAGAGCTCAGTCAGTCCTCCTACAGACACCCCCTAGAATTTTTATGGCGAGCGAGGCCGCGACTCAGCAGAACAAAATGAAGGATTGCAGCGAGCGGGAAGGCGAAGGGATTGGGCGAGGGAAAAGGCGATGAGCGGCAGGCGTTTATGAAGGAGTGCCTCTCCGCTAAATCGACAAAGAGCGGTAAGACCACTCAACAGGAGAAGATGAAGGCTTGTAACAAGGAAGCGGGTGAGAAGAGCCTGACAAACCAATCCACAGCCGTCACAATAGAAAGTTTTCAATTGTCAGGAGGAAGAATGGTGATGGTCGCTAGCGGGGCTAGGACACGTCGCGGTTTTCGAGCTTCTTGCGGAGTTCGATCAGCTCCTGTTCTAGAGCCAGGATCCGGTCATTGATAGGGTCTGGCAGGTTGATGTGGTCCATGGTGGCATCGGGAAGCCGTTCGCCCTGCGTCTTGATCACACGGGCAGGCACACCGATGACGGTCGAATTGGCAGACACATTCTTGAGCACGACGGAATTGGCGCCGATTTTGACATTGTCCCCGATCGTAATGCCACCGAGAATCTTGGCACCGGCGCCGACGACGACGTGATTGCCTAGTGTGGGATGCCGCTTGCCTCGTTCTTTTCCCGTCCCACCAAGCGTCACACCTTGGAACAGGGTCACATAATCTCCGATCTCAGCCGTCTCGCCGATGACGACACCCATGCCGTGGTCGATAAAAAATCCCGTCCCGATCTTGGCCGATGGATGAATCTCAATACCGGTGAGCCAACGTGCGACCTGAGAAATGGCGCGGGGGATAAACGGCACGCCGAAGGATTTCAGCCAATGGGCAATACGATAGGCCAGCAGCGCGTGAAACCCGGAATAGGTGAAAATAACCTCCAGACGGCTGGTCGCCGCCGGGTCGCGATCAAACACCGCTTGGAGATCTTGCTGAATCGCTTTCAACATGTCGGACATTCTACGATGCTCAGACCGGTTCAATCAAACAGACCGCATGGGCGGTCATGCCTTCTTCCTTACCCACCGCATCGAGCCCTTCTCCGCTTTTTACTTTCACGTTGACCATGTCGGGATTGATTCCAGCGACGTCCGCCATGTTCTTCTGCATCGCCACCAAGTGCGGCCCCAGCCGAGGTGCCTGCGCCACGATGACCGTATCGATATTGCCCACTCGATAGCCTTTCGACTTGAGCTTTGACATGACGTCCTCGAGGAGCTTGAGGCTTGAGATCCCTTTGTATTTTGGATCTGAGCTGGGATAGTGACGCCCTAAGTCTCCTTCGCCCATTGCACCCAACAGGGCATCGCAGACGGCATGGATCAAGACATCGGAATCGGAATGACCGAGCAAGCCTTTGTGATGGGGAATCTCTATCCCTCCTAAAATCAATTTTCTCCCCGGGCCGAGCGGATGCACATCATATCCAAACCCAATCCGAACGCCTTTCGCCATGACTATCCTCTTCCAGCTGCCTTTTGCCGGGCAGCCAAAATGGCCTCCCCGATAATCATATCTTCTGGCCTGGTCACTTTGATGTTCTCTCCGCTGCCTTCGACCACTGTCACCGGGCGTCCCATCCATTCGAGCAAGGATGCGTCGTCAGTCGCCACCACTCCCTCAGCCTGTGCCTTGCGATGAGCCTCCTGCAGCCAGTCCCTCCGAAACGCCTGTGGGGTCTGTGCCAACCAAAGGGGTTTCCGATCCACCGTTCGCTCGATCACGTGGTCGGCTCTCACGTGTTTCACCGTATCCCGCATGGGAAGGGCAATGATGGCCGCACCAGTCGCCCGTGCTGCCTTCACCACGTCTTCGACCATTTGCACCGTGAGAAAGGGCCGCACCGCATCATGGACCAGCACGATCTCCGCATCGGTCCCGACTGCTGCCAAAGCCAACCGTACAGAGTCTTGCCGTTCCTCTCCCCCGCCGACAACTTTGGTCACCTTGTTGAAATCGTAAGCTTTGACGATGTCGGCCTGGCAATAATCGATATCGCTTTGTGGAACAGCCAGCACGATGGCATCGATAGATGGAGCAGCCTGCAACACACGAAGCGAGTGAACGACCAGAGGGAGGCCTCCGATTGCCAGAAACTGCTTTGGAACGGAGCCGCCCATGCGCAGCCCGCGCCCCGCCGCAGGTACGACCGCAATCGTCGCGGCCAGCGGTTCCCTGCGAGGCGCCCGAGCCACGGTCATCGGGAAAGCCGCAGGCCTGAAAAAGATCGGCAGCTACACACGAGCGGCCTGCAACTCCTCTCGTTCGGTTTCTTCCTTCAATCGTGTGAAGATCATACGGCCAGCAGTCGTTTGGAGCACGCTGGTCACTACGACATCGATATTCTTGCCGATATAGCGCCTCGCATTGTCGACGACAATCATCGTGCCATCGTCGAGGTAGGCCACACCCTGTCCCGCTTCCTTGCCCTCTTTGAGCACGAACACCCGGATGGCCTCGCCAGGCAGCACGACAGGCCGCAATGCGTTGCAGAGCTCGTTGATATTGAGCACACGGATCCCTTGCAGCTCAGCGACCTTATTCAGATTCAGATCGTTCGTGACGATCTTCGCATTCATCTTTTTGGCGAGGACCACGAGTTTGGCATCAACCTCTTTGACCTGCGGGAAATCTTCGTCGATGATTCTCACATCCACATCGCCCATCTTTTGAATCTTGTTCAGAATATCCAGGCCGCGCCTACCTCTCGCCCGCTTCAACGAATCAGATGAGTCCGCGATATGCTGTAGTTCATCCAGAATAAAATGGGGAACCAGAAACGTCCCCTCGAGAAATCTCGTTTCACAAAGATCCGCCACCCGCCCATCGATAATGACGCTGGTATCGAGCACCTTCGGACATACGGTGTTCCCAGCCAACTCGAAAAATTTCTGCTGAGGACTCGGAAGCTTTTCCTTCCCGAACCGCGCCCCCAACACTAAGCCGAGATAGGGAAACCCCAGAAGAAAGACCAATCCCCCGATATGGAACAAAAAGGTCTCGACATCGAAAATCTCGCCCCCCACCCACTCGACCAAACCGGTCAACACAAGACCTGCTGCCAATCCCGCCGTTCCCCCGACGATGATGCCGAATGACAGGTTGTGTAACGCGTATTCTCCGACGACGATGAGTCCCCCGGTGGCAGCCCCGATACCAAACCCATACAACCAATAGGAAGTGTTGGCGCCATCGGCCTTGATAAACAAGGCCATGCCTGCCAACGCGCTGAGAAGGACAAATATGGCTCGCGATACCATACCTTCACCTCCCCTCACTGGTTCGCCTCGTTGAGAGGCGAAGTGGCTCAATGGTTACGGACGTAGCGTCAAATAGATCGTCTGGCCCTTTCGCTTCAACAACAGCAGTACCGCCTGATCTTTCGCAAGCCCGGACACGGCACGTTCGTAGGACTTGAGGGAAGTCACCGGCTTGCGGTTCACCTCTAGCACAATGTCGCCTTCCCGTACACCCATGTCTTCCGCCGTGCTGCCTGATCTGACCCGGACCACGACCACGCCCCGTTCGTTGGTCTTGATGCCATACCGAGCGGCCAGTTCCTCGTTCAGCTCGCGGACATCGAGATCGGACAAGACTCCCGTCGGCGCTGTCGATTCGCCGTTGTCTTCGGAGCCGGATTGGCCAAGAGACTTCGGCTGTTCCACGATGGTCACATCAATCGTCTTTGGCTTCTTGTCTCGAATCAGCTTGACCGGAACCTTCCGTCCGATCGGCGTTTGAGCGACCGCATTTCGCAGATGCGTGGGCGAATCCATCGGCTTTGCCGTCATACTCGGTGATCACGTCGGCACGCTCGAATCCCGCCTTCTTTGCTGGACTGTCGTCCATCACATCGCTGACCAATACCCCCTTCGTGTCGGCAAGACCGAATTGGGAGGCCAGTTCCGGCGTCAGTTCTTGAATGGCGACACCTAGCCAGCCGCGGACCACTTTTCCCCTTTCACGAGTTGATCCATGATGGAGCGGGCCAGGTTGCTGGGCACTGCAAACCCGATTCCCATGTTGCCGCCGCTTTGGCTGAAGATCGCCGTGTTGATCCCAACGAGTTCGCCTCGCACATTGACGAGCGCGCCCCCGGAATTCCCGGGATTAATCGCCGCATCGGTTTGAATGAAGTCTTCATACTCGGCGATGCCCATGCTCGCTCGTCCCACCGCACTGACGATTCCCATCGTCACGCTCTGGGTCAGCCCGAACGGGCTTCCAACGGCCAGGACGAATTCACCGACCTCGAGCTGATCGGAATCGGCTAACGGGATCGTCGACAGTCCTGTCGCCTCGATTTTCACAATCGCGATGTCGGTCTTGGTATCCGTCCCGATCAGTTTGCCCTTGAATTCCCGCTTGTCCGAGAGAAAGACCCGGATCTCATCGGCCTTGTTCACCACGTGATTATTCGTGATGATCAAGCCGTTCGGATCAACGATTACACCGGAGCCCTGTCCACGCTCTTTGCGTTCCCGATGCGGCTGATCCCGCTTGAAGAATTCATCACCGAAAAACTTGCGGAAAAACGGGTCGTCGAACGGCGAGCTTTGCGGGCCATCACCATTTACCGCTTCGACTTGCGGCGATATTCACGACTGCAGGTTTGACCGTTTTCGCAATCTCAACGAAATTTTTCGCGTTGCCGCCTGCCATCGGCAACTGGGGAGCGGTCGTAATCGGACGCACGATGCCGTTCGGCATCTGATCAGGCCCGGCCGTGCCGTTCGGCAACCAACCCATGTCCGAGGCCACCACGATACCCATGACCACACCAACGGCCACGAACAGCAAAGGGAACCAGCCATGAACGACGTAGTTTCATCGGTGATCCTTACTGGACTTCACCCGCATAGATACCCATGATCGTTTGGAGGAACTTCACCGCCTCCGCCTTCGGACGCTGGAAGGAGTTTCGCCCGATGATGCTGCCGAATCCGCCACCCTCCCTGATGGCCCGCGCTTCCTCGAACACATTCTTATCCTCGCTCTTGGCCCCGCCGGAAAAAATGACGATGCGTCGGCCGTCGAACGAGCTCTGCACCACATGTTTTACGCGCTCGGCCAGGGTCTTCATGGGAATGCCTGGTCGATTCATAGACCTTCTTGGCGGCGGCCTGTTCAAGATGCGCCGACGGAAGCTTGACCTTGATGACGTGCGCGCCAAGTTGGGCTGCAATTTGCGCCGCATAGGCCACCACATCCATCGCCGTCTCCCCTTCTTTACTGATGGCCGATCCGCGGGGATAGGACCACACGACGACTGCAAGACCGTTGTCCTTCGCTTCTTCGGCGATCGCGCGCAACTGTTCATACATCGAGTTGCAATGGGCCGAGCCGGGATAGATCGTGTAGCCAACGGCTGAGCAACCCAGACGCAGCGCATCCTTGACGCTGCCGGTCACCGACGGCAACGGATCTTTGTCATCGTGCAGGACGTCATGATTGTTCAGTTTCAGAATCAGTGGGATTTGTCCGGCATATTGACTGGCGCCGGCCTCCAGAAATCCCAGCGGCGCTGCATAGGCATTGCAGCCGGCATCGATGGCCAACTGAAAATGATAGTGCGGATTGTAGCCGGGCGGGTTCGGCGCGAAACTCCGGGCCGGGCCATGCTCGAATCCTTGATCGACCGGCAGGATCACCAATTTTCCGGTGCCGCGCCAATTTTCCGCTCCGCAACAATCGGGCGATGTTGGTTTGTGTTCCTGCATTGTCGCTGCTGTAGCCAACTCAGAATTTCTTGTACACGATCAGCCATGTTGCTCCTCCACGATCTCGGAATCATGACCGGTTACGATAGTTTACGCTTTCCCCTGGATGTACGATTCGGCGTCCCTCACGTCGTCCGTACTGCCAATGATCAGCGGCACCCGTTGATGCAGTTTCTTCGGCTCGACGTCCAGGATGCGGGCCACTCCGGTGCTGGCTCTTCCGCCGGCCTGTTCGACGACCATCGCCATCGGATTGGCCTCGTACAGCAACGCAGCTTACCGTCCGGCTTCTCGACCTCGCCCGGATACAAATAGATCCCGCCGCCAAGGAGAATCCGGTGAACATCGGCCACGAGACAACCTGAATAGCGCCCGCTGTAGGGGCGCCCGGTGGCTTTGTCTTTTATTTTGAGGGAATCGACGTACTGCTTGGTGCCGGCCGGCCACTTGAGATAATTGCCTTCATTCACGGCGTAAATCTTTCCGCGCGCAGGAATCTTGATGCCTGCGTGAGACAGCTGATATTCGCCGACGTTGGGATCGAGCGTAAACCCGTGGACTCCCTTGCCGGTCGTAAAGACCAGCATGGTGCTCGGTCCGAACAGAAAATAGCCGGCCGCCACCTGATCGGTGCCTTTCTGAGCAAGTCGTCGTGTCCCAGCGGCGATCCGTCGGTGACCTTCGGCGCTCGACAATAGAAAAGATCGATCCAAGCGGCATATTGCACGTCGGTGTTCGAGGAGCCATCCAACGGATCGAAGAGCACCATGTACGGGTGCGGCCGCTCAGGGGAGGCGACAAAGACCGGCTTTTCCATTTCTTCGGAGGCCAGGGCACCGGCGACGCCATCCCGCTGCAACACTTCAATAAAGGTCTCATTAGCAATCTGATCCAGCTTTCTTGACTGTTTCGCCTTGCACATTGGTCTCGCCGGTCGTCCCCAAAATATTGAGGAGTCCGGCAATCCGCAAGTCGCTGCGCGAGGGTCTTTCCGACCAGGCCAATGGCGGAGAGCAAGGCGGTCAAGGCATCCGGCCGCCGCCGAGCGAAGCCGGTGGATTGGCCATGAGAAATTGTTCGACGGTGAGCGGCTGCTGTGACATGGAGGGGGCAGGACCTGTATTATAAGGCCAAAGAGACTCTCCTCCGCTTACGAGGCGTAAGGGCGGTGAATCTCGAATAATAGGATAATTGTCGAGCAATTATAGCCGGTCTCGGCTGGGCGGGCAATGAAACTCCGTCCCTTTAATTGGGCTCCCGATGGAGGCGGGAAACCCGCTGACGAGATCGGCCACGATCGGCCCGATGATGACCTTGGCCTTCATCCGAACAGGAATACGCCGTTCGTCGGTCGTAAACCAGACCCGGATGTTGCCCTTGTTGATAAAAAGGCCTTTAAACGGCATGATCACAAGCACTTGCGCAGTTTCCACCTTCCCCCAGGCGCCCTCCAATGTCTCAATATTTTCGACCCGCACTTCCACTTGGCGGTTCTTTTTATCGTGATAGACGTTCAGCATGAGCGAGGCCCCAGGTGTCATCGGAAGCTGGTTGCGGACATAATAGAGGCAGGAAATCAAATCCTGGGTATCCCGCCGGTATCGGGAGGGTTTCTGTCGTGCCGTCTTTCGTACCGCGGTGACCGTTCCCTCGTGCATGGTGAAACATGTACTCGATGTCTTCCTTATTCTTTCCCTCTCGGCGTTTGAAAGATCATATGCTGCGGAAGCTGGGTCCGGAGATCGAACTCCGACTCCACCCGGTTATCCACCGGAAAAAATTTGGTGATCGCAGGTCGCGATTGCGCCGTCGTCACCAATTTAGCACGTGACCAGTCGCCGGCAGTGCCGTCAGACCGTGACTTCCATCACGGCTGTTCCCGCGAGGATATTCAACCAGGAGATGTCGTAGGTCAGACCGTTCTCCGATTGGAGCCGCCTGGACTTCGACGCGTCGGCAGCGACCACCAAGCATCAAAGGTCCCTCCCAAGAGCAGGCAGGCTCAATGAGATACCGACAGCACAGTCGAGTCATGAACCTCTGCGACGGTGAGTGTGATTCGCAGAGAAGGCTAAGGCCATGCATTGCATGTTTGACCGCCGCCAATTCACCCTCGACCGCGGCTCTGATGGCCGTGAAGCGGTCGGCGATGTGGCTTCGAATCGCAGGACCAAGGCCGGCTGGGTGTTCGAGGCCCGGATCAAGCCCCAGCCGTCGTCGAAGATGGCGCGCACCCCGTCGATCGTCACCACCTCGCGGACGATAGTCTCTTGCCGGGCCGATGCGCCTCGCGGGATCTTGGCATAGTCGGCCAACCGTTCCTGCACCTGCTTGACCAACTCGAATTTGATCGTATCCGGGGTATCCACGCGAATCTCCGGCGTCACGGACGTGTCAGGAAGATCAGCGACCAACGAGGAGAGCGACTTTCCGGTCTTGGCAAGAATTTCAACCAGCCGGCACGAGGCATAAATCGCATCGTCATAGCCGAAATACCGATCGGCAAAAAACATGTGCCCGGACATTTCGCCGGCCAAGACGGCCTGCTCGCTCTTCATCTTCGCTTTGATCAGGGAATGGCCGGTTTTCCACATGATCGGCCGGCCGCCCTGTTTCGCAATGTCGTCATAGAGACATCTGAGAGGATTTCACCTCGGAAATGATGGTGCTGCCCGGCTTTACTGCCAGAATATCGCGCGAATACACCACCATCAGACGATCGCCCCACAACACATTGCCCTGCTCATCGATGGCCCCGATGCGATCGGCATCCCCATCGTAGCCGATGCCGACATCCGCCTTGTGCTGTTTGACCGGCTTGATCAGATCGTCGAGATTCTCCAGGACCGTGGGATCGGGATGATGGTTCGGAAATCGGCCGTCCAACATCGCAATAGAGCCCTGTCACATGGCAACCCAGGAGCTCCAAGGCCTCCTTCGCCACCAAGGCCGCCACGCCGTTGCCACAATCGATGACGACATGCAGGCGCTTGGCATTCACGTCGGCTGAAGCTCTTCTTGATATAGGCCAGATAGTCGGGAATGATGGGATGTTCCGATCAGTGTCCCTGGCCCAGAGACAAACTGCCCCGGCCTCCATCACCCGCGCGAAGCGCCTGGATCTCCTCTCCATGAATGGCTTCTTTCCCGACGCAAATCTTGAATCCGTTGTATTCCGCCGCATTGTGGCTCCCGGTGATCATGATGCCGCCGTCAACCGGCAGATTGAAACAGAGAGAAATAGACCAGCGGGGACGGACAGATCCCGATATCGATCACATTCAGTCCGCCGGCGAGCAGCCCCTTGACCAGGGCTTTGAACAAGCCCCGGTGAGCTGAGTCGGCCATCTCGCCCGACCGAGATGGTCTTCACACCACGATCTTTGACATAGGTGCAGTAGGCACGCCCCACCTGTTCGGCAATCGATTCCGTCAATTCCTGTGCCCACGATGCCGCGCAGATCATATTCGCGAAAGAGTCCCATCGCATGCTGCCTTTATCTACTTACCGTGCTGTGCGCCCGTAATCATCTTTGAAACGGACGATGTCGTCTTCTCCAAGATAGGGGCCGTTCTGCACTTCGATGATGTGCAAGGTCTCCTGCCCGGGATTTTCCAACCGGTGCTTGGTTTCGACTGGAATGGCCGTGCTTTGCCCACTTGAGATCGAAGACTTCATCGCCTCTGGTCACCCGAGCCGTCCCGGCGATCACCACCCAATGTTCGCTCCGCTTGTGGTGCAGCTGTAACGAGAGCCGCCCACCCGGCATTGACCGTCACCCGCTTCACTTTGTAGCCCGGCCCCTCTTCGAGAATCGTGTAGGAACCCCAGGGCCGATGCACGGTCAGATGCTCCAAATGTTCCGGCGCGCTCTGCTGCTTGAGAATTTCGACGAACTGTTTCACATCTTGCGCGCGGGACTTCGGACAGACCAGTGTGGCATCGGGCGTATCCACCACCACCATGTCGGTCAACCCGATCGTCGCCACGACCCGCCGATCGCCATAGACCATCGACCGCTGGCTTTCGATGTCGACGACACGACCGACCACGACGTTGCCGGCCTTATCCTTCGCCGCCACTTCATCCAGACTGCCCCAACTCCCGACGTCGGACCAACTGAATGTCGACAGGCACGATGGCAGCCTTGCTCGGACTTCTCCATGACGCCCTTGTCGATCGAGACCGACGGCAACCGGCGATATTCATCGTCGATGGCGGTCTTGCGAGCGCTCCCTGCTCGCATCAATCGGCCGATCCGTTCGATCCCACGAGCGAGCGCGGGTTGATGGCGGCGGATCTCGTCCAGAATCGTTGCGGCGCGCCAGACGAACATGCCGCTGTTCCAATAATAGTCGCCCGCCTTGAGATATTGCGCCGCCTTGGCGGCATTAGGTTTTTCGACGAATCGGCCGACCGGATGGCCCTTGAGCGTTCCCGCGTTTCGCCAAGCACCGTTTTCGGTTCGGCTTGATGTACCCATAGCCGGTTTCAGGTCGATCGGCTTGATGCCAAATGTGACCAACAGACCCTGCTGGGCCAGATTCGCCGCCAAGGCCACCGCCGCATCGAAACTCCCGCTGTCCTTTGACGATATGGTCGGCCGGCACCACCAACATGACCGCGTCGGGATCCCGGCGCACCAGTTCGAGCGCCACCAAGGCAATCGCCGGGGCGGTATTCCGCCCTTCCGGCTCCAGCACAAAATTATCTTTCAGCGCATCCTTCCATTCACTCAACTGCACCCGGATGGATTCCGCCTGGGCCGGATTCGTGGAGATCATGACGCGTTCAGGTCGCGCGCTGCATAAGCACCCGCCGCATGGTCTGTTGAATCAGCGTTTCGTCGCCGATGATCTTGCAGCAACTGCTTTGGAAACAGCTGCCGGCTGAGCGGCCAAAATCTCGTGCCGCTCCCGCCGGCCATAATCACGGGATACGACGGTTGACCTCATTGTTCATATGCATCTCGCCTCGCGTTATGCTACGTTGACCGATTTTGCTGCGCCTGAAGAATCATCTCGATGATTTCCCGTACCGCCCCCTCGCCGCCCTTCTTTGCGCAGACATAGTCGACTTCCGCCACCACTTGCGGCATGCCGTCCGCAGGCGTGGCCGAAAACCCGACCGCCTTCAAGGTGGCCAAGATCATTGACGTCGTCCCCAATGTAGGCCACTTGTTCCATCGAAAGCCGCATGGCGTTCCGCCATCTCACGAACGAGCGAAAGCTTGTCCATGACGCCCTGGTGCACCTCCGGAATCATGAGCTTTTCGCCACGCCGCGCCACCAGCTTCGTTCGCTCCTGCGTCACGATGGCGGTGATCAACCCTGCCCTCTGCAACAGCTTGATTCCCATTCCGTCGCGCGTATTGAATTTCTTCAATTCTTCTCCCGATTCGGAATAATACATGCCGGCATCGGTCAAGACGCCGTCCACATCCGTGGCAAAGAGACGAATGCGCTTCAGACGGGAGACCAGGGACTGTTTAGGCCGTGACCTTCTTCGAGCAGCCATGAGATCCTTGGGATATCTCTCTGAGCCCGCAATAGAGCCATCTTACTGGCTCAGGTTAACAGTTCAAATCAAAAAATGAGACGCTAAGATCTGGCCGGTAGCCTTACCCAGTGGCGAGGAAGATGCGGTACACGCCTTCATAAATCTGGCCAGGGCATCTTGCCAATGGGGAAGCGGTGAACAATGCCTGGCGAACCGTTCCTGAGATAAGACCGAATAGGCGGGCCGTTTCGCCAGCCGTCCGGCTTGAGCCGTCGTGATCGGCCGGACGACGGTCGTCGATGCCATCTGCTGACAATCGCTTGGGCGAATTCATGCCAGGTAGCAGTCGCCGCTATTGGTGACATGACAGATGCCCCGCAGATCACTGGCGACGAAGCTGCTTGATGCCCATGAGCCAAATCTTCGCATAGGTCGGACATCCTCGCTGGTCCGCCACAACCTCAAGCACCGGTTCTCCATCTCGCAGCCGCATGATCGTCTTCACAAAATTGTTTCCCGCATGACCATAGAGCCAGGCGGTCCGCACGACCAATGTGTTGTCACATAGCGTCAAGGCAGCTTGCTCGCCTTCGTATTTCGACAGCCCATACTGATTGAGAGGACGGGGCCTATCATCTCGGTATAGGGGCGTCTGTTTCTCGCCATCAAAGACATAATCGGTAGAGACATATACCAGCCTTGCCCTAAGCGCGTGTGCTGCCCGCGCCACATAGCTCGTGCCCTGAACATTGACGGCATCTGGCATGGTCAGGCTCACGCTCGGCTCCATCCACATTCGTATAGGCGCCAACATGCAGAATGACAGCAGGACGGGCCTGCTACGACCTGGTCTTCACAGTTAGGGTTGGTCAGATCGAAATCCGGCAGATCTTTGAGAACGAGATCTTCTCCCGCCAGCGCCTGCTGTAACGCGCTGCCCAACTGTCCTTCGCGCCGGTGATCAAGATCCGCATAACGGCTAGCCGAGGATCCCTTCCTTCAGACGTTTCCCATACATCTCTTCGTAATACGCTCGGAACTCTCCGGACTTGATCGGCCGCCACCAGGACTCATGTCTGTCGATACCACTCCACGGTGGTCCTTGAGCCCGTCATCGAACGGACACTGTCGGCTGCCAGCCTATCTGTCGCAATTTCCGTGCAATCAACGGCATAGCGCCGATCATGGCCTGGACGGTCTGCACAAACCGGATCAGAGCACTTCGGTTTCCCCAGATAGCGACAAGAGTTGCTCGGCGACGGTGAGATTTTCCCGTTCATTCCCTCCGCCGATGTTGTAGATCTGTCCCGGCTCGCCTCGTTAGAAACTCGCTCAATCGCGGCACAATGGTCCTGCCACAGCCAACCAATCGCGCCGCTGACGGCCATCGCCATACAGAGGCAAGGGCTGATCGTCGATCGCATTCGTCACAAACAACGGGATGAATTTTTCCGGATATTGGTTCGGCCCATAGGTATTGCTGCCCCTCGTCACCATGACGGGGAACCGATAGGTCGTCCAGTAGCTAAGCGCCAGCAAGTCTCCTCCCGCTTTGCTGGCTGAATACGGGCTGCGTCGGGGCGAGCCGGTCTTCTTCCGTCGACATGCCGGTTTCGACGGAGCCATAGACCTCATCGGTGCTCACCTGGAGAAAACGTTTCACGCCGGCGCGGCGCGCCTCTTCGAGCAAGACCCCCGTTCCAACGACATCGGTGCGAGCGAAGCTGCCAGGATCTAAAATGGATCGATCGACATGTGTTTCTGCCGCCGCGTTAATGACGCCTTCAATTCGGTGCGTCTGCAACAGGCGTTCGACCAAGGACTGATCTGCGATGTCACCATGCACAAATTGATATCGCGAATGGCTTTCGAGATCACCAAGGTTTGCCCGATTGCCGGAATATCTGAGGGCGTCCAAATTCACAACCTCATGGCCGCTCTGTATAACCAGCCGGCGGACCAAATGCGAGCCGATGAAACCGGCACCGCCGGTGACGAGAATTTTCATGTGAGATCGATCTTGTTCGCGCCGGTCCGACTGACCAACTGATTGGCCAGATAGAGGGATTCGATCGTACCGGCATCGGTCCACCAGCCTTCGAGCACGTCCCAGGTGAGCGTGCCGGCGGCAATGTACGCGTTGTTCACATCGGTGATCTCCAGTTCGCCGCGACCTGAGGGTTTCAACGTCTTGATAATGTCGAACACCGAGGCGTCATAGAAATACACCCCCGTGACCGCATAGGAGGAGCGTGGATTGGCAGGTTTTTCTTCGATCTTGACCACACGGCGGCCTTCAAGAACCGGTACCCCGAATCGTTGCGGGTCTTTCACTTCCTTCAGGAGAATCTTCGCGCCTTTTTGCTGTTGTCTGAACGACTCGCGCCGCAGCGACAATATTTCCTTCAATAATATTGTCTCCCAACATGACGCAGATAGGCTCTCCGTCAGCAAAATGCTCCGCCAACCTCAATGCATCGGCGATCCCGCCTTCGCCTTCTTGATAGGTGTAGTTCAGTCGTTTGAGACCGAATTCCTTTCCATTCCCGAGAAGCCTCAGAAAATCACCCGCGTTATTTCCACCCGTCACCAGCATGATCTCTTGAACTCCGGCATTGGCTAGCGTCTGCAGCGGGTAGTACACCATGGGACGATCGTAGACTGGCAGGAGGTGCTTGTTCGTCACCTTGGTCAACGGCAACAACCGCGTTCCTAATCCGCCGGCGAGCACAACACCTCTCATCTGGAAACTCCTACATCTCCCGCCCTTTTGATCAACCCATCCCTAGCGTGATGCGGGTTGAGATTTCTGTACAGCAATAGGCTGGTAACTCGGGACCGCCTCTTGAAGCCGCCGAATCAAAGCCTCATCGTCTCCATGACTCACGACCATCTCGAGGCCCATGATGGATTGCTCAATGCCGGCAAACGACCGCGTACCATGTTTGACGGCGCGTTGAATTTTCGGGTGGGCGGTTGGCTCAACCTGCTCCGTCTCCTCGAACAGCTCTTCGAACAGTTTCTCTCCCGGACGCAATCCAGTATAGACAATACGAATATCCTGATCCGGTACCAACCCCGACAATACAATCATGTTTTTGGCCAAATCGGCAACCTTGATCTGTTCGCCCATATCGAGCACGAACACATCCTCGCCATGCCCCAAGACACTCGCCTGCAGAACCAACTGCACGGCTTCCGGGATCGTCATAAAAAACCGCTTGATATCCGGATGTGTCACAGTGACGGGACCTCCGGTTCGAATCTGTTCCGCAAAAAGTGGGACAACGCTGCCATTGCTTCCGAGTACATTGCCGAAACGAACAACGGTAAATTTGGTCTGCCCATTGCGATTGAGGCTCTGGATAAATTCTTCCGCCACTCGTTTTGTCGCACCCATGACACTCGTTGGATTGACGGCTTTGTCCGTCGAAATGAGCACGAACCGCTCAACGCCAGCGGCCAATGCCGCCTCAGCCAGCGTCTTCGTCCCCGACACATTATTGCGAACCGCCTCTTTCGGATTCACTTCCATTAAGGGCACGTGCTTGTGCGCTGCGGCATGAAAGATCAACTCGGGCCTGGTTTGTGCCAGGACTTCGCTGACTCGTTCCGGCACCGTGACATCTCCAACAGCCGGCACAATTTTTACCAGCGGGAATTTCGATCGCAGTTCAAGATCCAGCGCATGAAGGCCATTCTCATACCGCTCAAAGAGCACCAACATGGCCGGCTTATACAGCGCGATCTGTCGGCACAGCTCAGATCCAATCGAGCCACCGGCACCGGTCACCAATACGCGTTTCCCCTCGAGCAACACATGCAATTCCTGTCGGTCCGTTTGTACCGGTTCCCGCTGTAACAAATCCTCCAAGCTCATGGGCCGGATCTGCCTCAGTGCGGCAGGATCAGCGAGCAACTGCTTGACATTCGGCAGGATTTTGATCGGGACCTTGAAGCCTTCAGATGCGGCGAGAATTTTTTGTTTCAATGTGTTGGAGGCGGTCGGTATGGCCACGATAATTTCGTGCACCAGTAAGCGCCGCACGAGATCCGGGATCTCCTCGATCTTGCCCACCACTGGCACCCCGTGAATCTTCATCCGGCGCTTAATGGGATCATCGTCAATCAATCCCACCGGCCGATAATGGTAGCTGGCGTCGGTCAACATATCGCGGACGAGAAGCTCACTGGCATTACCAGCTCCGACGATCAGCACCCGGCGAGCCATGGGGCTCCAAACCTGCATCCATTCTCGGAACCATCGCACCGCCAACCGGATGCCGGCCAAATACAGCCCACTAAGGAGGCCCGTCAGGATGATGACCGAACGAGGATACGCCACCCATCTCAACAGACCGTGCAGAATCCCAAAGGACACCACCGAACCGGCGACGGAGGCCCACAGAATGCGACCAAGATCGTGGAGACCAACATACCTCCAGAGACCATGCTGTATGCCGAAGAGAAAGAGACTAAGCCAATACACAACCAGAATGATCGGCAGACCTTGCAACAGCAGCCTGGCATAGAAGGGCGGGATATCACCGTCGAACCGTAGAGCAAAGGCAGTAAGGTTGGCCGCTGCGATGAGGCCCAGCTGAATGCCGACGACCAACAGTGATCGGTGCCGCAGTAATGAGTCTCCATAGAGACCAACGAGTTTATGAGAAAATCTAACTATTTGCTCTCGCATAGGGCAATCTCAATAGGCCTTAGGTGAGGTCACCTGCATCACGGCGTGAAGGGTAACTTAAGACAGCCAAAGCCACAAGCACCCAAAAGAAGATGGCCAGCGTTCCGACGAACATCTGGTCGAATTGTAACCGCACCGCTAATCCCACCATTCCTCCTCCTATCCCGCAGAGGATTATTTTCTCGAGCCAGTGGTCGGCCATCCGACTTTCACCAATGGTCTTCACCATGATGCTCGCGTAGAGCCAACCGAAAATCAACAGACCCGGAATGCCGATATGGAGCGCGAGGTACAAGAAAATATTATGAGTTCCAGCCTTTTTCACTGGGGCGTGGCCGGATGCGACAGCAGGTTCCTCTTCCGGTCCATACACGTTGAGAAAATTGTCCTTCCCATAGCCGATTCCAGTCAACCAGTGCTTCCGAATTTCACCTAGTGTGAAGGTCCAAATATCAAATCGGTGGATGATCGAATGGACAGTGGTCTGGAAAGGCGCCCGGATATGATTTCCACTATTCTCCAACGGCACTGCCCCTGTCCTGACTCCAAGCGTCACGAGAAAACCAACAACCAAGCCAAGACTGACTACGCCTGCCAGGAGCACGGCGGCTCGGGTTCGTACGATCCAGGTCGTGGCCCAGAATTCCGCGATCAACGACAACAGTCCGGCTCGAGATTGCGTCCAGACGAGACATGTTGATGCGACCAACATCGTCAGGAGGCCCGCACCCCTTAACCATTGAGAATTTGCAACAAAGCTGGTCGCGATGGCTAAGGGAATGACCATGACCAAAAACGTCGTCAACCACACCTCCGCCGGGAAAAAAGATACCACCGCCTGGGGATGGTCAATATCGAATTGTGTGAGTCCCTTGGCGCTGGTGACGACTAACAAGACTCCTAACAACCCGAATAATGTCAACCGGAAGGATCGGCCGGATAAAAAATACACCACGGCATAGAACACAACGAATTGCTGCAACAGCTTGCCGAACTCCTTAAGACTATATTCCGGAAAAACGGAAAAGGGGATCGTGAAGCCCACCCAACACACATACGCTGCCACCGGCACATCAAACGGCGTGCGTCGATAGAACACCCGGCGGTTGACTAGACACCACAACGCAAGAAGACCAAGGAGCACGAGAAATCCGTTGCGTTCCACTATCAGAAGTCCCTTGAACGGCAATACGGCTATATAGACCAGCAGCAATCCGCGAATCAGAGAGTCAAGAGAAAGAAGATCCCCAAGGCGTACCAATTTGAATGACGTGACGCATGGCTCGTCGCTCATCATTGTGTCTTTCTTCCTCTCACCCGTTGCTCTATGTGAACTACGGAAATTGCCAAGGCACCGAACGTCATCACCCACGCACCTAAGACGACCAATCGCCACTGATCGGCCTGTTGGTAGAGTACGGCCAAAACGCCACATAGCACCATGATGGCATATTCCAAAGAGACGGTTCGCCGGTGTCCCCACCCGCTCAATACGAGCCGTTGGTAAAAATGGTCCCGGTGTGCCTTCCAGACTTTTTCGCCACGTACGGCGCGACGTAGCAGCGTGGAAGTCGCGTCGAGAATAAACGGAGAAAAAATGACGAGCGGGACCCAGAGATCGAACAGCGCATCCCGACATCCGAGCACGATGAGCGCACCAGCGAGAAAGCCTGTCGAGATACTCCCCACGTCGCCCATGAAGATCTTCGCCGGGGGAAAATTGTGCGCAAGAAATCCCGCGGCGGCTGCGGCTTGTAGGATGGCAATGCCAAAGAGAAGCGGATGATTGCCGGCCCAGGCAAAGTAGCCTAACAAGCTGAATCCGACAACGGTCATACCACCAGCGAACCCGTCCATTCCGTCCATAAAATTATAGAGATTGGTCATCCACAGCATGAACAAGACCGTGACCGGAATGGACGCCCATCCAAGGTCAAGTATTCCCCAGCCCGGAATGGTCAGGGCACGAATGGACATGTCCCCGCCTAACACCATGCCGGATGCGGCAAGAACATGCAGGCCAAAGCGTGTCATGACTGGGAGTCCTCTCCGATCGTCCCAGAAGGAGACGAGAGCTAAAAAGAACGTTCCCCCGAGAATCCAGATCCCCTCTCGGAAATGACCGAGTCCATCTGCTGACTCGTATCCTGCCCAGAGCGACATGGCACTTGCGGCGATGACCCCGGCGAGCAGGCTCAGAAGCATGGCCACGCCCCCGGTACGGGGCGTAGGGGAAACATGAAGAGAACGCTCGTTCGGATGGTCGAGTGAACGAAGAAACGAAGATCCGTGCACCAACTGGCCGGTGATCCACCAGGAAAGGAGTCCAACTCCTAGGGCAATCAGGAGCCACATGGTGAGACTGTGCGTCGGTAATGCCGAACTATTTCAGGGACAGCCGATCCGAAGTCATCCTGTGGTTTGTAACCCATCTCTCGGATGAGCGCTTCCGGGCTGTACCATGCCTGCCCAACCAGTTTTTCCAATGTGGAGCTCGAAAAAGGCATGCGGTGGTTCGACAGGGACTGAACAACATCTCCACATCGCGCCCCCAATGACAGCGCCCAGAGCGGTATACGCCAGCGAGGCGACTCTAGGCCCAATCCCTTGCGCAACAGATCATACACCTCTGTAATCGAATAGGGTTTGGCATCCGTCACCACATACATGGGTCTCAGAAAGACATTCGATGCCAAGGCGCAACGGATTGCCAGCAGGAAGTTGTTGACGTGGAGCATGCTTCTGACCGCGGGAACGCGAGGCAGGGCAGGAAATCTACCTCGATCGATGGCTGCGATCATGCGGTAGAGATTCCCTTTGTCCGAAGGGCCGTACACCAACGGAAGACGGAACGAGACCGTCGCCATGCCGGAGGCTTTACCATAGGAAGCCACCACTTGCTCCGCTATCCATTTGCTCCGCGCATAGGGCGTTTCAGGGGCTGAAGGAGCGCCTTCGTCAAGGCAGCCATTGGTGGTTTCGCCGAATACCTTCACGGAACTTGCAAAGATGAACCTTCGAACTCCGGCCGCAACCGCCCCTTCCAACAGCTGTCTGGTCCCATCCACATTCACGGACTGGTACTCATCGTCGCCGACACGTTCATCGTCTATTGCATGCGCTTTTCCAGCCAGGTGAATAATACTCTCGCATCCCAGCGTGGCTCTTTTCGTACATTGCGGATCGCGAACATCTCCGGTGAGCACCTCCACCGTTTGAGGGAACGATGAGACATGGGAAGCGTTCCGAGCCAGCGCACGGACATGGCAGCCCGATCCCAGAAGATCTTTCACCACAGCCTGGCCAAGAAAACCTCCCGCTCCCGTAACGAGAACGGCCGTCATGCTAGGCCTGCTACGTGTTGTCCATCCCTTCGCCCGGCAAGGAGTTCTCGATAGAGGCCCAGAACCTGAGCCGTGACCTTCTCCACAGAAAACGCATGAATCACGGCCTCGCGTCCAGCCAGCCCCATGGCCACTCGAAGAGAGGAATCACGCAGCAAGGAATCGATTGCCGTCACCAGAGCAGCCGGATTTCGAGGAGGCACCAAGAAACCGTTGATGCCGTGGGTCACGATATCCCTACATCCCGGAACATCGGTGGCGACCAATGGTTTCCCACAGGCCGCAGCCTCCAATAATATCTTTGGAAGGCCCTCACGATAGGAGGATAACACGACCATCGTAGCTCCCGAGAGGACCGAAGACATATCCTCACGATGCTGCCACCATTCTACGAGCCCTTCATTCACCCACGCTTCAAGCTGGGCCGGTTCGATCGCAGCCGGGTTATGCTCGTCGCACCGACCGACGAGGACAAATCGGGCAGATACACCTTCGCGCTTGAGCCGGCGCACGGCCTCGACGAAGTCACCAATGCCCTTATCCCACAACATCCGAGATGCGAGCATGACGACGGGTTTGCCTGAAGAGGGCGGCCGGACATCAAAGGCTTTCGTGTCCACGCCCGAGCCGGGGATGATTCGAGTTTGCTCGAGCGTCACAATGTTTTCTGTCATCAGCAGGTCGCGATCGTCCCTGTTTTGGAACACCACAACCGACTTATTCAATCTCAATAATGCTTTGAATACATACCGAAGACAGATACCGAGAACTCCGCGACTTCGCTTCTGATCGGTAAAGATGTATCCAAGTCCTGCAAACGCATTCACGACAATCGGGACTCCACTACACCAGGCGGCAATCGATCCGTACAAGATGGGCTTCAGCGCCACATGGTGCACAATCATCGGCCGTTCCCGACGATAGATCCGCACGAGTTCAAGCAGAGCCGCCAGCTCAGCGAACGGATTGCTGGATCGTCGACGCAGCGTAATGGGAAACAGCTTGAACCCCTCCCGTTGAATTCGCTCCCCATGCTCTGTCACTCGCGTGGCGATCGAGACATCGAAGCCCGCTTGAGCTGCATGACGTGCAAGATCAAGCCGGTGAGACCAGAAATACCAATCTTCAGTGATGAGATACAGCAGGCGCGGTCGGTCGGTCATGCGAAGTCAACCAGGATTGGAACATCAGCACATTCCACAATAGATACTGCCAATTCCGTTGTCCCGAAAGATGCTCTTTCCATTTTTGTCGAATAGGATTGGGGTAGAAATATCCCTCGCGACGAAGCCGCCCCTCGTCCAAGAGATCCTCCGCCCACTCGCGCAATGGCCCGCGAAGCCAGTAGCCAATTGGAATCCCAAAGCCCATCTTCGGCCGTTCGATGAGATGCTGTGGGACATAGCGATACAGGACTTGGCGAAGCAACCATTTCCCTTCTTCATTCTTGATCTTCATGGATAAGGGAATCCGCCAGGCAAACTCCACGACACGGTGATCGAGCAGCGGCACTCGAGCTTCGAGACTCACCGTCATGCTGGCTCGATCGACTTTGGTCAGAATATCGTCAGGCAGGTATGTCACCAGATCAAGCGCCATCATTTGCAGCGTAAATTCGTTGACGCCGGCCCAACGATGGCGATCCGTCAACGTCGTTACCGCCTCCGCGCCACCGACGACCACCTTCGCGGCGTCTTTCCAGATAGACACGAGGCCGAGATACATCGTCTCGGGATCCTTCATCGCCAAAATGTCAGCGAGCTTGTGCAGCTTGTCTCCAACACTCGGCATGACCGGCAGCAGCATCTTCAGCTTGCTGGACATGTTATCTAACGCATCAGGCGAAACGGATTGGATTGCTCCGGCCATACCTCGACGGACCGATTGTGGCAGCCACGACACCCGTTTCCACAGCTGACGACCCCAAAAATAGCGGTTGTAGCCGGCAAACAACTCATCTCCTCCATCACCGGAGAGCGCTACGGTCACGTGCCTGCGTGCCAGCTGTGATACCAAATAGGTAGGAACCTGAGAAGAATCCGCAAAGGGTTCATCGTACATATCCGGTAATCGAGGAATGACGGCCAGGGCTTCGGCCGGGGTGATATAGAGTTCCGTGTGGTCCGTCCCCAGATGTTTGGCAACCTTCGCCGCATGAATCGCTTCGTTATAATCTTGCTCATGAAAACCGATCGTAAACGTCTTGACAGGTTTGGCGCTTTGGGCCTGCATAAGCGCAACGACGACCGATGAGTCGATGCCTCCGGACAAGAAGGCGCCGAGCGGGACGTCGGAAACCATTCGCAGGTTAATGGCTTCTCGCAGCAATCGATCCAACTGCTCAATCGCTTCCTCCTCCGTCCCGGTGAACGGAGAACGTACCCCGGACTCAACGATGTCCCGGGCTGACCAATAACGAGTCGGCCGCAACGTCGCTTGCCTATTTTCCGGTTCAGGGCTAAATCCCAGACGAGCATGGGCCTGCTCAGGCGTAATGGAGAGAAGACATCCGGTCGGCAGTTTGTAGACATCCTGATATATCGACCAGGGCTCCGGGACATAGGCATAACGCATAAACGCTGTCAGTGAGTCGCGGTGAATGGATCGTTTGAATTCCGGAACCTGCTCAAATACTTTCAGCTCTGAACCAAATACGAACGTGGTATCCGTCCACCCATAGTAGAGGGGCTTAATACCAAGGCGATCCCGCCCCAGATGAAGTACTCCAGTTTCTCGGTCCCACAGGGCGAATGCAAACATCCCGACAAATTGACAAACCGCCTTCTCGACACCCCATGCTTCAAACGCCGCCAGCATGACCTCCGTATCAGAATGACCACGAAACGTGGCGCCTGTCGCGTCGAGCCGGCAACGAAGCTCGGCAAAGTTGTAGACCTCACCGTTATAGGACAGGACGTACCGCCCGCTGGCGGATACCATTGGCTGATGCCCTTCGGGTGAAAGATCCAGAATGGAGAGCCTGGCATGACCGAGACCCAAACCTACAGCGGCATCACACCAGACGCCGTGATCATCAGGACCTCGATAGCGGATGGCTTGAACCATCCGGGAGATCTGATGAGGCAAGTCGGTACTCTTCGCGTTCAGAAGACCTACAACACCGCACATTTAGGCACCATTGTTGTTAAGATAAATTCGCTAGCGCGATGATTACGAACCCGGCGACGTCGTACCCGCTGTCGGGTAGTTCGACATGTCGGCTGGATGTCTCTTCAGGGTGAACCTGCAACGGGGCCTCAAATCCGGCAGTGAGCATATTACCTCTTCAAGCGTTGCCGCCATTTCCTCGTGCCCCACTCTATTCGTGTGCGGATCTTCCGGCCACAGATAATACTGACTAGGATCCTGAGATTGTTCGAAGACGGGCGTCATGTCCACGAAGGGGATCGAAAGCTGCTGACATGTCTTGAGTAGGACCCGGTTAATCAATTGAGATTCAGGATGATGGAGTTGGGAGATATCCGGCACATACATGATTACCATAGCCAATCTGGCGGCGTTTACCAGCGACTTCAATCTTGCGAGATGCGCACTTAACATGCCGGCATACTGCTCGGTCTCAGCGGGCGATGATTCGGACATGAGGTGCTCCGCACGTCGGGACCACTCAGTCCGACGAACATCGAGATCGTGCAGATAGCTAATTCTGGCCGGTCGGTTTTTTTCGCGCACAAGATGGCTGATTGATTTCAAGAAATTAAAAAGACGGGAATGGTGCATGACGCTGCCTTTGTACTGAAGACCGGCCGCATACTTGGTTGTGGGCGGGATACTGTCCTGCGGAGGACCGCTCATGTCATCCAAAAAATAGGCAAGCACCACAAGATCGGGAGACAATTGGAGTCCTGTCTGCTTCAAAAAAATATAGTATTGGTTCAATCCCCACCCAGGAACTCCGGCATTGATCGTTTCCACGGGACGGTCCATTTGCCCTTGAAGACGGCTCTCGAGCCGCTTAAGGAAAGTCTCCTCCGCCTGAACCCCCCAACCGAATACGAATGAATCGCCAAGACCGAGCACCCGCAGTATTCGGGGAGATTTTTCCTCCCCATGAGCGGTATCGCGAAACCCGTTATCGTTGATTTTCACCGGCAGATTGAGGGGACCAAACCCTTCAAATCCGGCGACCAATTCATGGCCATAATATTCCGACGGTTTGTACCAGGCGACATAGTCAACATGCGGCCGGGCCAATGGATGATCGAGGATTCTGAGGACAAGTTCGCCGAGCCCTCCCGCGACGAGAATCGCCGCACAGAGCACGACCGCTTCTTTCCATTTTCCCCCCGCACAGAAGGCGAGCACGCCGCTGACCAGGAATGCGATCGCGGGAAACTCGATTGTGGTGGACCGAAGCTCAATCCCGGCGAAACCAATGGTCAAGCCTCCGCCGAATGCGACGAATATAAGATCAATACCGAACAACATCGTGAGCGCAAGAAGCACCCAGACTCCGCCCCGCCAGGCCGGATGGCGGTCCACCGATGAGCCCATCGTCTGGTCACGACTCACAAATTCGACCTCGGCGGCATGGTCAAAACAGTTGAGCAGTCGAAGTGATAAAGGATAACAATCCTGACCGTGAGGTTGTGGTGTGGCAAACCGGTGAAAGCTTCCTCAGTTGAGAAGGTATTTCTCGCCGTGCTCGAGCAAATGCGAAGTGATGACTTCCGCCGCGAGTTGATGACCTCTCGCATTCCAGTGGCCATCGTGCGGCCATGAGCTTGATTGGCCCGTCGCAACAAAAGCGGTCCGGAACGGCTGGATTAGGTCAACGACGTCAAAGCCCCCTTGTCGCCCTAGCTCCCTCAGCATCGAAACCGGTCGCTCGAAGTCCCAGCGAATCGCATCTGAACCAGGATATCGCCCGAGCACTTCTTGCCAACGGTTCTCAACCGCAGGAACAGACCCGATGATCATGACCAGAAACTCGGCACCATGTTTTTCCGAGAGCACCTGGGCCTCATGAATGATCCGGAGAGTCAACTTCTCAGCGTCTCGCCACTGCAAAGGGGGGTCATATAAATAGATTGACCATCCCAGGGGCATCGCTGCATCCTCGTCCGTGATCCCCGCAGTGGGAGCAAGAAGACCGACTGACGCCAGCCACCGCTCGAGAGGGAATGAGGCAATTCCTTGTCGAATTAATTGCAGAAACGCGCTTCGCCGTAGCCAAGGTCTGATCGCACTCCCCACCGCGTCGGTGCGCGGAGCCTGATAGTCCAAGCGTCCGTCCTGGCGGAGGACATAGTAAGGTTTGAAAATGGCACCGCTGAGGTTCACGTCGCTATCGCGGATATCATTGTCTGGGAAAATCGCCATCACGACAAGATCGGGCTTATAGATCAATCCCTTCTTGTCGAGGATCCGATAATATTGAGCCGGGCCGGAACCGGACAACCCGAGATTGATAACTTCCACCTTGCGTCCCTTATGAAGATTTCCCAGCCGTTGCTCCAGCAAATGGGTAAAGCCTTGTTCAATGGGTAGTTGCAGAGCTTCGATGTACGAGTCACCCAGCACGATGATGCGATACCGATCAGGCGACTTTTCATACTCATGCTCGACATCGTGAAACCCAAACCTATTGGTGGTCACGAGGACATCGTAATCTTCGTTGACCCAACGGCTGGTTTGCCCCGCAACCAGAATCGGTCCCACGTCCTCGTCCATACGATACTCAACAGTCGATAGTGGATGAAGGAATCGGCAAAGCACCTCGGCCAACACGATAGCCATAAGCGTCCCTGCACTCACCAGCCCGAGATTGTTGAGCCAATTATGAGACGAGTATTTCAATGCCATGCGATCCAGGGAGCGGATAATACGAGAATGCAGTCTTCATCCTTCATCATGGATTCAACGGACCCCCTGCCCCCACTGCAACGGGTTGCCCAGCTAATTCTTCGTAGCACCGCTGATACTGGCTCACTACAGAATGAAGGTTGAAGCGGGCTTTAATTCTTTCCCGGGAAGCGGCTCCCATCTCGAGACGTCTTTCTCGTCCCATACTGATGACCTCGAGCCATTGCTCAGCGAGTAATTCCGGATTCTTGGGAGGAACCGCTCTCCCCGTGTCACCGACGAGGAAACCGGCATCGCCGACATCGGTCACCACACAAGGGACCCCGCAAGCCATGGCCTCCCCAACCACGTTGGGAAACCCCTCACCGAACGCCGACGTCAGGGAAAATATATCCAGAGCTGGCATGATCCCCGCGACATCGGCTCTGATACCCAACAGGTGGACCTTTCCGGTCAGACCTAACATGCTGACTTGTGAGGCCAGCGATTCGACGCCCTTGCCTACCAAGACAAACGCAACGTCATTTCGACTTGACGCAATCTGACGAGCCGCTTTCAGGAAGGTGACATGATCTTTCATCGGATCCATGCGAGCGACCATGCCGATGAGCATCGTGTCGTGTGAAAGGCCCAGTTTGTCTCTCCATCGCTGATAGGCACCCTGATCGGGTCGAAACTCCTCCACATCGAATCCGTTTGGAATGACGTGCCACCGTCTGGCCCGATATCCGATTTCTTGATGAAACCGTTGACCCGCATGACTATTCACGATGATCGCTTGCGGGATCCGGGAACAAAGCGCGAGCATCTTCAAGGTCACCCGCGTTGTCCAAGGGTAATGCGCTAGAACCATATCCGAGCAGCGAACATTCCAAGCGAGTTGGGGACAGTGGCCAAGAATGGCGGCGGCAGTTCCCAGCAGATCGGCATGGTAGAGCCAGGTTTGAAGAACAGCCGGCCGTATCTGTTTGACCAGCCTGACCAATTTCGGCAGCACCGTGAGATCGATACGAGCTCTCTTCATCTGGAGGCTATGTACCGGTACGCCGGCTGCTTCAATGCTATCTGCAAGGCGGCCGCGACCGGTCAATGAAACCACGACATTCCTATACCGCGACGGATCCATCGCCTTCAGGAGCTTCGCGAGCATCGCTTCCGCTCCTCCAATTTCAAGATCAGTAATGAGATGCAGAATGGTAATCACCGTGGCAGGTCGGCATCGCTACTTGAGGTGGTAAGAAGATAGGCAAGATGCTAATGCACGCGTCACCACTTTTGCGCGGCAGCATGGCAGAAATCAGGGCCCATCAGAACGCTTAGGTCTTCAGCACCATGTTTTGCAGCCGCTGAACGATACACATGCATCGTATGTCGGAACGGTTCAATGACATGTACGCTACCCTGCCCTGAAAGAGGATTTAGCAGGAGGGTATCGGAATACTCTTACTCGATTCGAGTCTTGAAATCACCCATCCGTAGGAGACCTTGCATCCCACGACAAAACAGATCAGGAGCAAGGGATACACATGACCCGTGTGACGAAAAGGCTCGACAAGTCTGATACTGTACAGATAAGCGGCGTACCATGTTCCCCATAGTGAAAGTAAAGGAACCCACCAATACTCTGGTTCTCTCCACATCCTGGCCCAACCGATTATCGTCATTCCCGAGAGAATCAGAAAGCTGAAAATCGTCACCAACTTAATTTGAGAAAGCATCGCCTGGGTGCCATTGACGCCGCGCAAGAACACCATATGTGCCAATTGTGGTGAGGCTGATACGCTCATATACAGAGTCGACTCCGTCCAACCTTTCAGTTGTCCCCAGACCAGTTGTGAGATCGAGTGCAAACCAAACATATAATCCAAATACGTTACCGGTGGCCCTGCATAGGGATCTTTTGCGAACTCCACAGCAGAAGGGAACCCTGGTGTTCCGATTCGGTCAGGAAATTCGAAGTTCGCGTTCCAACGTGCATAACCATACGAAGGCCAGGAAGAGTCGCCATGCACTTTATATAATCCGTACAAATGAGGCGAAAAGATCATCGCCGCAAGACAGGAAGCCAAGCCTAACTCCCTCCATGTCCAATGATGAGGATGAATCCCCACAGACCCCTTCCATTTCCACCAGACATTGATGAGCCAACACAACCACACAACCGGCAGTACGACGCTAAGCATGGGAGCGCGCAAGAGAGCGAGCAAACCTGTGGCCATCCCAAGTAAAACGGCTCCGAGCCATCCCCGGGTCCACAACCATACCGCCAGCACGAGAATAAACAGAATGGTTTCACTTTCCACACGCAATCCTCTCACAGATTCCTCACTCCATGCAGAACTCAACGCCATGATCCAAGCAGTGACCGTCCCAAAAGCCCATTTACCACTGACGGCCCAAACGAAAATACCAGTCACGATGATGAGCAGGTTTGACTGAACGACTGAGTACCACCTAATGGCAGAACTGGTATCTCCCCATAGTCGGCTCCACAAGTTGATCGCAGCCACATGCACCGGCTCACGTTCAGCAAATGATCCGGAATAAAAACCATGTTCGGGCGTAAACCACTGGAGGCTTTGTGCATAAACACGGTATTGGATCACATCCAGTTCGGGAGGAAGACCACGTGCAATTTCAAGTAACGTCCAGCGCAGACTCCAGCCCAGGGTCACGGCCAAAAGGATGAGTGTGCACCCCATCCACAGGCGCCATGCCTGTGGAGAATTACGCTGACGAGCAAGCCAGCCCCATCCTGCTAGACAAAGTCCTACTGCACCCATGAGAGGATAAAAGGATGGCAGGCGATCCTGAGAATCGGACCACCAGACGGCGAACCGGTCAAGAATCAACTGTTCTTCAGGCATTTCATTCGTTGCCTGAACGATCAATTCGCATGGACTATCGACAGCAAGGGTTATGACTTCCCCATCAAGCTGCTCATCTGAAACATGACGCGTAATTCCTCCATCACTAATATTCACAGATAGAGGTCCGGCGGAGAAGGCCCACAGACGGAGCCTCAGCGTGCCCGACTGTTGAGCCGGAAGGCGGATGTGAAGGCTGCCCTGTTCATGAGGGGATAAGTACCAACCGTACCGTCCCCAACGCCCTCCCTGAACTTCTTTCAACCAAGGGGCTTTATCAGGTCTGACATTGCTCAGGCGCTCATCCAACCCCGGAATCACAGGTTCACGAAGTGCAGCTTGCAGAGCGGGGACAAACTGAAACAATGCAAAGAGAAAAAGAATAACCCCACAGCCCACTAACAGCCATCCTGGGAACAAAACACCTTCCCTCCAGGCTCTCAACCTGTTTTCTCCAGGACGACGAGGATTCTGAAAGCGAGAAATCGACTGAGAAAGCCCATCGTTCTCTCAATCGTAAGGATGGGCCGGACAAACATTATTGGCAAGAGAGAAACGTGCTCAAATCCTCCACTTAACGGATAGACAAAAAATGCCATTCGCTTTCGCAGTCGCATCTCAAGATGAGGAAAGTGCCTTTGAAAAACATCGTAGGAACGCTCAAACAAAATAGTCGAGACGGCTTGGTTCGCATCAAATGGCTTGCGATTCTCTTGGGGCAATTGCAGTTGTAATGGATCCGATTGCAAGTCCACTGGCTCCGGATGAAGAAAGTGATATACGGGCCACGATAACCAGGAGATGTAGGGATCCATAATGATCAACCGGCCGCGAGGCTGAAGCGTCCGCAACGCCTCGTCCAGAAACAATCTCACATTCTCGATATGGTGAAGAGTATCGAACAGGACAATGTTGGTGAGACTCTTCGTCGCAAAAGGAAGGTACTGAGCGTCAGCCACCGTGTTTAGCCAGGGCAATCGAACGACGTCGGTGCAGAACACGTCGGGGGCAAATTCCTTTAGATTTCCCGTCCCACCTCCGACCTCAAGTGTCCGGCCCGGCCGAAGCCATGAGACCATCTCGTGATACCAATTCGTATACAGAATCCGAAGAATCGGCTTCTTTTCCCAGATGGCTCTATGCTGTCGGAGAATGTCATCGGACATTACACCGCCTTCAGCCGGAAGAAACCGTAGGCGGTCATCTTCAGCAGCAGCCATCCATGGGCGAATCTGTGAATATTAGTCGTACCGTAGGTTCTATCCTGATAGCGGATTGGCACCTCCAAGAGTTTCAAGTTCAACTTTGACGCGCCAAATAGCAGATCAAAATCTCCGAAAGGATCGAAGTCTCCAAAATAGGATCGATTCTGAACAATCCGCTCATAATCTTCCCGGAATAATACTTTGGTCCCGCATAACGTATCCTTGATTCGTTGATTGAGCAGCCATGAAAAGGCCATGCTGAAGAATTTATTGCCCAAGAGATTCAGAAACCTCATCGCCTCCTGTTCCATTGGATAGACTAGGCGACTTCCATTGATAAACTCTCCCTTATCGTTCGCGATAGCTTCATAGAACTTCGGCAGATCTTCTGGCGGCATCGTGAGATCCGCATCCAAAATCATGAGGATATCTCCCGAGGCCTGTGCAAAGCCCTTTCGTACGGCATCCCCCTTGCCCTTGCCGTCCTGGACGAAGAACTTGATGTCCTTCTCCTGATAGGCTGAATGCACACGCTGGATTTCCTGCGGCGTCCCATCCGTCGAATGCCCATCGACGAAAATAATCTCCTGCGGCCCGCCGAACTGTGGTATTCGTCGGATAGCTGGTTCGATGTTCCCTCGCTCGTTGCGACAGGGAATGACAATCGTGGTCGAGTAATCTTTCACTGCCAGGGGCCCCCGCATGCGGGCCACAATATAATGACTCAGACACAGAAGATTCAGCCCCGGTAGAAATGCCAGGAAACGGTTAACCACAGTAGATACGATGGGTACATACTTCGGAAGCAAGAGACGCCGTTCGGTCTTCACCACTTCATAGTCCGCAAGCCAAAGTAAGTTGTGTATGTCCGGCGGAGCGAGCCAATTCTGCTCCGGTTGGGGCATTTTAAGACCGATCCATTCAGCCAGCCGAAGAAAAGGTTCCCAGAGGAAATTGTAGTAGGTGACAATAATTCTGGTTTTTGATGTGCAGCAGGAGCGTAACTGCCTTAAAGCCGCTTCGATATCCTGTAGATGCCCCAGTACATCCGCCAGGATGATCACGTCAAATTTTTCATCGATCTCCAGAGACTCGCCATCTCCCACTCGGAACTCCAGAGAAGGATGACGACGAGAAGCCTCCTTGACCATCATTTCGCTCAGATCAATCCCCAGGCCTCTGGCTGGCTTCACCGCGGCGAGTTGATCACCGAGACCGCAGCCGATTTCCAGAACGCGAAGTCCTTCTGGAATCAAAAACCGCAGATACCGTCGCTGGTCCTCATAGTAATAGCTGCCCTTTTTTTGCCAATACTCACGATCCTCCGCGAGACGATCGAATCGCTCACGAATCGCCGCCTTCTTCTTATTGTCAGTGAAGCCCATGAGACTCATGACATCCCTTATGCCCCCTTTTGGCGGCAGTTTCCAACACGCGGGAGGTCTCACCGATGAGCCGCTCCAGGCTGAAATGTTCAATGACACGTTCCCGAGCCCTTTGACTGAGGCTGGCTTTCTCGACGCCTCCCGCCTCTAAGGCCGCTTGCCAGGCAGAAGCCAAGGCTGCAGGATTTCCAGACGCCACAACATAACCAGTGTCACCAACAATTCGTTTGGCATCACCCACATCGGTCACCACGCAGGATCTTCCACAGGCCATGGCCTCACCAATTACATTTGAGAAGCCTTCACCGTAGGAAGAACAGGACGTGACGAGATCGAGGGCATTGTAGATTGCCCCAACATCATCGTCTGCGCTCACCCAGATCAGCCTCTGGTCAAGACCAACGTCCTTACTCAGACCTACCAACTTCTGCTTGAAGGCTTCCGGCCCATCCCCTACACAAATATATCGAATATTGTCGCGCCCTCGACTAAGAAGAGCTGCAGCCTTTATGAACGTTTCATGTCCTTTCATAGGATCCAATCGACCAATAAGGCCGATGAGCCACTCATGGTCCGTAATTCCCCATGCCTGCCGTATCCGAATTCTGGCTGGAGGATCAGGATGGAATCGATCGATGTCGATGCCGTTCGGGATGACTGTCATCTTCTCTCGGGGGAATCCTCTGCCTACAGCATGTTCTAAACCAGCGTAGGAGTTCACGATAATTAAGTCAGGGAGAAAGGCAAGTTTGCTCTCAAACCACCCTTGAATTTGGTTCACAAATCCATACCGCTCCAGTTGCATATCAGATGCTCGCAGTCCCCAGACGATTTTTGCAGAAGGACAGAATGGCTTAAGAAGGACCGTAAGAATATTGGCCGTCGCAAGATACCCGTGCAAGATCGATGGCTGAATCCGACGCACCAGTCTGATTAATCGCCAGAAAAATCCTGACAGGTCCCATCGCGCATGTTTTTCTAGCGACTCGACAGATACTCCGGTCGACTCAAGTTCGTGCCTTAGAAACCCTCCAGAATAAAACGTAGCCACGGAAACAGAGCTACCGCGTTTCTGCAATCCCTTCACTAAGGCAATAAGCTGACGTTCGCTGCCGCCATAGTTGAGAGACCGGATAAGAAACAGAAGCCGAACCTGGCGAGATAACCGCTCAGCACTCATCTTTTGCTACATAGGAGACCTAAAACCGCGAGGTCAGCTAGCATAAAACTACAACTTCCAGCATTGGTACCGGCAATTTTCGACTTTTTTAGATGCGGTATGGATCACCCAAACTTCGACTACGCTCGAAGACGAACTCGTTGCAACCACGTCCGCCACCACATGTTTTAAGCTTCCTCAACACAAACCCGTTCTTAAAGAAGAAATCGATTATTTCTTCTGGTTTTGCGACCTCGAAGGGGTACCCGCCAACCCAATCCACCACATCCCTCCATGGAGACATACCTCTCGAATTGTTGGCGTACGTCAACCAAGTCTGGCATGGTTTTCCAGATAAAACGTCTCGCATCATAGTTGGAGCCCACAGGCGCAAGAACGCTGGCCAAAGAACAATATACTTCATCCCAGCAGGAATCCGATTGTAGATCCTCTTGACGGCGAGCCAATAACGGCTCGCTCTTCCCTGGTCGTTGTAGATGGCAATAAACAGTTCTCCCTGCTCGGCAACCACCTTATTAACGTTCTCCAGAGCTTCCCACATTGCTCCCGTGTGATGCAGAACCCCCCAAGAATAAACCACATCGAATGTCCCCAAAGATTTCAGCCAGGCCCCGTCCAGAACAGATCCCTCTGAAATAGTCCAATTGTTGTCTTTTGGAAAGTAACGTCGTTTGAGTTCTGCAGTACAGGCGACGGAATAAGGATCATAATCAAAGGAGTACACAGTCGCGCCTAGCCGACGTGCCGCTAGACTGAACAAACCCGACCCACTGCCAACATCAAGAAAGCTTTTCCCCTGCAGGCTCCTTACACCAAGCATTTCGCAAAGCGATTTCTCGGCCTGCCCGATCCGCGCCTCATTTAGCACCTCCAAAAATTTTGTCCAGTTGGCGCCGAACTCGAAGCGCTCGTTGCTCGCCACTTCATTCAAATGAACTCTTGTTACCACTCTGACTCCATGATCATATTTTACTCAAGGCCCAATCGCGGGAATCGCAAATTCATTATGAAGCACATTCACATCACATATGAGGGCCCCGTATCCGCTTTCAATCCAGTGACGCGCTTTCAATTCGCGGCTTTTTCTTAGCTACCAATAAAACATTATTATAAAACGCACCTGTACGATCAATCTTGTCCATAAACAGCCCCAGAGAATTCACAGCTAACGAAAATGGAATCCATATTGGCAATAGCAGCACTTTAAGAAGACGAGAGTTGTTGATCCAATTCAACAATAGGAGAACAAGTGTTGAACCAATGCCTCCCAGTTTTTCCAGGTTAACGATATCAAAGTCCTGAAATAATCGTGCTGCACCATGCACGGTGAAACGCCTGTAATCCCATGGAGTGCCGTGTTCGTTATAGAGAAAGGGGAATGCCAGTACTGCGCTCCCGCCCGTCTTGAGCACTCGACTCATTTCGAGGAGCGTGAGATCTAAATTCTCCACATGTTCAAGCACCTGGCTTGAGAACAGAACGTCAAAATGTTCATCGAGCAAAGGCCAGTGCTCATTCGAAGACACAACGACATCAGCACTCGATCGGCGATCCACATCGAGGCCCACATAGTCCGTCTCCACACCAAACCAACTTCGGTAGGGTTTGCCGCCACACCCCACATCCAGAATCCGACCGCGAAAGTCCGGCAGTAGCTGCCTCAATCGACGATAGAGATAGTAGGTAGCCAACCATTGAAAGTGCCACGGTCGCAAATCAGGGTGCTTCCCGCAGATACCTTCATAGATACGTTGATAGGCATGGCTCAAGCTTGTTTCACTTCTATCTACTCGATCCCTCATCAATTATTCTTTCACACTTACACCACACTCCCAGTCGAAGCTACAGCTAAACTCACATCCAAGTCGGGATCAGTTTAGGTTGGAGCCGAGGAGTGGAAACCTCATCGCTGCGCTTCGAAAAAAATACATGGACTGGCGATAGGCGACCCTGCCCTGCCCAGCACATACCTAATCAAACTCTTAACGAGATTGGTCAATCCACCTCGTCGCCAACATGGGAAGGCTCTGATTTCATTGCGTCGAAGTGCAAACTTATTTATTGAGAGGAGCTCGCGCATACGCATTTTCGAAAAACTCTGCACGTGTCCCCATCGGTGAAAAGACTCACCACAGTGGGGACAAATAGCACGATTATCGAGCAGGTTTTCGTTAGCAGGTACCGTACCGATAAAACGCCCATGGGGCTTGAGTACACGCCTGACCTCAACCAGTGTTGAGACCAAAACGTCATCGGGTAGGTGCTCGAGCACCTCAGACATCACCACTACGTCAAACTGACCATCTTCAAATGGCATAGCCTGAGAACAACCTACTTGCGCTCGCTCTCCCAAGGCATGTTCCTTTCGAACTCGTTCTATGGAGCTCGGGCTAGGATCAAGACAACTGACCACTGCTCCCTTTTTCACCAAGATGGCTTCCAAACCGCCGCGCCCAACTCCCACGTTAAGCACTTGCGATCCTGAGACAATCCGTCTTGCCAGAAAATCATATCGTGGGCTTGCGTTGTCAAATGCAACGCCTCCTTCTTGATCATTTTGGAAGTATTCCCAGATTTTTGTCTGATCCATGACGGAGGCTCTTATGAGTCTCTATTGACGATTAACCAGCACAACAACAGTGATCCCGCATACATCCAAGCCGTTCCTAAGACAATTCCCTTCAAACCAAGCCACGGTACAATAGAAACATTTGCAACTATCTTCATGACCAGAATGATGGCACTCACGGTTGTTATCGCGCGATACCTCGCTTGGCTTGCCAGCAGGGACACCAGCACGATACTTGAAAAATAAAACGGTACCTGCGCTAATCCATAGCGGAAAACCTCCGTTACCATTTCACTATTTTGGGCCGTAAATGCGCCTCGCTCGAAGAGCAGTTTCACTGCCCAAGGCGCTAACCACCAGGAAACAACGACAGCAACCACGCCAAGCATAAACAAGAGCCGGATCCAATGAGCGGCGATATGAGGCAATTGCTGGCCTCCTTGCACTTGAGCCCGGGAGAAAACCGGTAGCGTGGCCCGGGACACCGCAGTGGCGCCCAAACCAAGGATTAACAGGAGTATGCGGTTAGCATAACTGAGCGTGGCAATGGCTCCAGTGCCCAGATATGCGGCAAAAAACTGGTCGATAATAGTAGTGAAGCTCATCAGCGCTTGGCCTAACAGCGTAATGCCGAAAGCCTGCCAGAATGTTGCCCATTGAGGTGATCGGCGAGTGAAGCATGGTTTCTCGATTTCTCCCCGCCTCTCCAAGTAGACACCGAGCGTGACCATGTGAAGCGCAAAACCGCCAAGGGTGCCCCACACCAGCGGCTCCGCTCCGCCTCCAGGAAAAGCCAGCAGGACGATCAACAGTACGAGAGCGGGTACGCTCTCCAGTAAGGTATTCGTGTGACGGCCGGCAGCTAACATCCAAGCTGAAAACAAGCCGATAACGAGGCCCAACGGCACTAACAGGATCAACGCCGGAACCATGTTCGTAGCAAGGGTCCCGGTTGCAGATGAAAGCCCGGTCAAGGATGAACGCAGCAAGAACGGCAACCCGAGCCAACCCAAGAACGTCAGGGCCAGCCCGAGCAGTACAGTGAGGCCGAGAAGCTCTCCCCGAAAGAGTGGGAGCTCTACGGGCGATCCTTGCTGGACGCGGGCCGCCAATGGAACCAGTACAACCGTGAGAATACTGAACCAGACGCTGGCCGGCCAGCTGATAAGGTTAAAGACAAAAAGATAGGCATCCACCTCTGCCCCGAGGCCATAGCGGTACGCAATTGCCATTTCTCTCGCAGCGCGAGCGAGTGAGGTCAGCAAGACGAACAGCGCCACCCAGACCATGCCTTGAGCGATGGCGTGATGATCAGTTTGCGCATTACGCAACCGATCAATCCAGCCACGAGCCCAAGTAATGGGATAAGTACGGCTTGCCGCATCAGAGGAGATCCATTCAGGAGTGATTCAGCTAAAGATTATCCTGATCCGCCACTGGTGTGTCGTTCTTCCGGAAGAGGAGAACCTTACAGCAGGAATTATAAGGTACGGGTGTGAACCGCGAATCAACCTGGATTCGTCTTAAGACAGCAACAGATACCTGATTTAGGAATGATTGTGGAAGTGCGGCCTCTTGCAACGAGACGAAATACCTTATGTTGAAGTCATTGACTCTTTTCCATGCCTTGGAGACATCCGTTTCGGCATAGCCTAATGAGGTGTAATAACACCGAAGTTTATTATCTTGTTTCCGTTTTGCAGTGTAAAACGACATTGAATTGTGATTGAGCCAAGGCAGATCGACTCCAACGATGTTGTAGCGTCGTGCAGTAGCGGGGGTACAAGTCAGTTCGATGAGCCTTGACAGTTCATTCATCATCTCACCGTCGCGCTGAAGCGGTACAACCCAATGGGACATCTTCCCATGGTCTGCAACATATCCCAAGGCTCGAGCCTCCACATAGGCCCACTGCGCCAAGAAAAGACTCGCTAAAAGGATAAGAACTAGGCGCATTCTTACAAAAGAGACGACCCAAAGAAAGATAACAATAACAGAAGGGAGCAAGGGCAAAAGATACCTTTGTTCCTCGTTGACACTGAAGGAGAAGATTGTCAAAACCAGGACAAGATGTGCGACGGCCGCTCCAGCGAGGAGCGATAACCGTTTGAAGGGCAAGTCATTTCCATGTCCCCCAGCACGGCGGAGGGCGGCACCAATTAATAAAACGACGGCAAGTCCAAGCAAGATACTAGGCACGGCAAGGCTTTTCTGCAGAGCTTCGAGCCAGTATTGGATCTTATGAAGAAAGGTACCGCTGGATCCGTAATGCAGCGCGTCCTCACTGGATGAAGCGAGCTTCACAAAGTCAATCACAGCAGAAGCGTTTCTCCCGTACCAGATGCAAGCGTTTCCCAATACGGCTGCCCCTGCAAGAACCAATACCGACAATCGCCAGGAAAATGACGAAGAATATGAACCACACGGACGTTCTCCTTTCACCGCATCATAAACCGCAATACAGCCTGGTACGAGGCAATACAGGGGAAAGGTTACTTTACTGGCTAAGCCCAAGCCAGCGGCGAGAGAGATATGACTGAAAGCGTGGGTTCGTTTCCAATAGCGGGCTCTGGATGCAATCCAGTACAAGTAGGTGACCGCAAAGAGTTGAATTGGCTCGGCAAAATATTGATGAGTCATTCCGACAAACAGGGGTCCCGATAGAAGCATCAAACATCCCAGGAATGCAAATTCACCATCAGGCAAGAACTCTTTCCCCACCTTATATATGAGCAACAGTGTCCCGAACTGGAAAATTATGATTGAGAGCAGGAGACCCACCTCAATAGAACCAAGGATCTGGCCTATCGGCACAAACCATTGGCCGATCCACGCTATACCGGGAGCCTTGCTTCCGAATGCCATCCACATCGCAGGCCACCATTGTGCGGGATGGTTCAGCAATGTGAACCAGAGGTCTGCAGAAACCTCTCCGTACCAGGCCTGATCCCAGCGCCAGACTGAGAGGTCCTGAGCGATCCAATAAACACTTGGGGTCAAAAAAAAGAAAATTGCAAGATATGCCAAAGATGAGTTCTTCATTAACAGTGGCTGAGAGGTTCGTACGTCCTCAATCTATACCCCAATGCTTACTGACGAGCGCATCGTACAACGCCTTTCCAATAATGATTCCCGTACCAGGAGCAGTGTGTCCATGGTCAATAAAATCTGTCTCCTGCCTATCATCCAGCGCGTTGGTCAAATCGATGAATTCACCGTAACTTGCCATCTGAATCTTCACTGACTGGTAAAACCCTCTCATGTAATCAGCATGCGGCCCATTAACATTTACCACGTCGCGAAGCACGGACTCCTCAAATTGGGTAAGTGATTTCTTTGTGAAAATCATTGGCTGCAATACAAACACCGGCCTCACGCCAAACTCGCTACTTATCGCTCGGATCAACTTTGTATTTCTGATATACACGGCAACGGCTTTTTCATAATCCTGATCCAATGGAGGACGTAAGTTGATAGTGGCTTGCTCAAAGTACCTGTTGGCGAGAGGGGCAATATTGATCCGCCAGAACTCCGAGTGAGCAGCAATCTTATTCGAAACAAAATAGGCAAGCAGAGGATCATAGTTTCCTTCAATCATGAACCTCAG
>CAWKPI010000008.1:0-13565 GCA_963851455.1 uncultured Nitrospiraceae bacterium
TGCCTTCCACCGGACCCCAGAATCCCTAATCCCACCTCCGACAACCTAACCCAACAAGAAACCACGAATCCGGATACTCCCGGCAGGGGCTAGGTGGGTCGGCTTTGTCCTGTTGTCGTAGCAGAGTGGTAGCAGCGGAGGATAGCGACGAGAATGGGTTCAAGAGCCAACCTCCTTCCGAGAAGGAGAGACACTCGCAAGAACTTTGTGAATCGTAATGTCTAGTTCATCCCCAGAGCTATGAGGTTTTTGCAGACCGTTTCTGTACGTAAAATCTTCCACCGCAGGCCCTGCAACACCACGGATAAATTCCAAACAGCCGGCGCAAGAAGTCCGCACAGCCATGACGTATAGCCCGGTCGCACATCGCTGAACCACAATATTGGCAACACAGGCGTTTGCCACGTTCCGTCTGACTAGTCGGTCCGGCGTTGGGGTAACATTTCAAAACTCTTAAGAATGGAAAAACACGACTCGAAGGAAGACATATTTTATGTGGGCACAGCTTCCGAACGCAAGGGTGACCATTTCATTCATCAACACGCGAACACCTCCCTTATGGGCCGGGTTTACTAAAGTGCTCAGACATTCCTAAACCACGGCCGGAAGTTCCTAGAATGCTTTCTAGTAGTCTCATGAGCAAATCGGCGTAAGGTCGCCTCTTGACCATCAAGGAGGCCAAGAAGGCGCAATTGTGGCAACCGCGCGCAGATCGAACACCCTATTTGACGATCGGGGCCATTTCAAAACGCGCCTGTCGGCGGGCGACTCTATCCGGCGTAAGCCCGCACGTGTTGCGACACACATTCGCATCTCGGTTGGTTATGTCGCGGGTTGATCAGTTTGACCATTTCTGGTGCGGCCCGGACAAGTGTTCCAAATCAGCGGACAAGTTCTTCTAACCTTGCTTCGGAGTTTCGCCGCGGCCTTCCTTTCGGCGCTATCGCTCTCCCCAGCAAGAGCACTTGATTCCGGCTCTTCCTCCATTCCGTTGGGGGATCTCACCGGTACACCGTCAAGTGTTCGTCAAAAGTCGATGAGGCAATATCCAGCAAAGCGGTTCGGTGCGCCTCTTGCACATCAGTTCAAGGATGGGTTGAACCAAGTGCGCTGACATCAATCCGCCGCAGTGCGTATTTTTTACGTTGGGCTCACGTCTTGTGGTCTCCCCGAGCTAGGATGTTCTCCTTTTGATAAGTAGCATTGAAGCTTTTATGTCTCTACCCTGCCCAATGGACCCGCTTCGAATTGTTGTGGCAGATGATTTTCCACCCTTCCGGGAGGCCCTGTGCAAATTTTTCGGTGAGTTCGCCGCCCTCGAAGTCGTGGGGGAAGTTGGCGATGGGGACTCCGCTGTCGAGATGACACTCAATCTGGTTCCTGAGGTCATCGTGATGGATGTGAAGATGCCTCGCTTGGGTGGCGTAGAAGCAACCAGGCGCATTAAGCGAGTCCTCCCAGAAGTTCACGTGGTTGGTGTTTCCTCGCAGGATGACACCCTAACAAGGGAAGCCATGACAACGGCAGGGTGTTCGGCCTTCATCACGAAAGAATGCGCCCATACACTCCCTGGCGTCATAGCGAAGATTACCGGCCGGCAGATAGTTGACCCGCGGTATGAAGCGAATTGACCAACGGGTTCACCAAGAGGGCAGGTTCCAAATCCAAGGAAAGGATGAAGGGGTGAAGTGAAGATAACGTGTCAAAATCTTCGCAACATCGTTGCCGAGGGCGGCTGACAATCCCTCCGAAAACAGCCGGCGAGCGGTAAAAGCCTTGTCAGAGTTGCGCCCTTGATCAAAGATGAGACAGTAGCCGCTGAAAGTGGAGTCGCTCCAGGTCGGACGATGACCGGTCAGGGTTTATTTCTGGCCGGTTGGTCCTCATGGGAAACTTCCTCTGGATGATGCCCCTTCGACAGAAGATGCTCCAGATTGGCCGCCTCATCATCGAGTATTTGCAACTGTGCTCGAAGGACATGCAGATCCACCGCGTTCAGCATCAGCCTCTCGGGTGAACGCATACGCTGACGCAGTTCTTTCCCCTGAGCCACCAATTCGGTGACGATATTTCGAATGTCCTTGTTAGTGCCCATAAGCCCGGGGATCCTACCGGTTTCGCAAAAACAACGAACTAGGGGAGTCCCGAGAGGTCTTGCTACGTCACTATGGATAGAGTTTGAAGAGAATCTCGAAATCGGTTCCCTCTATCCCACTATGCACTCCAAATTCAGCGATGACCTCTTGATAATACTCGAAGGAATTTCCGATGGAGTGGTGTCGCTCAATCGAGAAGCCAAATATATGTCGATCAACCGAGCAGCAGCGGAAATCATTCGCCGGTTGAACCGAGATCCCAGTGCGATAATTGGTCAATCAGTTTGGGAGGTCTTCCCTGAAGTGAAAGGAACTGTCGTCGAAAAGGAAATCAAGCGAGCATTGGAGAATGGCGTTCGGATCGAGTACGAGTTTCTCTATCCGCCTGACCAACGTTGGTACGAAGTGCAGGGCTATCCGTCGCCAGAAGGCGTGATTCTCGTGTTCCGCGACATCACGAACCGCAAAGCACCAGCCTAATTTCCATCTCATAAAACGAAAACTTCAACATCGTCGCAATCTCTAGTCCCTCGTATTACTCGCGCAGCCACGCAAGAGCGGACTCACGATCGTTCGGGCTGAAGTTGCGAAACTCGGCCTTGACGAAATGCTTGGCGATTTGTGGTGCGATCGAGAGGACTGCGCTGTCCGAAACCACCGCAATTTTGGTGATGAGTTTGTGGTGGTCACGAACGAATCGCAGATGCGACACGAGCGCAGCAAAGCTGTCCCACCCAGGGAATGACGGTGCCTCAATCATGACACCACGGAGCCCTCCCGTCTGTTCGATGTAGGGATCAACCGATTTTGCAATTGACTCGAAATCACCAGTTTGGATTGGTCCTTGCGGCCGAAGCAGCAGAATGCCTCTGTCACGCAGAAGCTCATGGGCTAGCATAGTCGACACCTTTCTGAGATGCGTGGATGGTCTGCGGAACCGTTCGGAGTTAGGGAGTGATCCAGAAGGCAACTTAGTTCGCTAGAACCTCGATGCCGTCAGCGTCACGTCCGTGCTCGCCCAGGCTCGGCGGAAGCGCGCGTCCGCTGCGGCCGCTTCCTTGTTCTTCCCCTGCGCCCGGAGCGCCTGCGCGAGCCCGAACAGGGACCAGCCGTTGTCGGGAAAGCGCCGAAGGTCCTCGCGATACACCTGCTCGGCCTCGGCAGGTTGTCCCGCCTTCAGCAGCGCGGCGCCGAGCGAGTGCCGAATCGGGTAGTACCACTTGGGCGGTTCGAAGTAGAGGCCCGCGTCCTCGATCGTGGCCGCCTCCCGGAAGTGGGTGATGCCCGCGTCGAGGTCGCCGCGGCGGGTGGCGATCTCACCGGCCAGCGCATGCACGGCGATCGCGAGCGCCGTCTTGCCCTCGGCCCCGTCGGCCGTCGCGGCGTTGATCGCCGTCACCGTGTCGAGTGCGGCGTGGGCCTCCGCCCACTGGCCCTTGGCGGCGTGCGCCACGCCGCGGGCGTAGGACGCCAGGGCGTACGAGAAGCGGATGTCCTCCGGTGGCAGCGGGTCGGCCAGCACCGCGTCCCATTGGCCGAACGTCGTGAGCGTGAGCGCGTGGTACGGCAGCATCTCCTGCAGCATCCCGACCTGGCGCGCGGCGTCGAGGTTCACCTTGGCGGTGAGGGTATGGGCCGCCTCGATCGCCTGCGCACTGCGGCCCGCCATCGTGGAGGCGAAGGCGAGGAAGTGGATGTTGTGCGGGTAGTACGCGAGCGGATAGACGCCCATCGGATGCTGCCCGTCAATGAATACCTCGTCGGTGTGGATGGCATGTTGGTTGGCCTTGACGGCGTCGTTCCATCGTCCGACGCGGATGTAGATGTGGGCGGGCATGTGGACCATGTGCCCTTCGCCCGGCATGAGCCGAGCGAGCCGCTCGGCACACGGCACCGCGGCCTTGGGGTTCACCGCTTCGACCGCGTGGATGTAGTAATGGCACGCGCCGGGGTGGTTCGGGTTGCTGTGAGATCACTTTCTCGAGCTGTCGTACGATTTCCGTCGTGCCGGGGTAGGGCGTCCCGTCGGGTCGCCAGTAGTTCCACGGGCGGAGGTCCATCAGCGATTCGGCGTACAGGGTCGCGGCGTCGAGGTCCTTGGGGTAGGTGGTGGCAACCCGCTCCATCGCGCGCGAATACAGCCGTGTCCAACCGGGCCCGCTCGGTCGGCGGGACTGCCTCGTAGCGCTGTACAACCGCCTCGATGTACGCGCGCTCGGGCGCGGTGGCATGGGACGTGAGCGCCAGCGCTTTCTGCGCCGCCGCGTACGCGGCGACGCCGCTCGCCGTGTCCATGGGCGCGTTGACGTGCGGGCCATAGGCGAGGGCGATCCCCCAGTAGCACATGGCGCAGGTGGGATCGAGCGCGGCGGCGCGCGTGAAGGAGCGGATCGCTTCCGCGTGATTGAAGCCGTAGACCAGTCGCAGGCCCTGGTCGAAGTACTGCTGGGTGGCCGGGACGCGAGTGGAGATGCGTTTGTGGTGGGCGCCGAGGTTTGTGTAGAGGGGGACGGTGTCAGCAAGGTTCTTCGGCGCGGGCGCCACCGTCGACTCGGTGCCCGAGCTGGGGGCGGCACAGGCGAGCAGAGCCGCCACGGCGAAGCCGATGATGTGGGGGAACGTCATGACGTGCCTCCTTCCTCTCTCGGGCGCGGAATGCCAGTGGTTGGACCGTCTGCCTCCGCGGCCAAATTGGCCAATAACTTCGAAGGTGGTGAGTTTATCAGCGCTGTTCAATTCTAAAATAGTTTTCGACATGCGGGGTTGGTCAAGCATGGTAGGAATAGACGAGCATTACTGTCTAACCCTTGGACGTTTTACCATCGAAGTGATGGTGTTCGTCTGCATCGGCTTCCTGCTTTGTCTTGTGGATGGTGCCGCTTTTGTGCTCGGGAGGACTATAGAGGCTATAGAGTTTGAGGTCCTCTGTCTTGGAGCTATTGACCACGTTATGCCTGGTTCTGGCTGGGATGACGACCGCAAATCCGTCGGCTACAGTATGTCGTTGCCCATCCAGTACAACCGTTCCCTTCCCGGCTTCGAACCTGATGAATTGATCTAACTCGTGCACTTCTTCGCCGATTTCTTCACCCGGCTTCAGATTCATCAACACCAATTGACAATGTTTGGCGGTGAAGAGAACTTGGCGATAATTCTCATTCTTAAGCGTGGCCTTTTCAATCTCAACGATGTAACCATTCATACTGCTTTCCCCACCATTTAGAGGAACTCTACGCCTTGCAGAATTCCCCTCCGCTATTCACTACGCCAAGTCTAAAGACTTAGCGACCTCTTGCTAAGTCGCTGAAAAGATGGAGCCGGCGACTGGAATCGAACCAGCGACCTGCGGTTTACGAATGGAAGCACGATGTTCTTGAACAAGCTCGGTGTTTCAAATGGTTTCCTCGTTTTTCTTTCTGTATCGGGCTCTTAGGCGGCCTTCACTGTCTCCATTGATTCCAATGTGTCTTGGCCTTTAGGGAATTTTCTAGCACAAATTTAGCACAAGCACTGCAGAACGATCCAGTCTTGGCTGTTGCGCCACTTCGTCCGAAGGATAGAACCTTCAAAAAATGACATTCAGCCTCTTTCCTCTTGCCAAGTCGTTCTGCGCGCAGTGTTCAAAAACCTCTCTTCAACTCAAGACCCGAGAAGTCGATTTTCCTAGGGCTTTGACGTATCCTTTCGCCTGTCCCAAAAACAAATGATTTTGATTTACAGTGGCCCGACATTTAGACAGGAGCGACGATAAAAGTTACGCCGAGAATCCAGGCAGACTGGAAGTTGGGAGACCTGTAATGAAACAGAATCTTCTCGTGGAGGCAAAAATGGCTAACGTGGATACGAATATCGGAGACTCAGTTAGGAATTTTTTTAAGGCGATGCATTGTCTGGCGATTATCGGAGGATTGATCGGAACATTATGGGGACCTGCCCAGGGCTGGGCACTAGATCCTAAAGCTGGCGAATGTCTCCCCTCCCAAGTAATGGCACCCCATATTAAATTCTTTGGGTATTTCGCGAGCGCGATGGATGGAGTGGGAAGTGGGGATTACATTAATGATATTTCAGATCATTCCAACATCGCGTGGATCGCGGGAAATATTTCAAACAAAGTCTCCAAAGCTGCCAGAAATGGAATGAAGTCGATAATCAGTATGCGATGGGAACTGTTTGACGAGTATTTAAATTTAAGGAGCGACTATCAGGCAAGATGGCAGAATATCGCATCGACCGTACGGACCGCAGGTATTGAGCATGTGGCAGCATTTTACCCACTTGATGAGCCTTACTGGAGTGCCTCACAAAACTGCGTCATTAGCCCATCAAATTGTGTCACACCTGAACAAATGACGACAAATCTAGCGACAGTCAACGCCCTGATTCATGCAACATTCCCAGGCGTGCCTGTGGCAGTCATTTTTGCTGCCTCGACACTTAGAAATAATAAGTTCGTAATTCCCAATGGGTATGATTGGGTTGGATTTGATTGCTACCATGGCACTTTTGAGGACTGTGGTGGTCGTTCCATGTCTTGGTATGTAAAAAGATTGCGCTCTAAGTTAATCGCGAATCAGAGGCTCATCGCTGTTCCTCAAGCCATTATGCCTGCACAAGCCACAGAGGAGGAGACGCGGCATATGCTGGCGGAAAATGACAAGTATATGCAGCTCATATGTTCGTCTCCGGAGTTCATTGGAATTTTCCCGTTTCTCTGGGACGGATCGGAAGGAAATCTAGGCGCCAAAAGTTTACCCGCCGTGAAGGCGAGGTACCAAGCTATTGGCAAAAGTGTCCTCAAAAGATAGTGACACGGGATATCCATTTAAGTGAGATGAGCGACAGTCCAATGGTGAGGTATGGGGTGAAACCGGCCACGATCAACCGGGAGCTGGCGACCTTGAAGAAAGCGTTTAATCTGGCTCGTCGAGAGTGGGAATGGTGTACCGATAACCCGGTCTGCCGTGTCTCCATAGAGAAGGAAAACAACACGCGAGATCGTTGGCTAACCGTGGAAGAAGAGCAGCGGCTTCTCGCTGCTGCGGCTCCTTGGCTGCGCGAGCTCGTTGTCTTTGCCCTCTATACCGGCATGCGCATGGGAGAGATCCTGGCCCTCACGTGGGCCGGTGTCGATCTGTTCCGTCGAACGGTCACCGTTTTTCGAGTAAAAAACGGAGAACGACGGACAATCCCGGTTAACACGACCGTTCTTGATCTCCTGAAACATAAATACGCGACGCGTCCCCGGACGACCGATATTGTGTTCCAGGTTGTCTTGTCCTGGTAGCAGGGTGGTAGAGAAGGCGCCGGGAAAAATGTGCGTCAGTGCTTTCGTGCAGATTTGACGGAAGACATAGCCTGCTGAATGGCAGTGTCCAATTCCTCAGGCGATGTGTGCTGTTTGACCATCCAAGCCTGGGCTCCATTGTGTTTTGCCATCTCGCCCAAGGAAGGATGCACCAAATGAGTAAGAATGATCACCGCTATCGGTGGGCGTTGGCGATCAGGAACCAATTCCAACAGCGCACGGAATCCCGATTCCGGCATGTCGAGATCCAACAGCACACAATCAACCGTTTGATCTCGGCAAATAGCAAGACCGGACTTGCAGTCGGGAGCGTTTAATACCGTGTAGCTCGAAGCCAAGTTTCTCACAATGTCCGACCAATGCTTCAGATCTGCTTCGTCATCGTCGATGATGAGAACCGTGGCGTGGGTTGATGCTTGTGGATGATATTCGGCAAGAGCCATATACCTTTCGCCTTTCTCAAGTAGGCTAGGCGTTTCACCAGGACGGCGTCAATAGGGTTGACAATGGGGTTGAATGGCCTTCGCTATGCGTCAGAGTGAGTTCGGGACAGGGGCCGATGCAAAACCCGCCAGCGCACCCTTTGTAAGCCTCGGCTTTTGAAAGATGTTTTTGTCGTGGTGCCCACTTGGTGCCAAAACACCCTGACACACCATGATCCATGATGACCCGTGTCATCACGAATCCTGGTTTCATATCCGAGCAACTGTGCCTCCACGCCTGATGTTGCTCCATCTTGTGGTGGGTTGAACCGTCGGAGAAATACGGACATAATTCGAACGAAAATAAGGGAGCAGATGGATCTGACGAAGGAAAATGATCAGCCACTCGTCGTAGTGGTCATCACGTTAACCGTGATTGTCTTCGTTTTAGATCTGCTCACGCCTTCCGAGATCGCTGTCTGGACCTTATATCTGGTGCCACTGGGGCTTACGCGCTGGTCACACCTCAAACATTTGACGGTTGCCCTCGCCAGTGCATGCACCGCACTGATTATTTTTGCTCATCTCTATAACCCCGGCCCGACGCTAGATATCGCCATCATGAATCGCGTCTTTGGGATTGTTATGGTCTGGGTCGCCGTCTTTTTTCTCAAGGTAGAGAGGATGTGAGGAGATTACGCAGCTGTTCGAAAAACTTGTCGCAGCCCTTGACAGACTCGCGTATTGGATCGGGTCGATTCTATGCGATGGGTTTGCAAAACCGCTTCGGAGAGTAGTCGGAGGATATGACGCAGACTGCGCCTTTGACCACACACTCTCAGGTTACGTGGTCCTAGTCGCGCTGACTCTGGTGTCTGGACTGGTCATTTTTCTGAAAGCATTTTTAACGGTCCAAAAGAGAAAATCGTCATAGCTCCGCATCATCACATATAAGCATGCAATACATTCAAGTTGCGCACTCTTACTCGAACTAATACACCGCAGGTCAACACCGGGCTGACGCCGGCTGCGAGAAGGATAGAGGTATCCTAGGTCACACTAGTCATGGAGCACCACGTTGAGGAGGGAACTGTGCACACGCAATGTACCGTTGTAGTCCAGGAAGCCCAGCTTCCTGAATTTGTTCATGAAGAAATTGACGCGAGGCCGCGTCGTCCCGATCATGTCGGCGAGCATGTCCTGACTCACGTGGGTGATGGTCGTTTGCGGTTTCCCTTTCTTTCCAAAATTCGCCAATAACAGCAGCACTCGCGCAAGACGTTTCTCACTTGAATTAAACAATTGATCGACTAAATCCTCTTCGACGCGCAGACTGTGGGACAACACATATTTCAAAAATAACTCATTGAAGCTGGGCTCTTCGCGAAGTGTCCGTACCATCGTTTCCTCGGCAATGCGCAGGATCGTCGCGTCTTCTAACGCCGTAGCGGTTGCCGTCCGCACGAGTTGTCCCGTCAGACACTGTTCGCCAAAAAAATCTCCAGCATCGAGAACCGCCACAACGGCCTCTTTCCCTTGATCGGACAGGACCGTCAGCTTCACCTTGCCTGTCTGCAGATAAAAGACCGCGCTGGCTTTATCCCCTTGCGAGAAGATCGTGTATTTCTTGGGACATTTCAGGACTGTTTTGCCGGGACCGGGGTGGGCAAGAAAGGATTGGGAACTAAACCTGAGGCGAAGTTTTTTCGGTGCCATCGACTTATCCTTGAACAGGAAGTTAAGAAGACGCACGCAACGCTATTTTATCATTGGGCAGTGAGGCGAAGCGAGGTCAATCACCCTTGATTTCAGGAACGATGGCACAGATATCGGTTAAATACCCAGTGTCCGTCTGCTCCAACCCTACCGTGAAGTGGGCGCACGGGGGATTCCCCCGGTTGGTCCACTCTTCTCGTAACGCGTTAGCTTCGAAGGCGGTCAAACGCTACCTTCAAAAGAATCGTTCGCGACTGGCTGGCCGGTAATCTTCGCTATCACGTCAGGGAGGGTATGGGCGCAGTCTTTCGTGACGAAGTGTGACGCTCCGACGGCTTTCATGGAGGCTTGTATGAAAATGTCGTCTCGCGTGGAGATTCCAATGACGTGGGTGCCTGGAAGCGAACGTTTGATCCGCCGAGTGGCCTCCACTCCACTGATTCCAGGCATTTTCACATCCATAATAATGACGTGAGGAGTGAGTCGAAAGGCCATTTCAACGGCTGCCTCACCGTCTGCGGCCACACCGACGACGGTGAAGGTTTCGTGATCTTGAAAGAAACTACAGAGGGACTCTCGAAAGGGGGCAAAATCATCGGCCACGACAATTCGAAGCGGTTTCATTGAGCAGCGTGTCGCCATAGCGTCCAACGACCGGTATTCAATCCTTGAACCCCGGATCATTCTCCGCCTTTAAATCCCTTCTGTCTGTCCAAAACGAGACAGGCCCAGCGGGCCTCCCCACTGGGTGAGGAGAAGTCGACAGGCACTTAAAAGTACCGTAGGGCAAGGCACTGCGATTGCCCTCTGCGTCGCCTTGCAGCCGATGTTAGAATCGCCGGCTCTGCGAGCGGCAAGGTCGATACGGCAAGACCGAGTCAAGATGAAACCGTCGACGCTTACAGATCAAGAATCCTTCCCTTTTAGTCCTCGTGTCCCAAGCAGTCCCAAAGAGTCCTAAACAGACCCCAACTGCCTAATTCCCTTCTCTTCTCCTCTGCTTCACAGTGGTTCGTGGAACATGCAGCGGATAGAGAAACTGCGCGAGGAGTCTACAACTGCATACATCTGCATAAACTTGCCTAATTCCCTTCGCGCCCATTCCGCTTTACGCTCCCTACGAAAAACGAGCAGGGAAGTTCTTTCGGTAAAGGTGAGGATATGCACCCTAAAGCGCGCTACAGCATCCATCAGCAGTCATAAGCAGACATGTGCCTAATCCCCAGCGAAGGGCCGGCAGCGTAGGGTGAGAAAAGGTTTCAACCTAAGGAGAAGGGCACGCATGAAGGCAGCATTGATATCGATTAAGGAACTAGCCGAACTTGTCGGCGTCAGCACGGATACAGTGCGTCGTGCCGCCCGGAAAGGGCTCATCCCTTTCACCCGGGAAGGCACGGCCTATCGCTTTGACTGGGAGAAAGTCCGTCAGGCGATGAGAGCACGTGCCCAGCAGATGCCCTATCGACGGAGCGAAGTGGCCAGCGCGCCAGCCGGCAATAGCCGGCGGCGCGGAGTCCAATCGCCCCCGGACGGTAACACGGGGGCACTAGCCACAGGGATGATTACAGGAGGTCTATCCGTTCGATGAGTTCCCCGTTCACGCTTACCATCGATTGGCTGTCATTTACTATCCCGAGTGGGAAGGTAAAAGACATCATGGAGGTCCTTGAAGGAGAGTGGATCAAAAGCCAAGCTGGCTTTCGAGGCTATCCGCTGTGTTGGATGACCGTCGCCTCAAACCGAGGCGTGGGCAAACTGGGGACTGGTGCGCCACGAGCTCCGCTCGAAGTCCATGTGGATCTCTCTGCGGGCATTGTCTCGGCTTGGCCCACTCCCAAGGTGCGGACAGTGCTCCAATGGGTGCTAAAGCATGAAGGACATCTGACACGGCTGGATTGTGCCTTGGACGATCGGACCGGCACAGTGCCTCTGAACACCATCAAGCAGGCGATTGAGGCGGGTCAGTGTGTCACTCGTGCAGACCGCATGCAGACCATTGCTTCAAGTTCGATTCACAGAGGGACCCCGAGCGGAGAAACCCTCTATCTGGGCAGCCCGCACAGTCAAACCTTATTGCGGATCTACGATAAACGAGCCGAACTGCAAACCAAGGGGCGTGAAGATTGGGCGTCGTACGGAATACGGTGGGAATTGCAACTCAAGCAAGAGCGTGCGCAGGTCTGCGGGCAGGTCTTATCGCATATCGAGGAGAATGATTGGCTGGAATTTATCATCGGAGTGCTACGTTCGTATGTGGACTTCCGCGAGACGACCCGCGAGGAACCGGATGAAGACCGGTATCGTTCTCCGTTGCTTGATTGGTGGAAGGAGTTGACGGACGGCTTTCAAAAAGGCCGGCTTGTGATTGAGAAGGATACACAGAGCATTCCGAAAGTGAAGCGATGGGTCAAACACTCGGTTGCTCCGATGTTGGCGGTCATCTGCGCCCATCATCCGGACGGACAAGCCTGGTTGGAAAAGCAAATTGTCGCTGCGGTCGGACGGTGGAAAACGAAGCACCGGGCCTTGGTGCAAGCCGGTTCGACCAGTCGAAACAAAATATCATCCGCCGGCGAGAACGCGGGCGCACCATCTCAGGGGGGTTAAGGGGGTGTCGTCAGACTCCCCTGTTAAAGGAATCTCATGTTACTTACCATTAAAGATCTGTCGACCTGGCTCAAGATTAAACCCTCAACGCTCTATCTCTGGACAGCTCAGGGAAAGATTCCCTGCCAGAAGATTCATGGCTTGATCCGGTTCGATCGGGACAAAGTGCTGGCTTGGCTACAGTCATTTGATCGAAAGTCCGCATCATCACTCCCAATGTGTACTCGTACGAAGCACGCCGACGTAAATGGAATCATTGAAGCGGCGAAGCGAGATGCCTATACTGCTCGCCACGGGGAAACCATATCACCGAGCCCTAGCGGAAAGGAGAATGAGGATGGGGCTCGTTAAGCGAGGAGAAACGTGGTGGATGTCATTTGTGTATGAGGGACGCCAGGTCAGGCGTTCAACCGGGACCTCGGATAAGCGCTTGGCCGAGGCAATTCTTGGAAAGATTCGAGCACAGATTGTCGAGGGCCGATTTTTTGAAAAACCCAAGGAAGAATCACATACCTTTGAGGAATTGATGGAGCGGTATCTCACCGAGCACGCAGCCAGACGAGCGAATCGACAACGTGAGCAGTATTGCGTGAACAATCTGAAGGGGTTCTTTGGTAATCCTCAATTGTGTCAGGTGACTCCGAAGCAGATCGTGACATACAAGAATAAACGGTTCGCCGATGGGGTAAAGCCAGCCACAATTAATCGGGAGCTCACGACCTTGAAGAAAGCATTCAATCTGGCACGGCGCGAGTGGGAATGGTGTGATGACAATCCAGTATGTCGGGTCTCGATGGAAAGAGAGAACAATACTCGGGATCGTTGGTTAACGGCGGAAGAGGAGATGCGGTTGGTCAATGCTGCGCTACCATGGTTTCGCGAGGTGGTCATATTTGCTCTTAACACCGGCATGCGGATGGGCGAAATTACTGCGTTGACGTGGGCAGGCGTTGACCTATTTCGACGAACTGTCACTGTCTTTCGTTCAAAGAACGGTGAACGTCGCACCATCCCTATCAATCAGACGGTGCTTGTCCTCTTGAAGCACAAGCATTCCAAAAGGGACAACACTACAGACTTGGTATTTACAAGCCAAGCAGGAACCGCCCTCGATGGAGCGAATATTCGACGCGCGCTCGCAAGCGCACTCAAAACGAGCAAGATCCAGGATTTTCATTTCCATGATTTGCGCCATACCTGCGCAACCCGAATGGTTCAAGCCGGGGTGGATCTCTATAAGGTCCAACGAATCTTGGGGCATAAATCACCCATCATGACCCAGCGATATGCCCATCATTACCCGGAAAGCTTGAGGGACGGAGTGGAGGCATTGGAAGCAGGACGGTCGTTTAGCACAAATTTAGCACAATCACCGTCTCGCTCTGAGGAGAGTCTTGTAAGTTCTTGAAAGTATGG
>CAWKPI010000009.1:0-38842 GCA_963851455.1 uncultured Nitrospiraceae bacterium
GCCTGCGCCCCGCCAGTTGTCGGGCAGAAGGTTTTCGCACTCACGTTACATTTTCGGGCAACATGGCCCGATCATCAAATGGTGACCGAGGAGGCTTTCGTTATGTTCACTTCCCATTCGACGCGACATTCTCCCTTCTGGATCCGTTTTGGCCTCTCGATCATTGCGGGAGCCTGTCTCATCACCCAGATTCAATGCGGCGGCGGGAGCGATGGCGGGACGACGAGCTCGGCCCCTCCAGCGTCACCCGGCGACCCGAAAGCCATCGCGCGCGAGAATACGCTCTCTGGATCATCGGCTTGGCAGATTGGTAATCCGTCGGCAAACCGTGAAATCGTCGCCTATGCCAATAGCGAGAGTTATCCCGCAGGATCGGACGTGGGTATTTCTGTCTCCGCCAATCCCTCAGGCCAATTCAATTGGAAAGTATTCCGCATGGGCGGCTATCGTGGCATGGGCGCACGCCTGTATGCGGAAGGCGGCCCGATTACAGCGCCGCAACAAGCCATTCCTACCCCCGACGTGAAGACGGGCCTCGTGCAGTGCAGATGGCCTGCAACCTTCGCATTTTCGACGAGAAATACGGATGGGTCCCCCTGGCTACCTGGTGTGTATGTCGTGCTGTTGACCAAACAAGACGGGTGGCAGACCTATGCGATCTTCATCCTGCGAGACGACACTCGGCATGCCGAGGTGGCTGTGCATCTTGCGACTGCCACGTGGCATGCCTACAACGATTTCGGCGGTGAAAGTCTGTACGTGTCGTCACAGGGGTTGCCCGGAGGCCATGCGGTCAAGGTGTCTCTGGACCGGCCGATCACCGTCGGATACGGCGCCGGAAAGTTTTTGTTCGAGCAACATGAAGGTGTCCGCTGGCTCGAAGACGCAGGCTACGATGTAGAATATTTCACCAGCGCCGATATCGGAGGAGCCGTCAATCGTCTGGGAAATCATCGGCTCTATATCAGTCTCGGCCATGACGAGTATGCCACGATGGCAGTCCTGGACCGACTCCAAGCGTTACCGTCATCAGGCACTAGCCTGGCGTTTTTGACCGGCAACACGATGGTCTATCAGATTCGATACGAAGATAATGAGCGGACGATTGTCGGCTATAAGGATCAGTTCGCCGCGGATCCGATGTACAACACCAACCGACCCTTGACATCGACACGCTTCCGCGATCCGGACGTCGTCAACCGTCCTGAGAACCAGGTCACCGGTGTCATGTCGGACGAAAGTCACACCTTGACCCCAGCCGACTGGATCGTCACCAATGCCAATCACTGGGTCTATGCGAATACCGGATTGACCAATGGCAGCATCCTTCCCGGTCTCGTCTATTACGAGTGGGACAGCCTCGTCAACAACGCAGTGACACCCTCCGGCATCACCGTACTTGCTTCGTCAGTTGTTCCGAACAATGTCATTCCCGGAAGCCGGCATGAAGCGACAGTCTACGAACGCGGGTCGGCCTTTGTGTTCGCTGCCGGCACGGTGTACTACAATCAGCACTTGCAGGATCAACCGGCGGTGGCCCAAATGACGAAAAATCTCCTGACGAGAGCCGGCGCGACCGCGTACCAACCCTAGTGAGAAGAATGGAGTATGGAGGAACTGAGCGGAATAAATAGGCTATCGAACGAGTGCGGAAGTTCGGCGCGCCCGACCCTTTTTCGGTAGGGACCACGCTCGAGCTTGTCGTTCGTAACAAGCAGGACAGTACGTGTGACTCAGTTTAACGTCGGCAGATTGAAGATGATGACGATCAAGGTAGGTTGACATGGACGTCCAACCCAAAGATGGAGAACCCTCCGCAACCTGTTTACATACGCAACAGATGGCGAGCATTGGAATGGTTGCCATGAAGGCCTCCCTTGGATGACGCACTGTAGTAATTTTTTCCCGGCCGTCCAACTAGGCTGATCCCTAGGTGCCTATAGGGTAGTCGATGTGACACATTGTCAGCATGTGGGAACATTAAGGGCCAGGTGCTTCCTGCGTTTACAGATTGACGGAGAAGGTTTCATGAGCTGTTTGGACCCGACAAGAAAGGAGTGACTGTGATTTCTCGCAGTTCTACACCGGTCATTTCGCCGTCCCGCCTGAGCCGCCTCGAGGCTCCCTCTTCAGGTACCGAAGTGAATCCCTCTTTGGGATCCTGCCGACTGCTGCTTGCAGACGATCACATTTTGCTGCGGCAAGGCGTGAAGGCCTTGATCGAAACCTATGGCGTCACGGTCGTGGGCGAGGCCGGAGACGGCCGCGAGGCCGTACGTCTGGCGGAGGAAACACAGCCCGACGTCGCGGTAGTCGATGTGATGATGCCGCTATTAAACGGGTTGGACGTCGTCCGGGAAATCCGGCGGGTCTCTCCTCAAACCAAATCTCTCTTATTGACGATGCATACGGACGACGCGTTCGTGCTTGAAGCGCTGAAGGTCGGTGTCAAAGGCTATTTGCTTAAGACACAGCCGGTCACGGAGGTCGTGCATGCGATCCGCGATGTTTCCAAAGGGTCGTTTTATCTGAGTCCTGGCATCTCCCAGACGGTGATCTACGCCTTTTTAGCGAAAAGCGATCTGCCGTCCGATCCGTTGACGACCCGCGAACGGGAAGTGCTGCAGTTGGTCGCCCAAGGCATGACGACGAAGAAGGTGGCGGGCCTGCTGGGAGTCAGCGTAAAAACCGCGGAGTCTCACCGACATCGCATCATGGATAAACTGGATCTTCATGACACCGCCAGTCTCGTCCGATACTCCATCCGCCGCCGGTTGATCGAACCGTAAACCTCAAACCTCCAGGTTCACCATGGCAAAGATCTTAGTCATTGAGGACATGGACAGCGTCGTCGACCTGCTTCGGACGCTGCTGGAACGCGAGGGCTTCGAAGTCGCCGTCGCACAAGACGGGCTGGAAGCCTTGGAAGCGGTTCGCCGCGAAAAGCCCGATCTCGTGCTCTTGGATCTGATTCTGCCAGGCCTGGACGGACTGGAAGTGCTCCGCCGCATCAGACAAGATCCGATCACTGCCCATTTGCCCATTATCGTGCTCAGCGGAAAGGATGAGGAACGGGATAAGGTGATTGGGTTGGAGATCGGTGCAGACGACTATGTGACGAAACCGTTTCAGGCGAATGAACTGATCGCCCGGGTGAAGAATCGTCTTCGACGGTCGGCTCCAACCGATCCAGCGCGGGTATTAAAGGTAGGGGCTTTGGAGATGGAACTGGATCGATATCAGGTGACGCTTCGGGGCAAGCCGATCCATTTGACCTCGAAGGAATTCAGTTTGCTGCGAGCATTGTTGATGACCAACGGACGGGTCCTCAGCCGTGACGCATTGTTCGAATCGGTCTGGGGCGCGAGTAAAGATGCGGATTTGCAGTCGCGCACCATTGATGTCCATATCCGGAGCCTCCGCAACAAGCTTGGACCAGAAGGGCGCCGGATCTTCACCGTGCGAAACGTGGGGTATCGTCTGGATCCAGTCCTGCCAGAATAACCGCCGTTTTAGGCCAATCTCTCCGTACCAGGGTTGAACACTGCGGCCTCGCTCTGAAGTCGAGCCGCCCCGTATCACTTTTTACCGTCCCCTAACCCAATGTTTTCTCTTCCTACACGGCATGTTTACCTTCCTTGGCGTCGCCTTCGTCTGGGAATGGTACCGTCGTCCCTAAGCGGATCGAGCGCCGGGGCGGCGCTTCCCCCTCACTGGATAACGGGAGGACGAACATGTCGGTCAAGGGACGAATACTGTTTCTCTTGCTCGGGATGGTCCTTTTCGCCATCGCCTCTGGCGCCGTCGGCCAAACCACAAACTTCTTTCCCGGCGGTTGGATAGAAAAAGACGGGGCCGGCGTGCGTAGCCGATACAGTACGGCTCAGCTTCAGTCGTTTATCCCGCCACAGCGAGGAGCCTTTACCTTTCCTTCTCCCTACAACACCAGAGGAATTCGGATCACAGATGCCTCGGATTGCGGGGGAGCCGACTGCATCTGGTATGTGGGCTATTCCTATTGGAGGAATACGAACGCGCACCAAAACAGCAACGACATGTTGATCTTTCTGGGACTGGCGTCCAATCGAGGCGGGGCAGGCCCGACGCTCTTCAAGCTGGACAAGAGCACCGATGCCATTACAAAAGTGGGACCGCTATTTCCAAGCGGCAGCAAGTATCGAGATTACACTGGCGAAGGCTGGTACTTCAGTGCGTCGCGCCAGAATGCTCTCTATCTTAACGATGGACCCAAGATGTTCCGCTATGACGTCGTCACGCAACAATTCGAAACGGTATTTGACGTCACGGGGCAATTCGGGGCCGATCGACGGATCTGGCAAATGCATTCAAGCAATGACGATCTCGTTCATAGCGCCACCCTTCGGGTCGCAAGCACCGGCGAAATGCTGGGTTGCCTGGTGTATCTGGAGAGCACGAAGCAATTCCGGTGGTATCCAAAAGCCGGGGGGTTCAACGAATGCAATCTGGACAAGAGCGGGCGCTGGACCATCAGCCTCGAGGACATGGGCGTCGCCAACGATCTCGCCATGCGAATATTCGACAACCAGACCGGCCAGGAAACCAGGATTAACGGACCGAATGGGACGCTCGGGCATCTGGACATGGGATATGGATATGCCGTCGGCGCGGACAACTACAATGCGTTGCCGAACGCTTCTATCCTCTGGTCATTCAATCCGGCGATTGTCCAAGGGCCGGTGGTCCAATACAACGTCAACTGGAACATTGCGGCGGTCAACCATATCTCACACACGAATTCAAAACCCAATGTACCATCCTCCCAACAACATGCCTGCGGGAGCGATGCCTCTACCAACTATGCCGTTCAGAACGAAATTACCTGTTTTCGAATCGACAATACGCATGATCAGCTTATCGTGGCGCCGGTGATGACGGACCCGAATGCCTCGGGCGGCTGCTGCGACTTTTACGCGAGACAACCGAAAGGTAATCTTGACATCACCGGTCGCTATTTCATCTGGACAACAAATCTGGGCGGGAACCGGATGGACGCATTTCTCGTAAAAGTGCCTTCACAACTTCTGGTGAGCGGAGGAGACCTCACTCCACCAGCCGCTCCCGTGAACCTCAGATTGCAGTAAGATTACGCCGTCGATCTGTCCTCCTGCGATCCGGATACCGCCTTCACCTGACTGCTGTGGGCACGGGCCATCTGTAAGATTTCGGCGGTGCGAGGAGTCGCTTTCCACACCGGCGCAGCCCGGCCTGCCAAGAATTTGATCGTCCCGATCAAAAGCGCGGCGTTCAAGACCATGAAGTACCAGGCGCCATTCGCCGTTAGCCCGATCACCGGCACCTTCCGGAGCAGCGGCGCGGCAAAGCCCAACGCATAGGCTGAAACCTGCGCACCCAAAAGCGCCCGCGCCCAGGGGATATCCACCAGCCAGAGATTCGATGCGAAGGCCACCATCAGCAGCCATGGCCCCATCCACCGCAACACTTTGTGTGACCAATAGCTCACGGCAAGCATGCCTTGTCCCGGCAACAACAGTCGCCAAGTGTGGCGAAGCGCATGCGCATCGCCCGCACCGATCCGCACGCGGCGACGAAATTCGTCCCGGATAGTTTCCGGCACCGTTTCCGAGGCTTTTGCAGACGGACGAAAGATGACTGATCCGCCTTTCTCCAGGCGCATAAGCATGGGAATGAGAAAATCATCGACAATGGTGCCAGCCGGTAGCGGTCGAAACCGTATACGCTTGATGGCATAGATGGCACCATTCGCACCGAGAACAGTCCCGAAGCGGGATTCCAGCCTCTTCAACATGGTTTCGTATCGCCAGTAGACGCTGTCCGGATTCACCGTGCCTTCCGCTGTGCGAAATTCCAGCCGGCCGACGACGGCGCAGGCCGACGGAACCCGCCGAAATCCTCGGATCAACTCTTTAATAGCACGTCGATCGAAGAACGTATTGGCGTCCGTGAAGACCACGTATTCTCCCCTCGCCCGTGCGACGAGATCATTGAGGACGTTGGCCTTTCCGCGCTGTAACGAAAAGTCCTGAAAGGCGATCCTCGCTGTCCGGTACCGCCGGATAATCTCTCCGGTACGATCGGTCGATCCATCTGAGCCGAGCAGGATCTGAAGACGATCTGGCGGGTAATCGAGATTCAAGAGATTTTCGATCCGCCGACCGATGACCGACTCTTCATTGTGAGCGGAAATGACGATGCTGACCTCGGGCCAGGGAGTTGAATCGCGCTCGCTGGATGAGGCTTTACTCCTGAACAGGCTTAATATCCAAAGGAATATCGGGTACCCCATATAGGAGTACAGCATCAGTCCCAAAGCAATGAAGAGGGTCGCCTGAGCGGTGATCATGTGATCCATTAGTTCGTGCCTCGCAGGAAACAGAAGTAAGGGGGATTCCGATTTCCGACTCGGTTGGAGAATGTAGTCGAGAAGCGGCGTCAGTGAGTAGTGGTAGAAGAGCTATGACGCGTCTCGATCGTTGGCGGAGTGCACATCGGCTGACTGCGTGCCTGAGCACCCAACGCGGCGCAGAGAGCAGCCGTATCGACGCCCACATCGATCCGATTTTTGCGGCCTGTCCTGATGCCGGCACCGGCTAAGCGGTAGTCGCCGGCCTTTCGATCGACGAAAGGAATGGTCTCCATGGACTCGGGAAAAATGTTTCCGTCTGGGTACCGTCGCTCGTCGCCGCCCGCGAGAACATTATCCGTGACGAGCGCATCCGGAAAGTAGGCTTCCAACGCAGCCGTCCCGACACCCACGTCATTCCCAAATAGACCGAATTCGTTATGCGGTGCGATATTATTCTTGAAGGTGAATCGTTGATGAGACGGTCCCATCGCAAAGAGCACATAGCCTTGCTGTAGGCCGGTGTTACGCTCGATCGTGACGTCCGAGGAGCCTTTGAGCATCTGGAACAAGATCCCTCTACCTCCCCATCGCTCACCGCCAATGTCCTCCCACAGGTTATTCTGAATGAGGATGCGCTTCGTTTCCTGGCTCTGATCCTTCGGGTGGTTGTCGTCGTGGCCCAATAGGTTGAGACCGCTGCCGCTATGCCGGATGATATTGTTGGTGAACCGCACGTCTTCGACCACCACCCAGGGAGCCCCGCCTTCTTGATTCCGCACCGTCAATAACACCGCGAACCCGTTTTGGGATTCCTCCCAGTTATATTCCAGTACATTGCCATCGACCAACACGCGACGCGCGTTCTTCAGCTCGAAGATATTCTTGATGGACCAAGAGGTTCCAGCGTAACCGGACTCACCCCGCTTCCAGCTTATCGGTTTGGCCATATAATTGTGTCGAACCTCGATGTCGGCCGGCACGAGATCTCGAATCGTCGGATCGCCGCCGCCGAAGAGGACGTTTTCCCCGGCACCCTCCAGGTAATTGTTCACGATCTTGAACGGTCCAAGCCCTCCCCATCCCATGAGTGCCTGAGAGTCTGCCCCCACTTCCTTAAAGTCAGAAACGTGCGAATCGATGACCGCAATATGGCGTCCGTTCAATGCCACGCCGCGCCGCGATCCTTTCTTCGGATCCCCGTGGATGTAGCAGCGGTCGACGATGATATGGTGCGGCAGGTCGTTGAGCGTACGCTCTTTGTTGTTGCCGAACCACATGACCGAGTACAGGTATGTGCCATCGGACGGAGCCACTTCGAGACCGATGAAGCGATAATGATGCGCGCCCTTCTCCGCCAGCACGACGCCTTCGCCTCGCCGGGAAGTCAGCTTTGGCATGAGCGGCGCATGCGAGGGACCGACTCTCGTCCCGGGCTTGGGAAAATCCCGATCTGATGCACTGGTCCGGATCGTGATCCATCCTGTTCCACTATTCTTATTGGGCAGCGTGAACGGTCCAATAAAGGTCGCCCCGGCTTCGAGAACGATCACGTCTCCCAGTTGGGCCAATTCCAGCGCCTCCTGCAAATCGTCACCGGCCTTCACGGTCAAGGTGTTGCCGCTCGTTGGAACGAGCTGAGTATCCACCCATTCACGCGGGGGCTCCGGCAACGTGACTGCTCGCGCCTCCGGCACGGCATACCACGTAATGGCACTCATCATCGCAAGCGCCCACCTGGCCAGCCTCGCTGGAATGCTAAGAGTCATTGGATCCTCCCATCTTGGGACTGCACGCCGACATAGATCACAAACGGGGAAGTCCACCGCCATTCTCCGATCGGTAATCCCAGGCGGCTCCAGGCCACGCTGCCAAGACCGAGCAATCGGCACGTCGTTGAATGCATCCGGAGTTTCAGCTTGGATGCCTGTCCGACCGACGACGTCAGAAAGCCGTCGAAGAAACCGGCATATTCGCTGGCCACCGTCTTAAATCCAGCGAGTTCATGAACCTGTTGTAATGTCATCGTGTCGTACACGACGTGAGCCTGGAGTACCGGCAAGCTGCCGAACCGCTGGAGCACCCAGTTGATCCCCTGCAGATTCGGCACTGCGGACAGAACGCGCCCGCCGGGTTTCAAATAATAGGCCAGCGCCCGGAGCTTCTCCGAAACGCTATCGAGGTGTTCGATCACACCGAGGGAATACACGAGGTCAAAGCGACCCCGCAGGTCTTCATTTTGGCGCGGGTCAAAACCATCTCGGCAATACACCTGGCCTTCCACGCCGACACCGGCGAGGTTGGCGCGCGCTAATCCGGATGCATGCGGCTCAATCTCGATCCCCGATACCCGACAGCCTATCGCCTTAGCCAAGTATGGCAGCCAAGGTGACCGTCCGCACCCGATCTCCAATACCTCGGATCCCCGCGTCAAACCGCCATGGCCGCGAAACACCCGCATCATGCGCTGATCGCGTACCGACCGTTCGTTGGGGAGACAAGGTCTCTGCAGCAAATCGGATTCCGTCTCCGTGTAATAGCCCGCACCCTCTTTCCATAACCACTCACTGGGGCCTGCCGGATTCATGACGTACCTCACAAGTGGTTCACCATCCGATGCCCTGATAGCGTTCGTCCGACGCTTTATGCTCTATCACTCGGGCCAGGTCGATAATGATGGGCTGGTGCTTCCCCTGCTCCAGCGCCGCCCGATACTCCTCCGAACGTTTCGTGAGGACGACGACCTCCGACTGTTCGATGACCTCATCGAGCCGTCGCCGCATCAGCGAAGAAATGTGCGGGATTTCTCGCTCGATGTATTCTTTGTTCGCGCCGAACAGACTGGCCAGTTCGACTTCCCGATCGAAAATCGTCACGTTGAGTCCTTTCCCGATGAGCGTCTCGATCAAGGTCACCATCGGACTTTCACGAAGATCGTCTGTGCCCGCTTTGAAACTCAGACCCAGAACACCGATGCGTTTTTTCCCGGTACGGAGCACCATCTCCACGCCCCGTTCGATCTGTTTCCGATTGCTGGCGAGAATCGCATCGAGCACAGCCACCTCGACGTCGACGCTTTTAGCCCGGTAGGTCAAAGCACGCACATCTTTGGGGAGGCAGGATCCGCCGAACGCGAATCCCGGTTTCAAATAGTATGACGACAGATTTAGTTTCGTATCCTTGCAGAACACGTCCATGACGAGATGGCTATCGATGCCGAAGGCCTTACACAGAGCCCCCACTTCATTGGCGAAGCTTACTTTCAGTGCATGGAAGCAATTGCAGACATATTTCACCATCTCCGCCTCTTTGACGCCGATGGTGACGAGCGGCGCTTCAAGATGGGCATACAGCCGTTCAAGCATTCCCGCGCTGTCTTCATCATTCGATCCGATCAACGTGAACGGTGGATGGTAAAAATCCGCGATCGCAGTCCCCTCCCGCAGAAATTCCGGGTTGATGGCAACCCCAAAATCACGGCCGGCCTTCTTGCCCGAATACACTTCGAGCGTCGGCACGACCGTGTCCTCGATGGTACCGGGCAGCATCGTGCTTCGAATCGCGACAACGTGGAAGCGCCGCTTCTTTTCCAGCGCAGTCCCGATTTGCTTGCAGGCCCCCTTCACGTATGACAAATCCAAACAGCCGTTGGACTGTCCCGGCGTGCCCACGCAGACGAGCGAGAGGTCGGAGTCCTCCACCGCTTCGAGCGGGTCAGTCGTGGCCCGCAACCGTTTGTCCTTCACTGCCCGTCCGATAAGATCCTCGACCCCGGGCTCTATGATGGGTGACCGGCCTTCGTTGATGATCCCGACTTTGAGTGGATTTGTATCCACTCCGATGACTTCATGGCCGCCGTCTGAAAAGCAGGCGGATGATACGCAGCCGACATAGCCTAGTCCGAATATACTTAATCGCATGTAAATCTCCTCATCAGAAATGCTTAAAACCGAGAACTCATCATGTCATGCCTTACATGGTCTTTGGTCGCCGGAGGCCTGACATCTAAGCCCCTGGCCTTATTCCATCGCATGACCGCGAGATCGCAGGCCTTGAGAAACGACTGGGCCACCGGTTTCCACCCGAACTGTGTCCGGACTTTGGCTGCCGCGGTCATTCCGATCTGCCTCGCGAAAGGCCGATCACGGAGCAAGCGCAGGACCGCATCCGCGAAGGCCTGCGGCTCATCTGCAATCAAGACATCCTTTCCGTCCACCACCGGAAGACCCTCGACACCGATCGAGGTCGAGACGATGGGTTTTTCCATGCCCATCGCTTCGAAGACCTTGAGTCGTGTTCCACCGCCGATTCGAAGCGGAATTACGTACACCGACGCCCGTTCAATGTACGGGCGGACGTCTTCAACACGACCGGTCACGCGAATGAACGGATGTTCACGGCCCAGCGCCTCAAGACCGGGAAACGGGTTTCGTCCGACAATCGTGAGCGTCACCCGCGGTAACGAGGCACGGATCCGGGGCAATATTTCCCGACAAAAATATTTCATGGCATCGTCGTTCGGCAGCCAATCCATGGACCCGCTGAAAACCAGATGATACGGGTCCTGTTCAACCGATCGGGACGGGCAAAAATAGTCCGTATCGACACCCGTCGGGATCTCCCGGACCAGCGGCGCTCCGTATTCGTACTCCATGATGGTACGATCCTGCGCTGAGACGGCGACAATGGCGTCAAATTTGTGGCAGGCCGTTCGCTCGAAGGCTTCCATGCGCCGCCATTGTGAACGGAAGTACAGCCGCGCCAATCGCTTCGTCTGTATGTCGGCGTGCCGACGCCAAATGAGCGCCTCCACGTTGTGTTGAAACAGCACCGACGGGCACGAGAGGCGGTCCGGTATATTCACGCTCGGAAACAGGAAATCGCAGACCACCACATCAGCCTTCGGGGTCTCGCTCTCGAGTCGCCGGCTGAACGGCAAGGACCGATACTTCTGGACCGCATAGGGAAGTGACGACCACACATTCTTGATGAGATCGGTAAAAAATGGGATCGAGAATTTTGCCGAGGTGCGATGAGGTATGCGAATCAGCTCATGACAATATTCATTGGCCCGCTCGACCGCATCCGGCGCAGCGGTTCCGTCGTCGAGCGCCAAATATGTCACGTGATGGAGCTTCTTCAGCTCCCGCAACATATAGTAGGTTCGGATCTTGCCGCCTTTGTCGATGGGATGCAGGAGATCGGTCTTGAGCCAGAGCAGATGCATACGGAAAACCTGAGGCAAAAACAGTCGCTACCGGCGGAGAAGGTGAATGACCGCCAAATCCTTCGAACGCATTGTTCTTAGGCCGCACAGCGGGAATCATGTTTGATATTCAAGAGGGCTAAGCTTTCCAAATCTAGGACGGCTCCCATGTTGCTTGGCGCAAGAACCGTCACAAACATGCAACTGCCCTCCGCTTGTGCGCCTGACACTAAGACGGGCGCCGGATCTCGCCTGGCGTAGCAGGGAGAAACCCATCCGTCCTCGACCGTGATCGGCAGCGGGACCGCTGCTCCTTCTGCATCGACCAGCCAGATTCCTATAGCGAGCATGGGTCCGTTCTGATGAGTGACGATCATTCGATCGTCCTTGAGCACCGGCTTGCACGCGAATGTTAAGTGAAACTGCAGTTGATACTGATAAAGGCCCGTGGTCGCAATGCGGTCTTGAATCAACACATACGACGAAGAGGGACGATCGGGCCGCTTAAGGAGATGGAACGAGCGCTGATGGCGTACCGGTGGATTCAGTTGTTCATACCCATTATGTTCTCCCTTGCACATGGCGGTGTCTGCCGTGACCTCGAACCGCCACAAAGTGGTCTCCGCGACCTGCGACCATGAGAAGGGACCGGACGGTTGAGAGTGAGACCGTCCTTCGACGGTCAGCGTATTGTGCGCTGATGACATTCTGAAATGATCCCGCAGCGCCGGATCCTTGGTATAGGTATAGGTGCCGGGATCGATGATCCAGGTCACCCCTGCCGCGGCGTACTCGAACGACAAGGCATCGGCATGGGCATGCACATAGTTCATCGCGCCATGGGCACCGGCATCGACGAAGAGGTAGCTCGACTCGTCTTTCCATCCGTCCCGAAGAACGACGACACCGCTCTCGGGAAAGCGCCGAACAAAGCTGTCCGGTTCAACGGGCTCCAGCCGGTCATAGGCCTCGAGCCCTTCCGGCCCCAGAAGCCAGAGCAATTCGGGGCCTGCAGGACCAGCCGCTCTTTTCCACATTCCGTTCCCGAAGAGCGCGGCTCCTATTTGCAAGGTGTCGCGGAAATCCGCCGCTTCTCGACGATGTAATGTGAGCAAACGCCCCCCATCCTCGTCGCCGTAGAGAGTGCTCAGGCCGTCCGGTCTGGTGATCCACAAGAGATGATCGAGCAACTGGGCGACGGTGTCCTTCACCACCGGAGGAAGCGGAAGGCCCATGGCCCGAGCCAGCAATATGGCATGCAGATAAAAATCCGTTGTGTACCGATGATAGTAGGATGCTTGCTCAAAGTAGACTCCGTCCGCCTGCACCTGTTTCGGCAGCTGGTCCACAAGAATGCGTTGTCCCAATTCGCGCCAGCGAGGAGCGACGGTAAGCCACGGCAACGCCGTCCCAAGGTACAGGAGGCCGAGGGCTTCTCCGGTCAGATGAGTGTTCGGCGCAAAGTAATAGGACAGGTACGATTCGACGTAGGACCCATGCTGCACCAGGCTTTTCAGGGCCCTCCATATAATGGAGGGCGTCAGCTTGGGTGACCAGGAAAAGCAATGCAGTGCCCAGAGCCAGGCAATCGAGCGGAAGGACACTTCCAGACTGCTCGCCCAGTTGATGCCACGCCGTGGTGGATTGGCATCGAGCCATCCAATGAGCTGTGTCACGAAGGCCTCTGCGTACCGCTCGTCCTTGGTCAGAAGATACGCCTGGCCCAGCGTCACGAAATGGCCGTGCCGATTAAGCTCCCATGTCACTTTCTTGTCACCGGCCACGGCCGGATTGAGATAGTCGATTCGACTCCAGTGATCGGTGCCGGTCCGTTTGCCGGAGGTCGGCTCGAGATGCCAATCAATGGGGTTGCCGAATGACAGATCGAGCAGGCCCAGCAGATCAAAACGACCGTCAATCGCCCAATCGGCCCGGTGGACCAATTCATTGCATTCCTGCGGGAACCGTCGCCGGAACGACGACGCCGTGAATTCGCGCGAACCGAAGAGCGGCATGAACGGACGGCGACTGAAATCCGATCCTCTCATGAGGCCGAGGATCTGGGCGAGGATGGAGTCCAGTGACATGCGTTCAAACGATGGCAGAAGCTGCCGTCGGAAGGCCCGGTCGCCCATCTCGCTCTGGTCAAATCCCAACAAGCGTTCGCCATATTTCAACAGGGTCTGCCGTCCTCGCTCACGAAATTCCGGCGGCTTCATGGCAGCGAGTTTTCGTAGCGTAGTCGCAATCGGTTTCATGGAAGGAGTTCGTTCGTCAGCGTATTGAACAATCAGATAGTTATACCGATACTTCGGCGGTTTCGATGCGTTCTTCCAACGGCTGGGGTTCTTCGCCATCGATCGCCATCCGCTGCCAGAGTTCCAGGTTGACCAACAGCCAGAGACGATCAGCGTGCGAGCGCAGTCCGCTGCAGTGCTCCTGTACGAGACGATGCACTGTTTCGGGACGGAAGAATTTGCGCTCCAGCGCTCGATCGCTCAAGACATATTCATCCAGCGTTGAACGAAATGCTCCGCGCACCCACGATCCGAACGGCACCGGGAAGCCCATTTTAGGTCTCGTGAGGATCGGTTGCGGCACCAGGTCTCGCAACGCTTCACGCAAGACCACCTTTGTCTGCCAACGCCTCATCCGCTGGCTGCCCGGAACCTGCATGGCCTGCTCGACGAGTTGATGGTCCAGGTATGGCACACGGCTTTCGAGCGACGCCGCCATGCTCATCTGATCCTGCTTCATAAGCAATTCCACCAGATGTGTGGCGACATCGGCATAGCTCATGCGCTCGAGCAACGTGCCGTGATGTTCATCCCAGTAACGTAGTCCTTCGGCATAAGAATCACGGGCGTTCAACAAGGGCTCTTTGAGGAGCAGCGAGTGCTGCAGCGATTCGGGAAATACGGAAAAATTATCGAAGAACAGCCCACGGGGCCCCGGCTCGTACGCCAGCGCGGTTCGAGACGCATAGCGTTGTATCGGAAGCGGCAAACGTGCCAATGAGTCGGCGATTCGCCGCCGCATGAAGCGAGGCATGCCATTCCAATAGACGCGCCCGATGCGGTCGTTCAGGGCGGTCACGCGGTAGCGGTAGTCGTATCCGAGAAACAGCTCGTCGGCGCCTTCTCCGGTCAACACCACCTTCACATGCCGCCTTGCGAGACGAGACACGAAATAGAGCGGCACGCTCGACGCAAACGCGATCGGTTCGTCCTCGTGCCAAATCAGCTTCGGTAACACCTCCATGAATTGCTCGGCAGAGACCAGGACCTCGTGGTGCTCCGTGCCGATCGCCTGGGCGACGATCCGCGCATACTGAAGCTCGTTGGCTTCCCGTTCGGCAAATCCAACGGCAAAGGTTTTCACCGGCTGCGGCATCAATGGAGCCATCAAGGCCGCGAGCCCGCTGGAATCCAGCCCGCCGGAAAGAAAGAGACCGAGCGGGACATCACTCATGAGATGGCTTTGCACGGCCTGTTGAAGGCCCGCCCTCAGCCGGTCGGCCTGTTCGGCCAGCGAGACCCCGTCGTCCACGCATTCCTGCGGCGGATGCCAATAGCGGTGCACCCGTAACCCCTGCTCCGCCGACCACTCCAGAAGGTGCCCGGGCAGTAATTTCCTGATCCCCTTATAGAATGTTTCTGTGCCTGCGACATACCGATTCGCCAAAAATTCTGGCAGGATGGCCTCGTTAAATGCGACTTTGAGTGCACCGGATGCGACGATGCCCTTGATCTCCGACGCGAAGACTAATTCGCGATCGGTGCAGGCATAATAGAGCGGCTTGATGCCGAGCCGATCGCGGGCCAACAGCAGCCGGCGTTGCCTTCCATCCCAGATCGCGAACGCAAACATGCCCTGCAAGCGGTCGACGCAACCGGAGCCGTACTCTTCGTAGAGATGAAGAATCGTTTCCGTATCGCTCCTGGTTCGATACCGATGTCCCGCTCGTTCCATCTCGCGGCGGAGTGTGGCATGATTGTATATTTCTCCATTGAAGACGATCCATGAACTGTCGTCTTCATTCGTCATCGGCTGGTGTCCGCCGGAGACATCGATGATGGCAAGGCGTCGATGCGCCAGGCCAACGGGACCCTCAATCCAGAGACCCCCTCCGTCCGGTCCGCGATGGCGTTGCACTTCTGCCATGCGTTCCAGGCGAGAGCGTTCTACCCGTTCCCGTTGATCGTATTTCAGGATTCCGGCTATCGCACACATCGTCAGGCCACCGCCCTTAGTCCCTGCGAAATGCCGGAGAGCCGACGGTACAGATCGGCCCATGCGGGGCCGACGCTTCTCCAGCCATATCGTATGAGGGACTCCTTGGCTCGTTGTGCCATGAGCAGGGCTCGTTCAGGCCATTCCAGGAGATGCGTCGCAGCCTTGGCCATGGCAGCCGGATCACCGACCGGGACAAGAGTCCCGGATATTCCGTCCTCAATCATGTTCGGAATATCGCCGACCCCCGTGGATACGATCGGCATACCGGAAGCCATCGCTTCGAGAACCGACAAAGGCTGATTGTCCACCAACGAAGAATTGAGAAAGATCGAATGAGCGTCGTACAACGACGGCATGGACGCCGGATCCACCGGACCAATGAACCGGACGTTGCGCAATGCCAGCGCCTCGGCAAGGTGCTTGAGTTCAGGTTCTTGCGGACCCAGCCCCGCAATAGTCAGGGTCGCACCGGGAAAGGCGGTCCGGAGCAATGCAAAGGCGAGGAGCGTATCTTCGACACCGTAGTGTGGTTCGAAATTTCTCACGGACAGAAATGCGGGGAGAAGAGGGACACGCCGCCGATAACGAAACCGTCCCGTATCAATGACGTTGTGAATGACCTGCGTCCGGTACCCATGACGGGCAAAGACATCCCGCAGAAACACCGACGGCACCACAATCTCGTCGACCATTTTCAACCAGGGATGGACGAGCGAACCCCAATGAGCCAGGTGATCGGCCGCTTCTCCGCTGTGATAATTCAAAATGATCGGTTTCTTGAGGCGACGGGCCGCGAGAATCGCAGGGACCGGTGCCAGGAGGAAGGACCAATAGGAGGCGGACATAATCTGTACGACATCCGCGTGCCGAAGCCGTCCTAGTCTGGGCAGATACAATCCTTGGTTCGCCAAGGTTCTGAGAAACGGGAGGCGCTTCAGCCAGCCGGTTCCACTCGGAAAGGGCGGATCGATCGGCACCGATTCGACATCATACCCGTCTGAACGTAGATAATCCGTCAGCACCTTGGCTTGAACAGCTTGTCCACCGAGCGTGCCGAGGCTCGGCGCAACCAAAGCGAGTTTTTGACGGGTCTGGCGACTGATAGCCATCGTGAGCTGCCCTCTGTGCCTGTTGGAGTTACGACAAGGATTTAGCAGCCAGCGGGCGCCGTTGCGCAGGATGCCTTGGAGCCGCGGCTGGTTTCCTGGCGGGAGACACGGTCGGCGTGTGCTTCCGATCCAGGAACGTCCGGCACCAGAGCTCGAACGACATCAATGTCCACATGTGATAATCCAACGACCGCCCTTGTTCCTGCCGGGTGATCAGTCGGTTCAAATAGGCCTCGTTGAAGATCCCGCGTTTGCGGCAAGAGTCTGACAAGAGCAACTCTCGCACCAGTGGCCTAAGCGGACCGCGGAACCACCGGTTCAGTGGCACGCCGAAACCTTTTTTCGATCGGTCCAGAATTTCGTCGGGCAACAGTCCGCGCAGCGATTTAATGAAAATATGTTTGGTCCTGCCTTGATGCCACTTCCAATCGGCCGGGATGGTCGCCGCGAATTCAACGAAAGAGTGATCGAGCAGCGGCACGCGGGCTTCGAGCGAATGGGCCATGCTCATGCGGTCGACCTTTGTCAAAATGTCCAGCGGCAGATAGTAACGGAAATCATGGTCCTGCAGTGCGGATAGCCAATGCCCCTTCCAACCTAGAAACCGATCGAGTCGCGGTCGTTCCGGCTGAGCCGCCGCCACCTGTTCTCTGGCCTCGCCGGTCAGCAGCTCTCTTTGGTGACCTGATCTGAAGAGCGTATTGGCAAAGAGATACCGTTCGCCGTCGGGCTTCGACAAATATTCCAGAAATTGTTTTCCCCTCGCATCTTCCGGCAGGAGGCCCGAGACTCCAGCGAGCAACGTGCGGATCGTTGCGGGGAGAAACCGTGCCCAACGATCGCGGCCCTCAGTCACATAACTGTCGTACCCGCCGAACAACTCATCACCGCCGTCGCCTGATAGCACGACCTTGACCTGTTGGCTCGCCAAGCGTGACACCATATAGGTCGGAATGGCAGAGGCATCGCCGAGTGGTTCGTCCAGGTCCCATGCGAAATGGTCCAGGAGATCCAGGATGTCCGGCTCGAGCACCAACTCGTGATGATCGGTACCGAACCGCTTGGCCACGAGACGAGCATAGGGCAATTCATTGAACTCCTGTTCGCGGAATCCAATGGAGAAGGTTTTGATGCGCCCAGTGGCCATCATGGCCATGGAGGCCACCACCGCGCTGGAGTCGATCCCGCCGCTCAAAAAGGCGCCCACCGGTACATCGCTGACGAGGTGGTACCGGACGGATTCCCGGAGTTTGGCACGCAGCTCTTCGATCGTGTCCTCTTCGGAGCGTTGTGGGTCCGGCAGAAAACGAAGTTCCCAATAGCGCTCCACGACCGGTTCTTTGTCCGGTTCCAACCATAGTCGGTGACCGGGCTCGAGCTTCCGGATCCCTTCCACGATGCTCTCGTTCGAGGGCGTCGTCGCATAGGCCAGGAGGTGAGCGACCGCCTGCCAGTTCAACCTCCGCTCAACTTCGGGCAGTTGCAGGACCGCCTTGAGTTCCGACGCAAAGATAAAACGGCCGGCCACGGTCCCATAGTACAAGGGCTTGATACCGATCCGATCTCGCGCGAGCATCAGCCGCTGACGCCGCTCGTCCCAGATCGCAAAGGCAAACATCCCTCTGAGGGCATGGACACAGTCGTCGCCACGTTCTTCGTACAAATGGACGATGACTTCCGTATCGGTGGAGGTCGCGAACTGATGGCCACGCCGCTCGAGTTCATTCCGCAATTGTCGATAGTTGTATATCTCGCCATTCAACACGACCCAGATGGAGCCATCTTCGTTCGAGACCGGTTGGTGTCCGGTTTCGAGATCGATGATGCTCAAACGGCGCATGGCCAGGCCGGCCCGATGTCCAACAAACGCGCCTTCGTCATCCGGTCCTCGTGACACGAGCGCCGCACACATCGCGTGCAATTCCTCGGCAAGGACCGGCTGCTCTCGTTGAGCGACGATTCCCGCAATACCACACACGGGGCACCTCAAGAAGCTTTGTGTTGATAACGAATGCCGCGGACGAACTGGAACCGGTCCAGTAGCTGGGATAAGGCCGCCCGTTCCTGAGCGGACAAAAGACCGAAGCCTATGGCCATCCCGACATAGGCTGACGCGTACACCGTTCCCACGATCACAATACGGAGAGAGGGACTCATCTGAAGCCCATAGGCGACGGCAAAGGCCGGCAGTCCTGCGGCGATCGAGAGGGCGGCGATCAGACTCAACGCACGCCAAGGAAGCATGTTTTGGACACCGACTCGCCATCGCCCGGTCATCGCAACTAATCCCAGCAGCTTACCCATGGCCAGCGCCAGCACGGTGACCAGGACGGCACCGACCAGGCCGAACGATGCCACGAACCACTGGATGAAAAGAGCGATCACGGCGAGACGCACCAGATTCACGATCAACAACAAATTAGTTTTCGCATACACGCGCAATAATCCATCCACCGGGACAGCGGCGAAGAAGATGGCCAAGGTGCCGGCCATGAACACCGGCACGCTGGCCAGATAGTTGTCGGTGAAGAGCATCACAATGAGGTCCCTGGCAGTGATCAGAAGCAGGCAGGCAAGCGGAAAAAAGACGAGGGCCAGCTTGCGCACCGCGTGATACCAGAGATCGATCACGTCCGTTTCGCGACCGTCATGGATCGCGTTGGTCATGCCGACCATCATGACATTACAGACCGTGGTGGCCACGAGGTCGACGAGCGGAATTTGCATACAGCCGACTGAATAAATGGCGAATGTCGCGGCATCGAAGAGTCCTGAAACCGCGTACTGGTGAAAATTTTCCTGCGTGATGCTTGCGAGGACATACAAGGCGAAAGGCAGTGCATAGGCCAATTGTCGAGTGAAACAGGCTGCATCAGGCCGAAAATGGGATCCGAATTCGCGCCGAAAGTACCGAATCGTATAGGCAAACCGAAGGGCACCGAAGACCACCGCGCCATACAAGAGGGAACGGAGGGAAGGCATGAGAAGTACGGGCACGATCAAGAACAGCGCCCGTGCCATGTCCGTCGCAGCATAGGCCACGGCGGCCGCTCGAAAGGAACTTCGAGCCGTCATCACGGTTTCCAATCCGATCGAGGCCTGCATCAACAGGAGATATAACCCCAGCAGAGGAATGAGCGGCTCCAGCGCCGGATTGTTCATCCACCTGGCAATGACACCGGAACTGAGCGTCAGCATCAGGGCCGCCGCCGCTCCCACTGCTGCGAGGAACAGGATCGAATTCACTACGTACCGACCGGCGTCGGCATCCGCCCGCGGCAAGAAATACAACAGACTCTCCGACATACCGATCTGGGTGATGGTCAACAGTGTGGTGTAGAGCAGGAACCATTGTTTATACGTCCCAAAGGTTTCCAGATCGAAGATCCGGACAAGGATGAGCGGGGTCAGGAAGGCGGCAGCGAAGCCGGCAATCCGTCCCGCGATGATCAGCAGAGCCGGCTTCAGCATCCAGGTTTTAGATCACAGAAGAAGAGGTGAGAGGGGACACATTCTCGTGCTTTTTGTCGAGCGACGCAGACGAGCGCCCGTTCCCCCGTGGATCGTCGTGGTTTTGATGGCAGCGATGAAAGAGATCGAAAATCCAATGTGCATGGCAGTGCATCAGAATGTTGGAAAGCCCCCCGAAGGGATCCAGCGAGGAATTTTCCCACAGCAACTTGCGCGGGATGGTCAATGCAGGATATCTCGCATCACGATGGAGACAGGTCGTATATCCAAACCGATAGCCGGCTTCTGCCACGCATGACACGACAGTTGGATTGAAGCGTCCATCCGGGTACGCAAAATGAGCGACGGGTTTGCGGAGTTTTTCCTGCAAGGTGAGTAACGAGCCAACGATTTGGTTCGCCATGCGTTTGGGGTTTTCCAAGGTCAGCAGCGCATGGGTCTGGGTATGCGACCCGATGGTCATGCCGGCTTGGTCCAGTGCATGCACCATGTCCCAGGATAACGAATGGAGCTCGGGAAAATCCTCTTCCCGTACCTTGACGACAGTTTCCAATGCTTCAATGGCTCTCTTGAGTTGTTTCTGGGTGAGCGTGGTGAACATCATCCGCATGGTGGCGTATGGATCGTGGATCACATCTTTCAGGTCACTCTTCGAGAGATGCACCGCATGGCTCTCGCACAGACTGATAAATCGCTCCGGTGAATAGCGGATCTTCGGGAGCATTCCCGCCAACAGGAGGAACAGTTTGTCGTAGACCTGAAGGTGCCGACGACCCAGTGTTTCGGTCACGACGAAGATGCCGGCAGGAATGCCTTTGCGTTGTAAGAGAGGAAGGGCATGATGATAGACCCCCGCGTACCCATCGTCGAACGTGATCGCCGCCAGCGGCTCGTTGAAGGGGTCTCCGTTTTCCAGCCGCTCGCCGAGCTCGTCCAACGTCAAGAAACGGAAATGCTGTCCGAGCCAGTCCAATTGCCGCTCTAACATTCCAGAACTGATAAGATTCGGCAAGATCGCTCGTCCAAGATGAGTTCGGACGTCTTCGACGACCGAATGGTAGCCGATGACCAGCGGGATATGCCTGGTCGCGTTGATCGTTTCGATCACCCTGTTAGCCCCCGTCCATCGTAAGCCGGCGGCGAATGCTGTCTTGGCCATCGCTCGCAGCGCCATCTCAGGCTCCCATCCTTCTCTCGGCGATGAGCCGATTCAGGAGGCCATCGGGCAGATACCGGCGAGCCACTTGTTTGCCTAAGGCTTCCACCACGAGCGCCTGACGACAGAGATTTCCGCGAATCGACGGCGGATACAACCGGATGCGATCGAGCTTGCGGATCTCACCCGCCCACAGGAACTTGTAAGATTCGGTGCCATGAAGCAGGTCGTATTCCTGCGCTTCTTCGGCGATGGCCTGTTTGATGGCCAATCCCATTGTGATGAGTCCAACACTGTCACGCCGCCAGGTCGGATCGTACCCCGACTGATAAAAATAGAACCGCCGTTTGTAAAGAAACCCGTACAACGCTGCGATCGGGCGGCCGTTCATACGGAGCAGAGACAGCCGAAGCCAGCCGCGCTCCAAAGCCAGGCGGCTAAACGACTCGTGAAAGGCCCATTCCCGCGCCGATTGCATGGCTTGTGAGCCGCCCCGGCTTTTCCAGCATAGAGTATGGAGTGAACGCAGCGAGTCCAACGCCTCCCGCCGTTGATCTTCTTTTTCGACAGTGTCGAATACCACGGTGCCCTGGGCATGGAGATTCTTCAGACGCCGTTGAAAGTTATATCGATGGTTTGAGCCAAGCGAGGCGAGATAGGATTCCCAGGTACGGCCACGCAACGAAATGTACGGACAGGTTTCGACGGGATTGCGCTCCATGATCCATCCGTTCTGCTCGAGTTCCCTCGCGACGCCGCATGCTCCGTTCGACGAGGCCGGCACGTGACTCAGCGTCAACAGCGGCCGTCCGCGTTCAAAGAATTCAATCAGGGCGCGTGAGACATGCTCTTCTTCGCCGCGTCGGATAATCGCATCCAAATAGTCCGATCCGACAAGGCCGGTTCCAAGGAACTCCATGGACCGGCAGGTGATCAGTCCGCCGAATGTCCGGGGTCTGGTGAACAAGGGCATGATGCCAAGCAGATGACTCTGCCGCCTCAGAGTCACGAGATTCAATGTCCATTTGTCTCGCGCAAAATGGCGCCACCATGTTTCCAGCCATTCCCCGGTCAAGAACAGGCAGTCGGCGTCGCTGTCGTTCAGGAGCTCTGACCATTCGGGCAATAAGTGCTCGACTCGAGCAGGATCCTCGATGACCGTCACCAGCAGATTGTTCGATGTGCGAAACGACAAGCGATCCGCTTCCTCGGGAGCTTGCAGGCAACTGTAGTCGTGGATATCGATGTCTCGGCGGACCACTCTGGCCGGCATTCCTGCCATGACGCTGTTGGGCGGCACATCGTCCAACACGACCGCATTGGCACCAATCACTGCCTCTTGCCCAATCGTAATCGGTCCGAGGAGCTTCGCGCCGGCGCCGATCACACAATGGTCCTCGATGACCGGCACCCCCCACCGGCGTGAACGGCCACCGATCGTGACGTCGTGCCCGACCGTCACATACTTACCGATTTTGGTACGCTCATGCAGCACGATGCCTAGTCCGCCGTACGCGAGTTCAACCCCTTTTCCGATTTCAGCCGACATGGGAATGACGGCCCGGCACAATAGATAGATCAGGTAGTAGGCCAGTTGCGGAATGACCGGAATATTCCGCAAGTAGCACCAGTGTCCGACCCGATAGATGGCTAATGCATTCATAAGTCAACGCGAGCGACGTGATGGTCACTGATTGGGTCAGTCATGCAGATGCACGCCGATATGGCGGCCCGCCGATTTGACGACGCGATACAATGGATGTTTATGAATCCGGGGAAGCAGCTCGAACTTGAAACGATGTAACCAACGATTCTTCGCGCGGTTCGGGAAAATGAACAGCCAGGAATGGGATCGGGTGTGGCTCGCCCATTCGAGCTTCCACCGTTCAGCATCGCCGAGAAAATCGACCTCGACCAACTGGCGCTTCCAGGCATCCCTCAGCATCAATTCGCAGAGCAGCAACGACGGAGCAAAGGGTGCGTAGTGTGGGTCGTAACCTGACTTCAAAATATAGAGCTTTTTGTGGACGAGAAGAGCGAACTGTACGGCGATCCGTTTTCCTTCGATGGTCAAAAAATGCAGTTGCAGCCAGCCCCCCTCCGCCGCCCTCGTCAAAAGGGTACGATAGAACGCGAGGCGATCAGGCTCATTCATGATCGCCGTGCCGGCTTTCCCCTTCCAGGCGGCGGCTTCCAATAAAAACGCTTCATTCAACCGGCTGTTCAGCTGCTCGCTGCCCGTCACGATCTCATGGCGCACCTCTCCGATGCGGTGCAATCCCTTGGCACGCCCGCGCATATTGGAAAGATGCTTCTTCGACAACGTCTTGGTATAGGTCTCCCAGGTCTTGTTGATCGGAATATAAGGCCCGTCGGATGAATGCCAATGACCGAGAAGAAACTTGTCCTCGTAGGCCCAATAGCGCAAGTATTCTGCTGCGCGGGCTCCTTCGGGAATTTGCCGCAGTTCCAACATGTCCCAACTGTCAGCTTGCGCGGCAAGGAACTTCCAGATGGCTCGGCACGCTTCTTTCGCTCGCCGCGTCAGAATCAAATCGAAGCGCTCGGTATACACGTTGGCGATACCACGCAACCGCCGGACGGGACAACCATACACCCTGCCCTGGTCGAACATGAGCGGAGCGATCGCAATCGGATCGGTCCCCTCCTTCACGATCAGGATATGCAACCTGCCGCTTGGTTTGAAACATTCCCACCAGGTGCGCACCCATTCATGCCGCAGAAAAGGATGATCGATCTTGGCTTCGTCCACTAACCGGTTCCAGACCGGTCCCATCCTCAAAAAGGTGTCGTCGTCTTCCACCAGTTCCACGCTCAGGGCAACGGAATCCACCTGGCTGTCTCCCATGGCGTTCACGATCGGGCGGTTAGGAGATGCATCTTCCACCTCCGGAACGATCGTCGCCGTATCCATGACCGAACCCTCCTCTTGCCAGGGCCAAGCCCAGCGCCAATGTTTAAAAATTGTGAACAAAAAGTGCAGTTATTTCTTCACATCGATCAGGGCCATCCAGCAATAGCGTCGCAGAGGCGGCGCGAGTGCGAGCAACCACCGATCGAGCCTTTGCGTCCAAGACATCATCCAGCGAAAGACGGTGCGGTTTCCCGTTGCCCACAGTACGCCAGGCGGCAGAATCGAGAGTAGATGGAATCCCCGAAACCGGCCCTGCCGAAAATGCCTGAGGAGCCGGCGGATTTGTCTGACAGTCATAGGCTGTTCGGTCGGAGTCCGGCGATTTGGCGTCAAGATTCGGAACAGGCGAAGAAACGGATTGTGCGCCATCGGTTCGATAAACAGCGCGCGGCCCCCCGGCTTCAGCACGCGGGCAATCTCGCGCTCCACCAGAGTGACGTCCGTATGATGAAGAATTGCCACGCCCAGGACGAAGTCGAACATGTCGTTGTCGTAGATCAGCGACTCGGCCGGCATGACGGATGGATGGATCCGTTCGGCAACACCAGCTTTCTCCGATTTCTTGACCACCGTTCTGACGTTTTCTGGAGAAATGTCGAAGGCATAGACTGTCGCTCCTCGTCTGGCATAATCGATCGAACGGGCGCCGTCCCCGCAGCCGAAGTCCAACACCGTCTTGTCATGCAGATCCCCAATGGCCTGTCGATAGGCCTCCAATATGAGATCCATTCCACCGTACGCATAAAAGTCATAGTCGTCAGCCTGGTAGCCAGCACGATCATCATGGAATTGACGCTCGACGTCATGCCGGGATTCAAGTGATGACCCTGAGCTGGACATGGTGCCTCCTTAGGATAACGATGCGACCGAAAGAGCCCTGCGCGTCGTCCGATTGGCATGCGCTTCCGGACGTCCGGCCGGTTGCCCCACTTCGCCGGAGGTCCGTTCGAGGGCGACGTTTAATTCGACCACTTGTTCGGCCATGTACCGAATCTGATCTTCGCGGATATCCTGATGGATCGGCAGTTCAAGCACATGACGTCGCAAGAATCTCGCCCCCGGTCCTTCCTGAGATGCCGCTTGCGGATCGCCCTCATTCCAGAGCTCGGTTGCCATAACGCCACGTGCTCGCAAGGCACGTCCCGCAGCTGGCTTATCTTTCACCAGGAGAGGGAAAAACAATGGACACACACCCGCCTCCAGATCAAGCCAAGGGGCAATGCCCGCGGCGGCCAATCGCTCGGCCAGCATCGTGAAATTTCTTTGCCGGCGCGGACGGATGACCGCGTAGTCGAGATGCTCGAGGAGTCGGTCCGACCAAACGGACATGGCGAGGCTGGCATGAGCCGTGTTGAATCCGACGTCACCGACCGGCACGCGTTCCACGTTAAGCACATCCAACAGTGCACCGATCCCGCGTTTCGCAGCGGCAAACGTTGCGCCGACATGTGGCGCGCGGCCGCGCAACCGCTCCATCCACAATTCGGCCGCCTGTCCCATTTCGAATGCCCGTCCGATCGGTCGCAACGGCAAGTGATCGAGTTCCACGAAAGGCTCACGATTCTGCACCAGTAAACCACCGTCGATGACGGGCAACGTTTTATAGAGACAGAACACGGCGTAGTCGCCCAACGATCCTAGTGGCTCACCTGCTGTTTCACTGAATAGTGCAAGGGCACAATCCTCGACGAGCACGAGTCCCTGCTCATCGCAGATTTTTCGCAGGTCGGCGATCGGTTGTGGCCACCCGGCATAATGAATGGTAAACAACACGTCTGCACCCCGCGAGGCACGCCTGGACAACTCCTCCATATCCGGCCGGCCGTCATGTCCGATCGAGTACAGTTCGACTTGGGCTCCGGCCGCCCGGATCGCGCGCAGCTCATTGCCCATGTGATAGTCGGGAGCCAGCACCTTCGTTCGTCCTGTCTCGACCAGTTTTCTAAAGAGGTGATAAATGGCGCTGCGTGCGGTGTGGAAGGCAGTCCGATGCGGAGCATGGAACGGAAACGGCGCCACCTTCCCCTGGCGCGCCAGGAGCGTACGAAGAGTCAGTCCTTGCCAAGCGGGAACATACATACAGTCGTCGCCTCGGTCCTCAATTGTCATGGATAGCTACGCCAAGTTTCATGATGGTCCGCCGCACGGTCGGGAAGAGATTCGACTGCCGCAATCCTGGAATCACTCGAAACTTCATGCCGTGCAAGAAGCGAGACTTGACCCGATTCGGAAAAGCGAACAGCCACGCATGCGGCCGGCGGTCCGTCGCCCAACTCAGTTTCCATCGCTCATCGTCACCGAGAAAATCCACCTCATCCCACTTCTGCTCCCAGGCCTCGCGCAACAGGCGCTCTGTAAGCACCTGGCCGGGAGAGTAACGATGATAGGCCTCGTCATAACCGGACTTGAGCATGAAGAGCTTGTTCCGATACAGCAGGGAAATGCGAACAGCGATGCGCACGCCCCCGACGGTGAGAAAACACATGTGCAACCAGCCGAGTTGAGCGGCCCGCTGAAGCATCCGCCGGTAAAAAGTGTCGGATTCCCGGCGGCTCCGGAGCGAGGTGCCTTCGTCGATCTTCCAGGTCACCGCCTCTAACTTGAGCGCATCTTCCATGTCCGTCTTCCACCGGTCATCGATCGCGACAATATCCAACGCCACTGGTCCTTGCCGCTCCAATTGTCTCGTGTGGTTCCTGAGGTTCGAGCGGTGCGCTTTCTTCAACGACTGATAATAGGCGTCCCACGGCTGTCGAATCGCGACATAGGGCGCTTCATTGGCCGGCCACCGGCCCAATGGGTAGCCGTCCGCCTCAATAAACGGCGGCAAATATTCCAAGGCCTTCGAATCGCATGGGAGTTGCCGTAACTCCAAGACATCCCATTCGTCCGCATGAGTCTTCAAATACGTCCAGAGCACCTCGCAGGCTTCTTGAGGCCGGTCCCCCAGCAAAAAATCGAAGCGTTCCGTATAGACATTGACGATGGCATGAAGCCGGCGCACCGGGCATCCATACAATCGAGAGCGGGTCAGCATTAACGGCGCGATGGCGATAATCTCGGCTCCCAAGACGACGGTCAAGATATAGGGAGTCGAGCCTTCGGCGAAGCAATTCCACCAGACACTGATCCATTCGTGCGTCAGAAAGGGATGGTCGATTCCGGAGCGATCCAGCAGTCTGTTCCAGATCGGTCCCAGATCCGCGAATTCAGAGTAGTCTTTGATGACGTTGACGTGCACTCTTCTGCCCCTGCGCTACATCTTGGAACCGGCGGCTCCCGGTCTCCGGCGATTCGCGTCCAACAGCTCCTCGTACAGCCGTTCGACGTTCCGAATCATCCGCTCGTTGGAAAAATGGTTGAGCACACGGCGCCGGCCTGCCTGTCCGAGCCTATTTCGCAAGCCAGGCGTGCGGAGCACGCGGCAGATGGCCTCAGCGAGTGCGGCTGGATTTCGCGGCGGCACCAACAATCCGGTTTCTCCGTCCAGGACCACTTCGGGATTCCCACCGACAGTGGTCGCCACCACCGGCACACCTGCGGCCATGGATTCCAGCAATGAGTTGGATAGTCCTTCGTTGAGGGAGGGAAGAACGGACAAGGCCAAGGACGAAAGAATTGTCGGCACGTCCAGGCGAAAGCCGGTGAAGATCACGCGATCTTGCAAGCCGAGTGTAAGGGTTTGCCGCTTCAACTCCTCCCGATATTCTGGATTGAACGCATTATCACCAATGATCAAGAACTTCGCCTTCGGGATTCTGGCGATGACGTCCGGCGCCGCTTCCAAAAGATATTCGAGCCCTTTGCCCCGCGCGATACGCGACACGACGCCGATCAGCACGTCATCTGCCGACAGACCGAACTCCTGTCGGAATAGACCATCCTCATCGCTTCCAAGGGCCGGGCAGAGAATGCCGTTGGGAATAACGGTTATCCGCTCGCGGGGATATCCTTCCTCCACCAATCTCCCCTTAATAGCCTCCGCGTTGACAACAATGCGATCGGCCAATCGACAGACGGTCTTATTGACCGCCCGCTGCCGGGCCGTCAAATTTTCCCCTGTATCTCTGATCGAAGCCAGCACCACCGGCACCCGTGCCAGGCGGGCTGCCGGCACGGCAAACACATTGGCGTAGAAATTGTAAGCATGCACAATGTCGATCTGATTCCGTCTCAAATATGACGCCAGCCTCAGGCATTCCTTGATAGCTCGAAGACCGTAGAAATTCCGGATTTTATACACTTCGAGTGGTGTCCCACTGAGGTCCACCGCGATTTGCTCGTTCAGACACCCAAAACAGCCCAAGTGCAGCTCGAAACGCGACGCATCGAGTCCCTGCCTGATATTGAGCACTTGTCGTTCAGATCCACCGATGGCGAGATAGGCCAGAAACTTGAGGAGGCGGATGGGTTCGGTCGCGGCCGGCGGCGCGTTGGCAGCAACCGTCTGGACCAAGTTCATCGGGTCATTGACCTGAGTGCGGGAAGAATACCTCATACCGTCGCCTCCGAAGTGTAAACGGTCCGGGCGTCGGCAATCGTTCTGGCGGCAATGGCCAGGCCGGCGAGGTAATAGAAATAATAGTGGTAGCTGACCGGGTGAAACATGGCAGCGACCGCATAGGCAATCAAACTGATCTGAATCCCCTGCGCCAAGGAGGAAAGTTCAGGCGAAACGTCCCGCTGCTGAATTCTGGCCACTGACCGAATGCAGGAGATGAATAGCGCAAGAAAGATGGCTAGACCTGGCAGACCCAAATCGATGGCATGTTCCAAATAGACATTGTGTACTTGACGCCATTCGCCGCGGGCCTCCCTCATCGCCAGCATATTCATGCCCATGCCCGCGCCCACGATGGGATCGCTGAGAACCGTTTTGACGGCGATAATCATGTCTGACAATCGTTCCTTAGCTGAACCAGTCCTATCCTGCGCACTCGTAATTGTGCTCATCCGTTCAAAATACGATGAGGGCAACAGCGGCAGAGCCAGGACTCCGGCGAGCAGCACGCCATAGAGCAACGAACGTTCGGCCCTCCGGCGTAATTTCCATAGGTAGACCAGCACGATAACGGCCAGGGTGAGCGCGCCGCCGCGCGAATAGGTCAAGATGACGGTGCCTGCTTCCATGCAGATCGCCATGAAGAGGAAGCCCCGTTGCCACGACTGCTTTGTAGAGAGAAACAATCCAACGGTTAAAGGCAGGAGCAAATTGACCATCAACGCCATGTCGTTCGGATTTTTCGTCAATGCCCCCTCGTTGCCGATGAGCCGATCTTGATTGACGCCCTGATCAATAAAGGCCCCGGTGGCAAAATTGTAGAGGGCAAAGAGCCCAAGTCCCATCGCCATAAACGTCAAGGCCCAGGCGGCCCGCCGCAAGAGAGTCAAGGTCGTGATGACATGAATCAACAACAGAAAGATCGCGATCGTCTTGAAATAGTCGGACAGCGCTACAAGGCTGCCTCCCGGCCATATCGAAAACGGCGCGGTCATGGCTGCCAATCCAGCCAATCCAGCAACGAGGCCTATTTCTTTTGTCCATTGAATCACCGGCAAGTGCCGGGCCCATCGATCGGCCACATACGAGAAGAGCGCGATGACGGTAATCAGCAGAGCAGGCCGAAGAGGTTGCAATACCGTAAAATAGTTTTGGGGTGAAAACAGTAACACACCGGTAAAGGCCATGATGGACCAGAAGGGCAGCGCTGCCTGCTCGGAGCCCGCCACCTCCTCCGATCTCGCTGCCTGCGGCGCCAGTGCCTCTTGTGGGCGCCACCAGTCCAATTGAAGTTCATGAGCCATTATTCAGCACGCCAAACAGTGTTCAGGATATCGTCACGCCGCGTCCGTCTGTTCATCGAATCGCGGACCGGATCTCGGCAGACTTTCTGGACGCGGAGATTCTTTACCGAGGACAACGACCGCGATGGTGCGAAACACGATCTCTATGTCTAGCCGGATGGAATGGTATTTAATGTAGTAGAGGTCGTACCGCATCTTTTCGATTTCTTCCTTGAGGTCGTTGGCATACCCGTACCGCACTTGCGCCCAGCCGGTGATGCCGGGCCGAACCGTGGTTCGGAAGGCATAGAAGGGAATATTCCGCATGAACAGATCATAGTTTGATGCCGGGTGCGGGCGAGGGCCGATCAGGTTCATGTGCCCGAGGAGTACGTTGAAGAGCTGGGGCAGTTCATCCAACCTGAATCGTCGCAGCCAGCGTCCGACCGGCGTAATGCGGTCGCCATTGTCTTTGACCCATTCTGATGAGCGCCGGTCGACCGGACGCATCGTGCGGAACTTCACCAGGGAAAACTTCCGTCCGTCTTTGCCGATCCGTTCCTGCACGAAGAATACCGGTCCCTCAGAACCCCGTTTGATGAGAAACGCAATTCCGGCAAAGAGGGGCGCGCTGAGGATGAGACCAATCACCGCCAATAGCACACTGAGAATGCGTTGAAGCGCGGCATAGAATGAACCGCGGCATAATGTCGGGGAGAAAATAAGATGGCTCGGTTGCAGCTGATCAAGAGCGAGTTTACCCGTCAATCGTTCATAGAGATGAACCCCGTCTTCGATCGCGATGCCTTGCCGCTTGGCGTTGAGCAGTGCGTCGATGGGCAAGCGGCCCCGCCGTTCATTAAAAGCCACAATGATCCGGTGAGTTTGGGGGATGGTCCGTAATCCGTGCTCCATCGATCCGAGAAATGGTACGCCGTCTTTATATACGCGGCCTCCTTCTGCCGGTTCCTTAAGATCGAGAATGCGGTATCGACGCCGCTTCTTTATTTCTTCGGTGACCGCGGTCGCGAGCGTGCTCTGACCGAGCACGAGGATATTTTCTACAAAAGGTCGTATTGGCATGATGATTGAGACGTACAGGGTGATTGGATTGGGCGACAGCGTATGCCCTACTCAGGCACGAGCCTTCACCCCTACTCCTGTTGAGCGGATTGAGAACACGAGAGATAGGTCCTGTACCCGTACGATTCCAGAAGGCCGTCGTCATGGTTGAAGACCAGGCCGAGCAGCTTCGAAGGACCGAGGATATTGAGCGCTTCACCGATTTCTTTTCGGGACGTCTTGTGCGCACAGACAATCATAACGAACCCGTCCACGCTTCGGCCCATCATCAAACAGTCCGGGGCCAGGACCAAAGGGGCGGTATCGAGAATGATCCATTCATAGTCACGACGGGCTTCGTCGAGCAGCTCGGCAAAACGTGTCGATTTGATGATTTCGTGCGGCATGATTTGGGATCGGCCGACCGTGACCACGGACAAGTTCCACGCCGGCAGCCGACGCACGATATCTTTGAGCGCCATGGTGGGATTCAGGACCGCATCACGAAAGCCGAGTGCATTGTTATCGCGCAACCCCAATTGCGCGGCCACCGAGGGCTTGCGAAAGTCGGCATCGATCAGAAGGACACGTGATTGAGGTGATTGCGCCAGTGCCGCCGCCAAATTGATCGCCGTCACCGTTTTTCCATCGCCCATGGTCGGGCTGGAGACAGCCACGACCTGGAGGAGACCCGAGTGGCGGCGCTGTTCCAGCATGAGGCCGAGCGTTCGATATTGCTCAGCTTCGACCGTGGCAGGCGACACGAGACTGACGAGCCGGTCATCCGGTTTCATCCGCGCCGCGCTTTTTTCCAGCACGGGCTCGGGCCGATTCTCGCTTCTACCGTAGTTCGGCACCGGGCGAGCTTCCAAGGGTGATGTCCGTAGGACGGGTTGAGTATGTTCTTTCATGTCGTCAATCCTTCTAAAAAGGAGCGCGGCTCCTCATCGGGTTGGTTGCTGCGGCCGGCTTTCGCTGAGCGTCCACACCAGCTGTTCGTTATCCCAGGCCATATAAGAAAAGACCCCGACGATCAGCACGATACTGATGACGGAGGCTGCCGTCCTAAACATGACTCGTTGGTAATTTCGCAGCCGATCGGCTTTTGTCACGATTTCTGGAATGCGCACAAGAACCGGAACTTTGGTAAAGGCCCTCAGACTCTCCACGTCGTGGAAAGACTGGTCGCGTTGTTCAGCGAGCATAATGCCGCCGAAGGACAGACCGAATGACAGCGCCAGTGCGCCGAGAATCAGTTTCATCCGGCTGGGGGCTGTCGGCGATTTCGAGGGCATGGCCGGATCGACGATGCGCATCTGACCGGCGTGTTTCGCCTGTTCCATCGTTTCCGCCAATTGGGCATCTTCGTAGCGTTGCAGCACAGAAAAGTATAAATCTTTCGTCATTTTGTAGTCGCGCTCCAATTGCTGGAACTCCTGCGCGTGGTGCGGTGACCGTTCAACCCTCCGTTGATACGACGACACTTCCGATCGCAGCCGCTGCTCGTCGGCTTTCAGGTTTTTCAACTCATGATCCAGCTCGCGCAACGCGTGTTTGATTTCATCCGGGCTGGTGAGAAGCGCCGCGGATTGCGCTGGGTCCAATTTGGCTTCTTTCGCCGTGTCGGCGAGTGCCCTTTCAATCGCCGCAATTTCACCTTGGACCCGAAGGACGTCCGGATGTTTGGCACTGGCTCTTGTACGCAGTTCGGTCAGTTCGGTACGCAGCTTCTCCAAATGATGTGGCAGCGAATCGGGATTGACAACGGACATCGGAGCGCCCGAGTTCAGATCGAACAGCTGTTTACCCAGCCGCTCCCTCCTCTCCAGCACCCGCATCTGATGTTCACTGTTCGAGGCCAGCTCCTGGTTGAGTCGGCCAAGTGTCGACAGATTCACCTCCACCTGCTCGGGCAATTCTCCCATATGACGCAGCTTAAAACTGGCGATCCGGCGCTCCTCCTCTTCATGACGCTGCTTGATGTCGTCGAGCTGCTTCTTCAACAACGTCGTGGTTTCCGTGGCCTGATTGGTCCGCATTTTGAGATTTTCATCGACATACTGTGTGGCCAGCGTGTTGGCCACATTGGCGACCGTCTCGGGATCGCGACCTCGATAGCTCACCTTAAATCCGAACGTTCCGTCTCGGCCATAGACCTGTCGCTGCAACTCTTTTAACTCCAACACAATGTCCTTCCGCATCCGTTCGACCACGGCTTCTTCATGAGCCCGTTTTCTGAGCTCGGGATACAAATTGAAGCGGGTGATCAGTTCGAGCAGGCCGGCGCGGTTCAGCAACTTCTCGCGGATCAGATTGAGGCGCGTGTCGGCTTCGCCTGTCACGGAAGATTTCACGAACCCCTCTGCAATCTGTTGCTGTTCGACGAGCACAGTGGCCGTGGAACTGTACAGATTCGGCAGGTTCAAGGCGAGACTCAACAAGGCGGCTGCCGGAGCCGCGAACAGGAAGAGTGCCAGCCATTTTCTTCGCCCCCACACTTCGGCCGCGATGGCGGAAATCGATTGTCTGTCATGATCATGCATAGTCACTCCGACCGTTTACGGAACGACAATGATGTCGCCCGGTTGCAGGAAGAAATTTTCCAATGCCCCGTTGTTGGACATGACTTTGTTGTAGTTGAACGGAATCTGCCGCATCGTCTTTCCTTCCGGGCGCAGGACGACGATTCGCCCACGTCCGGCGAATTCCCCGAATCCTTCGGCCATCGCCAGGATATCCAGGACCGTCGCGCGGCCCTTCAATTCGTGCCGACCGGTTTTTTTAACTTCTCCGATCACCGAAACTTTAAAACTGTGCACCTCCTTCACCATGACGGACACTTCCGGTGAAGGGACATACTCGGCCAGCTTTTTCAGCAGTATGCTTCGCAACTGGTTGGGGGTGAGTCCCGCCGCTTGCACGTCGTTGACCAGCGGCAGAGAGATCTTGCCGTCTGGCCGGACGGGCACGGTCCGGCTGATGGCACTGTTGTTCCAGACTGAAATGTCCAGCACGTCTTCCGGTCCGATCCGGTATTCCCCGACTTCCTGTGCCTGCGCCAAGGCATGATCCTGATCCGACGTGGTGGGCGCGCTTGGATCCTTCGAGGCCGCGGGCTGGTCTACGGCATAACTAGGCACCGCACAGAGCATCGCGAGCGAAAATCCCCAAAATCCTATGAGCAGTCGTGTGGTCATCGTGTCCTCCGGTTCTGTATGGACAATTACTCCCATCGCGAGGGATACGTGAATTCGAGTCGCAGCCAATAGACGTTGCGCGGAATGATAAACGTCTCGGAAGTCGTGCCGAGCGACGGAACAAAATTGCTCTCCTGGTAACTGAAATACGCCGATCCTTTTGCCGTCACGTACTTGTTAAATTGATAGGCTGCTTCGACATAGGTCGTATAAACGGTCGTGGAAAAATCCGAGCTCTTGAGCCAAGCTGCAGTTGGCTGAAGGGTAAAGGTCCAGTGCCTGAATGGTTCATAGACGGCCCGCAAGACGACACTATCCGTACGCGCGACACCGAACGTGCCGATGACCGTCGTGAGCGCGCTGACATAGGCCAGACTCAATTCCCCTCCTTGAATGCGACGCCGTAGGCCGACATAGGCCTCCGGTCGATCATCTAAACTGCCGTCCGTGATACGTGGCCCGGCTCGCACGTCGAGTCGTGTGTCGGTCGTAAAATCGTGGCCCCAGCTCAAGAGCAATGCATGTGAGGTCACGCTGTCGGGGTTCCCTCCCAGAAAGCCCGGCGTGAAACCGGTGAAATCGCCTCCGAAGGTGAAATACCGTCCGACATACATCGGACCGATCGAATCGTGCGACCCGACCCGCCGGTCCACACCGAGGGTGAAAATATTCGAGTTAATTTCCGGTCCCCCGTTGAAGATGTCTTTGGAATAGCCGTACTCGCCGCGCAATTTGGTCAGTGGATCGAGACGGTATTCTGTGCTGGGATTGACAAAGTACCGTTCGGTCTTGAAACGGGCCGTTTGTGCCAACGTCAGAAATTCAGCTCATACGGTGTATGAGTTTGAGCAAATCCAAACGTATTGTTCAGGGTCCAGTTGTTGGAGGGGCGGCCCCGAAATTCCAGTGTCGCGAATTGGCGTTGGAAGAATGACGAGAGACTGTCATGCTTGCTGTACTCTTCCGCGTCGAACCGGTAATTGGCAATTACGGTTAGAGGAGTCGATTGATAGCTGGCCTGCAGACCGGGAGTCACCCGCAGAAACACATCATCTTGCTTCAAGTTCCGTGGCAGGAAAAACACATTGTCGTCATAAACCACTCCGGCGGCGATCCAAGGCATGATGTAAATGGCCTCCGGGATCCGCTCAGCGGAACCGCTCAGCCGTTCAATAGGCGAAGGTGGGATGCCTTGCATTAGCTGGGCCATTACGCTTGGAGGATTGAACAGCATCGAAAACAGCAGGCCGAGCACCACACATGTCAGTAGGGTCCGCATTCTTTTCTAGAGCATTGGACCCGTCATGCAGCGACTGCCAATGCACAGTCCACCTCGACTGCCACGCTACGCCGAAACAGATGCACTGACAAAACCAGCAGGCCTTTGTCAGCACGCCGATCCACCAGGATGCCTTCGACATTCGTAAGCGGGCCATCGGTGATCCGTACCCGTTGTCCGGTTCGCAAATAGGGATAAGGAGACACAGGCAAATCAGAGAGCACCAGCGCACGAATGGCCTCGATCTCGGAATCCTGGATATGGTCCGGCCCTCCGTTCCGCCCGCCCAACACGCCGACTAATCCTCGGGCCTTGAGAATCTCAACATAGCGGGGTCCGGACAACTGATCGCGCAGGAAGAGGTAACCGGGAAACAGCGGCTGGCGAATCCGATGTTTGACACCGGCCCGTCGTGACCAGACGCCGACGGTCGGAAAGAACAATTCGAATCCCCTCGCATCTAACTGGCTCCTCACCAGTTGTTCGCAGTGGCTGTGTGTCCACAAGGCGTACCATTGTAGGCGCCCGGCGTCCGAAACCTGCGGTTGAAGTCCGGTCTCCGAAATCTGTGTGCTGTCCTGTTGTTCGAGAAGTGACAAGGCTTCGCCCCCTTCGGTCTGGCCATGAGTTCCCATCCAGAACGACATCCTGACTCCTCGCACACCAGAGATCTCCGTATCGAGATCCAAGTCCGGCTGTGCGGCCTGCTCGGCAGTTTACTAGCCGACAGACTTTTCATCCCTGACTTGGCTCACACTAGCGAATACAGATGGCAAGGACTATCCGTGATGTCACTGAAACTGGGGAGGAGAATCATGGATGGCCTATGGGAAAGTTATGGAGCACATGGCAAGGGACCAGGAGAGAGAGGGCAAGGGTCGTACTAGGGGTCTTAGCTAGCACTTCCCCCAGTTCGAGTCAGCTCCACTCTTCGCCATAGTAAAGCATCGCCCCGTTTTCCTTAAATTTGCAGAAAGGATCAGCCATGAAGATCGCTCAGTTGTCTCCGCTGTGGGAAAGTGTCCCTCCACAACTCTATGGAGGAACCGAACGGATCGTGTCCTACCTTACGGAGGAACTGGTTCGTCAAGGTCACGAGGTCACGTTGTTCGCAAGTGGAGACTCCAAGACCGCGGCTCAGCTCGAATCCTGCTGTTCGAGGGCCCTTCGTCTCCATGACACTGGACTGATCAACAGAGATGCGCCGCTGATCCTCATGCTGGAACATGCACTTGGTGCCGCATCCGGAAGCTTCGACGTCATTCATTCGCATTTAGATTTCCTCAGCTTCCCTCTGAGTCGACGAGCCCATGCTCCGGTCGTGACGACGCTGCATGGGCGGTTGGATTTGCCCGAACTGGGGCCGATATTCGAAGAATATGCCGAGATGCCCGTTGTCTCTATCTCGGATGCCCAGCGCACTCCGCTGCCAGGTGCCAACTGGCTAGGCACCGTCTATCACGGTATTCCACAAGACCTGTACTCTTCTCATTCCGGCACAGGCTCCTATCTCGCATTTCTCGGCCGTATTGCTCCGGAAAAGTGCCCGGACCATGCCATTGAGATCGCGAAACGTGTCGGAATGCCGTTGAGAATCGCGGCCAAAGTCGATCCGGCGGATCGCGACTATTTCAGTCGCAAGATCGAGCGGCTCTTGGAACATCCGTTGATCGAATATGTCGGAGAAATCACGGACGCTGAGAAAAACGATTTTCTCGGCGATGCGGCCGCCCTTGTCTGTCCGTACGATTGGCCCGAGCCCTTCGGCCTCGTGCTGATCGAAGCGATGGCCTGCGGTACGCCGGTGTTGGCCTATCGGCGAGGATCGATTCCCGAAGTCATCGAGCATGGAGTGACCGGTTATGTGTGTGACAATCTCGACGAAATGGTCCAAGCGGTTTCAGGACTTTCTCTACTCGATCGGAATCGCTGTCGTGAGGTCTTCGAACGCCGGTTCACGGTCGAACGCATGGTGAGAGACTATGTGACGTTATACGAGAGAATGGCGGGTGCTCCGCTCCGACCGAGGCTTCTGACTCATGCTCGATCAACGAGTCACCCGCGAGTCCTCGCGCCGCAGACCGATGTGGCCTAGTTGATGTGGCAGGTGAAGTGTAATTCGTGAAGCGTGTGAGAGAGCTGAGGGCTGAGCATGCGAAAGATGTCTCGGTCCTCAGCCTTGAATCCCTCGATCATCGCATCTGCATCCTTACCCTTGCACATTCTGAACGGGAAGCGCTGACTCGAAGGGAACGATCTGCGCCATGCTGACGGCCTGCCGGACCATCTGACTGGCGTAGCCCCATTCGTTGTCATACCAGCTCATCACCTTCACCAGATCGCCGTCAACGACCTGCGTCATCTCGCGGTCGATGATCGAGGCCCGGGAATCTTGAACGATATCCGAAGAAACCACGGGATCCTCCGTTACGCCAACCACTCCGGCATAGCGGTCGCCCCTCGCTTCTTCCAAAAATAGGTTGTTGACTTCGTCGACCGACGTGGACCGCTGCGTCACCATCACAATATCGGAAATGGAACAAAGGGGCACTGGCGCCCGAACGGCCGTGCCTTGAAATCGTCCGCGGAGCATCGGAAATGCTTGTGTCGTGGCGGTGGCGGCCCCTGTGGCGGAAGGCACCAGGTTGGCCGCTCCGGTCCGTCCGCGGCGAAGTTTCTTGTTGAGTCCGTCGACGATCGCCTGACTCGCCGTGTACGCGTGGACCGTGTTCATCACCGCTTTACGCAGGCCGAGATGCCGGCTGACGATTTCTACGACCGGCGCAACGCAATTCGTCGTACAACTCGCGCAGGATAAGATCGGTCCGTCTTTTTCATCGTAGACGTTAACGCCGAACACAACGGTCGGAATGTCGTGGTCCTTGGAAGGTGCCGACAAAATCACACGTTTCGCGCCGGCGTCCAAGTGCTTGGACAACTCGTGACGGCGGTTGAAGCGCCCCGTACACTCAAAGACCAGATCGACTTTCCATTCGCCCCACGGTAGGCGGGCCGGATCCGACTCGGCAAAGAGAGGATAGGA
>CAWKPI010000010.1:0-7335 GCA_963851455.1 uncultured Nitrospiraceae bacterium
GATTCCCACTTTTACAATCCCGGCTTCGGCACCAACCCTCTTCACGTAAAGGACCGAGCGCGGCTTTAGACTCTACTATCTCTGCCTCGGTTTGCTTTCTTCCGCCTGGTTAAAGGACACGTCCGTTACTTGTTGCTCGGCATCCGAGCAACGTGGCTGATTGGCCTCGTGATAACTGCGCGAGTCTCTCCTGAATGAGCGGGCGCGCCTCATATGCGTGGTCCTTGCCGTCCTCGGTGCGAATGACAATGGTATTGTTCTTTAGAGGCGTGACGATTACACCCGCTATCTGGCTCATGTTGCCCTTGAGGGGGGATTTGTGTTGCCCGAGTTCCGCTGACCGATGAACGGAATCGGTAGTCCCCATGGTCACATCAACGATCTTATCCAACTCATCAATGAGAAAGGTGACATCTGCCCCGACGGGAATCGAGGCCACCTTACTTCGTGCCACCGGCCGCACAAGGTGAGACTCTTGCTTCCCGTCCTTGGTACGAATCACCGCCTTATCGTGCCCGGTGTCCAAGGGTTCAGCGAGTTGACCTTGAATGACACGATGATGGCTTGACTCTCCGGCCTTATGGACATCGACGAGCAGATTCTGGTCATTGACGGTGATCTCAACCTGATCCCCTTTTTTCAAGTCCAGCAATCCCTTATCTCTTCGCACATTCATCGGAACGAAACGAGGCTGCCCTTCGCCGGTATTGATTCGGGCCTGATCGCTTCTGACTTCCTCTACCGTACCGAGGAGAACCCGGTCCCCGGAAAGAAGCTGTGGATCAGTCCCGGCTCCCTCAGAAGCGGCATCAGCAATGGATATAAATACGATGAGCGGCAATGTCAGCACGGCAAGTGCCCTTTGAAATACCATAAATTCCTCCATTTTCCTCTTTGGATACGCGCGGATGGATACAGTAGTAACCAATAGCGGTAAAAGCAGTTTGCCGGAACTGGGCTAGGCCCTAGCCCTAAATAGATTCTGCAGCAATGAAGAGGTTATTCTGGAGGAGAGAAGGGCACTCAAGCGTGGCTGGCTCCTCCGCCTTCCGCCGAATAACATCCGCATGCCAGCACATAAATTGCACGCAGTATACTTTGCCGTGGGAGATCGCTTCAGGTTTGCGGGCACGCGAGTTGTACGTCTTCAAGAACTAACAATCACGTTTTCCGTTAGTCTTATATGACCAGAGATAAAAAAGGAGACCAGCCATGAGAACCATCCAACTGTGTCGTATGGTCATGGTCGCGCTTTGTACCTTTGCCATCCTGAGCTGTAGCAGCGGGCCAAAAGACAGAAAGATCGAGTTTGTTTACATGGCGCTAGGGGCAAGTGATGCAACCGGGGTCGGCGCCTTACCGCTGACCGACGGGTATGTCTATCTGATCAATCGCGAATTAAGCCGTCGGATTCCTGGGGTATTTTTGATCAACCTCGGCGTGCCAGGGGCACGGATTGATTTGATAAAGGAACAGGTACGCGTCGCGAAGCAACTCGGAACCAAGGCCAATTTGGTGACACTTTGGACTGGTGCCAACGACTTAGTCCATGGCGACGATCCACGAGCCTTCCAGGAGGATCTCCGTTTTCTGCTCCATACCGTCCGGGACTCCATTTCCAAAACCATCGTGGTCGCCAATCTTCCAGATCTTACGCAGCTTCCTCGCTTTCGAACGACTCCCAATCCTTCTGTCACATTGGACCGCGTCAAAGCGTACAATCGGGCCATAGAACAGGAGGCGGCGTCAGTCGATGCGTCGCTCGTGAACCTGTTTGCCCAACCAGTGCGTGAGGACCTTATATTTGATATTGACGGCTTCCACCCCAACGACGCGGGCCACCGGGAACTGGCGAGACTATTTCTCCAGGTCATCTTGCCGCGGCTGGGATTGTGATAGTGGGCTGAGTGTTATAGCCCGTATCTGGGAGAGAGATTATCGTCCGAGTGGGTAAGCCCTGTCTCATCTCCCTCGTTCGGTCTTGGGCTCTTTGGGATGTGTATCTGTCTAAGACTAGCAACACCCCTAGTCGAGCGATTCCGCGAGACATCTTGAAACGAGAAGTGAAGGACTACGTCTCCAACTGCGAATCTCTCCTGCGGTATCTAAAGCTGGAATCCATTTCTCCGAGACTGAATTGCATCTTATGGCGCTCTATGCTTTATCTTTGCCAAGACAGCATCCTGTTGGAAAGCAGAATCGTCAAGCGATTGTGAAGGGCTGTGAGGTCGTCGAGGAGTTCGATCTTCCTGCTCTTGAGTAAATGTTGAATTCTCAGCGCGCCCTGGCCGCCGATGCCGACGGGCCATTGTGTCGAGAGGGATTCGAGTTCATGCATCAGGTGACGTGCTGCCGCGTCCGATTTTATCTCAGTCAATGAGAGCAACACGAGATCAGGCTTGATTCTCTCGCAGAAAGCCCGGAGGTCCGAGTCGGGAAGGTTGGGGCCGAGATAATACACGTGGCAGCCTCGCGTCGCAGCAAGATAGGCCACGGCTTGCGCGCCGATCTCATGTGATTCACCTTCCGGACAGGCGATCACGACGCGCGGACCGAATTCATTGATCGGCAGTTGGTTCATGACGGAGAACAATTTCTGCTGGATCAGTTTTGTCACATAGTGTTCGACGGCGACGTTCAATCGGCCTTCATGCCAGAGCTCCCCGATCCGGCGCTGCAGCGGTAGCAGAATCCGCTGCAGCGCTTCGTCAAAGGGAATCACCGCAACCGCTCCGTTGAACTTCTGCTCGAATTGCGTCTTCTCTAGTGGGTCGAGGAGTGCGATGAGTTCGACGAGGAAATGATCGTGGGGTTTGAGTGCTTGCGGCGTCGGAGGTGAGGTCGCCCGCATGCGTTGAAGCAACGAGTCGTGACCCTCTACTGCGAGCGCTCCGATCGTCTGGCCTCGATCCATCTGCTCTTTCAGAAATCGAAGTAACGCCACATCTTCAGCCGTATATTCGCGATAGCGATTCGCGCTTCGTAAAGGTTTGACAAGCCCATATCGCCTCTCCCACACCCTAATAACGTCCTTCGACAGGCCAGTTAGCTTCGCAACTCTATGAATTCTATGACTATTCATATGTGCTATCATCATTATATATGTGTCCAATGTTTGTCAAATATATTGATTAATAACTGTTGACAACATTGGACATAGCAAGTTATACATTAGACATAGTTGATACAAACATTGAACACTATGGAGGTGAACATGGCAATAGCGTCGGAGAAAAGAATGAGAGGGGGTGAGCTGTGAACCGCGCAATCTCTTCAGCAGTGCTTCATGAATCGTCATGCGCGAGATGCGGAGGACTCATGGTGGGTGACTTCTGCATGGATCTCTTACACAGCATCGGCGAGCTGGAGTTCGCCGCGAAGCGTTGTGTGCAATGTGGTGAGGTTGTCGATCCCGTGATCCAGCGCAATCGGCGGCTCCGGCAAGAATCAATGACAGTTGGGCAAGAGTAAACAAAATCTCTAGGTGGGGAAGGAGTAGACGTCATGAGAACGAGAGGATTGACATATGGGCTCATCATAGTTGTCGCGGCGATGATGACGGGATGTGCAGCCGATGGGTCCCGTATGAACATGGCTTCCGAGGAGGCCGTGAAACCCGTGAGTGCACGAGAGGCGGTGAATCGCGCGTTCGATCACCGGCAGCAGGCGGCCGTGTTGCGTGATGAGGCCAGAAGGCTGGAATTCGAAGGCTGGTTAGCCATGCACCGGACGGCTGAGAAGGAAGAGGCCACCCGTACCTTGGAGAAGGCTCAGGCCATGTGGAAGGCGGCCGACAGAGCCGAGGCCACGGCCCAGGAATATCGTCGCCAGGTGCCACATAATCAAGTGAACTGACTATGTGACAGAAGGTCTTTAGGAGTGATCTCAATCAACCAAGATGATCCAGGTTTTCCAAACCAAGGAGGTTTCCATGCGGAGTCAAACGGTTCTTCAGGTCGGATTTGGAGTGGCGTTGATGGTAGGGGCCATCTCCATCGCAACAGCGGCGGACCGCCGAGCAGCGACAAGGACATGGTGCTGATCCCCAAGGGAGAGTTCACCATGGGAAGCAACGAGCATTCAGATGAAGCCAAGCACCAGGTCGTCCTCGATGCATATCTGATCGACAAGTACGAAGCATCGAATGCACGGTACAAGGAATTTATGAAAGCCACCGGTCATCCGGCTCCAGCCTATTGGGACGATCCTCGGCTCAGCAAGGCTAATCAGCCGGTCGTCGGCGTGAGCTGGACGGACGCGAACGCGTTCTGCAAGTGGGAAGGCAAGCGGCTTCCGACGGAAGCGGAATGGGAGCGAGCGGCCAAGGGTCCGGAAGGCGACAATCATTATCCATGGGGTCACAAACTCGATCCGAAGAAAGCCAACTATGGGCAGAATGTTGGCCGTACCATGCCGGTGGATTCCTACCCCGAAGGAGTGAGCGGGTTCGGGGTCTACAACATGGCAGGGAATGTTTTTGAATGGGTCGAGGATTGGTATGACCCGAAGTACTATAAGGAGAGCCCTGCCCTGAATCCACGCGGCGCGGAGAAGGGCTACAACTTTGCCAATCAGGGCCCGGTCAAGGTACTGCGCGGCGGATCCTGGCTCGCGCCGGAAACTTCGCTGCATACGAGCCACCGGTTCTGGAATCAGCCTGACAATAACTCCTATGGGGTTGGGCTCGGATTCCGTTGCGCGAAGTCGGCACAGACGATTTCTGACGAAGCCATGCAAGCAGGCCGCGATGCCTTCATTCAGGCATTAGTCGCGATGGGAGCGGAGAAGAACGCCGATGCGATGGCCTCCATCGAGAAGGCGTTGGCTGCGGAGCCGGGCAACAAGGAATACCTGGCGACCCGCGATCTGATTAAGAAGAGCATGAAGAAGAAATAGCCGACAGACTGGTGGGGGGGCGGTGAAACGTCCCCCGTCCGGGTCAGACTTTGGAACGGGAGGAGTGTGATGAATGTGTCAAAATCCAGAATGCTGTCGTTCCTGATGATGTGCGTGACGATACTAACCGGAGCAAGCCATGAGGAAAAATCATTGATTCCCAAGGAGATGGTGTACATCGGGCATGGGCCGTCGGTGATGGGGATTGACAAGGAAGCGCCTACGGACTCAGACAAAAAACCAACGGCCTACGAGCGACGGATGAAGACGCCTTGGTCGGCCGAAGCGTTGAACGACGAAGGTCCGGCCCATATGGTGTTCCTGGATTCGTACCTCATGGATAAGTACGAAGTCTCGAACAAAGATTATGGCGACTTCATCAGGGCAACAGGTCATGCGGCCCCAGCCTATTGGGATGATCCCCGCTTGAACAAGCCGGAACAGCCGGTGGTCGGAGTGAACTGGGAAGACGCCAAAACCTTCTGCGAATATCGCGGGAAGCGCCTTCCAACCGAAGCGGAATGGGAAAAGGCGGCTCGTGGTCCCAAGGCCAACCTCTACCCCTGGGGCAATGACTTCGATCCGGCGAAAGTCAACTATGGCAAGAATCACGACGCGACCATGCCGGTGGATTCCTATCCAGAGGGCGCGAGTTACTATGGCCTGTACAACATGGCGGGAAATGTCTTCGAGTGGGTCTCTGATTGGTATGACCCCCGCTACTATGGACGGCTTGAAACGATGGTGAATCCGACCGGTCCGGCAAAACCCATATGGATAGGCGGAACCGGTACCTATGTGGACCGGCTGACGGTCGGGGAAAAGCGGGTCATTCGTGGCGGATCGTGGATCGCGCCGGAAGGCACGGTCAGGGCGACCCACCGGTTCTGGAATCACCCGCTTAACAACAGTTATGGCGTGGGCCTGGGCTTCCGTTGTGCCAAGACCGCCCCGCCGCGAAATCGAACAGCAGATCAGGGACAGCTACATCTCTGCCTTAGTGGAGATGGGCAGAGAACGATTTGCGGACGCTCAGCAGGCGGTGACTCGCGGCCTGGCCATTGACCCCAAGAACGTGGAACTCTTGGAGCTTCGACCGTTGATTGAGCAATCGATGAAGAAGCCGTGAGGGAATGTTGCACCGTTCTTAAGTAACGGTGTGATCGTGACGGAGGCGCTACCGATGATACACGGTACACAGATTCTTGTTCTCGGGATTTCATTCAGCGCGCTACTTGGGGCCTACACCCCTCCAGGCTGGACCCATCGATCCGGCCCGCCATCCGCATCCGGACAAGCGCCAAGGCGGTCCATGAGGCCGAACATGACGTGGATCATGCGTGGGAGGTCTATCATCGCGCAGCGTTAGGGGGAACGGTGGCCTCCCCTGCCCTGCAGGCTGAAATCGAGCAGCACTTGCACGAAGCCAGAACCCTCATCACTCAGGCGCAAGAGGCGGCCGAGCGGGGAGACAAGCGTCAGGTGCAGCGTCTTGTTGGCCAAGTCAAAATCCATACGACCCAGGCCATCGAGGGGAGCAAGGAGCAGAAGAAATGACACCAGGTCTGAGGAGAAGAACAACTCGCTGGAGACATCATTGCGGCGATCGTGGCACTAGCCTGTGCCGTTGCGCATCGCCCGGTCGTGGCGGCGTCGCCGGTTTCGAAAGAGCTTGACCCGGTCCCTATGGTGACGATTCCGGCAGGAGAATTCTTGATGGGCAATCCGGAAGGAAAAGGCCGGGCCGATGAGTGGCCGCAGCGATCCGTCTACCTCGATGCGTTTGCGATCGATCAGGTCGAAGTGACGAATGAACGGTATATGGCGTTTGTCGCGACCACGGGCCATCGAAACCCTCCGAATCCCTATGGCACCGGCCCGCTCCTGTCCGTGAAGGGAATCGAGCAACTTCCCGTCGTGCAGACGACCTGGTACGACGCCAAGGCCTATTGCAGTTGGGCCAAGAAGCGGCTGCCGACGGAAGCGGAATGGGAAAAGGCCGCTCGTGGCACCGATGGCCGTCTCTTTCCCTGGGGCAATGAACCAGCGACGTCGAAGCGGGCGAACTTTGACCGTGAGTGGGAGGAGGAGAAGACATTGCACCCGGTCGGGTCCTTGCCCGATGGCGACTCGCCCTACGGGGTGAAGGATATGGCCGGCAATGCCCGGGAGTGGGTTCAGACTGGTATGACGCGGAGTACTACAAGCATGCGCCGGATCGGAATCCCCAGGGTCCTGACAAAAAAGGCGTGGTCCGATCGATTCGCGGCGGCTCTTGGCATAGCCCGGTGGCCGATATCACGACATCGGCCAGAGGTCGCGGCGGATTTGCGCTGCAAACTCATGGCACAGGCTTTCGCTGTGCCCGGGGTCTCGAGGGCGAGATCCAGCAGAAGTAGCGGGCAGAGGTGGGATGTGAAGGGAACTCACAACAACGGC